>NZ_FMDN01000007.1 GCF_900090245.1 Micromonospora halophytica
AAGCAGGTCGACGGGTGGCAGGACATGCCGCTGACCCAGGCCGCCCAGACCGTGCAGGTCTCGGCCTACCCGGACCACTACGCCCAGTGGGAGCAGCAGGCCGCCGACCTCGTCACCGAACACTGGAACAGCTGACCCCACCCCGCACCACAACGCTGGCCGGCACCCCGATGGGGTGCCGGCCAGCGGCCTATCCACCAGCACAACCGGGATGACCACTTGTCCACGCCTCACCAGCCCTGCCCGCCCCACCACCGACCCGGCCGCGCTGGCGTTGCTGCGCCGTGGCCTGGTCGCGCCGGGACTGCTGGCCGGGTCGAAGCGGCGTGAGCGTGGCACTCCCCTCCCCACCGAGACGGGAGTACGGGCGCTGGAGGCCGACGCGCTGAGCCTCGGCTACGTCGTCGGGGCGCGGCTGCGCGCGTACCTGTGCCGGCAGGAACCGGCCCGGCTCGCCGCCCTCGGCTCCGCCCTGCTCACCGGCCTCGCCACCCTGGTCGGCGCGCACGTGCCGCACCTGCCGCTGTTCAAGGACTTCGACGGCGGGTTCCGGCCCAGCCTGTGGGAGGTGGCGTGCTGGTACGCCGCCGCCCGGGCCGAACGGGTACAGGTCCGCGCCGACGGCGTGCGCACCTACCGCCGCCAGCCGGGCGAGAGCCTGCGGGACTTCGCCGCCCGGCTGACCCACCTCGGGCCGGCGGAGGAGACGTCCGCCGGGCAGCCGCAGCCGGCGACGTTCGCGGCTCTGGTGCGTGGTGACGCCCCGGTCCGCGACGCCGCCCGGGTCTACGCGCTGCACCCTGACGGCCCGGACACCACCCGGATCCGCCGGCACACCGCCGCGGACCTGGTCGCGCAGCTCGCGCCGGTGGACTGACTGACCCCCGGGTACGACAGAAGCCCCGGCTCGTCGTGAGCCGGGGCTTCGCGGTCTGGTGGGCGATACTGGGTTTGAACCAGTGACCTCTTCCGTGTCAAGGAAGCGCGCTCCCACTGCGCCAATCGCCCGTGGTCGAGAGCGGACGACGGGATTCGAACCCGCGACCCTCACCTTGGCAAGGTGATGCGCTACCAGCTGCGCTACGTCCGCGTGCCGCCCGGTTTCCCCGGCGACAGACAGAACTCTACCCGATGCCAAGATCGCCGCCGCGCCCGCCCCGCCGGTTTCGTCCGGCCCGGGTGATTGCGCTGGTCAACGACGGGGTACTGACTGTCCTCGACAGCACACCGCATCCCCCTGAAGGAGGCTGTCGTGGGAATCGGAACGAGCATCTTCCTGCTCGCGGTCGGCGCGATCCTGACCTTCGCGCTGGACGCGAGCGTCGGTGGCGTCAACCTCGACGTCGTCGGTTGGATCCTGATGGCGGCCGGCCTGCTCGGCCTCGTCATCACGGCGCTGCTCTGGGGCCGCCGCCGCGAGGTGGTCGCCACGACGACCGAGCCGGTCGAGTACCGGCGGGTCGAGGAGCGACGGGACGTCGCCCCGCCGCTGTGACGACCAGGGGCGCGGCCGCCGGAGCTGAACGGTCCGCCCCCGCACACCGGTCGACTCCACGCCGGCCACCGGGAACCGGTGGCCGGCGTGCGTGCTGGTGACGGTCGCCATGATCGCGGTCGGGGAGCCGATCGACGGGGCGCTGCTGCGCGACGTGCTGAGCCGGGTGGTGTCCGCCCTGCCCTGCTGATCGCGGCTGACGGAACGACGAAGGGCCGGTCCCGGAGGACCGACCCTTCGTCGCTGGTGGGCGATACTGGGTTTGAACCAGTGACCTCTTCCGTGTCAAGGAAGCGCGCTCCCACTGCGCCAATCGCCCGTGCTCGTACCGAGGTGGGGACGGGATTTGAACCCGCGTACACGGCTTTGCAGGCCGTTGCCTCGCCTCTCGGCCACCCCACCGAGGTTGCCCCCGTCATGCGTGGCGGCATCTCCGAGCGGACGACGGGATTCGAACCCGCGACCCTCACCTTGGCAAGGTGATGCGCTACCAGCTGCGCTACGTCCGCTTGTCTCCGGGCGTTCCCGGTGACGGATGAGAACTTTAGCCGAGCCGTCGAACAAGTGCCAAATCGGGGGTGGTTCCGGCGCGCCACCCGGGGCTGCCTGCGCGCACACGACCCCTGAAGCTTCCTAGGAGACTGGGTGGTGAGGCGGCACGGGACGAGGGCCGCCGCAGGGAGGTCGGAACTGCCCCTACGGCAGGTCGAGCGGCCCTGCGCAGCGGGCCGTCGAGGCGTCGAGCGG
The DNA here is from genome assembly GCF_900090245.1 of Micromonospora halophytica. Taxonomy (GTDB): domain Bacteria; phylum Actinomycetota; class Actinomycetes; order Mycobacteriales; family Micromonosporaceae; genus Micromonospora; species Micromonospora halophytica. The sequence continues at coordinate 2,243 of NZ_FMDN01000007.1, forward strand.
CTGTCCGGCTTCCGACTGTCGAGGACGCAACCGGCCGGTTCGGTGACGCGCTGTGCTCACTTCGATGGGTTACCGTAACCGGCGTGACGAGACGTGCCGCCGATGTCCGCCTGGATTCCCTGCTGCGCACGGCCTGCGACGTGATCGTCGAGCGTGGACTCGCCAACACCCGGACGGCCGACGTGGCGCAGGCCGCCGGGGTCAGCCAGGCCCTGGTGTTCTACCACTTCGCCACCAAGGAACGCCTGCTCGCCCAGGCCTTCGCGTACGCGGTCGAGCAGGACCTGGCCCGACTGGACGCGGTGGTCCGGTCCTCCACCCCGCCGCTGACCAAGCTGCGCCGACTGCTGCGGCTCTACACCCCCGCCGGCCGGTCGATCTCCTGGTCGATGTGGATCGACGGATGGGCGGAATCGCTGCGCACCCCGGAACTGGAGAAGGTCTGCCGCCGGCTCGACCTGCGCTGGCGTCAGGACCTGGCCGCGGTGATCAGCCACGGGGTGGCCGACGGCACCTTCGTCTGCACCGACCCGGCCGGCGCCGCCTGGCGGATCAACGCGGTGATGGACGGACTGGCCGTCCAGTTGGCGGTGCACGAGCGGGTGATCACCCGCCGTCAGGTCGGTGAGTGGATCCGCCTGGTCGCCGCCCGCGAGCTGGGCCTCGACCAGAGCCAGCTCGACTGACCGGCGTCGACCCGCCGGCCCGGCCCGCCAGACCGACCGGCTCCGCCCCGGCGGGGCCGATCTGACGGGCGGGCCGCAAAACCGCCCGGACCGACACGAACAGCCGGACAATCGACGGCATGGACCTGCTCGAGACGTACCGGCGGAGCCTGGCCGAATTCATCGACCGGGTGGAGCAGGTGGCCCCGGCGCAGTGGTCGGACCCGACGCCCTGCCCGGGCTGGGACGTGCGCACCCTGGTCAACCACGTGGTGGCCGAGGACCGGTGGACGGTGCCGCTGCTCGCCGGTCGGACGGTCGCCGAGATCGGCGACCGTTTCGACGGCGACCAGCTCGGCGACGACCCGGTGGACACCGCTCGGCAGGCGGCGTCGCAGGCCGAGGTGGCCGCGACCCACCCCGGCGCGCTGGACACGACCGTGCACCTCTCGGCCGGCGAGACGGCGGCCGGCGAGTACCTGCACCAGCTCATCGCCGAGCATCTCGTACACGGATGGGACCTGGCGGTGGCGATCGGCGCGGACCCACGCCTGGACGGCGAGGCGGTCGCCGCCTGCGCCCGCTGGTTCGCCGGCCGGGCGGCGGACTACCGGCGCGGCGACCTGGTGCGGCCCGGCGTCGACGTGCCCGCCGACGCCGACGAACAGGACCGGCTCATCGCCGCCTTCGGCCGTGACCCGGACTGGACCCCACCGGCCTGACCCCGCCCGGCCGGCCGGGCGCGGGACCGACGGACCGGCAGGCGCGGCACACACGGCAGTCGCGACGGCCCGGCAGCGGGCGTACCTCAGGAGGGGGCAGCGGGGCGACGGTCATGGCGCTCCCGCAGCCGGCGCAGAGCCGGCGGGTGGACGTTGGCCAGGCCGAGGTCACCGCCGTAGTGGGCGAGCACCCGGCGGTCCATCACCCGCCGCCAGAGCGGGGGAACCAGCGCGGCGACGACCATGGCGGCGTAACCGGCGGGCAGCTGCGGCGAGGAGTCGAAGCTGCGCAGGGTCTGGTAACGGCGCAGCGGGTTGGCGTGGTGGTCGCTGTGCCGCTGGAGTTGGAAGAGGAAGACGTTGGTGACCGTCCGGTCGCTGTTCCAGCTGTGCCGGGGATCGACCTTCTCGTAGCGGCCGGCGGAGGTGCGCTGCCGGGCCAGCCCGTAGTGCTCCAGGTAGTTGACCACCTCCAGCAGGGAGAAGCCGACCACCGCCTGGAGCGCCAGGAACACCAGCACCCCCGGGCCGAAGGCAACCGCCAGCACGGCGTGGAGCACGACGCTCATCGCCCAGGCGTTGAGGATGTCGTTGCGCCACGTCCAGGGGCTGCGGCCGCGCAACCGGAACCGGCCCGTCTCCAGTCGCCAGGCCGACCGCAGACCGCCCACGACGGTACGCGGCCAGAACGCCCAGAAGCTCTCCCCCAGCCGTGAGCTGGCCGGGTCCTCCGGGGTGGCGACCCGGGTGTGGTGGCCCCGGTTGTGCTCGACGTGGAAGTGCCCGTACCCGGTGGGCGCGAGCGCGATCTTGGAGAGCCAGCGCTCCGCCGTCTCCCGCTTGTGCCCCAGCTCGTGGGCGGTGTTGATGGCGATGCCGTTGACCACGCCGACGGTGGCGACCAGCCCGGCCGCGCCGATCCAGGACAGCTCGCCACCGGTCCAGACGGCGCAGCAGAGCACCAGGGCGGCGTACTGGGCGGGCAGCCAGAGGTAGGTGAGCCAGCGGTAGTAGCCGTCGGCCGACAGCCGGGCCATCGCCTCCTCGGGCGGGTTGCGCCGGTCGTCGCCGATCAGCAGGTCGACCGCCGGGATGAGCCCGAAGACGACCAGCGGGGTGAGCCACCAGGCCCAGGCGTCGCCGGTGCCCCGCCAGGCGAGAAAGCCCAGGAAGGGCAGGACCGGGACCAGCAGGGCCAGCGGCCAGAGCGGCTTGCGGGTGTCACGCCAGGCGACGGGTCCGGCCGTCGCGGTGCCGAGGGTCATCGCCAACCTCCGATCTGTCGGGCTGCTCCCCCGACTGTGGCACCAGTCACGTCAATTTACAAGTGGCACCTTTTTGTAAAGCGAATGGAGTGACCGGGGCGGCGCGTACCGTCACCGACGACGTTGTCCGTGCCGACCCGGACACCTTCGAGGCGGTCGCCGGGACGTGCCGGCTCCTCGCGGTGGCGCCCGGCTTCGGGCAGCCGCGGCTCGGCGTGGTCGCCCGGGAGGGCCGGCAGGGATACGTCGACCTGCGGCGGCCCCCGGTCAGCGACGCGCCGGCGTCCAGCGGCGGGGACGCTCGAACGGCAGGCCGCCCCCCTTCGTCCCTTCAGGACTCGCGGGTCAACTGCCGCAGCCGCAGCAGCAGCCCGGCGCCGAGGAAGAGCAACAGCCCGCCGAGCAGGAAGGCCGCCTGCACCACACCGAACCCGCCGGTCGCGCTACCGGACGTCGGGCGACCGGCGGCGGGTGGCACCTCGGCCACCGCCCCCTCGGCCTGCCCGGCCGGCTCGTCGGCCGCGTCGGACTCCTCGACGCTCGCCTGCGACTCCGCCGGCTCCGGCGCGCGGCTGCTCGCCGGTGCGGTCGCGTCCGGGCCGACCACGTCGCGGGTGGCGGTCCGCCGGGCGAGCAGGCGCAGGTTCGGGTCGTACGCCTCGGCGGCGAGGGTGATCCGCCCCCGGGTGACGTCGGCGTCGAAGGCCACCCGGTAGCGGGCGGTGACCGTACGGTCGGGGCAGAGGGTGCCCGGGTCGAGCCGGCGGTCGGTCAGCCGGGCCACGGCCCCCTCGGTCTGGATCTGGAGGGGGAAGATGCCGGACTCCTCGACCCGGTCCATCTTCACCTGGTCCAGCCGGAGCCCGTCGACGGTGAGCACCATCGACCAGCGGACCTTCACGCACCCGCCGGGATCGGTGCGGGAGACCACCGCGGAGACCGTCCGCACCTCACCGCCGGCGGTGAACTCGTCGGGCAGTCCGCTCAGCTCGGTGGCGAAGGCGGCGAACGCCGGTGCGGGGGCCACGAGCCCTGTCGCCGACAGGCAGGCCAGCACCACCCCGAGCCGCACCGCGTTGCGCCACACCGTCGCCACCGTCATCCTCCTTCTGCCCTCTGCCGGTCCCGTCCAACCGCCACGCTATGAGCGGTGCGGGGAAGCGGGTAGACGGGCGTGTTCGCACGAGCCGTGAATCTTGGGACGGGTTGTCACGCACAGTGGTGAACCGGTCACCGTCGACCCGCGACACGCCCGGGAACGACGCCGGGGGACAATCCACGGGTGTCCGATCTCGCCACCGCCTTCGTCCGGCTGCACGCCCGTCTCGCCCCGGTGGCCTTCGTCCCGGAGGTGCGGCTGCACCAGGCCGACGAGCCGATCGGGCTCTGGGAGCTGACCGAGGGCGAGTTCCGCAGCGCCCAGCCGCCGCCGTTCTGGGCGTTCGCCTGGGCCGGCGGGCAGGGGCTGGCCCGGTACGTCACCGACCACCCCGATCTGGTGGCCGGCCGTCGGGTGCTCGACCTGGCCTCCGGCTCCGGCCTGGTCGCCATCGCCGCCGCCCGGGCCGGCGCGGCGTCGGTCCGGGCCGTCGAGGTCGACGAGCGGGCGGTGGCCGCCGTCGCGCTCAACGCCGAGGCCAACGGGGTACGCGTCGACGCCGAGTTCGGCGACATCCTCGACGGTGACGCCGCCGACGCCGAGGTGGTGCTCGCCGGGGACGTCTTCTACAGCGAGGCGATGGCGAGACGGATGCTGCGCTTCCTGCTCCGGGCCGCCCGGTCCGGGGCCCGGGTGCTGGTCGGCGACCCGGGGCGGGCCTTCCTGCCCCGCGAGCGGTTCCGCGAGCTGGCCGGGTACGACGTGCCGGTGCCGGAGGCGCTGGAGAGCGTACGGGTGAAGCACACCACCGTCTGGGAACTGGACGCCGCCCTGCCGGGAGCCGCCCGCTAGCGTGACGGCGTGCTGTTCCAGGGCTGGGGGGAGTCCGTCGACGAGCGGTGGCCCGACGTGGCCGTCGTCGCCGACCACGTCGGGGTCGACCATCTGGTGGTCACCCGGCACGCGCTGGTCCGGCAGGTCCTCGCCGACCCGGTGACCTGGCGGCCCGACAACGCCCTGGACGCGGTGACCCCGCTTCCGGTGGCGGCGCTGCGGGTGCTCGCCGGGCACCGGTTCCGGCTGCCGCCGACCCTGGCCAACAACTCCTCGGCCAGCCACCCGGCGATCCGGACCGTCGTCGCCGAGGCGTTGCACCCCACCCGGGTGGCCGCCCAGCAGCCCTGGCTGACCGGCCTGGTCCGGCAGCGGGTGGCCCGGCTCGCCGCCGCCCTCGACGCCGGGGAGCCGGTCGACCTGTACGCCGAACTCGCCGCCGACCTGCCGCTGCTGGTGCTGGCCCGGCTCGTCGAACTGCCGGACGCCCCGGTCGAGGCGGTGAAGGACTTCGCCCGGGCCGCGCTGGAGCTGTTCTGGGCCCCACTGGACACCGACCGGCAGCTCGCCCTCGCCGCCGAGGTGGGGCGCTTCCACACGGTGCTGCGCGACTTCGCCGCCACCGGGGGTGGCCTGGCCGCCACGCTGCGCGCCGACGGGCACTCCCCCGACGTGGTCGTCGGCGCCCTGTTCTTCCTGCTGGTGGCCGGCCAGGAGACCACCTCGCAGTTCCTCACCCTGCTGCTGCACCGGCTCACCGCCGAGCCGGCGGTCCGCGCCGGGCTGCGGGCCGGCACGGTGGCGGTCGCCGACGTGGTCGAGGAAGGGCTGCGGCTGGAGCCGCCGATCGTGACCTGGCGGCGGGTGGCCGCGGTGGACGCCACGCTGGGCGGGACGGCGGTGGCGGCGGGAACCAGTGTGGTGCTCTGGCTGGCCCGCGCCGGACGCGACCCCGACGTGGTCGCCACGCCGGGACGGTTCCTGCCCGGGCAACGCGGGTCGCGCCGGCACCTGGCCTTCGGGGCCGGGGCGCACCGCTGCGTGGGCGCGCACCTGGCCCGGATGGAGGCGGCGGTCGTGGTGACCGAGGCGGCGACGCTGCTCGACGGGGTGCGGGTGGCCCGCCCGCCCTGGTGCCCGGACAACCTCACCTTCCGGATGCCGGACTCGTTCGTCGTCCGCCGGGGCTGACCGTCGAGCGCACCCACGGCGAGGTCCGGGTGCGCACCCGACGCCTGTGCCGACCCGGACACCGGCACGAAGGTCAGGTGCTCAGCCGGCGTCCTCGGCCCAGGCACGCCAGTCGTCGAGCACGCCGTACAGGGCCGGGGTGAGCCAGCCGGGCGCGGAGCGGCGGAACACCCCCGGGTCGATCGCCCCGGCGCCGGCCGGCAGCGCGCCGAGCAGATTCGGCACCAGCTCGGTCAGGTTGGCCCAGTGCACCAGCTCCGGCTCCGCCGGCCAGGCGCCGATCACCACCCCGGCGGGGATCGCCCGGCGTTCCAGCGCCTCCAGGGTGAGCGCGGTGTGGTTGAGGGTGCCGAGGCCGGCGCGGACCACCACCACGGCCGGGGCGCCGAGGGAGACGGCCAGGTCGGCGACGGTCCACGGTTCGCCGGAGGGGCGCAGTCCCATCGGCACGAGCAGCCCGCCGGCCCCCTCGACCAGAACCAGGTCGTGCTTGTCGACCTCGGCGCGGATCGCGTCGACGGCGGTGTAGAGCTCCAGCGGCTCCAGCTCGGCGACCCGGGCCGCGGCGAGCGGGGCGAGCGGGTCGGGGTAGCTGGCCAGGGTCCGCCCGGTGAACGGGGCGGCGAGCCGGGTCACCGAGTCGACGTCGCCGGGTTCCCCGGTGGCCGTACCCGTCTGACCCGGCTTGACGACCGCGACCCGCATGCCGGCGGCCTGGGCGGCCGCGGTGATCGCGGCCGTCACCACGGTCTTGCCGACCTCGGTGTCGGTGCCGGTGACCAGCACCGCTCCCTTCCACGGCGTGGTCACCGCAGCACCTCCGCCCCAGCCGGCGCGCTCACGGCGCGCACTCCACGATCACGTCCAGCGCCCGCGCGAAGTCGGCCCGGCCGATCCCGGCGGAGATGGTCAGCCGCAGCCGGGAGCGGCTGTCCGGGGTGGACGGCGGGCGGAAGCAGCCGACCGCGACACCCCGGTCGCGGCAGTCGGCGGCCCAGGCGGTGGCGGCCTCAGGGCCGGGGGCGGTCACCGACACCACTGCCGCGTCCGGGGCGGAGACCGTCAGGCCGGCGGCGGTCAGCCGGCGGACCGCCAGCGCGGCCCGGTCGGCCAGCTCCGCACGCAGGTCGTCGCCGGCCCGGGCCAGCGCGACGGCGGCGCGTACGCCGGCGGCGACCGCAGGGGGCGGCGCGGTGTCGAAGATGAACGTCCGGCCCGTCTCGACCAGGTGCCGGACGAACTCGGCCGGACCGGCGACCACTCCACCCGCACCGCCGAGCGCCTTGGAGAGGGTGGCGGTGACCACCACGTCGGGTTCGCCGGCGAGACCGGCCGCGGCCACCCCGCCGGCTCCGTCCGGCCCGGTGACCCCGAGCGCGTGCGCGTCGTCGACCAGCAGCAGCGCGCCGTGCCGGCGGGCCACGGCGTGCAGGTCGGCCAGCGGGGCGAGGTCGCCGTCGACGGAGAAGACCGACTCGGTCACCACCACGGCCGGGCGGCCGGGGGCGGCGGCGAGCGCGGCGGCCACCGCGTCGACGTCGGCGTGCGCGGTGACCACGGTCTCCGCGCCGGAGATCCGGCAGCCGTCGATCAGCGAGGCGTGGTTGTGGGCGTCGGAGACCAGCAGGGTACGCGGCTGCGTCAGGCCCCGGACGGCGGCGAGGTTGGCCAGGTAGCCGGAGGAGAAGACGAGCGCCCGGTCGACGCCGAGCCAGTCGGCGAGGGCGTCCTCCAGCGCGTGGTGGACGTCGGTGGAGCCGCGGACCAGCCGCGACCCGGTGGCCCCCAGCCCGTACGCGGCCAGCGCCCGCGCGGCGGCGGCGGTGACCTCGGGGTGGGTGGCCAGGCCGAGGTAGTCGTTGCCGGCGAGGTCGACCACGGCGTCGCCGGCGGCCCGGGGGCGCAGCGTGCGGGTCAGCCCGGCCTTGGCGCGCAGCCCGGCCCGACGGTCCAGCGCCGCCAACCAGTCCACCACCGTCCCCGCCTCCCTCCGCCTGTGTCGCCGGCGTGCCGGGGATCGGCGCGCCGCCGGGCGAAATTACCACCCGGCCGGCGCCGCACGGCGTGGCGCGGCCCCACCGCACCGGTGGCGGTACGGACCCCGCGGACGACCCGGGCACGGGCCCGACGTGGGCGTTCCCGGCCACCCGGGGGCCTTGTAGGGTACGAGCCATGCCAGAGATCCTCGACCAGGCCCGGACCCAGGTGCTGGAGAACGGCGTCGGTCTCGACGAGTCCGGTGTCCTCGCCGTGCTCAACCTGCCCGACGAGCACCTGCCCGCCGCCCTCCAGCTCGCCCACGAGGTGCGGATGCGGTGGTGCGGCCCGGAGGTCGAGGTGGAGGGCATCGTGTCGCTGAAGACCGGCGGCTGCCCGGAGGACTGCCACTTCTGCTCGCAGTCGGGGCTGTTCACCTCCCCGGTCCGCTCGGTCTGGCTGGACATCCCCTCGCTGGTCGAGGCGGCGAAGCAGACCGCGAAGACCGGGGCGACGGAGTTCTGCATCGTGGCCGCCGTGCGTGGCCCGGACGCCCGGCTGATGAAGCAGATGCGCGAGGGTGTCGCCGCCATCAGGGCCGAGGTCGACATCCAGGTCGCCGCCTCGCTGGGCATGCTCAGCCAGGAGCAGGTCGACGAGCTGGTCGACATGGGCGTGCACCGGTACAACCACAACCTGGAGACCTGCCGCTCCTACTTCCCCAACGTGGTCACCACGCACTCCTGGGAGGAGCGCTGGGAGACGCTGCGGATGGTCCGCGAGTCCGGCATGGAGGTCTGCTGCGGCGGCATCCTCGGCCTGGGCGAGTCGGTGGAGCAGCGCGCCGAGTTCGCCGCGCAGCTCGCCGAACTGGACCCGCACGAGGTGCCGCTGAACTTCCTCAACCCGCGGCCGGGCACCCCGCTCGGCGACCGTCCGGTGGTGGAGGGCAAGGACGCGCTGCGCGCCATCGCCGCGTTCCGGCTGGCCATGCCGCGCACCATTCTCCGGTACGCGGGCGGCCGCGAGATCACCCTCGGTGACCTGGGCACCCGCGACGGTCTGCTCGGCGGCATCAACGCGGTGATCGTCGGCAACTACCTGACCACCCTGGGCCGACCGGCGACGGCGGACCTCGACCTGCTCGAGGACCTGAAAATGCCGGTGAAGGCGCTGTCGGAGACCCTGTGAGGCGACGGTGACCGAGCTTGCCGAGCCCGTGCGGCCGACCGACCGCGCCGGTGCCACGGCCCCGCCCTGGTGCGACCGGTGCGGCGGGGAGTCGGCGACCGGCGGGCACGCGGCGTGCGCGGCGGCCCGCGTCCTGGAGCCGCCGCGCTACTGTGCGCACTGCCGCCGCCGGATGAAGGTGCAGGTGCTGCCGGTCGGCTGGTCGGCGGCCTGCGTCGAGCACGGCGAGATCCGGGGCTGAGCAGGTGCTGCGGGGGCGGTCGGTGACGCTGCGTCCGGTGACGGACGCGGACGTGCCCACCCTCGCGGCCATCCGGGCCACCCCGGAGGTCCGCCGGTGGTGGCGCGGCGGTGACGACCTGGTCGGCGCGGTCCGCGCCGACCTGGCCGACGCCGACCTGACCGTGTACGCAATCGAACACGACGGCCGGGTGGTCGGCGCGATCCAGTGGTACGCCGAGACCGACCCCGACTACCGGCACGCCGGGTTGGACGTCTTCCTCGACCCGCAGGTACGCGGGGCGGGCCTGGGCGGGGACGCGATCCGCACCCTGGCCCGCCACCTGTTCGACGACCACGGGCACCACCGGCTCGTCATCGATCCGGCGGCGGCGAACACCGCCGCGATCCGGGCGTACGCGAAGGTCGGCTTCCGCCCGGTCGGGGTGATGCGCCGCTACGAGCGGGCCGAGGACGGCACCTGGCACGACGCCCTGCTGATGGACCTGCTCGCCGGCGACCTCGCGGACTGACCGGGCTGCGGTGACCGCCCCGGTGCCGGTGGGCGGCCCGGTGCCAGTGGGCGGGACGGTGCCGGTGGGCGGGACGGTGCCGGTGGGCGGGACAGGGTCAGCCGGCGTCGGCTGCGGCCCGGGCGGCGACGCACCGGGTGGCCTGGCCCCGCCCCGGAGCTGAACCGCCGGTGGGCCGGGTACGTGTCAGCCGTCCCAGTGCACGGTGGCGTCGGGGCCGCGACGGGCCCCGTCGGCCGGGCGGTGCGGGACGGTCCGGCCGTCCGGCATCAGGTGCCGCACCGGCACGTCGTGGCCGAGCACCGCGACGTCGGCGATCAGCCGGCGGTGGCAGCGCCACCAGACGCTCTCGCTGCACATCACCGCTGTGGTCCGGGTGCCCGCGTCGGCCAGGACGTCGTCCAGCGCCGCGCTGAAGTCGGGGGTGCGGGTGTACGCCGCGTACGCCCGGAACGCCGGGACCGTCCACCAGGTGTCCGGCTCCGGGGTGCCGGCCGGGGTGTGCCGGCGGCCGCCGAGCCGAGGCTCCCAGCGGTAGTCGACGCCCCGTTCCGGCAGCCAGCGTTCGAGGGCCTCCCGTCGCACGTCGGGGTTGGTCCGGCTGGCCGGGTACCGCCGGACGTCGACGACCAGCGCGACCCCGGCCCCGGTCAGCAGTTCCCCCAGCCGTTCCCGGTCGGCCGCCCCGTGCCCCACCGTCAGCAACGTTCGCGTCACGCGTTCAGCATGCCCCGGATCTTGGACAGTTACCGTTCCATGCGAACGACAACTGTCCAAGATCTGCGGTCGACGGGGCAGCGCGCGGGGGGTGCTATGGGCACACTGGGGCGGGTGTTGCCCGCGCTTCCCGCCGACAGGGCGGATGCCCTGGACTGGCTGGTGTTCGAACAGTCCGGTGTCGTGACCACCGCCCAGGCCACCCGCCTGCTTACCGCAGGGGTCGTCCGAGGGTTGGTCCGGTCCGGACGATGGCGGTCGGTCTGCCGTGGCATCCTGCTCACCGGCAACGGCCGGCTCACCAGGGACCAGCAGTTGTGGGTCGCCGTGCTGGCCGCGGGTCGGGGCGCGGTCCTGGCCGGGGCGACGGCGGCGGCCGAGGCTGGGGTACGAGGGCTGCGCCTGGCTCCGCTGCACGTGCTGGTGCCGGCGGCCCGACGAGCGGCGCGGACGGTGCTGCGCAACCTCCCGATCGACATGGCGGCGGTGCTCGTGCACCGCACGGCCGTGCTGCCGCAGTCGCACCTGCAACTGGCCCGGCCACCTCGCACCACGACCGCCCGTGCGTTGGTGGACGCGGCGGGCTGGGCCCGCGACGTCGACGAGGCGCAGACGCTGCTCGCTGCGGGCTGCCAGCAGCGCCGGGTGACGCCCGAGGAAATCCGGGCGGTGGTCGACGCGCTGCCCCGCGCACCCCGCCGGGCGCTGATCCGACAGACCGTGGCGGACATCGCCGGTGGGGCGGAGGCGCTGTCCGAGATCAACTTCGTCCGGCTGTGCCGACGGCACGGCCTGCCTCTGCCGGACCTGCAACACCGGCGGGCCGACGCCGCCGGTCGGGTCCGCTGGCTGGACGCGTACTGGCGGGAGTGGGGTGTGCACGTGGAGATCGACGGGTCGCACCACATGGACGTGCGGCACTGGGCGGCGGACATGCGTCGGCAGAACGACATCTGGACCACCGGGGACCGCATCCTGCGCTTCCCCGCCTGGCTGGTCCGCGCCCGCCCGCACGAGGTCGTCGCCACCCTCCACCGCGCCCTCACCGCAGCCGGCTGGCGCCCCCAGGAATGAATCTTGGACAGTTGCCGTCCGGTGCGAACGGCAACTGTCCAAGATTCCGGGGACGGATCAGGCGATGGTGCAGGTGGCGCCGTTGAGGGTGAAGGCGGTCGGCTTCGGGTTGGCGCCGGTGTGGGTGCCGTTGAAACCGAAGCTGGTGGACGCGCCCGGGGCGAGCGTCCCGTTGTAGGAGACGTTCGTGGCGGTCACCGCGGTGCCGGTCTGGGCGTACGTGGCCGACCAGCCCTGGCCGACCTTCTGCCCGGCGTTCGGGAAGGTGAAGGCCAGCGTCCAGCCGTTGATCGTGCTGGTGCCGGTGTTGGTGATCGTGATGTTCGCGGTGAAGCCGGTGCTCCAGTCGCTGGTCGTCCAGGCGACCGTGCAGGTGCCGCCGGTCGGCGGGTCGGCGGTGGTGACGGTGACCGGCGCGGAGGCCACGGAGGTGTTACCGGCAGCGTCCACCGCGACGACGTAGTGGGTGTAGGTCGTCGCGGGGGTCAGGCCGGTCAGCGCCAGCGTGGTCGTGGTGGGCGAGCCGACCAGGATGTCGGTCGCGCCGGCCTCCCGGTAGACCCGGTAGCCGGTGACCCCGACGTTGTCGGTGGCCGCCGGCCAGCTCAGGGTGAGCCCGGTGGCGGTGACCGCCGAGGTGGTCGGGGTGCCGGGTGCGGTGGGTGCGGTGGTGTCCGGGGCTGGCGCGGCGGGGGTGGTCACCGACACCGTCGGCGAGGCCGTGGACCGGTTGCCGGCCCCGTCGCGGGCCCGCACCGAGAACTGGTACGTCCGCTCCGGCGTCAGCCCGGTCACCGCGAGGCTGTTGGTCGACGCCGGGAGCAGCAGCGTATCGCTGCCCACCTGCGCCTGGGTGACCTCGTAGCCGGCCAGACCACTGCCACCGGCGTCGGTGGAGGCCGGCCAGGTCAGGGTGAGCCCGGTCGGGGTGACCGCCGAGGCGACGGGCGTGCCGGGCGTGGTCGGGGCGGTGGTGTCCGGGGTGGCCGGGCCGGGCTCGGAGCCCCAGACCCGGGTGCCGTCGTGGTAGAGCGGCACCGCCGGGTTCGGCCCGGCGGTCCCCTGGTACGACGGGTCGTTGGTCGGGTCCCAGGTGCCGCCCTCCGGCACGCCGATCTTGAACTGGACCTCCATCCGGTGCTGCGACTGCCCGGCGGGGGCGATGGTGTGTCCGGTGCAGTCGACCTCGACGTACCAGATGTCGCCACTGAACTGCTTCGCGGTCGACGGTGACGGGCAGCCCTGGGTGTAGCCGGGGGTGACCTGCACCGGTCCGGTGCCGTCGGGGCGGAAGTAGTAGCGGAACTTCGCCGTGGTCAGCGCCCGCGCCGGGAAGGCGGACCTGTTGTAGACGACGGCCTTGAGCCCGGTCGCCCGGGGCTCGGCCTGCATCACCGTGGTCTCCACGGTCAGCTCGTCGATGTCCGGCGTCTCGGCGGTCGGGAAGCCGGTGAGCGGGCTGCCGCCGTACTCCTTCGTGAGCCGGACCAGGGCCGAGGTGAAGCCGGCGTTGTAGTCGGTGGCCACCTCGTTCATCACGTAGTCCGACCGGCTGTCGGTGTAGGCGTCGTTGGCCGCGGACGGGCCGCCGACCAGCGCGCCGTGGAGCACGTGCCGGGTCTCGGCGGGCACGGTCTGGCTGTCCCACCAGGAGCCGTGGGCGGTGCGGTGGTGCGGGTTCTTCGGCGGGTTGGCCCCGAAGCCGATGACGTAGCTGGAGTTGCGGGGGTTGTCGCCGAGCGCGTAATTGATCTGCCGGACGGCGAAGTCGTGGTATCGCGCCTTGCGGGTGGCGTCGGTGATGTGGTCGCTGTGCACCAGGGCGACGAAGCTGGTGTTGGCCGCGTACCGCAGCGCGCCCCAGGAGTCGAGCACCGCCATCCCGCCCGGCGAGTAGGGCACGCGCACGCCGTTGACGCCGACGGTCCAGTAGTCGAGCCACCGGTTGGCGTCGTCCAGGTACTTCTGCCTGCCGGTGAGCTTGTGCAGCAGCACGTAGGCGCCGTACTGCTTGTTGTCCCAGGCGATGGTCCACTTGTAGGACTTGGTGCTGGTCTGGTTCTCGTTGCCGAGCTTGTCGTACTCGCTCTCGGCCTTGGCCAGGTAGGCGGCGTCTCCGGTGGCCCGGTGCAGCCAGATCGCGCCCCACACCAGCTCGTCCTGGTATCCGCTCCAGGACCGGTAGAAGCTGGTCGCGTCGGTGATGCACTCGTGGTAGTTCTTCCGCACCGTGTCGGCGAAGGTGTAGAGCTGCTTCGCGTGCCCGAGCAGTTTGTCGGCGTAGGCGGCGTCGGTGGGCCGGAAGACCATCGACGACGCGGCCATCGCGGCCGCCGTCTCACCCGCCAGGTCCGCGCCGCCACAGCTCGCGTCGATCTTGTACGCGGGTCGCGCCATCGGCATGACCTCGGCCGGCCCCCACCACTTGTGGTCGTCGTCGCCCTTGCCGACCTGGCCGTAGAGCACGTTCGGCGCGGGATGCGCCCTGACGAACCAGTCGTTGACGAAGCGCAGGTTGTTGAGCAGGTGCGGGAGCTGGCCGGAGGCGACGTAGCCGTCGCGGTACTCCACCGCGCCCCAGGCCAGCATGGTGGTGCTGAACGCCATGGGGAAGCCGAACTTCACGTGGTCGCCGGCGTCGTACCAGCCGCCGGTGAGGTCGAGCCCGACGTCGGCGCCGTCGGTGAGCGCCGAGTCGCCGCGCCAGGAGACCCGGTTCCAGGCGGGTTTCCTCCCGGACTGCTGCGCCTCGTAGAAGAGCAGCGACTTCTGCAACGCCTCTGCGTAGTTGAAAGCGGGCGCGGCGGCGGCGTCGGCGGTCCGCACTCCCGCACCGGCCCGGACCGCGCCGTAGTTGAAAGCGGGCGCGGCGGCGGCGTCGACCGGGGCGGCGGTCGCGGCGGACGGGGCGGCGACGGCCAGGGCCAGGCCACTGGTCAGTGCGGTGCCGGCGGCGAGGACGCGGCGCAGCCAGGGTCTGCCGCGCAGCGGCGACCGGAGGGGATGGCGCATGGCGAGCTCCTGTGGCTGACGCCTCCGGCTGCGGTCACCGGACGGGACGGGTGTCGGAGGTGGTGGGCCGCCGCCGGAGGCTGTGGTGGTGGTGAAGGGTCCAGAAGAGGCTCGGGAGCGCTCCCATGGATGTTCGACAATGTAATCTGGACCTCACCGGTTTGTGAAGGCCGCAGCACGCCGGACGCAGCGTCGGATGCGCCGTAGGTGTTACAGCGACACGCCGTCCACAGCGTCTCGACCGACCGGATTCTCGGAATGTCTCCGGCACGTCGTCCCAGCTCAGGCCGATCGTCCGATGCCGCAGGCGACTGCCACTCGTGAGATCATGTGCCGTCCCCTCTACCGATCTCGGAGGATTTCCTCATGCCACAGCGTCGGCACGTGGCGCGCGCGGCCTTCAGCGCGGCTGCCGCCACGGCCTGCCTCGCCCTCGCCACCCCGGCTTGGGCGTCGAGCACCATCCCGCTGCACACCGACCACAAGGGTTCGACGGCGGCGGACTTCCCCACCCAGATCTGCGGTGACGAGCGCTTCGAAGGCCGCGCCGCCAACCAGGACGGCTGGCACTTCGTACTGCCCGGCGGCAAGGAGTCCGGCAGCTTCGAGACGCTCACCCTGACCTACACCGACGGCATCACCGAGGTCGAGATCAAGGTTCCGGACGCCTCGGACGCCTACCCCGACTTCCTCTACTCCGCCGGCGGCCAGGACTCGCGCGTCATCCACGCCTACGTCTTCACCCCGGCGGGCTGGACCCTGGTCGACGGCAGCGCCATGATCAGCGGCGAGGCGGAGAAGTTCAACCTGAGCCACACCTGCCCCGGCACCCCGTCGCAGAGCCCGAGCCCGACGCCGTCGACCACCGCGTCGCCGAGCCCGTCGACCTCGACCTCCCCCACCCCCGGCGAGTCGAACACCCCGAGCGAGTCGACCTCCCCGTCCGCGAGCACCGGCGGTTCCGGCGGCAGCGACGGCGAGCTGCCGCTGACCGGCGTGGCAACCACGGGCATCGCCGTGACCGGCCTCGTGCTGATCGGTGGCGGTGTCGCGCTGACCGCGCTGCGGCGTCGTCGCGACCGGATCACCTTCACCAGCTGACCGCACACCGCGACACCACCGGCCGTCGGAGCATCCCGCTCCGGCGGCCGGTTCGCGTTCCGCGGCGGTCGGGACGGTGGGCCCCACCCGCCCTCGCCGAACCCTTCCGTCGAGGACGCACGTCACCGACCGGACGACCCCCGGTGCCGTACTGACCGGTAACCCTCGCCGACGACAAGCAGGCATTCATCACACCATCGACGATCCTCGATTGCTGATGGGCGTATGCGCAGCTCAGCACTCCTGCGCCAGGCTCAACAAACGGCGCAATGGACGGTAGAGAGCACCATTCGCGTCCTGACATACGAACGTACTGTTGCCGCCCCGTTCAGCCGCGCGCGACAGTACGCCACACCAGCGGTGCCATCGACGCCGCCGCTTTCCCCGGTCGACTGAGGAGAACGCGATGGCTCTACGACTCGCCGACGGCACCGCCTGGTCCGACACCCTCGCCCGCGCGGTGGCCGCCGTGCCGGAGGCCTTCGGGCCCGAGGCGGACGGCGTCACCACGCTGCACAACCTGCTCTCCGGCGAGTGGCGGGCGGCCGGCGCCCCGAGCCCGGTACGCACCCCGATCGACAGCACCGTCCTGGTCAACATCGCCCGACTCGACGCCGACACCGCCCGCGCCGCGGTCTCCCAGGCCGCTGCCGCGCACCGCGACTGGGCCGCCACCCCGCTCGCCGAGCGCAAGGCCCGCGTCACCGACGCCCTGGACGCCCTCACCGCGCACCGTGACCTGCTCGCCCTGCTGCTGGTCTGGGAGATCGGCAAGCCCTGGCGGCTGGCCTGCGCCGACGTGGACCGCGCCCTGGACGGCGTCCGCTGGTACGTCGAGGAGATCGACCGGATGCTCGCCGACGGGCGGGAGCCGCTGCCCGGCCCGGTCAGCAACATCGCCTCCTGGAACTACCCGATGAGCGTGCTGGTCCACGCCGAACTGGTGCAACTGCTCGCCGGCAACGCGGTGATCGCCAAGACCCCCTCGCAGGGCGGCGCGGTCTGCCTGACCGTGGCGCACGCGCTGATGCGCCGCGCCGGGCTGCCCGCCACGCTGCTCTCCGGCAGCGGCGAGGAGCTCTCCGAGGTCCTGGTCCGGGCGCCCGAGATCGGCGCGGTGGCGTTCGTCGGCGGACGCTCCAACGGCGGCAAGGTCGCCGCGGCGCTGCTCGACACCGACAAGCGGCACTTCATCGAGCAGGAGGGGCTCAACGCCTGGGGCGTGTGGAACTTCTCCCAGTGGGACACGCTCGCCGCGCACCTGAAGAAGGGCTTCGAGTACGGCAAGCAGCGCTGCACCGCGTACCCGCGCTTCGTCGTCCAGCGCGACCTGGTGGACGAGTTCCTGGACATGTACCTGCCGGTGGTGCGCTCCGTCCGGTTCGGACACCCGCTCGCCGTCGGCGCGGACTGGCGGGCCGGTGACCCGCTGCCCGAGCTGGACTTCGGCCCGCTGATCAGCGCCGCCAAGGCCGAGGAGCTGCGCCGCAAGGTCGAGGACGCGGTCCGTCACGGCGCGGTGCCGCTGCACCGCGGCAAGCTCGACGGAGCGCCCTTCCTCGACGGGCAGGACACCTCCGCGTACGTCGCGCCGGCGGTGCTGCTGGCCCCGCCCGGCCGGTCCCGACTGATGCACGCCGAGCCGTTCGGCCCGGTCGACACCATCGTCGTGGTGGACACCACCGACGAACTGCTGGCCGCGATGAACGCCTCCAACGGCGCGCTGGTGGCCTCGCTCGCCTGCGACGACGAGGAGTTGGCCGGCAAGCTCGCGGTCGACCTGCAGGCGTTCAAGGTGGGCATCAACAAGCCCCGCTCGCGAGGCGACCGGGACGAGCCGTTCGGCGGCCGGGGCGCCTCCTGGAAGGGCGCCTTCGTCGGCGGCGACCTGCTGGTGCAGGCGGTCACCCAGGGCGGCGACGGCCGACTCTACGGCAACTTCCCGGACTACAGCAGCTACCCGGCGACCTGATCCCGGGGCGGCTGGCACCCGCTGATGTCGATGACCGGTCAAATCTCCCCGGGCGTCACCGACGACCGTCGCGCCGGCCGATGCTGGGCCGCCGCGCTCGGCTACGTACGACGACCGCCCCGCTACGTCGGCGACGGCGACGGCGACGGCGACGGCGACGAGTGGATCGTCGTCGAACCGCCGCCCGGCATGCCCGGCGCGGCGATCGCGATGGACATCAGCCAGAGCCCCCGGAGGAGTTCCCCCGCGTCCACCTGGACCTGGACGCGGGGGGACGGGGTCTCGACGAGGAGGTCGAGCGGCTGGTGGGGCTGGGCGCGCGGCGGGTCGACTGGCGGCACTGTCCCACCGAGCCGGAGCCCGGCCAGCGGCCGTACGTCGTCCTGGCCGACCCGGAGGGGAACCGGTTCTGCGTCTCCGGGCACCGGCGCGCCGGCGCCCACTTCGGCTGACCCCGGCCCGGGCAGGGCCCCCGCACCGGCCCTTCCCGGGCGCCCGCCGGAGAGCACCGGGGACTCGGCCGTTGTCATACCGTCGCCGGCGGCGTCGGGTGAGGTGGACCCGTCACCCGACGCCGGGTGGTCACGGACCGGCGTCGCCCCGCCCGCCGCAGCGGCGGCACGCGCCGTCGGGTCGTCTCAACCCGGCCGGTCCGCGCGGGCGGTCGCGTCGGCCTGCCGGGGCGGCCCGACCCGGCCCGCCGACGCGACGCGGGCGGCCAGCGGCACCGTCACGGTCAGCAGGGAGCCGTCCCGCTCGACCGGGGTCGACCGGCCCAGCCGGCGTACGGTGCGCAGCATCGGGGCGTTCTCCGCCTGGACGTGCAGCAGCACGGCGGCGTACCCGGCCCGGTCGGCGTGGCCCAGCAGCCGGCGCAGCAGCGCCGAGCCGAGACCGCGCCGCTGCCAGTCGTCCCGGACCAGCAGGGCCGCCTCGGCCTCGTCCCCCTCACCGAGGAGGTTCGCCATCGCGACGACCGACTCCGCCGCCCCGCCGGAGCCGGGGACCGTCGCGACCAGGGTGACCCCCCGGGCCGGGTCCAGCAGCCGGCGCAGCCGGCCCGGCGACGGGCTCGCCGCCCCGCTCAGGTAACGCCGCTGCCGGCTGCGCGCCGAGCACGCCTCGTGCAGCTCCACCACGCCGGCCAGGTCGTCCACGGTCGCCGGGCGGACGACCGTCTCGGACGAGTCGGGCAGCACCAGGGTCACCCGGTCGGCGTCCCGGCGGGCGACGCCGACCGCCAGCTCGACCAGCGCCTGCGCCCGGGCGTACTCGGCCGGGGTGAAGCTCGGCTCCCGCCGGCGCAGCTCGTACGAGCCGCCGCTCGGGTCGGCGAGCAGCATGGTCGACGCGCCGACCCCACCGCTCGGGCCGGCCGGCGTCGCCCGCCAGGTCACCTCGTCCGCGCCGAGCAGGGCGCGCAGCGCCTCCCCGGTCGCCTCCGGGTCCCGCACCAGCCGGGTCGCCAGCCCGAGCACCCGGGTCGGCTGGTCCACCAGGCCACGCGCCTCGCTGCGCGCCACCCAGCAGTTCCGCCCCCGGCCCCGCTCCACGGCGGCGACCAGGTCCGCCTCGCCGAGCGCGTCCGGCGCGTCGACGAGGAAGTCGTCGACCGCCCCCGCCTCGGTGGTGTGCACCTGCACGGTGAGGATGTTGACCCCGCGCAGGGCGAGACTCGCCGTGAGCACCGACAGGTAACCCGGCCGGTCGTCCACCGTCGCCCGGATCCGCCACAACGCCATGTCCACACTCCCTTCCCCGCTACGACACTGCCGGGCGGCTGTTGCCACGGCGTTGCCCGGCGGTGACGCCCCGGGAACCGTTGGCCCGGCTCAGGTGACGCTGGTCACCGACGGTGGGCCGACCAGGTCGAGCCGGTCGCCGAGGATCACCGCGCCGGCCCGGACGAGCTGGGCCAGCCGGTCCACCTCCGTGGAGTGGAAGGCGGCGGCGGTGAGCGGCTCGGTGTGGTCCCGCGCGACGACCAGCACCAGACCGGCCCGCCCGAACGGCGCGACCGCGTAGTGGCTGCCGTCGACGCCGGTCGACGCCCGGGCCCGCAGCGGGGTCACCTCGGGCAGCCGGGGCGGTTCGGGCGTCCGCCAGCTGGCGTGCCCGACGGTCGCCGTCCCGCCGCCGCTGCGCGAGGCCCAGTCCAGCGGCACCACCGCGGCCACCGCCCAGTCGGCGGCGAGCAGCCCGGGCACCGCGTCGACCAGGGTGGCGACCCCGTCGGTGGGGTTCGCGGCGACCTGGGCGAGCAGTTCGGCGTCCTGACCGGTGGTGGTCGGCGCGCCGATCGCCCGCCACACCCCGTCGACGCGTACTCCCGGGATGGCGGCCAGACCGGCCAGCAGCCGTTCCACCCGGGCGGCTCCCGGCCAGACGACGGTGAAGTCGTCCACGGCCCGCCCGCCGAGCCGTTCCAGGACGACGACCTGGACGATGTCGGCGCCGGATACGCCGAGCGTGCGGGCCACCTGGCCGAGCGTGCCGGGTCGGTCCGGCAGGGTCACCCGAACTCTCAGCAACATGTCAGTCCCTCCGCTCGGCGGGCCGGCCGGGACGGCCGGCAGGCTGGGCACCAGCCTGCCGGTTGACCATTTCGCCCCCGTTTCGCTGGCATGTCCCGAGCGGAAAATCCGACCTTGACAACAAAGCTGAGCTGCCATCAACTATTCGGATGACCGATCCGGCCGTCGACGCGCTCCGGCCTGGGAGTTCTCCGGCCTCCCCCGCCACGTCCCCCACCGATCCCCCGGCCGCCGGGGCGGACGCCGCCGGCGCGCGGGGCGGCTCCCCGAAGGGGCTGGACCTCGACCGGCTCGCCGCCCACCTGGCCACCCACCGGCCCGAGCTGGCCGCCGCGCCGCTGACCGCCACCCTGATCGCCGGCGGCAAGTCCAACCTGACCTACCTGCTGCGCTCCGGCGGGCACGAGGTGGTGCTACGCCGCCCGCCGCTCGGCCATGTGCTGGCCACCGCGCACGACATGGCCCGCGAGTTCCGGGTGATCTCGGCGCTGACGCCGACCGCGGTGCCGGTCCCCGCCGCCCTGCTGCACTGCGACGACCCGGACGTCATCGGCGCGCCCTTCTACCTGATGGAGCGGGTCCCCGGCGAGGTGTTCCGCAGCCGCGCCCAGACCGACCCGCTCGGCGACGCGCGACGACGCGAGCTGGCCATGGCGATGATGGACACCCTCGCCGCGCTGCACAGCGTCGACCCGGCCGAGGTGGGGCTGGCGGACTTCGGCCGCCCCGAGGGCTACCTCGGCCGGCAGGTGCGCCGCTGGGCCGGGCAGCTCGACCGCTCCCGCAGCCGCCCGCTGCCCGGCATCGACGAGCTGCGTGACCTGCTGGCCGGCAGCGTCCCGGAGGGGGCGAACGCCGGGCGGATCGTGCACGGTGACTACCGGCTGGACAACCTCCTCGCCACCGTCGACCCGGTCTCGGTACGCGCCGTGCTCGACTGGGAGATGGCCACCCTGGGCGACCCGCTGGCCGACCTGGGGCTGCTGCTGACCTACTGGGACGTGCTCGGCGACAGCGACCTCGCCGCCGGCAACCCGGTCGCCGACGGGATCGGCCCGCGCGCCGGCTTTCCCACCGGGGCGGAGCTGATCGAGCGCTACGCCGGGCGCAGCGACGTCGACGTCGGGCCGTTGCACTGGCACGTGGCGCTCGGCTGCTTCAAGCTCGCGGTGATCTGCGAGGGCATCCACTACCGGCACACCCTCGGGCAGACCCTCGGTGCGGGCTTCGACCGGATCGGCGAGATGGTCGCGCCGCTGGTCGGGCACGGCCTGCACGCGGTCGGGAAGAAATGACGGAGCTCGGGTACGAGGTGACCGGGCCGCGCCGCCGGTCCGCCTCTGCCTGAGCCGCCCGCGGGGACCGCCGCCCGCCGGGTGACCCCGGCCACCCGCGCCCCGTCAGGCGGAGGCGCGGTGGATGAGCTGGGTGTCGAGCAGGATGTGCGGGCTGAGGATCTCGTCACCCCGGATGCGGGCCACCAGCAGTCGCGCCATCTGCCGGCCCATCTCCTCCACCGGCTGGAAGACCGTGGTCAACGGCGGATCGGCCTGCCGGGCGACCGGAGCGTCGTCGAAGCCGATCACCGCCACGTCCTCCGGCACCCGGCGGCCCGCCTCGCGCAGCGTCCTCAACGCGCCGAACGCCATCAGGTCGGAGGCGACGAAGACGGCGTCCAGGTCGGGGCAGACCTCCAGCAGCCGGCGCATACCGGCCGCGCCGCTGCCCTCGCTGAAGTCCCCGTACGCGATCATGCGGGGGTCGACCTCGGCCCCGGCGGCCCGCACGGCGTCCCGGTAGCCGGCGAGGCGGGCCAGGCCGGCGCCCATGTCCTGCGGACCGGCAATGGTGGCGATCCGCCGCCGCCCCCGGCGGGCCAGGTGCTCGACCGCCTGCCGGGCGCCGCCGACGTTGTCCACGTCGACGAACCAGGAGGGCCGGGCCCCGGGCTGGAGCATGCGTGCCGGCCGGCCGCCGAGCACGGTGGGCAGGCCCCGCTCCTCCAGCAGCGTGGGCAGCGGGTCGGAGTCGTGCAGCGAGAGCAGCAGGACGCCGTCGACGTGCTGGTTGGTCAGGTGGTGCTCGACCCGTTCCCGCTCGATCGGGGACTGCACCATGGCGAGCCAGAGCTGCAACGGCGTCTCCAGCAGCCCGGAGCTGACGCCTCGGACGATGCCGGCGAAGAACGGCTCGGTGAAGACCCGCTCCCCCGACTCGGAGACCACCAGCGCCACCGAGTCGGTCCGCTGGGTGACCAGGGCCCGGGCGGCACGGTTCGGGACGTACCCCAGCTCGGCGATCGCCTGTTGCACGGCGGCCCGGGCCTCCGGGCTGACCTGGGGTGAGCCGTTGACCACCCGGGAGACCGTGCCGCGGCCGACACCCGCGCGGGCGGCGACCGCGTCGAGTGTCGGGCGCCCGAGCGACCGGGTGCGCTGCGTTGTCATCGTCTGCTCCTCCGACGTCGGGCGGGCCCGCCACCACCCCGGGGAGGGGGTACGGGGGCGGGACCGCCCGGAATGCTGCTGGCCTTCGCCTATTGTGCGGCCAGACCGTTGCGTCGGATCACCTCGGCGTACCACCTGGCGCTGGACTTGGGGATACGGGCCTGGGTGTCGTAGTCGACCCAGACCATCCCGAACCGCTTGGTGTAACCCCAGGCCCATTCGAAATTATCCATCAGCGACCAGGCGAAGTAGCCCCGCAGGGGTACCCCGGCCTCGATCGCCTCGTGCGAAGCCCGCAGGTGGGCGTCGAAGTAGCCGAGCCGGTCGACGTCGTCGACCCGCCCGTCCACCACCGTGTCGACGAAGGCGGAGCCGTTCTCGGTGACGTACAGCGGGAGGTCGGTGTACTCCTCGTGCACCCGGCGCAGCGTCTCCACCAGACCCGGGGCGTCGATCTCCCAGTCCATGTCGGTGACCGGCACGCCACGGGTGACGAACCGGACGTCCTCGCTGCCCGGCCAGCACGAAGGGGCCCGCCAGTACTTCTCCGGCTCGGCCCCCTCGACCGGGGCGGCCACCACGTGCCGGCTGTAGTAGTTGACGCCGACCAGGTCCAGGGGGGTGGAGATGACCGCCAGGTCGCCGTCGCGGACGTGCCCGAAGTCGGTGACCTCCCGCAGGTCGCCGGCGAGGTCGGCCGGGTACGACCCGCGCAGCACCGGGTCGAGGAAGAACCGGTTGGCCAGCGCGTCGATCCGGCGGGCGGCGTCGACGTCGCCGGGGGCGTCGCTGGCCGGGGTGACCGGGTACAGGTTGACCGTGATGCCGAGCTGTGCCTGCGGCCGGCTGGCGCGCAGCGCCTGCACCGCGAGGCCGTGCCCGAGCATCAGGTGGTGGCCGGCGCGGACCGCGTCCGCCCCGTCCGAG
The DNA here is from genome assembly GCF_900090245.1 of Micromonospora halophytica. Classification (GTDB taxonomy): domain Bacteria; phylum Actinomycetota; class Actinomycetes; order Mycobacteriales; family Micromonosporaceae; genus Micromonospora; species Micromonospora halophytica. The sequence goes on from NZ_FMDN01000007.1 coordinate 25,723, forward strand.
CGGCCGGGGGCGTGCACGCCCGAGCCGTAGCCGAGGAACGCCGAGCACCACGGCTCGTTGAGCGTGGTCCAGTACTTCACCCGGTCGCCGAGGGCGTCGGCGACGAGTTGGGCGTAGTCGGCGAAGCGGCCCGCGGTGTCCCGGGCCGGCCAGCCCCCGGCGTCCTCCAACGGCTGGGGCAGGTCCCAGTGGTAGAGGGTCAGCCAGGGCTCGATCCCGTTCGCCAGCAGTTCGTCGACGAGTCGCCGGTAGAAGTCCAGGCCCTCGGCGTTGGCCGGGCCCGAGCCGCCCGGCTGCACCCGCGGCCAGGACACCGAGAACCGGTACGACTTCAGGCCCAGGTCGGCCATCAGCCGGACGTCGTCGGGCATCCGGTGGTAGTGGTCGCAGGCCACGTCCCCGGTGTGCCCGGCGACCACCCGCCCTTCGGTGTGGCTGAACGTGTCCCAGATCGACGGGGCACGGCCACCCTCGGTGGCCGCCCCCTCGATCTGGTACGCGGCGGTCGCCGCGCCCCACAGGAAGCCGGGCGGGAAGGTCAGTTCCGGCCCCTGGTCGAGTACGCCGACTGCGGGCGGATGGCTCGGGTTGCTCACGACTTGACGGCACCTTCCATGATCCCGCCGATGATCTGGCGGCCGAACAGGATGAACACGATCACCAACGGCACTGTGCCGACGGCGGTCGCGGCGAACACCTGCGAGTAGTCGGTGTAGTAGGCGTACGAGAGGAACGCCAGCGACACCTGCAGGGTCGGGTTCTCGGGGGTGAGCACGGCGTACGGCCACAGGTAGGAGTTCCAGGTCTCCATGAAGGTGAGCAGGCCGAGCACGGCGGCGGCCGGGCGCAGCGCGGGCAGCACGATGTTCCAGTAGATCCGGAAGGTGCTGGCCCCGTCGACCCGGCCCGCCTCGATCAGCTCGTCGGAGATGGCCTGGATGGCGTACTGCCGCATCATGAACACGCCGAACGCGCTGACCAGGAAGGGCACGGTCACCGCGTAGAGGGTGTCGTACCAGCCGAAGTCCTGGATCATGCCCCAGAGCGGGATGAGGCCGAGCTGGGTCGGGATCATCATGGTCACGATGATCGCCAGCAGCAGGATGTTGCGGCCCCGGAAGCGCAGCTTGGCGAAGGCGAAGCCGGCCAGCGAGCCGGTGATCACCACGGAGACGGTCACCACCGTGGAGACGATCAGCGAGTTGACCAGACCGGTGAGGAAGTTCGCCGCCTCGTTGTCGAGCGCCCGGCCGAAGTTGTCGCCGAACGAGCCGGCCGGGGTGATCGGCGGGGGCACGTCGTTGATCGAGTCCAGGCTGCGGGTGGCGATGACCACCATGTAGTAGAAGGGGTAGATCGAGAAGAGCACCGCCAGCACGAGGGCCACGTACATCAGCGGGCTGGTGCGCCAGAGGCGCTGGGAAGCCGAGTTCACGGGTCGCTCCTCACTTGACCGTACGGCGGACGAGCAGGAAGTTCACCAGTGAGACCAGGGCGATCATCACGAACATCGCCCAGGCCACCGCGGCGCCGTACCCGGCGGTGTTCAGGTTCTCGATGCCCAGTTCGTACATGTACATCGCCAGCGTCTGGAACTCGCGCTGGTCCCCACCGATGATGTTGCCGTTGGCGAAGACGAGCGGCTCGGTGAAGAGCTGGAGCCCACCGATGGTGGAGAGGGTGACCACGAAGACGAAGGTCGGGGTGAGCATCGGCAGGGTGATCCGCCAGAACTGCTTCCACTGGCTGGCCCCATCGATCGCCGCCGCCTCGTAGAGGTCCTTCGGGATCGCCTGCATGCCGGCGAGCAGGATCAGCGTGTTGTAGCCGGTCCAGCGCCAGTTGACCATGGACGAGATGGCGGTCCAGGAGCTCCACTTCTGCGCGTCCCAGTCGACCGGGTCGACGCCGACCAGGCCGAGCAGCCAGTTGAACAGGCCGAAGTCGCGCTGGAAGAGCATGCCGAAGACGATCGCCACGGCGGCGACGGAGACCACGTTCGGCATGAAGATGGCCATCCGGAAGAACGTGCGGGCGCGCAGGAACGTGCGGTTGAGCAGGGTCGCCAGGAAGAGCGCCAGCAGCAGCTGCGGGACGGTCGACAGCAGGAAGATGCCGAACGTGTTGACCGTGGCGTTCCAGAAGTACTCGTCGGTGAAGAGCCGGGTGTAGTTGTCGAACCCGATGAAGCTGTGCTCGCCGATGAGGTTCCAGTCGTGCAGCGACATCCAGGCGGTACGGAGCATCGGGTAGAGCCCGAAGATCGAGAACAGCACGAAGAACGGGGCGATGTAGAGGTACGGGGAGACCTTGAGGTCGAGGCGGTTGAGCGTCAACGCCCGGCTCCGGCGCCGGGTGGGAGGAGGCGGCGGCGCGGCCGGTGACGGCGGCGCGCTCGTGGCCGACAGGCTCATGGGGTGTCCTTTCCCGGCGCCGGCGGGGCCGGTGAGGCGGGCGGTACGTGGAACGGGACGCCGCCGGTGGCGCCCGGGAGACCCGGACGCCACCGCCGGTGGTGGATCAGTGCTCAGAAGGCGCCCTGGGTCTTGGCGTCCTTGGTGAACTGCTCCCAGGCCTTGTCCTTGGACGACTGCCCGCTCTCGTACGACCGCAGCGCCGGCTCGAAGGCGTTCTCCTTCACCGCCTGGTGCTTCGGGCCGAGGTGCAGCGGCTGGATCTTGGCGACGCTGTCACCGAAGATCTTGCCGGTCGGCGCGTTGTTGAAGTACTCGTTGGTGTAGGCGAGGAACTCCGGGTTCTTCAGCGCCTCCAGGTTGGTCGGCAGCGGGCCCTTGGCCTTGAACGCCGCCACCTGGTTCTGCGCGTTGGTCAGGTACTCGGCGAGCTTCGCCGCCTCCTTCGGGTGCTTGCTCTGGGTCGGCACGGCGAGCCAGGAGCCGCCCCAGTTGCCCGCGCCGCCGGGGACCGGCGCCACGTCCCACTTGCCCTTGTTCTCCGGCCCGGAGTTCTCCTGGACGATGCCGAGCATCCAGGACGGGCAGAAGGTCGCCGCGAAGGTGCCCTGCTTGAAGCCGGCGGACCACTCCGGCGACCAGGTGGCCGTCTCGGCGGTGATGTTGGCGTCGGCCATCGCGATCGCGGTGTCCCAGGCGGTCTTCACCGAGGCGCTGGTGTCGGCGATGACGTTGTCCTGCTTGTCGTAGAACAGGTCGCCGCCCTGCTGGAACATCACCGCGCTGGAGGCGGTGGTGACCGAGTCCAGCAGGCCCTTGCCGGTCGCGGCGCGGTACTTCTTGCCGGTCTCGATGAAGGCGTTCCAGTCCGGCCAGAGGGCCGCGACCTGGTCCCGCTCGGTCGGCAGCTTGGCCGCCTCGAAGAGGTCGCGGCGGTAGCAGACCGCCAGCGAGCCGACGTCGGTCGGCAGGCCGATCAGCCGGCCGTCCGGCGCCTTGCCGAGCTCCCACTTCCAGGGCAGGTAGTCCTTGCTGTGGTCGGACACCAGGGGGCCGAGGTCGGCCCAGTTCGCCGGGTTGGCCTTGAACTCGTTGAGGATGCCCTCCTCCAGGGCGACGACGTCCGCCGCGCCCTTGCCGGTGGCGAGCGCCCGCACGATCTTCGGGCGGTACTCGTTGAGCTGCGCGGTCTTGCGCAGCTCGACCTTGATGCCGGTGTCCTTCTCGTACTGCTTGACGATCTCGTCGTATCCGAACTCGCCGAAGGTGTCCACGACCAGCTTGGCGGGCTTGCCGCCGGACTCCGTGGCGTCGTCGTCGTTGCCGCAGGCCGCGAGACCGCCGATGGCGGTGACTGCGGCCAGGGCGGCGGCCGCAAGGCGGGTACGCCGCGTGGTGACGCTCATCCTGACCCCTCTTTCAGTGGTGAGGCTGGGTTTGGGTGTGGTGGGGGGTGCTGTTCGCGCTCCCGCGCCGGGCCGGCCGGCGGGCGGCTGCGGGGTGACCCGCAGCACGCTCATGGGAACGCTCCCATGAGATTGCCGGGGCATGACAGGGGTGTCAATAGACCGTTGGGAGCGTTCCCAGATCGTTACCGCCGATGGCGGTTCCCGCGCTCCGGGTGGTGCCGGCGGTTCAGCAGAAGCGGCGCAGCAGCGTGCTGGCGCGGCCCGGGTCGAAGACCTCCGGGTCGAAGCCGGGCCCGGCCCACTCCCACATCGCCTCGTGCTCGGGATGCGTCGGATCGGCGAGCGCGCTCAGCAGCACGGCGTAGCCGGCCGGGCCACCGACGTCCTCCGGCGGGCAGGCCCGCGCCCCGTCGAGGCAGACCGGGTAGCGCTCGACCTCCTCGGCGGTGAGTACGTCCTCGACCACGAGGTCGTGCTCCCACCAGTCGCCGAAGTCGTAGGTGTAGCGCAACCGGCCGCCCTTGCCGACCACCGCGTCGAGGCGGCTGTCCAGTTCGTCGCGCAGCGACAGCTCGCCGTCCGGGTCGGGTTCGCCGTACCGCGTGCCGTCGATCTCGAACGAGTGCAGGTGGCAGTCCCGCCACCCCATGGCGTGCTGCACCACCCGGTGCAGCCGGTCCAGGGTGTAACCACCGGGGACCAGCACCCGCCGCCAGACCGGCGGGCGCACCCCGGCGAGGGACATCTTCAGCTGGAAGATCTGACGTGGCATGCTGCCCCCTCCTCCCACCGCATAGGCTGCCGGCATGATCTGCCGAGCCTGCCGGGACCGGCGGCACGACCGCTGCCCCGGCCGGAAGTGGTGCGACTGTCAGCACCGTACCCCCGGACCCACCCCTCCGGTCACCGGTCCGGCCGGCGAATGAGCGGCGAGATGTCGATCCGCCGGATCTGGCCGGCGCCCGCCTCCCCGCCGTTGGACGACGCGGAGCTGACCGCGCTCTACGGCCGCGCCGAGGGTCCTCACCTGCGGGTGAACTTCGTGGCCAGCCTAGACGGCGCGGTGACCCTCCAGGGCTACTCCGCCGGGCTCTCCGGCGAGCCGGACAAGCGGGTCTTCGGCCTGCTCCGGATGCTCTGCGACGGGCTGGTGGTGGCCGCCGGCACGCTGCGGCACGAGGGCTACCGGGCGGTGCGGCTGAGCGAACCGCGCCGGGCCTGGCGGCGGGAGCACGGCCTGGCCGAGTACCCCACCCTGGTGGTGGTCTCCGGCTCCCTGGGGCTCGACCCGGCCCAGGCCGCGTTCGCCGGCGCGCCGGTCCGGCCGGTCGTGCTGACCCGGGTCGACGCGCAGGCGCCACCCGGGCTGGCCGAGGTGGCGGAGGTGGTGCGCTGCGGCGACGACCGGGTCGACCTCGCCGCCGGCCTGGCCGAGCTGCGTCGCCGCGGTCTCGACCAGCTGCTCTGCGAGGGCGGTCCGCACCTGTTCGGCGCGCTCACCGCCGCCGACCTGGTGGACGAGGTCTGCCTCACCGTCGCCCCGCTGCTGGCGGGGGCCGGCCCGGGCCGGATCACCGCCGGCGAGCCGAGCCCCCCGCGTGACCTGCCGCTACGGCACGTGCTGGCAGCCGGCGACGGAAGCCTGATGCTGCGTTACACCCGCTGAACACCAGCACGGCGAAGGACCTGCGCGGACAGCCCGCGAAGCCCGGCGGCCCACGTCGAAACCCCATAGCCTGGAGTCACCGGTCCTGCCCGATCGACCGACCGGAACGGGGCAGCCACGGAACGTGGGCGCGGTGAGGAGCAGATGAGCGCGGAGGGTGGGGCCGATCCACCGGCCGCCGGGCGCGGACCCGGTGCCGGGGCGCCGCAGGATCGCGGCGGGCGGCGGAGAACGGGCCGGCCCGACAGGGCGGCCGGGACCGTCGTGGAGAACCGCCGTCCGGCGCTGCTGGCCGGCGCGCTGGTGGGCGCCGCCGGCCTGCTGGACTTCCTCGCCGGCTTCGCGACGACACGCGCCGAGCCGTACGTGGTCATGACCAACCGGGAGATGGTCCACCTGCACACCGCCGCCTGGGGCAGGCTGCACCTGCTCATCGGCCTCGCGGCCCTGGTCGCCGGGCTGGTGATCGCCCTGGGGCCGCGCTGGGCCACGGTGCTCGGCCTCGGCGCGGTCGCCGCCGGTTCGGTGGCCGACCTGTTGTTCCTGCCCTACGATCCGCTGCGCGAGCTGCTCGCGGTGGGCTTCGAGATCGCCGCCGTGGTGGTCCTGGTCCGAAACCGGCGTCTCCCGGGTGGCCGGCCCGGGCGGCGGACCCGCGCCTGAACCGCCGTCGCGACCACGGGTGCGAGACGGCGGTCGACCCCGCCGAGCTGAGCGCCGGGCCTGGCGGCCGGTCAGCCGGACTCGCAGATCCGGCCGGTGAGCGCCGGGTCGGCCTGGTCGGAACCGCGCCACACCGGATTGACGGACAACAGCAGCGGCGGCGCCTGCCAGCCGGCGGCGAGGCGCTGGAACGGAGCGTACTCACTGCGCCGCAGGCTCACCGCCTCCCCGGAGAGGGTGTCCACCAGCCGGTCCTGAGCCACCGCCCGACCGATGACGCCGCCGTGGAAGGCCGGTATCTGGAAGACCGGCACCCGGGTGTACTCGCCCGGGGGCGCCTCGGCGGCGGTGACCGTCGGCAGGAAGGCCACGATGCGCACTCCGGGGACCTCGCAGAGCGAACGGTTGCGGTAGAAGGGCGCGTTGTCGAGGATCGACCGGACGAACGGCTCATCCGGATCGTCCTTGGTCTGCTTGGTCGCACTGGCCAGGGCGAAGATGCCGCGCAGCCCCCAGCCGGTGACCACGCCCCAGCCGGTCGACTCGCCGGGCGGCGGGTAGTAGGCGCGGCCCGGCTGGACGAGCGGGCTGAACAGCAGCGCGGTGTCCACCGCCGGGTGCCGCCGGATCTCCAGGAAGGTCCGCACCACCATGGCTCCTTCGCTCTGTCCCACCAGGGCCACCCGCCGGCCGGTCCGCCGGTGCAGCGCGTCGACGTGCGCGGCGAGCACCTCGGCGCTGGTCTGCAACGACTGCTGGGTGTCCGTCGGCGCGTACGGCAGGGGACGCTCCTGGTCGTCCAGACCGCGGTAGGAGAAGCGCTCGACGTTGCGGTCGGCCGCCGGTTCGCCGGCGTAGGACGAGCCGTAGCCGGCGAGCACGATCACCGCGTGGTCGACGGTGCCGGGCAGGGTCTCGCTGAGCACCGGCGGGCGCCACGGGCGGCGGACGCCCGCGGAGATGCCGATGACGTTCTGTGCGACGAAGGCCGCGACGAAGACACCGACCACGGCCACCGGCGCCACCGGCACCCGCGCCCAGCGGACGCGTGCCGGCCGGACGGCAGCGCGCACGGTCCGCTGCCAGAGCAACCCGTTGGCCGCTCCGGCCACCGCGGCCGCCGGCACGACCAGCCAGCCGATGCCGCTGGAGGTGACGGCGCCGGCGACGGTGAGGACGGCGAAGTTGAGCAGCGTCCAGCCGGTCAGCTCGATCGTGGGCAGCCCCCGCCACCACTGCCGCACCACACCGGCCCGCTGCAGGAACGGGGAGAGCAGCAACAGCGGGAGCAGCGAGGCGAGCAGGTACCAGGACAACGACACGCCCGCGGCGGCCACGGCGAGCATCGCCCAGGGTGAGATGATCATGACGACCAGTGCCGAGATCCGCACGTTGCGCCAGATCAGCCACCGCAGCGAGGGAGCTGTGCCGTCGGGCCAGGCCAGCATGATCAGCACGGCGGTGAGCACACCCCGAGCCACCACCACGGCCACCAGGCCGACGGCGAATCCCAGCCACGAGTCGTGGTAGACCAGCAGCCAGCGCAGATCGTGGTACGTGTCGTACGGCCAGACGGCGGTGACCTGGGGGGTCAGTCCGAGCGCGGCCCGGAAGCTCAGGGCGGCGAGGATCAACGCCTCCACCGCCGGCAGTCCGGCGGCGATGGCCAGCAGCGCCACGGACCGGGTACGGGCGTTCTGCAACCCACTGCACCTCCTCACCGGCACCCGGGGCTTCGCAAGCAGGATCACCCCTGGCCACGGTCACCGCAGCAGGTTCAGCGGAATCGGCCGCACGGAGCAGGCGCCGGCGACGCGGAGGGCGGCCACGGGCGGGCCACTGGCGAAGGCCCCGAGCCGGGCGTCGACTTTCCCACCACTCTGCGTACACGATCTACTCCGGACCGGCCGGGCCGGGCGGGGACGCGGGTGGCGTCCGCCGCGTCGCGTGGCGGTGTGTCGTACCCCTCGGGCAGGATGCAGGGCGTGCGCCCTGACCGAGACGAGCAGCTGACCGGAGCCCTCCGATGACCGACGACCTGCTCGACGGCCCGGGCGAGGCGGTCGGCCGCGTGCTCGGCACCGCAGACGCCACCCCGCTGACCTTCTGGACGGCCGTCTCCCCCGGCAGCTACCTCCAGCTCGACGACGTGGTGGTCACCCGCCGCGAGCTGCCCGACCGGGAGCCGGTGACCATCGCCGGAGTGGTCACCCAGGTCCGGGCGCGGCACGAGGGCGCCCAGTTCGACTCGGACGTCTTCGCCATCGCCGACGGCACCCTCCCCGCCCAGGTGCAGGAGGCGGCCGAGGTCACCACCACCCGGGTCGACCCCGAGCTCTACGTGCCACCCACGCCGGGCGCGGCGGTGTTCCGGGCCGAGGGCGACGCCCGGGCCCGGGCGCTGCACTTCGACCGGATGGAACGGCGGATCCCGATGGGCATGGGGCGCGACGGCGTCCCGGTCTACCTCAACGCCGACTTCCTCGACGGCACCCGGGGCGCGCACGTCTCCATCTCCGGCATCTCCGGCGTGGCCACCAAGACCAGCTTCGCCACCTTCCTGCTCTACTCGGTCTTCCGCTCCGGGGTGCTCGGCGGCGACGCGGTCAACGCCAAGGCGTTGATCTTCAACGTCAAGGGCGAGGACCTGCTCTTCCTCGATCACCCCAACGCCCGGCTCGACGACCCCACCCGGGCGGCGTACGCGAAGCTCGGGCTGGACGCCGGCGCCTTCCCCGACGTGCGGGTGTACGCCCCGCCCCGGGTCGGCGACTCCTCCGGCACCCCCGACGTGAGCAGCCGGCTCACCGGCGTGGACAGCTTCTACTGGACGCTGAGCGAATTCTGCGCGGACCGGCTCCTGCCGTACGTCTTCGCCGACGCCGACGACGAACGCCAGCAGTACACGATGGTGGTCCACTCGGTCGCCGCCCACCTGGCGCGGTACGCCCAGCCCGCCGACGGCGGGGTGAGCATCGACGGGGTCCGGCTGGGGTCGTACGCCGACCTGGTCGACCACGTCGTCGAGCAGCTCAACGACGACGAGACCCGGGGCGACTGGGCGGGCGGCGCGGTCGGCCTGGGCACCGTCAACGCCTTCGCCCGCCGGCTGATCGGCAGCAAGAAGGACCTGGGCCGGCTGATCCGGGGCGACCTGGCCACCCGCCGCCCGCACAGCATCAACACCGCGGAGAGCGCCCAGGTCACCGTGGTCGACCTGCACAACCTGCCCGACCGCGCGCAGCGCTTCGTGGTCGGTGTGACGCTCAAGAGCGAGTTCGAGCGCAAGGAGAAGGCCGGCACCGCCAAGCCGCTGCTCTTCGTCGTCCTCGACGAGCTCAACAAGTACGCCCCGCGCGAGGGCTCCTCCCCGATCAAGGAGGTGCTGCTCGACATCGCCGAGCGGGGCCGGTCCCTCGGCGTGATCCTGGTCGGCGCGCAGCAGACGGCGAGCGAGGTGGAACGGCGGATCGTGACCAACTCGGCGATCCGGGTGGTCGGCCGGCTCGACCCGGCCGAGGCGTCCCGCCCGGAGTACGGCTTCCTCCCGCCGGCCCAGCGCCAGCGGGCGCTGCTGGCCAAGCCGGGCACCATGTTCGTCAACCAGCCGGACATCCCGGTCCCGCTCTGCCTGGAGTTCCCCTTCCCGGCGTGGGCGACCCGGGTCTCCGAGGCGGGCCGGCCGCCGTCGCAGACGCTGCGCTCGATCACCCAGTCGGCCGACCCGTTCGCCGTGGTCGGCTCGGGCTCGTCCGACGACGACATCCCGTTCTAGGGGCTGGTCAACATGAAGATCCTGCACACCTCGGACTGGCACGTCGGCAAGGTGCTCAAGGGCCAGTCCCGGGTCGACGAGCACAAGCAGGTGCTCGCCAACGTCATCGAGATCGCCGTCGCCGAACGTCCCGACCTGGTGATCGTCGCCGGCGACCTGTACGACACCGCCGCCCCGACGCCGGAGGCGACCCGGCTGGTCACCCGGGCGCTGACCGCGTTGCGGCGCACCGGGGCGGACGTGGTGGCGATCGGCGGCAACCACGACAACGGCCAGGCCCTCGACGCGCTGCGCCCCTGGGCCGAGGCCGCCGGCATCACCCTGCGCGGCAGCGTCCTGGCCAGTCCGGCCGAGCACGTCGTCGACGGGGTGACCCGCGACGGCGAACGCTGGCAGCTCGCCGCGCTGCCGTTCCTGTCCCAGCGGTACGCCGTGCGCGCGGTGGAGATGTACGAGCTGACCGCCGCCGAGGCGACCCAGACGTACGCCGACCACCTGGGCCGGGTGCTGACCCGGCTCACCGAGGGCTTCACCGAGCCGGACCGGGTGCACCTGGTCACCGCCCACCTGACCGTGGTCGGGGCGAGCACCGGCGGCGGCGAGCGGGACGCGCACACCGTGCTCGGCTACGCCGTCCCGGCGACGGTCTTCCCCGGCACCGCCCACTACGTGGCGCTGGGCCACCTGCACCGCTCGCAGCGGGTGAACGGGCCCTGCCCGGTGCGCTACAGCGGCAGCCCGATCGCGGTGGACTTCGGCGAGCAGGAGAACGTCCCCTCGGTGACGATGGTCGAGGTCACCGCCCGCACCGCCGCCCAGGTGCGGGAGGTGCCGGTGCCGGCGGCGGTGCCGTTGCGTACCGTCCGGGGCACCCTCGCCCAGCTCGCCGAGGCGACCCCGCCGGAGGGCTGGCTGCGGGTCTACGTCCGGGAGCAGCCCCGGGCCGGGCTGCGCGAGGAGGTGCAGGAGCTGCTCCCCCGCGCGCTGGAGATCCGGATCGACCCGGAGCTGGTGCCCGCGCCGGGCAGCGGGGCCCGGATGGCGCAGCGGGCCGGCCGTTCCCCACGCGAGCTCTTCGCCGACTACCTGGACAGCCGGGGCCACGACGACGACGGGGTGCGGGAACTCTTCGACGAGATCTTCGAGGAGGTGGATCGCTGATGCGCCCGATGCGGCTGGACATGGCGGGTTTCACCGTCTTCCGCGACGAGACCACCGTCGACTTCACCGACGCCGACTTCTTCGCGCTGGTCGGCCCGACCGGCTCCGGCAAGTCCACCGTGCTGGACGCGATCTGCTTCGCCCTGTACGGCACGGTGCCCCGTTGGGGCGGGGCCCGGGGGCTGGCCAACGCGCTCGCGCCGTCGGCCACCGAGGCCCGGGTCCGGCTGGTCTTCGAGTCCGCCGGGGACCGCTACGTCGCCACCCGGGTGGTCCGCCGCGACGGCCGGGGCAACGTCAAGACCGCCAACGCCGGGTTGCAGCTGATGCCGCCCGGCTTCGACGTCACCAAGCTCGACACCGGGCTGAGCCCGGAGGACCTGGGCGAGGTGGTCGCCGGCACCCCGGCCGAGATGGAGCAGGCGGTGCTGGCGGCGGTCGGGCTGCCGTACGAGCAGTTCACCTCCTGCGTGGTGCTGCCGCAGGGGCAGTTCGCCGACTTCCTGCACGCCAAGCCGGCCACCCGGCAGCAGATCCTGGTCAACCTGCTCGGCCTCGGCGTCTACGAGGACGTGCAGAAGCGCGCCACCGAGCGGGCCGGGCAGGCCGAGGCGAAGCTGGAGGCGGTCGACCGGATGCTCGCCGGGCTGACCGACGTCGACGACGCGGCGCTGGCCGCCGCCACCGCCCAGGTCGAGCGGATGCGGGAGCTGTCCGGGGCGGTCGCCGCCGCCGTACCCGAACGGGAGCGGGCGCGGGCGGCGGCGCAGGAGGCGACGGCGGCGCTGGCCGCCCTCGACGCCGATCTGGCCGGGCTGGCCGGGGTGCGCGCGCCGGACGGGGTGGCCGAGGTGGCCCGGGCGGTGGCCACCGCGCGGGCGGCGGCCGACGAGGCGTCGGCCGCGGTGGCGCTGGCCGAGGAGCGGGAGGAGAAGCTGCGCGGCGAACTGGCCGCCGCCGGGGACGAGAGCACCCTGCGGCTGCTGCTGCGGGGGCACGGCGACCGGGAGCGGCTGGCCGGTGAGGCCGAGACGGTCCGCGCGGCGGTCGGCGCGGCGCAGGCCGAGCACGACGCGGCGGTGGCGGCGCTGGCGACGGCCCGCGAGGCGGCGGCGCGGGCCGACGCCGACCTGGAGGCGGCGTTCCGCGCCCACGAGGAGGCGAAGGCCACCGACCAGGCGGTCGCGCTGCGGGCGCACCTGTCCGACGGCGCGACCTGCCCGGTCTGCGAGCAGACGGTGGCCCGGGTGCCGGCGGTGCCGGCGGGCTCGGCGGTGGCCGCGGCGACCGCCGCCGGCAAGGCCGCCCGGTCCGCCACGAAGGCCGCGCAGGCGTTGGTCCAGGAGCGGGACGCGGCCGCGCGGGACCTGGAACGGGTGCTGGTGCACGCCCGCGCCCGCGCCGACCAACTCTCGGCCCGACTGTCCGAGCTGGACGGCCAGCTCGCCGGGGCCGCCGCGCCGGCCGCGCTGCGCGCGGCGCTGGACGAGCACGCCCGGCTGCGCCGGGCCCTCGACGAGGCCGCGACGGCGGTGCGGGCCGGCCGCGACGCCGCCCGCCGGGCCAGGGGCGCGTCGGACACGGCGGAGGATCGGCTGCGCGCGGCCTGGCGGGGCTTCGACGCCGCCCGCGACGGGCTGGCCCGGTTCGGCCCGCCGGCCGCCGACCGGGACGACGTGGCGGGCGCCTGGGCCACCCTGGTCGGGTGGGCCGGCGAGCAGGTGCGGCAGCGGCGTACCGAGCGGGTCGGGCTGGCCGCGTCGGTGGTGGAGGCGGAGACGGCCGCCACGGCGGTCGAGGAACGGATCGCCGGGCTGCTCGCCACCGCCGGGCTGCCGCCCGACGACGACCCGGTGCGGGCCGTCGCGGTGGCGTCGGAGCGTGCCGAGGCGGAGCGGCGGCGGTTGCAGGAACGCCGCGAGCAGGCCGGTGAGCTGCGGGAACAGCGGGCCGAGCACGAACGGCGGGCACGTACCGCCCGGGCGCTGGCCGGGCACCTGCGGGCCAACAACTTCGAACGGTGGCTGCTCGCCGAGGCGCTGGACCTGCTGGTCGACGGGGCCTCCCGGATCCTGCGCGAACTCTCCCAGGGGCAGTACGACCTGGTCCACGACAAGGGCGAGTTCTTCGTGGTGGACCACCACGACGCGGGGCTGCGCCGGGCGGTGCGCACCCTCTCCGGCGGCGAGACGTTCCAGGCGTCGCTGGCCCTGGCCCTGGCGTTGTCCGAACAGCTCGCCGGAATGTCCACCACCGCGGCGAGCCTGGAGTCGATCGTGCTCGACGAGGGCTTCGGCACGCTCGACGCGGCCACCCTGGACACCGTGGCGGCAACCCTGGAGAGCCTGGCCGCCCGGGGCGACCGGATGGTCGGCGTGGTCACCCATGTGCCGGCCCTGGCCGAGCGGATCCCGGTCCGGTACGAGGTCCGCAAGGACGCCCGCACGGCCCGCGTCGAACGGACCGGGCTGTGACGGCGCGGCGGGGCGGTGTCGTGGCGGGCGGCGTCGGAGCGGCGGGCCGCCGGCCGGTGCGGACGGAGGCGACGTGACCGGGCCGCGGCTCTTCGTGGACGCCTGGGACCCGTCCTACGGCGCGTCCTTCGAGGCGGCCCCGGGCGGACCGGCCGCGCCGAGCAGCGCCCAGGTCGACGCGGACGTCGAACTGCCCGCGGTGGACTGGCGGGCGATCGGTCCCAGGCCGGGCCTGCGCGCACCGGACGTGGTGCTGCTCGTCGACGGGGTACGCCGGATCGACGCCAGCGTCTGGACCGCCGAGGACGACGGCGCCTCGTACCCCGGCGTCGCCGCCTCGTACGCGGCCGGGGTGGTCCGCTGCGACCTGGAGCGCGGCGCGGCGGAGCTGGCCGGGGCGAAGGTCGGGCGGGGCCTGTTCACCGCCAGCCCGTCGGCCGAGGAGGTGATCTGCGGGCGGGTGCGCTACCCGGTGCACCGGGTCGGCGGGGCGGGTGAGCTGAGCAAGCTGCCCACCGCCGTGCAGGCGCCGCTGACCGCCCTGGAGGTGGAGGTCTCCGACGCCGCCCGTACCGACGGGGATCTGCTCGTGGTGGACGGTCCGCTGCGCGCCCGCCGGCAGTTGCCGCGCACCCTCGGCTACATCAAGACCCAGCACAGCCAGTACCTCGACGCCCGGTTGACGGCCGTGGTGACCGGGCTGCGTCCGGGCGAGCGGTCGCCGGTGTTCCGCCTCGGCACCGCCTGGGGCGGCTGGTCGTGGTACCTGCGCCTGCCGGTCGCGGCGGGCGCGCCCTGGGCCGGCATCGTCCGGCTGGAGTGCTCGGCGGAGCTGCCGCCGCAGGAGGCGATCGCGCTGGCCGACCTGTCGCTGGTCACCCTGCCCCGGTTCGCCTCCTCGCCGTACAAGGACCCGCGCGCCCCGCAGAACCTGGTGCCGATCGCCGGGCTGGAGCGGCGGCTGCGCGCGCTGCTGGGCGACGCCCGGCTGCTGCACCGGGCGCTGACCGTGGCCACCCGGGGTCGCGGGGCGCGACGCTGATGGGCCGCCGCCGTGGCGACGACCGGGTCGTCGTGCCGGTCGACACCGGCCGGGCCGAGCTGGTGCCCGATCCGGACCGCCCCCGCTCGTGGACGCTGCTGCTGGACGGCGCGCCGCAGTCCCATGTGGATCTCGACGACCCGGCCCACCTGGAGTTCGAGTACGTCCGCCGGCTCGGCGCGGCGATCGACCTGCTCGCCCCAGCCGGCGCGCCGCTGCGGGTGCTGCACCTGGGCGGCGGTGCGCTGACCCTGCCCCGGTACGTGCAGTCCACCCGTCCGGGGTCCGCCCAGCGGGTGTCCGAGGTGGACGGCGCGCTGGTCGACCTGGTCCGTCGGGAGCTGCCCTGGGCGGCCGATCCCCGGCTGAAGGTACGGGTCGCCGACGCCCGCGCCACGCTGGCCGTCACCCGCGACGGCGCGTACGACGTGGTGGTCGCCGACGTCTTCGCCGGCGCCCGTACGCCCGCCCACCTGACCAGCCTGGAGTACGCCGCCGAGGTGGCCCGGGTGCTCGCCCCGTCGGGCTGGTACCTGGCGAACCTCGCCGACGGCCCGCCGCTGCGGCACGCCCGCGCCCAGGTCGCCACGGTGCGCCAGGTGCTGCCGCACGCCTGTCTGGTGGGCGACGCGGCGGTGCTGCGCGGGCGGCGGTACGGCAACCTGGTGCTGGTCGCCGGCCGGGTGCCGCCGCCGGTGCCGGAGCTGACCCGGCGCGCTGCCGGGGACTGGTTCCCCGGTCGGGTGGTGGCCGGCGCGGAGCTGGACCGGTTCGCCGGTGGTGTGCCGGTCGTCCACGACGCGGACGCCGTCGACTCCACTCCACCGCCGCCCGGAATTTTTTCGGTACGCCGTTGATCCGTCGGGCCGACCCGCACGTATCTTGGGGCGGCCCTCCCCGTGGGCCCGCTGATGTCGTTGGACAGCAGGAGGTCTGCATGAGTGCGGTCGCGGCCGGCTTGCACGGCGAGATGGCCGGGCCAGGGTGGATGTTCGCCCGGGCCCAGCCCCAGTCCCGTGCCTCCAGGTCGACCCGGGGGGTCGACGCCGGACCCACCGATCGCCAGAACGGCCCGCTGACGCCGCGACCGGCGCCCGGGCGTCACCAGGCGGTGTCCCCTGAGGCCAGTCACTCCGACCAGCTGATCCGGCTGCTCTACGCCGAGCACGCCGGGCCGCTGCTGATGTTCGTGATGCGGCTGACCGGTGGTGACCGGCAGCGCGCCGAGGACATCGTGCAGGAGACCCTGCTGCGTGCCTGGCGCAACGCGCACCGGCTGGGCGTGCAGGGCCAGGGCTCGCTGCGCCCGTGGCTGGTGACGGTGGCCCGGCGGATCGCCATCGACGAGCACCGCAGCGAACAGGCCCGCCCGGCCGAGACGTACGACCGGGACCTGACCGCGTTCGCGGAGGCGGACAGCACCGACCGGGTGCTGCGCACCATGACGGTGGCGGACGCGCTGCGTACGCTGAGTCAGTCCCACCGGGAGATCCTGGTGGCGACGTACTTCCGGGGCCGTACGGTGCCGGAGGCGGCCGCGGAACTGGGCCTTCCGCTCGGCACGGCCAAGTCGCGGGTCTACTACGCGCTGCGCGCCCTGCGCACGGCTCTGCAGGAGAGGGGGGTGACGGAATGAGCCGGGCTGAACACATGGACGTCGCCGCGTACGCGCTCGGCGTGCTGGACCAGCAGGACACGGAACGGTTCGAGGAGCACCTCGCCACGTGCTGGGCCTGCGCCGCCGAGTTGGAGACGATGGTGCCCGTGGTGGGGCTGCTCTCCGACATCGACGGCGAGACGATGATGGCGATGGAGCACACGGCGACGGATCCGGCGCTGCTGGACCGTACGCTGGTCGCGGTCCGCGCCCACCGGCGGCGCGCCCGGTTCCGTCAGGTGCTGTCGATGGCCGCCGCGGTGGTGGCGGTCGGCGCGCTCAGCGGCATCGGCGTGGCCACCCTCGACATCGGTGACGGCGGCGGCCAGGTGATCGCCGAGCCGACGCTGTCCGCACCGCCGGTGGACGGGTCGCCGACCCCGCAGCCCACCCGGTCCGGCCCGGGTGCGGGCGGTCCGAACGAGATCCCGGGCGAGCAGCACGACGCCACCGACGGCAGCACCGGGGTGAAGGCCACCATGTGGCTGGCCAACAAGGAGTACGGCACCTGGATCGGGTTCAACCTGACCCGGCTGCCCGGCCCGCGCACCTGCCGGCTGGTGGTGATCCGCAAGAACGCCACGACCGAGGTGGTCTCCACCTGGTCGGTGCCGGGCGGTGGCTACGGCACCAACAGCAATCCGCAGGACCTGCAGCTGGAGGCGGCCACCTCGGCGCCGAAGAACGACATCGCGAGGTTGCAGGTGCAGTCGGTGGACTCGAACGGGGTGGCCAGCCCGCTGGTGACCGTCGTCCCCTGAGCTCCTGCCGTACCGATCGGCGTCGGCCCCGCGCGGGCCGGCGCCGTTTCGGCGTTCCCGCCGGTGCGGACCGGATGTGCCGGTACACGTATCGGTGCCCGGATCGGTTCAACGAATTTCGGTGAAATTGCCCACGGTCGATCATTCAACCTTGACAGCGGACCCTCCGTACTACCCGGTGAACTGCCAAGAATGAGGAGGGCACGTGGCACAGATGAAGCGGACCGTCGTCGTCGCGAGCGCGATGGTCGCACTTACGGCCTGCGCTCCCGCGGGTTACGACGCGAACAGCAGCGCGGCCGAGCCGGTCGCCGTCGCCGCGGCCGAGCCCACCGCGGCGGTGGAGCCGGAGACCTCCGCGACTCCCGAGGCGCCCGCCGCCGACCAGGCGCCGCCTCCCGCGGATGTGCAACTGACCGACCGGCTCGTCGGCAAGAACGTCGCCCGGATGGGCAAGGTCGTGACCGACCAGGACGGCTTCGTCCTCTACCGCTTCGACAAGGACTCGGACGACCCGCCGTCGTCGAACTGCGTGGACAAGTGCGCCCAGATCTGGCCGCCCGCGCTGACCGACGGCAACCCGCAGCTGCAGGGCGTCTCCGACGACAAGGTCGGCACCGTCACCCGCCAGGACGGCACCCGCCAGATCACCATCGGCGGTTGGCCGGTCTACCGCTACATCGGTGACAAGAAGCCGGGCCAGTGGAAGGGCCAGGGCGTCGGCGGCACCTGGTTCGTCGTCCAGCCGGACGGCAGGAAGAACCTGGAGTGCCTGCCGACCGGCACCCCGAAGGCGGTCGCCCCGCCGGCCGAGAGCAGCACGGACAGCGGCGGCGGCGAGTACACGTACTGACCGGACCCCCGGTGTGAGACCCGGTGGTCGGCCGCAGCCGGGGAGGGCGTGGCCGGCCACCGTCACGGATCCGGACGCCGACGTGCCGGCAGCGTCGTGCGGTCCGGTCGTGGCGCCGGTCCCGTCGCGGGCCGGCGCCACGGTTCCCCGGTCGAGCCCTCCCCCCACAGAACCCCGGGAGCGGACGAGGGCGGTGTGCGCGTCAACGCCAGCCGGCGCGCCACCGAGGTCCCCCCAACCCCGCACCCACGGCCGCCACGCGGCCGGTCCGTTCCCGGGATGGAGACACCGCCGACGTGCAGGGCGTCGGCGGTGTCGTCCGTCACGGGCCGCCGCGTGGCAGAGTGTGCGGGTGACCTGGACCGAGCCCGCCGCGCGGCGGACGCTGCGCCCGCCGGCCGAGCACCGGCTGGCCGCCACCGTCCGGGCGCTCACCTTCAGCCCGTACGACCCCTGCGCGCGGATCGCCGGGGGCACCTTCTGGTACGCCACCCGCACCCCGGCCGGCCCGGCCACGCTGGCGCTGCGCCCCGCCGGGGGTGACCTGCTCGCCGAGGCGTACGGCCCGGGGGCCGGGTGGATCGTCGACCGGGCCGACGCGATCGCCGGGCTCCGCGACGACCTCACCGGTTTCGCCGAGCTGGCCGCCGCCCATCCGCTGGTGGCCCGGCTGGCCGCTCAGCATCGAGGGCTGCGGATGCCGGCCACCGGGCAGGTCTTCCCCCGGGTGCTGCGGGCGGTCCTCGAACAGAAGGTGACCGGCAAGGAGGCGTACCGGGCGTACGCGGCGACGGTGCGGCATTTCGGCGAGCCGGCACCCGGGCCGGTGCAGTCGCTGCTGCTGCCGCCCACGCCGGCGGCGGTCGCCGCCGCGCCGTACTGGGTCTTCCACCCGTTCGGGGTGGAGCAGCGCCGGGCCGACACGCTGCGCCGCGCCGCCGCGCTCGCCGAGCGGCTGGAGCGTTGCGCGGACAGCGCCGAGGCGACCCGCCGGTTGACCGCGGTGCCCGGCATCGGAGCGTGGACGGCCGCCGAGGTGGTGCGCGTCGCGTACGGCGACCCGGACGCGGTCAGTGTCGGCGACTACCACGTGCCGAACACGGTCGCCTGGGCCCTGGCCGGTGAGGCGCGCGGCGACGACGAGCGGATGCTGGCCCTGCTGGAGCCGTTCCGTGGTCACCGGGGACGGGTCTGCCTGCTGCTGGCGGCGGCCGGCGTCCAGGCGCCGAGGTTCGGGCCACGGATGCCGATCCGCTCCTTCGCCCGCTTCTGAGCGGCCCTGTCGGGGTCAGCCCCGGGCGCAGAGGCGGCGCAGGGTGCGGGCGAGCCAGTGGGCGTACCCGTGCTGCACGGCCCGGCCGAGCGGTCCGGCGGCCCGCATGAACCACACCGCCGGCCGGCTGAAGGCGACCACCTCGAACCAGACCGCGCCGGTGTCGTCCCGGGTGACCAGGAACGCCTCCTCGCCGTGCTCGGGATGCCCGGGGAGGGTGCCGTAGCCGAAGCCGGCCCGCCGGGCGCCGGACTCCGCCCAGACCACCTCGCACGGGCCCCAGATCCGCAGCGGACCGACGCCGAGGCCGGGGGTGACCCGGACGCCGGGGGCGGCGCGCGGGGCGTCGGTGCGCATGCGTACCCCGGCGGCCCGGTGCAGCCGCCAGGTCAGCACGGCCTCGGCCGCGACGGGGAAACTCCCGTCGGGCAGCCGGTACCGGTGGCGCAGGTGGTGCCAGCCGGCCGGCAGCGCCCCCTGCCGGGTGGTTCCCACCTGCGGATACGTCAGCTCGGACACGGGTCCAGCCTAGGGCGGCGCGGTGGTCGCCGCAGCGTCGCCACCAGGGTCGGCGGGATGTCGCACACCGGGTGGGCGATGCGGTCGAACGCTCGCTGCCTATTGAGACATTTGCATTGATCTATCAATGTCCGGTAGGAAGACCGAAAGCACGTCGAGGTGCTGGTTCCTGGGAAGGAGCGACGATGAAACATGCCCTGCGCCGCCTGCGGACGGCGGCGGTCACGCTCAGCGCCCTCACGCTGGGGCTGAGCCTGGTGTCGGTACCCGCCGCCGAGGCGTACTCGGTCCAGCCGCTCGCACCACACTCCGAGCGGGCACCCGAATCGGAGCAGTTCTCGGCGGAGGGGGTGACCACGGTCGGTGAACTCCGCACGGTCGACAGCTCGCTCTCGTACGCCCGCGACGGTCGGACCCAGGTCATCCGGCACCCCGGCGCGACGTACGTCAAGGTGCACTTCAGCGCCCTGCGCCTGGCCGACGGCGAGTACGTCACCGTGTCCAGCCCCGACGGCAGCGAGAGCTACCGCTACGACCGCCACCTGAACCGCGCGACCGGCTCGGACTACACCACCGACGGACGGCCGGGCTTCTGGGCGATGTCGGTGGACGGCGACACCGCGGTGGTGACGCTGCACAGCCGCCGTGCGTCCCGGGGCAGCGCCGCGACCATCGACCGGTTCTGGCGCGGCTACGACCGCGCGGAGATCAGCCAGCACAACATCTCCACGCAGTCCGTCTGCAGCACCGACGCCCGCCGCGACGTGGTCTGCTACCAGAGCAGCCACCCCAGCGAGTACGCCCGCAGCAGGGCCGTGGCGCGGCTGCTGATCAGCGGCGGTGGGATGTGCACCACCTGGCGGGTGGGCAGCACCAACCGCATGCTGACCAACAAGCACTGCTTCTCGACGCAGTCCGCCGTCAGCGGCAGCGAGATGCAGTTCAACTACCAGTGCGCCACCTGCGGGGGCAACAACCCCGGCCCGGGCACCAAGGTGAGCGGCGCCACGCTCTACAAGGTGAGCAGCGGCGGGTCCGGCGAGCTGGACTACGCC
This sequence comes from Micromonospora halophytica, assembly GCF_900090245.1. Taxonomy (GTDB): domain Bacteria; phylum Actinomycetota; class Actinomycetes; order Mycobacteriales; family Micromonosporaceae; genus Micromonospora; species Micromonospora halophytica. Next base: position 46,445 of record NZ_FMDN01000007.1, read on the forward strand.
CTGTACTCGGTGAACAACTTCGCCAGCATCCAGGGCTACGGCACGCTGTTCCTGAGGACGACCGCCACCACCACCGGCACGCGGATGTACATCCCGGGCCACGGCGACGGCAGGCCGAAGCGGCTGTCGATCTTCGAGGACACCCAGGGCGGCACCCGGTGCACCGTCAAGAACGCGAACTACAACACCTGGAACATCAGCTACAGCTGTGACACCTCCGGCGGCAACTCGGGCTCGCCGGTGCTGGACGCCAACCACCGGGTGATCGCCCTGCACCACCTCGGCGGCTGCCCGTCGAACCAGGGCGCCAAGGCCCACCTGATCTACAACCAGATCGCCAGCCTGATCGTCAACAGCTGACGGTGAGTGCCGGAGCGCGCGACCGGCGCGCTCCGGCACGGTGGACCACGATGATCATCGAAGCGCCAGGGACGGACCGGACGACGGCGCCGGGTGAGACGTTCACCGGGGACACCCACCGCCCGGGCGGCGTCCGGATCAGGCCGCCTCACGCAGGTCGGCCAGGCCGAGCCGGGTACGCCGGCGCAGCAGTTCCTCCAGCTCGGCGACGGTGCCCACCTCACCGAGGACGTTCCTGCCGCCGCCGAAGCGGGCCGGGTAGCGATGGGTCAGGCGGTACCGGTGCCGGCCCCGGACCAGCTCCACGGTGACCTGGAAGCGCCCGCAGCAGCAGCACACCAACCTCACCCGGCGACGGTAGCTCCGAGCCGCGCAGACACCATCCGGGCAGGGAGGACGAGCGGACGGACTCCGGACACGCCGCACCGCTGCCGACGGTGATCTGCCTCACGACTGTCGGTGCCGTCTGGTTGACTGGTCGCCGTGGACCTGCCGATCAATCCGCCGGTCGAACCGATGCTGGCCAAGAGCGTGGCCCGGTTGCCCACCGATCCCGGCCTGACGTACGAGCCGAAGTGGGACGGCTTCCGGTGCATCGTGTTCCGCGACGGCGACGAGGTCGAGCTGGCCAGCCGGGGCGGCAAGTCGATGACCCGCTACTTCCCCGAGGTGGTCGAACAGGCCTGTCGGCAGCTGCCCGAGCGGTGCGCGGTCGACGGCGAGCTGATCGTGATCCGCCGGGACGGCCCGGGCGGGCAGCCCCGGCTCGACTTCGAACTGCTCGCCCAGCGCATCCATCCGGCCGCCTCCCGGGTGAAGCTGCTCGCCGAGACGACCCCCGCCGACTTCGTCGCCTTCGACCTGCTCGCCCTCGACGACGAACTGCTGACCGGCGAGCCCTATCCGGTGCGCCGGGCCCGGCTGGAGGCGGCGCTGGCCGGGGTCCGTCCGCCGGTGCACGTCACCCAGGTCACCACCGACCCGGAGACGGCCCGCCGCTGGTTCGAGGTGTTCGAGGGCGCCGGGCTGGACGGGTTGATCGTCAAACCGGCCGACCTGCCGTACGAGCCGGGCAAGCGGCTGATGTCCAAGGTCAAGCACGCCCGCACCGCCGACGTGGTGGTGGCCGGCTTCCGCTGGCACAAGTCGGGGCCGGTGGTCGGCTCCCTGCTGCTCGGCCTCCACGACGACTCCGGGGTGCTGCACCACGTGGGGGTGAGCTCGTCGTTCACCATGGCCCGCCGCCAGGAGCTGCTGGCGGAGCTGGCCCCCTACCGGGACGTCGACGGCGACCACCCGTGGGTGCACGGCGACCACGAGCGCGGCCAACGCATCCCGGGCGGGGTGAGCCGGTGGACGGGCACCAAGAACCTCGAGTGGGAGCCGCTGCGTCCCGAGCTGGTGGTCGAGGTGGCGTACGACGCGATGGAGGGCGACCGGTTCCGGCACACCGCCCGGTTCGTCCGCTGGCGGCCCGACCGCGAGCCCGGCTCCTGCCGCTACGACCAGCTCGACCGTCCGGTCCGGTTCGACGTGGACCAGGTCCTGCGGGGTGACCCGGCGGCGACCGTCGAGCCGGCCACGGCCGGTCCGGCGTAGCCTGGGCCGGAAAACGATCACGGAGGCTCGCTGGTGACCCGCACATCCCACCGGATCCGTCGGGTCCGGCTCACCCTGGCCGGGCTCGTCTCGGGCGCGCTGCTCGCCGCCGGCTGCACGCTGCCGGCGCTCGTCCCGGGCAGCGCCGAGAAGGCGGCGGCGCCCGGCACCGCGCCGACCTGGCGGGCCTGTCCGGAGGTCGCGGAGGAACTGGTCGGTCGCGGCGCGCCCGGCATGCGGTACGAGTGCGCGAAGATCGCCGTGCCCCGCAACTGGGGCACCGGCGCCGGGGCGACCGCCGGCCCGGGCACCGGGAAGACCTTCGAGATCGCGTTGCTGCGGGCCCGCTCGTCGAAGCAGCGGGACCGGATCGGCTCCCTGGTGATCAACCCCGGCGGGCCGGGCGGCTCCGGGGTGGACACCGCGGTCTACCTCTCCTTCGGCCAGGCCTTCGGCGGGTTGCCGGCCTCGATCACCGACCGCTTCGACATCGTCGGTTTCGACCCGCGCGGGGTGTCCCGGTCCAGCCCGGTCAAGTGCATCTCCGACGCCGACCTGGACGCCAGTTTCGGCGCCGATCCCGACCCGCGCAGCCAGGAGTCCTTCGACGCCTACCGCACGCTCAACCAGCGGGTCGGGCGCGGCTGCGGCGACAAGTACGGCGACCAGCTCCCCCTCTACGGCACCGAGCAGGCCGCCCGGGACATGGACGCGGTGCGCGCGGCGGTGGGCGACGAGAAGCTGACCTACCTCGGCTACTCCTACGGCACCCTGCTCGGCGCCACGTACGCCCAGCTCTACCCGCGCAACGTGCGGGCCATGGTGCTCGACGGCGCGGTCGACCCGCGGCAGCAGCTGATCGCCGGCTCGGAGAGCCAGGCCAAGGGCTTCGAGCGGGCGTTCGGCAACTTCTCCCGGTGGTGCGCGGCCAACGCCGGGCGCTGCCCGATCGCCCCGGACGCCCGGGCCGCGGTGACCTCGGCGATCGACAAGGCGAGGGTCTCCCCGGCACGCGGCGCCGACGGGCGGGAGGCCACCTCGGGCTGGGTCTTCTACGCGGTCATCTCGTCGCTCTACACCGAGTCGGGCTGGGAGGAACTGGCCCGGGCCGTGGACGAGCTGGAGGCAGGCGACCCGAGCGGGGTGTTCGCCCTCGCCGACGCGTACGCGGGCCGGGACGAGGAGGGCAACTACTCCAACCTGTTCGACGCGAACCTCGCCGTCAACTGCGCCGACGAGACGGAGAAGCCGAGCATCGCCCGGATCCGCGAGCTGCAGTCGCAGTGGCGGGACAGGTACCCGCTCTTCGGCCCGTCGCTGGCCGTGGGGATGCTCGGCTGCGTGGAGTGGCCGGGCCAGCGGGACCCGTACCCGACCGGCCGGGCCGAGGGCGCCCCGCCGATCGTGGTGGTCGGCACCACCGGGGACCCGGCCACCCCGTACGAGCAGACCGCGAAGCTGGCCTCGATGCTGGGGGTGGGCCGGGTCCTGACCTGGGAGGGCGAGGGGCACACCGCCTACCCGCAGACCACCTGCGTCACCGACGCGGTGGACGCGTACCTGATCTCGCTGACGGTGCCCCGGGAGGGGTTGCGCTGCCCGGCCCGGTGACGCAGGCACTGCGTACCCGGCTGGGCCGGCGCGCTGAGGCCCGTCACCCCTGCGGCGGACGCCTCCTCCTGGACCGTTCCCAGACCGGCCGCTCCGGCGGGGCGGGCGGCAGCGGTTCGAGCTCGGGCAGGTCGATGCCCTGCCGGGCCGCCAACTCCTCCAGCAGCGCCCGCATCCGGCGCACGTCCCGCTTCAGCTCCTCCTGCTCGTCGTGCTCGAAGGCGTCGTCGTCGACGATGAGCCGGCTGGCGAAGTGCGCGGTGATCAGGGGGATGACCAGCAGGACCATGGTGGAGATGAGCAGCGCCGCGAGGGTACGCCCCTGCCAGCTGGTCGGTGAGATGTCGCCGTAGCCGACGGTGGAGGCGGTGACCACCGCCCACCAGACCGCGTCGGCGGGGCTGCGGTTCTCCACCTGGCCGTAGATCACGCCCGCCACCACGATCATCAACAGGTACGAGGCGATCAGGGTGCGCGGTGAGTTCGCGAACCAGACCAGCCCGCGGTAGATCCAGCGGAACGGCAGCAGCAGGAACTCCATGCCGCACCATGCTGCCCGCTGCGGACAACCCCGGCGGGCACATCGGTCGGTGTCGTTGTGGCAGGCTGCGGCCATGACCGACGTGATCTTCCGGGAGGCGGTCCGGGCGGACCTGCCCGACCTCATCGCCCTGCTCGCCGACGACGTGCTCGGCAAGGCCCGGGACTTCACCGAGGTGGACGAGGCGTACGAGCGGGCGTTCGCCGACATCACCGCCGACCCGCGCAACCGGCAGGTCGTCGCCGACCGGGGCGGCGAGATCGTCGGCTGCATGCAGATCACGTACATCCCGGGGCTGGGCCGGCACGGCGCCGAGCGGGCCCTGATCGAGTCGGTACGGGTCCGCTCCGACCTGCGCGGGCAGGGGCTGGGCCGGCTGATGATGGAGTGGGCGATCGACGAGGCCCGGCAGCGGGGCTGCGCGCTGGTGCAGCTCACCACCGACAAGTCCCGGGACGACGCACACCGCTTCTACCGCACCCTGGGCTTCGTCGCCAGCCACGAGGGCATGAAGCTCCCGCTGTGACGGACGTCGGCCGGGCGACCCGCGATCCATCCGCGCGATCAGGTCCGTAGCGTCCGCGCACCCACCCCGACCTGTCCCGGCCCGAAGCCCGGCGGCGATGCCACCGCCCTGCCACGGGGCCTGGTCCGGAGCCGGTCGGGTGACGCCGACGCCGGCGTCCCGGCGAGAGCGGCGGCGGTCGGCGACGCCAGCACCGGAGGCCGGGATCGGGGTCGGGACGTCAGTCGTCGACCAGGTGGCCGTCGCGGAGGGTGAGGGTACGGTCGGCCAGTTCGATCAGGGCCGGGTCGTGCGTGGCGACCAGCGCGGTCATCCCACGGGCGTGCACCACGGCGCGCAGCAGATCCATGATCGACCGGCCGGTCTCCGAGTCGAGCTGGCCGGTCGGCTCGTCCGCGATCAGCAGGTCCGGCTCGTTGGCCAGCGCCCGGGCCACCGCCACCCGCTGCTGCTGGCCGCCGGAGAGCTCGTACGGCCGCTGCGCCGCGTGCCCGCCCAGCCCCACCAGCTCCAGCAGCACCGCCACCCGCTCCTCCCGCTGAGCCGCCGGCACCCGGGCCAGCCGCAGCGGCACCCCGACGTTCTCGGCGGCGGAGAGGATCGGCACCAGCCCGAAGGTCTGGAACACGAAACCCACCGTGCCCCGGCGCAGCCGCAGCAGCTCCGCCTCCCCGGCGGCGGTCACGTCGTGCCCGGCCACGTGCACCCGGCCGCTGTCCGGCCGGTCCAGCCCGCCGACCAGGTTGAGCAGGGTGGTCTTGCCGGCGCCCGAGCGGCCCCGCACCACCACCAGTTCGCCCCGGCCCGCCCGGAACGAGACGTCCCGCACGGCGTGCACCGCGTGCGCGCCCCGGCCGAAGGTCCGGCTCACCCCCTCCACCCGGACGACCTCGTCGACGACCGCGTCGACGGCCCCGAGGGTGGAAACCTGCTCGCTCATGCGTCACTCCGTTCGGTGCCGGCGCCCACGTCGCCGGGACGGACCTGGACATGGTCCGGTTCGAGGTCGAGGCGGACCCGGTCACGCAGCGACAGGGCGTCCACGAAGGACGCCGGCAGCTGCATCCGGCCGCTGCGGTCCAGCACGGCGTACTCCTCGCTGACCAGTTCGGTGCTGCCGTCAGCGGCGACCCGCGCCGTCCGGCGTACCTCGGAGGAGGTCCGGCCGTCGCGGATCGCGACGGTCCGGCGGACCTGGGTGGCCACGGCCTGGTCGTGGGTGACCACCACGACGGTGACGCCCAACTCGGCGTTGATGGTGCGCAGCGCCGCGAAGACCTCCGCGCCGGTGGCCTCGTCCAGCTCACCGGTCGGCTCGTCGGCGAAGAGCACCTCCGGGTCGTTCGCCACCGCCACGGCGACCGCGCAGCGCTGCTGCTCGCCGCCGCTGAGCTGGCCCGGCCGGCGGTCGGCGCAGTAGCCGACCCCCACCATCTCCAGCAGCTCCTGCGCCCGCGCGCGCCGGGCCCGCCGGCCACCGGAGCGCCCGGCCAGCCGCATCGGCAGCTCGACGTTCTCCCGCGCGGTCAGGTACGGCAGCAGGTTACGGCCGGTCTGCTGCCAGACGAAGCCGACCACGCCCCGCCGGTAGCTCAACCGCCGCCGGTTCGACAGCGCGAGCAGGTCGTAGTCGGCGACCCGGGCGATCCCGGCGGTCGGGGTGTCCAGCCCGGAGAGGATGTTGAGCAGCGTCGACTTTCCCGAGCCGGACGCGCCGACGATCGCCACCAGCTCACCCCGGTCGATGACCAGGTCCAGCCCCTGCAGGGCGACCACCTCGACCCCGTCGGTCTTGAAGATGCGGACCAGGCCGTCGCAGACGATGTGCCCGCGCAGCCGGTCCCGCCCGCCGGCCCGCTCGGCCGCGCGGTGCGCGGCCCGCTGCTGCAACTCGGCCAGGTCCGGTACGGCGGTGCTCTCGGCGGTAGCGGTCATCTCAGCTCTCCTCTCCGAGCCGGAGCACCTCGCCGAGGCGCAGCCGACGGTTGTTCACGGCCTCGACCGCGACGGCGAAGGCCAGGGCCAGTACGGCCAACCCGAGCACCCCGGCGACCAGGCCGGGTTCGAAACGGACGGTCACCGGCACCCCGCCGGTGAACGCGGACAGCCCCAGCACCGGGTTGAGCAGCACCGGCAGCAGGGCGCCGACCACCGCCCCGGTCAGCACCGAGACCACCACCAGCGGGGCCAGCTCGATCAGCAGCAGGCCCCGCCACTGCCGGCGGGACAGCCCCATGGTGCGCAACCGGGACAGCACCTGACCTCGACCCCGGGCCCCGGCCAGCACGGCGAACGCCAGGGCGAGCAGTCCGAGCACGGCGCCCCCGACCGCGCCCGCGGCGAAGCCGAAGACGAGCAGCCCGTTGACGCCGCTGCCGCCGAGCCGCTCCCGCTCCGCCACCCACGTCGTCACCCTCGGCGGCAGCGGACGCTTCCCGCCGGTCACCGCCCCACTGCTCTGGTAGCGGGCCTGGCCCTCCTCGGCGATCCGGGCCAGCGCGACCGGGTCGACCGGGCGGTCACCGGCGGCGAGCAGGAAGCCGGTCGGGGCGAGCGGGTACGGCCCGTCAGCGGGCAACTGTGGCCAGGGCAGCACCGCGAACCGGGTGACGTCCGCCGGCACCAGCGGGAACCACGGGGTCGTGCCGGCGACCCGCAACGGCAGCCTGTTGCCCTGCACGTCCACCCAACCGGGGCGCCGCCCGGCCCGGTCGGCGAGTTCCGCGTCGGCCAGCGCGGCGGCGAAGTCCGGTGACACCAGCGCCGGCAGCGCGGTGGCCCGATCGCCGCGCAGCGTCCCCGGCACCGTCACGTCGAGCCCCGAACGGCGGGCCACCTCCGCGAAGCCGGCGGGCTCCACCAGCAGCACGTACGCCTCACCCGCGCCACCGGGGCGGCCGTCGGCGTCGGCGTACAGCCGCTGGCCCGGCTGGGCGAGCACCGGGGTGACCGCCCGGACCCCGGGCAGCCCGCCCAGCGCCGCCACGGTGTCCGGGGCGAACCGGTCGCCAGCGACCAGCGCGTCGGCCGGCACGATCCGGGTGACCGCCCGGTCCCGGCCGTCGGAGATGCCGACGGCCACCACCCCGCAGAAGGCCGCCGTCGCGATCGCCAGCACCACCACCACCAACGGCGCGGCCACCCCGGCCCGGCCGGCGCGGGCGGTGCCGAGGAAGGCCACCGCCCCGCGGGCCCGGGCGGCCAGCCGGCTGGCCAGCCGCAACGGCCACGGGTACGCGCGCAGCGCCAGCAGCGCGGCGGCGACCGCGAGCAGCACCGGCACCGACACCAGCAGCGGATCCACCTCGCCGCCGAGCGGCAGTCCCCGCCGGCGCAGCAGGAACGCGGCGAGCACGGCCAGCCCGACCAGGGTGACCTCGGCGGTCAGTCGGCCCGCCCCGCCCCGGAACCGGAGCAGGTCCCGCCGCCCGCCCACGCCGCCGCGCTGGGCGGCCAGCACCGCCACCGGCAGCGCCACGGTGGCCAGCAGCGCGGCAGCCGCCGCCAGCCGGACGGCCGGGCCGGGCGTGCCGCCACCCAGCGGGTCGGCCGGGAGGAGACCGCCGAGCAGCCAGCCCGCCCCGGCGGCGGCCGGCACCACCAGCGCCGACTCGGCCAGGCCACGCCGCACCACCGTCAGCGCCGAACCGCCCCGGGCCCGCAGCAGGACGTACTCGTCGCGGCGGCGGCGTGCCGCCAGCCCGGCCGCCAGCACGATCAACCCGGCGAGGGTGGCGAGCACCCCGGCGGCGATGACGGCGAGCAGGGTACGGGCGGCGGCGAGCGCGTCCGCGTACTGCCGCAGCGGGATGTCGACGCCCTGGGAGAAGTGCAGCCCGGACGGCCGCTCGCGGTCCACCTGGGAGAGTCCGGCGATCAGCGCGTCGAGCCGCCCCGGGGCGAGCCGGTCGGGGTCGACCCGGTACCGGTAGCTGACGCCGGCCGCCCAGCCACCCTCCACCCGGTTGTCCAGCCCGACCGGGTCGGTCAGCCCGACGAGCTGGAACGGCTGCCCGTCCCCGACCGGCGGGGTCAGCCGCAGCGCGGACGGCAGCCCGTCCCAGACGCCGTCGGCCGGATCGTGGGGACGGAACACGCCGACCACCACCACGGGGGCGGCGGCGTACTCGCTGCCGTCCGGCCGGTACAGGGCCGCCCGGAGCCGGCTGCCGGCCCGTACCCCGAGGGGGCGGGCCACCGGCTCGGCGAGCGCGATCTCCACCGCCGCTTCCCGGCGGGTCCCCTGCCCGGGCCAGTGCCCGTCGACCAGGGTGGCCGCCTCGTGCAGCCCGGTCGTGGTGCGCAGGGCCAGGTCGAACAGGCCCTTGTCGCGGGTGAGTTCCGGGCCCTTCAGCCGGGCGAAGCCGGTGTCGGCGGCGTACCACCGCTCGTCGATCACCTCGCGCACCACCGGGGGCATGCCGGCGGACAGGTCCTCGACAGCGTCCCGGTGGAAGGCGGTGTAGCGCGTCGTGCCGGGGGGCTGGATCTCCGGTGCCCGGCTGTAGAGCAGGTCCCGCCGGATGCCGGGCACGTCGGCCATCTGCTGACGCAGGCCCTGGCCGGACAGCCGCTCCGCCAGCCGGGGCACCCCGGTGACCAGCACCGCCGTCACCAGCGTCAGCACCGTCAGGAGCAGAAAGTGCCCCCCGTACGCGCGGACCCTGCGCGCCACCGCCAGGACGCTCATCGTTCTCCCCCGATCCGGAGCTGGACCGCCGCGACGCGCCGCCGCAGGCCGGTGGTGAGCACCGCGCTGAACGCGAGGGCGGCCACCAGCAGCCCCAGCGCGGTGAGGCCGATCGGCGTCCACGGCACGGTGAACGCGGCCTCCGGCACCGGCCGCCCGGCACCGGGGGTGAGGATCACCAGCGGGGCCATGGTGGCGCCGACACCCGCGCCGACCAGCAGGCCGACCGTCACACCGATGCCGGCCAGGAAGGTCTGTTCGGCGAGCAGTGCCCGGGCCAGCACGGGTGGCCCGGTGCCCAGGGTGTGCAGCACCGCCAGCTCGGCCATCCGGCGTCGGCCGGTGGCCCAGACGTCCACGGCGAGGCCGACCAGGGCGAGCAGCACCGATCCGAGCGCGGCGGCGAGCAGCCCGGTCCGGGCGCCCCGCCAGTACGGGTCGCGGGCCGCCGCCTCGGCGGCCTCCCGCCGGTCGAGGACGGTCACGTCGGGCAGTTCCCGGACCGCCGCCGCGGCGGCGGCGTGCCCACCCGGGTCGGTGCGCAGCCACCACTCCGGCACCGGTCGCACGGTGGCCCGCTGCTGGACCAGCCACTGCGTCGCGGTGGGCAGGTCGATCAGCATCGCTCCCCCGGCGTCCCCGGCGCCCGGCACCGCGCGCAGCTCGCCGACCACCCGCACCGGCACGGACACGCCGGAGAGCGAGAGCGGCACCACGTCGCCGGAACGGACATCGAGGGCGGCCAGCACCTGCGGGGTGACCAGCGCCGGCACCGCCCGGCTCTCACCGGCCCGGACGACCGCGAAGCGGATCGTCGGCTGGCTGGCGAAGCGCCCGCCCGCGGTCAGCACGACCGGGTAGTCCACGTCCACCCCACCGGCGGAGACCCCGGTCGCCTCGACGGGCTCCCCGCGCAGGGCGTCCACCAGGGACCAGCCGCCGGTCAGCGCCACCGGTCGGGCGGTCCCGACGGCGTCCTCGACGTGCAGGCCGTCGACCTGGAGCCCGTATCCACGGGCGGCGGCGTCACCGGCGTCGGCCTGGAAGCCGGCCACCCGCAGCGGCGGCCCGGCGGGCAGGTCCACGGCGAACGGGACGGTCCGGTCGTCGGCGGAGTTCGTGGTGGCCAGCGGCAGTCGCAGGGCCAGCCCGTCGTCGCGGGTGAGCAGCACCGTGACCTCGATGGACTGCGGGACGACCAGATCGCGTACCGGGGTGCGGACGGTGCCGGTGAGCCGCCGCGCGTCGGCCGGCAGCGGGACCCCGGCGGCCTCGTCGCGCTCGCGCACCATCCGGTCGAGCAGCTCGCGGGGCGGCCGGTCGCCCAGCCGGTCGGCGATCCGCGCCACGTCACCGGCGGCTGCCGCGTCCAGGGCCAGCACCGTGGTCGGCAGGCTGGCCCGCCCCAGCCGGATCTCGTCGCGCCAGGCCGGCAGCACCTGCCGTACCCCCGGTGCGCCGGCCAGTGCGGCGGAGCGGTCCACCGGCGCGGCGCCACCGCGCTCGACCACCCGCAGGTCGGCGCCGACACTGTGATCGGCCTGGTCGGTCTGCGACCGTTCCCAGGTGGTGACCAGCGTCCAGGCCAGGGTGCTGGCGCCGACGGCGAGGGCGAGCAGCAGCACCGGCCCGGCGTGCGGGCGGCGGCCGGCCTGCCACATGCCGAGCATGGTGGCCGTCCACGGCCGGCGGTCGACGAACCGCTCGGCGACCCGGGTGACCGGCGGCAGCAGCCGCAGCGCGAGCACCGCCCCGGCCAGCACGCCGAGGGTGGGGGCGACGGCGAGCAGCGGGTCGATGCCGAGCCGCCCGCCAGCGCCGGCCAGCGGCGACGAGTACTGCCGCAGCTGAGTCCAGGCGAGCAGGGCGAGCAGCACCAGGGCCAGGTCGACGCCGGCCCGCTGCACGGTGGCGGCCCGGGTGGGGCGGGAGCGGGCGGCCATGTCGGCGACATAGCTGCCCGCCCGGCGCAGCGCCGGCAGCACCATGGCGACCAGACAGCCGACCGCCGCGGCGAGCGCCACCGTCCAGACCGTGCCGGCGCCACCGCCGTCCAGGCGCAGGTCGGTCAGCCCGCCCTCGCCGCCGACGCGGCGCAGCGCCAAACCGGCCAGCGGGGGCGCGAGCAGCGCTGCCGGCAGCACCACCAGGGTCGCCTCCCGTACGGCGAGACCGGCGAGCTGGCCGCGCCCCGCCCCCCGGGCGCGCAGCAGCGCGGTCTGGCCCCGACGGTCCTCGTTGAGCAGCGCGGCGACGAGCACCAGCGCGTACCCGCCGAGGACCACGATCAGCAGCAGCGGGGTGAGCAGCGCCGAGCGCCCCACCAGGTCGGCCCGGCCGAGCCGGTCGATCAGCCGGTCCAGCCCGGTGACGCTCTGCGCCGACGAGCCGAGTCCCGCCTCCTGCGGCACCTCGCGCAGGGCGACGGCCACCGCCCGCCCGACGTCGGGCAGCCGGCTCGGCGCGACACCGGTGAGGTCCGGCTCGACCACCCAGGTCACCGAGGTGGAGCCGGGGAAGGTACCGACGAAGTCCGCCGGGTCGAGGACGAACGGCCCGTACGAGCCGCCGTCGCTCCCGGCGGCGCCCAGCGCCCCCGGCGCGAGCTGCCAGTAGGCGGCGGCCGGGTCGTGGGGGCGGAAGACCCCGGCGACCACCACGTCGGCGGCCCGGCCGGTGCTGCGGTCGGTCATCGGCACCCGGCTGTCGACGGTCAGCCGCAGCGCGCCCGCCACCCGCTCGGGGACGGCGACCTGGGCCGGGGACGTCCCGGCGGTGGGCCAGGACCCGGCGACGAGGTCGGCGCGGGCGGGCAGGTCGTCGAGGGTGGCCAGGTCGGCGAAGACCGGATCGTCGTCGACCCGGACGCCGCCCAGGTCGCCGGTGAGTTCCCGGCCGGTGCCGTGCCGGGCGGCCGACACGGTGACCGTCGCACCGCCCAGTCCCCGGGCGAACCGGTCCCGCACCGTCCGGTCGCGGGCAGCGGCCTCGGCCGCGTCCCGGCCACCGGAGCCGCTGATCAACAGGCTGCGTTCGGCGGCCGGCGCGGCGGCGAGCACGGCCCGCTGGCCGGCGTCAACCGCGCGGCGGCTGTAGTCGGAGAGCCCGGTGACGAGGGCGACCGCGACCAACGCTGCGGCCGTCGCCGCCAGCAGCAGACCCCGTGCCTCGCGGGCCCGCCTCCACACCAGCTTCATCCGACGCCTCCCCCGCCGCCCCCCGTCGGGCCGACGATCAGACAGAGCGGGTGGGGCCGGAAAAGGTTCGCGCCCTTTACGTGATCGTTACCGGTCGGCGGTCCCCTGGTGCCGGTCTGCTTCGATCAGCTCATGGAATACGCCCTCGCTGTCCTGCTCGTACTCGCCCTGACGCTGCTCGCCGCGCAGTCGACCGGGCCCGGTCGTCGGGACGCCACCGCGCTACGGCTGGCCGAGATCGAACGCCGTCTGGACCTCGTGATGAGGCATCTCGGCGTGGTGGACGAGGGGCCGGCCCTGCCGGGCGTGCGCGAGCACCTGTTGCGAGGCGAGAAGATCAAGGCGATCAGGGCGTACCGGGCGGCGACCGGCGCGGACCTCAGGACCGCCAAGGAGGCGGTGGAGGCGATGGCCGGGGGCCGCTGAGACGACGTGCCGGCCCAGCGGTGGACGTCGGCGTGCCGCAGCCGAGGTCGCCGGGCACGGTCAGCGCGGGCGATCCCGGTCCCGGGAGGGCTGGACCCGCTTCGGCTCGCCGGGCATCTTCGGGTGGTCCGGCGGGTACGGCAGGTCGCCCTGCCCGCCGGTGGCGTCCCGGTCGGCCCACTCCAGCAGCGCGGTGATGTCGTACGGGGCGTCGTCGATGCCGGCGTGCGGATCGCCCCGCTCGGCCAGCCGCGCCGGGACGGTACGCAGGTCGAAGTCGTCCGGGTCGACATCGGGCAGCTCGTCCCAGTCGACGGGGGTGGAGACGGTGGCCCGGGCGTTGGCGCGCAGCGAGTACGCGCAGGCGATCGTCCGGTCCCGGGCCATCTGGTTGTAGTCGACGAAGACCCGGGTGCCGCGTTCCTCCTTCCACCAGGCGGTGGTGATCAGGTCGGGGCGACGGCGCTCCAGCTCCCGGGCCAGCGCGATGGTGGCCCGGCGCACCTCGGTGAACGTCCAGCGGGGCTGGATACGCAGGTAGACGTGCACGCCCCGGCCGCCGGAGGTCTTCGGCCAGCCGACCGCGCCCAGCTCGGCCAGCAGCGCCCGGACCTCGCCGGCGGCGGCCACCGCGTCGGCGAAGTCGGTGCCGGGCTGCGGGTCGAGGTCGATGCGCAGCTCGTCGGGGCGGTCGACGTCGGCGGCGCGCACCGGCCACGGGTGGAACACGATGGTGCCCATCTGGGCGGCCCAGGCGACGTGGGCGAGGTCGGCCGGGCACAGCTCGTCGGCGCTGCGCCCGCTGGGGAAGCTGATCCGCGCGGTACGCACCCAGGGCGGCACGCCCCGGGTGGGCACCCGCTTCTGGTAGAACGCCTCTCCCTGGACGCCCTCGGGGAAGCGCTGCAGTGTGGTGGGGCGGTCCCGCAGGGCGCGCATGATGCCGTCGCCCACCGCCGCGTAGTAGTGGAAGACGTCGGCCTTGGTGAAGCCGCGCTGCGGGAAGATGAGCCGGTCGGGGCTGCTCAGCCGGACGGTGTGCCCGGCCACCTCGATCTCGGTCACCGTCGCCTTCGTGGTGCCACCCATTCCGCGACCATATGCGACACCTCCGACGTCCGGCGTACCGTTGACGGGTGAGTCTCGACGAGAACGAACTGCCCCGTACCGAGGACGAGTGGCGAATCCGGCTGACCCCCGAGGAGTTCCGGGTGCTGCGGGAGGCCGGCACCGAGCGGCCGTGGACGGGCGAGTACGTGGACACGAAGACCCCCGGCGTCTACCACTGCCGGGCGTGCGGGGCGGAGCTGTTCCGCAGCGACGACAAGTTCGACTCGCACTGCGGCTGGCCGAGCTTCGACGACGCCATCCCCGGCGCGGTCAAGGAGATCCCCGACCACACCCTCGGCATGGCGCGCGTGGAGATCCGCTGCGCGCGCTGCGACAGCCACCTGGGTCACGTCTTCGAAGGTGAGGGATTCACCCCGAAGGACACCCGGCACTGCGTGAACTCGCTGTCGATCCGGCTGGAGCCGAAGCAGGTCTGACCCGGCCGGCGGGACCGTGGCCGGCCGCCCGGGACCGAACGCACGACGCGCCGGGGGCGAAACGCCGCCCGACCCGATCGGCTCGCGGCATTTCGCCCCCGCGAACCCCAACCTGGCGCACCCTGGAGGCACATGTCCTGATTTGGGGGTTTTGAGCGTGGCTACCTGCGAGGTCTGCGGCAACGACTACTGGATGGCGTTCGAGGTGCGTACGGTCAGCGGCGACGTGCACACCTTCGACTGCTTCGAGTGCGCGGCACACAAGCTGGCACCGATCTGCGAACACTGCGACGTCAAGATCCTCGGGCACGGGGTGGAGGTCGGCGGCCGGTTCTTCTGCTGTGCGCACTGCGCCCGCAACGAGGAGACCCAGGGCGCCGAGATCCGCGACGCGGTGGGCTCCCGCCCGGCCTGACCGGCGCGCGGGGCGGGCCGACCGGCGCCGGACGCAGGCGTAAGCGAGCGGTAAGGGCCCGGCGGCCACGGTGCCGGCTAGCATCCGGACATGCCCGCCCTCACCCGCCGGATCCTGCCGACCGTCCTGACCACGGCCGTCCTGGCCCTCACCGCCTGCGGCGGCGCCACCGAGCAGCCGGCCACGCCCGACGCCGCCCCGGACACGGCCCAAGCCGGCACCGCCACACCGGCGAGCGGCACGCCGGGCGCCACCGGCGACGCCGCCCGCCCGGCCACGCCCCCGACCCTGGACTTCACCGCGCGCACCATCGACGACCGGCCCTTCGCCGGAAGCAGCCTCGCCGGCAGACCGGCGGTGCTGTGGTTCTGGGCGGCGTGGTGCACCCGGTGCCGGGCCGTCGCCGACGACGTGGCCGCCGTGCAGCGGGACAACGCGACCCGGGTCAACCTGATCGGCGTGGCGGGGCTGGGCAGCGGCGCCGACGCGATGCGCCGCTTCGCCCGCGACACCGGCATCGAGGGGTTCCCCCACCTCGCCGACGACGACGGCGCGGTGTGGCGCCGGTTCGGCGTCACCAGCCAGGAGCAGTACGTCCTGCTCGACTCGGCCGGCAAGGTCGTCCACTCTGGGCCGCTGGCCCAGGACGAGCTACGCCGGCGGATCGCGGAGCTGACCTGACATGCCGGACGCGTCCTACGGGCTCGCCCTCGGCGCCGGCCTGCTCGCCGCGGTGAACCCGTGCGGCTTCGCGCTGCTGCCCGCGTACCTCTCGGTGCTGGTGCTCGGCGACGGCCCGGCGGCCGACCGCGGGCCGCTGCGGCCGGTGGGCCGGGCGCTCGCCCTCACCGCCGCGATGACCGTCGGGTTCGTCGCCGTGTTCGGCCTCTTCGGGCTGCTCGCCGGGCCGGCCGCCGACGCGGTCGCGAGCCGGCTGCCCTGGGTGTCGGTGCTGATCGGCCTGGCGCTGGTGGCGGCCGGCGGGTGGCTGCTCGCCGGTCGGGAGCTGCCGACGATCACGCCGAAGGTGGCCGCCGGGCCCGCGGTCCGGATGCGGTTCAGCTCGATGGCGCTGTTCGGCGCGGCCTACGCGATCGCCTCGCTCGGCTGCACCATCGGCCCGTTCCTGGCCGTGGTGGTGGCCGGTTTCCGGGCCGGCAGCCCGGTCGCCGGCATCGGCCTGTTCGTGACCTACGCCCTCGGCATGGGGCTGGTGGTCGGGGCGGCCGCCCTGGCCGTCGCGCTGGCCCGGGAGTCGCTGGTCCGCCGCACCCGCCGGGCCGCCCCGCTGCTCGGACGGACCGCCGGGCTGCTGCTCGTCCTCACCGGGGCGTACGTCGCCTGGTACGGCTGGTACGAGATCCGGGTCTTCTCGGGCGGTTCCGCCGACGACCCGGTGATCGACACCGCCGGCCGGGTGCAGTCGGCGGTCAGCGGCTGGCTGGGCGGCCTCGGCCCGTGGGTGGTGACGGCCGTCGTCGTCGCCCTGCTCGCGGTGGCCGCCGGCAGCACGGTGGTACGCCGCCGACGCCCCGGCGCCGGCCCGGCCCCGACGCCCGAACGGGTGGACGCGGCCTAACATCGCAGGGTGCCGCAGACCGTCGCCCTCCACCTCGCCACCTTCGCCGAACTGGACGCCCGCACCCTGCACGACCTGCTCCGGCTCCGCATCGACGTGTTCGTGGTGGAGCAGGCGTGCCCGTACCCGGAGCTGGACGGCCGGGACGTCGAGCCCGGCACCCGGCACCTCTGGCTGGAGTCCGGCGGCGCCCCGCTGGCGTACCTGCGGATCCTGGCCGACCCCGGCGGCGTGGCGCGCATCGGTCGGGTCGTGGTGGCGCCCGGGGCGCGCGGCGCCGGTCTCGCCGGCCGGCTGATGACCGAGGCGCTGCGGCTGGTGGGCGACCGGCCGTGCGTGCTGGAGGCGCAGTCCCACCTGGCCGACTTCTACGCCCGGCACGGTTTCACCGTCACCGGACCGGAGTACGTCGAGGACGGCATCCCGCACCTGCCGATGCGCCGGGACGGCGCGGACCCCCGGTGAACCGGTAACGTTCTGCCGCCCGCTGTCGGGCGGGCACGGCGACCGGTCGGGGGAGGACACGGTGGACCACCTGTACGGCCACGGCCTGGAGACCTGGCGCATGTGGGCCCTGGCCCACAATCCGGCGGCCCCCGCCGACGTGCTGCTCCGACTGGTACGCCACCAGGGCTTCCGCCGGAGCGGCTCATGGACCTCTTCGACGACCCCGAACTGGCCGGCGCGGCGGCGGCCAACCCCCGGCTGCCGGTGCCGGTGATGATGCGGGTGCTCGCCGAGGCGGGTGTGCCCGACCTGCCGCCGGACGGCCGCAAATATTGACGGATACCGCTTTCCTGTGGAAACCTCCTGAGCAGAGCCGTCGCGGGAGCCACGCAGACAGGGTTCGGGAGGGGGCAACTCCCGGCCGTCCGGGCATCGTCATCGATCGACCCGCACACCCCGGAGGCTCCATGTCCACGCTCCTGTGCAGACGTCCCCTGCCGATCCTGGCGGCGTTGCTCGCCGTCGGCGCGGTCGTCGCGATGTTGCTCACCACCACCCTGGCCCGGCCCGCGTCCGCGCACGGCTCGGTGGTCGACCCGGCGTCCCGCAACTACAGCTGCTGGCAACGCTGGGGCAGCGACCACCAGAACCCGAACATGGCCACCGAGGACCCGATGTGCTGGCAGGCCTGGCAGGCCGACCCGAGCGCGATGTGGAACTGGAACGGGCTGTTCCGCGAGGGCGTCGCCGGCAACCACCAGGGCGCCATCCCCGACGGCCAGCTGTGCAGCGCCGGGCGCACCAGCAGTGGACGCTACGACTCCCTCGACACGGTCGGCGCCTGGAAGACCGTGCCGGCCACGAACAACTTCCGGATCAAGCTGTACGACCAGGCCAGCCACGGCGCCGACTACATCCGGGTGTACGTGACCAGGCAGGGATTCAACGCCCTGACCAAGCCGCTGGCCTGGTCCGACCTGGAACTGGTCGGCCAGATCGGCGACACCCCGGCGTCGCAGTGGACGAAGGAGACCTCGGGCGTGTCGATCCAGGTGCCGGCGAACGCGCCGGGGCGCACCGGGCGGCACATCGTCTACACCATCTGGCAGGCCAGCCACCTGGACCAGTCGTACTACCTGTGCAGCGACGTCGACTTCGGTGGCAGCGGGCCGACCACGCCGCCCACCACCCCGCCGCCCACCACCCCGCCGCCCACCACCACCCCGCCGACGAGCCCGCCGCCCACCACCACCCCGCCCACGACCCCGCCGCCGGCCGGCGGCTGCTCGGCGACCTACCGGATCACCTCGCAGTGGTCCGGCGGCTTCCAGGGTGAGGTCGAGGTGACCGCCGGCGCCACGCCGATCAAGGGCTGGACGGTGACCTGGACGTACGCGGGCGGCCAGCAGGTCAGCCAGGCGTGGAACGCCACGCTCAGCACCAACGGGTCGAGCGTGACGGCCCGCAACGTCAGCTACAACGGCGCGTTGGGCGCCGGGGCGAAGACCACCTTCGGCTTCCTCGGCTCCGGCAGCGGCGCCGCCCCGACGCCGTCCTGCACCGCGACCCTCTGAACCACCCGGCCGGGGTCGTGACCAGCACGGCCCCGGCCGGCCTCAACCGCCCTGCAACGCCTGGTTGAGCTGCGCCTCGAAGTTCTCCGGCAGGCTCCCGTCACCCTCCAGGGCCCGCCGGACACCCTCCCGGAACACCCGGCTGAACTGGAAGTAGTGCGGCACCCGGGGCCGGGTCCGGGCCTGCCCCACCGCGTCGGCCAGCAACGGCAGGTACGGGAACTGCTCACGCAGTTGGGGGTCGGCGTACACGTCGACCCGGGTCGGCGCGAAGCCGCCCAGCGCGAAGAGCTTGCGCTGGGCCTCCTTCCTGGTCAGGAACTCGACCAGCGCCTGGGCCGCCCTGGGCTGCCGGGTGTGCTTCGCGACCGCCAGGTTCTGCCCGCCCAGCGCCGACGGGCCGGGCAGCAGGGTGACCTCGAACGGCACCGGGGTGGCCGGGACCGCGTCGGGCGAGCTGAGCGACCGGTAGTTGACCGGCCAGTTGCGCATGAACAGCGCCCGGCCCTCCCGGAAGTCGCGCAGGCTGCGGGCCTCGTCACCGGGGACGGCGAAGGCGTCGCCCACCAGCAACCCGGCCGGCCTGGCCGTGGCGACGTCGCGCAGTCGCCGCTCCCACCGGTCCCGCTGGAAGACCACCCGGTTCTGCGTCTCGTCGACGAGCCGGTCCACCCCGGCGGACCAGATCAGCTCCATGCCGTTGACGGTCAGCCCCTCGTACGGCCCGAACTGCCCGACGTAGCCGACCATCGACGCCTGCGCGCCCCGGCCGGGCCCGGCGAGGGCGCGGCCGCGGTCGATGACGGCGTCCCAGTCGAACCGCGGGTGCCCCGACCCGGGCCCCGCCGCGCCGAGCAGGTCGGGTCGATAGAAGAGCAGGCCCGCGTCGGTGTTGAACGGCAGCGCCCAGAGCGAGCCCTGGTAGCGGCAGCCGTCGAGCACCTCCGGGACGAACGCGTCGAGATGGCCCGGGCCGAGCCGGGACTCGTCGATGGGACGGAGGTACCCGGCGGCCGCGAACTCCGCCGTGAAGGTCACGTCGAGGTTGTAGATGTCGACGTCGTTCTCGGGGTCCTGCCCCGGGTTCGTGGCCTGCGCCTGGGCGACCGCGGCCATCTCGCTGTGCTGCTGGTCCGTGGTGACGGGCGCCGGCCGGATCCGGGCGGGGCTCTCCGGATGCAGCTCGTTCCAGAGCTTCACCAGCTCGTCGCGCTGGCCGCCGGGGCTGGTGTCCTTGCCGCTGAGGATCACCAGCTGCCCGCGCTCCAGTGGCTGCTCGCGGGTCGCCGCGTACCACCCGACGGTGGCGACGACGCCGACCGCCGTACCGACCGCCACCCCGAGCAGGAACCCGGACGGGACCCGCCACCGGCGGGCGCGGACGACGGGCGGGCCGGTCGGACTCGGATCGGTCACTGCTCGGCTCCCTTCTCCCACAGTTGCCGGAAGAGTCCGGCGAGGGCCCGGTCCACCGTCCCGGCCGCCGCCTGTACGCACGCGCCGCCGGTGGCCAGGGTGGTCTGCCGGAGGGTCCGGGCCCGGAGCCGGTCGTCGCAGCTCGCCTCGCCGACGGCGATCACGTAGAGGCGTACCGGCGGATCGCCGTCGAGCCGGGGCACCAGCGCTCCGCTGGCGGTGTCCCGGCCGTCGGTGAGCACCACCACGGCCCGCAGGTGCTCGTCGTGCCGGTCGCCGCGCCGGCGCACCTCCCGCACCGCCGCGTCGATCGTCCGGTACAGCGGGGTGTCCCCCGCCGGCACGGTACGCCGGAGCCGGTCGAGCAGGGCGGCGTCCCGCGCGGGGTCGGCCCGGCCCACCTCCCGCAGCCGGGCCACCGCCCCCCGGTGCGCCGTCGAGAACGCCCACACGCCGACCTCGTCCCGACCGCCCAACTGGTCGAGCGAGCCGGCGACCCCGTCCACGGCGACGTCGAAGCGGGTGCCCCGGCCCGCCTCCGCCAGCATCGATCCGGACGTGTCCAGCGCCAGCAGCACCCGGGCCGGTCGGCGTGCCTCCCGGTACCACCGGTCCGCGGTGCCGAGCGCCAGCGGGTCGCCGGCGTCGGT
Organism: Micromonospora halophytica; assembly: GCF_900090245.1. Lineage (GTDB taxonomy): Bacteria > Actinomycetota > Actinomycetes > Mycobacteriales > Micromonosporaceae > Micromonospora > Micromonospora halophytica. The sequence goes on from NZ_FMDN01000007.1 coordinate 67,023, forward strand.
CAGCTGCCACTGGGGGTTGTCCAGCAGCCACCCGGGCAGCACACCGTTGATCTCGCTGAGCACCGGGCCGGCCCGGTCGAGGTCCGGCACCCGGAAGCCCCGGGCCAGCAGCGCGTCCCGACCGGACCCGGTCAGCCAGCGCAGGAAGTCCTCCGCCGCGGCCCGGGCCGGGGCACTCTGCATCGGGGCCGCCCAGTCCAGCAGGACCATCCGGTGCTCCGCTCCCGGGGTCACCTCCGGGTAGAACGCCATCAGCGACCGGTCCCACGGCGGGCGGCCACGCTCCACGCAACCGCCGCCGAGCCGCTCGCCGAGGTTGAACTGGACCACGGCCTGCTCGGTCGTGATCAACGCGGGCAGCGGGGGCGCGGCCGGGTCCAGGGCGAGCTGCCGCTGCCTGCACAGCACGGCGGCCAGGCTCCCCAGTGGGAACCCGTGACCGTCCTGGGCGTCCGCCAGCCGGCGCTCCAGCTGCCGGATCCGGGACACGTCTGGCGCACCGTCGTAGAGCGCCACGTCGACCATCCGGGCCTCGGGCGACACCGTCGGGTCGGGACGGACCACCTGCCACCCGGTGCCGGCCAGCCGCCGGCCGGAGGCGGTGGGCAGCGGCTCCTCCGCCGGCACCCGGCTGGCCTTGGCGAACAGCTCCGGCCAGGAGAGCGCGCGTTGCCGGTCCGGGTCGTCCCGCCGGAAATCGACGCGGCCGCGGGGCACCGCGAGGACCAGCGGGGAACGGGCGATGACGCGGTACTCGCGGACCGTCGTCAGGCTCAGCACCTGCGCCGCCGGCAGCTCGGCGCCGGGGAACCAGACGTCCGGGCGCGGCCCCACGTCGGCCGGGTACCAGCCCGGCGCCCCCGAGCCCCGGTCGCCGGCCGGCAGACCGGCGAGGGCCGACCAGCCGAGCCGGAGCCCCTGGGCCACGTCTCCGGCGGCGGCGGGATAGACGAAGACGTTCGTCGGGCGGCAGCCGCCGGCCTGCACGGTGGCCCAGGACTCGTAGGCGGTGGCCACCGACTCGTAGGTGGCCAGGTCGTCCGGCGCGGCCGCGACCCGCAGCTCGACCGGGGCGGCGCAGGCGGTGAGCGGCTCGGGCGTGACGACCATGACGGCCACCAGCAGCGCCACCAGCACCGCCGCGATCCGACGTCGCGGTCCCGGCCGGTCCGGGGCCGGGGACGGGCCGGTACGCCACCGGCTCAGCGGCTGCCGCCAGCGGTGCAGCACCCGGAGCCGGCCGAACTGGTCGGGCACCGGTAGGCGGCGGATCGGGATCATGAAGGCGGCCGGGTAGTCCAGCTGCGGCCGGAGCCACTTGTCGACCGCGACGACCATGCCGATGACGCACCGCATCCGGCTGTCCCACACCGGCGCCCCGGAGAAGCCCGGTTCGATCCGGTAACCGGAGTCGGTGCGGTTGGCGAGCTGGATCCAGCCGCCGCCGACCGGCCCGACGACCCGCCCCTCGAACCACCGCCCCTCCGCCAGCGAGCGGGGGAAGCCGAAGACGCGGCAGATCCGGTCCCGGGTGCCGGCCTGGCCGGGACGGGCGAGCCGGACCGGCCGGGCGCCGGCGGGCGCCGGCCCGAGCAGTTGCAGGACGGCGACGTCGCCCGAGCCGTCCGGGCCGGCCGGCTGCCAGTGCTGCGGGAGCACCACTGCGGCGACGTGCCGGTCCGGCGCCACCAGGGGGAAGGCCAGCGTCACCAGGGTGAGGCCGGTCCCGCCGGGCGCCGGATGGCCTGGACCGAGCGCCGCCTGCACCACATGTGCGCAGGTCAGCAGCCGGGTGGAGTCGATCAGGAAGGCCGCGCCGTGGACCACCCCGGCGTCGTCCAGCACGGCGGCCACCGCGAACTGGGTGTCGTCGGGCACGGGTCGGCCCGGCGGCTGCCCTCTCGCTGCGTGCATGACGTGTCGCCCGACGCCACCGGCTCAGGCGGTGTCGCCGGGCCGGTTCCATTCGAGCTGCACCTTGAGGTTGGCCTCGGAGGTGCCGCTGGCGACGACGAGCCCGGCCTTGGCGGAGAGCTTCACGCCGAACTCCACGCAGACCCGGTCCGGCGGTTCGGCGGCGTCGCGCACGGTGCGCAGGACGGTGGCGGTCAGCGGGCGGAGCCGGCCCAGCACCGACTCCCAGATCTCGTGGGCCAGGGCCACCGCGTCGCCGGCCCGGCCGACGGGGGTCACGCCTTCCTCGTCGGGGACCTCCACCCGGACGGCGCCACCGCCCGCCAACGGGAACTCGACGAGCTGGGACACCTGGCCTCCCGACGGATCCGACGGTAAGGAAAGTTACCGTCATGGATCTGTCACGTTACCGTCGGCGTTCCCGCCCGGCCGTCCCGGAGACGATCGGGACAACCCGCGGTCCGACATCCGACAGAACGCTTGCGCACGGGCAGCCGCCCGACGGCCCGGACCCGGTGCCCGCCCGTGCGGGAGGGCACCGGGCCAACGGTCAGACCAGGCAGTTGACGATGTCGGCGACCGAACGACGCCGGCCGGTGTAGAACGGGATCTCCTCGCGCACGTGCCGCCGCGCGCCGGAGGCGCGCAGGTCACGCATCAGGTCGACGATCCGGTGCAGCTCGTCGGCCTCGAAGGCGAGCATCCACTCGTAGTCGCCGAGGGCGAACGAGGCGACCGTGTTGGCCCGCACGTCCGGGTAGCCACGGGCCATCCGGCCGTGCTCGGCGAGCAGCTCCCGCCGCTCGGCGTCCGGCAGCAGGTACCACTCGTACGAGCGGACGAACGGGTAGACGCAGAGGTAGGGGCGGGCCTCCTCGCCGGCCAGGAACGCCGGAATGTGGCTCTTGTTGAACTCGGCCGGCCGGTGCAGCGCCATCTGCGACCAGACCGGGGTGAGCGCCCGCCCCAGCGTGGTCCGCCGCAACCGCAGGTACGCGTCCTGCAGCGCGTCGCTGGAGGCGGAGTGCCACCAGATCATCAGGTCGGCGTCGGCGCGCAGGCCGGCGACGTCGTACAGGCCGCGGACCACCACGTCCTTGCCGGCCAGCTCCTCGAAGAGCGACTCGACCTCGCCGGTGACGTTGTCCCGCAGCGACGGCAGCGGGCTCGTGGCCCGGAAGACCGACCACATGGTGTAACGGATGCTGGCGTTGAGCTCCTTGAGCCGGGCCGCGTTGGTCTGCTCGGTCATTGACCCGATCCTCCCAGTGCTTCGATGATCTCCCCGGCCGCCGTCTCACCGGAGCGGACGCAGACCGGGATGCCGACCCCGTCGTGACCGGCGCCGGCCAGGACCAGCGTCGGGTGGGCCGTGCGCAGCGCCGCCCGGGCGGCGGCGAGGCGGTCGAGGTGACCCGGCGCGTACTGGGGCAGGGCCCCGCCCCACCGCTGAACGTGGCCGGCCAGCGGCGCGGGCAGCGCCACCCCGAGCACCTGCGACAGCTCCCGGTGCACGGTGGCCAGCAGGTCGTCGTCGGTGAGCTGGAGCTGCGCCTCGTCGCCGTACCGGCCGACGGAGGCGCGCACCAGGGCGACGCCGTCCGGCCGGGCCAGGTGCCCCCACTTGGTGGTGAAGAAGGTGGACGCCTTGATCAGCAGCCCCTCGGTGGCCGGCACCAGGAAACCGGAGAGCGCCGGCAGCTCCGGTCGCGGCAGGGCGAGGGTGACCAGCGCGACGCTGGCGTAGTCCAGCGCGCCGACCGTGGCGGCGGCCTCCGGGGCGACGCCGGCGAGCAGCCGGGCGGCGGGGCGGGCCGGCACGGTGAGCACGACCGCGTCGGCCTCGACCAGTTCCGGGTCCCGGGTCGGGCCGACGGTCAGCCGCCAGCCGGCCGGGCCGGGGGTGAGGTCGCGCACCGTCGCGTCCAGCCGGATCTTCGCGCCGCTGGCCGTCGCCGCCGCCTCCACCAGCCGGCTCATCCCGCCGGCCAGGGTGCCGAAGATCGGCCGGGCGGGGCCGGGCACGGCGGCGGCCCGCGCGGTCCGGGCCGAGGCGGCCTGCGCCGCCCGTACCGCCGCGGTCAGGGTGTGCTCGACGCGCGCCGCGCGGGCCAGCGCGGGCATGGTCGTCACCAGCGACAGGTCGTCCGCCCGGCCGGCGTAGACGCCGCCCAGCAGCGGGTCGACCAGGCGGTCCACCACCTGGTCACCGAACCTCGGCCGGACCAGCGCGCCGACGCTGACGTCCTCGTCGGGGCCGAGCAGCGGGCGGCCGCCGTCGTGGTCGGCCGCCGGGTCCGTCTCGGCGACCTCGGCCACCTTCGCCAGGTCACCGGGTACGCCCATCAGCGTGCCGCCGGGGATCGGGTGCAGCCCGGCGTCGACCACCAGCGCGGCCTGCCCGACGGTCGGGTGGACGATCCCGTCGGCCAGCCCCAGCCGGCGAACCAGGGCCACCGCGGCGGAGTCGCCCCCGGTGGCCGGGTCGCGCATCAGGAACGACTCGGCGCCGAACTCGACCGTCGAGCCGGCCAGCTCACCGGTGCGCAGCTTGCCGCCGAGCGCGCCGGAGCGCTCGTACACGGTGATCTCGGTGCCGGCGGGGGCGCGGTCGCGCAACCGGACGGCGGCGGCCAGCCCGGTGATCCCGCCTCCGATCACCGCGATCCGCCAGGGCTGCCGCATCGTCGTCCTCCCTAGTCGGCCGGTCGCGCGGACACCTCGTGCACCAGCGCGACCACCCGGGTCAGCACGTCGGGATCGGTCTCCGGCAGAACGCCGTGACCGAGGTTGAACACGTGGCCGGGCGCGGCGCGACCCTGCTCCAGGATCCGCCGCACCTCGGTCTCCACCACCGACCAGGGGGCGAGCAGCACGCACGGGTCGAGGTTGCCCTGCACCGCCCGGTCCGGGCCGATCCGGCGGGTGGCCTGGTCCAGCGGGGTACGCCAGTCCACGCCGACCACGTCGGCGCCGGCCTCACCCATCGCGCCGAGCAGCTCGCCGGTGCCCACCCCGAAGTGGATCCGGGGCACGCCCTGCGACCGTTCCGGCTCGGCGCGTCCGTCGCCGCGCCGCGACCCGGAGAAGTCGTCGGCCAGCCCGGCCAGCACGGCCGCCGAGTGCGGCAGCACGTAGCGGCGGTAGTCGGCCTCGGACAGCGCGCCGGCCCAGGAGTCGAAGAGCTGCACCGCGGAGACCCCGGCGTCGACCTGGACCTTCAGGAACGCCGCGGTCACCTCGGCCAGGCGGGCGCAGAGCGCGTGCCACAGCTCCGGCTGGCCGTACATGAGCGCCTTGGTCTTCGCGTGGGTCCGCGACGGCCCGCCCTCGACCAGGTAGCTGGCCAGGGTGAACGGGGCGCCGGCGAAGCCGATCAGCGGGGTGTCGCCCAGCTCGGCGACGAGCATCCGCACCGCCTCGTCCACGTAGGACACGTCGTCGCGGGTGATCGGGCGGATCCGCTCGACGTCCTCCCGCGTGCGCACCGGCTCGGCCACCACCGGGCCGGTGCCGGCCACGATGTCCAGGTCGACGCCGGCCGCGGCGACCGGGACCACGATGTCGCTGAACAGGATCGCGGCGTCGACCCCGTGCCGGCGGACCGGCTGGAGGGTGATCTCGGCGACCAGTTCCGGCCGGCGGCAGGAGTCGAGCATCCCCACGTTGGCCCGGATCTCCCGGTACTCGGGGAGCGAGCGGCCGGCCTGGCGCATGAACCAGACCGGGGTGTGCGGGCCCGGCTCGCGGCGGCAGGCCCGGACGAAGGCTGAGTCGGCCGGCCCGCCACGGCGGGGTTCTCCGTCTCGGGCGGCAGTGCCCGTGGTGTCGGTGGTCATCGCGGCAATCGTGCCACGCGACCGGGTGGGCGCAGCGGGCAGCGCCGCCTTTTGTGACCCTTGTCCGCAGGGCCGTACGACCCTGGCGCGCGGGCGCGGGCGGTGCCCGCGCGGGCGTTCGGCCCGGCCCGGCCGCCCGGTACGCGACGGCACGGGCGGCTCCTCGCGCCCCCGGACGTGCCGGGTCCGGCCCGTCGCGTGCCGTCCGGACGGCACGCGACGACCGCCCGGGCCGGGGTGGGACCGCGCCCCACCATCGGCGTGCCGTCCGGGCGGGTGGCCCGGGCGCGGCATAGGCTGCCGGCATGGCCCCCCCGATCGCGCTCCCGGAGACATTCGTCCGCGCGGTCGCCGGGCTGCGGTCGGTGACTCCCCGGGCCGAGATCGCGTTGGAGGAGGTCGGCGCCCCGCAGCGGCTCGCCCCGTACGCCTTCGCCCTCTCCGCCACCGTGCTGCGCGACGACGACGAGGTGGCCACCGGACGGCTGATCCTGCTGCACGACCCGGCCGGGCACGAAGCCTGGCGGGGCACCCTGCGGCTGGTCACCTACGTCACCGCCGAGCTGGAGGTCGACCTCGCCGCCGATCCGCTGCTGCCCGGGGTGGGCTGGACCTGGCTGATCGACGCCCTGGAGGCGCACGACGCCCGGTACCGCGCGGCGGGAGGCACCATCACCCAGACCCTGTCGACGAAGTTCGGCGAACTGGCCGGCCCGCCCGCCGCCGGGGACATCGAGATCCGGGCGTCCTGGACGCCGCTCGGCGACGACCTGGCCCCCCACCTGGAAGCCTGGTGCGCGCTGCTCGCCTCCACGGCGGGGCTGCCGCCGCCCGGGGTGACCGCGCTCTCCGAGCGCCGGCCGGCCGGCGCCGCCTGATGCGGCCCGCCCGGGCACGTCGTGTCGCCCCGGTCGTCCGGCCCCGACCGGCCATCCGCCGGACGCCGCACCAACACACGTCGGACCGGCTGCGCACACCGGATGGTGCGGCGCACTAGGGTTGTCAGGTGACCGACGAACCACCCCTGCGCCGTCGGGCCGCCGAAAGCCGTACGGGAGACGCCTCGCCCTCGGCCGCGCCGGAGCCGAAGGACGCGGGGACCGACCAGCCCGACGGCGGCCCTGTCCCACTCACCGCGCCCCGCGACGGCACGCCCCAGCCGGTGGCGACACCGGCGGAACTCGACGAGGTCGTGGCCCGCTTCGCCGCGGGCACCGGCCCGGTGGCCCTGGACGCCGAGCGCGCCTCGGGCTACCGCTACAGCCAGCGCGCCTACCTCGTGCAGCTACGCCGCGAGGGCGCGGGAACCGCGTTGATCGACCCGCTGCCGCTGCCCGACCTGACCGTGCTCGACGAGGCGATCGGCGGGGCGGAGTGGGTGCTGCACGCCGCCAGCCAGGATCTCGCCTGCCTGGCCGAGGTGGGGCTGCGCCCGCGCCGGCTCTTCGACACCGAGCTGGCCGCCCGGCTGGCCGGCTTCGAGCGGGTCGGCCTGGCCGCCCTCACCGAGCAGTTGCTCGGCTACACCCTGGAGAAGCACCACTCGGCGGCGGACTGGTCGAGCCGGCCACTGCCGGAGTCCTGGCTGACCTACGCCGCCCTCGACGTGGAGATGCTGGTCGACCTCCGGGACGCCCTGGACGAGGAGCTGACCCGCCAGGGCAAGTCCGAGTGGGCGGCCGAGGAGTTCGCGGCACTGGTCCGTAACGGCGCCCGGCCGCCGCGGGCCCGCGCGGAGCCGTGGCGGCGCACCTCGGGCATCCACCGGGTACGCGGGGCGCGGGCGCAGGCCCGGATCCGCTCTCTCTGGTACGCCCGGGACCAGATCGCCGCCCGGCGGGACGCCGCCCCGGGGCGGGTGCTGCCGGACTCGGCGATCGTCGCCGCCGCAGAGCTGGACCCTAAGGACGAGAAGACCCTGCTCACCCTGCCCGGCTTCGGTGGCCGCTCGGTACGCCGGCTGGCGCGCACCTGGCTGGCGGCGCTGGACGACGCCCGTCAGCTGCCGGAGGACGCCCTGCCGGTGGCCCCGACGGTGGAGGGGCCGCCCCCGCCGCACCGTTGGGCGGAGCGCGACCCGGTGGCGGCCGGCCGGCTGGCCCGCTGCCGCGAGATCGTGGTACGGGTCGCCGGCGAGCACGACCTCCCCCCGGAAAACCTGATCGCTCCCGACTCGATCCGCCGCCTGGCCTGGCAGCCGCCGGACGAGATCACCGAGGAGACCGTCGCCGAGGTGCTGCGCGGCTTCGGTGCCCGCGAGTGGCAGCTCCGCCTGCTGGTCCCCGCCCTGACCGAAGCCCTCCCCACTCCCGCCCCCTGACCCCACCGTGTCGATCATGAAGTGGACGGCGCCGAAGGAGATCGACTTCGCCGTCCAACTTCGTGATCGCCACGCGGGGCGCGCGCGGTGGGAGTGTGGGGTGGGCCACACGGGGGGTGGTGTCGAGGTTGGTTACTGGCGAGTAGCATCCGGGGAAATGCCAGTGCCGGCCGACCTTCGTTCGGTCCGTAGCGCCGCCTGGCGGCGCGGAGGACGAATCATGGTCGAAGAGGAGGCTCCAAGTGCCCCGTGAAGTTAGGGATGTCGTTTTCGTCGACGGCGTCCGCACCCCGTTCGGCAAGGCGGGTGGCATGTACGCCAACACCCGTGCCGACGACCTGGTGATCCGCTGCATCCGCGAGCTGCTGCGTCGTAACCCGCAGCTGCCGCCGGAGCGGGTCGAGGAGGTCGCCATCGCGGCGACGACCCAGATCGGCGACCAGGGCCTGACCATCGGCCGCACCGCCGCCCTGCTGTCCGGCCTGCCCAAGACCGTGCCCGGCTTCTCCATCGACCGGATGTGCGCCGGCGCGATGACCGCCGTCACCGCCGTCGCGGGCGGCATCGCCATGGGGGCGTACGACGTCGCCATCGCCGGCGGTGTCGAGCACATGGGCCGGCACCCGATGGGTGAGGGCGTCGACCCCAACCCGCGGATCATCGCGGAGAAGCTGGTCGACCCGTCCGCCCTGGTGATGGGGGCCACCGCGGAGAACCTGCACGACCGGGTCCCGCAGATCACCAAGGAGCGCACCGACGCGTTCGCGCTCGCCTCCCAGCAGAAGACCGCCAAGGCGTACGCCAACGGCAAGCTCCAGGGCGACCTGGTGCCGGTCGCGGTCCGCGACCCGGAGGCCGGCTGGGGCCTGGCGACCGTGGACGAGGCGCCCCGGGAGACCTCGCTGGAGAAGCTCGCCACCCTCAAGACCCCGTTCCGCCCGCACGGCAAGGTCACCGCGGGCAACGCGGCCGGCCTGAACGACGGCGCCACCGCCAGCCTGCTCGCCGCCGAGGACACCGCCCGCGAACTGGGCCTCCCGATCGCCATGCGGCTGGTGTCGTACGGCTTCGTCGGCGTCGAGCCCGAGGTGATGGGCGTCGGCCCGATCCCGTCGACCGAGAAGGCGCTGCGCATCGCCGGGCTGACCATCGACGACATCGGCCTGTTCGAGCTCAACGAGGCCTTCGCCGTGCAGGTGCTCGCCTTCCTCGACCACTTCGGCATCGCCGACGACGACCCGCGGGTCAACCCGTGGGGCGGCGCGATCGCCATCGGCCACCCGCTGGCCTCCTCGGGCGTACGGCTGATGACCCAGCTCGCCCGGCAGTTCGCCGAGCACCCCGAGGTCCGCTACGGCCTCACCGCCATGTGCATCGGCATCGGCATGGGCGGCACCGTGATCTGGGAGAACCCACACTGGACGGAGTCCGGCAAGCCGGCTCAGGGGGAGGGCAACAAGTGAGCGCGCTCGCCGCATCGAACGAGGTCGTCACCAAGGCGCTGCTGCGCCAGGTGAACGTGCCGGGGCTGGACCGTCCGGCCGCCCTGATCACGCTCGACAACGGCTTCGACCACACCAAGCCGAACAGCTTCGGCCCGGGCGGCCTGACCAGCCTGGACGAGGCGATCACCGCCGCGCTGGCGGCGAACCCGGCGTTCATCGCGGTCACCGGCAAGCCGTACATCTTCTGCGTCGGCGCGGACCTCACCAGCCTGCCGCAGCTCGCCGACCGGGACCAGGCGCTGGAGGTCGGGCGGCTGGGCCACCGGGTCTTCGCCCGCCTGAAGGACAGCGAGGTCCCGACCTTCGCGTTCGTCAACGGCGCGGCCATGGGCGGCGGCCTGGAGCTGGCCCTGCACTGCCACTACCGGACCCTGTCGGCCGGCGCGACGGCGCTCGCGCTGCCCGAGGTCTCCCTGGGCCTGGTCCCCGGCTGGGGCGGCACCCAGCTGCTGCCGAACCTGATCGGCATCCCGGCGGCGACCCAGGTGATCATCCAGAACCCGCTCATGCAGAACAAGATGCTCAAGCCGAAGCAGGCCGCCGAGATGGGCATCGCGGACGTGCTGCTCGAGCCGGCCGACTTCCTGGAGCGGTCGCTGGAGTGGGCCGCCGGCGTCGTCTCCGGCGAGGTCACCGTGACCCGCCCCGAGGTCGACAGGGACATGTGGGCGGGCGTGCTCTACTTCGCCCGGCAGACTCTCGACCAGCGGCTGCACGGCGCGGTCCCGGCCGCGTACAAGGCGCTGGACCTGCTGGAGACGGCGAAGGACGCCGACTTCGCCACCGGCACCGCCGCCGAGGACGAGGCCCTGGCCGACCTGGTCTTCTCCGAGGAGCTGCGCAGCGGCCTGTACGCCTTCGACCTGGTGCAGCGGCGGGCCAAGCGGCCGGCCGGCGCGCCGGACAAGGGCCTGGCCCGCCCGGTCACCAAGGTGGGCATCGTCGGCGCCGGCCTGATGGCCAGCCAGCTCGCGCTGCTCTTCGCCCGCCGCCTCCAGGTGCCGGTCGTGATGACCGACCTGGACCAGGCCCGCGTCGACAAGGGCGTCGGCTACGTGCACGCCCAGATCGAGAAGGCCGTCAGCAAGGGCCGGATGGACAAGGGCACTGCCGCCAAGCTGTACGGCCTGGTCAGCGGCTCGGTCGACAAGGGCGTCTTCGCCGACGCCGACTTCGTCATCGAGGCCGTCTTCGAGGACCTGAAGGTCAAGAAGCAGGTCTGGGCCGAGCTGGAGAAGATCGTCAAGCCGGAGGCGGTGCTCGCCACCAACACCTCCAGCCTGTCGATCACCGCGATGGCCGAGGAACTGGAGCACCCGGAGCGGGTCGTCGGCTTCCACTTCTTCAACCCGGTCGCCGTGCTGCCGCTGCTGGAGATCGTCCGCGGCGAGCGGACCGACGACGCCACGCTGGCCACCGCGTTCGCGGTCGGCAAGCAGCTGAAGAAGTCCTCGGTGCTGGTCTCCGACGCCCCGGCGTTCGTGGTCAACCGGTTGCTCACCCGTTTCCTCGGCACGGTCTTCGCGGCCGTCGACCAGGGCACTCCGCTGGACGTGGCGAACCGCGCGCTGGACCCGCTGGGCCTGCCGATGCGGCCGCTCGCCCTGCTCCAACTGGTCGGCCCGGCCGTGGCGTACCACGTGGGCGGCACCCTGCACGCCGCCTTCCCGGACCGGTTCGCGGTCAGCGAGAACCTCAAGCGGATCGCCGACTCGGGCCAGCCGATCGTGGTCGACGACCAGATCAACGACGAGGTCGCCAAGCTGCTCGTGGTCGGCGACCAGCCGCTCACCGAGGAGCAGGTACGCCAGAACGCGCTCGACGCGCTGGCGCAGGAGATCCGGCTCATGCTCGACGAGGGCGTCGTCGCCGAGGCGCAGGACATCGACCTGTGCATGATCCTCGGTGCCGGCTGGCCGTTCCACCTCGGCGGCGTGACGCCGTACCTGGACCGGACCGGCACCTCCGAGCAGGTCACCGGCCAGCGGTTCCTGCCGCGTGGGGTCGCCAGCCTGCCCGCCTGATCCATCCTCCGCTCCCCCACGACCGCGGTGGTCGGCACCCCCTGCCGGGGGTCGTCGGCCACCGCGGTCGTCTGTGCGGCCCGGTCGGACCCGGGCCGACGCCGGTTTGCGGCACCGGGTCAGACTCGGTGCGGGGCAGCGGAGCCGGCCCGCGGCTCGCTACCATCACGCGTTCTCATCTTCGCCTGGAGCTGATCATGTCCACACCGCCGGTCGACCCCTGGTCCACGCAGCCGGAGCCCGGATCGTTCCCGCCCCCGCACCAGCCCGGCGACTGGCCGCCGGGCATGCATCCGGGCGCCCAGCCGCCGCCGACGCAGGCATGGCCGCAGGTCCCGCAGCAGGGCGGTCACCACGAGCCCACCCAGGTGTACGGCGGCTACCCGCCCGCCCCGCAGCCCACCTCGCCGTACCCGGCGTACCAGCCGGGGCAGGCGGGCGTCCAGCCGCCGGTGTCGCCGGCCGGGTACCCGGGCGCGCAGCCGGCCGGGTACCCGGCGGTGCCGCCGGACGGCTTCGCCGGGGCTCCGGCGTACGGCCTGCCGCCCGCCCCGCCGCCCCAGAAGTCCCGGATGGGGTTGATCCTCTCGCTGGGCCTCGTCGGGCTGCTGGTGCTCTGTTTCGGCGGGGGCGGGCTGGCGTACGTGGCCCTCTCCGGCGACGACAAGAAGCCGACCCCCACCCCGTCCCTGGGCACCACGACCAGCTCCGAGCCGGAGCCGAGCCCGTCGGAGTCCGAGGAGGAGATCGAGCCGACCCCGGAGATCCGCCTGGTCACCCCGAGGACCCTCGCCGGTCGGGCGAAGAACACCGAGCCGCAGCTGCGCCGGATCGCCGACGAGATGGTCCGGGACATGAAGAGCGACGTCACCAACGAGACCGGCGCGGTGGGCGCCTTCTACGGCAGCGCCGCCAGGCGGAACATGGTGATGATCTCCGGCGTCTCCGGCCCGGTCCTCTTCCCGGAGAAGGAGCTCGACGACGCGGTCAAGAGCCTCTCCAGCTCCCTGTCGGTCAAGAAGGTCGCCTCGATCAGCCCCGGGCCGCTGGGCGGGGTGGCCAAGTGCGGCGACGGCAAGAGTTCCGGCATCGCGCTCGGCGTCTGCGTCTGGGCCGACGAGGGCAGCGTCGGCCTGATCGTGATGTTCTTCTCCTCCGCGGCCAAGGCCAAGGCCGAGTTCGCCACCATCCGGGGCCAGGTCGAGAAGCGGTCCTGACGGACGAGGTCGCAGGTCGCGGCGGCCGTGGCGTCCCCTGTGGACGACTGCGGTCGCCGGGACCGGGTGTCCACAGTGCAGGACGCCTCGTCGTTGTCGTTCCGCAGGTGCGGCGCCACTGTCGTCTCGCCTGCGGGACGCCCTCCCGGCTGATCCAGCACCGCACGGACAGAGCGACTAACGTGGACATCCAACGTAGTCGATGTAAAGAGGGTGCGAGTCGTGCGCTGGCGGCCATCGGCGATTGGGAAGGCTGCGCTGCCCTTCTCCTCCGCACTGGTCTCAGGTCTGCTCGTCGAAACCCTGAACCTGCCCGGATGGTGGTTGTGGATCCTGGTCCCGGCAACCGTGGTGCTCACCTGGCTCATGATCTGGGAGGCGTTGCGGCGCATGGAAGCTCCCGGGCCTCCCACCGTCTCCGGCCTGCCTGAGCTGGCCGACAGCCTGGCTGTCGCGGCAAACAACGAGTGGGAACGGGAGCAGGCGCAGCATCGGTCCGACGACCCGCTGCCCCTGCCGGTGTCGTGGCATCCGGCCGAGCAACGCCTGGTCGACCAGCCGGCGAACGTGCACGGGACGCGGCTGGGTGGTCGCGTGCCCAGGTTGAACCTCGCCGGCAAGCTGAGCGAGATTGCCAAGGTCTATGCCCGGATCCCGTCCGGGCGGCTGGTGATCCTCGGCAAGGCCGGGTCCGGCAAGACAGTCCTCGCCGGCAGGTTGCTCGGCCAGATCCTCAACGACCGCCAACCCGGTGAACGAGTGCCGCTGATGTTTGGTCTCCATTCATGGGACCCCAAGTCGGATCTGACGATTTGGCTCGCCGAACAGCTCTCGCGGCGCTATCCCGCGCTGTCTGTCCCCTTCGAGGGAGCGATCAACCTCGACGGGCGGACCAGCCGGGCAGCGGCATTGGTGCACGCCGGCCTGATCCTGCCGATCCTCGACGGCTTCGACGAGATCAACCCCGGGCTGCACGAGCAGGCAATGCGGCAACTCAACAAGACCACGAGGCTTCCGCTCATCCTGATCAGCCGCCGCGACGAGTACAAGAGAGCCGTCAAACGGACCGATGTGCTCTCCCGCGCTGAGGGCATCATGCTCGACGACCTCGAACTGAGGACCGTGGCCGAATATCTGCCTCGCACCACCAACCGCCTCGTGCCCGGCACCGAGAACGGGATCTGGCAACCGGTCCTCACCCGGCTGGGCGAGCAGCCCGACGACCCCGCTGCGGCGATGCTCCGGCAGGTCTTGCGGACCCCCTTGATGGTTTTCCTGGCTCGCGCCATCTACTCCGACACGCCGCCGAACGACCCAGCCGAACTCCTTGACACGCAGAGGTTTCCGACGCAGGAGGCGGTCGAGGAGCACCTGGTAGCCGCCTATGTCCCGTCTGCCTACCACAAGCAGTCGACCTCCGGCCAGAATTGGCACCCCGACCGGGCACAGAGGTGGCTGGCCCATCTCGCCGCCCACCTCGAAACCCAGAAAGCCACCGATCTGACCTGGTGGCAACTGCGCGACAGCATTCCCCTACGAGAGCGGGTCCGCTTCCTGGACTGGGGCTGGCTCGTGGCACTGGTCGTGGCTGCCATGGCGACCGGGGTCGCGACCGGCAGTCCAGCTATCGCGATCTTCTTCATGCTCCTCCCGGGGAACCTTCTCGTGATCAGCCAGATGCACTGGATCCGGGACAAGCCTTCCGTCCCGCAGACCAGACGCGTCCAGCTCAACCTCCGCGAGCTGCTCTTCGCGCTATCGTCCGGAGCGATGGCCGGGATCCCGGCGGGACTGTTCCTGTTCGGCGTAGCGTCCGACGCCGTGATCGGACTCGTGACCGGGATTGCGGTCGGGGCCGCCGTGACGCTCGGGATCACCTTCGGCATTCCACGCCCGCTCGACCAGACCTGGGCGGTCAGCGTCGCCGATTCGCTGTCCGCCGATCGTTCCTACACCCTTCGCCGGGCGCTTCTGGGCGGAGCCGGAATCATGCTCGCGGTTGGTGTCGTTGTCGGCGGCGCCTTCGGACATGGCCCTGCCGCTGGTGTGGTCGCGGGCCTCATGACAGCGCTCGTGATCGGTCCTGCGCTGATCCTGCCCTGCGCCTGGGGCCAATGGCTGCTGCTGGTGAGGGGTTATCTGGCGTTCACCCGTCGCCTGCCCTGGCGATCAGTCGCATTCCTGCAGGACGCCTGCAAGCGCGGCATCCTGCGCCAAGTCGGTGCCGTCTACCAATTCCGGCACAGCCGACTGCAAACCTACCTGGCCCAGCAGCACCCCTCGCGAGCTGCGCCAACGTCATGACCTCACCGCTTGGCCGATCAGGGCATCGATGAGCTACGCGCGTCCGCACCCACCCGGGTGACCGAACCCGAACTGCGGCGACCTCCGCAATCACGGGCGTCACCAGCGTGAGCCTCGGCCTCTGGGCACGACCGCCCAACCACGGCACGGGCGCCCGCCTGGGCCGCGCCATGGCCGTTACGCGTCGCGCCCACCCCCAGGAACGGGGGTGGGCGCCAGCCCCTGTCTGTCAGCCGGCGGTGGCCGCCCGCTCGGCGGCGCTGCGCAGCACGCAGAACTCGTTGCCCTCCGGGTCGGCCAGCACCGCCCAGCCGGAGCCGTCCGCCCGGCGGTGGTCGGCCACCAGGACAGCGCCGACGCCGAGCAGCCGCTCGACCTCCTCGTCCCGGGTCCGGTCGGTGGGTTCGAGGTCCAGGTGCAGGCGGTTCTTCACCGTCTTGCCCTCCGGCACGGCCAGGAAGAGCAGCTCCGGCCCGCCCGGCGGCAGCAGCCTCGCCTCCGGGTCACCGGGGAAGTCCTCCGGCTGACGGGGGCACTCGAAGACCTGGGCCCAGAAGCCAGCCAGGGCGTACGTGTCGCGGCAGTCGATGCCGACGTTGTGGATCCGTGCACTCACGGTGGTTCCTCCGCAGATGGATGAACGCGCCCCGCGTGAGTGGGATGTCAGCGGCGGACCGGGCGGGGCGCGGTGATCGACATGGTGGACATGGGACCGCACCTCCTCTCGCCCGTCGGGCTGACTCCGGCGATCATGTCAGCGATCCGCCCTGCCGCACAAGGGACTCCGCTCACGTCGCGGCGGCGGTGTCCGCCGCCGGCAGCGTGACCGTCACCTCCAGGCCCCCACCACGCTGGGCGACGACCTGCACGTTCCCGCCGTGCGCGTCACAGACCGCCCGGACGATGGAGAGCCCCAGCCCGGAGCCGCGGGCACCGGTCCGCTCCCGGCCACCCCGCCGGAACGGCTCGAACAGCCCTGGCACGTCGGCCTGGTCCACCTCGAACCCGGTGTTGCGGACCACCAGCCAGGACGTCCGCCCGTCGGTGCCGGTACGCACCAAGAGCCGGCCGTGCAGGTGGTTGTAGCGGACCGCGTTCTCGATCAGGTTGCCGGCCAACCGGTCGAGCAGGCCCGGATCGCCGATGACCGGGGCCGGCTTGAGCGAGGTCTGCACCCGCAGCCCGATCCGCTCCACCTCCCGGGACATCGCCGACAGCGCGTTGGCCGTACCGGTGGCCAGGTCACACTCGGTGCGGCGGGCGAGCCCGCGCCCGGCCTGGGCCTCGCTGCGGGCCAGCACCAGCAGCGCGTCGACCAGCCCGTTGGCCCGTTCGGAGGCGTCGCGGACCACGGTGGCCATCCGGCGGTACTCGGCAGTGTCCGCCTCACCGTCGCTGAGCGTCACATCGATCTCGGTCCGCATCACCGCGAGCGGGGTACGCAGCTCGTGCGAGGCGTTGGCCACGAAGCGTTTCTGCGCCTCGAAGGCGGCGGTGATCCGATCCAGCATCGCGTCGAAGGTTCGGGCCAGCTCGGCGACCTCGTCGTCCGCCCCGGACCAGCCGATCCGCTGGTCGAGGGTGGCCTCGCCGAGCCGGCGGGCGGTGGCGGTCACCTGATGCAGCGGACGCAGCGCCCGACCGGCCACCAGGTACGCCCCGGCGACCCCCACCACGCTGATCGCCAGCAGCGCGATCAGCCCCTTGACCAGCAGCTCCTGGGAGGCGGCGTCGACCAGTTGACGCTGCCAGACGTCGGCGTCGAGGGACCGGCCGTCGGCCAGCAGCACGGTGGTGCCGGGGCGCAGCTCGTCGCTGGGGCGCAACGCATCGCGGACCAGCAGCCAGGCCAGCACCACCAGGATCGCGCCCGCGCCGACCAGCAGCACCCCGTTCAGCAGGGTCAGCCGCAGCCGCAGCGTGGGACGCACGCTCACGCCACCACCTCCGCCGTGCGGTAGCCGGCGCCGACCACCGTCTCGATCAGCTGCGGGTCGCCCAGCTTCTTCCGCAGGGTCATCACGGTCACCCGGACGATGGTGGTGAACGGGTCGGTGTTCGCGTCCCAGACCCGCTCCAGCAGCTCCTCGCTGGAGACCACCGCGCCACGCGCCTTCACCAGCTCGCAGAGGACCCCGAACTCCTTGTTGGTCAGGTCGACCGGCACGCCGCCCCGGGTGACCACCCGGCGGGCCGGATCGATCACCACGTCGGCGACCTCCAGCACCGGCGGGGCGGCCGGAGTGGCCCGCCGGCCGAGCGCCTGCACCCGGGCGACCAGCTCGTCGAAGGCGAACGGCTTGGGCAGGTAGTCGTCGGCGCCGAGCCCCAGCCCTTCCACCCGGTCGGCCACGCTGTCGCTGGCGGTCAGCATCAACACCCGGGTCAACGTGCCGGAGGCGGCCAGCTCGGCGCAGATCTGGTCGCCGTGCATACCGGGCAGGTCCCGGTCCAGCACCACCACGTCGTACCGGGTGACGAAGGCCGCCTCGTGGCCGGCGTCGCCGTCGTACACCACGTCGACCGCCATCCCGCGCTTGCGCAACCCGCGCGCGATCGCGTCGGCGAGGTTCCGCTCGTCCTCGACCACCAGCACCCGCATCCCGACCTCCTCGCCGACCTGACCGACAACCTAGCGCCGGCCGCCAAGCCACCCGCCACGCACCGCCGCCGTTGCCGACACGGGCCGGGGTACGCGATGCTGCCGTCGTCGATCGTCGAGGACCGGAGGCGCCATGACGGGGCGGGACATCGCCTACCGGGGTTTCCGGCTCACCGCCGAGGCGTACCCGGGCACCGCCGACGGGGTGCGCGCCACGGCGCACGGGCTGACGCTGACCACCCCCACGCGACGGCCCGACCCGGACGGCGGGGCCGGCCACCACGAGTGCGGCAGCTGGACCTCTCCCCCGGTGTCCGCCGGCTTCGGCGTACGCGAGATCGTGCCCTCCTGGACCGCGCGGACGCCGCCGGGCTGCTGGATCGAGGTGGAGCTGCGCGGCTGGCACGCCGACGCCCCCACCACCGGCTGGTACCGGCTGGCCCGGTGGGCCGAGGGCGAGGAGCCGGTCCTCCGCTCCTCGGTGCCGGGCCAGCGTGACCCCGACGCCCACGTCGACACGGACACCCTGGTGGTGGGCGCGGCGACGGTGACCGGCTGGCAGGTCCGGGTGACCCTGCTACGCCCGGAGGGCGTCTCCGCAGCTCCCACGCTGCGCACGGTCGGCGCGGTCGCCTCCGGCCCGCCGGACGAGGCGAGGGCCGGCCTGACAGGCGACGCGGGGGCCGACGTCGCAGGCGGCCCAGGGGCCGGCACGACGGGCGGCCGGGCAGCCGGCCCGGGGCCCGACGCGACGGTGGGGGCCACGGAGACTGCGGGCGGCGACGCGGGTGGGTCGGCGGCGGGGTGGGCGGGCGCGAGCGCCCGGGGCACGGTGCTGGACGTGCCGCGCTTCTCCCAGCGCCGGCACGCCGGCGGCGAGACACGCTGGGGCGGCGGCGGGGACTCCTGGTGCAGCCCCACCTGCACCTCGATGGTGCTGGCCTGGTGGGGCGCCTCGCCGCCGGCGCAGCGCTACGCCTGGGTCGACCCGCCCGGCCCCCGGCCGGTGGTGGTGCACGCCGCCGGGCACTGCTACGACCATGCCTACGACGGGTGCGGCAACTGGTCCTTCAACACCGCGTACGCCGGGCTGCACGGGGTGGAGGCGTTCGTCACCCGGCTGCGCTCGCTGGCCGAGGCGGAGGCGTTCGTGGCCGCCGGGATCCCGCTGGTGGTCTCCGCCGCGTTCCGGGCCGGCGAGGTGCCCGGGCTGGACTACGACACCCGGGGGCACCTGATGGTGCTGGTCGGCTTCACCGACGCCGGTGACCCGGTGCTCAACGACCCGTACGCCCCCGACGACGAGTCGGTGCGCCGGACGGTCGACCGGGGCCGGTTCGAGGCCGCCTGGCAGGGCGGCAGCGGCGGGGCCGCGTACGTGATCCACCCGGCGTCGGCGCCGCTGCCCCCGCCGCCCGTCCAGGCCAACTGGTGATCAGTCGGCGAGCCGCCAGACGCCGTACTCGCCGGTGAGCATCCGGCACAGCAGCACCTTCCGCCCGGCCTGGCAGTTGCCGGAGACGCCGGTGAGCATGTCGAGGCGGTGGACCCGGCCCCCGGCGACGTCGAGTTCGCCGAACACCAGCCGCCCGGTGCCGGCCGGGCGCACCGCGGTCAGCCGGCCGTCCAGCCGGTCCCAGCCGATCAGGTCCCAGCTGCCGAGCTCGGCGACGAGCCGGCCGGTCGCCGCGTCGAGGATCGCGAAGGGCTCCTGGAGGCCGGTGCCCCGCCTGCTGACCAGCACCCGGCCGCCCCGCTCGGTCAGCACCCCGAACCAGTGGGTGGCCCGCCACCGGGTCTCACCGGTCGCCGGGTCGAGCGCGGTGATCCCGCCGGTCCGGCCGACCGCGCAGATCAGCCCGCCGCAGGGCTCGAAGTACGCCACCAGGCCGAGCCGGATCTCCCAGCGGCGGTCCAGCTCGGCCAACCCGTACGCGGTGACCAACTCCGCGTGGTGCCGGACCGTCAGCAGCAGATCACCGACCGGCTGGGCGCGCTGCCGCACGGACAGTTCGCCGGAGCGCAGGTCCCGGCTGACCAGTCGCTGCCCGCTGCGGGCGTCCCAGACCTCCGCCGGCCCGGTGGACGGGCTGAGCACGATCCGGTCGAGGCCGTCGAGGCCGTCGGGGCCGAAGCGGAAGGTGGTGGACTCCAGCGGCGTCGGCACCGACCAGCGGACCCGGCCGGTGGCGGGGTCGACGCCGCTGACCGCGGCCGGTCCCTGCCCACCGCGGGTGTAGAGCAGCAGCGGATCGCCGGTGCCGGCGAGGCTGCCCGGCAGGTCCCAGCGCGGCCGGCCGGTGGCCACGTCGAAGGCGTAGCTGCGGCCCGCCCCGTCTCTGGGCACGTCCGCGGTGACCACCAGCACGTCGCCGACGACGTCCGCCGCCGAGCCGCCGCCGAACGGCAGGGACGCCCACCACAGCGGGCTGAGCGGGCCCCGCCCCCGCGTGGGAACGGCGTACGCGGTCAGCGTCCCCGCCCGGTCCGCCGACTGCTCCGCCGGCGCGATGAGGAAGAGCCGGTCACCGTGGACAAAGGCCGTCGTGGTGGGGGCGGCCGGCACGGTGAAGAAGGCCGGCTGGTTCGGTGGCGCGGCACCGGCCAGCGACAACAGTGCGACCGCCAGCACCGCGACGATCCGGGTCGGTCGCCCGACGGCCCGGGGCGGACGCTCACGCGGGTCGGGCACCGGTTCGTCGCGCACGTCGCCCAGGTCGATGAGTGTCACGCCCAGACCTCCCCGCCTCCGCGTCCCACGCCGCCGCCCCACCGGCCGGCGGGCGCGACCGGTCACCGCCTGTACGATGGCCCGTCGTGGCTGTGCCGGTGGTAGATCCCTCGTTGAACCCGACGTCCGCGACGGAGACGGTCGAGCCCTCGGCGGCCGACCCGACACGGCGGCCGCGTCGGCGGCCTCGCCGGGCCGACGTCCTGGCCATCGGAGCCTATGTGCTGCTCGGTGTTTTCGTGTGCCTGAACTACTGGGTGGACGTGCAGCACCGGGTCTCGTCGCACCTGCCGACCGACCACAGCTGGTTCGAGTGGCTCTTCCAGCACGGCGCGTACTCGGTGCGCCATCTGGAGAACCCGCTGTTCAGCGCGCGGCAGAACGCCCCGGACGGGGTGAACATGATGGCCAACACCTCGCTGCTGGGCATGACCATCCCGCTGGCGCCGGTCACCCTCCTCTTCGGACCCCAGGTGACGTACGCGCTCTACCTGGGCGGCGCGCTCGCCGCGACCGCGGCCACGTCGTACTGGATGCTGTCCCGGCACCTGGTGCGCTCGCGGGCGGCGGCGTTCGTCGGCGGCGCCTTCCTCGGCTTCGCCCCGGGCGTCGTGCACCACGCCAACGGGCAGCCCAACTTCGTCTCCAACTTCCTGCTGCCGGTGATCGTGGCCCGGGTGCTGCGCCTGGGCCGGCCGGGCCGGTGGCGGCGCGACGGGGTGGTGCTGGGGCTGCTGGTGGCGTACCAGATCTTCATCAACGAGGAGATGCTGCTGCTCACCGCGCTGGCCTGCCTGGTCGTCGTGCTGGCGTACGTGGTGCAGCGACCGCGCGCGGCGCGGGAGCGGGCCGGCGGCTTCCTGGCCGCGCTCGGCCTGGGGGGTGGGATCGCCCTGGCGCTCACCGCCTACCCGATCTGGTGGCAGTTCAACGGCCCGCAGTCCTACCGCGGCCTGCAGGGTGGCGTCTTCCACAACTGGGGCGAGGACCTGATGGCCTTCGTCACCTTCGCCCGGGACACGGTGGCCGGTGACGAGGCGGTGGAGAAGACCATCGGCCTCACCGAGCAGAACACCTGGTTCGGCTGGCCGCTGGTGCTGGTGACGATCGCCGCCCTGGTGCTGCTGTGGCGGCGATCGCTGGCCGCCCGGATCGCCGGTGTGCTGGTGGTGGTCTTCACCGTCGCGGCGATCGGTCCGAAGGTGCGCTTCGACGGCGTGGAGACCGACGTCGACGGCCCGTGGGCGTACATCCCGGACGACGTGCCGCTGGTGGAGATGATGATGCCGACCCGGCTCGCCCTGGTGGTGACCGCGGCGGTCGGCGTCCTGCTCGCGCTGGCCTGGGACGCGGCGGCCCGGTACGGCCGCAGCCCGGTCCCGGCCCCGCGCGTCCCGGGAGACGACACCGACCCGACAGGCGGCGCCGAGGCGGGCCGGGCGCCGGCCCGCCGTCGCTGGGTCCGGCCGGTCGGGTACGCGGCGGTCGCGCTCGCCGTGCTGCCGCTCTTCCCGCGCCCGCTGCCGGCGCAGCATGTGGACCCGCCGCCGCGCTTCATCACCGCCGGCGGCTGGCGGCCGTACGTCCCGCAGGGGCGCACGCTGGTGCCGGTGCCGATCCCGAGCAACGTGCACGGCCTGCCCACGCTGCGCTGGAGCGCGCTGACCGGGCACGAGTTCCCCGTGCCGGGCGGCTACTTCATCGGCCCGAACGAGAACGGGGAGGGCGTCTTCGGCGCGCCGAACCGGCCGACCAGCACGCTGGTCTACGCCACCATGGACTCCGGCGAGGTCCCGGCGCTGACCGAGGAGAACCGCCGCCAGGCGGTGGAGGACCTGCGCTTCTGGAAGGCGTCGGTGGTGGTGCTCGGCGCCCACCCGCGCGAGGCGGTGCTCCGCGACCTGATGACCGGCCTGCTCGGGCCGGCGCAGCGGGTGGACGACGTGTGGCTGTGGGACGTGCGCCCGCTGGTCGGCTGAGCGTCAGGAGGCGGTGGTCCGGGCCGAGAGCGGCCGGACGTCCCACACCCACACGTCCAGGTCCTTGCGGGCAGGCCCGACGAGCTGCTCGACGGTGCGCCGCAGCGGCTCGGCGTTGTGCTGGCGCAGCGGCAGGACCAGCACGGCGGCGTTCCAGTGCCGCAGCTCGTCCAGGCTGCGGCGGCGCTGCCGGTCGTCGAGCTTCAGGGTGCGCCCGGTGGTGGCGACCTCGTCGAGCAGCTCCCCGATGCCGCTGGGCCGGCCGCCGAAGCGTCCCGGGTCGCCGGTGTTGCCGTTGCGCGGGGCGAGGAAGTAGCCCCCGGGGATCTTGAAGTCGAGGTTGGTGGAGGCGGCCCAGCGCATGCCGTGGGTGTTGCCCATGCTCGGCACGGGCACCGGCACCAGGGTCTGCTCGGGGCCGACGTACTCGCGCCAGCGGCCGGCGGTGACGAAGTCCGGCACCGGCGGACGGGTGGTCACCTTCAGCGGCATCGGCACGATCGGCAGCAGGGCGAGGACCAGCGCGGCGACCGTCACGGTCTTCGCGTGCCGCCACTCGGGGCCGCGCAGCGTCCAGGCCCGCTGCACGGCCAGCGCCAGCAGCATCCCGATCACCACGCTGGTGATCATGGCGAACCGGGTCGGCACCACCGCGTCGAGCAGCGGCAGCCGGACCAGCAGGTCCCAGGGGCCGGTGACGAGTTCCCGGTCCCACCAGGACACCCGCTCGCCGAGGGAGAGCACCGCGAAGAAGAGCCCGGTGGCGGCGAGCGCCCGGACCAGCACCTCCCGACGCAGCCAGATCACGATGCCGACGGCGATCAGCGACAGGCTCCAGCCGAAGAAGGCGTTCTCCTCCGAGTAGTTCGGCGCCAGGTTGACGTTGGCCCGCTCGTGGCCGCCGAAGGTGGGCGAGCCGGGGGCGAAGAAGGCGGCGATGTCGTTGCCGTAGTCGCGGACCGCGTCGCTGAGCCCATGGTACGCCATCGGCCCGGCGAACTGGATGTAGAGCGGGTACGCCAGCAGCGAGCCGGCGACCACCGTGCAGACCGGCAGCCCCTTGGCCAGCGGACGCCAGGCCGCCGACCAGAGCGCCCGGCGCTGCGCCACCATCGCGATGAGGAAGACGCCGCAGGCCAGCGCGGTGAAGAGCAGGATCTCCTCGTTGATGAACGCCTGCGCGGTGACCAGCAGGGCGAGCAGCACGCCGTCGCGGACCGGGCGGGTCGACCGGGTCAGCACCATGACCCGCCAGACGATGAACGGCAGCAGCCACTGGGAGATGATGTTCGGGTGCCAGTTGGCGTGCGACAGCATCGCCGGTGAGAACCCGCAGAACCAGGCGCCGACCGCGGCGGCCAGCCGGCGGCGGACGAGGTGCCGCGAGAAGACGTGGTACCAGGTCGCGGCGGTGCCGGCCAGGCCGAGGGTGACCAGCACCACGAAGGACACGGCCGGCCCGAAGAGCAGGGTGATCGGCACCATCGGGATGCCGAGCGCCAGCACCGCCGTGTTGGCCATCAGGTTGACGCCGTCGGGGTAGTTGAACTGGTCGGTGTAGAACGGGAAGTCGCCGTGCAGCACCACCCGCACCGAGTGGGCGAGGAAGAACTGCACCTGCGCCGGGTCGCTGCTGTAGAGCGAGGCGACCCGACCGGCCGGGTCCACCCAGATCTGGCTGGTCACCCAGAACGCGGCCAGCAGGAACACCCCGTAGACCGCGAGGTCCTTGCGCCGGGCCGTCCAGCGCCAGCGCCGGGACCACCCGGCCTCGGTCGCGCCGCCACGCTCCGCCCTCACCGACCCCTTCCCGGGTACGACCACGGTCCGGCCGCCACCGGCCGGCGCGTCGGTCGTCGGCTCCGCCGCGGGGCGGGCGAAACCGGGGGGCGCCTGCACGGGCGCCGGCCCGGCGGAGGGCGCGTGCCCGACGACCTTTGTGGTAGACGCGTGCCCGACGGCGTCGGTGGTAGACGCGTGCCCGGCGGCGTCGAGGGCGGGCGCGTTCGTCGCCGGTGGTGGCGGTGCGATGGCGGTGGCCGTCGCGCCACGGCCAGGGCCGCCGGAGGCGTCGGGGTCCGGTGCGGATGCGCCACGGGGCTCGACAGACGTCACAGTCGGCGGAGTCTACCGGAGCCGAAAAATCAGACGAAATCCACGCGGGAGTCCCTTGTGGCCGGAGCCCGGTGGGGCGGACCAGCGCCGACCGGCCGCCGGCCGTTGCGTACCATGTGGGCTTCCGACAACGGCGAGGCGATCGGGGGCGTACAGGTGGCTTCAGTCCGCCGCCGCGGCACGACGGTCACCGCACTGCTCACCCTGGCGCTGGCCGTGACCGCCTGCGGGCCGGTCGCCGAGCGCCAGGCCCGGGAACTGCGGGTGGGCTACGACAGCCTGGACGGCACGCTACGGGTGTGGCCGCCACGCGGCTCGCTCGCCGGTGACGCCACCACCACCGAGGCGGTGACCGAGGCGGTCCGCGCCTGGCGGTCCCCGATCGACGACCGGGCCCACCTGCCCTCCTCCGGCATCCTCTGGTCCGGCGAGGTGGACGGCGCCCGGCTGGCCCTGGTCGCCGCCGACGTGCCCGGCGAGGCGGCGTCCTGGCTGCTCCAGCTCACCGGCGTCGACGGCCGGTACGCGGTCGACCGGGCCACCGAGTACACCGACCCGGGTTATCTCGCCTACGCCGACGTGCTGCCGGTGCAGTTGGCCGACGGCCGCCGCTACCTGGTCTCCGGGCGGGTGGAGCGGCTGCTCGGCCCGGACGGCCGGGCGCTGATGGTCTCCGACGGACTGACCGGCCGGGTGTCGGTGCCGGAGTGCGCGGCGGTGCCGGTGACGGCGACGCTGCGCGCCACCGAGTCGCTGCCACGCGGCCGGGCGGCCGACCGGCTGCTCGACCTGGGCACCGCCACCACCGATCCGCGCTACCCGCTGGTCCGCGACGAGACCGGCTCCGGCCGGCGGGCCCTGGACGGGCTGGACACCTGCGTCCTCGCCGGTGAGCAGGGGCCGTTCGGCAGCATCCCGCGCCGGATCGGCGACCGGGACGCACCCGCCTCGGTGCCCGAGTCCTGGCCGGTGGAGAAGGTGGCCGTGCGGGGCATCGGCGAGATGGCGCTGGGTGGCGGCGATCCGGGCGACCTGGAACAGCTCAGCTGGGAGACCGCCGCCGGCACGGTGACCGCATTGGTCTACCGCCCGGCCGGCGACGGCGCGCCGGTGGTGTCCCCCGCCGACCGGTCCAACCCGCTGCAGACGTACGTGCTGCCGGTGCCGGGGCAGCCGCTGGTGGTGCTGACCTGGCGGGGCAACCGGGACGCCTCCTTGTCGGTGCCACCCGGCACGCCCCGCCTGGTGGACCGTCCCGGCCTGGTGGTGGTGCCGATGCCGGAGGCGAAGCAGACGTTCAGCCTGGCCACCGCCGAGAAGACCTACTACCGCTCCGTCGGCGGCCGCTGACCCCGGATCCGCCCATCGTCAGCCCGCCCATCGTCAGCCCGCCCGGACGTCGACAGCCGGGCTCCGCCGGAGCGGTGCCAGCGCCTCCATGGCCCGCCGTGGACCTCGGGTCGAACCCTGCACGGCCGTCTCACCGGCGTGCCCGATGGGGTTCCGCGAGGGCGCCTGCCACCGGTGCACACCCCTCTTCCGCACGCTACCGACCTGATCGCACAAGTGGATCGGGGCGAGAGTCCTCCAGGGCCCTGTCCGATCCATCCATGCGATCAGGTCGGTAGCGTCCGCACAGTACCGGTCCGGTCCGAAGGGACGGCCCAGGCGGTCCCGGACGGACAACCGCTGCCTCGGGCGTCGGTGCCGGAGCGTCCGGGCCGATACCCAGCTCCGCCGCGATCCGCGGCTACGGGGAGCGGCTGGAGACGCGGACGGCGCGGACGGCGGGTGACGTCCGTCGGCAGCGCCAGGGACGCCGACGGGCGGCCCTGGGAGCACCAGGACCGCCCGTCGGCGTGGTGTCACGCACGCCTCGCCGGTGCGTACACCGGCGCCCGTGGTCAGTTGCTGCTGGCGTCGCGGGCAGCCAGGCGGACCGGCTCGACCGGCTCGGCGTCCAGGCCGGAGATCCAGCCGGTGACGTCCCGGGCCACGTCCTGCGCGGTGAGCCGCAGGTCGGCCAGGATCTGCGCCCGGGTGCCGTGCGGGTGCCAGTCGGCGGGCACGCCGAGGTCGCGCAGCGGGACCCGGACGTCGGCGTCCCGCATCGCCTGGGCGAGCGCGTCACCGACACCGCCGACCCGGACGCCGTCCTCGACGGTCACCACGAGCCGGTGCGCGGTGGCCAGCTCGACCAGTTCGGCCGGGACCGGGCGGACCCAGCGCGGGTCGACCACGGTCACCCCGTAGCCCTGCTCGGCGAGGCGGGCGGCGACCTCCATGCCGAGGTGGCCGAAGGAACCGACCGCGACCAGCAGCACGTCGGTACGCGCCGACTCGGCCAGCACGTCGACCGCGCCGACCCGACGGACGGCCGGCAGGTCGGCGGCGACGGTGCCGGTCGGGAAGCGGACGATGGTCGGGCCGTCATCGACCGCCACCGCCTCGCGCAGCTCCTCGCGGAGGCTGCCGGCGTCCCGGGGCGCGGCGATCCGCAGGCCGGGCACCACGCCGAAGACCGACATGTCCCAGATGCCGTAGTGACTCGGCCCGTCCGGGCCGGTGATACCGGCGCGGTCCAGCACGAAGGTGACCGGCAGCTTGTGCATCGCCACGTCCAGCAGGACCTGGTCGAAGGCCCGGTTGAGGAACGTCGCGTAGACCGCCACCACCGGGTGCAGGCCGCCCATGGCCAGGCCGGCGGCGGAGGTGGCGGCGTGCTGCTCGGCGATGCCGACGTCGTACACCCGGTCGGGGTGCTTGCGGGCCAGGGTGGCGATGCCGGTGGGCTCGGCCATCGCGGCGGTGATGCCCACCACGTCGGGCCGGGAGTCGGCGATGGCGACCAGCTCGTCGGCGAAGACGTGGGTCCACTTCACCGACGGGGCCGCCAGCAGCTTGCCGGTCTCGACGTCGAAGGCGCCCGGGCCGTGCAGGCAGTCCGCCTCGTCCTCCTCGGCGGGGCGGTAGCCGTAGCCCTTGCGGGTGACCGCGTGCACGATCACCGGCCCGCCGAAGTTCTTCGCGGCCCGCAGCGACGACTCGACCGCGGCGATGTCGTGCCCGTCGACCGGGCCGACGTACTTGATGCCGAGGTCCTCGAACATCGCCTGCGGGGCGACCGCGTCCTTGATGCCCTTCTTGACCGCGTGCAGCACCTCGTACATCGGCTTGCCGACGAACGGCGTGTTGCCGAGGGCGTCCTTGACGGTGTCGAGGACCTTCTCGTAGCCGGGGTTGAGCCGCAGCGAGGAGAGGTGGTCGGCGAGGCCGCCGATGGTCGGCGAGTAGGACCGACCGTTGTCGTTGACCACGATGACCAGCGGGTTGCCGGCGGTGGCGATGTTGTTCAACGCCTCCCAGCACATGCCGCCGGTCAGCGCGCCGTCACCGACCACGGCGACCACGCTGCGCTGCTCGCCGCGCAGCGCGTACGCCTTGGCCAGCCCGTCGGCGTACGACAGGGCGGTGGAGGCGTGCGAGTTCTCGATCAGGTCGTGCTCGCTCTCGGCCTGGCTGGGGTAGCCGGAGAGGCCACCGCGCTGGCGGAGCTTGTCGAAGCCCTCCTGTCGGCCGGTGAGGATCTTGTGCACGTACGCCTGGTGGCCGGTGTCGAACAGGAGCCGGTCGCGGGGAGAGTCGAAGACCCGGTGCATCGCCAGGGTCAGCTCCACCACACCGAGGTTGGGGCCGACGTGCCCGCCGGTGCGGGAGACCTTGGCGATCAGGAAGTCACGGATCTCGGCGGCGAGAACGTCCAGCTGCTCGGCGGTCATCCGCTTCACGTCCTGCGGACCGCGCACCGTGCCCAGCAGCCGACCCTGGTTGGCCGTGCCCTCTTCAACACTCATGACGGAAGAGTCTATCGGCCCCCCGACACTCCGCAGCTCGGCCGTGGATCATCACAGCCTGCTCCCAGGATTCAGCGCTCGACGAGCAGCCGGCGCGGCGGCGTCGCCACGGCGGCCCCGTTCGGCGGCCCGGCCGGGGTCCACGAGCCCAGCACGGCGGCGTGCCGGGCGCCGGTCACCGAGGGAACCGCGCCGGGCAGGCCGTGCCAGGAGAGCCAGCCGAGCAGGGCGAACGCGTACGCCTCCTTGGCCTGGGCGGGCACGCCCAGCTCGTCGGTGACGCGCAGCCGCCACCGGCCCCGCCCGAGGACGGCCAGCCGGCCCAACAGTGTGGGATTGCGCACCCCGCCGCCGGCGGCGACCACCTCGGTCACCCGGTGCCGGTCGCACTCGGCGGCCACCGTCCGGGCGGTCAGCTCGGTCAGCGTGGCCAGCACGTCGTCCGGGGCCACCGGCTCACCCAGGGCGGCCAGCCGCTCGTCGAGGTAGCCGGCGTGGAACAGCTCCTTCCCGGTCGACTTGGGCGGCGGCACGGCGTAGTACGCCTCGGCGAGCAACGACTCCAGCAGCCCGGGGTGCACCCGGCCGGCCGCCGCCCGGGCCCCGTCGACGTCGCAGGGGCGGCCGAGGAGACGCCGGGCCGCCGCGTCCAGCAACGCGTTGGCCGGGCCCACGTCGTACCCGAGCACGGGCGCGCCCGGCGCGACCACGGTGAGGTTGGCGATGCCGCCCAGGTTGAGCGCCGCCCGCGGCGCCGAGCCGCCCGACCCTTCGGCCGCCGCCAGCAGCAGCGCGTCGAAGGCGGGGACCAGCGGCGCGCCCTGGCCACCGGCGGCGACGTCCGCCGAACGCAGGTCCGCCAGCACGGGTACGCCCACCCGGGCGGCCACCCGGGCCGGCGCGCCCAGCTGGAGGGTGCCCCGGACGGCGCCCGAGGAGACCCAGTGGAAGACCGTCTGCCCGGGCGAGACGACCAGGTCGGCCTGCCCGCCGGCCAGTTGCACGCCGAGCGCGGCGGCGTCGGCGAAGACCTCACCGAGGGCGTTGTCCAGCCGGCAGACCGCCTCGATCGTGGTGGCCGCCGGGGGCAGCAGCGCCCCGATCCGCTCGCGCAGGGCGTCGTCGTAGCTTCGCTCCCGGTGCCCCAGCGGACGCATCCGCAGGGTGTCCCCGTCGGCGGTGAACTCGGCGGCGACCACGTCCACCCCGTCGTACGACGTCCCGGACATCAACCCGACGATCTTCATCGGGCCAGGCTAGGTCAGTCCGACAGGGGCTGGAACAGCCCGACCAGCTCGACGTGCTGGGTCATCGGGAACAGGTCGTACCCGCGCAGCGCGGCGAGCCGCCAGCCCGCTGTGGTGAAGGTGCGCACGTCACGGGCGAAGGCGGCCGGGTCGCAGGCCACGTACGCCACGGCGCGGGGCCCGGCCGCCACCACGTCCCGCACCACCGCCGCGCCCGCGCCGGAGCGGGGCGGGTCGAGCACCACCAGGTCGACCGGGCCGGTGACCCGGCGGCGGGCCAGCGCGGTCTCCACCCGGGCCGCGACCACCTCCACCCGGGGCAGGTCGGCCAGGTTCTGCCGGGCGGCGGCCACTGCCTGCGCGGCGGACTCGACCAGGGTGACCCGGGCGTCCGGGCCGACCCGGCCGGCGAGGGCGGCGGCGAACAGTCCGGCCCCGCCGTAGAGGTCCCAGGCCGACTCGCCCGGACGCGGGTCGAGCAGGTCGAGGACCGCAGCCACCAGGGTATCGGCGGCGGCCGGGTGGACCTGCCAGAAGCCGGCGGCGGGCAGCGTCCAGTCCCGGCCGGCGGCGACCTCCCGGACCGTCCGCGACCCGCTGACCGCGGTGGCCACCCCCTCGGTGACGGTGGCGACGCTGACGTCCCCGCCGGTGGTGGCGACCGTCTCCACCGCCTCGGCGTCCGGCCAGCGTGCGCCGGAGCCGGGGAGCACCGGCAGGTCCTGGATGGCCGGGTGGGCGATCAGGCAGCGGTCGATCGGGACGACCTCGTGCGAGCGGTGCTTGAGCAGCCCGGCCCGGCCGGCGGCGTCGACCGCGTACCGGACCCGGGAGCGCCAGCCGAGCGGCCCGCCGGGCAGCGCCTCGACGGTCACGCCGAGCGCGTCCACCTCGGCGTCGGTGAGCCGACCGAGGCGGGTGAGCTGCTCGCGCACCACGTCGGTCTTCCAGGCCAGCTGGGCGGCGGGGGCGACGTGCTGCAGGTCGCAGCCACCGCAGCGGCCCGGCTTCGCGTACGGGCAGGGCGGTTCGACCCGGTCCGGGGACGCCTCGAGGATCTCGACGGCGTCGGCGCGGGCGAAGCCCTTGTGCAGCTCGGTCACCTCGGCGACCACCCGCTCGCCGGGCAGCGCGTGCCGGACGAAGACCACCTGGCCGTCGACCCTGGCCACGCAGTGCCCGCCCGGGGCGACCGCGCCGACGGTCAGCTCGACCCGCTCAACCTCCTCCAGCATCCGCCGCTCCTGCTCGACCGGCACCGGTCCGCCGCTGTGGTCGGGGCGGCCCACGCCGCGTCCGGCGGTCACGGGCGGTCCCCGGTGCTCGGGCCGCGCTCGCCGGGCGGGGCGGAGGTGACCGGCGGGACACTCGGCGGCAGGGTGCTGCGGGGCGCCACCCGGGGACCCCGGGCCGGGGTACGGCTCAGCGTCTCGTCCAGCCGGTCGAGGTTCTTGGTGGCGGTGGAGGCGAGCTGCCACGGGACGCTGGTGACCATGACGCCGGGCTCGAAGAGCAGTCGTCCCTTGAGCCGCAGCGCGCTCTGGTTGTGCAACAGGTTCTCCCACCAGTGTCCGACGACGTACTCGGGAATGAAGACGGTGACCACGTCGCGCGGCGACTCGCGCCGGGTGTTGGCGACGAAGTTGAGGATCGGCCGGGTGATCTCCCGGTACGGCGAGTCGACCACGGTGAGCGGGACCGGCAGCTCGCGCCGCTCCCACTCCTCCTGGAGCTGGCGGGTGTCCTTGTCGTCGACGTTGACGGTGACCGCGGTCAGCGTGTCCGGCCGGGTGGCCCGGGCGTACGCGATGGCCCGCAGGGTCGGCTGGTGCAGCTTGCTGACCAGGACGATCGCGTGGTTGCGGGCGGGCAGCACGCCCCGGACCTCGGTCGGCTCCAACTCCTCGGCGACCCGGTCGTAGTGCCGCCGGATGGCCAGCATCAGCAGGTAGATCACCGCCATCGCGACGATCGCGATCCACGCGCCGAGCAGGAACTTGGTGACCAGCACGACGACCAGCACCGCGCCGGTCATCGCCATGCCGAACGTGTTGATCGCCCGGGAGCGCTGCATCCGTCGCCGCGCCTCGGGGTTGCGCTCGTTGCGCAGGTGCCGGTTCCAGTGCCGGATCATGCCGGCCTGGGAGAGCGTGAAGGAGACGAACACCCCGACGATGTAGAGCTGGATGAGCTTGGTGACCTCGGCCTGGAAGCCGACGATCAGCACGATCGCGAAGGCGGCGAGGAAGACGATGCCGTTGGAGAAGGCCAGCCGGTCGCCCCGGGTGTGCAGCTGGCGGGGCAGGTAGCGGTCCTGGGCCAGGATCGAGCCGAGCACCGGGAAACCGTTGAACGCGGTGTTCGCGGCCAGGAAGAGGATCAACGCGGTCACCCCGGCCACCACGAACAGCAGCACCGAGCCGGAGCCGAAGACGGTCTCGCCGAGCTGGGTGGTGACGGTCTTCTGCACGTACCCCTCGGGGCCGGAGATGATCTGCAGCTTCGGGTTCTCGACGAACTGCAGGTGGGTCAGCCGGGACAGCCAGATGATGCCGACCAGCATGGTCACCGCGATGGTGCCGAGCAGCAGCAGGGTGGTCGCCGCGTTCCTGCTCTTGGGGGCTCTGAAGGCGGGCACCCCGTTGGAGATGGCCTCCACCCCGGTGAGCGCCGCGCAGCCGGAGGAGAAGGTGCGCAGCAGCAGGAAGACCAGCGCGAATCCGGTCACGCTGTGCTCGGCCTGGATCTCCAGGCCGGCGCTGGGCGCCCGCAGGTCGTGGCCGAGCACGAAGACCCGGATCAGCCCGGTGAGGATCATCGCGCCGATCACGATGATGAAGCCGTAGGTGGGGATCGCGAAGGCGGTGCCGGACTCGCGCATGCCGCGCAGGTTCATCGCGGTGAGCAGCACCACCGCGACGACCGCGATGAGCACCTTGTGGGTGGCCACGAAGGGCACCACCGAGCCCAGGTTCGCCACCCCGGAGGAGACCGACACCGCGACGGTGAGCACGTAGTCGACGAGCAGCGCGCTCGCCACCGCCACCCCGGCCCGGGGGCCCAGGTTGACCGTCGCCACCTCGTAGTCGCCGCCGCCGGAGGGGTACGCGTGCACGTTCTGCCGGTAGCTGGCGACCACGGTGAGCATCACCACGACGACCGCGAGCGCGATCCACGGAGAGAAGAAGTACGCCGACGCCCCCGCGATGGAGAGCGTCAGCAGGATCTCGTCCGGCGCGTACGCGACGCTGGAGAGGGCGTCGGAGGCGAAGACCGGCAGGGCGATGCGCTTGGGCAGGAGGGTGTGCCGCAGCCGGTCGGACCGGAACGGTCGACCGACGAGGAGTCGCTTCAGCAGCGAGGTGGGACTGGCCACAAGCGCTAAGGGTACGACCATCAGGACCGGGGAGTCGGGGGTGCCTGATCACGTCCGCCGGGGTCCGCGCGGTACCGTTCGATCCCCCGCCGGGGCGCTGGACGTGGCAGGCTCGCAGTCGACGCCGCCCGCCGTCGACGGGTGGCACCAGGGAGGGACACCGTGCATGTCGTGATCATGGGCTGTGGTCGGGTCGGCTCGACCCTGGCGCACAGCCTGGAGTCCCGGGGGCACTCGGTGGCGGTGATCGACCAGGACGCCGACGCGTTCCGCCGCCTGGGCCCCGACTTCGCCGGCATCACCGTGACGGGGGCCGGTTTCGACGGCGAGGTGCTGCGCCAGGCCGGTATCGAGCGGGCCGACGCCTTCGCCGCGGTTTCCAGCGGCGACAACTCCAACATCATCTCCGCCCGGCTGGCCCGCGAGACCTTCGGTGTCTCCCGGGTGGCGGCGCGCATCTACGACCAGCGTCGCGCGCAGGTCTACGAGCGGCTGGGCATCCCCACCGTGGCCACCGTGCGGTGGACGGCCGACCGGATGGTGCGGCACCTGGTCCCCGAGGGCAACGTGGAGATCTTCCGCGACCCGACCAGCACGGTCTCGATCATCGAGGTGCCGGTGCACAAGGACTGGGTGGGGCGGCCGCTGCACCAGTTGGAGGCGGCGGCCGGGGCGCGGGTGGCGTACCTCACCCGGTTCGGCATCGGCACGCTGCCCAACGGGTCCACCGTCGTGCAGGAGGGCGACCAGCTGTACGTGCTGGTCACCGACGACATCGCCGCCTCGGTCACCGCGGTGGCCGCGACGCCGCCCGAAGGAGGGCACTGAGCCATGCGGATCGCCATCGCCGGCGCCGGCAACGTGGGCCGCTCGATCGCGCAGGAGCTGATCGACAACGGCCACCAGGTGATGCTGATCGAGCGCCAGCCCCGGATGCTCCGCCCCGACCGGGTGCCGGCCGCCGACTGGGTGCTGGCCGACGCCTGCGAACTGGCCAGCCTGGAGGAGGCCAACGTCGCCGGCTGCGACGTGGTGGTCGCGGCCACCGGCGACGACAAGGTCAACCTGGTGGTGTCGTTGCTGGCCAAGACCGAGTTCGCGGTGCCCCGGGTGGTCGCCCGGGTCAACCGCGCCGAGAACGAGTGGCTCTTCACCGAGCAGTGGGGCGTCGACGTGGCGGTGAGCAAGCCGCGGGTGATGGCGGCCCTGGTCGAGGAGGCGGTCACCGTCGGCGACCTGGTCCGGCTGATGACCTTCCGACAGGGCGAGGCGAACCTCGTCGAGATCACCCTGCCGCCGACCGCCCCCTACGTCGGGCAGCCGATCCACGCGGTGCCGATCCCCCGGGACGCGGCCCTGGTGGCGATCCTGCGCGGCAAGCGGGTGCTGGTGCCCAGCCCGGACGACCCGATCGAGGCCGGCGACGAGTTGATCTTCGTGTGCACCGCCGAGGTGGAGGACGACGTCCGCACGGTCATCCTCGGGCCGGACAGCGTCGAGCGGACCCGCAACAACCGTTGAGCCCGCCCGCCGGTGGACGTCCCGCCGGCTCAGGCGCCGGGCAGTGGCTGCGGCGTGCTCTGCCGGGTCACCCGGCGAACCGTCCACACCGTGATCAGCAGCAACAGCGCGTACGGCGGGTAACCCAGCGCCAGCCGGGCCACACCCAGCGCGGTGTCCTGGTGGGCCAGGTAGAGCCCGGCCTGCACGCCCACCTTGGCCAGCCAGACCACGCCCCAGAGCACGGTGAGCCGGGTGAAGGTACGGACCAGCAGCGGGTCGTCGCGCCACTCGGAGCGCCCCTTGGCGACCAGCACCGACCAGATCCAGCCGACGATCGGCTGCCGGATCGCCGCCGAGACCAGCAGCGCCACCCCGTACGCGATGCCGTAGAGGATGCCGGGGAGGTAGAAGTCCCGCTCGTCGCCGGTGCGCCAGGCGATACCCGCGCCGACGGCGATGCCGAAGAGCCCGTTGACCGCGTGCCGGATCGGGCGGCGCTGGACCAGCCGGACGACGGCGATCGCCACCGCCACCGCCACCGAGGCGATCACCGCCGGGCGCAGCTCACCGATGATGTTGGCCAGCACGAAGACGACCACGGGGATGCTCGACTCGACCAGCCCTCGCCAGCCGCCGAGTTGGTCGGCCATCTGCTCGGCGATGCTGGGCAGCCGCTCGTCGTCCATCGCGTCGGTGCGCGGCTCGGCGCCGGGGTGCTGTCCGGTCGTCACTTCGGCGACTCCAGCTCGTAGTACGGGTTGTAGATGACCTTGCGGTCGTCGCGGACGGCCATCCGGCCCCGGGCGGTCAGGTGCCGGCCGGGCTCGATGCCGGCGATGTGCCGCCGCCCCAACCAGACCAGGGTCACCACGTCGCTGCCGTCGTAGAGGTCCGCCTCCAGCGTCGGCAGGTTGGTTCGGGGGGTGTAGACCACGGTGCGCAGCCGCCCGGCGACCGACACCACCTCACCCCGGCAGCACTGCCGGGCCGGCGTGCCGCCGGACTCGGCGCTCTCCCGCTGGAGTTCCTGCGCCTCGATCTCGGCCTCGCTCGCGGTGAGCCGGCGCAGGATCCGCCGCAGCGACCCTCGGCCCTCGTCGGTCGACATGACCTCCGCGTCACCCTCTCCACGCCGGCCGGGACACCCGGCACTGGTCCGGCCCCGGATGCCGGGACCATCCCGCCAGCGTACGCCGGTCCGGCCCGCACGCGACCGGGCCCGGCGCCGTCATGTGGACGACGCCGGGCCCGGTGCCGATCGTGCGGGTCGTCAGGCCTCGCGCGGCGCGGGCGCCGGTGCGCCACCTGCGGCGGCCTGCTCCTGCTCCTGCTCGGCGACCTCGCGGGGCAGCCGCAGCGGCAGCGGCTCGCGCACCGGCTTCGCCTCCTGCCCGCGGTCGACCACCAGGCCGTCCAGGCACACCGCGAGCGGACCGGCCGCGGCCGGGTCGGTGGCGGCCGCGCCCTGGTAGACACCGCGGACCATCCAGCGCGGCCCGTCCACGCCGACGAAGCGCAGGTCGGTGAGGCCGTCCGGGGTACGCACCCGGGCGTGCAGCTCGGGGCCGTACTCGCCCTGGACCTCCTGGGCGGCGGCGCCGTCGGCGAAGAGCGACTGGCGGATCTCCTCGCGCACCTCGTCCCAGATGCCGTCCGACCGCGGCGCGGCGAAGACCCCGAGCTGGAGCGCGTTCTCCCCGTGCACCAGCACGACCTGCTGGATCACGCCCTGCGGGTCGGCCTGCACCCGCACCTCGACACCCGGCACCGCCGGGATGTGCAGGCTGCCCAGGTCGAGCCGCTGCACGTCGTCCGGCGCCTCCGAGATGTCGTAGGGACCGCGCGACGTGTTCGTCGCCGTCCCCTCGGCGTCGTACGAGTCGGGGACCTCGACGGCCCGCTCGTCACGGGCGCGCCGCCCGGCATCGGCCCGCTTCCGGCTGAAGATCACTTCGCCCACCCTCCGCTGTTCGCACTCACCCTGCCACCTCTTCCGTCCGTCCGCCCGCCCGGCCGGCGAGTTCCGGCCGTCCGGCCGGGCCTCCGGGTGGCGGCACCAGACCGGCGTGCCCGCCGGTCGAGCCGTGCCCACCGGCGCCACGCCGGGATCCGGGCAGCTCGGCGACCGGCTGGAAATCGACCCGCTCCACCCGCTGCACAACGAGCTGCGCGATGCGATCGCCACGGGAGATCTTCGCCGGTGTGACCCGATCATGATTGATCAGGTTGACCAGGATCTCACCCCGGTAGCCGGCGTCGACCGTACCGGGCGCGTTCAGCACCGTCACACCGAGTCTGGCGGCCAGGCCGGAGCGCGGGTGGACCAGGCCGACGTATCCCTCCGGCAGCGCCAGCGCCACCCCGGTGGGGACCAGGGCCCGGCCGCCGGGAGGAAGCTCGACGTCCGCGGCGGCCACCAGGTCGGCGCCGGCGTCGCCGGGATGGGCGTACGCGGGCAGTGGCAGCTCCGGGTCGAGCTGCCGTACGGGCACGGGCACGACGTGGGTCACGGTTCCCCTCTTCCGTCCGTTTCGCGGGGTGACCCTGCCATCCTGCCGGGTCGGACGGCCGTCGTGCGCCGTACCCTGGCAGGAGTGAGCCTGTCGTCTTCTGCGTCGTCACCGGCGCCGCGCACCGCGGCGGCCGGGGAGCACTCCGAGCGGCTCGGGCTGCCGTGGTGGTTCTGGCTGGCCGGCCTGGCCCTGGCCACGCTGCTCGCGGTCGAGGTGTGGATGGGCGCGTCCGGTGTCCGGGCCTGGCTGCCCTTCGTGCTGCTGCCCCCGGCGACCGCGGCGGGGCTGTGGTGGCTGGGCCGGGTGCGGGTCGAGGTGCGCGACGGGGAGCTGCGGGTCGACGACGCCCGCCTGCCGGTGCGGTACGTGGCCGACGCGATCCCGTTGGACGCGGCCGGTCGGCGTGAGGTGCTGGGCGTCGGGTCCGACCCGCTCGCCTTCGTGGTGCAGCGGCCCTGGGTCGCCGGCGCGGTGCAGGTGGTCCTGGACGACCCGGCGGATCCGACCCCGTTCTGGGTGGTGAGCACCCGGCAGCCGGTCGAGCTGGCCGGGGCGATCCTGGCCGCCCGGGACGCCGGCTGAGCCGTCAGGGCAGCGCGGGCCGTCCGCCGGGCAGCGCCCGGCGCTGCTTGCGCAGGTCGGTGCGGAGCTGGTCGCCCAGCGTCCGGGTGGCCCGCCGGTTGAGATAGCTGGCGACCGCGGCGCCGGTGAGGAACGGACCGAGCGTGGTCAGGTTTCGCCCGAACCGCTTGAGCAGGGTGTCCCGCAGCTCCCTGCGGGCGGCGGTGCCGAGGACGGCGCCGACCCCCACCCCGGGCATCATCGGGTTGATGCCCCGCTGGCCGGCCCAGGACTGCATCAGGGCGACCGTCCGTGGGGTGCCGCCGGTGGGCAGCGGCGCGCCGTACACCTCGTGCAGCTCACCGACCAGCTTCAGCTCGACGGCCACCACCGCGACCGTCTCGGCGGCCAGCAGCACGGGGGCGGAGAGCAGGGTCGGGGTGACCGCCCACTCGACCGCGGCGACTCCCCCGCCGGCCGCGCCGACCCCGGCGGTGGCCCGGGCCGCGTTGCGGACCAGCCGCTGGGCGAGGGCCTCGTCGTCCAGTCCGGGGAAGTGGGCGCGCAGCGTCGCCAGGTCCCGGACCGGTACGTGCGGCGCGACGTCGGCGATCGTGTCGGTCATCCAGCGCAGCGCGGCCTTCGGTTTGAACAGGTCGGACAGTCCGCGCGAGCGGGCCTGCCCGACCAGCCGGGTGA
The DNA here is from genome assembly GCF_900090245.1 of Micromonospora halophytica. Lineage (GTDB taxonomy): Bacteria > Actinomycetota > Actinomycetes > Mycobacteriales > Micromonosporaceae > Micromonospora > Micromonospora halophytica. The sequence continues at coordinate 105,326 of NZ_FMDN01000007.1, forward strand.
GCAGTTGGCGTCGGCGGGCCAGCTCGACGTCGTCGGCGGTCAGCGCCGCGACCGTCGCACCCAGCTCGTCGCCGGCCCGGTCCGCCCCGCCGTCGGCCCGGTCCGCCCCCGCGCCGTCGGGCCGGTCCCCGACGGCGTCGGAGGTCGCACCCGCGTCCCGGCGGGTGGTGTCCGGCCGTCCGGTGTGGGACGTGACCGCGTCGTCCGGCCGGACGGCACCCGGGTTCCCGCCGGGGCCGTCCGGCCGTGCGTCGCCGTCGGCGGAGCCGTCCATGCCGGACCGACCCGTCCGCTCACTCATCCGCCCGGCCTCCCGAAGCTCCGCGGGCGTGCTGCCCGCCCGTCACGAGTCAAGCAGCTCCCCGCCGCCGGCGCACGGCAGCTCGGACAGCGGCGGCCCCGTCGAGGAGGCCGCCGCCGGTGTACGGAGTCGGGGTCAGACGCACTCGCGGCAGATCAGGTCGCCGTTGCGCTCGACCGCCAGTTGGCTGCGGTGGTGGACCAGGAAGCAACGGCCGCAACGAAACTCGTCCTCCTGCATCGGCAGGACCTTGACGGTCAGCTCCTCGTCGGCGAGGTCGGCGCCGGGCAGCTCGAAGCTCTCGGCCACCTCGGCCTCGTCGACGTCCACGGCGCCCGACTGTGAGTCGACCCGCCGGGCCTTGAGCTCTTCCAGGCTGTCCTCGCCGAGGTCGACCTCGTCGCGACGCGGGGCGTCGTAGTCGGTGGCCATCGGTTCACTCTCCCATATCGATATTGTCGCTTCCGGTTGTAACGCCGGGCGACGCTGTTTCGGTTCCCATGGCCGGCCACCACTTGTGTCGGTCACCCGACCCGACGGCCGTTCGGGCCGGAGCCGCCAGGGCACTCCCCAGCGAGCGCGGAACCTTACCCCCCTCCGGGCGAGGCATGTATACCGCCCTCGCGGCTGAGATGTACGCCCCCGCACCCCGAGTTCTTCCCAATGTGACTCAGGCGACACGAAGATAGGGGTAGTACTACCCGCTTCCCGGATGGCGCGCCGGCATGTCGGACTGTTTCCACGCCACGGTCGGACAACCGTTAACCTCAGCGGCGTACTCGACGGCCGGCGGGGCGGCCCGACCGCCGGCGGCCGCCGCCACCCACCCACTGTCCGGGGAGCGCCCAGATGAGCTTTGCGCGAGTGCGAGCACTCGTTGTCGTCGGTCTGCTGGCGGTCGTCGCCCTGGTCTTCGTCGTCGTCGCCATCGTGAAGGACACCCAGGGTGAAGCCGGGCTGGCCGGCGGCTGCCCCGAGGACTGGCCGCGGGCCGACGTGACCCTCCGCGAGCCCAAGGACGTCAAGATCAACGTCTTGAACGCCACCGAGGAGGTCGGCCGGGCCGGCGCGGTCGCGGACGACTTCAAGAACCGCAAGTTCCAGGTGAAGAAGGTGGGCGACGCGCCAAAGGGCGTCGACGGCGTGGCGGTGCTGCGCTTCGGTCCCAAGGGCGTCGGCTCCGCGCACCTGCTGCGGGCCTACTTCCTCGACAACGCCGACACCCAGTACGACGCCAAGCGCAAGGACGACACGGTCGACGTGGTGCTCGGCAGCGGCTTCCAGCAGCTCGCCACCACCACCGAGGTCAACCAGTCCCTCGGTGACCTGGGCTCACCGGCCGCGCCGGCCGGCTCCTGCCCGATGCCGGTCGACAAGTAACCGCCCCGGCGGGCTTCCCGCCACTCGCCGCGACGGCGGTGTCCGGTGCCGGACACCGCCGTTTCGTCGCGGTCGGGTCGCGCGGTCCTTCCGACCGGGACACGCCCGGCCGCCGGGACGCGCGACAGGATCCGGAACCCACCGCCGGGGCCGGGAACGCGCCCGTGGCGGTTCAGGGGCCGCCGGAGGCGTCCAGGTCGGCGAGGCGGTCGTGCAGGGGCTGGAACAGCGCCGGCGGCGCGGCGATCACCAGGTCCGGCCCGGCCGGCAGGCCGCGCAGCCCGGTGACCCGCAGCCCCGCCTCGGCGGCGACCAGCCCACCGGCGGCCAGGTCCCAGGCGGCCAGACCCTTCTCGTAGTACGCGTCCACCCGCCCCTCGGCGGCGAGGCAGAGGTCCAGCGCGGCGGCGCCGAGCCGGCGGATGTCGCGAACGTGCGGAATCAGCTCGGCGATCACCCGGGCCTGGTGCGACCGACGTCCCGGGTCGTAGCCGAAGCCGGTGGCGACCAGCGCCTGCCCCGGGTCGGTCTCGGTGGAGCAGCGCAGCCGCCGCCCGTCGCGCCAGGCGCCGCCGCCCGCGGTGGCGGTCCACTCCTCGCCGGTGAAGATGTTGCGCACCACCCCCGCGACCACCTCGCCGTCGACCTCGGCGGCCAGCGAGACGGCGCAGTACGGGATCGCGTAGAGGTAGTTCACGGTGCCGTCGATCGGGTCGACGATCCAGCGGACCCCGCTGGGCGCGGCGGCGGCCTCCGCCGCGCCGTACTCCTCCCCGAGCACGGCGTCGTCGGGACGCTGCTTGGCCAGGGCGTCGAGGACCTGCCGTTCCACCGCCCGGTCGGCGGCGGTCACCACGTCGGTGACGGTGCTCTTGGTCGCGGCGATCGACACCCCCTCGGCGCGCATCCGGTACGCGGTGGCCGCCGCGTCCCGGGCGACCTCGACAGCGATCTCCAACAGCTCCGCCGGCGGCGGCACCGAACGAGTCATGATTCGTCCCCTTCTCGCACGATCGGGACGTCCCGCCGCACGCGTGGTTATCATCCTTACAAAGTCCACAACTGCGCCCAATCGGCGGTCCTACCGCCGATCCGCCGTGCGCCGCAGGATGATCGCCGCAGACGGCGTTACAATTCACCCTGCCCACGCGCCACGGACCGCCAGCCACCGGCCGGCCCGGGACACGGGGGTCTCTCAACGACATCGCCCGGCACGGTGCGCCATGCTGCGCCGGACGACCCGGCCGTGCTCGCTCTTCGCCTCCGGAAGGTCATTCGTGACAGAACCCCGCCAGACCGGCGCCGACGTTCGCTCGCTCACCGACACTCTGATCGCCCACGCGCAGAGCGCCGGCGGTCAGTTGACGTCGGCCCAGCTCGCGCGCACCGTCGAGTCCGCCGAGGTGACCCCGGCCCAGGCCAAGAAGATCCTGCGGGCGCTCTCCGAGGCGGGAGTGACCGTGGTCGTGGACGGCTCGGCCAGCACCCGTCGTCGGGTCGCTGCCGCCCGGTCCGCCACCCCGGCCTCGCGGGCCACCACCGCCAAGACCACCAAGAAGGCCGCCGCGCCCGCCCCGAAGCAGGCGCCCGCCGCCGACGAGGCCCCGGCCCCCGCCCCGCGGAAGGCGACGGCCCGCAAGGCCGCCACCACCGCCGGGGTGGCGGCCAAGGCCGCCGCGCCGGCCGCGAAGGCGACCAAGTCCACCCGCGCCACCAAGGCGACCGTGGCCGCCGCCGGTGCGGCCAAGGCCGCCGGTAAGGCCAAGGGCGAGGGCGCCGAGGGCGAGATCGATCCCGAGGAGCTCGCGGCCGAGATCGAGGACGTCGTGGTCGAGGAGCCGGCCGAGCTGGCCAAGGCCGCCGCGACCGACGCCGCCGCCTCCGCCAGCGACAACGACTTCGAGTGGGACGACGAGGAGTCCGAGGCGCTCAAGCAGGCGCGTCGCGACGCCGAGCTGACCGCCTCGGCCGACTCCGTCCGGGCGTACCTGAAGCAGATCGGCAAGGTTCCGCTGCTCAACGCGGAGCAGGAGGTGGAGCTCGCCAAGCGGATCGAGGCCGGGCTCTACGCCGCCGAGCGGCTGCGGGCGGCCGAGGAGGGCGAGGAGAAGCTCACCCGCGAGATGCAGCGGGACCTGCTCTGGATCTCCCGCGACGGTGAACGCGCCAAGAACCACCTGCTGGAGGCGAACCTCCGGCTGGTCGTCTCGCTGGCCAAGCGCTACACCGGTCGCGGCATGGCCTTCCTGGACCTGATCCAGGAAGGCAACCTCGGCCTGATCCGCGCGGTGGAGAAGTTCGACTACACCAAGGGCTACAAGTTCTCCACGTACGCCACCTGGTGGATCCGCCAGGCGATCACCCGCGCCATGGCCGACCAGGCCCGCACCATCCGCATCCCGGTGCACATGGTCGAGGTGATCAACAAGCTCGGCCGGATCCAGCGTGAGCTGCTCCAGGACCTGGGCCGCGAGCCCACCCCGGAGGAGCTCGCGAAGGAGATGGACATCACACCGGAGAAGGTGCTGGAGATTCAGCAGTACGCCCGGGAGCCCATCTCACTCGACCAGACCATCGGCGACGAGGGTGACAGCCAGCTCGGTGACTTCATCGAGGACTCGGAGGCCGTGGTCGCGGTCGACGCCGTCTCGTTCTCGCTGCTGCAGGACCAGCTCCAGCAGGTGCTGCAGACGCTCTCCGAGCGTGAGGCGGGCGTGGTACGCCTGCGCTTCGGCCTGACCGACGGCCAGCCGCGCACCCTGGACGAGATCGGCCAGGTGTACGGGGTGACCCGGGAACGGATCCGGCAGATCGAGTCCAAGACGATGTCCAAGCTCCGGCACCCGTCCCGCTCGCAGGTGCTCCGGGACTACCTGGACTGACCCCTTCGCGTCAACCAACCGTGTCGGTTTGATCACCAGCCGTAGAACACCTTGAAGGTGATCGGTCGGTTGCCCGTTTGTGATCGTTGACGTGGCACCCTTGGCACACGGCACACTGTCTTCCCGTCATGTGTGACCTCGGTCGCCCGCGGGCACACAGGGAAGGCAGGGCCCGGCAAGGGTGTTGCACGATGGGTGAGCAACGACCGAAGAGAGTGTTCATCGGTGACGACCAGAGGAGGAAGGCGATGACCCCGACCCTCACGCCGCCGCCCGAGACGGTGGCTCCCCCAGCCGCCGATGAACGGTGCGACCGCTGCAATGCTGCCGGTAAGCTCCGGATCACTCTGGCGGGTGGGAGCGAGCTGGTGTTCTGTGGGCACCACGCGAACAAGTACGCGGAGGATCTCGTGAAGATCACCGTGAAGTACGCGACGGACCCGGAGTTCAGCTGGCGTGGCGCCGATCTGATGGCGAACTGAATCCGCAACCGTAAGAGCGACGACATAGCCGACCGGAGGTGACCCGACAGGGCACCTCCGGTCGGCTTTTCGCACCCCGCACCCCGCACCCCGCACCCCGCACCCCGCACCCCGCACCCCGCACCCAGATCGTGCTACTTCCTGGATGTAGTGGCATCCCAGCGGGTCGAGGCCACTACATCCAGGATCGAGCGCTTTCATGGCGGGTGGCGCCGGCCACGGCGGGCGGCGGCGGCGCGACCCATGGCGGGCGGCATCGGCCGGGCGGCATCGGCCCGTCGGTGCGCCCCCGCCCGCCACCGGCACCGCTCGGACGCGAAGCTGACGGAGGCACCGTAGGGACGGAGGCGCCGAGGGCGACCGGGGACGCCAGGGGGTGAACCGGTCAGAGGGTCTGGACGGTCGCGATGCGCTCTTCGAGCTGCTCGATCGTCGCCTGTGCGCTGGGCGGCCCACCACAGAGCCGGCGGAGCTCGGCGTGGATCTTGCCGTGCGGCTGGCCCGTACGGTGGTGGCGGGCGGCCACCAGGGCGTTCAACTGGCGTCGCAGCGCCACCCGGCGCTGGGCGGCACTCATCGGCGCCGCCGGCGGTGCCGGAGCCTCAGTGGCCGGCTCAGCGGGCCTGACGGCGGTTCGGCGGCGCTGGGCGGCGAGCTGTTCGGCCTGCCGCTTGGTGAGCAGCATGGAGACCTGGTCGGCGGTGAGCAGCCCGGGCAGGCCCAGGTACTCCTCCTCCTCCGGGGTGCCCGCCTGGGCGGCGGTGCCGAAGGACGCCCCGTCGAAGATCACCTGGTCCAGTTCGGCGGTGGCGGAGAGGGCGGTGAACCGCTTTTCCAGCTCGCCGCTGGCCTGGTCGTCGCGCTGGGCGCGCTCCAGCAGGTCGTCGTCGAAGCCCTCGCGGTCCTTGGGCTTGCCGAGTACGTGGTCCCGGGCGGCCTCCATCTCGCTGGCCAGCCCGAGCAGGTGCGGCACGCTCGGCAGGAAGACCGAGGCGGTCTCCCCGGGGCGGCGGGCCCGGACGAAGCGTCCGATCGCCTGGGCGAAGTAGAGCGGGGTGCTGGCGCTGGTGGCGTACACCCCGACGGCGAGCCGGGGGATGTCGACGCCCTCGGAGACCATCCGGACGGCCACCAGCCACCGTTGCTCGGACGCCGCGAACGTCGCGATCCGGGCGGAAGCGCCCACGTCGTCGGAGAGCACCACCGCGGCTTTCTCCCCGGTGACCTGCTCGATCAGCTTGGCGTACGAGCGGGCGTTCTGCTGGTCACTGGCGATCACCAGGCCGCCCGCGTCGGGCATACCGGCGTTGCGCAGCACGGTCAGCCGGGCGTCGGCGGCCCGCAGCACCTGCGGCATCCAGTCCCCGGCCGGGTCGAGGGCGGTACGCCAGGCCTGCGCGATGAGGTCCTGGGTCATCGGCTCGCCCAGTCGCGCCGCCAGCTCGTCGCCGGCGTTGGTGCGCCACCGGGTCTCTCCCGAGTACGCCAGGAAGAGCACCGGCCGGACGACGCCGTCGCGCAGCGCGTCGGAGTAGCCGTAGACCGAGTCGGCGCGGGAGCGCAGCAGCCCGTCGCCGCCCCGCTCGTACTCCACGAACGGGATGGGGTTGTCGTCGGAGCGGAACGGCGTGCCGGTGAGCATCAGGCGGCGCACCGCGGGCTCGAAGGCCGCCTTGACCCCGTCGCCCCAGGAGCGCGAGTCGCCGGCGTGGTGGATCTCGTCGAGGATGACCAGGGTGCGCCGGGTCAGGGTGCGCCGCTTGTGCACGTGCGGGGCCATGCCGACCTGGGCGTACGTGACGACGGCGCCGTGAAAGTCGGTGGAGGAGTGCACGTCGGCGTTGCGGAACGCGGAGTCGAGGTGGATGCCGACCCGGGCGGCGGCCTGGGCCCACTGGGTCTTCAGGTGCTCGGTCGGGGCGACCACGGTCACCGCGTCGACGGTGCCGTCGACGAGCAGCTCGGCGGCGATCCGCAGGGCGAAGGTGGTCTTGCCCGCGCCGGGGGTGGCGACCGCGGTGAAGTCCTCGGTCCGGCGGCGCAGGTACTCCACCATCGCCTTGCGTTGCCAGGCACGCAGGGGTGGGAACGTCTCGAGCGCCGGCAACCGGGGTGCCACGCGTAGCTCCTCTCGACCGCACGGCGGCGGGCCCGGCCGAGGGCCACGGGTACCGCCGCCCATGAAAAGGCCCTCGCGCATCGGGTGCCGCGAAGGCCGACTCAGCATAACCAGCGGGGGCCCGTCTCCCCACTCGACGCCACGCTGGTCACATCCGTCGCCCCGCCCGCACACCATCCGGAGCCGGGAACGTGACCGGCGCGACCGGTGCCGCGGCGGGTCAGCCCCGGGGGCCGCGGACGCCGGTCTTCGGGGGACGCAGCGTCGCGACCGGCGCGGACCAGCGCCGCCGCAGGGCCACCAGCCGGAGTACGAAGACCAGCACGGCCGCCGCGGTCAGCCAGGCGGTGTCGGCCTGCCTCAGGGAGTCCAGCAACGCCACGGCGATCGCGCCGACGAGGGCGGCGACGGCGTAGATCTCCCGGCGCAGCACCACCGGGATCTCGGCGGTGAGCAGGTCCCGGCCGAGCCCGCCGCCGATCGCGGTGAGCATGCCGATCACGCAGGCGCCGACGGCCGGCACCTGGGCGTCGAGCGCCTTGAGCGTGCCGGTGACGGTGAACAGCGCCAGCCCGGCAGCGTCCAGCACGAGCACCGTGGTCCGGAGCCGGGCGAGCTGGGGGTGCAGCCAGAAGACGGCGACGGCGGTGACCCCGGCGGTGGTGGCGTACCGCCAGTCGGCGAAGGCCAGCGGGGGCACCTCGTCGATGGCCAGGTCCCGGAAGATCCCCCCGCCGAGGGCGGCCACGAAGCCGACGAAGACGACTCCGAAGAGGTCGAGGCGCTTGGCCACCGCCGCGGAGGCCCCGGAGGCGGCGAAGACGGCCACTCCGGTGAGGTCGGCGACGAGCAGGGCGGTGGAGGTGGTCACGGCCCGAAGGTTACGGGGGCGGCCGGGACGGCCGCCGGAGGATCACTCGGCGTACGAGTCGTAGATCTCCTTGCACTTCGGGCAGACCGGGGAGCCGGGCTTGGCCGCCTTGGTCACCGGGAACGTCTCACCGCAGAGCGCCACGACGTAGGTGCCCATGACGGCACTTTCGGCGATCTTCTCCTTGCGGACGTAATGGAACATCTCGGGACCGGTGTCGGCGTCCTTCAGTTCGGGACGCTCAAGAATCTGAGTGCTCATGTCTACACCTCCAACTTTCCAGTTTGGCAGGTCGCAAGGGCCGGGTCCACCGCAGCCCACCCGACGGCGGCCCGTACGGTAACGGAGGTGACCAACTTTCACACCCGTCTCGGCGCCGAGGTCGCCGACGCCCTGCGCGACGGCCACCCCGTCGTCGCACTGGAGAGCACCATCGTCTCGCACGGTCTGCCCCGACCGGACAACCTGCGGGTCGCCCGCGAGATCGAGCAGGCCGTACGCGACGCCGGGGCGGTCCCGGCCACCATCGGCATGGTCCGCGGCGAACTTGTCGTCGGTCTCGACGACGCCGAGCTGACCCGGCTCGCCACCACCGACGGGGTGAGCAAGCTCTCCGTACGCGATCTCGCGGTCGCCGCCGCGACCGGCGCGGACGGTGCCACCACGGTGGCCGCGACCAGCGCGGTGGCCGCGGCGTCGGGGATCGGCGTGTTCGCCACCGGCGGGCTCGGCGGGGTGCACCGGGAGGCGGCGCAGAGCTTCGACGAGTCGGCCGACCTGGTCACCCTGGCCCGGACGCCGATCACGGTGGTCTGCGCCGGGGTCAAGTCGATCCTCGACGTCGGGGCCACCCTGGAGCGGCTGGAGACCCTCGGGGTCGGGGTGGTCGGCTACCGGACCCGGCGCTTCCCCGGCTTCTACCTCACCGACGCCGGCTTCGACCTGGACTGGTCGGTGGACTCCCCGGAGCAGGTGGCGGACGTGCTCGCCGCCCGGGAGCAGCAGTGCGTGCACGACGGCGGGCTGATCGTGGCCAACCCGCTCCCCGTCGACGAGCAGCTCGACCCGGCACTGCACGACCGCACCCTCGCCGAGGGCCTGGCCCTGCTGGAGCGCGACGGGGTGACCGGCAAGGCGGTGACCCCGTTCCTGCTGGCCCACTTCCACTCGGCCACCGACGGCGCGAGTCTGGCGGTCAACGTGCGGATCATCCTGCGCAACGCCGACCTGGCCGCCCGGATCGCCGTCGCCGCGGCCGCCCGCCGACACGCGGCATGACCCGCCCGTCCCGGGTGGTGGTGGTCGGTGACCTGATCACCGACGTGGTGGCGGTGCTGGCCGGCCCGCTCGCCACCGGCTCGGACACCCCGGCCACCATCCAGGTCAGCGGGGGCGGTCAGGCGGCGAACACGGCCGCCTGGCTGGCCGCGCTGGCGGTACCGGTGACCCTGGTGGGCGCGGTCGGGGACGACGGCGCCGGCCGGGACCGGGTGGCCGAGCTGGAGCGGGTCGGGGTGGACTGTGCAGTCGAGGTGCACCCCGGCGCGACCACCGGCACGGTGATCGTGCTGGCCACCGGTGACGAGCGCACGATGGTCACCGAGCGGGGCGCGAACCTGAGGCTGACCGCCGGGCACGTCGAGCGGGCCCTGGCGGCGGTGCCCGACGCCGCCCACCTGCACCTGTCCGCGTACTGCCTGCTGGACGCCGCGTCGCGACCGGCCGGGCTGGCCGCGCTGGCCGTGGCGCGCGAGCGCGGGCTCACCACCAGCGTCGACGCGGCCTCCGCGGCGCCGCTGCGGCGGGTCGGCGCGGCGGCGTTCCTGTCCTGGGTACGCGACGTCGACCTGCTGCTGGTCAACGCGGACGAGGCCGGCGTGCTGGCCGGCGGGCTGGACCCGGGGGCGCAGGCGCGGGTGCTGTCCGCCTCGGCGCGGCGGGTGGTGGTGAAACGGGGCGGCGCAGGCGCGGTCTGGTTCGACCGGAGCGCGACGGTGAGCGTGGCGCCGTCCCGGCGGGTGGCGGTGGTCGACGTCACCGGCGCCGGGGACGCGTTCGCGGCGGGCCTGCTGGCCGCCTGGCTCGACGGGGCGACCCCGAGGGCGGCACTGACGCGCGCCGGCGACCTCGGCGCGCTGGCGGTGTCGACGGTCGGGGCCCGGCCGGCGGGCTGACCGTCGTCCGGCGCGCCCGGCCCCCGTCGAGGGGCTGACCGTCGCAGGTGTCCGGGCGCGGCGACCGCGTCCGGGCACCGGTCAGGGCTCGGCGTCGATGATCTTACGCGGCCGCTCCTCCGCGGTCAGGCTCATCGGCGGGGTGTCGTCACGGCGGCGGGGCTGGAACTTCCCGGCGAGCCGGTGCTGCTCCTTCGGCGGGCGATCGTTGGCCAACAGCACGGCCAACCAGGGGATGAGGATCATGCCCAGAGCGACCAGCGGCAGCCAGAGCCAGAGCAGCGGAGCCTGCACGCCGACCAGGATCGCGCCGATGATCACGCAGGCCACCCGGACGCCCATCATCAGCACGTACCGCTTCTGCCGACTGGTGAGTTGATCGTCCTGGCTGCGTGAGGCGTCGGTGATCAGGATCGGTTGGTACGCCTGACGCTTCACCACGGACCTCCTCGATGGGTACGCCCCATCCTGTCACTCCCCCACCGTGATCAGCGACAATCGACCCGATCGCGTGCGTGTTACGTGCGTGGTACGCTCCGCTCGTGGGCAGCCGGTACAGCTTCACCGACGAGGCGTTGGGCAACCTGCGGGTCTACGACGTCGCGCCCGGGGAAGTCTGGGAGGCCCTGCACAGCACCCGCCGGGTGATCCGGCACCTGGGCGACGACGTGATGGTCGTCTACGCGGCCACCCGTCGCGGCCGACGACTGGCCGTGCTGCTCGCCGAGGCCGACGGCACCGACAACGACTGGGACATCCTCTCCGCCCGCGAGCTGAGCGACGTCGAGGCCAAGCGCTACGACGAGGCCGTGCGGAGGGGTCGCCGACGAGGAGGCGGTCACGATGAACCGTGACGAGGCGACCAAGCGGTTCCACGGTGAGGCGCTCGCCGAGCTGATCGACGAGAGCCAGCCGGTGGAGCTGCCCACCCCCGACACCGACGTGCCGATGGTCAGCCGCTCGGTGCGCCTGCCCGTGGAGACGTACGAGCGGGTGCGGGCTGCCGCCGAGGCCCGGGGCATCGGCGTCACCACGCTGATGCGGCAGTGGATCGAGGCTGGCCTGGCCGACCTGGACGACTCCGCCACCGTCTCCCTGGCCGACGTGCGGCGCGCGCTGGCCTCACTCTCCCGCCCCACCGCCGCCTGACATCGGGCCCAGCCACCTGGCCGTGCCGCCCGGCCCGCACGGCCGCCTGACCGGCCCGGCCCGCCCGCGCTCGGCCGCCCGACCCGCACGGCGGCACCCGGTTACAGCGGCGTCGCCGGCTGCTCCAGCGGACGCCCGTGGGCCCGCACGGCGTCGGCGACGGCGATCCCGGCCAGCACCAGGGCACTCAGCGCCAGCGCGCCGATCGACGGCAGCCGCCACACCACCGGAACGAGCCCGATCAGCAGCACGACCCCGACCACCCGACTGCGGGACACCCGCCCGAAGATCTCGTACTCGAAGCGGGCCCGGGCGGCCAGGAAGAGCGCCGGCCCACCCATGACGAACAGCGGCCAACCCGAGGCGGTTTGCCCGTAGGGGTAGGCGATGACCAGCTCGTAGCCGACTCCGGTGAGCAGCACGCCGGCCACGATGACCAGGTGGGTCCAGCTCGCCGACTCGCCGAGCAGACCCGGGGAGCGGGCCGCCCTGATCGCCTCGGCCAGCACGTGCCCCGCCCGGTGGAAGTAGATCCACCACAGCAGCGCCGTGATCAGGAACGACAGGGCGAAGGCCGACGCGTGGGCGGCCGAGAAGGCCGCGCCGCTGAACGTGATCCCGATCACCAGGATCGTCTCCCCGAGCGCGATCAGGAAGAACTGCTGGTAACGCTCGACCAGGTGCTCCCCCATCACCGCCCAGCCCGAGGCCCGCACCGACCCGCGCCCGGGCAGCGGCCAGCCCAGCGCCAGCCCGACGTAGTCCCAGGCCAGGGCGAGCGTCCAGAGCACCGCCCGCGCCGACGGCACCAGCGCGCCGACCAGCCAGGGCACCGCCCCGACGACGGACCAGAGCAGGATCCGCGAGGTGACCGTCCGGCGGGGATGGCCGCGCAGGGCCAGGGTGAGGAAGAGCGGCCGGCCGACCTGCACGGCCAGGTACGCCAGCACGAACGGCACCGCCCGTTCCGCGAACGCGCGCGGCGTCGCCACGGCCATCACCATGCTGCCGAACATGGAGGCCACCACCACGAACTGGATGGCGCTGCGTTCCGGCTCGTACCGGCTGGTCACCCAGGCGGTCAGCGACCAGACGATCCACAGCGCGAGGAACAGCACCACGGTCTGCGCGCCCTGACGGAGCAGGTCCGGGCCGCCGGCCGTCACGTCGTCGATCAGCCGCTTGGAGACGCGGGTCAGCGCGAAGACGAAGACCAGGTCGAAGAAGAGCTCCAGGAAGGTGGCGCGGGGCGAACTCGTGCCGCCACGCAGCAGCTCCTCGCCCTGCTTTTGCGCCATCGCCCACCGCCCCCGCCGTCGCGGTTACCAACGAACGGGGCGCACGCGCGGTTGCGTCAGCCCTTCGCGGCCTTCGCCTCGGCCTTGGCCGCCTGCTTGAACTCGCGGACCCGACGCAGCGACTCCGCGTCGGTGATGTCGGCCACCGACCGGTGGGAGCCCTCCTCGCCGTAGCCGCCGGCCGCCTCCCGCCAGCCGTCCGGGCGCACGTCGTACCGCTTGCCGAGCAGGGCGACGAAGATCTGCGCCTTCTGCCGGCCGAAGCCGGGCAGCTCACCGACCCGGCGCAGCAGCTCCCGGCCGTCGGCGGCGTCCGCCCAGAGCCGGGCGGCGTCGCCGTCGTACCGGTCGACCAGCGCCCGGCACATCTCCTGCACCCGGGCGGCCATCGCCTTCGGGAAGCGGTGCAGCGCGGGCGGCCGGGCGAAGACCTCCACCAGCGCTTCCGGGTCGTACCCGGCCAGCTCGCGGGCGTCCGGGTCGTGCCCGAGGCGCTGGCTGAGCACGTACGGGGAGGAGAACGCCTTCTCCATGGGGATCTGCTGGTCCAGCAGCATCCCGGTCAGCAGGGCCAAGGCGTTGCGGTTGAGCAGGTCGTTGGCCGCGGGTTCGATCGGAAGGGAGAGTGCCATGGCAGTCATGTTTCCGCACCGGCCCGCGCGGCTGCCCGGATAGCCTGCTGGACACGCGGGGACGAGTGGCCACAGCCCGGTCCCGCCGTCGAGCACCGACCCCGACCGCCACGGTGGGCCCGGCCCGACCGCCACGGCACAGTCCAGCCGCCACCACGCGGCACGCCACGGCACGGCGCGCCGCCGGCAGCCGGGGCGGGGTGGGGATCGCTACCGACTTGATGGCATGGATGGATCGCCGACCGCCGCCGTTGATCCATCCATGCCATCAGGTCTGTAGCGTCCGTAGACCCCTCCCGCTCCTGCGGCGGACGATCCAGACCCCCTCGACCCGGACGACCGCTGCGCTCCGCACCGGAGCAGCAACCGCCGGCCGGCGCCAAGGGGTCGATCCGGGTCAGTCGCGGGCCCGGGCCCAGGAGAGGAAGCGCCCGTGCAGGTCCGGGGCCCGGTCCGGACTGAGCTGGGCGAGCTGGTCACGCGCTTCGGCCATCAACGCGCCCAGATAGACCAGATAGAGCAGCAGCGCAGTACGGCTGCCCCGGTACTCCACCAGCAGCGACATCACCGGAATCAGCGGCCCACATCCCACCGCTGCCGAGGCGCCACCCGGAACGCCGGACAGGGCCACGGCTCACCGCAGGTCTCACAGTCCCACTCCGGGTAATTGCCGATGTGACCGCACCGGCATCGGCCGAGTGGGCTGACGCATCCACTCCGGAAGACTGGAGTCACGCTCACGCTGCGGCAAGCAGCACTGACCGGGGTGTGTCGGCCGTCCCATTCGCCACCAGGGCCGATCCGATCTGAGGTTAGGCTGTGCTAACTTCGTGAGCGTCGGCGGGGTGCCCGTTGACCGAGCGAAGGAGTACGTCGTGCCCGTCCCCGCCCGCAGGTCCCTCGCGGCCGTCGCCGCTGCCGGCCTGCTCTCGTTCGGCCTGGTCGCCTGCGGCTCCGGCGAGGACGACGCCGGGGATCCGGGCAAGGCCGGCGACAAGATCATCACGGTGTACAGCGGCCGCAACGAGAACCTGGTCAAGCCGCTGCTGGACAAGTTCAGCCAGCAGACCGGGATCACCGTCAAGACCCGGTACGCCACCACCGCCCAGCTCGCGGCGCAGTTGCTCGAGGAGGGCGACAAGTCGCCCGCCGACGCCTTCTTCGCCCAGGACGCCGGTGCCCTCGGCGCGGTCGCCAAGCGCGACATGTTCGCCCCGCTGCCCGCCGCCGACCTGGAGAAGGTGCCGCAGGCGTACCGGGCGCGCAACGGCCAGTGGGTGGGCGTCAGCGCCCGCGCCCGGGTGCTCACCTACAACGCCGACGCGGTGCCCACCGCCGAGCTGCCGAAGTCGGTCTTCGAGCTGACCGACCCGAAGTGGAAGGGCAAGGTCGGCGTCGCCCCGACCAACGCCTCGTTCCAGGCGTTCGTCACCGCCATCCGGGTGCAGCACGGCGACCAGAAGGCGAAGGACTTCCTCGCCGGACTCAAGGCCAACGAGCCGCAGATCCGCGACAACAACGTCAAGATCGTCGAGGACGTCGACAAGGGCACCATCCCGGTCGGCCTGGTCAACCACTACTACCTCGGCGAGATCGCCAAGGAGAAGGGCACCACGCCGGACGGGCTCAAGGCGAAGCTGCACTTCTTCCCCGGCGGCGACACCGGCGCGCTGGTCAACGTCGCGGGCGTGGGCGTGCTCAAGCGCTCCGCCGAGGACCCGGACACCAGGGCCTTCGTCGACTTCCTGCTCAACCCGGAGTCGCAGAAGCACTTCGCCGAGCAGACCTTCGAGTACCCGGTGGTGGCCGGGATCGCCGCCCCGGCCGGCGTGCCGCCGCTGACCGACCTGGACACCCCGGACATCGACCTCAACGACCTGGACACCCTGGATGCCACGATCACCCTGATCAAGGACTCCGGGCTCGTACCCTGACCATGACCGTCACCACCCCCGACGCGGGGCCGGCCCGAAACGGGCCGGCCCGTTTCGGCGTACCCGGACGGTTGCGCCGCCTGGCCCCGCGCCCGGCGCTGCTCGTGGCCTCGACCGCCGCGGTGGCCGTCGCCCTGGTCCCCCTGGTCTACCTCGCGGTACGCACCGCCGAGGCCGGCGCCGAGCGGATCGGCGCGGAACTGTGGACCGAGCGGGTCGGGCTGCTCGCGGCGCGCAGCCTCGGGCTGGCCGCCGTGGTCACCGCCGCCTGCGTGGTGCTCGGGGTGGGCACCGCCTGGCTGGTCACCCGCACCGACCTGCCCGGCCGGCGGTTCTTCGCGGTGCTCGCCGCGCTGCCGCTGGCCGTGCCCACCTACATCGCCGCGTTCGCCTGGGTCTCCACCGTCGATCGACTGGAGGGGTTCTGGCCGGCGGCGCTGGTGCTGACCCTCTGCTCCTACCCGTACGTCTTCCTGCCCGTCGCGGCCGCCCTCAGGGGCGCGGACCCGGCGCAGGAGGAGGTCTCCCGCTCGCTGGGCCGGGGCGACTGGCGCACCTTCACCGACGTCACGCTGCGCCAGATCCGCCCGGCGACCGCCGCCGGGGCGCTGCTGGTCGCGCTCTACGTGCTGGCCGACTTCGGCGCGGTGTCGATCCTGCGGGCGGACACCTTCACCCGGGCCATCTTCGTCGCCTTCGACCTGGGCTTCGACCGCACCGGCGCGCTGGTGCTCTCCTGCGTGCTGGTGGCGCTGACCGTGCTCCTGCTGGCCGGCGAGACAGCCACCCGCCGGCGCGGCGCCCGGTACGCCCGACTCGGCGGCGCCCGCCGCCCGGCCAACCGACTGCGGCTCGGCGCGGCCCGCTGGCCGGCTCTCGCGGCGCTGGTCGCGGTCGCCGTGCTGGCGCTCGGCGTGCCGGCGGTGAGCCTGGCCCGCCGGCTGGTGAGCGGCGTGTCCCGCCCGGGTGCGCTGACCGAGGTCGCCACCGCCGCCGGCAACTCGCTCTGGCTCTCGCTGGCCGGGGCCGCCCTGACCATGCTGCTGGCGCTGCCGCTGGGGCTGCTCACCGCCCGCGCCCCCGGCCCGGTCGCCACCGTGCTGGACCGGCTCGCCTACCTGGCCCACGCGCTGCCCGGCGTGGTGATCGGGCTGTCGCTGATCTTCTTCGGCATCACCGTGGCCCGCCCGCTGTACCAGACGTCGTGGCTGCTGGCACTCGCCTACGCCACCCTCTTCCTGCCGCTGGCGGTGGGTTCGGTCGCCGGGGCCGCCGCCCAGGCCCCGCCCGGTCTGGAGGAGGTGGCCCGGTCGCTGGGACGGGGGCCGCTGGCCGTGCTGCGGACGGTCACCCTGCCGCTGACCCTCCCCGGCATCGGGGCCGGCGCGGCGCTGGTCTTCCTCACCGGCATGAAGGAACTGCCGGCCACCCTGCTGCTCCGCCCGACCGGCACGGACACGCTCGCCACCGAACTGTGGACGGCCACCTCCGTCGGGGCGTACGCGGCCGCCGCCCCGTACGCGGCGCTGCTGGTGGCCATCTCGGCACTGCCCACCTGGTGGCTGGTCGCCCGCGGCGGCCTGCTCGACAAGGAGGACCGATGAGCGAGGTCGTGCTGACCGGGGTGGTCAAGCGGTACGGCCCGGTGACCGCGCTGGACGGGGTGGATCTCACCGTCCCGGCCGGCGCGCTGACCGCCGTCCTCGGCCCGTCCGGGTGCGGCAAGACCACCCTGCTGCGCTGTCTGGCCGGCTTCGAGCGACTGGACGCCGGCACCATCCGGGTGCACGGGCTCCAGGTGGCCGGCCCGGGTCGGCACCTGCCGGCGCACCGCCGCCGCATCGCCGTGGTGCCCCAGGAAGGCGCGCTCTTCCCGCACCTGACGGTGGCCGCCAACGTCGCGTACGGCCTGGACCGCGCGGCCCGGCACGGCGATCGGGTGGACGAGGTGCTGGCCCTGGTCGGGCTGGCCGGGTACGGCGACCGGATGCCGCACCAGCTCTCCGGCGGCCAGCAGCAGCGGGTGGCGGTGGCCCGGGCGCTGGCCCCGCGGCCGTCACTGGTGCTGCTGGACGAGCCGTTCAGCGCGCTCGACGCGGGACTGCGGGCAGGGCTGCGGCACGACATCCGGGAGGCGCTGCGGGCCGACGGGGCGACCGCCGTGCTGGTCACCCACGACCAGGGCGAGGCCCTGTCGGTGGCGGACCGGGTGGTGGTGCTCCGCTCGGGGCGGGTCGTGCAGAGCGGCTCCCCCACCGCGCTCTACCGGGAGCCGGCCGACCAGTGGGTCGCCGGGTTCGTCGGCGACGCGGTGCTGCTGCCGGCGGTCGCCGCCGACGGGGCCGCCCGGACCCCGCTGGGCGTCCTGCCGATCTCGGGAGCCACCCCGGACGGGCCGGTGACGGTCCTGGTCCGTCCCGAGCAGCTGCGACTCACCCCGGCCTCGACGGACGCGGCGGTGACCGCGACGGTGCTGCGCCACGACTTCCACGGCCACGACGCGCTGATCGCCCTGCGGCTGGCCGACGGCACCCGGGTCACCGCCCGGATCTGGGACGAAGCCGACCCGGCCCCGGTCGGCGCCGAGGTGGCGGTGCACGTCGAGGGCCGGGCCCGGGCCTGGCCGGCCCCGCCCAGCCCCGCCCCGGTGGACACGCCAGCCCTCCCGGTCGGCTGACCGCCGCCCCGACCGGCGGCGCCGTCGCCGACGCGGCGTCGACTTGCCGGCTGCCGACCGCCTACGACGGGACGCGCCTCGGTGGACAGGGGTGGGGTCCACCGGGCGAGTGGTAGCAGGCGTTGGCGTTGGCGCTGCCGGAGCAGTCGAGCACCTTGACCGCGAACAGGCGCACGCCCCTGGTGGCGCTCATCGTGGCACTGAAGCCGGTCGGCGCGGCGCCGTAGACGTCGGCGACGCTACCGTCGTACCGCTTGACCAGGCCGGTGGCGCGGTCCGGCACGGCCGTGCGGGCGGATGTCGCGGGTGCCGACCGGCGAGGGACGGCAGGCAGGCAGGATGGCCTCGTGGAACGACACGACATGCTGCTCTCCCCCGCCGGCGTCGAGGCGCTGCGCACCGCGCTGGACCGGGCGGGCTTCACCTCCAACGGCATCGCCGGCCGGCTCGGCCCGCAGGCCACCGGCGGGGTGGCCCGCAACGACTTCCGCGCCGCGCTGCGCGCCACCTCCGACCGCGACCCGCTCGCCACCCTGATCCGGGTGTTCATCTGCGCCCAGACCGAACCCGAGCCGGCGGTGGCCGCCGCCCTCGCCCCGCTCGACCTCGCCGAGGCGCTCACCGGTGGGCTGGTCGAGCGGCACGGTGACGGCCTGCGCGCCGGGGTCGACCTGGAGCCGTACGGGGACGACTGGTGGGTGCTCGCCGACGTGCCGGCCAGCGCCCGACCCGGCCGGCCGCTGCACGCCGAGCACGTGCTCGGCATCGGCGGGGCCACCCAGACGCTGATCGGGGCGACCATGCGCCGGTCGGTGCAGACCGCGCTGGACCTGGGCACCGGCTCCGGCGTACAGGCGCTGCACCTGGCCACCCACGCCCGGTCCGTCACCGCGACCGACGTCTCCGAGCGGGCGCTGCGCTTCGCCGCCACCACCGCAGCCCTCAACGGCCAGGACTGGGAACTGCTCCGTGGTGACCTGGTCGCCCCGGTCGCCGGACGCCGCTTCGACCTGGTGGTGAGCAACCCGCCGTTCGTGGTCGGTCCCGGCACCACCACGCACGTCTACCGTGACTCCGGCCGGGTCGGCGACGCGATCGGCGCCGAACTGGCCGCCGCTGCGCCCGGCCTGCTCACCGAGGGCGGCACCATGCAGTACCTGGCGAACTGGGTGCACGTGGCCGGCGAGGAGTGGGCCGAGCGGGTGGCCGGCTGGTTCGCCGGCACCGGGCTGGACGCCTGGGTGATCCAGCGCGAGGTGGCCGACCCGATGGCGTACGTCAACCTGTGGCTCACCGACGTCGGCGAGGCCGCCGACCCGCAGCGAATGGCCGCCTGGCTGGACTGGTTCGACGCGCACAAGGTGGAGGCGATCGGCTTCGGCATCGTCTCGCTGCGCCGCCAGGGCCACGACGACCCGGTGGTCCGGGTGGAGGACCTGCGCCAGCGGGTGGAGCCGCCGATGGGCGACCGGATCGCCGCCTGGTTCGACCGCCAGGACTTCCTGCGGGTACGCGACACCGACGCGCTGCTCGCCGAGCGCTACCGGGCCGCCGAAGGGCTCCAGCTGCGACAGGAGGCCACCATGGGCGACGAGGGCTGGGCGGTGGACCGGCAGGTCCTCGCGATGCCGCACGGGCTGCGCTGGACCGAGGAGATCGACCCGCTGGTGCTGGCCCTGGTGGGCGGGGCCGACGGCCGGCTGCCGCTGCGCGACCAGCTCGCCCTGCTCGCCGCCGCCCACGACGTCACCCCGGACGAGCTGGCCGACGCCGCCGGTCCGATCGTGGCGCACCTCGTGGAGCGCGGCATCATCGAGCCGGTGACGCCGTGACACGGGCGGCTCCGGTGACACGGGCGGCGCAGTCGACGCCAGCGACAACGGCGGCACGGGCGGCACGGACGGCACGGGTGATCCGGGCGACGCCGGCGGCCGGGGTGTCGCGGGTTGTGCCGGGCGGCCGAAGGGGGGTCCGCTGATGCGGGCGGTGGTGCAGACGGTGAGCCGGGCCAGCGTGACGGTCGACGGCGAGGTGGTCGGCGAGATCGCCGACGGCCTGCTGGTGCTGCTCGGGGTGACCCACACGGACACCCCGCAGGTGGCGCAGACCATGGCCCGCAAGATCCATGAGTTGCGCATCCTGGACGAGGAGCGCAGCGCCGCCGACACCGGCGCCCCGGTCCTGGTGGTCAGCCAGTTCACCCTCTACGGCGACGCCCGCAAGGGCAGACGCCCGACCTGGACCGCCGCCGCCCCGGCCGAGGCGGCCGAGCCACTGGTGACCGCCGTCGTGCAGGCGCTGCGCGAACGCGGCGCCAAGGTCGAGACCGGCCGCTTCCGCGCCCACATGCTCGTCGAGAGCGTCAACGTCGGCCCCCGCACCATCCTCCTCAACCTCTGACGACCCCCACCCCACCTCCACCCCACCCGTCGATCCTCGCGATCTTGCACTTATGGCCGCCGATTCGAGTGTGATGCGCCCTTTGTCGCGGCCCGAACTGCAAGATCGCGGGGGTGGGAGTCGGGCGGGGGTGGGGGTGGGGGTGGGTTAGAAGAAGAGGCCGCGGCGTTGGATGGACTGGCGCAGCCAGGCGTCGAGCTGGGCGGCCCAGTCGACCGTGTCGACGGTTGCGTGGTCGACGGTGAAGCGGCCGAAGGCGTCGCGCCCCTCGGAGAGGACGCCACCCCGCTTGTCGATCTCCAGCACCACCTGGGTCTGTCGTGGCTCGGTGATGAAGGTCAGCTCCAGCTGGTTGATCGCGCGGGCGTACTGAGGGGCGGGAAAGAACTCGATCTCCTGGTAGAAGGGCAGGCTCTGCCGTACGCCGTAGATGTGCCCCCGCTCGACGTCGGCGCGGGCGAACCGGAAGCCCAGCCGCAGCAACGCCTCCAGCAGCCGCTCCTGCGCCGGCAGCGGATGCACCGACACCGCGTCCAGGTCACCGGAGTCGACCGACCGCGCCACCTCCAGCTCGGTACGCAGCCCCATCGTCATCCCGTGCAGGCGCTGGCCGTAGAGGTCGGTCAGCGGGGTCTCCCAGGGCACCTGGAAGCGGAACGGGATGTCGTACCGCTGCCCCGCCTCCAGCCGGAACGGGCCGGTCACCTGCTGGCGGGCGAACTCCTGGTTGGTGTTGTACTCGGAGTCGGCGCCCTCCACCTCGACCCGGGTGACCAGGCCGAGCGCCACGTAGGAGATGTCGACGCCGTGGTCGCCGCCGGCCACCTGGATCCGCCCCTCCAGCTGACCGCCCGGCCGGCAGTGCGGGTTGGCCAGCACCGTCTCCACGGAGGGGCCACCGACGCCCATCGCCTGCATGAGCCGCTTGAAGACCACCACGTCCTCCATCGCTGTCGTCGCCGACCCCGATGGCCGACCGCTGGCACGGTAACCGCCACCGGCAACAGATGTGACGCAGGACACTCGAACGTTACGCTGTCGGGTCCCCGATCGCCTCACTCCCGTCTCACGCCCCGATTGGAAAGCTGTTCATCACCGGCACCACTGGGCCGGTACGCGGCACAGAAGCGGACACGGGGAGAGATAGAGATGGCCCTGCAGATGATCGAACACCAGACGCGCCCGGCCGCCACCATCGACGCCGGACACGGCACGGAGTCCCTCACCGACCTCGACGCCACCGACGAGCGCGGCGTCTCCACCGACCTGGTCCGGGCGTACCTCAACGGTATCGGCCGGACCAAGCTGCTCACCGCGGCGCAGGAGGTGGAGCTGGCCAAGCGGATCGAGGCGGGGCTGTTCGCCGAGGAGAAGCTGTCCACGTGCACCCCGGTCTCCACCGAGCTGCGGACCGACCTGGAGCTGATCGTCGCGCAGGGCCGCGCCGCCAAGGACCACCTGCTGGAGGCGAACCTGCGGCTGGTGGTGAGCATCGCCAAGCGCTACACCGGACGCGGGATGGCGTTCCTGGACCTGATCCAGGAGGGCAACCTCGGCCTCATCCGCGCGGTGGAGAAGTTCGACTACGCCAAGGGCTACAAGTTCTCCACGTACGCCACCTGGTGGATCCGCCAGGCGATCACCCGGGCCATGGCCGACCAGGCCCGCACCATCCGCATCCCGGTGCACATGGTCGAGCAGGTCAACCGGATGGTCCGGGTACGCCGTGAGCTGTCGGTCACGCTGGGCCGGGAGCCCACCGTCGCCGAGGTGGCTCGGGCGTTGGAGATCCCCGAGTTCCAGGTGATCGAGCTGATCTCGTACGACCGGGAGCCGGTCAGCCTGGACCAGGCCGTCGGCGAGGACGGCGAGAGCGCGCTCGGCGACTTCGTCGCCGCGGTGGACCCGCGCACCGAGCCGGGCGAGGCCGCCACCAACGGCGAGCTGCGCAACGAGGTGCGGATCGTGCTGGCCACCCTCTCCCAGCGGGAGCAGGCCGTGATCCGGCTCCGGTTCGGCCTGGACGACGGCCGGCAGCGCACCCTGGACGAGGTGGGCAAGGAGTTCGGTCTGTCCCGGGAGCGGATCCGGCAGATCGAGAAGGTGACGCTGCTGAAGCTGCGTGCCCCGGAGCGGGCGCAGCGGCTGGAGGCGTACGCCTGCTGAGGGTTCCGTGATCCGAAGCGCCCCGGCGGTTCGCCGGGGCGCTTTCGCGTGCCTGCTTGACCTGGCACCCCGACCCGGGTTACATAACCTTCTGGTTATCAAACCAGGAGGTTACGAGTGCCGACCGAGCCGCTCGACGCGACGTTCGCCGCGCTGGCCGACCCGACCCGCCGGGCGATCCTGGCCCGCCTGGCCGCCGGGGAGGCCACCGTCACCGAGCTGGCCGCCCCGTTCCGGATGAGCCAGCCGGCGATCTCCAAACACCTCAAGGTGCTCGAACGCGCCGGCCTCGTCTCCCGGGGCCGGGACGCCCAGCGACGGCCGTGCCGACTTCAGGCGCGACCGCTGCGCGATGCTGTCGCCTGGCTCGCCGACTACCGCGACTACTGGGCGGAGAGCTACCAACGCCTCGACGCCCTGCTCGACGACCTCCAAACCGGAGGCGGCCCCGACGACGCTGATCCTGGTCCGTCGGCTGGGCAGGACGGCGCCACGCCCCGCAGCCCGGACGGGCGTCCCGGGTGACGGGCGCGGACGAATCCCTCGTGGTGCACGCCCCGGGTGACCGGGAGATCGTGCTCAGCCGGATCTTCGACGCCCCGGCTGACCTGGTCTTCGCCGCGTTCACCCGGCCGGAGCTGCTGGTCCGCTGGTACGGCGCGCGCGGCTGGCGGCTGGTCGGGTGCGAGGTGGACCTGCGGGTGGGTGGACGCTGGCGTTTCGTCTCCGAAGGCCCGGACGGCGCGCTGATGGGCCAGAGCGGCGTCTACCTGGAGATCGACCCGCCCCTGCTGCTGGTCGGCACCGAGGTCTTCGACGACCAGTCCTACCCCGGCGAGACCCTGGTCCGTCACGTTTTCACCGAGGTGGCCGGGCGGACGACGGTGACCACCGCCCTGCGGTACGCGACCGCACAGGGCCGCGACCGGGTGCTGCGGTATCCGATGGCGCGTGGCGTCTCCGAGAGCTTCACGCGGCTCACCGAGCTGCTCACCACATCCACGACAACGGGAGAGACATGAACTGGACCCTCGAAGTGGTCGTCGTGCCGGTCAGCGACATCGACCGGGCCAAGGCCTTCTACGCCGACCAGCTCGGCTTCGCCGTCGACCACGACACCCGGATCGGTGACGACGTACGGATCGTGCAGCTCACTCCCCGCGGATCGGGGTGCTCCATCGTGATCGGCCGGGGTGCCGTGCCGGACATGCCCCCGGGCTCGCTCAAGGGCCTGCAACTGGTCGTCCCCGATCTGGGGAAGGCCCGGGCGGAGCTGGTCGAGCGGGGCGTCGAGGTCAGCGAGATCCAGGTGGTCGGGAAGAACCCGCGCCCGGTCCCGCACCCGCTGGACAACGTCGGCTTCGTCTTCTTCACCGACCCGGACGGCAACGCCTGGAGCGTGCAGCAGATCTCCGACCGGGCCTGAGCGACGATCAGAGTCGACGGGGGCCGGTGTCCGGGCGGGCGCCGGCCGTACCGACCCGAACGGTGGCGTGCAGCACCGAGATGCCGTCCGGCCGGGCCAGCACCGGGTTGAGGGTCAGCGAGCGGACCCGGGGCTGCTCGTCGGCGAGCCGCCCGACCCGCAGCAGCAGGTCGGCCAGGGCGGCCCGGTCGACCGGGGCGGCACCCCGGTGCCCGCGCAGCAGCGGCGCGGCCCGTGGCTCGTCGACCAGCTCGGCGGCGTCCCGGTCGGTCAGCGGCACCGCCCGCCAGGCCCGGTCGCCGAGCAGCTCGGTGGCGACGCCGCCCAGGCCGAAGCCGACCACCGGACCGAACGCCGGGTCCTCCATCAGCTCGACCACGCAGGCCACGCCGGGCGGGACCATCGGCTGGACCAGGACCTCCGGGCCGAAGACCGGGGCCATCTCGGCGTACGCGCGCCGCAGCGCGCCCTCCTCGGCGAGGTCGAGGCGGACCGCGCCGAGGTCGAGGCGGTGCCGCAGGCCGGGGGCGGCGGCCTTGAGCGCGACCGGCCAACCCAGCCGCTGCGCGGCGGCGACCGCCTCGTCGGCCGTCACCGCCGGGGCCGACCCGACCAGGTCGATCCCGTACGCGGCGAGCAGCCTGGCGGGGTCGGACGGGTCGGCGCGCAGCGCGGCCTGCCCGGCGTCCGGGTCCACCCGGGACAGCTCGGGCAGCGCCCCCGGGTCGCGGCGCAGCCAGCCGGCGTACGTGGCGACCCGGCCCAGGGCCCGGACCGCCTCCTCGACACTCGGGTACGCCGGCACCCCGGCGGGCACCCGGCCGGCGAGGAACGTCGCCACGGTGGGCTTGCCGGCGGCGAGCGCGGTCGGCAGCGCGGCGGTGAAGTCCGCCTCCTCGGCGGTGAGCTGCCCCGGCAGCGGCGGAGCGAAGACGGCGACCAGGGCGTCGACGCCCTCGTCGGCGGTCGCCTCGGCGAGCGCCGTGGTGAACTCGGCCGCGCCGGCGTGCGGGCCGACGTTGCGCGGGTACCCGTCGGCGAGGACGAGCCCCTGGGTGGCGCAGGCGGTGGCGGCGAGCCCGGTCAGCGCCGAGGAGTTGCCCACCACGGCGACCCGGGGGCCGGCGGGCAGTGGCTGGTGGGCCAGGAGCACACCGATGTCGAGCAGTTCGGCGACGGTGTCCACCCGGATCACCCCGGACTGGGCGAAGAGCGCGCTCACCGCGGCCTCGTCCAGGGCGGGCCCGTCGCCGAGGCCGACCGGGCGGGCCAGCGAGGCGAGCGCCACCACCGGCTTGTCCCGGCCGATCCGCCGGGCCAGCCGGGCGAACTTGCGCGGATTGCCGAAGGTCTCCAGGTAGAGCAGGATCACGTCGGTGCCCGGGTCGTCCTGCCAGTACTGCAGCAGGTCGTTGCCGGAGACGTCGGCCCGGTTGCCGGCGGAGACGAAGCTGGACAGGCCCAGCCCCCGCCGGTGCGCCTCGGCGAGCAGCGCCACCCCGAACACGCCGGACTGGCTGAACAGGCCGACCCGGCCGGGCGCGGGCAGCGCCGGGGCGAGGGTGGCGTTGAGGCGTACCTTCTCGTCGGTGTTGGCCACGCCCAGGCAGTTCGGGCCGACGACCCGCATGCCGGCGGCGTGCGCGGCCCGCACCAGCGCCCGCTGCGCCGCCGCGCCGTCGGCGCCGGCCTCGGCGAAGCCGGCGGAGATGACCACCAGGCCGTGCACCCCGGCGGCGGCCGCGTCGGCGACCACCGTGGGCGCCACCTCCGGGGACACCGCGACGACCGCCAGGTCGATCTCGCGCCCGGCGTCGGCCGCCGAGGGGTACGCGGGCAGCCCGGCCACGGTGGCCGCGTTCGGGTGCACCGGGACGATCGCGCCGGTGTAGCCGCCGTCACGCAGGTGACCGAGGACGGCGGCGCCGACCCCCTGCCCGGTGGCGCTGGCCCCGTAGACGGCGATGCCGCGCGGGGCGAGCAGCCGGGCGATCGAACGCGCCTCGGTGCGGTGCTCCCGGCCGCGCTGCACCTCCAGGGTCGCCTCGGTGGGGGCGATCGGGAAGGTCAGGTGCACCACGCCGTCGGCGTACTGGCGCTGGACCTGGTAGCCGAAGTCGGCGAAGACCCGCAGCATCGCGCCGTTGGCCGGCAGCACCTCGGCGACGAAGTGGACGATGCCGTAGCGGCTGGCCGCGGCGGCGAGGTGTTCCAGCAGCACCGAGCCGATCCCCCGGCCCTGGTGGGCGTCCTCGACGACGAACGCGACCTCCGCCTCCGGCGCCTGCGGGCCGAGCCGCTCGTACCGGCCGACGGCGACGATCCGGCCGCCGGCGAGCACCACGAACGCCTCCCGGTCGCGGTGGTCGACGTTGACGAAGCGTTGCAGGTCCCGCTCCGGGATTCGCGGGTACGGCGAGAAGTAGCGCAGGTAGCGGGTGCGCTCGGAGAAACGCGAGTGCATCGCCACGATCTCCGCGGCGTCGTCCGGGCGGATCGGGCGCAGCTGGACGGTGGTCCCGTCGCTGAGCAGCACGTCCACCGGTTGGTCCACAGTGGTGGTCACCGGTCGGTCTCCTCCCAGGTCCCGGCTCAGTCGCGCGGGTCGTGCGGATCGAGCCCGAGCAGCGGGAAGACCGCCTTGCGGGTGGCCGCGATGGCCCGGTCCACCGAGTTCGGCTCGCCGGTCGGCTGCCACGGCTCGTACGACGGGTCGACGTCGTCGGTCATCCGCAGCGGGATCCGGCTGCCGGGCAGCCGCCGCGCCGCCAGCTCGCGCCAGCCCGGCGGGGTGAGCGTGGCCGGCTCGACCGGCGCGCCGGTGGCCACGGCGAGCAGGTGCGTCCAGGCCCGGGGCACCACCTCGGCCAGGGCGTACCCGCCGCCACCGGTGGCCACCCACCGGCCCTCGCAGAGTTCGTCGGCGAGCGCCCGCAGCGCCAGGTAGGTGGCGCGCTGCCCGTCCACGGAGAGGTGCAGGTCGGCCAGCGGGTCGAGGCGGTGCCCGTCTGCCCCGCACTGGGTGACGAGGATCTGCGGCCGGAACGCCCGCAGCACCGAGGGCACGACCGCGTGGAAGGCGCGCTGCCAGCCGGCGTCGCCGACGCCGGGCGGCAGGGGCAGGTTGACCGCGGTGCCCTCGGCGCCGGGGCCGCCGGTCTCGTCGGGGAAACCGGTGCCGGGGAAGAGCGCGAGCGGGGTCTCGTGCACGCTGACCGTGAGCACCCGGGGGTCGCGGTAGAAGATCTCCTGCACGCCGTCGCCGTGGTGCACGTCCACGTCCACGTACGCGACCCGCTCCGCGCCGAGGTCGAGCAGCCGGGCGATGGCCACGGCCGGGTCGTTGTAGACGCAGAACCCGGCGGCCCGGTCGGGCATGGCGTGGTGCAGCCCACCGGCGACGTTGACCGCGCGGCGGGCCTCGCCCCGCCAGACCGCCTCGGCGGCGGCCACGCTGGCCCCGGTGACCAGCGCGCTGGACTCGTGCATCCCGGGGAAGACCGGATTGTCCGAGGTGCCCAGCCCGTACCCGGCGAAGAGCGGGTCGTGCGGGGCGACCCGGACCGCGTCCAGGTAGTCGGGCAGGTGCACCCGGGTGAGCAGCGCGTCGCCGGCCGGCTCGGGCTCGACCAGCCGGACCCCCGGCCGGTCGAGGACGCCCAGTTCCCGGGCCAGCGCGACGGTCAGCTCGACCCGGACCGGATCCAGCGGGTGCTCACCCATGTCGTAGGCGAGCAGGGACTCGTCCCACACCACCACCGTGTCGTCCGACATGAGGTCATCGTCGCACGAGCGTCGTCGGCCGCCGACGGCACGCGCTGCTCACGGCCGTGGCGTCCGGCCCTTCGCCACCGGGCGGGCCGGGTCGGCCACCCACTCGCTCCACGACCCGACGTAGAGCGCGGCGTCCGGCCGGCCGGCGAGGTGCAGGGCGAGCACCGCCTGCGCGGCGGTCACCCCGGACCCGCAGTACGCCCCGACCGGCGCGTCCCCGGTCACGCCGGCGGCGGCGAAACGTTCGCGCAGCGCCTCGGCGGACGGGAAGCGCCCATCGGTGACGTACTGCGGCGCGGGGAGGTTCACCGCGCCGGGTACGTGCCCGGCGACCGGGTCGATCGGCTCGGTCTCGCCCCGGTAGCGGGGCGCGGCCCGCACGTCCAGCAGGACCCCCTCGTCGGCGGCCGCCAGGGCCGCCGCGGCGGCGGTGTCCAGCACCGGCAGCACGCCCGGGCGGACGGTCACGTCCCCCGGGGTGGGGGCCGGCGCGTCGGTGGAGGTGGGCAGACCGGCGGCGAGCCAGGCCGGCCAGCCCCCGTGCAGCAGGCGTACCTCCCGGTGGCCGGCCCAGCGCAGGGTCCACCAGGCGCGGGCCGCTGCCATGCCGTCGCCGCCGTCGTACACGACGACGGGGTGACCGGCGCGGACGCCGGCGGCCCGCAGCGCGGCCTGCAGGGCGGCCGGGTCGGGCAGCGGGTGCCGGCCGGCCGCGCCGGGCGGGCCGCAGAGCGCGGTGTCCAGGTCGACGAAGACCGCGCCGGGCAGGTGACCGGCGGCGTAGTCGTCGCGCCCGGGTGGGCCGGCGAGTCGCCAGCGCACGTCGAGCAGGGTGGGCGGCTCGGGCCGGGACAGCTCGGCGGCGAGCTGTCCGACCTCGATCAGCGGCGTCTCGGTTCCGGACATGGCGTCCAGTCAACACCATCCGGGCAGCGACCTCGCGGTTCGGCACCGACGGTCCGTCGGACGGCCGGGGTAGCATCGTGCACCGGAGGGCCGCTGACCGTGAAACACGATCTGATCGACACGATTGAGGGCGAAGTCACCTCCGAGGAGAGGTGGTAACGATGGCCCGACATGATCTTGTCGATACGACCGAGATGTACCTTCGCACCATCCTCGAACTGGAGGAGGAGGGGGTGCCGCCGCTGCGCGCCCGGATCGCCGAGCGGCTGCGCCAGAGCGGGCCCACCGTCAGCCAGACCGTCGCCCGGATGGAGCGCGACGGCCTGCTCACCGTCGAGGGCGACCGGCACCTGGCGCTGACCCCGCTGGGCCGCAGCAGCGCCGTCTCCGTGATGCGCAAGCACCGCCTCGCCGAACTGCTGCTGGTCAACGTCATCGGGATGCCCTACGAGGAGGCCCACGAGGAGGCCTGCCGCTGGGAGCACGTGATGAGCGACGCCGTCGAGAAGCGGGTCTACGACCTGCTCAACCGGCCGACCCGCTCGCCGTACGGCAACCCGATCCCGGGGCTGGAGGAGCTGGGCTCACCCGAGCCCGCGGCCACCGACACCACCGAGGCCGAGCGCAACCTCGCCTTCCCCGGCCTCTCCGGGCCGGTCGTGGTCCAGCGGATCTGCGAAAGCGTGCAGACCGACTCGGGCGTGCTGCGCCAGTTGCACGCCGCCGGCATCGACCCGGGCGCCACGGTCACCGTCGCCCAGGAGCGGGACGGGGTGTCCATCGACCGCTCCGGTGAGCGGATCCGACTGCCCCGCGAGGTCGCCTCCCGGGTGTTCGTCGCCGCGCACTGACGACGGTCGGCCCGGCTGGTCGGCCTGTCGCCCCGGCCTCACAGAGCGCGGGTGTCGATCTTCCCGGCCAGGTCGACCAGCTTGCCGGTCAACTCCTCCGCGTCGGCCTTCGCCGCGCCGCGCTCACACGTCCAGCGCAGGGTGGCCAGCCGTTTGTCGGTGGCCAGCCAGCCCACCTCGGCCGCCGGGCCCTGCTTGGCCGTCTTCGCCACCGACCGGCGGTAGGCGGCCCGGCCCAGCTTCGACACCTTCGTCGCGCCCTTCGGCAGCACGTCGGCGTGGAAGCTCGCCACGTCGATCGAGGTGTCGGTGACGGTCAGGGTCAGCTCCGGCAGGGTGGCGCCCTCGGCGCGTACCACGCAGGTGCGGGTGTCCTTGCGGTCGCTCGCCGCCGCCACGTCGAAGCGGACGCCGGTGTGCTCCTCGATCACCGCGAAGTCCAGCAGCGTGCAGGCCCCGCCGGAGGAGGCGGCGGCCACCTCGACGGTCACCGGCTCCACGGGTGGCACGGCCACCGGCGCGGGATCACCGGCGCAGCCGGCGGTCAGCAGGATTGCTGCGGCACCCAGCCAGATCCGCACACGCACGGGAACCTCCGCGATCGTCGGCGGGCGGGCCCGCCGGTTGTCCGTCGGACACCGTACGACCAACTCGGCCGCAGCGGTAGTCCGCTGGTGCTGCGCCCCGGTATCCGGGCACCGTGACGCCGGGCCGACGTCGGCACCACCTCACCTGTCAGTCGTCGACGTACGGGCAGTGCCGGCAGCCCCGGCCGCAGCAGGTGCCCCGACGGGCCAGGAAGGCGGCGCTGAGCACGAAGAGCCCGCTGGACGGGTCGAGGTAGCCAGCCTCCCCGGCGGCCAGCGCGGCGGCGTGCGCGGCGAGGATCCGCGCCCGGTCGGGGTGCTCCGGCGGCAGCCGCGACGGGTGCGGCTCGGTCAACGGCCGGTCCGCCAGGGGTCGTCGCACGCCACTCATCGCGGCGATTCTACGGAGCTGGACGCCCCGGGCCGGCCGCCGGGAGGCATCGTCGGGCCCGTGCGCCACCGCCGGTCAGCCGTGCCGGGCGAAGGCGGCGGCCACCTCGTCGCGTCCCGCGCCGGCGGCGAGCAGCGTCCGCAGCAGCACCACCGCCTTGTACGGGTCGAGCAGCCCGCCGTTGACCAGGCCCCGCCGTTGCAGGTCGGTCTCCGAGCCGACCGCGCCGTAGGTGTGCCGCAGCACCGGACCGGCGCCGGTGCGGGAGGTCAGCACGACCGGCATCCGTTCGGTGAGCGCGCCGAGCACCGGGGCGAGCGCGGACGGCACGTGCCCGACGCCGTATCCGGCGACGACCAGGCCGTGGCGGCGGTCGGCCAGCCCGTCGAGCAGCCAGCCGTCGTCGTCGAAAGTAACCGTGTGCAGGGCTACCCGGGTGGCGTCCAGTCGCGCCGGGTCGACCGGCGGCAGCGGCGCGTGCCGGGGCGGCCGGGTGAGCAGGCGTACCCGACCCTCCACGACGTGGCCGAGCGGCCCGGCGTTCGGGGAGGCGAAGGTGGCCGTACTGGTGCTGTGGGTCTTGCGGACCCAGCGGGCGGCGTGGATCTCGTCGTTGGCGACGACCAGCACCCCCAGGTCGCGGGCCTCGGCGGACGCGGCGACCCGGACCGCCGCGAGCAGGTTGGCCGGGCCGTCGGCCCCGGCCAGGGTGGGGTTGCGCATGGCGCCGGTGAAGACCAGCGGCGCGGCGTGCGGCCAGACCAGGTCGGCGAGGTGGGCGGTCTCCTCCAGGGTGTCGGTGCCCTGGGTGACGACGACGCCGGTCGCGCCCTCGGCCACCGCCCGCGACGCGGCGTCGACCACGTCCAGCAGCCGGCGGTACGTCAGGTCGGCGCTGGGCACGGCGAGCGCGTCGCGCACGTCCAACTCCTCGCCGACCGTGTCGAGTCCGGGTACGGCGGCGACCAGTTCCGCCCCGGTCAGCCGGGTCACCACCGCCTTCTCCCCCGGGCCGACCCCGGCCATCGCGATGGTCCCGCCGAGGGTGAAGAGGACGACACTCACCCGCGCGACCCTACCTGGCACCGCCCGACCGGATCACGCTCACCGGATCCAGCCCAGGAAGCGGCGGTGCAACAGCCCCGCCGGCACCCAGGTCAGGTCCTCGGCGGCGGAGACCAGGTAGGAGCCCATGTAGAGCGCCAGCGAGACCGGGGCACCGTCGAACTCCGCCGCCAACTCCTTGCGCCGGGTCGCGCAGGGCCACGGCCCGTTGCAGCCACCGCAGGTCCACACCGGAAGGACCGGCCCGTGGGTGGTCACGAGCCGCCACCCAGGAAACGCAGGGTGGTCGCGCGGGCTTGCCGGCGGCACGCCCATTCCGCTTGATAGCAGGGGTACGGAGAAAGCCGCGCCCACCACCGCCGGCAGCCGACACAGAGCCCGTCGGGACCGGGCCGATGGATCGCCAGGAGCTGGTTCACCTGATGCTCGGTCATGCCTGGTCCTCCCCCGGCCAGTGGCCGCGACGGATCGGTATGCGATGGCGGGCGCGGCAGGGCAGCGTCGAGCCACATCGACAGACCCGCCGCCACAGCCGCCAGGACCAGACCGGGCGGGACGTCATCGAAGTCTCAGCGAGCACACTTCGGCGCATCGAGGCCGGACGTGTTGGGATCAAGGGACCCGCCCTCAATGCCCTGATGGATCGCTACGGCGTAACCGACGCCGGGCTGCGGGACACGCTGCTGTCGATGGCGAAGAGCGGCAAGCAGCGAGGCTGGTGGGCCAAGTACGGCGACCTACCGTCGTCGTACCGCCAGTACATCGGCTTGGAGTCCGCCGCCGAGGAGGTACACAACTTCGAGACCTTGGTCGTGCCGGGACTGCTCCAGACGGCGGACTACGCACGGGCCATGACAAGCGAGGACGCCTTCGAACCCTCGCCTGAGGCGGTCGAGCGACGCGTCGCCGTACGGATGCAGCGGCAAGAGCTGATCACCTCGGGGAAGCTGCGGCTCGTAGCGGTGCTGGACGAAGCGGTCCTGCACCGGAAGATCGGCGGCGCGGAGATCATGGCCGATCAGTTGGCCGCCCTGCTCGACGCCGGCAAGCACTGGAATGTGACAGTCCAGGTGATTCCGTTCCGGGAAGGCGCCTACGCGTCCATGCTGTCCAGCTTCCATATCCTGAACTTCGGCAACGGACCAGGAGTGGTCTACGTCGAGGGCATCACGGGTGACCTCTACGCCGAGGGCGAGGATGTCCGCCGCTGTACAGTCATCTTCAACAGCCTGCGCGGCGCGGCCTTGTCGCCCACGGACTCGACCGCGATGATCGAGGAGATCCGGGACGCGAGGCGCAACGAGTAGGGGGCGGACCGTGGACTCGCAGTGGCGTAAGAGCACCCGGAGCGGCAGCAACGGTGCCTGCGTCGAGGCCAGGTACATCGTCGGGACGATCGAAGTCCGCGACAGCAAGGACCCTTCCGGCCCGACCCTTCGCTTCGACGGGCCGGCATGGTCCACCTTCCTCGCCCACCTCACGCGGTAGCCGACGCGCTGAACAAGCTCGTCACCGAGTCGTCGGCGGGCTAACCCAACCAGGTCACGGCCTGCCCGTGCCCGCGGACCCACGCGAGTGGCGTGCCGTCCAGCGAGAGCACGTTGTGGAACCCCTCGCCCGGCGGCTCGGGCAGCCCGTCGTGGCGCAGCACCCGCCGGTCCTCGGTCGCGATCCAGTGCCCGGGCAGCCTACGAACCAGGTCGACGAAGGCGGCGCGCCGTTGCGCCGGTACCTGGTACAGCACCGAGGTGTGGAACACCACAAGCGTCGCACCGGATGGTGCCAGCGCGGCCAGTGCCGGCAGGTCGTCCACCAGGTCACCGCGGACGAGCAGCGGCGGATCGGCCGCGACGACGTTCGCCGCCGCCCGCAGCCGTGCCCGGCGATGGGCATGCTCCGGCCAGATGAGGGCGTCCAGCCACGCGACGTCGTCCGCGTCGGTCACGTCGAGCGGATTGAGATCCAGTCCGGCCCGCCACGCCACGGTGGGCACGCGGGTCGGGGGCGCGCTGCCGGTGAGCGTGCAGTCGAGGACCGGCTCACCGTCGCCCAGGAGGTGGCTGTCGTAACGGTACGCGTACCGGTCGGGGTAGAGGCAGAGGCCGGCGGACGCGCCGACCTCCAGCAGCGCGATCGGCTGGGGCAGCGCGGCGAGCACCGGAAGCAGGACGGCGCACCGGCCGGCCTCGTTCGTCTGCGTCGCCCTGGTCAGGACCTCCGCCTCGATCGCCGGCCAGTTCGCCAGGACGTGGGCACGGAAGGCGGCGGCGTCCTCGACCGGACCACCGAGCAGCCGGACCACCGCGAACAGCAGGTTCGGCTGCCGCTTGGCCGGCGGAAGCGTCTCGATCAGCGCGAGCAGTTCGGCGTCGCGGGACACCGCCAGC
This sequence comes from Micromonospora halophytica, assembly GCF_900090245.1. Lineage (GTDB taxonomy): Bacteria > Actinomycetota > Actinomycetes > Mycobacteriales > Micromonosporaceae > Micromonospora > Micromonospora halophytica. The sequence continues at coordinate 139,178 of NZ_FMDN01000007.1, forward strand.
GCCAGGCGCTCGTACGCCGGTGACACGCCGGACGCCTCCCGGCTGGCGAAGGTGCGATAGATGTCGGCTGCCGTCACGCCCACAGGATCGCACCTCGCCGGACCACCCGCCGACCCCCGGCGCCGGTGATCCACCCGGGATACGGGAAGTCGGGGTGTCCGATGCCCTCGAACACCCCGACTTCCCGCATGTTGTGCCGGTCGATGGCGCGCGGCCCGGGCACACCGCCCGGGCCGCGCATCGTCGTACGTCAGCTGCAACCGCTGGTGGAGCCGCAGCCCTCGCAGACGTAGCAGCTACCGGCCGGGCGCATCTTCGTGCCGCAGGTGAAGCAGAGCGGCGCGTCGGCGGCCTTGCCGATCACGGCCTCCAGCAGTTCGGTGGAGGAGCCCACGGCCGGCGCCGGCTTGACGGCGGCGACGGCGGCGACCTCCTGCGCCGGCTGGGCGACCGGGCCGGTCTTCGGCTCCGGCGTCGCGACGGGGGCCGAGGACGCCATCGCGGTCAGGTCGGCCCCGGCCTCCGCCTCGGCCTCGGCCCGCAACTGGGCGGCCCGCTCCTTGGCGGTGAAGATGCCCAGTTCGGCGCGGCGCTCGTACGGCAGGAAGTCCAGCGCCAGGCGACGGAAGATGTAGTCCATCACCGAGGCCGCCATCCGCACGTCCGGGTCGTCGGTCATGCCGGCCGGCTCGAAGCGCATGTTGGTGAACTTGCTGACGTACGTCTCCAGCGGGACGCCGTACTGCAGGCCGATGGAGATGGCCACCGAGAAGGCGTCCATCACGCCGGCCAGGGTGGAGCCCTGCTTCGACATCTTGAGGAAGACCTCGCCGAGGCCGTCGTCCGGGTAGGACGACGCGGTGAGGTAACCCTCGGCGCCGCCGACGGAGAAGCTGACCGTCTGCGACGGGCGCTTCTTCGGCAGCCGCTTGCGCACCGGGCGGTACTCGACGACCTTCTCGACCACCTTCTCCACCTCGGCCGGGGCCTCGGCGGAGGAAGCTGCCTTGTTCGGCTTGGCCACCGAGAGCGGCTGGCCGACCTTGCAGTTGTCCCGGTAGATCGCCAGCGCCTTCAGGCCGAGCTTCCAACCCTCGAAGTAGATCTTCTCGACGTCCTCGACGGTGGCCGCCTCCGGCATGTTGACCGTCTTGGAGATGGCGCCGGAGATGAACGGCTGCACGGCCGCCATCATCCGTACGTGTCCCATCGGGGCGATGGAACGCTCGCCCATGGCGCAGTCGAAGACCGGGTAGTGCTCCGGCTTGAGGCCGGGGGCGTCCACCACGTGGCCGTGGTCGGCGATGTGCTCGACGATCGCCTCGACCTGCTCCTCGGGGTAGCCGAGGCTACGCAGGGCGCGTGGCACGGTCTGGTTGACGATCTGCATCGACCCGCCGCCGACCAGCTTCTTGAACTTGACCAGCGCCAGGTCCGGCTCGACGCCGGTGGTGTCGCAGTCCATCATCAGGCCGATGGTGCCGGTCGGGGCGAGCACGCTGGCCTGCGAGTTGCGCCAGCCGTGCTTGTCACCGACCTTGTTGCCCTCGGTCCACTGCTTCGTCGCCTCCCGCTGGATGGCGGTGGCGACCGTGCCGGCCGGCTTGATCGCGTCGTTGGCGGCGGCGTGCTTACGCATGACCCGCTTGTGCGGCTCGGCGTTGCGGGCGTAGCCGTCGTACGCGCCGACGATGGCGGCGAGCTCGGCCGATCGGCGGTACGCGGTGCCGGTCATCAGCGAGGTGATCGCCGCGGCGACCGAGCGGCCCTGCTCCGAGTCGTACGGCAGGCCCGAGGCCATCAGCAGCGCGCCCAGGTTGGCGTACCCGATGCCGAGCTGCCGGTAGGCGCGGGTGGTCTCGCCGATCTTCTCGGTCGGGAAGTCGGCGAAGCAGATCGAGATGTCCATCGCGGTGATGACGAACTCGACCGACCGGACGAACTTCTCCACCTCGAAGCCGCCGTCGGCGCGGAGGAACTTCATCAGGTTCAGCGAGGCCAGGTTGCACGAGGAGTTGTCCAGGTGCAGGTACTCCGAGCACGGGTTCGACGCGGTGATCCGCCCGGTCTCCGGGCAGGTGTGCCAGTCGTTGATGGTGTCGTCGTACTGCAGGCCGGGGTCGGCGCACTCCCAGGCGGCCTGGGAGATGCTGCGGAACAGCTCCTTGGCGTCGATCGTCTCGATGGTCTGCCCGTCGAGCCGGCCGCGCAGGTCGAAGCCGCCGCCGTTCTCCACCGCCGTCATGAACTCGTCGGAGACCCGGACGGAGTTGTTGGCGTTCTGGTACTGCACGCTGACGATGTCGTTGCCGCCGAGGTCCATGTCGAAGCCGGCGTCGCGCAGCGCGCGGATCTTGTCCTCCTCGCGCGCCTTGGTGACCACGAACTCCTGGATGTCCGGGTGGTCCACGTCGAGGATGACCATCTTCGCGGCGCGCCGGGTGGCGCCGCCGGACTTGATGGTGCCGGCGGAGGCGTCCGCGCCGCGCATGAAGCTGACCGGGCCGGAGGCGTTGCCGCCGGAGGAGAGCAGCTCCCGGGAGGACCGGATCCGGGACAGGTTGACCCCGGAGCCGGAGCCGCCCTTGAAGATCAGGCCCTCCTCTTTGTACCAGTCCAGGATGGAGTCCATCGAGTCGTCGACAGCCAGGATGAAGCAGGCGCTGACCTGCTGCGGCGACGGCGTGCCGACGTTGAACCAGACCGGCGAGTTGAAGCTGAACACCTGGTGCAGCAGCATCCAGGTCAGCTCGTGGGCGAAGACCTCCGCGTCCGCCGGATTGGCGAAGTAGCCGTGCTCCTCACCGGCCTTGCGGTAGGTGGTGACCACCCGGTCGATCAGCTGCTTGAGCGACCACTCCCGCTCCGGGGTCCCCACCGCGCCCCGGAAGTACTTGGTGGTCACGATGTTGGCCGCGTTGACGCTCCAGGACTCGGGGAACTCCACCCCGCGCTGCTCGAAGTTGATCGAGCCGTCCCGCCAGTTCGTCATCACGACGTCGCGGCGCTCCCACGCCACCTCGTCGTACGGGTGCACCCCCTCGGTCGTCCAGACCCGCTGCACCTTCAGCCCCGTCACCGCCGCGCCGTTCCTGGCCGCCCGCGACCGGCTCGTTGTCACGTCGTCCCCCGCCATCTCATCCGCCCCCTCGTCTGCGCGGTCACCCGCCGCGCATCGTCACTTGTCAGAAATCCGAAAAACTCAACTGGTACGGCCGGCGGCCTCGACCGCGTCGGCCGCCCGGGCGCGCGCGGCGGCCCGCAGCGTCTCGATCTCACGCTCGAAGTCGGCGAGCGAGTCGAAGGACCGGTAGACGCTGGCGAAGCGGAGATAGGCGACCTCGTCCAGGTCCCGCAACGGGCCCAGGATCGCCAGCCCCACCTCGTGGCTCGGGATCTCGGCCGCCCCCTTGGCCCGCACGGTCTCCTCGACCTTCTGCGCGAGCAGCGCGATCGAGTCCTCGTCGACCGGCCGGCCCTGGCACGCCTTGCGCACCCCGCCGACGATCTTCGTCCGGCTGAACGGCTCGGTCACCCCGCTGCGCTTGACCACCGCGAGCACCGCCTCCTCGACGGTGGTGAACCGCTTGCCGCACTCCGGGCAGGACCGGCGGCGGCGGATCAGCTGCCCGTCGTCGGCCTCGCGGGAGTCGACCACCCGGGAGTCGGCGTGTCGGCAGTACGGACACCGCATCGCCTGACCTCCTTGATCGACCGCGGGCCCGCGCCGCCCGACTCCGGGCACGCGTCGACCCGGCGGGGCCACCTTCGGTGACCGTCGCCGTCGTCGACGGTACGGGAGTGCGGTCGGTAGTCGAACCCAACCTGTAGGCGACTTACGCCCATGTGACTACTACATCTAGGGGTTGACCGTAGGCGGCCGACCGAGCGCGGTCAAGTTGGGCGGCGCGTTCGGCGCGTCACCCCGGTGACTGGCCGGCGGCGGCACCACAGCCCAACGGCGGGTCACCCCACCGCGCCGCCGACAGACCCAACCGCCCGGGCCCGCCGGAGGTTACCGCCCGTCCGGCCACGGCCCGGGGAAACCGGACGGCCGAACCGAAAGGACGTGCCGGTCGAACAGGAGTTCGACGAGGACGTACCATTTATCAGAACGCACGTTCGAGTTTCCAGGATTTCCGCACCGACACGCCGACGGCAGGTCGTACAGATGTTTGAAAATGACCGATCTCACCTATACGGTCATGAACGACCGGGCGCGTCACGCGACGTCGGGCCCGGCACCGCGACACCCCCGTACGCACCACGAGCCGCCAAGGCACCCAGCGCCGACCAGGGAGGACGGACGTGACCGAGGACCGGGCCAGCCGGCAGAAGAAGCCGCAGCCGATCGCCGAGGCGGGTCCGCCGGCCACTCGGCGTCCCCGCACCACGCGCAGCCGGGCGGCACAGCCGGCGGTGCGCCAGGTCACCCCGGTGGTCAGCAGCTTCCCCGACCCGGCCACGGTCGACCTCACCGCCCGCCAGCGGCGGATCCTGGAGTTCATCCGCAGCTGGGTCGAGCGCCAGGGCTACCCGCCGAGCGTGCGCGAGATCGGTGAGGCCGTCGGCCTGGTCTCCCCGTCCAGCGTCGCCTACCAGCTCAAGGAGCTGGAGAAGAAGGGCTTCCTGCGCCGCGACCCCAACCGGCCGCGCGCGGTGGACGTCCGTGCCCCCAGCGACGCCGACGACGAGCTGAGCCGATCGCAACGCCCCGCCCCGGCGTACGTGCCGATGCTGGGCCGGATCGCCGCCGGTGGGCCGATCCTCGCCGAGCAGGCGGTGGAGGACGTCTTCCCGCTCCCCCGCGAGCTGGTGGGTGAGGGCGAGGTCTTCATGCTCCAGGTCAAGGGCGACTCGATGCTCGACGCGGCGATCTGCGACGGCGACTGGGTGGTGGTCCGGCAGCAGCCGACCGCCGAGGCCGGCGACATCGTGGCCGCCATGCTCGACGGCGAGGCGACCGTCAAGACGTACCGCCGGCGCGACGGACACGTCTGGCTGATGCCGCAGAACCCGGCCTTCGACCCGATCCCCGGCGACGACGCCACCATCATGGGGCGGGTCGTCGCGGTGCTGCGCCGGATCTGACCCGTACCGACACGACGGGGTGGCCGCTGCCGAAGCGACCACCCCGTCGTCGTGTCAGCCCGCTGCTGGCCGACGCGGCCCCGCCGTCTGCGGCTCAGTAACGCTCGCCGCGGTGCTCCCGACCCGGCGGCTGGCCGTAGCCGTGCCGGTCGTCGTACCCCTCGTCGCGGCGATGGGCGGAACGGGGATCACGCGGGCCCGGCTCGCGGCGCGGGGGCTCGGCCCGGCCGCCACCGCCGTACACGCCGCCACCCCGGGGCGCGGCCCCGTTCGGTGCGGCACCGCGCGGACCAGCGGGCGGAGCAGCCGGGCCGCCACCACGCGGAGCGACACCGGGCGGACCAGCCGGAACACCACCACGCGGAGCGCCGCCGCCCGGGGGAGGGCCGCCCGGCGTCCCGCCGTAGACCGCACCGCCGGCCGGGCGGGCACCGCCGTACACCCCGCCACCGGGACGACCGCCCGGGGCGCCGCCGCCGGGTGCCGCGCCGCCGGGACGGGCGCCGCCGTAGACCGCGCCGCCGGCCGGCGGACGGGCGGGCGCACCGGCTGCCGGCGGAGCGCCGTAGACGCCACCACCGGCGGGCACGCCACCGTAGACGCCGCCACGCGCACCGCCGGCACCGTCGTCCCCCCGGTCGACCGCGCCGGACGGGAACGGATCGTCGCGCTCCGGATCGTCGGCGGCGCGTCCGGTGTCGACCGGGGCGGGCCTGCGCCGGGACCGCAGGATCCCGACGATGCCCGCGCCGACCAGGAGCGCGCCGAGCACGCCGACCGCAGCGATCAGGTACGTGATCTGGTCCAGGCTGAGCGTGTCGAACCAGGACTTCTCCGCCGCCGGCTTCTTCGCGTCGTCCGCGCCGGCCAGCGCCTCCGCCCCCGAGGTCGACGGCGTGTACGCCAGGATGTCGATCGGGTCGTCGGCGGCCAGTTCCCCGGCGTCGGAGACGGTGAGGAAGGTCTTGCCGTCGGGGCTGTAGGAGATGGCCTCACCGAACGGGTCGGCCAGCGGGGTCACCCGGGGCTTGCCGGTGGTCAGCGCCCCGACGATGTCGTCGCCGGTGACGTCGTACTCGAAGGCGTCGGCGTAGGTGCGCAGCACCACCTTCGCGCCGTCGGGTGAACGGGCCGCACCGGTGATCGCCACCCGGCCGAAGATGTTCAACGGATTGTCGGTGCTGGTCTCCGGCAGTGCGATCTCGCCGACCTTCTTCATCGGCACCGGCACGGTGTCGCCACTGCTCTTCAGCTTCGCCGTCGGGGTGTAGATCTCCGCCTTGCCGCTGGGCACCTTGGTGATCACCAGGGGCAGGTTGTCGGCGCCGACCAGCAGCGCCTCGGCGTCGTGCGGCTTCTGCTCCGGGTACGTCAACCGGTGCAGCACCGGCTGCTTGCCGCCACCGATCGGCATCGTCCAGACCGCGATCCGGCTGCGTCGCTCCTTGCCCGGGTTGTCACCGATGTCGGCGATCCAGAGGGTCTTGCCGTCCGGCGAGACGGCGAGGTCCTCGGTGTCGAAGGGGCCGGCCCCCGAGTAGCGGACCGGCTCCTTGGCGATCCTGCACTTCGTGTCGAGGTAGAAGACCCGCTTGCGGTTCTCCTGCAACGAGCCGTCGTTGATCACGATGTAGCCGGTCTTCGTGGCGACCAGCCCGGACAGCTCGTCCAGCCGCGGGTCCTCGACGGTGCAGCGCTTCTTGGGCGCGGGGGCGGCCTGCGCCGCCGTGGCGGCACCGGGACACGCCACGATCGCCCCCAGCAGGCTGAGGGCAACCGTGACCGAGGAAACAGCGCGGCGCATTGCGCCAGTGTCGCATGCCCCGTGTTGCGTCCGGGTGACGCCGGGAGCGCTATCGCGCCCCGACGCCCGCGTGCTCCGCCGCCGCCGCGTACGGGGCCAGCTCGGCGGCGAGCGCCTCGCCGACCCGTACGTGCAGCAGGGTGCCCTCGGCCAGGTGGGAGGCGCTCAGCACCTCACCCTGCCGGTGCACCCGGGCGACCAGGTCCCCCCGGTCGTACGGGAGCACGGCGCGGACCTCCACCGCGGGGCGGGGCAGCCGCTCCTCGATGGCCTCACGCAGCCCGTCGACCCCACGCCCGCTGTGTGCGGAGACGAAGACCGCCTCCGGCCAGAGCCGCTTGAGCCGCAGCAACGTCTCGGAGTCGGTGGCGTCGGTCTTGTTGACCACCAGCAGCTCCGGCAGCCGGTCGGCGCCGACCTCGGAGAGGACCTCGCGGACCGCGCGGACCTGCTCCTCCGGATCCGGGTGGGTGCCGTCCACCACGTGCACCACCAGGTCTGCCTCGGCGACCTCCTCCAGGGTCGAGCGGAACGCCTCGACGATCTGGTGCGGCAGGTGCCGGACGAAGCCGACCGTGTCCGACAGGGTGTAGAGCCGACCGTCGGAGGTGGTCGCCCTGCGGGTGGTCGGGTCCAGGGTGGCGAAGAGCGCGTTCTCCACCAGCACACCGGCCCCGGTGAGCCGGTTGAGCAGGCTGGACTTGCCGGCGTTGGTGTAGCCGGCGATCGCCACCGCCGGGACGGCGTTGCGGGAGCGGCGGGCGCGCTTGGTCTGGCGTACCGTCCGCATGCCCTTGATCTCGCGGCGCAGCCGGGAGATCCGGGTGCGGATCCGGCGCCGGTCGGTCTCCAGCTTGGTCTCACCGGGACCGCGCAGGCCCACGCCGCCGCCGGCACCGCCGCCACGGCCGGAGCCACCGGTCTGCCGGGAGAGGGTCTCACCCCAACCGCGCAGACGCGGCAGCAGGTATTCGAGCTGGGCCAGCTCGACCTGCGCCTTGCCTTCCTTGCTCTTGGCGTGCTGGGCGAAGATGTCGAGGATCAGCGCCGTCCGGTCGACCACCTTGACCTTGGTGCGCTGCTCCAGGTTCCGCAGCTGCGACGGCGACAGCTCACCGTCGCAGATCACCGTGTCGGCGCCGGTGTGCAGCACCACCGCGCCGAGGTCGTCGACCTTGCCCCGGCCGATGTAGGTGGCCGGGTCGGGCCGGTTGCGGCGCTGGATCAGCCCCTCGAGCACCTGCGAGCCGGCCGTCTCGGCCAGCGCCGCGAGCTCGGTGAGGGAGTTCTCGGCGTCGTCCTGCGTGCCCTCGGTCCAGACACCGACCAGGACGACCCGCTCCAGCCGCAGCTGGCGGTACTCGACCTCGGTGATGTCGGTGAGCTCGGTGGAGAGGCCGGGGACCCGCCGTAGCGCCTGCCGCTCCGACAGCTCGAACTCACCGGTGGTGGCGTCGAGCTCGTCGTCCTCGTAGGGAACGTAGGTCTCCTGGTCTCGCAAACTGAGTCTCCTGTCCGTTTGGTCACGTAGGAAGCAATCCTGACATGTGCCAACGCCGGGCGCACCCGCTATATGCCCGTGCCGAACCCCCTGAAAAGCGGGGCCGGGTGCCCGTCGGCCCCGACGGGCGAGTAGAAATGCTGACGAGCCGCTCAGCGTCGACGGAGGGAACCGCGTGGCCATCACCCGACTTCCGAGTGCCGGATTCTCGATCACGATCCGGATCGCGGTGCCCGCGGACGCCTCCTCCATCGGCCGGCTCACCACATCCGTCGGCGAGGCCGGCGCGATCGTCACCGCACTCGACGTGGTCGACTCCGACCCGACCCACGTGATCGTCGACCTCACCTGCGACACCGCCGACACCGGCCACGCCGACCAGGTGGTCGACGCGCTGACCGCCCTCGACGGCGTGGACGTGCGCAAGGTCTCCGACCGCACGTTCCTGCTGCACCTGGGCGGCAAGATCGAGGTCCACTCGAAGGTGTCCCTGCGCACCCGCGACGAGCTGTCCCGCGCGTACACCCCGGGGGTGGCCCGGGTCTGCATGGCGATCGCGGAGAACCCGGCGGACGCCCGGCGGCTGACCATCAAGCGCAACACCGTCGCCGTGGTCAGCGACGGCTCGGCCGTGCTGGGCCTGGGCAACCTCGGGCCGGCGGCGTCGCTGCCGGTGATGGAGGGCAAGGCGGCGCTGTTCAAGCGCTTCGGCGGGGTGGACGCCTGGCCGGTGGTCCTCGACACCCAGGACACCGACGAGATCGTGCAGATCGTCAAGGCGATCGCCCCCGCGTACGGCGGGATCAACCTGGAGGACATCGCCGCGCCGCGCTGCTTCGAGATCGAGGCCCGGCTGCGGGAGGCGCTGGACATCCCGGTCTTCCACGACGACCAGCACGGCACCGCGATCTGCGTGCTCGCCGCGCTGACCAATGCGCTGCGCGTCGTGGGCAAGCAGCTCGCGGACGTCCGGGTCGTGGTCTCCGGAGCCGGCGCGGCCGGCACCGCGATCATGAAGCTGCTGCTGCGCCAGGGCGTGGGCGACATCATCGCGTACGACCGGCAGGGCGCCCTGCACCGCGGCCAGAGCGGACTCAACCCGGCCTGGCAGTGGCTGGCGGAGAACACCAACCGGGAGAACTACTCCGGCGACCTGCCCGGGGCGGTGCGGGACGCGGACGTCTTCATCGGGGTGAGCGCGCCGAACCTGCTGACCGGCGACGACATCGCCACCATGGCCAAGGGCGCGATCGTCTTCGCGCTGGCCAACCCCGACCCGGAGGTCGACCCGCGGGAGGCGCGCAAGCACGCCGCCGTGGTCGCCACCGGCCGCTCGGACCAGCCCAACCAGATCAACAACGTGCTCGCCTTCCCCGGCGTGTTCCGGGGCATGCTGGACGCGCACGCCGAGGAGTTCACCGAGGAGATGGCAATCGCCGCCGCCCGGGCGATCGCCGACGTGGTCGGCGAGGACAAGATCAACCCCACGGTGATCGTGCCGAGCGTCTTCGACTCCCGGGTCGCCCCCGCCGTCGCGGCGGCCGTGCGCGCCGCGGCCCAGAACCCGGCGGCCACCCCGCCCCCGGCCGCCGACCCGGGCCCGGCCGACCTCCCCGAGATCGCCGCCAACGCCTCCGCCACCCCCTGACAGCGCGCTCCCGTCCCCGCACCCGCCCTGCGGGGACGGGAGGGCCGAAGGGGGACTGTCAGGGGTGCAGGGCGGCCGGGGCGAGGTTGCCGGTGGCGACCAGGACGGCCGGGCCGGAGAGCCAGCAGGAGTCCTCCGTCACCGTGACCGTGAGGCGGCCGCCGGGGACGTCGACCGCCACCGTGCCGGTGTCGAGGCCGGCGTCGCGCAGCGCCACCGCGCCGACCGCGCAGGCCCCGGTGCCGCAGGAGAGGGTCTCGGCCGAACCGCGCTCGTACACCCGCATCAGCACGTGCCCGTCGGTGTCGGCGACCGGCTCGCCCGGGGCGGTGAACTCGACGTTCACCCCGGCCGGGAAGACCGCCGGGTCGAACTCGGGCGCGCGGGTGAGGTCGAGGCCGGCCAGTTCCAGCCCGGCGGGGAGCGCGCAGACCAGGTGCGGGTTGCCGACGTCCACCGCCGCGCCGGGCAGGGTCAGCCCGCCCAGGGTGGCGACCGAGGCGTCGTACACCCGGGGGCGGCGCATCTCGACGGCGATGGCGTCGGCCTCGACCCGCGCGCGCACGACGCCGGCCCGGGTGGCCACCGGCAACGCCGCGCCGGACGGCGTGGCCAGCCCGGTCTCCAGCAGGTAGCGGACGAAGACCCGGGCGCCGTTGCCGCACATCTCGGCGAACGAGCCGTCGGAGTTCCAGTAGTCCATGAACCACTCGGCCTCGCCGGCCAGGCCGGCGCCCTCGGGGTGTCTGCCGGCCCGTACGACGCGCAGCACGCCGTCGCCGCCGATGCCCCGGCGCCGGTCGCAGATCGCCGCGACCAGCCCCGGCGTCAGGTCCAGCGTGCCGTCCGGGTCGGGCAGGATGACGAAGTCGTTGCCGGTGCCGTGGCCCTTGGTGAACTCCACGCCCCCATCATTGCCGATGCTCGGCGACCATCCGCAGCGCAGTGTCGATGAACGTGGGTGAGGCCGAGTCCAGCCAGTGGATGCGCGGGTCGCGGCGGAACCAGGAGCGCTGCCGGCGGACGAAGCGGCGGGTCGCCCGGACCGTCTCGTCGTGCGCCTCCGCCTCGGTCGTCTCGCCGGCGAGGAAGCGCAGCACCTGCTGGTAGCCGAGCGCCCGGCTGGCGGTACGCCCCTCGGCGAGGCCGCGCCCGACGAGCGTCCGCGTCTCGGCGACCAGTCCGTCGGCCCACATCCGGTCCACCCGCAGCGCGATGCGCTCGTCCAGCAGCGCGGTGTCCAGGTCGACGCCGAGCTGCACCGCCGGGTAGTACGGCGTGGGCTGCGGCAGGGAGGCGGTGAACGGCGCGCCGGTCAGCTCGATCACCTCCAGGGCCCGCACGATCCGCCGGCCGTTGCCGGGCAGGATGCTCGCCGCCGCGGCCGGGTCGGCCTCGCGCAGCCGCGCGTACAGCGGTGCGGGACCGACGGCGGCCAGTTCCCCCTCCAGCCGCTCCCGCACCGCCGGGTCGGTGCCGGGGAACTCGAACTGCTCCAGCACCGCCCGCACGTAGAGCCCCGAGCCGCCGACCAGCAGCGGCACCCTGCCCCGGGCGAGGATGTCGTCGACCGCCGCGCGGGCCAGCTTCTGGTACTCGGCGACGCTGGCCGGTTCGGTGACCGCCCAGATGTCGAGCAGGTGGTGCGGCACGCCCGCACGCTCGGCGGGGGTGAGCTTGGCGGTGCCGATGTCCATGCCCCGGTAGAGCTGCATCGAGTCGGCGTTGACCACCTCGCCGTCGAGCGCGTGCGCGAGGGCGATGCTCAGCGCCGACTTGCCGGCGGCGGTCGGCCCCACCACGGCCACGACGGTGCCGCTCACACCCGCTCCCAGGACGCCACGAAGTAGGCAACGCCGTAGGGGGCCGAGTAGTGGCGCAGCTCGCCGCGCCAGTCGCCGCCCGCCGCGCGGGCCGCCCCGGCCAGCACCTGCCACGGCGCCCGCCCGGCGGCCTTCAGCTCCGTCGAGAGGCGCGGGTCCAGGCCGAGCAGGGCCTCGGCGTCCGCGTCGGCCAGGGCCCGGGCGACCGCGTCGTCGTACGCCTCGGCGCGCGGGTCGTCGTAGCCGGGTGCCTTCGGGCCGCGGCAGGCGGACCCGTCCCCCATCACCAGCAGCCCCCAGTCGACGTCGCTGCGCCAGCCGCCGCCGAGCGCGGCGCATTCCGCCGGGTCGGCGTCGGCGGCCAGGGCGTGCATCCGGGCCACCGACGACGGGCCGGTCGGGCTGTGGCGCAGCAGCCACGCCCCGATGGTCAGGCTCAGCGGCAGCGACTCCGGCCGGTCCGGGCGTGGACTCCCGAGAAAGACCTCCACGGCGGCCCCCCAAGGAGCGAGCGAACCGTGGAAGGGGAAGCCGTAGGACCGGGTCTCGGGTCCGTCGCCGACCACCACGATCCGGTGGGCGCCCGAGTCCAGGAGCCCGGCGACGGCGGCGTCGCAGGCGGCGCGGAGCCCGTCCAGCTCGGGCGCGGCGGCGCCGGCCAGCTCGGGCACGATCAGCGGCGGGTGGGGGCAGACGGCGGCGGCGACCAGGGGCACCCGGCAACCGTATCGGCACGGCGGCGCCCGGTGTCCCTGGCCCGGCCGGGTCAGCCCGCCTGGCCGCCCCAGCCGCCCTGCACCATGGTCTGGAACCGCCACCGCCCGCCGGCCTTCACCAGCAGGTCGGCGTAGCGGACCCGCTGCCGCTCGCCGTCGATGGTGAACTCGGCCTCGGTGAGGACGACGGCGAGGCTGCGGGTGAGGAAGTACGGCGTACGCCGGGACTCCATCCGCAGGTCGCCCCCGCCGCCGAGCACCCCGCCCATCATCTCCAGGTACGCGTCGCGGTCGAGCTGACGCGCGGAGCCCTCCCCGGCCGGGTCGTCGGTGACCGTGTTGAGCGGGAACATCGCCAACTCGGCGGTGCCGGCCACGTCGCCCGCCTCGGCCAGCGCGTCGTACCGGCGGAACCACTCGTCGAGCTCGGCCAGATCGGCCGCGTCGGGCACGAAACCCTCGTCGACCGGGGGCGTCATCCGGCTGTGGGACTGCGTCATCTGCTCCTCCTCACCGGGCCGGAACCGGACCTCCGGCACCTCGTACGTTGTACGGTACAACGTACGTCCGATTACGACACTCCCCCCAGAGAGCCTGTCTGTGGGTGCTAGGACACCGTATGGTCACGGTCAGAGACAGGCGCTCGACGCGGACGGGGTCGGACCTGTGACAATGCCGAGAGCAACTTGGCTGCGCCGTGGCGGCGATCGCGGGGGCTGTCCCGTCGACGCCGGGAGAACGAGGATGGGCACATGAGCGACTGGACTGCCTTCGGACGGGTGGACGCGGACGGCACCGTGTACGTCAAGACCGCCGAGGGCGAGCGGGTGGTCGGATCCTGGCAGGCGGGGGCCCCGGAAGAAGGGCTGGCCCACTTCGCCCGACGCTTCGCCGACCTGGTGACCGAGGTGGATCTCACCGAGGCCCGGCTCAACTCGGGCGCGGCGGACGCCGGCCACTCGCTGACCACGATCCGCCGGATCCGCGCCTCACTGGCCGAGGCGCACGTCGTCGGCGACATCGACGCGCTGGCCGCACGGCTGGACAAGCTCGCCGCAGTCGCCGAGGAGAAGGCCGGCGAGGCGCGCGCCGCCAAGGACGCGGCCCGGGCCGAGGCGCTCGCCCGCAAGACCGCCCTGGTCGAGGAGGCGGAGAAGCTCGCCGCCGAGTCGACCGGCTGGAAGACCGCCGGGGACCGACTCAAGGAGATCCTCGACGAGTGGAAGACCATCCGCGGGGTCGACAAGAAGACCGACGGTGAGCTGTGGAAGCGGTTCGCTGCCGCCCGGGACGGCTTCACCCGCCGCCGGGGTGCCCACTTCGCCTCCCTGGACCAGCAGCGCAAGCAGGCGCAGACGGTCAAGGAGGAGCTGGTCGCCGAGGCGGAGAAGCTGAAGGACTCCACCGAGTGGGCGGCCACCGCCAACCAGCTCAAGGACCTGATGAACCAGTGGAAGGCCGCCCCGCGGGCTTCCAAGGAGGCCGAGCAGAAGCTCTGGGAACGGTTCCGGGCCGCACAGGACGCGTTCTTCAGCCGGCGCAGCGAGGTCTTCTCCGCCCGCGACAACGAGCAGCGGGCCAACCTGGAGCGCAAGCAGGCGCTGCTCGCCGAGGCCGAGGCGCTCGACGTCGAGGGCGACCCGAAGGGCGCGCAGGCCAAGCTGCGGGAGATCCAGGCGCAGTGGCACGAGGCCGGCCGGGTGCCGCGCGAGGCCGCCGCCGGGCTGGAGCGGCGGCTGCGAGCCGTCGACGACAAGGTCCGCGAGGTCATGGACTCGGCCTGGCGGCGCACCACCCCGCAGGACAACCCGCTGCTCGCGCAGATGCGGGCGCAGGTCGCCGAGGCCGAGGATCGGCTGGCCCGGGCCCAGGCCGCCGGGGACTCCCGCCGGATCAAGGAGGCCGAGCAGGCTCTCGCCTCCAAGCGGCAGTTCCTCCAGCTGGCCGAGCAGGCCGGCTGACCTGACAGCCCGGAAGCCCCGGTCCCACCAGGGGACCGGGGCTTCCCCACGCCCCACGCCCCACGCCCCACGCCCCACGCCCCACGCCCCACGCCCCACGCCCCACGCCCCACGCCCCACGCCCCACGCCCCACGCCCCACGCCAAGATCGTGCTACTTCCCGGTTGTAGTGGCATCCCCGCGCGTTCGAGGCCACTACATCCGGGATCGAGCACGACCTTGCGCGACCCAACCGCGATCTTGGCGTGGACCCTCGGTGAGGCGGGGCGGCGGGAGCAGGGAGCAGGGGCGGCGGGAGCAAGGGGGCTGCGGGAGGCAGGTGGGCGACCGGCCTGAACAGGAAAGCGCCCTCCTGGGCCGCCAGCGGTCGGTGTCGGTTGACGCATCGAGGTGTGCTGATCAGAATGGGCGCAGAGTCAGGTCGATCACCGGCGCGAGGGCACCGGCGGCGCGGGTCGCCGTCGGAGGTCGCCGGCACTTCCCGCGAGTGGCCGTCCACGTGACACGGCCGTCGACGCTCGTCCGCGTACCCGATGACGAGCGGGCCGTCTCCCTTGGTCCTTCCGCCCGCGGCGCTCGCGCGGCGCGGGCATCCGAAGTGGAGCCCTCATGCACCGACCCACCACCCTCGGTGGCGCGCTGACCGCGCTCGCCACCGCCGCGGCCGGCGTCCTCGTCGCCACCGCCGTCAGCACCTCACCGGCCGCCGCCGCTGTCGGCGGCACCGGCACCGGCTACCTGCACACCAACGGCAACAAGATCGTCGACAGCACCGGCGCGACGGTACGCCTGACCGGCATCAACTGGTTCGGCATGGAGACCGACAACAAGACCTTCCACGGGCTCTGGTCGAACAACCCGTGGCGCGGCCAACTCGACAAGATGGCCAGCCTCGGCTACAACACCCTGCGGATCCCGTACTCGAACGACGCGCTGAAGCCGGGGGCCACGGCCAGCGGGGTCAACGACTTCGTCAACCCGGACCTGGTCGGGCTCTCCCCGTTGCAGATCCTCGACAAGGTCATCGACTACGCCGGCAGCAAGGGGATGCGGGTCATCCTGGACCGGCACCGGCCGACCTCGGCCGGGCAGTCGCCACTCTGGTACACCTCGACGGTCTCGGAGGCGACCTGGATCGCCGACTGGAAGATGCTCGCCCAGCGGTACGCGGGCAACCCGACGGTGATCGGCGCGGACCTGCACAACGAGCCGCACGCCGAGGGCACCAACCCGGCCGCGACCGGCGCCTGCTGGGGCTGCGGGGACACCGCCCGGGACTGGCGGCTGGCCGCCGAGCGGGCCGGCAACGCGATCCTCGGGGTGCAGCCCGACTGGCTGATCTTCGTGGAGGGGGTGAGTTGCCCCAGCGGCGGCCTGTCGAACGTCTGGGACAACGACCCCAGCAACGACGAGGACTGCGGCTGGTGGGGCGGCAACCTGTCGAAGGCCAAGGACTTCCCGGTCCGGCTGAACGTGGCGAACCGGCTGGTCTATTCGCCGCACGAGTACGCCACCAGCGTCTACGAGCAGGCCTGGTTCAAGGCCCCGGACTACCCGGCGAACATGCCGGCGATCTGGGACAGGTACTGGGGTTACCTGCACAAGCAGAACATCGCGCCGATCATGATGGGCGAGTTCGGCACCACGTTGGCCGATCCGCGGGACAAGGTCTGGCTGGAGAACCTGATGGCCTACACCGGCACCGGGGTCGACGGGATGTCCTTCACCTACTGGTCGTGGAACCCGAACTCCGGCGACACCGGCGGCATCGCGCTGGACGACTGGACCAACATCAACACCGCGAAGCAGGCGATCCTCCAGCCGTACCTGATCCCGCCGGTGGGCGGCGGCACCGGCCCGACCGGCAGCCCCACCGCGAGCCCGACCGGCAGCCCGACCGCGACTCCGACCGGGACGCCGACCACGCCGCCGCCGACGGGCGCGTGCACGGCGACCTACCAGCAGGTCAACGCCTGGCAGGGCGGATTCCAGGGTGAGCTGACCGTGAGGAACACCGGCACCGCGGCGGTGAACCCGTGGTCGGTGACCTGGTCCTGGCCGTCGGGGGTGACCCTGGCCAGTGGTTGGAACGCCACGGTGACCCAGTCCGGCACGACGGTGACGGCCGCCGGGCCGACCTGGTCGCCGTCGCTCGCCGCCGGCGCGTCGGTGACCATCGGCTTCACCGCCAACGGCGCGGCCTCCGCGCCGGGCTCGGTGAAGCTGGGCGGCGTCGCCTGCTGAGCCGACCGGCACCGCCCTGATCGGTGGCCGTCCCCTCGGACGGCCGTTCCATCTGGGTGAGGGCGGCTCCGGCCCGGGCACCCCGGTCGCCCGGAACAACCACTTCGTGGACTCGGGCAGCGGCCGGGCCGGCGGCAGCGTCCGCAGCATCCCGTAGCCGTACAACCTGGACAGCGCGAGCAGCGTGAAGTCGATCGTGTCGGGCGGCGCGGGCGCCGGCCGGATCTCGGTCTGACCGTCCGGGAGGAAGCAGTCGGGGCCCGCCCCGTGCGGCGGGCCCCGACCTCGCCGTCAGTGGGCGGCGCAGCCGGTCGTCGGCGCGGGCGCCGCAGCCGGCGCGCCGACCGTTGGCAGCCCGAGCAGCACCCCGGGCGTACGCGGGGAGCGCCCCGCCTCGGCCGCGTCGCCGGCCCGGGTACGCCGGTGCGACAGTGGTTCGCCGTCGGCGTTGAGGTGGTGCGGCGCGGCGTAGGTGACCCTGGTGTGCACGATGTCGCCGGGGCGGATCGACCCGGCGAGGGAACCCGCGTCACCGGGCCGGCCGTTCGCTCCGGCTGCGCCCGTCGCGAAGTGCACGAGGCGGCCGTCGCGGGCCCGGCCGGACATCCGGCCGGTGCGCTCGTCCTTGCGCCCCTCGCCGACGGCGACCAGCACCTCGACGGCCTTCCCCACCAGGCGCTTGTTCTCCGCCCAGGTGATCTCCTCCACGCAGGCGATCAGCCGCTCGTAGCGCTCCTGCACGACCTGTTTGGGAAGCTGACCGTCCATCGTGGCGGCCGGGGTGCCGGGGCGCTTGGAGTACTGGAAGGTGAACGCCGAGGAGAACCGGGCCTCGCGTACCACGTCCAGGGTGCGCTGGAAGTCGGTCTCGGTCTCACCGGGGAAGCCCACGATGATGTCGGTGGTGATCGCCGCGTCCGGCATCGCCGCCCGGACCTTCTCGATGATCCCCAGGTAGCGCTCCGACCGGTACGACCGGCGCATCGCCTTCAGCACGTCGTCGGAGCCGGACTGCAACGGCATGTGCAGCGAGGGGCAGACGTTCGGCGTCTCGGCCATCGCGGCGATCACGTCGTCGGTGAAGTCCTTCGGGTGCGGGCTGGTGAACCGGACCCGCTCCAGCCCGTCGATGTCGCCGCAGGCGCGCAGCAGCTCGGCGAAAGCGGACCGGCCACCACTGCGCTTCCAGTTCGGCTCGCCAGCGTCGCCGAACGCGACGCCGTAGGAGTTGACGTTCTGCCCGAGCAGGGTCACCTCCAGCACGCCCTCGTCGACCAGGGCACGGACCTCGGAGAGGATGTCGCCGGGGCGGCGGTCCTTCTCCTTGCCCCGCAGGGAGGGCACGATGCAGAACGTGCAGGTGTTGTTGCAGCCGACCGAGATCGACACCCAGCCGGCGTACGTGGACTCGCGCCGGGTCGGCAGCGTGGACGGGAAGACGTCGAGCGACTCCAGGATCTCCACCTCGGCGGCGGCGTTGTGCCGGGCCCGCTCCAGCAGCACCGGCAGCGAGCCGATGTTGTGCGTGCCGAAGACCACGTCCACCCAGGGGGCCTTGCGGACGATGTCGCCGCGGTCCTTCTGGGCCAGGCAGCCGCCCACGGCGATCTGCATCCCGGGGTGTTTGTCCTTCACGGGGCGCAGGTGACCGAGGTTGCCGTAGAGCCGGTTGTCGGCGTTCTCCCGGACGGCGCAGGTGTTGAACACCACCACGTCCGGGTTGTCGTCGACCTCGCCGGCGCGGACGTAACCGGCCTGCTCCAGCAGGCCGGAGATGCGCTCGGAATCGTGCACGTTCATCTGGCAGCCGTACGTACGCACCTGATAGGTGCGCGGGCTGCGCTCGGCTGCGGTAGTCATGACGTGCACAGCGTATCCGGGCCGACCGGGATCCCCCGAACGAGGAGCAGCCAATGTGCCGGAGCATCAAGACCCTGCGTGAACCGTACGTGCCGGAGGTGACCCAGGCCGACGTCGAGGCGGCGGCGTTGCAGTACGTCCGGAAGATCTCCGGGTTCCGCGCCCCGGCCGCCCACAACGCCGAGGCTTTCGACGCCGCGGTACGCGCCGTGGCCGCCGCCACCGCGACCCTGCTGGACCAGTTGCAGGTCCGCGGCTCCCGACCCGCCGCCACCCGCTGACCGCCACGGGGCCGGAGCGGTCCGCCCGCGAGCCGACCCCGGCGGGCGCCACTGCCAGGGCGGGCCCCCGAGGCGGGCGCGGCCGGGTCAGGCGGCCGCGCGGGCCGGGTTGACCGAGTCGGGGGCCCACCTCGAACGGTGGCAGCGGGACCAGCCCCGGCAGCCGGGGTGGGTCAGCGTGCAGAGCCGCTGGTTGGTCAGCACCTCACCGTCGTCGGTCTCGGTGACGTCGAAGTGCACCGGGCGGATCGTGCCGTCCGGCGCGACCAGCAGGTGCCGGCCCGCGTCCAGGGTGTCGTCGGTCAGCAGACAGTTGCGGTCGAGCAGCCGGGCCAGCGCCGCGATCGCGCGCTGTTCGTTCAACGATTCCGGCACCCCGTAACAGTCCACCACCGTGCCGAACTCCCCCGGCGCCTCCCACACGTCGCAGACCACCGCGTACGTGGGCAGCCGCACCGGGTCGGCGATGGCGAGGGGCATCACCACCCGGCCGAGCGCCTCGGCCAGCGCCGGGTACACCTCCACGGGTGCCGCCCGGTCGATTCTCCAGTTCCACAGCTCGGTCACGCCGCCTCCTCGCTGCGTTCGTCCCACTGGCCTCCGGATCGGGCCTTACAGACGATGGTGGGGTGCATATGGCATCAACCGGGGGCAAGTTACCGGTCTGTGACCATTCCGGGCAAAATTTCCTGGAGCGCCATTGCTCCGAGTAGCGGGAAGGTGACAGTTTATCGGGTATGGTGCCCGCTCCGGCGGACCCCGCCCGCCGCGTGGCGCACCGGCCGTCTCGCCCGCACGGTCCGCCGGGTGGCGCACCGGTCGCCTCGTCGGCGGGCCCGGCGGTCAACGCAGCACGACCAGGTGCTCGCCCCGGGGCAGCAACTCGCCGATCACCGTGCCGCCCGGCACCTCTCCGGCCAGCAGCAGCCCGCCGGAGGTCTGGGCGTCGGCCAGCAGCAGCCGGGCCGCCTCGGCGGCCGGGCCGAAGTCGGTCCACGGGGACACCCAGTCCAGGTTACGGCGGGTGCCGCCACTGACGTACCCGTCCCGGACCGCCTCCCGCGCCCCCGGCAGGTACGGCACCCGGGCGACGTCGACCGCGACCGTCAGCCGGCTCGCCCGGGCCAGCTTCGAGGCGTGCCCGAGCAGCCCGAAACCGGTCACATCGGTGCCGCAGCGCACCCCGGCGGCGACGGCCGCGCGGGCCGCCTCCCGGTTCAACGTGGCCATCGAGGCGACTGCCGCGTCGAACCGCTCACCGGTGCGCTTGTGGCGGGTGTTGAGCACCCCGACACCGAGCGGCTTGGTCAACGACAGCGGCAGGCCGGCCCGCCCCGCGTCGAGGGTGATCAGTTCCTCCGGGCGGACCACGCCGGTGACGGCGAGGCCGTACTTCGGGCCGTCGTCGTCGACGCTGTGCCCACCGGCCAGGTGGCAGCCGGCCTGCCGGGCCACGTCCTGCCCGCCGCGCAGCACCTCCCGCGCCAACTCCAGCGGGAGCACGTCACGCGGCCAGCAGAGCAGGTTGAGCGCGACCAGCGGGGTGCCGCCCATGGCGTACACGTCGGAGAGCGCGTTGGCGGCGGCGATCCGGCCCCAGTCGTACGGGTCGTCGACGACCGGGGTGAAGAAGTCGGCCGTGCTGACCAGGCCGGTGCGCTCGTCCAGCCGGACCACGGCGGCGTCGTCGCCGTGCTCCAGCCCGACCAGCAGGTCGGCGGCGCCGACGGCCGGGGCCAGCCCGGCGACCATCGCCTCCAGCTCACCGGGAGGTATCTTGCAGGCGCAGCCCCCACCACGGGCGTAATCGGTCAGGCGGACCCGGTCGGTCATCCTCACATGATCTCCGTCGGACCTGCCGCCCGCCACCGGAGCGCGGTGCCGAATGGCGGAATTCGGACGCCCGGGGACGGCGTGGACCGGTGTTACCGCTCCGTGACCATCTGAGTTGCGTTCCGCCACGTCACCCCGCCTACAGTTGCCCGAACCGGGGGTCGACCGACCCCGCTTTCCGGGACCGACGACAGGGACGGTGGACGACGTGGCGACGGGCGAACCGCTCATCGTGCTGGACGGGGTCAACAAGTGGTTCGGCCCGCTGCACGTGCTCGACGACGTGTCACTCTCCGTCGGCAAGGGTGAGGTCGTGGTCGTGATCGGCCCCTCCGGCTCCGGCAAGTCGACCCTGTGCCGGACGATCAACCGGCTGGAGCCGATCACCTCGGGCACCATCACCTTCGACGGGCAGCCGCTGCCGGCCGAGGGCAAGGCGCTGGCCAAGCTGCGCAGCGAGGTCGGCATGGTCTTCCAGTCGTTCAACCTCTTCGCGCACAAGACCATCCTGGAGAACGTCACCCTCGGCCCGGTGAAGGTCCGCAAGGAGAAGGCGTCCGTCGCCCGCGAGCGCGGCCTGGCCCTGCTCGACCGGGTCGGCATCGCCAACCAGGCCGACAAGTTCCCGGCCCAGCTCTCCGGCGGTCAGCAGCAGCGGGCGGCGATCGCCCGCGCGCTGGCCATGCAGCCCAAGGCGATGCTCTTCGACGAGCCGACCAGCGCGCTGGACCCGGAGATGGTCGGCGAGGTGCTCGACGTGATGACCTCGCTGGCCGGCGAGGGCATGACCATGGTCGTGGTGACCCACGAGATGGGCTTCGCCCGGCACGCGGCGAACCGGGTCATCTTCATGGCCGACGGGCAGCTCGTCGAGGACGCGCCGCCGTCGCAGTTCTTCGCCAACCCGCGCAGCGAGCGGGCCCGGGACTTCCTCTCCAAGATCCTCACGCACTAGGCGTCCGTAGTGGACCGCGCCGTCCCCCGGTGGGTTCCGTCCAAGAAGGAGATGAGTATGCGTTTCAAGCGCGTGGCGGCAGTCGCCGCAGCGGCGACCCTGGCGCTCGGCCTGGCCGCCTGCGGTGGCGACGACGCCGACGAGGGCACCGGCGCCGGCAGCAAGTCCTTCCCGGCCGGCAGCACCATGGAGAAGCTCAACAAGGCCCAGAAGATCAAGGTCGGCACGAAGTTCGACCAGCCGGGCTTCGGCCAGAAGGGGCTGTCGGGCAAGCCGGAGGGCTTCGACGTCGAGGTCGCGAAGATCATCGTCAAGGAGCTCGGCATCCCCGAGGACAAGATCGAGTACGTCGAGACGCCGTCGAAGGTCCGCGAGGACGTCATCGTCAACGGCACCGTCGACCTGGTCGCGGCGACCTACACGATCAACGACAAGCGCAAGGAGCGCATCGCCTTCGCCGGGCCGTACTACGAGGCCGGCCAGAACATCCTGGTCAAGAAGGACGACACCACGATCACCGGGCCGGACTCGTTCAAGGACGGCACCAAGAAGGTCTGCTCGGTGACCGGCTCGACCCCGGCCGAGGAGATCAAGAAGTACGTCAAGGACGTCGCCACTCAGGTGGTGCTCTTCGACACGTACGACAAGTGCCGCGACGCCCTCAAGGGCGGCCAGGTGGACGCGGTCACCACCGACAACGTGATCCTGCTCGGCTTCATCGCCAAGGACGAGGCGTCGTTCAAGCTGGCCGGCGACAACTTCACCAAGGAGCCGTACGGCATCGGGGTGAAGAAGGAGGACACCGACTTCCGCACCTTCATCAACGACACGCTGGAGAAGGCGTTCGCCGACGGCAGCTGGAAGAAGGCGTGGGACGACACCGCCGGCAAGTTCGGCGCGGAGCTGGGCACCGCTCCGACCGTCAACCGCTACTGACCGACCGCTGATCTGGAGGGTGGGGAGGAACACCGACCCGTGAACGTGCTCATCGACAAGTTCGACGTCTTTGCGGGTGGCTTCTGGCTCACCCTCCAGATCTGCGTACTCGCCGCGATCGGCGCCCTGATCCTGGGCGCCGTCGTGGCGGTGCTGCGCATCTCGCCGGTGCCGCCGCTGCGCGCGGTCGGCACCGGCTACGTGAACGTCTTCCGGAACATGCCGCTGACCGTGGTGATGTTCTTCGCCGCCTTCGGCCTGCCGGCGCTCGGCTCCAACGCCGACTTCCTGCGCGTCCCCGGGCTGGACGCGATCTTCAGCCGGCTCGGCACGGACCTGCCGTACTTCCGCTTCGCACTGATCGCCCTGGTGCTCTACACCGCGGCGTTCGTCTGCGAGGCGCTGCGCTCCGGCGTGAACGCGGTGCCGGCCGGCCAGGCCGAGGCCGCCCGGTCGCTCGGCCTCACCTTCGGCCAGAACCTGCGGTACGTGGTGCTGCCGCAGTCCTGGAAGGCGTCGGTGGTGCCGCTCGGCTCGGTCATCATCGCGATGATCAAGAACTCCGCGCTGATCGGTTTCTTCGGCGTCGTCGGTGACCTCTCCCAGACCGCCGACCAGCTCACCTCCGCCGAGGGCTACGCCTTCGTCCCGGTGGCCATCGGCATCTCGATCGGTTACCTGATCATGACCGTGCCGCTCGGCGCCCTGCTGGACCGGCTGGAGAAGCGACAGGCGGTGGCCCGATGAGTCAGCAGACCAGCGTCCTCTACGACGTCCCAGGCCCCCGCCAGCGGCGGATCACGCTGATCAGCAGCATCGTCGCCACGGTGGTGCTGGCCGTCGGGGCGTACTTTCTGATCTACCAGCCGCTGGACGACAAGGGCCAGTTCTCGATGGAGCTGTGGGGGCCGCTGGTCGACCCCGCCAACGAGAACTTCCCGCTGGTCTGGGACCGGATCGGCACCGGCCTGAAGAACACCCTGATCGCGGCGGCGCTGGCCATCGTCGCGTCCCTGGTGGTCGGCACCCTGCTCGCCGTGCTGCGGATCCAGCTCAAGAGCCTGACCCGGCGGCGGTTCACCGGGCTGGCCACGCCGGTGGCGTACCTGCTGCGCGGGCTGAGCCTGACGCTGTCGGCGGTCACCCGGGTCTGCGTCGAGGTGTTCCGCGGCCTGCCGGTCGTCATCACCATCTTCTTCGTGGCCCGGGGCTTCCCCGAGTTCGGCATCTCCTTCGACACGCTCTGGTACCTGGTCATCGGCCTGACCGTCTACAACGCGGTGGTCATCGCCGAGATCCTGCGCTCCGGTATGGAGGGGCTGCCCGGCGGGCAGGCGGAGGCCGCCGCCGCGATCGGCCTCTCGCCGCTGCAGACCACCCGGATGATCCTGCTGCCGCAGGCCTTCCGGATCATGCTCCCGGCGCTGATCAGCCAGCTCGTCGTGGTGCTCAAGGACACCTCGCTGGGCTTCATCATCAGCTACGAGGAGACCCTCAACATCGGCAAGCAGATCATCGGTGTGCTCGGCAACCCGATCCAGGTGTACGTGGTGATCGGCGTGCTGTTCATCGTGGTGAACTACTCGCTGTCCAAGCTGGCGCAGTACGTCCAGCGCCAGCTCTCCCAAGGTCGCAAGTCGACCGGGGTCCCGGCCCAGACCCCACCCGCCGCGCTGGCCTCCCAGTCCGAGGCCACCGGCCAGGGCGTCTGATCCGCCGTCCGATGAAGGGCCGGCCATTTCGGCCGGCCCTTCTCGGGTCCGTCAGCGGGCGATCTCGGTGACCCGGGACTCCCGGACCACGGTCACCCGGATCTGACCGGGGTAGGTCAGCTCCTCCTCGATCTGCTTCGCCACGTCCCGCGCGAGCACCGCCGCGCCGATGTCGTCGACGTCGTCCGGCTTGACCATCACCCGGATCTCCCGGCCCGCCTGCATGGCGAAGACCTTCTCCACGCCGAGCTTGCCGGCGGCGATCTCCTCGATCCGCTCCAGCCGCTTGACGTACGCCTCCAGGCTCTCCCGCCGGGCCCCCGGCCGACCGCCCGAACAGGCGTCGGAGGCCTGGGTGAGCACCGCCTCGATGGTCTGCGGCGGCACCTCGTTGTGGTGCGCCTCGATGGCGTGTACGACGTCCTCGTTCTCGCCGTACTTGCGGGCCAGGTCCGCGCCGATGATGGCGTGGCTGCCCTCCACCTCGTGGGTGAGCGCCTTGCCGATGTCGTGCAGGAACGCCGAGCGCTTGATGATCGGCACGTCCAGCCTCAGCTCGGCGGCCATGATCCCGGCGATGTGCGCGGTCTCCACCAGGTGCTTGAGCACGTTCTGCCCGTACGACGTGCGGTAGCGCAGCCGGCCGAGCAGGGTGACCAGCTCCGGGTGGATCTCGGTGATGCCGACCTCGACCAGGGCGTCCTCGGCCGCCCGGTGGCAGAGCTCCTCCACCTCCTGGCGGGCCAGCTCGTGCACCTCCTCGATCCGGTGCGGGTGGATCCGGCCGTCGAGGACCAGCTTCTCCAGGGTGAGCCGGCCGACCTCCCGGCGTACCGGGTCGAAGCAGGAGAGCAGCACCGCCTCAGGGGTGTCGTCGATGATCAGGTTGACCCCGGTCACCGACTCGAAGGCGCGGATGTTGCGCCCCTCCCGGCCGATGATCCGCCCCTTCATCTCGTCCCCGGGCAGGTGCAGGACGCTGACCACGCTCTCCGCGGTCTGCTCGCTGGCCACCCGCTGGATCGCGTCCACCACGATGTGCCGGGCGCGCTGCTCGGCGGTGTTCCGGGCGTCCGACTCGATGTCCCGCACGAGCAGCGCGGCCTCCCGCTTGGCCTGCGTCTCGATCACCTCGATCAGCTCGGCGCGGGCGGAGTCGGCGGTCAGTCCGGCGATCCGCTCCAGTTCCCGGCGGCGCTGCTCCTCGGCGGCGGCCAGCGCGGCCTCCCGCTCGACCAGGCCGCCCTCACGCTCGGCCAGGGCGGCGCTGGCCGCCGTGAGCTGCCGTTCCCGCTCGGCGAGGCGCTCCACCTCCTCGGTGTGCATCCGCTCGCGCTCGTCCATCCGGGCCGCCCGGCGTTCCACCTCGGCGGCCTGCTCGCGGGTGGTGGCGGCGAGGACCGCCACCTCCCGCTCGCCGCTGCGCCGGGCGGTGGTGCGCAGCTGCTCGGCGTCCAACTCGGCCTGCTTGTGGGCCCGTTCGAGGACGGTGTCGGCCTCGGCACGCGCGTCGTCGAGCACCCGGCGGGCCTCGGCCCGGGCCGCCTTCGCCTCGGCCTTCGCGGCGGCCGCCTCGGCCCGGGCCGCCGCGGCGGCGGACTTCGCCACGTCGATGGTGCTGTTCGCCTGGTCGGCAGCGGTACGCAACGCGGCCAGGGACTGCTCCTGGCGGTCCTTCTCGGCGATGAACGCCGGGTCTTCCGGCCGGGGCGTCGCGCCCAACCGCCGTACCACCCGGACACCGAACAGGACGGCGCCGACGACGATCGCGGAGAGGAGCACCACCGCGACGAGCAGCACCACCTCGACGGCACTCATGACCGCGCCCCGTCGCACCGCACCGCGGAACGGGGGTGCCGTACGTCGCCGGCTGATCCGCGCCAGCCGACACCCCCTGGGGACCCGTGGTCCCTGTGCCGCCCCGCCATGGCCGCCTCCCCTGAACGTCGACGCCGCGGCGAAACCGTGCCTCGGGCACGAACCGCCGCGGCCCTGGACGCCCGACCGAGCGGCTGGCCGTGGGTGCAGCTCTCCGTCGGCGGTGCCCGGGGCGCCGTCGACAGCCGGTTGCAGTTGTCGGACCGACTCCGGACCGGCCGTCCGGAGTCGCCGTCACAGGCCGGTGGAGCTGGCCAAAGTGATGCTGTTCTGTTACGCGATCTATGTTGTGCGCTTAGCCTGCGTTGGTCGGGCAGTTTGAGCCTGTATGGCGAGGCTAGGTCGCGGACGGCCGTTCGGTCAAGAACTCATGATCAAACCCCCCGAACGGAGAGAAGTTGAACCGTCACCCGGTGGTGATGTCAGGCCGGACACCAGGGGACAAAGAACGCAGTCGACGAGGGGCCGTGGGCACAGAGCAGCAAGATCGTCTCCGTGTCGCCGAAGTGGCGGTGTCATTGCACCTGGGACACCGCCACCTCGGCGCAACGGAGTCGATCACCACGGGGGACACGCGGGGGAATCGGCCACGACCGCAGCAGCACGACACCCCGGGGGCGCGACACAGCGCCGTCAGGCGGCGCCGAGAGTGCGCGTCGCGGGTGTCCAGATGCCGGCCTCGACCGCCGGAGCGCCGGGCACGCCGGGCACGGAGCCGCAACCTGCGGCGGGACCCGCGAGCCATGACGGCCGACAGGCGATGACGGACCGCGAGCCGTGACGGGGTCAGTCGGTCGGGCGGGTGTCCCGGTCGAGTTCGCCCTCGGCCTCGGCGAGGGCGTCCGCGTCGATCTGCTCGGCGAACTCGGCCGCCTCGGCGCTCTGGGCGGCCAGGGCGTCCTTCACCGCGCGGATGGCCACCCCGGGCGGGTAGCCCTTGCGGGCCAGCATGCCGACCAGGCGGCGGAAGACCGCGTCGGGCTCGCCCCGGGCCGTCCGCAGCTTCCGCTCCACCAGCGCGCGGGCGGTCTCCGCCTCGGTCTCCTCGTCCAGCTCACCGAGGGCCTCGCTCGCCACCTCACCGTCCACGCCGCGCTGGCGCAGCTCGTTGGCGAGAGCGCGGCGGGCCAGCCCACGGCCGGCGTGACGACTGGAGACCCAGGCGCGGGCGAAAGCAGCGTCGTCGATGATGCCGACCTCGTCGTAACGGTCGAGCACCTGGGCCGACACCTCGTCGGAGATGCCCCGCCTGGCCAGCGCCCCGGCCAGCTCCGCCCGGGTACGCGGACGCACCGCGAGCTGCCGCAGGCAGATTTCCCGGGCCACCTCGGCCTCGTCGCGCGGCGGGGTCTCGGGCGCTTCCGGGTCCGGGTCGTCGGCCCCGGACCGGCGACCCCGGCGGGGGCGGGGCGGGCTGGTGGCGTCGCCAGCCCGGGGCGGACTGGCGTCCCAGCCACGCCCCGTGCGGGCGCGTCGTCCTGCCACGACTCAGCGACCGGTCAGAAGTCGACCGGCGGCAGCTCCGGGCCACCGGCGGCGTCGCCCGCGCCGATCCCGACGCCGAGCTTCTCCAGGATCTTCTTCTCGATCTCGGCGGCGACGTCCGGGTTCTCCCGGAGGAACTCGCGGGCCTTCTCCTTGCCTTGGCCGAGCTGATCGCCGTCGTAGGTGTACCAGGCGCCGGACTTGCGGATGATCGCCTGCTCGACGCCGACGTCGATCAGCGAACCCTCGCGGGAGATGCCCTTGCCGTACATGATGTCGAACTCGGCCTGCTTGAACGGCGCGGCGACCTTGTTCTTCACGACCTTGACCCGGGTGCGGTTACCGACCACGTCGGTGCCGTCCTTCAGGCTCTCGATACGGCGCACGTCGAGCCGGACCGAGGCGTAGAACTTCAGCGCCCGGCCACCGGTGGTGGTCTCCGGGCTGCCGAACATCACGCCGATCTTCTCGCGGAGCTGGTTGATGAAGATCGCCGTCGTGCCGGTGTTGTTGAGCACACCGGTGATCTTCCGCAGCGCCTGGCTCATCAGCCGAGCCTGGAGACCGACGTGGCTGTCGCCCATCTCGCCCTCGATCTCGGCGCGCGGCACCAGCGCGGCCACCGAGTCGATCACGATGATGTCGATCGCGCCGGAGCGGACCAGCATGTCCGCGATCTCCAGCGCCTGCTCGCCCGTGTCGGGCTGGGAGACCAGCAGGGCGTCGGTGTCGACACCGAGGGCCTTCGCGTACTCCGGGTCGAGCGCGTGCTCGGCGTCGACGAACGCGGCGATGCCACCGGCCCGCTGGGCGTTGGCCACCGCGTGCAGGGCCACCGTGGTCTTACCGCTGGACTCGGGACCGTAGATCTCGACGACTCGGCCACGGGGCAGACCGCCCACGCCGAGCGCCACGTCGAGCGCGATGGAGCCGGTCGGGATGACGGCGGTCTGCACGACCGGCCGCTCCCCCAGCCGCATCACCGAACCCTTGCCGAACTGCTTGTCGATCTGAGCGAGAGCAAGGTCGAGTGCCTTCTCCCGGTCGGGCCCTGCGGCCATGTTTGCCACCCCTGCCTTCGCCGGCGTCTTTCCTGAGCTTCGCGTCACGCGGGACACGCTAGGCGCTGGGTCCGACAGAAAACCAGCCGACCGGCCGTGAGCTGTGGACGAGCACCCCGCTGTGGACAATAGCCGAACAGGTGTACGACTCGACAAGCGACACGCGGGAGTGACGAAAATGCTGCTCAGCGTAGCCGGGCGGGAACCCGCTCGGGATAGGCGGCGACGACCGCCCGCCACACCACGTGCGTCTGCTCACCCTCGGCGAGCGCCTGCGTGATGGTCCGCCCGCCCAACTCGGAGAGCACCTGGTCGCTGGCGATGCTGGCCGCGTAACCCGGCCCGAAGGCCTCCTCCAGCCGGGTCCAGAAGTCGGTCAGCCGCACGTGATCATTCCTCCTCGTCGGTCGCCCCGGACGGCGGCGCCGGACGCAACGCTAGCGCCACCAGGGGCACCACCGCGATCGCCGCCAGCAGGGTGAGCGCCGGATAACCCGCCATCCGTACGACAAACCCGCTGGCCGCCGCCGCACCGGCCCCGGCCAGCCCCATGGTCAGGTCCGACAGCCCCTGCACACTCGGGCGGACCCCGGTCGGCACCGACTCCGACAGCAGGGTCGAGCCGGCGACCATGGTGCCCGACCAGCCCAGCCCGAGCAGGACCAGGCCGACCGAGAGCAGCGGCGTGTGGTGCCCGGCCGTCCCGGCGACCGCGCAGGCGGCCAGCAGGGTGCCCACCCCGCCGAGGATCACCGCGCGCCGGCCGACCCGGTCGGTGAGCCAGCCCACCACCGGGGAGAGCGCGTACATGCCGGCGATGTGCAGGCTCAGCACGATGCCGACCACGCGCAGCACGTCCACGTCGGCGTGCGACTCGCCCAGGCGTACCGGGGTCATCGTCATCACCGCGACCATCACCAGGTGGCCGACCGCGACGGCGGCGATGCCGAGCCGGGCGGCCGGCCGGGCGGCGACCACCCGCCACGCCGCGCGCATGCCGGCCCCGCGCGGCTCGGCCGCCGCCGGGGACCCGGCGGCCACCGGCACGGCCGCCGCGAGCCGGCGCGCGGTGAGCAGCGGGTCGGGCCGCAGCAGCACCAGCAGTACGATCGCCGCCAGCACGAAGGCCGCCGCGCTGAACGCGAAGGGTCCGGCCAGTGGCGGGATTCCCCAGCCGTGGGTGACGCCGTCGGCGAGCGCGGCGAAGTTCGGGGCGGCCACCGCGCCGATGGTGGTGGCCCAGACGATCAGCGACAACTGGCGGGCGCGCCGGGCCGGCTCGGCGAGGTCCACCGCGGTGTAGCGGGCCTGGAGGTTGGCGGCGGTGCCGCCACCGAAGAGCAGCATGCCGAGGAAGAGCAGGGGCACCCAGCCGGTGACCGCGGCGAGCACCACCAACACCCCGCCGACCGCGCCGACGAGGTACGCCAGCACCAGCCCCGGCCGGCGGCCGTGCCCGGCCATGATCCGGGTGACCGGGATCGCGAGCAACGCCGCGCCGACCACCCCGGCGCTCTGCGCGAGCCCCGCCACGGCCGTCCCGGCGACCCGGGCGGCGAGCAGCGCCCCGACGGACAGCCCGATGGTGACGCCGATGCCGCCGATGATCTGGGTCCCGAAGAGCAGCCGCAACGTACGTCGCTGGATCGGGGCGACGTCCGGGCGGGTGGGTGCCGGCGCGGTCAGGTCGGTGGCCATCGAAGGCTCCTGGGTAAGGGGTGACGGGCTGCCCCATCCTTGCGCATCCGCCTGCGGCGGCGCACGGGTGTTCCTCCCGGAGCCGAGTTCCGTCCGGCGCACCCGCACCGGGCGGCCCGGCGTGCCCGGCGGCCGCTCAGCTCCACCAGGTGGCGTCGGCGACCGGAGCGAACCCGAGCGAGTCGTAGAGCGGCCGGCCGGCCCGGGCGGCGGTCAGCGTCACCGGCCGGTCGCCGAGGTGCGCCAGCGCCCCGTGCAGCAGCGCCCGGCCGACGCCGCGGGAACGGTGCGTGGGCAGCGTGGTCATCCAGTAGATCCCGGCGCCGTCGTCGGCCACGGTCAGGCAGGCGCCGGCCGGCGTCCCGCCCCGGTGGGCCAGCAGGAAACGGGTCTGCGGCCGGTCGAGCAGCGCGGGCGGGAACGCCTCGCCCGGCCGGTGGGGCCGCCACGCCTCCAGCGGGAAGCCGTGCACCACCAGGCCCTCGGCGACGGCGAGCTGCGCCGGGGTCGTGGCGAGGGTGACCTCCAGGGCGGGCGGCGGGACCGGTGCCGGCCGGCGGACCATGATCGGCAGGGACCGCCGGGTGAGCCCGGCCCCGGTGAGGTCCACGCCGCCGAACGGGTCCTCGACGACGACCCGGCCCGGCAGCCGACGCCGCACCAGGTCGGTCAGCGCCGCCACGTCGGCTGCCGACGGCGAGGAGGTCAGCAGCAGGATCCGCAGGCCGGCTCGGTCGTCACCATGGACGGCGAGCAGACCGGGCAGCCGGGTCAGCGCATGCCCCCGGGCCTCGGCGAGCGCCGTCCAGAGCACGGCGGCGTTCCGGGTGGCGAGGCGCAGGTCGTCGATGGCCTCGTCGGACCGGGCGGTGATCGGAGCGGTACCCATGCCGGCCACGCTAGGCGGCCCGCCGCCACCGACGCAGGTCCAATACGGCAGCCTCGGACTGGTCCCCTCGCCGAAGGTGGTCGGTCATCGTCGCCGGGGGCGGCGTTTGCCGGCGACGACCCGGAACGGGGACGGCGCGGACGGCACCGGCGGTGGGTCAGGCCGCCAGTGCCCGGGCGGCGACGGTGAGGTCGGCGACCAGTCCCTCGTACGCCGTGTTCTGGTCGTCGGCGCGCAGCACGGCGGACGGGTGGATGGTGGCCAGCAGCCGGGCGGCGGGCGCGTCGGCGACCTTCCCGGCGCTGTCCACCGGCACCCGGGCGAAGTCCTCGGGGCGCTGGGCGGACGCGGGCCACGGCAGCAGCTCGCCGCGCTGCCGGGTGACCCGGAACGACGGGCCGAGCAACGCCTTCGCGGCGGTCGCGCCGAGCACCACCACCAGTTCCGGGCGCAGGCGGGAGAACTCGGCCACCAGCCACGGCCGGCAGGCGGTGATGTGCACCCGGTCCGGGGTCTGGTGGATGCGCCGCCTGCCCCGCAGCTCGAAACGGAAGTGCTTCACGGCGTTGGTCAGGTAGAGGTGACCCGGGTCGATGCCGGCGTCGTCGACCGCCTTGCGCAGCAGCCGCCCGGCGGGGCCGACGAAGGGCAGCCCCTTGTGGTCCTCCATGTCGCCGGGCTGCTCACCGACGAAGACCAGCCGGGCGCTCTCGTCGCCCCGGCCGAAG
Organism: Micromonospora halophytica; assembly: GCF_900090245.1. Lineage (GTDB taxonomy): Bacteria > Actinomycetota > Actinomycetes > Mycobacteriales > Micromonosporaceae > Micromonospora > Micromonospora halophytica. Next base: position 171,282 of record NZ_FMDN01000007.1, read on the forward strand.
ACCGTCTGCGAGGCGTCCCGGTACAGCTCACAGCCCTGGCAGCCGGCGGCCGCGGCACGCAACTGGTCCAGGGTGTCGGCCTGCGGCGGGATGAACTGCTGGGCACCGGGGGCGTCGATCTGCTCGGCCATGCCGAAAGTTCTACCCTGCGCGGCGGTCACGCGGCGCACCCGCCCGGCGTGGCGGCGGGGCCTTCGCCGCCACCCGTGCCCGTCGCCCGTCCCGAAGTGCCGCGGGTCAGGCGCTGAAGCCGCCCGGGCCGGTGGGGCGCACCGCGGCCGCGACCGCGTCGGCCAGGGGCTCGACCTCGGCGTCGTCGAGGGTGCTGACGGTGATCCGGACGCCCGGCTCGGCCCCGATCCGGAACAGCGCGCCCGGGGCCACCGACCACCCGGCGTCCCGCAGCGCGGTCACCGCGACGGTCTCGTCCGGCACCGGGAGCCAGACGTTGATGCCGGTGCGGCCGTACCCGGTCAGGCCCCGGGCGGCGAGCGCGGCGAGCAGGGCGTCCCGACGTCGCTCGTACTCCTGCCCCGCCCGACGGACCAGCCCGGCGGTGGCCGGGTCGCGCCAGAGCGACAGTACGAGACGTTGCAGCACGGTGGAGACCCAGCCGGCGCCGACCCGGGCCCGGCCGGCGACCCGGGCCACCGTCGCCTCGTCGCCGGTCAGCACGGCCAGCCGCAGGTCGGGCCCGAAGGGTTTGCTCACCGACCGGACGAAGGCCCACGCCGGGGTCGCCCCGGCGAGGGGGTGCAGCGGCACGTGGGCCAGCTCGGCGGCGTGGTCGTCCTCGATCAGCAGCAGGTCGGGGCGGCCGGCGAGCAGGTCGCGCAGCGCGACGGCCCGGTCGATGCCGACGGCGGCGCCGGTCGGGTTCTGCGCGCGGCTGGTCACCACCAGCGCCCGCGCGCCGAGGGCCAGTGCGTCGCGCACGCCGGCCACGGTGGGGCCGTCGGGGTCCACCGGTACGCCGATCGGGCGCAGCCCCGCGGCGGCGACCAGGTCGAGCAGGTTGGCCCAGCCCGGGTCCTCCACCGCCACCGCGTCGCCGGGGCGCAGGTGGGCGGCGAGCAGCCGCTCGATGCCGTCCAACGCTCCCCCGGTGACGGTGATCTCCGCCGCCGGCACGCCGTCGGCCGCGAGGCGCGCGCGGGCCACCTCGGCGAGCTCGGGGAGCACGGCGCTCGACGCGTACCCGACGGGTGGGCCGATCTCGGCGGCGAGTGCGGCGAGGTGCGGGCCGAGCGGGGGCAGCAGCCGGGAGTCCGGCTGGCCCTGGGAGAGGTCGCGGGCGCCGGGGGCGGACGGGGGACGCAGCGCGGCGCGGCGGGTGGCGACCGGCGGGCGGGGCCGGACCCGGGTGCCGTGCCGGCCGGCGGTGACGACCAGGCCCCGCCGGCGCAGTTCCTGGTAAGCCTTCGCGACCGTGGCCGGGCTGACGGCCAGCTCGGCGGCGAGCGCCCGGACGGCGGGCAGCGCGCTGCCGGCCGTCAGCGCGCCGGTGCGGATGCCGGTTTCCACGCTGGCCGAGATGGCGGCCGAGCTGCCGCCGCTGATCTGATAACGTACTGCCACAGTTCGAGGATTGTACTAGCACAAAGGTGGGATGTCACATGTACGCCCCGACCGCGCGGACCACCGCCAGCCGCTCCCGGGACCGGATGAGCTACGACCGGGCGGCGGCGCACGCGGTGCTCGACGAGGCGTACCACTGTGTGCTGGGGTTCACCGTGGACGGCGAGCCCCGCCTGCTGCCCACCCTGCACGTACGCGTCGGCGACACCCTCTACCTGCACGGCTCCACCGGCAGCCGACCGCTGCTGGCCGCCCGGGGCGACGCCGGGCTGCGGGTCTGCGTCACCGTCACGCTGCTCGACGGGCTGGTCTACGGCCGCTCGCAGTTCCACCACAGCGCCAACTACCGCTCGGTCGTGGCGCACGGCGTCGCGCGCCTGGTGACCGACGAGGCGGAGAAGCGCGAGATGCTGACCGCCCTGGTCGAGAAGGTGGGCGTCGGCCGCAGCGCGGACAGCCGGCCGCCGAGCCGCCGGGAGCTGGCCGAGACGGCCGTGCTGGCGCTGCCGCTGCGCGAAGTGTCGGTGCGGTCGCGCACCGGCGGTGTCCGCGACGAGCCGGGCGACTACGAGCTGCCGTACTGGGCCGGAGTGGTGCCGCTGCGGCTGACCGCCGGGCTGCCCGAGCCGGACGCGGGGGTGACCGCGCCGGTGCCGGCGTACCTGCGGGCCGCCGACTCGCCCTGGCGGGCGGCGGCGGCCCTGCGCGGCGAGCACGTGCTGCTGGAGCCGCTGGACCTGGCGCACGCCGACGAACTCTTCGCCGCCACCGCCGAGCCGGAGGTCTGGGCGCACCTGGGCCACCCGCCGCCCAGCACCCCGGCCGACATGCGGGCGATCGTCGCCACCGCGCTCGCCGCCGGGCAGCGCGGCGAGCGGGTGCCGTGGGTGCAGCGCTGCGCGCGGACGGGGGCGGTGGTCGGCACCACCTCCTACCACGAGCTCGACCCGGAACGGCGGTCGGTGGCCATCGGGTACACCTGGCTGGGCCGGCCGTGGTGGCGCAGCGGGATCAACACCGAGGCCAAGCTGCTGTTGCTGACCCGTGCCTTCGACGAACTGGGCGCGGTGCGGGTGGCCTGGCACACCGACATCCGCAACACCCGCTCGCAGGCGGCGATCGAGCGGCTCGGCGCGACCCGGGAGGGCGTGCTGCGGATGCACCGGCAGCGCCCCGACGGCTCCTGGCGGGACACCGTGCAGTACGCGATGACCATCGACGAGTGGCCGAACGCACAGGTCAAGCTGCGGGAACGACTTCACCGCGCGGCACCGGTGGGGTGAGGATGGCGGGCGTGCTGGGCATCACCGACATCTGGACGTACGTGCTGGGGACCGTGGCGATCATCCTGCTGCCGGGTCCCAACTCGCTCTTCGTGCTCTCCACCGCGGCGAAACGGGGGGTGGGGGCCGGTTACCGCGCCGCGGGCGGAGTGTTCGTCGGCGACGGGGTGCTGATGTTCCTCTCCGCCGCCGGGGTGGCGTCGCTGCTCAAGGCGTATCCGCCGCTCTTCCTGGTGATCAAGTACGCGGGCGCGGCGTACCTCGGCTATGTCGGGTTGACGATGCTGCGCGGCGCCTGGCGGCGCTGGCGCGACCGCAACGACCCGACGGCGCCGCGGCTGATCGACGCGGCGGAGCCGGCGGCGATGCGCAGCCCGTTCCGCAAGGCGCTGGTGATCAGCCTGCTCAACCCGAAGGCGATCCTCTTCTTCATCTCGTTCTTCATCCAGTTCGTCGACCCGGGCTACGCCTGGCCGGCGCTGTCGTTCCTGCTGCTCGGGCTGATCGCCCAGGTCACCAGCGTGCTCTACCTGACCGCGCTGATCTTCGCGGGCACCTTCCTCGCCGCCCAGTTCCGGCGCCGTCGGCGGCTGGCCGCAGGCGCCACCACCGGGGTCGGGGTGCTCTTCCTCGGCTTCGGCCTCAAGCTCGCCACCGCCTCGGTCTGACCGCGCGCGGCAGCACCACGAGCCGGCCACTCGCACCGGGCCGGCGGGCCCGCGACACCGGCCACGCTCCGAGGGAGGCAGCACGGCGAGCCGACCACACGCCGAGCGGGGCACACCCGTGGGCCGGTGGCGGCGTACCGGCGTCAGGCGCCGTCGCCGCCACCACCGCCGCCACCGATGCCCGGGCCGCCGGCGGTGCCGCCGAGCCCGTAGCCGGGTGCGACCGGCTCGTCCGGCGGGCGGCTGACGTGCGCGGACTCGCTGATCCGGGCGGACCAGTCGGAGTGGGCGACCGCGGCCGCGTGCCGGTTGATCGCCACCCGTAGCCAGCCGTCCACGGTGGCGACCCAGTCCCGTCGCTCCCCGCCGGCGTGCCAGATCCGGAACCGGCTGATGCTCTGGTGGCTGATCCCGGTCAGGGAGAGCCGCCGGTCCATCCAGAGCAGCACCTCCAGGCCGGCCGAGTTGGCCACGAAGATCAGTTCCAGCTCGGTGATGGGGCCGGCGTAGAGGGGCGCCACCCAGTACCCGAGGCGTTGGTGCAGCGGCAGAGCCTGCTCGACCCCGGGCAGCCGGCCCTGCACCAGGCCCGCCTGCCGCATCACGAAGCCGAGCGTGTCCAGCGCGGCCAGGATGTGCTGCTGGACGGGGAGCGGGTGGACGAGGACCGGCACCATCGCGCCCACCTCCCGGTCCAGGTCGACGGAGACCTCGGTACGCAGTCCGGTGCGCAGACTCATCAGCGGCACCGCGCCGAACACCGTCACCGGGGTCTCCCACGGCAGCGGCAGGGCGAAGTCGACCGCCCGCCGCCGCCCGGCCGGCACCACGAACCGACCGGCGATCGGCACCCGGTGGTACTGCACGAGCCTGCGGGGAGCGTCCGGATCCTCCGGCTCGGCGGTGGCCACCAGCCCGAGCCGGATGCGCCGGACGGGCACGTCGTCCCGGCCGGCGGTGAGCGTCACCCGCCCGGGCAGGCGCAGTCCGGGCCGGGTGCTCGGATTGGTCAGGGTGGTGCTCACCGACAGCCCGCTCCATCCGGACTCCCGCGCCACCCCGGTCAACCGCATCCCGCCGCTCCCCCGTCCGTCACCGCACGGGGCCGTCTTCCCGCTCTCCGGCCGGGCACGCCACCGGATCCAACCCGGCCGGCTGCCCGGCCCGGCCGACGCGAGCCGACCGCGTCTCGGGTGCCGCCCGGCGACCTGCCAGCCGGCACGCGGCGGCGCGGGCGGGTCCACGGACGCGGACCGGCCGCCGGGTCACGGGGATCCGGCGGCCGGTCGGTACGGGGTACGGGGTCAGCGCATGCGCCGCCCACGCGGCACCGGGTCGGTCTCGTCGTCGAACTCGCCGATGACCTCCTCCAGCAGATCCTCCAGCGCCACGAACCCGATCGGCCGGGTCGGGCCGCCGCCGTTGCGGACCAGAGCCAGCTGGGCCTGGTCGGCCCGCATCGCGGCCACCGCCTCGGTGACCGAGGAGGCCGCCGGCAGGGTGAACGCGCGGGTCATCAGCTCACCCGCGGTCGCCGACCGGCCGGTGGTGACCGCCCGCACCGCCTCTCGTACGTGGACCAGGCCGCAGACCTCGCCGGACGGGTCGAGCACGGCGAGCCGGGACCGGCCGCTGTCGCGGCTGACCTGCTCGACGTGCTCGGCGGAGTCGTCCCGGCGGACCGTGACGATCCGGTCGAAGGGCTCCATCACGTCGGCGACGGTGGTGCCCTGCAGCTCCAGCATGCTGGTCAGCAGCTGGTGCTGCTCGGCGCCGAGCATGCCGTGCTCGCGGGACTGTTCCAGCAGGATGCGCAGTTCGTCCGGGCCGTGCACCTGGGCGAGCTGGTCCTGCCCCTGCACGCCGACCAGCCGCAGCATCGCGTTGGCCAGCGCGTTGAGCGCCGACAACACCGGGCGGGCGACCCGGGCGAAGGCCCGGAACGGCAGGGCCAGCAGCATCGCCGACCGCTCCGCGTCGGTGATCGCCCACGACTTCGGGGCCATCTCGCCGACCACCAGGTGCAGGAAGGTCACCAGCCCGAGGGCGAAGACCAGGGCGATCAGGTGACTGGCCGTGTCCGGCAGCCCGACCGCGTGCAGCAGCGGGCTGAGCAGGTGCTCGATCGCCGGTTCGGCCAGGGCGCCGAGGCCCAGCGTGCACAGGGTGATGCCGAGCTGGGCGCCGGCCAGCATCAGCGACAGCTCGCGGACACCGTCCAGCGCGGCCCGGGCGGCCCGGCCACCCCCGGCGGCGGCCTGCTCCAGTCGGTAGCGTTTCGAGGCCACCAACGCGAACTCGGCGGCCACGAAGAAGCCGTTGAGCGCGAGCAGCACCACGGAGGTCAACAGCGCGACGGTGGGGCTCATCCGACCTCCTCCGCGCCGCCGGCCATCCGCAGCCGGACCGAGTCGGCGACGTGCCGGTCCACGGCGAGCACCTCGACGAGGGCCTTCGGCCGCCCGGCCGGCTCCTCGCCGTCGGCCGGGAGGGTGATCTCCAGCCGGTCACCGACCTCGGGCACCCGGCCCAGCTCGCGCATGACCAGGCCGGAGAGGGTGTCGTACTCGGGGGCCTCGGGCAGCGCGATGCCGGTGCTGTCGGCCACCTCGTCGATCCGCCAGCGGGCCGGCACCACCCAGGAGCCGTCCGCCTGCCGCGCGGGCGCCCGCTCCGGCGGGTCGTCCTCGTCGCGGATCGGGCCGACCAGTTCCTCGGCGAGGTCCTCCAGCGTGATCACGCCGGCGAAGCCGCCGTACTCGTCGACCACGCAGGCGAGCTGTCGGTGCCCGGACCGCAGCCGGTCCAGCACCGTCGGCAGCGGCAGGGTCTCCGGCACCAGCAACGGGGGTACGGCCACCGCGCTGACCGGGGTGCTCGACCGCTGCGCCGGGGGTACGCCGAGCACGTCGGCGATGCCGACCACGCCGACCAGGTCGTCCACCCCCTCGGCGCCGCGCACCGGGAAACGGGAGTGGCCGGTGTCGAGCAGCTCGACCACCCGGCTGACCGGCTCGTGCGCCCGTACGGTGTGCACGTGGACCCGGGGGACCATGGCCTCCCCGGCGGTCAGCTCCCGGAAGTCGAGCCCTCGGTCGAGCAGGTCGGACATCTCGGCGTCGAGGTGCCCCTCCTCGCGGGACTCGGCGATGATCTGTTCCAGGTCCTTCGGGGTGGCTCCGCTGGGCAGTTCCTCGATCGGCTCGATGCCGATCCGGCGCAGCAGCCGGACCGCGGCCCGGTCGAACAGCGTGATCAGCGGGCCGGCGACCTTCAGGTAGATCAGGGTGGAGCGGCTCAACGCCCGGGCGAGGGGCTCGGGGCGGGCGATGGCGAGGTTCTTCGGGGCCAGCTCACCGAGGACCATCTGCACCACGGTGGCGATGGTCAGGGCCAGCGCGACCGACAGCGGCAGGCTGACCGCGGTGGACACCCCGACGCCACCGAGCAGCTCGGCCAGCCCGGCACCCAGGTACGGCTCGGCGACGTAACCGACGAGCAGGGCGGTGACGGTGATGCCGAGTTGGGCGCCGGAGAGCATGAAGGAGAGCCGACCGGTGACCTCCAGCGCCCGGGCGGACGCCTGGTCGCCGTCGTCGGCGCGCTGCTTGAGCTTGCCGCGGTCCACCGCGACGTAGCCGAACTCCTGCGCCACGAAGTACCCGGTGGCGGCGGTGAGGACGATGATGAGGACGAGACCGACGACGATCAACACGGGTCGCTCAGGGCTCCCGGGGTCGTCGGGCCGTGGGGATGCCGGGCACGACCCGGCTGGCTACTGCTGCCCTCCTGGGCAGAAGAGTCGATCATGCAGCAATTCTATCGGCAGTCGCTGAATGCCCGCTGAAGGTGGGGACAATGCCGCTGCTCGGTCCGCTATCTTCCCGGATCGGCCAACTCGTCGACGTCGAGCAGGTCCCGGTCGACCCGGCCGGACCGGTAGGCGGCCCGGCCGATCATCTGCGCGGCGACCGGCGCGGTGGCCAGTTGGAAGACCCCCACCAGCAGGATCATGCCCAGGTCGGTCGGGGTACGCAGCCGCAGCGCCAGCCCGACCAGCAGCAGCAGCACGCCGAGCACCTGTGGCTTGGTCGCCGCGTGCATCCGGTCCAGCACGTCCGGGAAGCGCAGCACCCCGATGCCGGCGACGAGGCTGAGCAGGGCGCCCGCCACCAGCGCCACCGCACCGAGCCAGTCGAGGACCGTGCCCGTGTTCACGCCTCCTCCCGGACGGCGAAGCGGACCAGGGCCACCGAGCCGACGAAACCGAGCATGGCGAGGACCACCAGCACGGGCAGTGTGGTGGCGTGCCGGTTGACCGCCGCCTCGGCGCCCACCGCACCGAGCATGACGGCGAGCAGCAGGTCGGCGGCGATCACCCGGTCGAGCAGGGAGGGGCCCCGGTAGATCCGGGCCAGGGCCAGCAGCGCGGTGACCGAGAGCAGCACGGTCAGCACGACGGCGAGGACGACGGTCATGTCTCGGACCTCCGGTCGGCGGGATCGGTGGAGAGCAGGCGCAGCTCGGCGTCGGAGCCGATCGCCCGGACGATGCGCTCCTCGACGGCGAGGACCCGGTCGCGGCTGCCGGTCAGATCCTGCGGTACGCGGACGTCGAGGACGTGCACGTAGAGGACCCCGGCGTCCCGGTCCACCTGGACGATCAGGGTGCCGGGGACAAGGGAGAGCAGTTCGGCGGTGAGCGCCAGGTTGAGGTCGCTGCGCACCCGCAGTCGTACCCCGATGATCGCCCCCCGGGGCCGGAAGCCGGGGCGTACCGCGATCGCGGCGACGTGGACGCTGGCGCTGACCAGCTCGACGACGAAGGTGCCGGCGAGGACCAGCAGCGCCGTCGGCCGCAGCCGGCCGCCGAAGGAGACCGGCGGGAGCGGGAAGAAGAGCAGCACCGCCGCGCCGACCAGCGTCCCGCCGACCAGGTTTCCCCAGGTGACCTCCCCCCAGAGCAGGTTCCAGACGGCGATCAGCCAGCCCAGCGCGATCGCCTGGTCCCGCCAGCGGCCGTACCGGCCGGGCGGCGGGGACGGGGTCACCGCGCGCCGCCCGGCAGGACGGCCTCCACGTACGGGGTGCGCTGCCGCAGGTCGGCCGCGGCGTCGGCGGTGACGCGGAAGAGCGGGCCGGCGGCGAGCGTGAGCACCAGGCCGAGCGCCACCAGGGCGACGGTGGCCCCGACCATGAGGTGCGGCAGCCGGACCATCGGCTCGGCGGTGGCCAGCTGCGGCGCCCGCCAGAAGGCGATGGCCCACACCCGCGACGCCGCGTACAGGGTGAGCAGGCTGGTCAGGGTGCCGGCGGCCACCAGCACCCAGGGCAGCGGACCGCCCACCGCCACACCGGCCTGGAGCAGGCCCAGCTTGCCGAGGAAGCCGGAGAAGGGCGGGATGCCGGCGAGGTTCATCGCCGGGACGAAGAAGAGCACCGCCAGCAGCGGGGTGATCCGGGCCAGGCCGCCGAGCCGGCGCAGGTCGGTGCTGCCGGCCCGCTCCTCGACCAGGCCGGCGACCAGGAAGAGGGTGGTCTGGACGGTGATGTGGTGCACCACGTAGAAGATCGCGCCGGAGAGCGCGGCGGCGGTGCTCAGCGCCACCCCGAAGATCATGTACCCGATGTGGCTGACCAGGGTGAACGAGAAGAGCCGCTTCAGGTCCGACTGGGCCACCGCGCCGAGGACACCGATCACCATCGTCAGCCCGGCGACCACCATGAGCAGCCCGGAGACGTCCCCGCCGGGGAAGAGCAGCGTCTCGGTACGGATGATGGCGTACACGCCGACCTTGGTGAGCAGGCCGGCGAAGACGGCGGTCACCGGGGCCGGCGCGGTCGGGTAGCTGTCCGGCAGCCAGGCGGAGAGCGGGAAGACCGCCGCCTTGATGCCGAAGGCGAGCAGCAGCATCAGCTGCAACCCGAGCCGTACGCCGTCGGGCAGCGCGTCGAGCCGGGCGGCGAGCTGCGCCATGTTGAGGGTGCCGGTGGCCGCGTACACCAGGCCCACCGCGGCCAGGAAGATCAGCGAGGAGAGGATGCTGACCACGACGTACGTCGAGCCGGTGCGGATCCGGGCTTCGGTCCCGCCGAGGGTGATCAGCACGAAGCTCGCAGCGAGCAGCATCTCGAAGCCGACGAAGAGGTTGAACAGGTCACCGGCGAGGAAGGCGTTGGTGATGCCGGCGGCCAGCACCAGGTAGGTCGGATGGTAGATGCTCACCGGCGCCGACTCGCTGGTCTCCCCCCGCCCCTGCCCGATGGAGTAGAGCAGCACGCAGAGGGTCACCGCCGAGGAGACCACCAGCATCAGCGCGGCCAACTGGTCGGCGACCAGCACGATCCCCACCGGCGCGGGCCAGCCGCCCACCTGCACCACCACCGGGTCGTACCGGTACGCCTCGACCAGCAGCAGCACCGCGACGAGCAGGTTGGCGGTGAGCGCCACCACGCTGACCGTCCGCTGCGCCCGGGGCCAGTTCGCCAGGATCAGGGTGAGTGCCGCGCCGAGCAACGGCACCACCACCGGCAGCGGGACGAGTGATCTCACTGCGCGCCCCCGGGTCGGCGCAGCCGTCGGCGGGCCGGTCCGGGGTCGACCTGTTCCGGGTCGTCGCCCGGCCCCTCCCCGCCGAGGTCACGGCTGGCGATCTCGTTGCGCTCGGCGAGCCGGACGATCTGCCGGTCCTCCAGGTCGTCCTGCACCTCGTCGTCGCCGCTGAGATACCAACTGCGGTACGCCACGGCGGCCAGGAAGGCGGTCAGCCCGAAGGTGATCACGATGGCGGTGAGGATCATCGCCTGCGGCAGCGGGTCGCTGAAGTCACCGGGCGCCCCGGTGCCCACCACCGGCGCGTCACCGGGCCGGCCGCCGAGCAGGATGAGCAGGTTCACGCCGTTGCCGAGCAGGATGACGCCGAGCAGGATCCGGGTCAGGCTCCGTTCCAGCAGCAGGGTCACCCCGGTGCCGGTGAGCACGCCGACGGCGAGCACCAGCACCAGGGTGGGCCCCGCCCCGCCGGTCCTCACGTCGACTCCCCGTCCTGGACGACCAGTCCGCGCTCGGACCTGCCGGCCGCCTCGATGTGCCGGTCGACCTCGGCGCCGAGGCTGCGCAGAATGTCCAGCACCAGCCCGACCACGACCAGGTAGACGCCGACGTCGAAGAAGAGCGAGGTCACCAGGTACGGCCCGCCGAGCCCGGGCAGCGGCAGGTCCACCTTGGTGCTCTCCAGCACGGTGCCGGTGACGAGCAGGCCCACCACGCCGCTGCCGACGGAGATCGCCAGTCCGGCGCCGAGCACGGGCCCGGCCCCGACCGGGGCGCTGTCGGCCAGCTCGTACCGGCCGCCGGCGAGGTAGCGCAGGGCCAGCGCGAGGCCCGCGACCAAGCCGCCGGAGAAGCCGCCGCCGGGGGCGTTGTGGCCGGAGAAGAGCAGGAAGAACGAGAAGAGCACGAGGGTGTGGAACACCAGCCGGGTGACCACCTCGAAGACGATCGAACGGCGCCGTTCCTGGAGGGTGGGCCCGCCGCGCAGCCAGACCGGCCGGCTGTCGCGGTGGGGCCCGGACGGCTCCCGCCGGCGGGGCCGGGGCCCGGTGCGGGACCGCTCGAAGATCAGACTGGCCACCCCGGTGGCGGCGACCACCAGCACCGAGATCTCGCCCATGGTGTCCCAGGCCCGTAGGTCGACCAGCGTCACGTTGACCACGTTGCGGCCGTACCCCTGCAGGACCGCGAGGTCGGGGAAGGCCACCGAGATCGGTTCGGCGGTGCGGGCGGTGGCGGCGACCAGGGCGAGGCCGGCGAGCACCACCCCGACGGCGAGGCCGATCAGCCGCCGTAGGTAGCGGCTGCGGCGCAGCGGACGGGCGGAGAAGCGCTCCGGCAGGCGGCGCAGCACCAGCACGAAGACCGCGATGGTGGCGGTCTCCACCAGGAACTGGGTCAGCGCCAGGTCGGGCGCGCCGTGCAGCACGAAGATCATGGCGGTGCCGTAGCCGGTCACCCCGACCAGCAGCATCGCGGTGAGCCGGCGGCGGGCGGCCACCGCGAACAGCGCGGCGACGGTGATCACCAGGGTCACCATCAGCTGTGCCGGGCTGTCCCACAGGGCGACCCGCTCCGCCCAGGGCCGGGTGAGCAGCAGCGTGCCGCCGGGCACCAGCACCAGCGCGAGCAGCACGGCGCCCAGGTACTGCGGCAGGGAACCGCGCTGGGTCGCGCCGGTGACCTCGATGGCCAGCCGGTCGAACCGGTGGGTGGCCCACTCGTACCCCTGGTTGCCGCCGACCGGCGAGCGGAGCCGGGCCAACGCCGGGGCGAGCGGGCCACGCACCGCGTGCAGCGCCACCCCGACGGCCAGCGCCAGCGCCGACAGTCCGAGCGCCGGGGTGATTCCGTGCCAGAGGGCCAGCTTCTCGTGCGGCACGCCGAAGAGTTCCGCGTACGGGCGCAGCAGGCCGTCCAGCCCGGCGGCGGCGGGTCCGGCGACCAACCCGGCGACGGCGAGCAGCGCCGGGGGCGCCAGCATCGCCGCCGGCACCGGGGCGGCCTCGGTGGGCGGGGTGTCCGGCCGGGTGGCGAAGGCGCCCCAGAGGAACCTGATGCTGTACGCGACGGTCAGTGCGGTCCCCGCCACCAGTCCGGTGAGCAGCAGCGGCCGATCGGTGAGCGCGGCGAGGACCGCCTCCTTGGCGACGAAGCCGAGCAGCGGCGGGACCCCGGCCATGGAGGCCGCGGCGAGCGTGGCGATCCCGGCGAGCACCGGCGCACGCCGGCCGAGACCACTGAGTTCCCGCAGGTCACGGGTGCCGACGTCGTGGTCGATGATGCCGACGACGAGGAAGAGCGCCGCCTTGAACAGGGCGTGCGCCAGCAGCATCGCGACCCCGGCGAGCGCGGCGTCGGCGCTGCCGGCGCCGAGCACCACCGCCAGCAGGCCGAGCTGGCTCACCGTGCCGTACGCCAGCAGCAGCTTCAGGTCGCACTGCCGAAGCGCGGCCCAGCCACCGGCGATCATCGTGACCAGGCCGAGGGTGAGCACCACCGGCCGCCACGGGCCGGCGTCGGCGAGCACCGGGGCGAGCAGCCCGATCAGGTAGACACCGGCCTTGACCATGGCGGCCGCGTGCAGGTACGCGCTGACCGGGGTGGGCGCGGCCATCGCCACCGGCAGCCAGGCGTTGAACGGCACGATCGCCGACTTGGCCAGCGCCCCGGCGAGGATCAGCAGCACCGCGACGCCGAGGGTGGCGCCGCCGGGCAGCGGCGCCGCGGCGATCACCGACCAGCGGTAGCTGCCGGCGTGCGCGCCGAGGATGAGGAAGCCCACCAGCATCGCCAGTCCGCCGAGGGTGGTGACGGTCAGCGCCTGGGCGGCCGCCCACCGGCTGGACCGCCGCTCGGTGCTGTGCCCGATCAGCAGGTAGGAGAAGACCGTGGTCAGCTCCCAGAAGACGTAGAGCAGCAGCAGGTCGTCGGCGAGGACCAGGCCGAGCATCGCCCCGGCGAAGGCGACCAGCACCGCGACGAAGCGGGTCAGCCCGATCGAGCCGCGCGGGAAGTACCGGCCGCAGTAGACCAGCACCAGGGCGCCGACGCCACCGACCAGCATCGTCATCAGCCAGGACAGCGTCGTCATCCGCAGCGCCACGTCGAGGTTGAGCTGGCCGATCCAGGCGTACGTCTCGACGACCGCGCCACCGTCGTGCACGGCGGGCGTACGGGCCAGCGCCCAGCCGACAGCGGCGGCCGGGACGAGCGCCAGCGGGTAGCAGGCACGCGGTCCCCACAGCCGCACGAGCAGCGGCGCGACGAGCGCCGCCACCAGGTGGAGGAGCAGCAGTACGAGCACGCGTCCTCCCCGGGCGAGCTGGCGGCGCGCGCCGGGTCGATTTGTCCCGGCCAGCACCGATCACACGCCAGATCGCCGGCCGATGGGCGGTTTTGCGGGAAATCGCCCCGGGGCGACCGGTCGCTGAGTGGCGTTCGGGGCGGTCGTGAGGTCAGCGCAGGGCGATGTCGCCGGCCGGGACGGCGGGCTCCCGGTCCCGCCGGACCTCGACCAGCAGATCGGGACGGTCGAGCTGCCGGGCCACCTTGTTGACCACCCGCTGGGCGGCGGCGAGGGAGCGCACCGAGAGCAGATTGCCCCGGCTCTCCCGGCGCAGGACGAAGTAGTGCACGGCGGCCCGGACCTGGGCCCGGTCGGCGGCGCTGGCCTGGGCGGTGGCGACGACCAGCTCGCGCAGCGAGGCGGCGAGGCGCTCGGCGAGCTCCAGCTCGGGGCCGCGCAGGCTGCCCCGGACGGCGGCGAGATGGCTGTCGACCTTGCGGATGAGCACGTCGGTGCCGGGCGCGAAGCCGTGCTCCTCGACGGTCATCCGGCCCCCTCCACCCGACGCTGCGTTGCGGGTGAAGTTACTTTATGTTGCGGGCCACAAGCAAGCAGTTAAGTAAGACTTAACACCTCAAGCGCCTGATCCGCCACGTAAGAGCCGCAGCCGGACAGAACAGCGTCCGGGCCGGGGTGGATGTCACACCGGCGGGGCAGGATGGAGGCGTGACCGAGCAGGTGGACGGGGTGGGGCCCGCTGCGCTGGCCGACTTCGGGCCGGCGACCCGGGAGTGGTTCCGCGCCGCCTTCGCCGCGCCCACCGCCGCCCAGACCGGTGCCTGGCGGTCGGTGGCTGCCGGGCGCAACGCGCTGGTCGTCGCCCCGACCGGCTCCGGCAAGACCCTCGCCGCCTTCCTCTGGTCACTGGACCGGCTGGCCAAGGAGCCGCCGCTGGCCGAGGCGCGGCAGCGCTGCCGGGTGCTCTACGTCAGCCCGCTCAAGGCGCTCGCGGTCGACGTCGAGCGCAACCTGCGTGCCCCGCTGGCCGGGATCCGGCAGGCCGCCACCCGGCTGGGCGTCGCACCGCCGGAGATCACCGTCGGCATGCGCACCGGCGACACCCCCGCCGACGAGCGCCGCGCCTTCGCCCGTACCCCGCCGGACATCCTCATCACCACCCCCGAATCGCTGTTCCTGCTGCTGACCTCCGCCGCCCGGGACTCCCTGCGCGGCGTCGAGACGGTGATCGTCGACGAGGTGCACGCGGTCGCCGGCACCAAACGCGGCGCCCACCTGGCACTCTCCCTGGAACGCCTCGACGAGCTGCTGGAGCGCCCCGCGCAGCGGATCGGGCTCTCCGCCACGGTCCGGCCGATCGACGCCTGCGCCCGCTTCCTCGGCGGGGCCCGCCCGGTCGACGTGGTGCAGCCGGCCACCCCCAAGACCATCGAGGTGAGCGTCCAGGTCCCGGTGGAGGACATGACCCGCCTCGACGAGCAGGAGCCACCCGAGGACGACCTCGGCGGCCCCGGCCCGCGCCGCGCCTCGATCTGGCCGGCCGTCGAGGAGCGGGTCTTCGCGCTGGTCCGGGCGCACCGGTCGACCATCGTCTTCACCAACTCGCGGCGCAGCGCCGAGCGGCTCTGTGCCCGCCTCAACGAGCTGGCCGCCGAGGAGCTGGCCGCCGCCGCGAGCCGGCCCGACGGCCTGCCCTCGACCGGGCTCACCGCCCGGGGCGGCCGGCCGGTGGGCGTACCCGACGGGTCGCTACCGGGCGGAGAGCCGGCGGACGGCGACGGCGGCCCGGCGGGCGGCGCGGCCGGCACCACGCACGGCGGCCCGGCGAAAGCTGCCGGAGACGCACCGGCCGGCGGGGCGGACGCGTGGGGCGGACCGACCGGGCCGGTACGGGTCAACCGGCCACCCGCCGAGGTGATGGCGCAGTCCGGCGCGGCCACCGGCGCCACCCCGGTGATCGCCCGGGCGCACCACGGCAGCGTCTCCCGGGAGGAACGCAAGCACATCGAGGAGGCGCTCAAGTCCGGCCAGCTCCCCGCCGTGGTCGCCACCTCCAGCCTGGAACTCGGCATCGACATGGGCGCGGTCGACCTGGTGGTGCAGATCGAGGCGCCGCCCAGCGTCGCCGCCGGCCTGCAACGCGTCGGCCGGGCCGGGCACCAGGTCGGCGCGGTCTCCCGGGGCGTGGTCTTCCCCAGGCACCGGGGCGACCTGCTCCCCTGCACGGTCGTCGCCGAGCGGATGGCCACCGGTGCCATCGAGGAGCTGCACTACCCCCGCAACCCGCTCGACGTGCTGGCGCAGCAGGTCGTCGCGATGGTGGCCCTGGAGCCCTGGCGGGTCGGTGACCTCGCGGTGCTGGTCCGCCGGGCGGCGCCCTTCGCCGAGCTGCCCGACTCGGCGTTGCACGCCGTGCTCGACATGCTCTCCGGGCGCTACCCGTCGACCGCCTTCGCCGAACTGCGGCCCCGGCTGGTCTGGGACCGCGCCACCGACCTGCTCACCGGTCGGCCCGGCGCCCAGCGTCTCGCCGTGACCAGCGGCGGCACCATCCCCGACCGAGGGCTCTTCGGGGTCTTCCTGGCCGGCGCGGAACGCGCCGCCCGGGTCGGCGAGCTGGACGAGGAGATGGTCTACGAGTCCCGCGTCGGCGACGTCTTCCTGCTCGGCTCCTCCTCCTGGCGGATCGAGGAGATCACCCCCGACCGGGTGCTGGTCTCCCCCGCCCCCGGCCAGGCCGCCCGGATGCCGTTCTGGAAGGGCGACCAGCTCGGCCGCCCGGTCGAGCTGGGCCGGGCCATCGGCGCCCGGGTCCGCGCCCTGCTGCGCCAGGGCGACGACGAGGCGGTCGCCGCGCTGCGCGCCGGCGGGCTCGACGACTGGGCGGCCGGCAACCTGATGGCGTACCTGCGGGAGCAGCGGGCCGCCACCCGGTCCCTGCCCGACGACCGCACCGTGGTGGTGGAACGGTTCCGCGACGAGCTGGGCGACTGGCGGCTCGCCGTGCACAGCGTCCTCGGCGCCCGGGTGAACGGGCCGTGGGCGCTGGCCATCGGCCGTCGGCTCGCCGAGCGGTACGGGGTGGACGCTCAGGTCATGCCCGCCGACGACGGGATCGTGGTCCGGCTGCCCGACACCGCCGACGCCCCGCCCGGCGCGGACGTGGTGGTCTTCGAACCGGACGAGATCGCCCAGCTCGTCGAGGAGTCGGTCGGCGCCTCCGCGCTGTTCGCGTCCCGGTTCCGCGAGTGCGCGGCCCGGTCGCTGCTGCTGCCCCGCCGCGACCCGCGTCGTCGCCAGCCACTGTGGCAGCAGCGCCAGCGCGCCGCCCAACTGCTCGACGTCGCCCGCGAGTACGCCGACTTCCCGGTCACCCTGGAGGCTGCCCGGGAGTGCCTGCAGGACGTCTTCGATCAGCCGGCCCTGGCCGCCCTGATGCGTGACCTCGCCGCCCGCAGGGTGCGCCTGGTCGAGGTGGAGACCGACCGGCCGTCGCCGTTCGCCCGCTCGCTGCTCTTCGGGTACGTCGGCGCGTTCCTCTACGAGGGCGACGCCCCCCTCGCGGAGCGGCGGGCCGCCGCCCTGGCGCTGGACTCGGCCCTGCTCGGCGAGCTGCTCGGCCGGGTGGACCTGCGTGAACTGCTCGACCCGGCGGTGCTCACCGAGACCGAACGGCAGCTGCGCTGGCGCACCAAGCAGCGCCGCCCCCGCGACGCCGAGGACGTGGTCGAGCTGCTCCGGGTGGTCGGCGACCTCTCCGAGGCGGAGCTGGCCGAGCGGGGTGTGCCGATCAGCTGGCTGACCGAGCTGGCGGCGGCCCGACGGGCGCTGCGGGTCCGCATCGCCGGCGAGGAGCGCTGGGTCGGCGTCGAGGACGCCGCCCGGCTGCGCGACGCGCTCGGCGTGGCGCTGCCGGTCGGGGTCGCCGAGGCGTACCTGGCGCCGGTGGCCGACCCGCTCGGCGACCTGGTCGCCCGGTACGCCCGCACCCACGGCCCGTTCGCCGCGACGACCTGCGCCGCCCGCCTCGGCCTCGGCGTCTTCGTGGTGGAGCAGGCGCTGCGCCGGCTCGCCGCCACCGGGCGGGTCGTCTCCGGCGAGTTCGCCCCGGACACCGTCGGCATCCAGTGGTGCGACGCGGAGGTGCTGCGGCTGCTGCGCCGCCGCTCCCTGGCCGCGCTGCGCCGGGAGATCGAGCCGGTCCCCTCGCGGGCCCTGGCGGCGTTCCTGCCCCGCTGGCAGCAGGTCGGCTCCTCGGCCCGGGGCGTGGAGGCGCTCGCCGCCGCCGTCGAGCAACTGCAGGGGGCGGCGGTGCCGGCGTCCGCACTGGAACGCCTCGTCCTGCCCGCCCGGGTCGCCGACTACTCCCCCGCCCAGCTCGACGAGCTCTGCGCCAGCGGCGAGGTGCTCTGGGCCGGCTCCGGGGCGATCTCCGGCGGGGACGGCTGGGTCACCCTGGCGTACGCGGACGCCGCGCCGCTGCTGCTGCCCCCGCCGGACGAGGCGTTGAGCCTCACCCCGCTGCACGAGTCGGTGCTCGACGCGCTCGCCGACGGGCAGGCGCTGTTCTTCCGTTCGCTGTCCGACCGGGTGGGTGCCACCGACGACGCCGCGTTGACCGCCGTCGTGTGGGACCTGGTCTGGGCCGGTCACCTCACCAACGACACGCTCGCCCCGCTGCGGGCGGTGCTCGGTGCGGGCGGGGCGCACCGGTCCCGGCCGTCCGCCCCGCGTACCCGCTACCGCCGTCCCGGCCGGGTCGCGCTGCCCAGCCGCACCGGCCCGCCCACGGTCGCCGGCCGTTGGTCCCGGCTGCCCGAACGCGACCTCGATCCGACCCGCCGGGCCGCCGCTGTGGCCGACCTGCTGCTGGAACGGCACGGGGTGGTGACCCGGGGCGCGGTCATGGCGGAGCAGGTGACCGGCGGGTTCGCCGCGGTCTACCCGGTGCTCTCCGCGCTGGAGGAGCGGGGCGCGGCCCGGCGGGGCTACTTCGTCGAAGGGCTGGGCGCGGCCCAGTTCGCGGTGCCCGGGGCGGTGGACCGGATCCGCGCGCTCGCCGACCCCGCTGACGGGGCACGGGGGCGGGGCGGCCCGACCCTGGTGCTCGCCGCGACCGACCCGGCCAACCCGTACGGGGCGGCGCTGCCCTGGCCGGAGCGGGTGGTCGACTCCGGCGACGGGGCGGTGCCGGCGACCGGGCACCGGGCCGGGCGCAAGGCCGGCGCGCTGGTGGTGCTGGTCGACGGCGACCTGGTGCTCTACGTCGAACGGGGTGGGCGGACCATCCTCTCCTTCACCGACGACACCGACGCGCTCGCCGCCGCCGGCAAGGCGCTGGCCGACGCGGTGCATTCCGGGGCGCTCGGCGCGATGTCGGTGGAGCGGGCCGACGGCGAGGCGGTACAGGCGTCGCCGCTGCGCGACGCGCTCACCGCCGCGGGCTTCCGGGCCACTCCGCGCGGGCTGCGGCTGCGTGGCTGAGCCGCCCCGGCCCACCCCGTCCGGCCGGGTTCCGGCCCGCCCGATCCGGCCGTGTCCGGCCGGCGGTGCTCAGCCGAGCGTGGCGAGGGTGTCGTTGTAGCGCTTCCGCTCCGCCTCGCTCGTCTTCGTGCCGAGGTAGCTCAACACCACCGCACCCCTGCGGTACGCGTCGGCGCCCCAGATGTCGGTCTGGTTGGTGGCGTTGGCCTCGGTGGGGAAGACGTACACCTTGACGGCGTCGGTGACCAGCAGCTCGGCGCAGCCGGTGCCGGCGCCGTCGGGTCCACAGTCGACCGTCCGGTTGCGCAGGTTCGTCACCTTCAGGCCGGCGGCCTTGAAGGCGTCGACCACCTTGCGGGCGGCGGGGGTGCCGGCGGCCTTCGTCGGCATGGTGAAGGGCGGGGTCGACGGGCTCTCCGACGGGGTCCGGGGCGCGCTCGGCGGGGCCTCCTGCGGCGCCTCGGGCGGGGCGGCCTCGGCGGTGGCGGCGGGCTTCGGGGACCCGTCGGCCCACGAGGGGTCCCCGGGTTCGGGGTCGTCACCGCAGGCGGAGAGCCCGAGGGCGATGAGGAGCGTCGCGACAACCGGAAGGACACGAGGGCGTTTCGTCACCCCGGCAGTCTGCCGCAACGGCGCGGCGGCCCGTCACCGTCCGGTCGGGCCGACGGCGTTCGCCGGAAAGCGCGACCGGTGCTCCGGCTAGCCTTCCGGCATGACCCCGACCGCCTGGATCTCGCTGACCACCGACTACGGTCTCGCCGACGGGTTCGTGGCCGCCTGCCACGGCGTGATCGGCCGGCTCGCCCCGGCGGTACGGGTGATCGACGTGACCCACCTGGTGCCGCCGGCCGACGTCCGCCGGGGCGCGGCGGTGCTCGCCCAGACCGTGCCGTCCCTGCCGTACGGGGTGCACGTCGGGGTGGTCGATCCCGGTGTGGGCACGGCACGGCGCGGTGTCGCCCTGGTCACCCCGGGCGGGTTGCTGGTCGGGCCGGACAACGGCCTGCTGCTGCCGGCCGCCACCGCGCTGGGCGGGGTTACCGCGTCGGTGGAGCTGGCCAACCCGGCCTGGCTGTCCCCGGAGGTGTCCCGCACCTTCCACGGCCGGGACGTGTTCGCCCCGGTGGCCGCCCGGCTCGCCCTGGGCGGGTCGCCGGCCGAGGCGGGGCCGGCCGTCGACCCGGCGACCCTGGTACGCCTGCCGGAGCCGGTGGTCCGCCGGGAGCCCGGCGGGTTCGTGGCCGAGGTGCTCACCGTCGACCACTTCGGCAACGTGCAACTCGCCGCCGGAGCCGACCTGCACGACGCGCTGCCCGCCCGGCCGCGCGTCGCGGGCCACCCCGCGGTACGCGGGCGCACCTTCGGTGACGCGCCCGACGGCGCGCTGGTGGTGCTCGTGGACTCCGCCGGCCGGCTGGCGGTGGCGGTGAACGGCGGGCGCGCGGCGGACCTGCTCGGCGTCGCCCCGGGGGACCTCGTCCGGGTGACCGGAGCGGACGGCTGAGCGTCTCCCCCCGGGCGACGACGGACGGCCGTACCGGCCCCTGCCGCCACCTGATCCGATGTGGAATGCTGCTCCGGTGGGTGAGCTCTGGGTTCCCGTCGCCTGTCCCTGCTGCGCGTCCCGGACCGGCGGCGGCACCTGCCCGGTCTGCTTCTGGACCGACGACGGCCAGGGTGACACCGACGCCGACGAGGTGCGCGGCGGCCCGAACGGCGACCTGAGCCTGACCCACGCCCGGCTGAACTTCGCCGTGTACGGCGCGAGCCACCCCCGCTACCAGGACACGGTCCGCCCGCCCCGCCCCGACGAGCGCCCCTGACCGCTCCGGCCGCCGCCCCGAGCCCGACGCCCGGAGCGGCGCCCCGCAGCCGTTGATGCTGGCGCGTTTGTCGCCTTTTCGGGAAGAAGGGCACAAATAGCGACAGATGCGGATTCCACCCGGACGAGGGAGAATGGTGGGGTGCCCGAAGGCGACACCGTCTGGAACACCGCCCGCGTCCTGCACCGCGCGCTGGCCGGCACCCGGCTCACCGGCAGCGACTTCCGGGTGCCGCAGCTCGCCGCCACCGACCTGACCGGCTGGACGGTCCGCGAGTCCGC
This sequence comes from Micromonospora halophytica, assembly GCF_900090245.1. Taxonomy (GTDB): domain Bacteria; phylum Actinomycetota; class Actinomycetes; order Mycobacteriales; family Micromonosporaceae; genus Micromonospora; species Micromonospora halophytica. Next base: position 192,258 of record NZ_FMDN01000007.1, read on the forward strand.
CAGCCGGGGCAAGCACCTGCTGCTGCGGCTGGCCGCGCCGACGGACCATCCGGGGGCCGCGCACTGGACGCTGCACTCGCACCTGCGGATGGACGGCGCCTGGCGGGCGTACGGCCCGGGTGAGCGGTGGTCCGCGCGACCCGCGCACCTGATCCGGGTGGTGCTGCGCGGCACCGGCGTGGTCGCCGTCGGCTACCACCTGCACGAGCTGACCCTGCTGCCCACGGCACAGGAGGAGACGCTGGTCGGGCAGCTCGGCCCGGACCTGCTCGGCGACGACTGGGACCCGGCCGAGGCGGTCCGCCGGCTCGCCGCGCACCCGGACGCCACCATCGGCGAGGCCCTGCTGGAGCAGCGCAACCTGGCCGGGGTGGGCAACCTCTACAAGTGCGAGGTGCTCTTCCTGCGTGGACTGTCCCCGTGGACACCGGTGGGCGCGGTGCCCGACCTGGCCGGCACGGTGACCCTGGCGCAGAAGCTGCTCGCCGCCAACCGGGGCCGGTGGACGCAGAGCACCACCGGCTCGCTGCACCGCGGGCAGACCAGTTACGTGTACGGCCGTCGGGCGCAGCCCTGCCGGCGCTGCGGCACCGCCATCCGCAAGGAGGAGTTGGGCGAGCGGGTCACCTACTGGTGCCCACGCTGCCAGCCCGGACGGTCCTGACACCCGGCCGTCCGTGGAACTTCCACGAACCGGCAAGTTACCGCCGAGACACGGACGAACAGGTACTTCCCTCCCCGGGCTCCGGCGTCGCATGCTGCGGTGGACCGCTCACCGAACGTCAGCGGCGGGTACGGCCACCACGCCGGGGTGGCGGACGTACCCGCCCCGATCCCGGGGAGAGCCATGGCCCTGTTCCGCATGTTCCGGCCGGGCTGGGCCGGCCGTGCCGTCCGGACCGCCGCGCCGCAGCACACACCGACCGTGCCCACCGCCCGCACCGCCGAGCAGCAGAGCGCCCCGGCCAGCCTGGACCCCGCCGCCGTGCCCCGCTGCTTCGGCGCGGTGCCGAACTTCGCGTACAGCCCGCTGCCGGTGCTCGACGCCGACGGGCGGGTGGTGCCGGGCACCGGCATCCGCAAGTTCGTCGACGCGCTGCCGTTGCCCGGCGCAGCGGGCCGCAACGGGCTGGGCGCGCACCTGCCCGTCGCGGTGCCGGACACCGTCACCCACCCCGGCTGCGACTACTACGAGATCGGGCTGCGCGAGTACCGCCAGCGACTGCACCGCGACCTGCCCACCACCCGGCTGCGCGGCTACCGCCAGCTCAACCTCGGCACCGACCCGGACGGGCACAACACCGTGGCCCCGCCGGAGCGGCCGTACCACCTGGGACCGATGATCGTCGCCCGGCGGGGCCGGCCGGTCCGGATCAAGTTCATCAACCAACTCCCCACCGGCCGGGCCGGCGAACTCTTCCTGCCCGTCGACCCCAGCCTGGACGGGGCCGGCACCGGGCCGCTGGACGGCCCTGCCCCGTACCCGCAGAACCGGGCCGTGCTGCACCTGGCCGGGGCGCAGACCGGCTGGATCAGCGCCGGGAACCCGTGGCAGTGGGTGGCCCCGGCGGGCGAGATCACCCCGTATCCGACCGGGCCGGGGCTGGCCCACGTGCCGGACATGCCGCACCCGGGGGCCGGAGCCACCACGCTGCACTTCCCGAACGAGCAGAGCGGCCGGCTGATGTGGCTGCACGACAACACCCTCGGCCTGTCCCGGCTGACCGTCTACTCCGGGCAGCTCGCGCTCTACCTGCTCACCGACCCGGCCGAGGAACCGCTGGTGGCCGACGGGGTGCTCCCCGCCGACCAGCTCCCGCTGGTGATCCAGGACAAGACCTTCGTCCCCGACGACGCCCAGCTCGCCGCGCAGGACCCGACCTGGGACCGGGACCGGTGGGGCGCCCGGGGCGACCTGTGGCACCCGCACGTCTACCAGCCCCGGCAGGACCCGTACCGGGAGTCGGGGCGCAACCCCACCGGCCGCTGGGACTACGGCCCGTGGGCGGGCGACGGTGGGGACGGGGTCGCGACGGGCCCGGTGCCCAACCCGCACCACGACCCGGTCGCCGCGCCGGAGGAGCCGCCGCAGGCGCCGGGGGTGCCGCACCCGGGCGCAGTGCCCGAGGCGTACGGGGACACCCCGCTGGTCAACGGCGTCGCGTACCCGTACCTGACGGTGGCACCGAAGGCGTACCGGTTCCGGATCCTCAACGCCTGCGCCGACCGCAGCCTCAACCTCGCGCTCTACCGGGCCCGCTCGGACGCTCCGATGTGGCACCCCGACGGCTCCCTGGCCGACGCCGGCGCCGGCGAGGTGCCGATGGTGGAGGCGGTGCGCGCCCCCGGACGGCCGGCGGACTGGCCCGTCGACGGCCGCGAGGGCGGCGTGCCCGACCCCCGGGCCGCCGGCCCCCGCATGATCCAGGTCGGCAACGAGTGCGGGCTGCTGCCCGCACCGGTGGTGGTGCCGAACCGCCCGGTCGGCTACCGGTACGACCGGCGCGACCCGACAGTGCTCAACGTGGACACCCACGCACTGCTGCTCGCCCCCGGCGAACGGGCCGACGTGGTGGTCGACTTCTCCACCGTCCCGCCCGGCGGCACCCTGATCCTCTACAACGACGCCCCGGCCCCGCTGCCCTGCTTCGACCCCCGCTACGACCAGCACAGCGACGCCCCGGACCGCACGGCGGAGGGCGGGCCCCCCGGCACCCGGCCCGGGTACGGCCCGAACACCCGCACCCTGCTCCAGTTCCGGGTGGCCGGCGCCCCGGCCGCCCCGTACGACCTGGCCCGGCTGACCGCGCGCCTGCCCGGGGCGTACGCGGCCAGCCAACGGCCGCCGATCGTGCCGCAGCCCGAGTACGACGCCGCCTTCGGCACCCGTACCGCCCGGCGGACCGTGGTGCCGGCACACGCCGTCACGGTCAGCTTCACCCCGGCCGGGGCGACCACCCCGGTGACCCTGCCGATCGAGGTGAAGACCGTCGGGCAGGTCTTCGAGCCCGGTCACGGACGGCAGGCCGGCCGGCTCGGCGTCGTCCACCCGTACGCCGGCCCGCTCGGCGCGACAGCGCTGCCGCTCGGCCCGACCGACCCGGCGACCGAGGTCGTCGTCGCCGCCGAACCGGCCGCCGCGTCCGGCCCGACGACCGACGGCACCCAGCTCTGGCGGATCAGCGGCGGCGGCCGGCAGACCCACGCCGTGCACGTCGGCGGCTGCGACGTGCAGGTGGTCAACCGGGTCGGCCGGGACGGCACGGTCCGCCGGCCCGGCCCCGGCGAGCTGGGCTGGAAGGAGACCGTCCGGGTGAACCCCGGCGAGGACGTGGTGGTGGCGCTGCGCCCGGTGGTGCCCCCGCTGCCGTTCAAGATCGGCGACAGCCTCCGGCTGCTCGACCCCACCCGACCGGCCGGGGCGCGGGTCGGCTCCACCCCGGTCAGCCCGCTCGACGGGCGCCCCGCCGCCGTGGTGAACCAACTGGTCAACCTCGGCTGGGAGTACCGCTGGTCCAGCGCCGCCGTCGGCCTGCGCGACCTGGGCATGAGCCGGCCACTGGTGCTGCGGGTCTCCCCCAAGGCGCCGACCGGGTTGACCGCGACCCCGGCGCCCGGCTCGGCGACCGCGCTGCCGGCGATCGCGCTGGCCTGGACCGGCAACGGCAGCCGCCCGCCGGCGACCAGCCACCTGCTGCAACGCGCCACCGACGGGGCCTTCACCGAAGGGCTCACCACGCTCACCGTGGCCGCCACCGCCACCCGGTACACCGACGCCACGGTCACCCCCGGCGTGAGCTACCACTACCGGATCCGGGCGGAGAACGCGGCGAGCTGCTCGGCCTGGTCGAACAGCGTCCCCGCGTCGGTGGGGCTGGCCGCGCCGAGCGGGGTGTCCGCGGCGGTGCCCCCGGCCGCACCGCTGCGGATCGCGCTGCGCTGGACCAACCGCTCCTTCGCCACCGGGATCGACGTGCAGCGGGCCACCAACCCGACCTTCACCAGCGGCCCGGGCACCACGGCGATCGGGGTGGCGGAGAACCACCTCGACGCGGCGGTCGCCCCCGACACCACGTACTACTACCGGGTCCGCACCACGTACCTCGGCGCGGCGTCACCGTGGTCGACGGTGGCGACGGTGATCACCCCGCCCGTCCCCGGAACCCCGACCCGGGTGACCGCCACCGTGACCGCCCCGGCCCCGGACACCGCCACGGTGGTGCTGAACTGGGCGTCGAGCACCCCGAACGGGCCGGGGGCGGGCTGCACCGTGCAGCGGGCCGTCGACCCGGCCTTCAGCCGACAGGTCGCCACCTTCACCGTCACCGGCCGGGGCTTCACCAACACCGGGCTGGCCCGGGGCGTGACGTACCACTACCGGATCCGCTCGTTCAACGTGGTGGGGAACTCCCCCTGGACCGGACCGCTCCCGGTGACCACCCCGCGGTGATGACCCCGGGCGCTCAGCGGGTGGGGGCGCGCAGCGGGTCGCCGACGGCGCGCAGCTCGGCCAGGGCCGAGGCCACCCCGTGCAGCAGGTCGGTTGCCTCCGCCAGCCGGGAGGCGGCCGGGTGCTCGGTGCTCGGCCGGGCGTCCTCGGCGACGTAACCGGCCGCGGCCGCCACCAGCGCCTCGTACGCGGCCACCCCGCTCTCCAGCTGGCCGGCCAGGGCGCGCTGCGCCTCGGCCAGCCGGGGCCGGGCCTCCGGCGGGGCGACCTTCAGGGCGCGATCCACGCTGGCCACCCGCTCGGCGAGGTCCCGCAGGGAGCGGTCGGCCGCGGCGGCCTCCAGCACCGCCGGCCCGGCGAGCCCGGTGAGCCGGGGCGCCATCCCGGCGAGGGTCAGCGCGGCCCGGTCCAGCCGGGCCCACGGCGCCGCGGCGGTGGTGCCGCGCAGCGCGAGCCGGGAGCGCAGCCGCCGGGCCTCGGCGAGCACGCCGGGACCGACGGGGAGCCGTTCGACGGCGGCGACGAGCCGGGCCCGGGAACGGGCGGCGGCCTCGGCCGGGTCGAGGGCGGGTGGGGCGGGACGGGCCGCGAGGGCCCGCAGATCGACCCAGCGCCACGCGGCCAGCGCCACCGCGCCGCCCGCGCCGGCCGCCCAGGCCGCGTCGGGCAGCCCGATCCCGGCGTACGGGGTCAGCACGGCCGCCGCGCCACCGAGCCCACCGGCCAGGACGCTCCACCGTCGGGCGGAACGCCGCAGCCGGCGCAGCCGGCGGAAGTGTCGCGCTCGCTCGTCCGCCACCGCAACCTCCTCGTGACCGCCGCTCAGCCGGCGGCGCTGGTGTCGCCCGTGCCGCGCTCGCGGCTCATGCTGGCCCGGATCTCGTCGAGCCGGGCGGCGGCGGCCGGGTCGGCCGCCGGCTCGGCCGGCTGCGCCTGCTGCTGCACGCTCGGGCGTTCCTGCTGGCCGGTGAGCTGCTCGCCGGCCATGCTGGACCGAATCTGCTCCAGCCGGGAGGACCCGGCGGCGTCCAGCGTCGACTTCTGGATCTCCAGCATCCGCCCCTCGACGGAGTTGCCGGCCAGTTCGGCCCGGCCCATCGCGGTGGCGTAGCGCCGCTCGATGCGGTCGCGCACCTCGTCCAGCGTGGGCACGTTGCCGGGGGCGGTGATCGCCGACATCGACTCCAGCGAGCGGGCCACGCTCTCCTGCATCTTGGCCTGCTCCAGCTGGCTGAGCAGCTTGGTGCGCTCGGCGAGCTTCTGCTGGAGGATCATCGAGTTGTTCTCCACCGCGCGGCGGGCCTGGGCGGCGGCGCCGAGCGCCTGGTCGTGCAGGGTCTTCAGGTCCTCGGTGGCCTGCTCGGCGGAGACCAGCTGGGTGGCGAGCACCTGAGCGGTCTGCTCGTAGCGGCCGGCCTCGGCCTCGTCCCCCCGGGCCCGGGCCTGGTCGGCGAGGACGAGCGCCTGGCGGGCGTTGGCCTGGAGGCGTTCGACCTCGGACATCTGCCGGGAGAGCTTCATCTCCAGTTGCCGCTGGTTGCCGATCACCGCGGCGGCCTGCTGGACCAGCGCCTGGTGCTGGCGCTGCGCCTCCTCGACGGCCTGCTGGATCTGCACCTTCGGGTCGGCGTGCTCGTCGATCTTGGCACCGAAGAGCGCCATCAGGTAGTGCCAGCCCTTGACGAACGGGTTCGCCATCTCCGCGGTATCCCCTCAGTAGCGTCGCTGCGCCTCGGCCCGTGCCGGACGGGGCCGACCCACCGCCGCGCGGCGTGTCCCCATCGTCGCAGCCGTGCGCCAGCGGGACATCCGTGCCGCGGGAGAGCGCCACGCGGCCCACGATCAACCCTACGCGGCACGGGCGAACCCGGCCACGCGACGCGAAGAGCCGTCAGGCGGCGCAGACCACGTCCCGGTCCGAGGGACGGACCCGGGTGCTGCGCAGGGTGGCCTTGAGCGGCGAATCCTGACGGACCTGGACGGCGACCTTTCCGTCCGAGGTGACCTGCCGGACACCCCGGTTGGTGGCCTTGCGCACCGGGGCGGTGGCCGGCTCGTCCTGCACCGGCACGAGCACACCCGGCATCTGCTCGGCGAGGGCGACGGTGTCGCTCACCTCACGCAGCAGCTCGGACAGGCGGGCGCCGAGCGCGTCGCAGATCGCGGCCAGCAGCTCGCTGGAGGGCTCCTTCTGGCCGCGCTCGATCTCGGACAGGTAGCCGAGGCTGACGTTCGCGGCGGTGGAGACCTCGCGCAGGGTGCGGTGCTGACCCTGCCGGCGCGCCCGCAGTGCGTCGCCAATCACGCGGCGGAGCAGGACCATCGCACCTCCCCCTGACGGGAACACCTCTCGCCCGGGCGTGCGCCCGCGCCGCGCGCGGTCCCCCGCGCCGACGCCGACGTCGCGCGCCGGAGCCTTCCCGCAACCGTACCCGTTGACCGGCCCCGCGACATCCCACCCCGGCGGTCAAATCCGTTCACGCGGCTCACCGCCGGCCGGCCGGAGTGGACGCGCCGTCGCCCTCGACGGCCGGCCCGGTGGGGTCGCCGGCGTCCTGGATCTGCTCGGTGAGCAGCCGCAACGCCTCGATCACCGCGGCGGCGCGGATGTGGTCCCGGCCCCCGTCGAGGTCGAACCGGCGGACGGCCGGCCCGGTCGGCCCGACCGCCGCGACGTAGACCAGCCCGACGGGCTTGCCGTCCTGCGGCTCCGGCCCGGCCACCCCGGTGGTGGCCAGCCCCCAGTCGGCCCCGCAGCGCCGCCGCCCGCCCTCGGCGAGGGCGACTGCCACGTCCGGGTCGACCGGCCCGCGTTCGGCCAGCAGGTCCTCCGGTACGCCGGCCAACCGCGACTTCAGCTCGGTGGCGTAGGTGACCAGGCCGCCCCGGTAGATCCCGCTCACCCCGGCGATCTCCACGATCGCGGCGGAGAGCAGCCCACCGGTCAGGGACTCGACGGTGGCCAGGGTCTCGTGCCGCTCGTGCAGCCGGTGCACCACACCCGCCGCCGGATTTCCGGCGGGCCGCTCGTGCTTCGCATCCGTCGCCATGGCAACCCTCCCTTCCCCCTGTCCCGTCACCTACTCATCCTCCGCCGTGATCCGGCGGTGCGGATGTCGACGCCCCGACCCGCGCGGGCCCGAGCGGAGGTCAACGGGCCGGGCGGCGCAGGCGCACCGCCTGGGCGACGTAGTCGAAGCCGGTCACCACGGTGACGAGCACGGCGGCGGCCATGATCCACGGGCCGACCACGGCGAGGGCGGCCGGCATCGGCCACAGGTACCAGGTGATCGCCAGGATCTGCAACGCGGTCTTCACCTTGCCGCCTCGGCTGGCCGCGATCACCCCGTGCCGGATCACCCAGAAACGCAGCGCGGTGATGCCCAGTTCGCGGGCGAGGATCACCGCCGTCACCCACCAGGGCAGCCGGTCGTACCAGGAGAGCAGCAGCAGAGCGGCACCGGTGAGCGCCTTGTCCGCGATCGGGTCGGCCACCTTGCCGACCGAGGTGACCAGGCCGAAACGGCGGGCGATCCACCCGTCGACCAGATCGGTCACCGAGGCGACCACGAAGATCAGGCAGGCGGCCGTACGCCAGCCGGCATGGCTCATCCCCGAGACGACCACCGAGCCGGCGAAGACCGGCACCAGCAGCAGCCGCAGCAGGGTCAACCCGTTCGCCGCGTTGAGCACCGGCACCCGGGCGACCACCGGCGCCGACTCCGTCGCCCCGGTCACCGCCGCACCCCGCTCCGGCCGCCGTGGCGTACCTGGCACCGCACCACGTGGCTCCCCCGCTCCCTCCGGGCCCGCCGTCACCGTTCCGCGCCGGGCGCCGCCGAGATCATCTCATCCGGCACGGCCACCAGGTCGACGCCCTCGGTCGCGGTCACCGTGGCCCGGACCAGGTCGCCGGGGCGCAGCGCGGCCAGGTCGACCCCGCCGCCCTCGGGAGCGACCAGCGTGGTGGAGCCGTCGACCTCGGGGGCCTGGTGGGCGGCCCGCCCCTCGACGACACCGTCGACGACCGAGTCGACGAGCACCTCGACGCGGGAGCCGAGCCGCTCCTCGGCCCGCTGCGAACAGAGCTCGTCGGCGAGCGCGGCGAGCCTGTCGTAGCGGCGCTTCACCGTGGCGGCGGAGACCTTGCCGGGCAGCCCGGCGGCCTCGGTGCCGTCCTCGTCGCTGTAGTCGAAGACGCCGATGGCGTCGAGCCGCGCCTCGGTCAGGAAGCGGACCAGTTCGTCGTAGTCGGCGCGGGTCTCGCCCGGGAAGCCGACGATGAAGTTGCTCCGCGCACCGGCCTCGGGAGCCAGGGCCCGGGCGCTCGCCAGCAGCTCCAGGAACCGGTCGGTGGAGCCGAATCGGCGCATCCGACGCAGCACCGGCTCGCTGGAGTGCTGGAACGACAGGTCGAAGTAGGGGGCCACACCCGCCGTGGTGGCGATCGCCTCGACCAGGCCCGGCCGGGTCTCGGCGGGCTGGAGGTAGCTGGCCCGCACCCGGACGATGCCGTCGATCGCGGCGAGCTGCGGCAGCAGCTTCTCCAGGGCACGCGGGTCGCCCAGGTCCTTGCCGTACGAGGTGGAGTTCTCGCTGACCAGCACCAGCTCCCGTACGCCGGTCTCGGCCAGCCACTCCGCCTCGGCGAGCAGCTCGTCGGGCGTACGCGAGACGAAGGCGCCGCGGAAGGCGGGGATGGCGCAGAACGCGCAGCGCCGGTCGCAGCCGCTGGCCAGCTTCAGCGAGGCGACCGGGCCGGTGTCGAGCCGGCGGCGCAGCACCGGCCGCAGGTGCGCGGGGGTGTGCTCGTCGGTCTCCACCGCGCTGCGGACACCGGTGCCGTGGCCGGGCAGCGAGACGGCCGCCTCCCGCCGCTTGACCGGGGTGAGCGGCAGCAGCTCGCGCCGGTCGCGGGGGACGTGCGCGTCGATCGCCTCACCGGCGACGACCGCGTCCAGCCGGGCGGCGATCTCCGGGTAGTCGTCGAAGCTCAGCACGGCCTGCGCCTCCGGCAGGCTGTCGGCGAGCTCACGGCCGTACCGCTCGGCCATGCAGCCGGCCGCGACCACCTTGGCGCCGGTGTCGGCGGCGGCGAGCAGGGTCTGGATCGAGTCCTGCTTGGCCTTCTCCACGAAGCCGCAGGTGTTGACGACCACCACGTCGGCGCCCTCGCCGTCGGTGGTGACCTGCCAGCCGTCGGCGTGCAGCCGGGCGGCCAACTCCTCCGAGTCGACCTCGTTACGGGCGCAGCCCAGGGTCAGCAGGGCGACGCGGCGGCCGTCGGCGGCTTGCGAAGGGGAGGTGGCAGACACCATCCGAGGGTACCGGGCCGTCCGGCCGGGCCCGGCAACGGCGGGCCGCCCGCATCGGCCGGCTCACATCCGCCGCCCGTCCCGAGTCGGCCGGGCCCGACCGCCGGCGGTCAGACCGCCGCCGCGCCGAGCAGGACCAGCCGGTCGAGGAGGAAGACCTCCGTCCCGGCCAGGCCGGTGGAGCAGAAGACCGAGATCTGGTCCGCGCCGGTCCGGCCGGGGACCGCCCCGGCGAGCACCGCGCCCAGGTCGCGCAGCCGTCCCGCGTACGGCTCGACGGCGGCGAGCATCGGCGGGGAGTACGCGCCCGCCTGGGCCGGGGAGTCGGTGACCAGCACGTCGGCGACGTCCAACAGGTCGGTGCCGAACTCGTGCCGGTCGGTCTGCTTGAAACCCACCGTGCTGACGTGGGTGCCCGGGGCGAGGTCGGCGGCGTCGAGCACCGGCGTGACGCTGGTGGTGGCGAGCACCACCATGTCCCGATCGGCGACGGCCTCCCGGGCCGTGTCGACCGCGCGGGCCGGCACGCCCAGCTCGGCGTGGACCCGGGCGGCGAACGCGGCACGGCGGGCCGCCGAGCGGCTGTGCACGGTCACCTCGCGCAGCGGGCGTACCGCCGCGGTGGCCCAGACCTGCGTCCACGCCTGGCGGCCGGAGCCGACCACGCCGAGGGTGGCCGCGTCGGGGCGGGCGAGGGCGTCGACGGCCACCCCGCCCAGCCCTCCGGTACGCCGGGAGCCCAGCTCCTCGCCGACCGCCACCGCCCGCACCGCGCCGGTACGCGCGTCGTGCAGCACCACCAGCTGCGCGGACTCCGGCAGCCCGAAGGTGTCGTACGAGCGGAAGCCGTACCACTCGCCGGTGAGGTGGCCGGCGGTGAGCACCATCCGTCCGCCGCCCAGCGGGGCGGACGCCCGGGGCGGGGCAACGAGCCGGCCGGCGTGAGCGGCCAGCAACGCGTCCCGCATCGCCGCCACGGTGATGCCGGCGTCGAGCGTGGCGGCGACCTCCCGGTCGGAGACAAGCATCGTCATGCGGCCCAGCATGCAACCTGAAGTTGACGTGAACTCAACTGTTGGTGGGAGAGATCACCCTCGGTCCCGCCCCACCGGTGTTAGCGTCGGCCCCGGTGGCTACGGCCGCCCCGGACGAGTGGTGGGCGTACCCGGTCAGGACAAGACGCCCCGCGAACCCGACTCGTCCCGGCCCCTCGTGGCCCGGGGCCCTTCTGCGACGAGGTGATCGCCGTGGCCTGGATCGTGCTGGTGCTCTCCGGACTGCTGGAGACCGCGTGGGCGGTCTCCCTCGACCGCAGCGCCGGCTTCAGCCGCCCGCTCCCCTCGATCATCTTCGTGGTGACGCTGGTGGCGAGCATGGCCGGCCTGGCGTACGCGCTGCGCGAGATCCCGGTCGGCACCGGCTACGCGGTCTGGGTCGGCATCGGCGCGGTCGGCACCGCCCTGGTCGGGATGCTGGCGCTGGGCGAGTCGGCCAGCCTGCCCCGGATCCTCTGCCTGCTGCTGGTGGTCGCCGGCGTGGTCGGGCTGAAGCTCTTCCACTGATTCCCTGCGGGCTACTTCTGCGGACGCCGACCGCCGCTGGTGGCCGGCCCCCAGCCGACCGCCGCTGGTGGCCGGCGCTCAGCCGGCCGCCGGACCCGGAGGCTCCGCCTACCGCCGGGCCCCGCACCACGCCGTGACTCGGCCCACCGCCGGACGCCCGACCGCCGTGACAGGGATCGGCGGGAGCCGTCCGGACGGCCGGCAGGTGAGGGTCCGGGACGCTACGGACCTGATGGCGTAGATGGATCGCAGGGCCGGATCAGGCGACCGAAGCAAGGCGGAGCAGGCGGCCGGTAGCAGGCAGAGCAGGCGGCCGAAGCAAGCGGAGCAGGCGGCCGGTAGCCGAATCAGGCGGCCGACGGTGACGGCCGGCCGATCCAAGTGTTGGATCGGCCCTCTGAGCTGCGCCGCCTGATCCATCTGTGCCATCAAGTCCGTAGCGTCCGGCAGGACATCCCACTCCCGCCGCAGCCGCAGCCACTGCCGCAGCCGCAGCCGCAGCCACTGCCGCAGCCGCTGCCGGGAGCATCGTCGGACGCGGGTGCCGGGCGCGCGGCGTCCGGGGGGCGGCGGGCCGGCGACTGCGCCCTATCCGCCCGGACGCGTACTTCGAGGCCGGAGTGGGTAAGCACGGGCCGACCACAGGACTGCAGGCTCTCATCACGGAGGACGTCATGGCCGACATGCACGCGACCGCCCGCCCGCGCAGCAACGCCGCCCGGATCTGCACGATCCTGGCCTTCGTCTTCGCCGTCGTCGCGATCTTCGTGGCGCCGCTGCTCTTCGGTATCGCCGGCCTGGTGCTCGGCATCGTCGGTGCGGTGCTGGGCGACAAGCCGCTCGGCTGGTACGCGGCCGCCGCCAGCGTCGTCGGCGCGATCATCGGCATGGCCCTCGTGGCCGCCCTGCTCAACTGACGTCCCCACCACCACCGCACGAGGCCCGCCGGAATCCGGCGGGCCTCGTCGCGCCCGGACCCGGGACCGGGAGGGACCGCGCGGTCAGTCCCCGTCGCCGCGCAGGCCGACCAGGACCTCCTCCAGCTCGTCCGGCTTGACCAGCACGTCGCGGGCCTTGGAGCCCTCGGAGGGGCCGACCACGCCCCTGGTCTCCATCAGGTCCATCAGCCGGCCCGCCTTGGCGAAGCCGACCCGCAGCTTGCGCTGGAGCATCGAGGTCGAGCCGAACTGCGAGGTGACCACCAGCTCCACCGCCTGCACCAGCAGGTCCAGGTCGTCGCCGATGTCCTCGTCGATCTTCTTCTTGCTGTCCTGTGCGGGGGCCAGCACGTCTGGGCGGAACTCCGGCTCCCGCTGGTCCTTGCAGAACTTGACCACGTCGGCGATCTCGCGCTCGGTCACCCACGCGCCCTGGATCCGGATCGGCTTCGACGCGCCCATCGGCAGGAAGAGGCCGTCGCCCCGGCCGAGCAGCTTCTCCGCGCCCGGCTGGTCGAGGATGACCCGCGAATCGGCCAGCGACGAGGTGGCGAAGGCGAGCCGGGACGGCACGTTCGCCTTGATCAGGCCGGTGACCACGTCGACCGAGGGGCGCTGGGTGGCCAGCACCAGGTGGATGCCGGCGGCGCGGGCCAGCTGGGTGATCCGGACGACGGAGTCCTCCACGTCGCGGGGGGCCACCATCATCAGGTCGGCCAGCTCGTCCACGATCACCAGCAGGTACGGGTACGGGCGCATCTCCCGCTCGCTGCCCGGCGGAGCCTTGATCTCGCCGCTGCGCACCTTGCGGTTGAAGTCGTCGATGTGCCGGACCCCGTTGGCGGCGAGGTCGTCGTAGCGCATGTCCATCTCGCGCACGACCCACTCCAGCGAGTCGGCCGCCTTCTTCGCGTTGGTGACGATCGGCGTGACCAGGTGCGGGATCCCCTCGTAGCCGGTCATCTCGACCCGCTTCGGGTCGATCAGCAGCAGCCGTACCTCGTCCGGGGTGGCCCGGGTCAGGATCGACACCAACAGCGAGTTGAGGCACGAGGACTTGCCAGCACCCGTCGCGCCGGCGATCAGGATGTGAGGCATCTTCGCGAGGTTGGCCACCACGAAGCCACCCTCGATGTCCTTGCCGAGCGCCACCACCATCGGGTGATGGTCGCTGGTGGCTGCCCGGGAGCGGAGCACGTCACCGAGGGCCACGTTCTCCGGGTCGGTGTTCGGGATCTCCACACCGACCGCGCTCTTGCCCGGGATCGGGCTGAGGATGCGCACGTCCGGGGACTTCACCGCGTACGCGATGTTGCGGGAGAGCTGGGTGATCCGCTCGACCTTGACGCCCGGGCCGAGTTCGACCTCGTACCGGGTGACCGTCGGGCCCCGGGTGAAGCCGGTGACCTCCGCGTCCACCCCGAATTGGTCGAAGACGCCGGTCAGCGCGGCGATCACCTCGTCGTTGGCCCGGCTGCGGGTCTTCGGCGCGGCGCCGCCGCTGAGCATGTTCGCCGGCGGGAGCGTGTAGTCCCCGTCCATCGCGGTGAGCGCGAGCTGCTCGGCCCGGGTCGGCGGCGGCGAGTGCTCCGGCGGCTCGACCGGCTTGCGGCTGGCGGGCACCTTCGCCGGTGGCTTGCGGGGCAGCACCAGGGTGTCCTGGAGGTCCACCGCGTCGGGATCGTCGTCCAGGTCGTCCGGGTCCAGCGGCGGCGGCACGGCCTTCTTCCGCGGCCGCCGGGCCGGCTTCTCGACCACCACCTCGGTCTCGCCGGGGGACGGCGGCGCGACCAGCGTGCCGGCGAGCAGGCCGAGCCGCTCGGGGATCTTGTTGATCGGGGTGGCGGTGACCACCAGCAGACCGAAGACGAGCAGCAGGATCAGCAGCGGCACGGCCACCCAGGCGGTGACCGCCGCCTCCAGCAGGTCGCCGATCCCGGCGCCGATCAGCCCACCCGCGTAGTCGCGCTGCACCGGGTCGACCGGGTCCTGTCCGATGTGCAGCATCGCTGCGGTGGCGACGAGCATCGAGCCCCAGCCCACCAGGCCGCGGCCCCGGTGCTCCGGGTCGGGCGGGGTGCGCATCAGCCGCCAGGCGCCGATCATCAGCAGCACCGGCACCACGATCGCGATCGCGCCGAGGAAGAGGCGCACCGTGTCGGCGAGCCGCGCGCCGAGCGGACCGGCCCCGGAGAACCAGATCCCCACCCCGCTGAGGATGGCCAGACCGAACAGCAGCAGGCCCGCGCCGTCACGGCGGTGCTCCGGGTCCAGGTCGCCCGCGGAGGCGACCTGCCGGCCGGCGCCGCGCACCGCCCAGCCGACGCCGTGCGCCAACCCCATCCACAGTGCACCGATCGCCCGGCCGACGTACGCCGCCGGGGTCGGTCGGGCCGCGGTCCGCCGCCGGGGCGCGGCCTTCGCGGCCTTCTTCGCCGGTTGGCGGGCACGACTGTTCGTGGTCCCGCGCGGCGACGCGCCGCGTCGCCGACTCGCCTGAGAGGTACGGCCCGCCATAGAGTCACCGTAACGGCGTGACCCGGGAGATCGCCGCTTTTCCGGGTCGTGTCCGTGTGTCGCAGCACGGACCGCGCCCACAGACGTGTTATTCGCCTCAGGAAGGGATGCCCGATGGCGTCGCCTGCTTTCGAGGACGGTTCGGACCCCCTGGCCGGACACCCGCAGGCCCTTCGGCCGCTGACCCGCGATCTGGTCGCCGCCGTGCTGGGCAACCGGGGCTACGCCTACTCGACCGACGACGACGGCGACCTGGTGGGCCGCTGGGACGACAACCTGATCTGGTTCCTCCGCCCCGGCGAGGCCGGGGAGCTGCTCCAGGTCCGCACCATGGCGGCCCCGGCCTTCGGCATCGAGTACGTCCCCGCGCTCTACGCCTTCTGCAACTCCTGGAACCACGACCGACTCTGGCCGAAGGCGTTCGTGCACGTCGACGACGACGGGGTGGCCCGGGTCTGCGGCGAGGTCATCACCGACCTGGAACGCGGGGTCACCCCGCACCAGCTCGACCAGCTCATCGACTGCGGCATCTCCACCGGCTGCCAGCTCGCCGCCGCCGTCGGTCGGCTCCCCGGCGGGACGACCCGGTGACCGGCCACGCCGGGGACGCGGACCGCCGGCTGCGGGGCGCCCCGGCGCCCGAGCTGGTGGCGGCGCTGGCCGACGCCCGGGACATGCCGGACGGTGAGGCCCGCTTCGCCGAGCTGGAACGGATCGCCGCCCGGGCCGACGCGCTCGGCGACGCACGGTCCGCACTGGACGCCCGGTTCGCGCTGGTCGAGGCGTACCTGCTGCACGGGGAGCGGTGGCGGCTGACCGAACCGGTGCGCCGCTGCCTCGCCGCCGTCGACCGCTTCCCCGAGCTGCTGGCCGAGCGCCCCGGCGAGGCGGAGCTGCTGCGCCGGCACCAGCGGTACGCGGTCGAGGCGGCGATCGGCACCCCGCGGATCGGCCTGGACACCGCCCGCGCCCTCCTCGACGACCTGGCCCGCCGGGGCGGCGAGACCAGCGGGCTGGTCGCCCAGCTCCGATGCCGGCTCGCCGACCACCTCGGCGACGAGCCGACCGCCCGCCGCTGGCACGACACCTGGGCCGCGGCCGAACCCGACCCGACGGCCGGCTGCCCCGGCTGCCTGCCGGCCCGCCGGGCGGAACTGCTCGCCGGGTGGGGCGACGACGTGGCGGCACGGGAGACGCTGCGTCCGGTCCTCGACGGCGCGGTGGACTGCACCGACCAGCCGGAGCGGGCCCTCGCGGTGGGGCTGCTGCCCTGGTTGCGCGCCGGTGAGACGGAGCGGGCCGGGCAGGCGCACGTCCGGGCGTACCGGCGGCACCGGCGGGAACGGACCGCCTTCGGGTACCTGGCCGTGCACCTGCGCTTCTGCGCTCTGGCCGGGCATCCCGGGCGAGGGCTGGACGTCCTCGCCGAGCAACTGCCCCGGCTGGACCACCCGTACGACGACCTCACCGCGATGGAGTTCGCCGCCGCCGGGGCACTGGTCTGTGCCCTGGCCGCCGAGGCGGGGCTGGGCGGACGGCGGATCCACCGCCCGGCGCACGGGAGCCGTCCGGCGGCCGAGGTGGACGTGGACACCCTCGGCACCGACCTGCTGACCCTCGCCACCGGGCTGGCCGGCAGTTTCGACGCCCGCAACGGCACCGGGCACCAGTCCGGCCGGATCGCCTCGTGGCTGGCCGAGCGGCCGGTCGGCACGCCGGTGCCGCTGCCGGACGACGACGGCGAGCCGGCGGAGGACGACGCGCCCTTCGTGCCGGCGGCCGACGAGCTGGCCCCGCTCAGCCTGTCCATGATCACGTCGGTGCTGGACGGTCGGGGCGACGTCTACGCGGTCGACGCCGGCGGCGTGGTGGTCGGACGCTGGAACGAGGCGGTGATCCAGTTCCGGCAGGTGGGCACGCGTGGGGAGATCCTGCACGCGCGGGTGGTGGCGGCCCGCCGGCTGCCGTCGGCGCGGCTGACCGAGGCGTACGCCTTCTGCAACGCCTGGAACCACGACCGGCTGCTGCCCAAGGCGTACGTGCACGACCTGGGCGGCGGCGAGCTGGTGCTGGCCGGCGACGTCACCACCGACCTGGAGCACGGGGTGGCCCCCGCACAGCTCGGGGTGCTGGTCGACGCGACGGTCGCCACCGGCGTCGCGTACGCCGAGGCGGTCGCCGCCCTGCCCTGACCGGCCGGTGGGCGACGGCCCTCGCGCCGGTCGCCCGGACCGCCGCGGCGGTGTCCGGGCCGGTGACCTCCGGACGCGGTGCGGCCCCCCGGCCACCGGGCGGTGGTGGTCGGGGGGCCGCGGTCCGCGGTGCCGGTGGTTCAGTTCGCGGAGAACGCGAGCGTGTACTCGCCCGAGCCGCTCTGGGCGGTGACCCGGTAGCGGTAGGCCCCGGCGGCGCCGTCGGCCTCCAGCCTGGCGATGCCGTCGACGGTGGCGGCGCGGGCCACGGTGCGGAAGCCGGCACCGGTCCAGCGCTGCAGCTCCAGCACCAGCCGGGCGCCGTCGGGGGCGTCCAGGCAGGCGCTCTGCGCGCCGGCCTCCGTCACGTACCAGCGGCCGTCCGGCTGGACCTGCGAGCGACCGGCGGAGATGGCGCCGGTCCGGCTGACGTCGCCGGTGCAGACCGAGGTCTCCGCGCCGCCGGCCGGCGGGGCGGTCGGGGCGACGGTGGCCGGCGGCGCGGTGGCGTCGCCGCCGGCCGGCGGATCGGCCGGGGCGGACTGGCCGTTCGCGGTGACCAGGGTCAGGTTGTTGCGCTGGAGGATCTCGTTGACCGGCTGGAAGAAGGTCACCCCGCCGACGGTGCAGTCGCCCGACCCGCCGGAGGTGACACCCTGCGCCTGGTCGCCGGAGAGCCACGCGCCGCCCGAGTCACCGGGCTCGGCGCAGACGTTGGTCCGGGTCAGGCCGGTGACCGTCCCCTCCGGGTAGTTCACCGTGGCGTTCCTGGCCTGGATCACGCCGCAGCGGGCACCCGTGGTGGAGCCGGAGCGACAGATCGACGCGCCGACCGGGGCCTCGGTCGAGCCGTTCACCGGCGCGACACCGCCGTTGAAGTCGTTCACCACGCCCTGCGGCGTCCACTGGTTGTTGGTCCGCACGAACGCCCAGTCGTCGCCGGGGAACGAGGACGCGGCGAAGGTGCCCTGGGCGACCCGGTTGGCACCGGTGGTGCGGTCCCCCTGCCGGCCGCAGTGCCCGGCGGTCACAAACCCGCCGACCACGGAGAAGCCGACCGAGCAGCGACCGGCGTCGTTGATGAAGTAGGCGTCGCCGCCGCGCACGTCGAACAGCGGGCGCGGCTGCTCCCGGGACGTGGTGACCCGGACCGCCCCGGCCGGCGCTCCGGACGTCGCGGCGAAGCGGCGGCCGGCCTCCTCGGCGCCGGGCCGGGCGAGCACCACCACCGAGTTGGTGGCAACGTCGACGTACCAGCCGGCGATGTCCGGGGTGGCCTGCCGGCCGGCGGAGTCGAGCCGGCTCTTCACCGCGTCCAGATCGCTCACGCCGCGCCGCACCTGCTTCGGCACCGCGCCGGCCGCCTCGACCTTCGCCGCCTCGGCCGGGTCGGCCACCGCGACGGTCAGCGTCGCGCCGTCGGCGCTCAGCCAGGCGCCGGCGTAGTCGGCGCCGAGTTGGGCGCGGAGCCGGCCGAGGGTGCCGGTGGCCTGCCGCTCGGCGGTCAGCCGCCGCACCGCCTGCTCGCGGCTGAGCCGGAGGTCGCGGCTCATCGCGTCCACCACCTCGGGCGCCACCCCGCCGGTGGTCTTCGCGCCGGCCGGTCCGCCGGCCGGCGGGGTGGCGTTCTCGCCGGCGAACGACGGCAGGGTCACCGCCGCCGTCAAGCCCGCCGCCGCCACCACGACACCGACGGCTGTCATCCTTCTGCGGTCCATCCGCCATGCTCCTCCCGGCCCGCGCCTGGGTGCGCCTGCCGGAACGGAGTACGGAGACGATGGCCGATCGGTTGAAGCCGATCCGGACCTTTCACCTCACCGTGTCCGAGTGATCACGTACCGGACACGACGACGCCGGTCCACCGGGAACGGTGGACCGGCGTGCGGAGCCAATGGGATCAGACCTCGACGACCGTGGGGACGATCATCGGACGCCGGCGGTACGCGTCGTTGACCCAGCGCCCGACGGTGCGCCGGACGATCTGCTGGAGCTGGTGCGGGTCGGTGATGCCGTCCGCGGCGGCCCGGTTGAGCGCCTCGGTGACCAGCGGGACCACCGGGTTGAACGCCTCCGGGTCCTCGGAGAAGCCCTTCGCCGAGACGGTCGGCCCGCCGACCACCTTGCCGGTGACCGAGTCGACCACCACGGTGGTGGCGATGAAGCCGCCGTCGCCGAGGATGCGACGCTCGGTGAGCAACGACTCGCTGACGTCCCCGACGGCGAGACCGTCGACGTAGACGTACCGGCTCTTCACGTGCCCGACCAGGCTGGCCCGCCCCTCGACCAGGTCGACCACGTCGCCGTCCTCGCAGAGCACCACCCGGTCCGGCGCGACGCCGGACTCGATGCCGAGCCGGGCGTGCGCGCGCAGGTGCCGCCACTCGCCGTGCACCGGCATCAGGTTGCTCGGACGGACCACGTTGAGCAGGTAGAGCAGCTCACCGGCGGGGGCGTGGCCGGAGACGTGCACCTTGGCCACGTCCTTGTGCACGACGACCGCGCCGGCCCGGGCCAGCCGGTTGATCACCCGGTAGACCGAGGTCTCGTTGCCGGGCACCAGCGAGCTGGCCAGCACCACGGTGTCACCCGGGGCGATGGTGATGTGCCGGTGGTCGCCGCTGGCCATCCGGCCCAGCGCGCTCATCGGCTCGCCCTGCGAACCGGTGGACATCAGCACGATCTGCTCGGGCGGCAGGGTGGTGGCCTCATCCAGCCCGACGACCAGGCCGGGCGGGATGTTGAGCAGGCCGAGGTCGCGGGCGATGCCCATGTTGCGGACCATCGACCGGCCGATCAGCGCCACCTTGCGGCCGTGCTCGATGGCCGAGTCGAAGACCTGCTGCACCCGGTGCACGTGCGAGGCGAACGAGGCGACGATGATCCGCCCCTTGGCCTTCGCGAAGATCGAGTCGAGGACCGGCCCGATCTCCTTCTCCGGGGTGACGAAGCCGGGGATCTCCGCGTTGGTGGAGTCCGACAGGAGCAGGTCCACGCCCTCGGCGCCGAGCCGCGCGAAGCCGGCCAGGTCGGTGATCCGGCCGTCCAGCGGGAGCTGGTCCATCTTGAAGTCGCCGGTGTGCAGCACCAGGCCGGCCGGGGTGCGGATGGCCACCGCGAGGGCGTCCGGGATCGAGTGGTTCACCGCGAAGAACTCGCACTCGAACGGGCCCAGCCGCTCCCGGCCGCCCTCCCGCACGGTCAGCGTGTACGGCTGGATCCGCCGCTCGGCCAGCTTCGCCTCGACCAATGCCAGGGTGAACTGGGACCCGACCAGCGGGATGTCGGGCTTGTGGGCCAGCAGGTACGGCACCGCGCCGATGTGGTCCTCGTGGCCGTGGGTGAGCACGATCGCCTGGACGTCGCCCAGCCGGTCCAGGATCGGGCCGAAGTCGGGCAGGATCAGGTCCACACCGGGCTGCTCGACGTCGGGGAAGAGCACCCCGCAGTCGACGATCAGCAGCTTGCCGTCGTACTCGAAGACGGTCATGTTCCGACCGATGGCGCCGAGCCCACCGAGCGGGATGATCCGCAGGCCGCCCTCCGGCAGCGGCGGGGGCAGCTCACCCTCGAAGTGCGCCTCGGTCACGCGTCCACCTCATTCTGCGACGCCGGCAGGCGTCCGTCGTGTCGTACGGTCATCAGGGAAGGTCCACGCCGGCCGCCGCGCAGTCGGCGCGCAGCTGGGCGATCTCGTCGGCTCCTGCGTCCACCAGCGGCGGGCGCACCGGGCCGGCCGGCAGGCCCTTGGCCGCCAGGCCCGCCTTCACCAGGATCACGCCCTGGGTACGGAAGATCCCGGTGTACAGCGGCAGCAGCCGCCGGTGCAGGGCCAGCGCGGTGGCGTGGTCGCCCGCCTCGTACGCCTCGATCAACTGCTTGGTGCCCAGGCCGGTGAAGTGCGTCGAGGTGCCCACCACGCCGACCGAGCCCACCGCCAGGGCGGGCAGGGTGAGCGCGTCCTCGCCGCTGTAGAAGGCCAGGTCGCTGCGGCTGGTCACCCAACTGGTGGCGGTCAGGTCGCCCTTGGCGTCCTTCACCGCGACGATCCGGCCGTGCTCGGCGAGCCGCACCAGGGTCTCGGTGGCGATCTCGGTGCCGGCCCGGTGCGGGATGTCGTAGAGCATGACCGGCAGCCCGGTGGCGTCGGCGACCGCGGTGAAGTGGCGCAGCAGGCCGCTCTGCGGCGGCTTGTTGTAGTAGGGGGTCACCACCAGCAGGCCGTGCGCGCCGGCCTTCTCGGCCGACACGGCCAGCTCGATGGTGTGCCGGGTGTCGTTGGTGCCCACCCCGGCGAGGATCCTGGCCCGGTCGCCGACCGCCTCCGCGACGGCCCGGATCAGGGCCTCCTTCTCCGCGTCCGTGGTGGTCGGCGACTCGCCGGTGGTGCCGTTGAGCACCAGCGCGTCGTTGCCCTGCTCGTCGACGAGGTGGGCGGCGAGGCGTACCGCGCCGTCGAGGTCGAGGGACCCGTCGGCGGCGAACGGGGTCACCATGGCCGTGATCAGTCGGCCGAACGGGCGCGACAGGCCCCGGTCGGGGGCGGCAGGGTGGTCGTGCGTCATGTTCACAACCTAGCGGACGACCACCGGAGGGCCGGTGGGGAAGGGCTCAGGACCACTCGGCGTGCGGGCTGCTCGCCACCTCGGTGCCGTCGGGCAGGGTGGCGATGACGAAGTCGTCGAAGACGTTCGGGGCGACCTGCTGGAGCTGGCGCAGGCACTCCACCGCCAGCTCGCGGATCTCCACGTCGGCGTGCTCGGTGGCACGCATGGCGATGAAGTGCCGCCAGGCGCGGTAGTTGCCGGTGACCACGATCCGCGTCTCGGTGGCGTTGGGCAGCACCGCCCGGGCCGCCTGCCGGGCCTGCTTGCGCCGCAGCGTCGGGTTGGGCTCGTCGGCGAAGCGCTGCTCCAGCCCCTCCAGCAGTTCGGTGTACGCCCGGACGCCGGCCTCGGCGGCCTCGACGAACTTCTTGTGCAGCTCCGGGTCCTCGGCGATCACCGCGGGCTCGACCATCGCCGCGTCCCGCTCCGGGACGTACCGCTGGGACAGCTGGGAGTAGGAGAAGTGCCGGTGCCGGATCAGCTCGTGGGTGAAGGAGCGGGAGACGCCGGTGAAGTAGAAGCTGACCGAGCCGTGCTCCAGCACCGACAGGTGCCCGACCTCCAGGATGTGCGCCAGGTAGCCGGCGTTGGTGGCGGTCGCCGGGTTCGGCTTCTTCCAGCTCTGGTAGCAGGCCCGGCCGGCGAACTCGGCGAGGGCCTGGCCGCCCTCGGCGTCGGTCTGCCACGGCACGTCGTCCGGGGCCTGGAACTGGGTCCACGCGATCAGCTTGACCTGGGGCTGCACCAACATTCCTGCGACTGTAGTGGCCGCAGCGCCTGCCGCGAAACTTGGGCTCGCGGGGCGGAAAGGGTGCATGAGCTGCGAATCGTGGACACTTGCCGGCGACCGGGGCCGGCAAGTGTCCAAGATCTCCCAGGCGCGACCGGTCAGACGTAGAGCGATGTGAAGGGTGCCCAGGGCAGGTTGCGGGCCACCGAGAAGGCGAACCAGACCGCGAGGAAGCCGCCGATCATCGGGGAGCTGACCCGCAGTTCGGGCAGGCGCCAGCCGAACGCCTGCTTACCCGCCCAGGCGACGAAGAGGTACGCCAGGAAGGGCAGCGCGAAGACGAAGACGAAGTGGTGCCGGGCGGCGGCCGGCAGATCGGCGTTCAGCACGTACCAGAGGGCGCGGGTGCCGCCGCAGCCCGGGCAGTCCAGCCCGGTGGTGAGTTTGAGCAGGCAGCTCGGAGCGGCGTCCGGCGCACTCCGGGTCGGGTCGCTGACCAGCGCGTACGCCAGGCCCAGGCCGACGCAGCCGAGGGCGGCCAGCGGCACCGCCCAGCGTGGGGCGCGCTCGTGCACCCGCAGCACGAACCGGGTGAGCCGGTCCGGCTCGACCTGGGGGTACGCCCCGGGCGGTGGCCAGGCCGCCTCGGCCGGCCAGGCGCCCGGGGCGCCCCCGGCAGTCGTCGGCCCACCCGTGAAGGTGGTGCCGGGAAGCTGCGACCCGTCGGTATCCTGCACCTGCCGACCCGCCCCGGCCGGCCCGTCCACACTCGTCACGCGCTCACGGTACACCGCCCACGCCCTTCAGCGCGGCGGCCAGCGGGGCGGCGAGATCCCCGGCGACCGGCGGGGCCACCGCGGCCAGGCCGAGCCAGCCGGCGAGCCGGTACAGCTCGGCGGCGAGCGCGACGGCGGTCTCCCCCTCGTCGATGCCCGGCTCCCGCCAGGCCGCCGGCACCAGCAGCACCCCGGCCCGGCGGTCGGCTTTGAGGTCGACCCGCGCGGCGAACCGCTCCCCGTGCAGGAACGGCAGCACGTAGTAGCCGTGCACCCGCCGCGGGGCAGGCACGTAGATCTCGATCCGGTAGCTGAAGTCGAAGAGCCGCTCGGTGCGGGCCCGTTCCCAGACCAGCGGGTCGAAGGGGCTGACCAGGGTGGCGACCCGGACCCGTCGGGGCAGCCGCGCGGCGGCGTGCAGCCAGGCCGGCTGCCGCCAGCCCGGCACGGCGACCGGCCGCAGCTCCCCCGCCTCGACCAGCTCGGCGATCGCCTGCCGGGCCCCGGCCAGCGGCAGCCGGAAGTAGTCGCGCAGCTCCGGCTCGGCCGCCACCCCCAGGCAGCGGGCAGCCACCGACACCAGCGTGCGGTACGCCTCGGCGTCGGTCGGGGTGGGCGCGTCCAGGGCCGCCGTCGGCAGCACCCGCTCGGGCAGGTCGTAGCGGCGGGCGAAGGAGGTGGTCCGCTCGGCGGCGGCCACCTCGCCGGCCCAGAAGAGGAACTCCAGCGCCCGCTTGACCGCCGACCAGTTCCAGCCCCAGTTGCCGGTCTCGCGGGGTGCGTCGTGCTCGATCTCGGCGGCGGTGAGCGGCCCCCGGGCGGCCACCTCGTCGCGCACCCAGGCGACCAGTTCCGGCTGCTCCTCGGCGACCCGCCGCATGCCGCCCCAGGCGTGGGTGCGGGCCCGGGCCATCCGCCAACGCAGCGCCGCGTGCAGCCCGACCGGCACCAGCGACGCCTCGTGGCCCCAGTATTCGAACAGCTCCCGGGGACGGCGGTAGGCGGCGGTCTCCAGCAGAGCGGTCGGGTAGGGCCCGAGCCGGCTGTAGAGCGGCAGGTAGTGCGCCCGCTGGAGGACGTTGACCGAGTCCATCTGGATCAGGCCGACCCGGTCCAGCACCCGGCGCAGGTGTCGCCGGGTGGGCACGCCGGCGGGTGCCGGGTCGGCGAAGCCCTGGGCGGCAAGCGCCACCCGCCGGGCCTGGGCGAGGGAGAGCGATTCCGGTGCGGCCATCGTCGAAGGACCCTAGACCAGGGGTACGACAGACGGCTTCGGGTCGGGGCGGCAGACGCGCCGAGCTTGAGCGTCGTACGGAGCGGACACTGGACGCTGCGTCCGTCCGGGCATACAACGGACACATGCTGACCATCCGCCGCGAAGAGCCGGAGGACGCCGAGGCGATCGCCCGGGTGCACATCCACGGCTGGCAGGCCGGCTACGCCGGGATCATGCCGGACGAGGTGCTGCGCCGACTCAACCCGCTGGCCTGGGCGCAGCGCCGCCGGGACCTCGGCACGGCCGAACCGGAGCACCCGTTCACCACCCTGCTGGCCGAGGTCGACGGGGTGCTCGCGGGATTCACCACGTTCGGGCCGTACCGCAACGACCAGGACCGGGACGACCTGGACCCGGCGTACGGCGAGATGGTGGCGATGTACGTGGAGCCGGCGCACTGGGGTGACGGCACCGCGCGGTCGCTGCTCGCCGCCGCCCGGGACGGCCTGGCGGCCCGGGGCTGGCGGGAGTACCGGCTCTGGGTGCTGGAGGACAACGCGCGGGCCCGCCGCTTCTACGAGCGGGCCGGTCTGTCAACCGACGGACAGCGGTCGACCTACCCGGTGCCGCTCGCCGGCGGGCGTCCCCCGCTCCACCTCGACGAGCTCCGGTACGTCGGCCGGCTCGACGGCTGACCCGGTCGGCCCGGCCCGCCCGGGACCCGGCAGGCCGGCCGGCGCCGCCGTACGCCGGATCGGCAGCAGCACCAGCAGCGCCAGGCTGATCCAGACGTAGGTGTTGCTGCCCAGGAAGCCGTCGACCCCGGAGAAGTCCTTCTCCCAGGCCCAGACGATCCGGCTGCACAGCAGCCCGTACGCGATGACCGCGAACCCGGCCAGCGCGCGACGCCGCAGGCTGCGGGCCGGCGCGGCGACGGCGTTGTCGACCAGCAGGATCAGCCCGGGGATCAACCAGACCAGGTGGTGCACCCAGGTCACCGGGCTGACCAGGCACATCAGGGCGCCGGTCAGCGCCAGCCCGGTGGCCTGGTCGCCGACGGCCGACGCCGCCCGGCAGCGCCAGGCCCAGACGGCCAGGGTGGCCAGGACCAGCGCCAGCCAGGCCAGGGTGCTCGGGTGCTCGGGGTTCAGCCGGGCCACCACGCCGCGCAGGGACTGGTTGGAGACGAAGGCCAGTTCGCCGACCCGGCCGGTGTTCCACAGCGCCGAGGTCCAGAACTCGCGGGAGGCGTCCGGGAAGAGCGCGGCGGCGGCCAGGGTGGCCGCCGTGGCGGCGGCCATCGAGGTGAACGCGGCCCGCCAGCGCCGGGTGACCAGCAGGTAGACGATGAAGACGCCCGGGGTCAGCTTGATCGCGGTGGCCAGGCCGATGCCCACCCCGGCCCACCGGTTGCCCGCCGGCAGCAGCCGCAGCAGGTCGACCGCGACCAGGAACAGCAGCAGCATGTTGACCTGGCCGAAGTTCACCGTCTCGCGCATCGGCTCGTACGCGGCGGCCAGGCAGAGCGCCACGGCCAGGGCGAACCAGCGGGTCCAGCCGGCCCGCCGGGAGACCGGGTCGAGCAGCCACCAGATCAGCACCGTGCTGACCACCACGCTGGCGGCCACGCTCACGGTGATCGCCGCCGGCCACGGCAGGTACGCCATCGGCAGCATGACCAGCGCCGCGAACGGCGGGTAGGTGAAGCCGTACTGGGTGCCGGGCTTGAGGTAGTCGTAGATCTCGCCGTGGTCGTGGACCCAGAAGTCCAGCGCCCCGTAGTAGACCTTCAGGTCGAAGAAGCCGTGCCGTACGGCCGCCACGGAGAGGAAGGCGGCCACCGCGACGGCGAGCGCGACCACCCCGACGACCTGGACGGCCGTCCTCCTGGCACCCTGCGCCACCGTCATCTCCCCCGCCCTGCGTAGGCTTCCGTCCCATGGCTATGGGGTACGTCCGCCCGGCGCGTCCCGAGGACGCCGGCGAGATCGCACGAATCCAGCTCGCGACCTGGCGGGTCGCCTATCGCCGCATCCTGCCCCGGCATGTGCTCGACAACCTGGACGAGGCGTGGCTCGCCCGGCGGTGGAGCGCGGCGGTGCAGGAGCCGCCCTCGGGCGCGCACCGGGTGCTGGTCGCCGTCGAACAGGCCGAGCAATCCTATCTGGTGGGGTTCGCCGCCTCCGGTCCGGCGGACACCGAGGCGCTCGCGCCGCAGGAGCCGGCCGAGTCCCTGGGGGAGGGCGTGGTGGCGGTGACCGACCTGCTGGTCGAGCCGCGCTGGGGCCGGCGCGGGCACGGCAGCCGGCTGCTCTCGGCGATGGTGGAGCACTGGCGCGCCGACGGCTTCTCCCGGGCCGTGGCCTGGGCGTTCGACGGTGACGAGGCGACCCGGAAGTTCCTCACCAGCACCGGCTGGGAGCCGGACGGCGCGGCCCGGGCCCTGGACGTGGAGGACATGCTGGTCCCCCAGCTGCGCCTGCACGTCGCGGTCCCGGCCGAGCCGGTCGCCACCGACTGACGGTGCCCGTCCGCGCGTCGGTCGGTGCGCGGTGTCACAGGTGGGGCATACGGTGGCCCCATGACCACGGCCCCGACGAGTGCGGCCACCGACCTGGAGCAGTTCCGGGTCGAGCTCACCGGCTACGCCTACCGGATGCTCGGCTCCGTCTTCGACGCCGAGGACGCGGTGCAGGAGACCATGCTGCGCGCCTGGCGCGGCCTGGACCGGTTCGACGGGCGGGCCAGCCTCCGCACCTGGATCTACCGGATCGCCACCAACGTCTGCCTGGACGCGCTGCGCGGGCGGGAGCGCCGACCCCTGCCGACGGATCTCGGGGCCCCGTCCGCCCCGGTGGCCGCGGCGCTCGGCGTGCCGGCCGGCACGTGGCTGGAGCCGGCCCCGGACACGGCCGTGCTGCCCACCCCCGGCGACCCGGCCGAGCTGGCGGTGGCCCGCGAGTCGGTCCGGCTGGCCTTCGTCGCCGCGCTGCAGCACCTGCCGCCCCGGCAGCGGGCCGTGCTGATCCTGCGGGACGTGCTGGGCTGGCAGGCCGGCGAGATCGCCGTGCTGCTCGACGCCACCGTCCCCGCGGTCAACAGCGCGCTGCAACGGGCCCGGGCCACCATGGGCGGGCGGGACGTCACCGCCCCGGCCCCGGCGCTGGACCGGGAGCACCTCGACCTGCTCGACCGCTACGTGCGGGTCTTCGAGCGCTACGACATCGACGCCCTGGTGGACCTGCTGCACGAGGACGCCGTGCAGAGCATGCCGCCGTACGCGATGTGGTTACGCGGCGCGGCCGACATCGGCCGGTGGCTGCGCGGGCCGGGGGCCGGTTGTCGGGGCTCACGGCTGGTCAGGGTGACGGCCAACGGCGGCCCGGCCCTGGCGCAGTACCGGCCCGATCCGGCCGGCGGGCACCGGGCGTTCTCCATCCAGGTGCTGACGGTCGCCGGCGGACGGATCACCGGGTTCGTCCATTTCCTCGAACCCCGGCTCTTCCCCCTGTTCGGCCTGCCGACCCGCCTCGCCGCATGATCGTCTCCGCCTCCGCCGCGCCGGCCACCGGGCACCTCGCCGGGTTCGCGCCGATGATTTCGGGCTTCCCGCGTCGTCCACCCCGGTAGGCCTCGTGGGGCCGGCGCGGAGCGGGCCGGTGCGCCGCAACCGAGCGGGGCCGTCTCGCACCGACCTTGTCCGACCACGTACGACGTGAGGAGTGGCGATGTTCAGGGACACGAAGGCGTTCAGCGGATTCTCGGTGGACGACACCGACCAGGCGCAGCGGTTCTACGCCGAGACGCTCGGCCTGCGGGTGTCGCGGGACGACGCGATGGGCGGGCTGCTGACCCTGCACCTCGCCGGGGACCGGCCGGTGCTGGTCTATCCGAAGGCCGACCATGTGCCGGCGACGTACACGGTGCTCAACTTCCCGGTCGAGGACGTCGACCGGGCCGTCGACGAGCTGACCGCGCGGGGGGTGCGGTTCACGCGCTACGAGGGGATGCCGCAGGACGAGAAGGGGATCATGCGCGGCAACGGCCCGGACATCGCCTGGTTCACCGACCCGGCCGGCAACGTCCTGTCGGTGCTCGCCCAGGGCTGACCCGAGGGCTGCGGCTCAGCCGCGGCGGAGTTCGGCGACCACCTCGTCGTCCTCCACGGTGCCGGTCGGGGTGAAGCCGATCGAGCGGTAGAGGGCGGCGGCCGGGGCGTTGTCCGGGTGGTACGACAGCCGGACCGGGTGGCCGCCGTCCTGCGCCGCGAGCCAGTCGGCGAGAGTACGCACGGCCGCCCGGCCGATCCCCCGGTCCTGCTCGGTCGCGTCGATCACCATGCCGCCGATCCAGCGCGACCCGTCGTCGTCCACTCCCCACATGACGTGGCCGACCACCGTCTCGTCGGCGTACACCGCGAGCGAGGTCCAGACGTCGGAGCGCATGGTCAGCACCAGGTAGCGGGCTGCCAGGGCGGGCACGTGGGCCCGCTGGTCGTCGCGGGGGGCGACGTCGGCGACGGCCCGCCAGTTGTCGTCGTCGACCGGCCGCAGTGTGACGTGTCGGCCCGCCCGGTCGCGCAGCCCAGAATCGATCATGGAGACGAGCCTAGGCCCGGCCTCGTCGCGCGGCGACCACTTTCCGCCGCCCGCGCCACCGGCCGTACCGGCCGTCGACACCGGCTGCGCCGACCCGCGCTGACGACGCCGAGTACCGGCCCGCACCCATGGCCGGCGCTGGCTGCGTCGGCCGCGAGCGGTCGTCGTGCCGGCGGACGTCACCGTCGCAGGCACCGCCCCAACCGGCAGCGCTCGCCGTGCCGGGGTGAAGGGGCGTGCCGACCAGGTCGGCCACCACGTACGTGCTGCCCCGACCGACAGCAGCGCGATCTGCTCCGTCGGTCGCCCGGTCCGGCGCAAGGCCGTCGAGAGTTGCCACCGCGTCAGCGGCCGGTGCGCGAACCGCGTCAGCGGCCGCATCTGTGATGCGAACCGCGTCAGCGGCCGGCATGCGAACCGGACGCTACCGACCTGATCGCATCAATGGATCAGCACCCGGGACCATGCCTTCGCCGACCGATCCATCCTTGCGATCAGGTCGGTAGCGCACAGCCAGCCATCGGCCACCGCCTCCCGGCGACCGCGACAGCCCGCAGGGGGGAGCGACGACGGCGGGAGCAGCCCCGGCCGGGCGAACAGCCCGGCCCACGCAGCCCGGCCCACGCGAACAGCCCGGCCCACGCAGCCCGGCCCACGCGAACAGCCAGGCCCACACAGCCCGACCCACGCGAGCGGCGCCTCGGGCGGCTCAGTCCAGCAGCTCGTCGATGCCGATGGTGAGGCCCGGACGGTGCCGCACCGCGCGCACGGCCAGCAGCACGCCGGGCATGAACGAGGCCCGGTCGAACGAGTCGTGCCGGATGGTCAACGTCTCGCCGGTGGTGCCGAAGAGGACCTCCTGGTGGGCGACCAGGCCGGTGGCGCGGACGGCGTGCACGCGTACCCCGTCGATGTCGGCTCCCCGCGCGCCCGGCACCTCGGCGGAGGTGGCGTCCGGGACGGGCCCGAGACCGGCGGCGGCGCGCGCGGCGGCGATGCGGCGGGCCGTGTGGGTGGCGGTGCCGCTGGGGGCGTCCAGCTTGCGGGGATGGTGCTGCTCGATGATCTCGACGCTCTCGAAGTGCCGGGCGGCCTTCGCCGCGAACTGCATCATCAGCACCGCGCCGATGCCGAAGTTGGGGGCGATCACCACTCCGACGCCGGGCTTGCGCTCCAGCCAGCCGCGCACCCGCTCGAGCCGCTGCTCGGTGAAGCCGGTCGTCCCGACCACCGCGCTGATGCCCTGGTCGATGCACCAGTGCAGGTTGTCCATGACGACGTCCGGCGTGGTGAAGTCGACGACCACCTCGGCGCCGGCGTCGGAGGCGTTGAACAACCAGTC
The DNA here is from genome assembly GCF_900090245.1 of Micromonospora halophytica. GTDB lineage: Bacteria > Actinomycetota > Actinomycetes > Mycobacteriales > Micromonosporaceae > Micromonospora > Micromonospora halophytica. The sequence continues at coordinate 222,498 of NZ_FMDN01000007.1, forward strand.
GCCCTGGTCGACCATCGCCACCAGGTCCATGTCCCCGGCCGCGTCGACCGCCTTGCACACCTCGACGCCCATCCGGCCCCGGGCACCCAGCACGCCGACCCGGATCGGCGCGTCCAGGCCCTTCTCCTGCTCGTCAGTCACGGGGCACAACCTATCCCAATCGGGACGCCATCATCCGCCGGGCCGCCCACCGTCCCACCGACCGATCCCACCCCACCGCCGCGGTCCGGAGAGCCACGGCGGCAGGCGGGCCGGACCGGGAGGGACCGGGTCAGGCGGAGAAGTCCCGCTCGCCGAACGGGCCGACCACCGCGAGGGACATCGGCCGGCTGAGCAGCTCGGCGGCGAGGGTGTTGACGTCGTCGAGGCTGACGGCGTCGACCCGGGTGAGCAGCTCGTCCACCGGCATCAGGTCGCCGTAGAGCAGCTCGCCCTTGGCCAGCCGGCTCATCCGGGAGCCGGTGTCCTCCAGCCCGAGCACGAACGAGCCCTTGCTCATCCCCTTGCCCCGGGCCAGCTCCGCCTCGGTGATCCCGTCGGCGGCCACCCGGGCCAGTTCCGCGCGGGTCAGGTTCAGCACCTCGTCCACCTTGCCCGGCGCACAGCCGGCGTAGACGGCGAACAGGCCGCTGTCGGCGTACTGGCTGGCGTAGGAGTAGACCGAGTACGCCAGGCCGCGCTGCTCACGGATCTCCTGGAACAGCCGGCTCGACATGCCGCCACCGAGGACGTTGTTGAGCACCCCGAGGGCGAAGCGCCGGTCGTCGGTGCGGTCGATGCCGGGGCAGCCGAGGATGACGTGCGCCTGCTCGGTCTCCTTCGGCTCGACCAGGGTGGTGGCCGGCTTCGTGCGTACCGCCGGGCTGGCCGGGCGGTGCGCGGCCGGCGTCGCCGGGTCGGTGTCCAGCGGGGTGCCACGCAGGGCCTGGCGGACCAGCTTGACCACGGCGGCGTGGTCGAGGTTGCCGGCGGCGGCGACGACGATCTGCGGGGCGGTGTAACGGCTGCGGTAGTAGCCCTGGATCTGCCGCCGGGTCATCGGGGTGACCGTCTCCTCGGTGCCGGAGATCAGCCGGCCGAGGGGGTGGTCGCCGTAGACGGCGCGGGCGAAGAGGTCGTGCACCTCGTCGCCGGGCTCGTCGTCGTGCATGGCGATCTCTTCGAGGATGACGCCGCGCTCGGTCTCCACGTCGGCGGCTTCCAGCACCGAGTCGGCGACCAGGTCGCACATGACGTCGATGGCCAGCGGCAGGTCCTCGTCCAGCACGCGGGCGTAGTAGCAGGTGTACTCCTTGGTGGTGAAGGCGTTGGTCTCGCCGCCCACCGCCTCGATCTCGGAGGAGATCTCCAACGCGCTGCGCTTGTTCGTGCCCTTGAAGAGCAGGTGCTCCAGGAAGTGGGCCGCTCCGGCCTGCGGGCCGGTCTCGTCCCGGGAACCAACCGCCACCCAGATGCCGAACGAGACGCTGCGCATCGCCGGGATCGCCTCGGTCAGCACGCGCAACCCGCTGGGCAGCACGGTACGGCGCACCGTGCCGCCGAGCGGGTCGTCACTCAACGTGCGGGTGACCGCCCGGGCCGGCGCGCCGGTACGCGGAGGCTGTGCCTCTGCGGCGTGCCGGACGGTGCCGGACGACCCCACCTCCCGTCGAGCCGCAGGGAAAGACGAACGCCGGGCCCGACTCACAAAGACCTGCTCTCACTTCGACGAGGGGTGGGTGGTGCGGTGTCACGGACCGGCCGGGCGACGCCGTCGGCGTCGCCCGGCCGGTCACCGATCAGCTGTGCCGGGTCCGGCGACGCGGGCGCTGCTCGCCGCCCTCGCCACCCTCGCCGCCCTGGCTGCGCTCGCCACGCTCCGGGGCACGACCGCCCCGGTCGCCGCCGCGGTCGCCACGATCGCGCGGGCCCCGGTCGCCGCCGCGGCCGGCCGGACGCTCGCCACCGGCGGCCTCGCCGGCGGCCGGCGCCTCGGCACCCTCCGGGCGGACCTTGTCCAGGTAGATCTTGCCGCGGGCGTCGATGTCGGCGATCTCCACCTCAACCTTGTCGCCGACGTTGAGGAAGTCCTCGACCCTCTCCACCCGCTTGCCGTCGCCCACCTTGGAGATGTGCAGCAGACCGTCGCGGCCCGGCAGCAGCGAGATGAACGCGCCGAACGCGGCGGTCTTGACCACCGTGCCGAGGAACCGCTCGCCGGCCTTGGGCAGCGTCGGGTTCGCGATCCCGTTGATCCGGTCCACGGCCGCCTGGGCCGACGGGCCGTTGGTGGCGCCGACGTAGATCGTGCCGTCGTCCTCGATGGAGATCTCGGCGCCGGTCTCGTCCTGGATGGCGTTGATGGTCTGCCCCTTCGGGCCGATCACCATGCCGATCTTGTCGACCGGGATCTTGACGGTGGTGACCCGCGGCGCGTGGTCCGACATCGTGGCCGGGCCCTCGATCGCCGACTGCATCACGCCGAGGATGGTCTGCCGGGCCTCGTTGGCCTGCTGGAGCGCGGCGGCCAGCACGTCCGACGGGATGCCGTCGAGCTTGGTGTCGAGCTGGAGCGCGGTGACGAACTCCGGCGTGCCGGCGACCTTGAAGTCCATGTCACCGAACGCGTCCTCGGCACCGAGGATGTCGGTCAGCGTCACGTACTGGGTCTTGCCGTCCACCTCGTCGGAGATGAGGCCCATGGCGATGCCGGCCACCGGGGCCTTGAGCGGCACACCGGCGGAGAGCAGCGCCAGGGTGGAGGCGCAGACCGAACCCATCGAGGTCGAGCCGTTCGAGCCGAGCGCCTCGGAGACCTGCCGGATGGCGTACGGGAACTCCTCGCGCGCCGGCAGCACCGGGATCAGCGCCCGCTCGGCGAGCGCGCCGTGCCCGATCTCGCGCCGCTTCGGCGAGCCGACCCGGCCGGTCTCACCGGTCGAGTACGGCGGGAAGTTGTAGTTGTGCATGTAGCGCTTGGACTTCTCCGGGGAGAGGGTGTCCAGCGACTGCTCCATGCGCAGCATGTTCAGCGTGGTGACGCCCAGGATCTGGGTCTCGCCGCGCTCGAACAGCGCCGAGCCGTGCACCCGGGGCAGCACGCCGACCTCGGCGGTCAGCGGCCGGATGTCGCGCGGGCCGCGACCGTCGATGCGGACCTGCTCGCGCAGCACCCGGTTGCGGACCTCGGACTTGGTCAGCGAGCGGAATGCGGCACTGACCTCCTTCTCGCGGCCCTCGAAGCGCGGGTTCAGCTCCTCCTGCACCCGGGCCTTGACCCGGTCCAGGGCCTCCTCACGGTCCGCCTTGCCGGCGATCTTGAGGGCCTCGGCGACGTCGGCGCGGGCCAGCTCGGCGACGGCGTCGTAGACGTCGTCCTGGTAGTCCAGGAAGACCGGGAACTCGGTGACCGGCTTGGCGGCGACCTCGGCCAGCTCGCTCTGCGCGCGGCACAGCTCACGGATCGCCGGCTTGGCGGCCTCCAGGCCGCTGGCCACGATCTCCTCGGTCGGCGCGGTCGCGCCACCGGCGATCAGGGCCACGGCGTTCGGCGTCGCCTCGGCCTCGACCATCATGATCGCGACGTCGCCGTCCGGCAGCGCGCGGCCGGCCACGACCATGTCGAAGGTGGCCCGGGCCAGCTCCTCCAGGGTCGGGAAGGCGACCCACTGGCCGTCGATGTGCGCCACCCGGGTCGCCCCGATCGGGCCGGAGAACGGCAGGCCGGAGAGCTTGGTCGACATCGACGCGGCGTTGATCGCCACGACGTCGTACGGGTGCTGCGGGTCGAGCGCGAGGACGGTCTCGACGACCTGGACCTCGTTGCGCAGGCCCTTGACGAACGACGGGCGCAGCGGCCGGTCGATCAGCCGGCAGGTGAGGATGGCGTCCTCGCTGGGACGACCCTCACGGCGGAAGAACGAGCCGGGGATGCGGCCCGCTGCGTACATCCGCTCCTCGACGTCGACGGTCAGCGGGAAGAAGTCGAACTGCTCCTTCGGGTGCTTACCGGCGGTGGTGGCGGAGAGGACGACCGTCTCGCCGAGCTGGGCGATGACGGAGCCGGCGGCCTGACGGGCCAGGCGGCCGGTGGAGAACGTGATCTCACGGGTGCCGAAGGACCCGTTGTCGATCACGGCGGTGCGGGATTCGGTGCCGAGGTTGGTCTCGGTCATGTGCTGTGGTGCTCCTTCGCGTCGTGGGCCCACGACACCGGAGCTGCTCAGACGGCCGGTCTTCGATCGAAGCGCCCGGGTGGCCGGCGTGATGCCGGGGTGCCCGGAGGCCACTACCGGAGACCGGTACGCTGACCGGCTCCCTGTCGGGTGGTCGCGCGGCCCTTTTCCTTCTGTAATACCGGGACGGGGGAGCGACCGCAGGCCACTCCCCCGTCACGTCATCGGCGCAGGCCGAGCCGCTCGATGAGCGACCGGTAGCGGTTGATGTCCTTCTTCTGGACGTAGTTGAGCAGCCGACGGCGACGGCCGACCAGCAGCAGCAGCCCACGGCGGCTGTGGTGGTCGTGCTTGTGCACCTTCAGGTGCTCGGTGAGCTCGGCGATCCGCTTGGTGAGGACCGCGACCTGCACCTCCGGCGAACCGGTGTCGCCCTCGGCGGTCGCGTACTCCGCGCGGATCTTGGCCTTGGCTTCCTGGTCGAGCGCCATGTTCTCCCTGTTTCGTGGGTTGTTCGATGATGTCCGTCGGACCGGTCAGGGACCGGGAGACGGACCGGTTCCTCGCACCCGCGGCGTCGTGCAGGCACGCGAGGCCCCACGTCGGTCAGCCGACGTCCCCGCCAGACTACCAGCCCACGGCGCGAGCACCCGGTCAAGGGCGGCGACGCGGCCGTGGGAGCGTGCTCAACCGAGCACCCGGCGGGTCCGCTCGACGTCCTCGGCGATCTGGGCCAGCAACGGCTCGATCGCGTCGTACTTCCGCTGTTCGCGCAGGTGGGCGACGAAGTCCAGGGCGAGCCGCTCGCCGTACAGGTCGCCGGAGAAGTCCAGCGCGTACGCCTCGACCCGGCGCTCCCGGCCGGAGAACGTCGGGTTGGTGCCGACCGACACGGCCGCCGCCAGCGGCTCCGGGTGGCCCCGGCGGATCAGCCGGGCGGCGTACACGCCGTCGGCGGGGACCGCCGTGTACCGGTGGGTCAGCAGGTTGGCGGTGGGGTAACCCAGCTCACGTCCACGCTGGTCGCCGCGGACCACCACACCCTCGACCCGGTGCGGGCGGCCGAGGGCGGCGGCCGCCGCGGCCACGTCGCCCGCCGCGACGCAGGCGCGGATGTACGTCGAGGAGAAGACGGTGCCCGCCTCGGCGACCAGCGGCGCCCCCTCCACGGCGAAGCCGAAGGCGCGGCCCAGCCGCTCCAGCAGGGCCACGTCACCGGCCGCCCGGTGCCCGAAGCGGAAGTTGTCCCCGACCACGACCAGCGTGGCGTGCAGGTGCTCGACCAGGATGTCGTGCACGAACGCCTCGGCGGGCAGCCGGGAGAACTCCGGGGTGAACGGCACCACGCAGAGCGCGTCGACGCCGAGCGCCTCGATCAGCTCGGCCTTGCGGGCGGGCTCGGTCAGCACCGCGGGGTGCGAGCCGGGGCGCACCACCTCGGCGGGGTGCGGGTCGAAGGTGACCACCACCGACCGTACGCCCAGCTCCCGGGCCCGGGTCACGGCGTGCCCGATGGTCGCCTGGTGCCCCTTGTGCACGCCGTCGAAGACGCCGATGGTGACGACCGAGCGCCCCCACCCACCGGGCGCCGCGTCGTACCCCCGCCACCGCTGCATGTCTCTCCTCCCCGCCGGCCGACGACCGGCCGGCGACCACCCGTGGCTGTCAGGCCGGGGCGAGCACGATCTCCGCGCGGGCCCGGCCGTCCCGCTCGCTGACGATAGCGATCACGCCGCCGTCGGGTCCGAACACGGCGTACGGTCCGGCGACGCCGGTCGCGTCGAGGGGCCCGCCGTGGGAGAGCACCTTCGCCTCGTCGGCGTTGGCGTCCCGGCGCGGGAAGTACCGGTCGGCGGCGGCGTCGAGCGGCAGGTTGACCACGTCGGGCGCGCGCTGTTCCAGCTCGTTCAGGGTGGCGGCCTCGGTGAGGGTGAAGTTCCCGACCGCGGTGCGGCGCAGCGCGGTGAGGTGCCCGCCCACCCCGAGCGCCAGACCGGCGTCGCGGGCGAGGGCCCGGATGTACGTCCCGGACGAGCAGGTCACGTCGATGTCGACGTCCACCACGTCCGGGGTGTCCCGGCGGACGGCGAGGACGTCGAGGCGGGAGATGGTGATCCGGCGGGCGGGCAGTTCGACGCTCTCCCCCTCGCGCACCCGCTTGTACGCCCGCTGACCGTTGACCTTGATGGCGCTGACCGCGCTCGGCACCTGGTCGATCTCGCCGCGCAGCGCGGCGAACGCCTGACCGACCGCCTCGTCGGTGAGCTGCCCGGCCGGGGTCGTGGCGATCACGTCACCCTCGGCGTCGTCGGTGACCGTGGCCTGCCCGAGCCGGACCGTCGCCGTGTAGCTCTTGCCGGCGCCGATGACGTACGTGAGCAGCCGCGTCGCGCGGCCCACCCCGATCACCAACACGCCGGTGGCCATCGGGTCGAGGGTGCCGCCGTGCCCCACCCGCCGGGTCTTCGCCAACCGGCGGATCCGCGCCACCACGTCGTGCGACGTCATGCCGCCGGGCTTGTCCACCACGATCAGACCGTCAGTGCTCACGACCGCCAAGCCTGCCAGACGGGGTCACGCCGGCCACCACCGCACGGGCACAATGCGGCGTGCCCCTCCTCGCCCCCCAGGAGCCCGCGTGCCCAACCCGCCTTCCCCCGAGCACCGCGCCCGGGTCGACGTGAGGGCACGGTGGCGCGGGCGGCTGCCGCGTCGCCGGCACCGCCTGGGCCCGGGTTCTCAGCGGACCGCGCCGACCACCACCCATCCGCCGGTGCGCAGCCGCAGCAGCAGGGCGGCCAGCCGGAGCACGACGAACAGGGTGAGCCCGGCCCAGATGCCGCCGAGCCCGAGGTCCAGCCCGTAGGCGAGCCAGATCGCCGGCAGGAAGCCGCCGAGCGCGGCCACGATGGTCAGGTTGCGCAGGTAGCGCACGTCCCCCGCGCCGATCAGCACACCGTCGAGGGCGAACACCACTCCCGCGAGGGGCTGCATCGCCACGAACCAGGGCCAGGCGACCGTCGCCTGCTCCTGCACCTGCGGGTCGGAGCTGAACCAGGACGGCACGACGCCGGCGCCCGCGGCGATCAGCACCGCGAAGCCGACCCCGCAGACGCCGCCGAGCAGCGTGAAGCGACGCGCGAGGGCCCGCGCCCCGGCGGCGTCGCCGGCGCCGAGCGCGGCGCCGATCAGCGCCTGGGCGGCGATGGCGAGCGCGTCGAGGATCAGGGCGGTGAAGAACCAGAGTTGCAGGGCGATCTGGTGGGCGCCGACGGCGGCGGCACCGAACCGGGCCGCGACCGCGGTGGCGGAGAGGAAGCTCGCCTGGAACGCGAGGCCCCGGACCAGCAGGTCGCGGCTGAGCACCAACTGCTGGCGGATCAGTCGGGGCCGGGGTCGCAGCGACACCCGCTCGCGTACCAGCGCCGCGGCGAAGAGGCCGCCGGAGATGGTCTGGGCGATCGCGTTGGCCACCGCCGAGCCGACCAGGCCGAGCCCGGCCGGGTAGACCAGCACCGGGCAGAGCAGCGCGGAGAGCAGGTTCGGCGCGAGCACGAAGAGCAGGGGGCGGCGGGTGTCCTGAATGCCGCGCAGCCAGCCGTTGCCGGCGGCGGCGACCAGCAGGCCGGGGGCGCCGAGCGCCGCGATCCGCAGCCACTGCGCGGCCGCGCCGGCCACGTCGCCCCCACCACCGGCGAGGGTACGCGCCAACGCCCCGCCGCCGACCTGCATGCCGAGCGCCACCAGCACGCCGACCGCGAGGGCGAGCCAGGACGCCTGGACGCCCTCGGCCACCGCCGCCGCCCGGTCGCCGGAGCCGAAGCGCCGGGCCGCCCGGCCGGTGATCCCGTACGCCAGCACGGTGCCGAGCCACGCGGTCAGTGTCATGACGGTGCCGCCGACCGCGAGCGCGGCGAGCGGCATCCGGCCGAGGTGCCCGACCACGGCCGTGTCGACAAGCACGTAGAGCGGTTCGGCGGCGAGCACGACCAGGGCGGGCAGGGCGAGGGCGGCGATTCGGCGCGGGGGCGCCGTCGCGGTGGCGGACTGGCTCATCGCCGCCGATCCTGGCACACCCCGGTAAGGCACACAACGCCCAGTTGGGCTTACATTCGGCTGATGGCGGACGACCTGCGCCCCATCCTCGCGCCGCCGTACCAGTCGGCACCGCAGGGAGTGCGGCACCGGCGCCCGACGGGTGGGGCCAAGTTCAGGCCACGGGAAGGGATTCGCACCAGCGGTCGGCCTGCCGCCGACTGCCCAGTCGCACCACCGGCAGCGCCGGGGCGTGCGCGGCGACCGCCGCGAGGACCCGTGGGCGGGACCGCCGGGGGTAACGCGGGACGTATCGGAGGAAGTCCAGGTCGAGCCGTTCGGGGCAGCCGTCCGGGAGGTCGGGGCGGTCGGCGGCGCGGGGATCCCAGCGGCGACGGATGACCCGGGCGAGGCAGAGCGGCCAGGGCGGGTCGACCAGGACGAGCAGGTCGGCGCGGGGCAGTCGGAGGTCGAGGGTGCCGGCGTAGTTGCCGTCCATCACCCAGTGTTGCCGGGCGGCCAACGCGGCCACCTCGGTCCGGAATTCCGCGGGGGCGGGGGCGATCCAGCCGGGACGCCAGTAGTGCCGGTCGAGGTGGATCAGCGGAAGGCCGAGCCGGCGGGCGACCACCCGCGCGAGCGTGCTCTTGCCGGCTCCGGAGTTGCCGACGATCAGGATCCTGCGCACCGCCCGACCCTACTGCCCGGACAGTCCTGGTATGTGGCGCCGAGGCGCCCGGCCGGGCACGCCGGAGCAGGTGCGGTCAGGACGGCCTGCCGGGCCGGGCGAAGGCTGCCGGACGAAGGTGGGCCGAAACAGGGTGGGCCGGGCGAAGGGCGGTGACGTCGTCGACGCGGACGTCGGCGGCGTCACCGCCGGTCGGCCTGGGTCACTGACGGGTGTCCATCGAGGTCTGCAGGGCGCGCCGCATCTGCTCGCGCGCCTCGTCGGTGGTCTCGGTCTTGGGCTTGCCGGCCATGGGAGTGTCCCTTCCAGGGTGCGGACCATCACGCGACGGCCCTACGGGCGGTCCTGCTGAGCGCCGGGTAGCGGTCCGGGGTCACCGGAGCGGCTCACCTGGCAGCGTGAGCCCGGGTCGATCGACCCTGGGGGGAGGCAGCGCCGGGTGTGGCCCCACCCCCATGACCAGCGCCGAAACGCCGGCCCGCTCCCAAATTAACGTTCACTTTCCACATGCTGCCCACTCTTCCCGTCATCTGGACACCGGGGATGACCTGCGGCGTGATCGGTATCAGCCGGACGTCGCGAAGTCCGCGCGCGCCAGCGGCACGCGACGTCGCAGGAACGCGATGGGCCCCCGGGCACCGGTCGTGGGCCGGGACGGTCAGCAGGGGGCGGTCAGGCAGGAACGGTCGGTGGGGCGGTCACCGGGCCAGGAAGTGCCAGCCCAGCCACCACCAGAAACCGAAGACCCCGATCCGCCCCACCGGCACCGGCCCGACCTCGTACCGCATCACGTAGGCGCAGACCTCGGCGAGCGACGGCACCCGCGAACCCGGACGGCGGGCCAGCCACTCCAGCACGGCCAGGAGCAGCAGCGCGGTCAGGAAACCCGCGATGGCGATCGCCCGCATCATCGCCGCACCAGGCCCCAGAAGGCGGCCAGCCAGCCGAACCAGGCGGCGGAGCGCACCAGCTCGTCCTCCAGGAACGGATCGGCCAGCCGGGAGAAGGTGGGGAACTCGTCGCCGGCCGACAGCGCGAACGTCGCGCCCTCCAGGACACCGAAGACGGCCACCGGCAGCACCCACCAGACGGCGCCCCGACCGAGCCGGACCGGGGCGGGACGCCGGGGCACCCGGTTGCCGAGCCCCAGCCAGATCAGGGCGCCACCGGTGCCCAGGGTCCAGAGGTTGGCCTGCGCCGAGAAGGAGGGCAGCTGCCCACCGACCAGGGAGAGGCAGGCCAGCACCGGCACGGTGACGACCGGACGGTCCCAGGCGCGCGGCGCCTCGACGGTGAGGTCGCGAGGCTGCTCCATCCTCCGATTCTGCCCGCGCCCACCCGGCACGGAAAGGCCGACACCCCCGCGGGAGATCACGAACCGGTCAGCGCGCCGTCCAGCTCGGCCCGGATCCGGCCGAGCACCTCCTGGGCGCCACCACGCCCGGTGAACCCGGCGGCGAACCGGTGACCGCCACCGCCCAGCGCGATCGCCACCCGGCTGACGTCGACCGCGCCCTTGCTCCGCATGGAGACCGCCCACTCGTCGACCCCGACCTGCTTGAGCACACAGGCCACGTCGGCCTCGGCGGTGCACCGGACGGAATCGATCAGGGACTCCAGCACGTACGGCTGCTGCTCGTGCCGGGCCAGATCGTCCAGGGTCGCGTACGTCCAGACCAGCCCGCGCCCGGCGGCGGCCGCGCGGTCCAGACGGGCCCGACCCAGCACCTCGCCGAAGAGCCGCACCGCGCCGAACGGCCGGGTGTCGAAGACCCGGCGGGAGATGTCGCCCGGGCGGATGCCGGTGGCGAGCAGCCGGGCGGCGAGCTGGTGCACGGCGGGCGTGGTCGCCTCGAAGCGGAACGACCCGGTGTCGGTGGTCAGCGCGACGTAGAGACACGTGGCGGTGTCCGCGTCCAGCGGCACGTCGAGCCGGGCCAGCAGTTCCTCGGCGACGACCGAGGTGGCCGCGGCCCGCGGGTCCACCAGGTGGATGCGCCCGAACCCGGTGTTCGAGGCGTGGTGGTCCAGCACCAGCGCCTCGCCGGCGGTGTCGAGCCGGTCCACCAGCTCACCCAGCCGGGACTCGCTCGCGGCGTCGAAGCACACCACCAGGTCAGGATCGGGGTACGCCTCGACCGCCGGCACCAGCAGGTCGAGCCCGGGCAGCCAGCGGAACGGCTCGGGCACCTCCGGCGGGCCGGGAAAGGTTGCCTGGAGCCGTCGTACGCCCGACCGGCGCAGCCCGAGCCCGAAGCCGAGCATGCTGCCCAGCGCGTCGCCGTCGGGGTTGACGTGACAGATCAGCAGTACCCGGGCGTCGGCCGGCAGCCGGCGTACCGCCGCGACCGCGGCGGCCCAGTCGTCCTCGGTCGGGCCGGTGGACGCCGACCCGGAGAGCAGGCCGCCGGCCGCGCCCGGGGCGGTCACCGCCGGTCCGAGGCGGGCGGGGTGTCCTCGTCGTCGGAGTCGAGGTCGCCCTCGTCGGAGTCCTCGTCGACCCGGTACGGCTGGGCCTCACCGGCGTACCGGGCGTTGGCGGCCAGCCGCTGCACCTCGGCGTCGGCGTGGCGGGCCTGGGCGAGCAGGTCGTCGATGTGCTTGACCTGGTCCTGCACGTCGTCGAGGACGAAGGTCAGGGTCGGCGAGTGCCGCAGCCCGAGCGCCTTGCCGACGGTGCTGCGCAGCATGCCCTTGGCGCTCTCCAGCGCGGCGGCGGTGCTGGCCTGGGCGGCCGCGTCACCGAGCACGGTGTAGAAGACCGTGGCGTCCCGCAGGTCGGCGGTGATCCGGGCGTCGGTGATGGTGATCATCCCGAGCCGGGGGTCCTTGATCTGGCTCCGCACCACCGACGCGACCAGTTCACGGATGCGCTCCGCGTGCCGGCGTACCTTGGCCGGATCCGTCATCTCCCCCACCTCCAGGGCATCCTGCTCCCGGCCGGCACGACGGCGCGGGGCACCGCCGGGACCGACCGCCCAACACCTCGAACACTACCCGCGCGCCCGCTGCCGTCGCGCGCCGCCGCCGCTGGCGACGGCCACCGGCGGGACGGTGGCGTCACTCGTCCTCGCCGTGCAGCCGGCGGCGCACCGACAGCAGCTCGGCCTCGGGTCGGCCGGCCACCAGGCGCTCGCAGGAGTCCAGCACCTCGCGGACGTGCGACGCCTCGGCGGCCACCACGGCCACCCCGATCTGGGCCCGACCGTGCAGGTCGAGCGCTCCCACCTCGGCGGCCGACACCTCGAAGCGGCGCAGCGCCGCCACGATCGGCCGTACGTATGATCTCTTGGCCTTGAGCGACCGGGAGTCGCCCGGCAGCAGCAGGTCGAAGACTGCGGTTCCGGTGAACATCGCCCCGGACATTACGGTCACCCCCAGACATGATCAAGGGGTTTACGCCGTTCGGCGTAAACCCCTTGATCACCGTGTCAGCACCGGATCAGGCGCGCGGCTTCTCCCGCATCTCGAAGGTCTCGATGATGTCGCCGACCTGGACGTTGTTGTAACCGCCCAGCGTCAGACCACACTCGAAGCCCTCGCGGACCTCCGTCGCGTCGTCCTTGAACCGCTTGAGGGAGCTGATCGTGAGGTTGTCCGCCACGACCGACCCGTCCCGCAGCAGCCGCGCCTTGGCGTTGCGGCGGATGATGCCGGACCGGACGATACAACCGGAGATGTTGCCGACCTTGGACGAGCGGAAGACGTCGCGGATCTCCGCGCTGCCCAGCTCGACCTCCTCGTACTCCGGCTTGAGCAGACCCTTGAGCGCGGCGTCGATCTCCTCGATGGCCTGGTAGATGACCGTGTAGTACCGGATCTCCACGCCCTCGCGGTCGGCGATCTCGCGGACCTTGTTGGCGGCCCGCACGTTGAAGCCGATGATCGTGACCGCCTCGGACGAGGCGCTCGCGAGCATGACGTCGCTCTCGGTGATCGCACCCACGCCCCGGTGGATGATCCGGAGCTGGACCTCCTCCGGGATGTCGAGGTTGAACAGCGCGTCCTCGAGGGCCTCCACCGAACCGGAGACGTCGCCCTTGAGCACCAGGTTGAGCGAGGTCTTCTCGCCCTCCTTGAGCTGCTCCATGAGCGTCTCGAGAGTCGCCCGGCCGCGGGAGTTGGCGAAGGACGCCGCCCGCCGCCGTGCCTGCCGCTGCTCGGCGATCTGGCGCACCGTGCGGTCGTCCGCGGCGGCCAGGAAGGTGTCACCCGCACCCGGCACCGCGGTCAGACCGAGCACCAGGACCGGACGGGCCGGACCGGCCTCGGCGACCTGGTTGCCGTTCTCGTCGAGCATCGCCCGGACCCGGCCGTGCGCCCCACCGGCGACGATCGAGTCGCCCGCCCGCAGGGTGCCCTTCTGCACCAGCACCGTCGCCACCGCACCACGGCCCTTGTCCAGGTGCGCCTCGATCGCCACACCCTGCGCCGGCCCGTCGATCGGAGCGGTGAGCTCCAGCGACGCGTCGGCGGTGAGCAGGACCGCCTCGAGCAGGTCGTCGATGCCGATGCCCGGCTTCGCCGCCACGTTGACGAACATGGTGTCGCCGCCGTACTCCTCGGCGACCAGGCCGTACTCGGTCAGCTGCTGGCGGACCTTGTCCGGGTTGGCCTCCGGCTTGTCGACCTTGTTGACCGCGACCACGATCGGCACGTCGGCCGCCTTGGCGTGGTTGAGCGCCTCGATGGTCTGCGGCATCACGCCGTCGTCCGCCGCGACGACCAGCACCACGATGTCGGTGACCTGGGCACCACGGGCACGCATGGCGGTGAACGCCTCGTGACCCGGGGTGTCGATGAAGGTCACCGCGCGGTCCTCGCCCTCGTGCGGCACGTGGACCTGGTAGGCGCCGATGTGCTGGGTGATGCCACCCGCCTCGCCGGCCACCACGTTCGCCTTGCGGATCGCGTCGAGCAGCTTGGTCTTACCGTGGTCGACGTGACCCATGACGGTCACCACCGGCGCACGGCTGACCAGGCGGTCCTCCGCGACCTCGGCGTCGAGGTCGATGTTGAACTGCGCGAGCAGCTCGCGGTCCTCGTCCTCCGGGCTGACGATCTGCACGTCGAAGCCGAGGTGCTCACCCAGCAGCAGCAGGGTTTCGTCGGAGCAGGACTGGGTCGCGGTGACCATCTCGCCCAGGTTGAACATCTCCTGGACCAGCGAACCCGGGTTGGCGTTGATCTTGTCGGCGAAGTCCGACAGCGAGGCGCCACGGGAGAGCCGGACGACCTGACCCTGACCCCGGGGAGCACCCGAGCTCATGGTCGGAGCCGACAGGTTGTCGAACTCCTGTCTGCGCTGCTTCTTGGACTTGCGGCCACGGGTCGGCCGACCACCCGGACGCCCGAAGGCACCCGCGGCGCCGCCACCACGGCCACGGCCGCCACCACCGGGACGACCACCGCCACCGGCCGGACCGCCCGGACGGAAGCCGCCGCCCGGAGCACCGCCGCCGCCACCGGGACCGCCACGGTAGCCACCGCCACCGCCGCCGCCACCGGGACCGCCGCGGAAGCCACCGCCACCGCCGCCGCCACCGGGACCGCCGCGGAAGCCACCGCCACCGCCGCCGGGACGACCAGCGCCGCCACCGGGACCGCCACGACCGCCACCGGGACCGCCGGGGCGACCCGTGGTGGGCCGCTGGCTCGGCATCGAGGCCGGGCTGGGCCGCGGCGGCATGGAGGCCGGGCTGGGCCGCGGCGGCATGCCCGCCGGGCTGGGACGGGGGCCGCCGGCACCGGCGGCCGGGGGCCGCTGCTGCTGCTGGCCACCCTGGATGCCGAACGGGTTGTTGCCGGCGCCGCGCGCAGGCGGACGGCCACCCGGACGGGCGTTCGGGCCCGGGGCAGGCGCGCCGGGCCGACCGGCGGCCGGGGAACCCGGGCGGGGCGGCATCGCGCCCGGACCCGGACGCGGGCCGGGACGCGGGCCACCCTCGGTCGGGGGCTCACGCCGGACGTTCTCGCGCTGCTGCTGGCGGGCGGCCTGGGCGGCCTTGACCGCGGCCTCCTGCTCAGCCTTCAGCGCGGCGGCGCGCGCCTCGGCGGCCGCCACCTCGATGTCGTGTGCGCTCGCCGGCTTGGCGACCGGGGTCACCGGCTGCGGCGGGCCGGGAACGGGGCCCTTGGGCTTCGGCCCGGGGGTCGGCGCGGCCGGCCGCCGGGGCGGCATCGGCTTGGCCGAGACCCGGGGGGCGCCCGGGGCCGGGGTCGGCGTCGGGGTCGGGGTCGGGCTCGGGGCGGCCGCCGGCGGGGCGGACGGCGCCGAGTTGCCGGCGGACGCGACGAATGCGCCACGCAGCCGTCGGGCGACGGGCGCCTCGACGGTGCTGGACGCGGACTTCACGAACTCGCCCATCTCCTTGAGTTTGGCGAGAACGGTCTTGCTTTCGACCCCGAGCTCTTTTGCCAGCTCGTGTACGCGGGCCTTACCTGCCACTGCACTCCTCACTCCGAGGTCGTGCGGGCAGCACCCGCAGCGACCTCACTCGTGCACTTGAAGCCTGGTCATTTCAGGGACTTCATCGTGTGCTCATGTCGGTCGTCCTACCCTGCTAGCGACCCTCGCCCGGTCGGGTTGACCGGACGTAGTGGTTGGCGCATCGATGTACTCCGCGACGGCGCCGTGGTCAGGGACCCCGGTGAGGCGCAGCGCACGCCCGAAGGCGCGACGCCGCACCGCCTGCGCGAAGCAGGCCGGATCCGGGTGCATGTTCGCTCCCCGACCCGGCAGCCTGCGAGTCGGATCGGGCCGGAGACTGAGATCAGCCCCGTCGCCGACCGCGACGATCCGCAGCAATTCGCTGGCCGGCGCACGTCGCCGGCAACCCACACAGGTGCGCTCCGGCTGCGCGCGTCGTACCACTGGAGGAAGTCTACCCCTAGCTCGCCGAGATCGCGCCGCCCGGCTCCGGGACGTGATCAGCCCCGCCCCGACCGCCCGCCCCGGCCTGCTCCGCATCGGACCGGATGTCGATCCGCCAACCGGTCAACCGGGCAGCAAGCCGGGCATTCTGCCCCTCCCGCCCGATGGCGAGGGAGAGCTGGAAGTCCGGGACGGTCACCCGGGCCGTCCGGGTGGCCAGGTCGACCACCTCGACCCGCAGCGCCTTGGCCGGCGACAGCGCGTTGCCGACGAAGGTCGCCGGGTCGTCCGACCAGTCGATGATGTCGATCTTCTCACCGTGCAGCTCGCTCATCACCGCGCGCACCCGCTGGCCCATCGGGCCGATGCAGGCGCCCTTGGCGTTCACACCCTGGGCGGTGGAGCGGACCGCGATCTTCGTACGGTGACCCGCCTCACGGGCGATCGCGCCGATCTCGACGGTGCCGTCGGCGATCTCCGGCACCTCCAGCGCGAAGAGCTTCTTCACCAGCGCCGGATGCGAGCGGGAGAGGGTGATCTGCGGACCACGCATCCCCTTGGCCACGTGCACCACGACGCAGCGGATCCGCTCACCGTGCTCGTACCGCTCGCCGGGCACCTGCTCGGACTGCGGCAGCACGCCCTCCAGCTTGCCCAGGTCGACGCTGACGATGCCCTTCTCCTTGCGGGCCTCGTGCGCCTGCACCACGCCGGTGACCAGGTCACCGTCGCGGCCGACGTACTCGCCGAAGTGCACCTCGTCGGTGGCCTCCCGCAGCCGCTGGAGGATCACCTGCTTGGCGGTCATCGCGGCGATCCGGCCGAAGTCGTGCGGGGTGTCGTCCCACTCCCGCACCACGGTGCCGTCGTCGTCCAGCTCCTGGGCGTAGACCAGGGCGGCACCGTTCTTGCGGTCGATCTCCACCCGGGCGTGCGGCTCGGCGCCGTCGGTGTGCCGGTAGGCGGTCAGCAGCGCGGTCTCGATCGCCGCGAGGATCGTGTCGAACGGGATCTCCCGCTCGCGCTCGAGTGCGCGCAGCGCCGCGAGGTCGATGTTCACCTCTCCTCGTCCTCCACATCATCTTCGTCGTCGATGTCGTCGATGTCCTCGCCGTCCTCGCCGGCGCCGTCGAACTCGTCCGCCTCGTCGATCTCGTCGAGGCGGTTGAACTCGACCTGCACCCGGCCGGGGCCCAGCTCGGCGTACATGTGCTCGGTGCGGCCGGAGCCGGTCTCCAGCGCCACCCGCTCGTCGTCGGCCGCCACCACCCGGCCGGTGACCTGACGGTCCCCGGCGGGCTGCCCGTCGCGCTGCTCCGGCAGCGCCGCCGCGCCCCGCACGGTCACCTTGACCAGCCGGCCGACGTTGCGTCGCCAGTGCCGGGGCAGGGTGAGCGGCCGGTCCACGCCCGGCGAGCTGACCTCGAGCTGGTACTCCCCCGCCACGATGTCGCCGCCGGACTCCTCGGCCGCGTCCAGCGCCGCCGACACCGCGCGGGAGACGTCCGCGACGGCGTCCAGGTTGACCCCGCCGTCGGCGTCCACGATCACGCGGACGACGTGCCGGCGGCCGGCCCGGGAGACCGACAGGTCCTCCAGGTCGTACCCCTCACGGGTGACCACGGGCTCGATGACCTCGCGCAGCCGGGCACGCCGCGCGGCGAGGTCGGTCCGGGGTGCGCCCGCGCGGTCCCCGCCCCGGGAGCCGTCGGTACGACGGGATCGCCCCGCCGGCCCCGTCGGCCTGGTGGCACGGCCACGCTGCGTCATCTGCGCACCCTTCTGCTGTTCGGCGGCGGTCCGGGCGGCCGCCACGCCGGCACGCCACCGGGGCGGTCGCGCCGGTGGCTGCGCAGAGCGTAACGCGCCGCCGGGGTGGTGGACCGAGCGGCGCACCGACGGCGGTCACCCACCTGACCGCGCCGATGGTGTTGACTTGTCCGGTGGCGACGGGCAGATGGACCGCGAACGACGGTGGACCGGGACGAACCCGGCGCGCCCTGCTGCGTACCGGGGCGCTGCTGGCGGTGGGTGGCACGGCCGCGCCGCTGACCGGCTGTGATCTTTTCGACGGCGACGAGCCCCCGCCGCCCGACCCGCTGGAGCCGCTCGCCGCCGAGGCCCGGGAGCTGGCCGCCCGGCACCGGGCCGCGATCGCCGCCGACCCGGGGCTGGCCGACCGGCTCACCCCGATCGCCGACGCGCACGCGGCGCACGCCGACGAGATCCATCGGCTGATCGGCCGGCCGGCGCCGTCCGGGTCGCCCGGCCCGCAGCCGACAGCCGGGGACCGCGCCGGGCTGCTCGCCGGGCTCCGGGAGGCGGAGCAGCGGGGCCGGCAGGCCGCCGCGAAGGCGTGCGCGGAGGCGCCGGGCGAGCGGGCCGCCCTGCTCGGCTCGGTCACCGCCGCCCGGGCCACCCACGTGGAGGCGCTGAAGTGACCCGACGGCAGGCACCGACCGACGCCGGCCAGGCGTTCGCCGACGCGCTGGCCGCCGAGTACGCGGCGATCTTCGCCTACGGCCCGATCGGGGTACGGCTGACCGGCGCCGCCCGGCGGGACGCCCGCTCGGCCGAGGCGGCCCACCGCGCCCGCCGTGACGCGCTGGTGCTCCAACTCACCACCGGCGGTGGTCAGGTCCCGGCGGACAAGGCCGGCTACGCCCTGCCCTACCCGGTCACCGACCGGGCCGCCGCGCTGCGGCTGGCGATCGAGGTCGAGGAGCGGACGGCCGCGTACTGGCGGGCAGCGCTGCCGGTGACCACCGGCGCGGACCGCACCCGCGCGTTGAACGCGTTGACCGACTGCGCGGTCCGGGCCGCCCGGTGGCGGCGGGCGGCGGGCGTCGATCCGGTCACCGTGGCCTTCCCCGGCCGGCCCGACTGAGCGGGGCCGGCACCGCTGCGGTTGCGCTCCGCATACGGGGTATGCATACTCCGTTGCCATGTCCATCCGCCACGGCCTGCTCGCCCTGCTCGAGCGTGGTCAGATGTACGGCTACCAGCTGCGCGCCGCCTTCGAGGAGTCGACCGGCTCGACCTGGCCGCTGAACATCGGGCAGGTCTACACCACCCTCAACCGCCTCGAACGCGACGGGCTGGTCCGCCCGCTGCCCGAGCACGAGGGCGGGCAGCGGCCGTACGAGATCACCGACGCCGGCCGGGCGGACCTGGCGCTGTGGTTCGCCACCCCGATCAGCCGCGCCGACCGCCCCCGCGACGAGCTGTCGATCAAGTTGGCCCTCGCGCTGACCACGCCCGGCGTCGACGTACGGGCGGTGGTGCAGACCCAGCGCAGCGCCACCATGCGCACCCTGCAGGAACTGACCCGGCTGAAGTACGCCAGCGACAGGCCGGAGGACCTGCCCTGGCGGCTGGTGCTGGACGCGATGGTGTTCCAGGCCGAGGCGGAGATCCGCTGGCTGGACCACTGCGAGACGAGCCTCGTCCGTTACCGCCCCGCCCCACCCGCCGGCCGCACCACCCATCCGGGGGCGGTGGACCGGGCCGACGAGGAGGCCCGCCGGTGAGCGGGCCCGACGCCCCGGTGCTCGACCTGCGGGACGTCCACCGCACCCACGGCAGCGGCGCGGCCGCCGTGCACGCGCTGCGCGGGGTCAGCCTCACCGTCCGGCCCGGTGAACTGGTCGCCGTGATGGGTCCCTCGGGCTCCGGCAAGTCCACCCTGCTCACCCTGGCCGGCGGGCTGGACAGCCCCACCGCCGGCGAGGTCGTGGTCGAGGGGCAGCCGCTCGGCACCCTCGACCACCGCGAACTCGCCCGGCTGCGCCGCCGGCGCATCGGCTACGTCTTCCAGGACCTCAACCTGCTGGGCAGCCTCACCGCCGCGGAGAACGTGGCCCTCCCCCTCGAACTCGACGGTTCGGGCGTACGGCCGGCCCGGCGGGCGGCGCTCGCCGCCTTGGAGGAGGTCGGGCTGACCGGGCTGGGCGAGCGCTTCCCCGACCAGATGTCCGGCGGTCAGCAGCAACGGGTGGCGATCGCCCGCGCGCTGGTCGGCGAGCGGCGGCTGGTGCTGGCCGACGAGCCGACCGGGGCGCTGGACTCGCAGACCGGCGAGGCGGTGCTGCACCTGCTGCGCCGCCGGGTCGACGCGGGTGCGGCCGGGGTGCTGGTCACCCACGAGGCACGGCACGCCGGCTGGGCCGACCGGGT
This sequence comes from Micromonospora halophytica, assembly GCF_900090245.1. Classification (GTDB taxonomy): domain Bacteria; phylum Actinomycetota; class Actinomycetes; order Mycobacteriales; family Micromonosporaceae; genus Micromonospora; species Micromonospora halophytica. The sequence continues at coordinate 242,425 of NZ_FMDN01000007.1, forward strand.
GGTCTTCCTCCGCGACGGGATCATGGTCGACTCGACCGCGCCGCTGCCCGGCGTCGAGCAGTTGCTCTCCGGCAGCGGCAGGTGAGACCGCACCCGGTGACCCGGCGCACCGGTCGGATCGCCGAGGCGGTCGGTTCCTGGCGGGCCGCGCTGCGCATCGCCCGACGGGAGGCGCGCCGGGCACGCGGGCGTACCGCGCTGGTGCTGGCGATGATCACCCTGCCGGTGCTGGCGCTGAGCTTCGTCGCGGTCAGCTACGACATGTCCACCCTCACCCGCGCCGAACGGCTCGACCAGCGGATCGGCGCCGCCGACGTCGAGCTGCGCTGGGTCTCGGAACTCCCGGTCATCCAGGATGCCTGGGGCGAGAACGTGTACCCGCCCGGCGGCATGGACCGGCTGCGGACCCGTCCGGTGACGGCCGCGGAACTCACCGCCCTGCTGCCGCCCGGCAGCCGCGTCGCCCCGGTGCGCTGGTGGACGCCCTTCGAGGTGCGCGTCGGCGACGAGCTCGAGATGCTCACCGGCCGGATACTGGACCTCACCGACCCCGTCGCGGGCTCCGTGGCCCGGCTGCACGAGGGCCGGGTGCCCCACCGACCGGACGAGGTCGCCGTCAGCGCGGCGGCGCTGCGCGACCTCGACGTCGACCTGGGCACGGCGGTCACCCTGGCCGACGGGTCGCGCGCGTACACCGTGGTCGGGGTGGTGGAGTTCCCGGACGACCTGGGCGCGACCGCCGCGCTGCCCCCCCGGCGCGACGCCTCCGCCGCCGCCCGGCACCTCGGACGAGAGCTGGCTGGTGGACCTGCCCGCCCCGGTGGACGCCGCGCTGACGGCCCGGCTCAACGCGCACGGGATCTCCGTCTCCGCACGTACCCCGGTGCCCGGCGCCGCGGCGGTCCCGGACGCCTATCCGTCCAACGCCCTGGTCTCCGACCCCGAGGGGACGGGCAGCGCGGTGCTGGTCGGCGGGCTCGGCCTGCTGGAGGTGGTGCTCCTGGTCGGACCGGCCTTCGCGGTCGGCGTACGGCGGCGACGTCGCGACCTGGCGCTGGTCGCGGTCGCCGGCGGCGACGCGGTCCACCTGCGCCGGATCGTGCTCGCCGACGGGGTGGTGCTGGGTGGCGTCGGGGCCGCCCTCGGCGTGCTGCTCGGGGTCGCCGTGGCGTTCGCCGGCCGGCCGCTGGTCGAGGAGCACATGATGGGGGCCCGGTTCGGCGGGTACCGCGTCTTCCCGGCGGCGCTGGTGACGATCGCGGCGGTCGCGGTGCTGGCCGGGGTGCTGGCCGCGCTCGCCCCCGCCTGGACGGCCGCCCGGCAGGACGTGGTGGCCGGGCTGGCCGGGCGGCGGACGGTGCCGCCGCACCGCCGGCGCTGGCTGGTCCTCGGCGGGACGCTGACCGTCCTGGGCACCGCGACCGCCGCCCTGGGCGCGCAGCGCGGCACGCCGTTCGTGATCCTCACCGGGCTGGTCCTCGGCGAGCTGGGCCTGGTCTTCGCCACGCCCACCCTGGTCGGTCTGCTGGCCCGGGTGGGACGGTTGTTGCCGCTGGCGCCCCGGATCGCGCTGCGTGACGCCAGCCGTAACCGCTCCTCCGCCGCCCCGGCGATCTCGGCGGTGATGGCGGCGGTCGCCGGCAGCGTCGCCGTCGGCGTCTGGGTGGCCAGCGACGCCGCCCGGGCCCGGGCGGGCTGGCAACCCAGCATGCCGCCCGGCCATGTGATGCTGGTCCGGTCTGGCCCCGCCGAGGCCGACGAGCTGCCGCCGCTGCCGCCGGTCGCCGACCGGGTCCGCAGCGTGCTGGCGGCCGACTCGGTCGCCCGGATCGACGTGCCGGTCTGCGCCCGGCCGCGTCGGGACGACGAGCACTGCACGGTCGACACGGTGCTGCCTCCCGAGCAGATCTGCCCGTTCCAGGTCGAGGCGTTCCAGTCGGCCGAGGTCCGCCGGCGGGCGCAGGCCGACCCGCGATGCCGCCGCCCCACCCCACCGCCGAGCGGGTTCCACCTGCCGGTCGTGGTGGACGACGGGTCCGCCCTGCCCGCACTGACCGACGCGCCGACGGAGGAGGTGGCCCGGGCGGCAGAAGTGCTGCGGGCCGGCGGCGCGGTGGTGACCGACCCGCGCCACGTCCGCGACGGCACGGTGACGGTGGCGATGAGCCGGCTCGCCGAGGGCTCCGAGCCGCCGGTGACGACCACCGCCGTGCTGCCCGGGTACGTGCTGCGCGGCGGCCTGCCGGTGGACCGGCTGGTGCTGTCCACCCCGGCCGCCGCCAGGCTCGGCCTGGCCGTCGAGCCGTTGGGGTACGCCGTCGAGACCCATGCCGTGCCGACGATGACCCAGCAGCGGCGGCTCGTCGCCGAGCTGCGTCCGCTGGCTCCGTTCTGGGTCGAGGTGGACACCGGCCCGCCCGATTCCGGCCGCCGACCGCTGCTGTTGCTGCTGGCGGCCGGCGCCGGGGTGATCACCCTGGGGGCCGCCGGGGTGGCCACCGGGCTCGCCGCAGCGGAGGGCCGCCGGGACCTGTCCACCCTGGCCGCCGTGGGGGCCAGCCCCCGGGTACGTCGGGTGCTCTCGCTCTGCCAGGCCGGGGTGATCGCCGGGCTCGGCTCGGTGCTGGGCATCGTGGCCGGCCTCGGCTCGGCGGTGGTCATCCTGACCTCGGTCAACCGGCAGTACGCCGAGTCCTGGCCGGTCCAGGTGCCGTATCCGATCGTGGTGCCCTGGCTGACCCTGGGGGTGCTGGTGGTCGTGCCGCTGGTGGCGATGCTCGGCGCGGGCCTGTTCACCCGGTCCCGGCTGGCCGTGGAACGCCGGCTGGACTGACCGTGCCGGCGACGGCCGTCCGGAGGGTGCCGCCCGGGCCGTCGAATTGGCAGACTGTCAACGTGTCCGTTCTGGGATCCCTCACCCGCCGCCTCGGTCACCACCGCTGGTTCGGTGCCACCATGCGCCTGCTCGTCCCCGCCGACCGGCTGGTCGGGCGGCTCACCCGGGGCCGGGTGGTCGCGCTCGGGCTGGTCCCGTCCCTGGTCGTCACCACCACCGGTCGCCGCTCGGGCCTGCCCCGCAGCAACCCGCTGCTGTACGTGCCGGACGGCGACGCGTACGTGGTGATCGGGTCGAACTGGGGGCAACGGCACCAGCCGGGCTGGGCGATGAACCTGCTGGCCGAGCCCACCGCCGAGGTGGACGTGAAGGGGCGCCGCCTCCCGGTCCGCGCCGAGGTCGCCACCGGAGCGGAGCACGACCGGCTCTGGCAGCTGCTGGTGACCGAGTGGCCGGCGTACCGGACGTACGTGGCGCGGGCCGGCGACCGGCAGATCCGCATCTTCCGGCTGGTCCCGACCGACCGGCCGGCCGCGACTTCCTGACCACGGTGCGCCGGTCGCGCACCGGCGACCGGCCGACGGCCCGGCCGGCCCGGCTGCGGCGACCCGACGCGGCGTACCGGCGGGTGGCGGCGGCCCGGCCAGGCGCTGCTGATGCCCGGTGAGGCCCGACTGGCGGTGGCCACGGTGATCGGGCTGCTCACCCGCTGACGACCGCCGCTGAGCGGCCTCGCCCGGGGCGGGTCAGCCCAGGCCGCCCTGGACGCCGATCAGCGCGCCGATGCCGTACGTGGCGACGGCGGCGAGGCCGCCGAGCAGGAGTTGGCGCAGGCCACCGGACCACCAGGGGCGGCTGGTGAACCCGGCGACGATCGCCCCGGCGGCGAAGAGCCCCACCCCACCGACGCCGAGCGCCAGCCAGAGGTTGGTGAAGCCGAGCAGGTAGGTCAGCAGCGGGATCAGGGCGCCCACCGAGAAGAAGAGGAACGACGAGATCGCCGCTGCCCACGGGCTGGGCTGCTCGTCGGGGTCGACGCCCAACTCCTCCCGGACGTGCATCCGCAGCGCCTCTTCCGGGTTGCGCCGGATCTCGTTCGCCACCTGCACGGCCAGGTCGCGGGGCAGGCCCCGGGCGACCCACGCATCGGCCAGCTCGCGGGCCTCCGCCTCGGGGTGCCGTTCCAGCTCGCGGCGCTCCTTGGCCACCTCGGCGGCGATCTGCTCGTTGGCGGAGCGGACGCTGGTGTACTCCCCCAGCCCCATCGAGATGGCCCCGGCGACCAGGCCGGCGGTGCCGGTGAGGACGATGCTGCGGGGCGAGACGCCACCACCGCCGACGCCCGCGATCAGGGCGATGTTGGTGACCAGGCCGTCCATCGCGCCGAAGACGGCCGGCCGCAACCAGCCGCCGGACACGTCCGCGTGGTGTGCCTCGCGCAGCGCGGCGGGAGTCTCGGTCATGGCAGGGTCAGGATCTCGTGGCCGTCGTCGGTCACGACGATCGTGTGCTCGAACTGCGCCGTCCACCTCCGGTCCTTGGTGACCACCGTCCAGCCGTCGTCCCACATGTCGTACTGGTGGGTGCCGAGGGTGATCATCGGCTCGATGGTGAAGGTCATCCCGGGCTCCATGACGTCGGTGGGGCGCGGGCTGTCGTAGTGCGGCACGTAGAGGCCGCTGTGGAACGCCTCGCCGATGCCGTGGCCGGTGAAGTCGCGGACCACCCCGTAGCCGAACCGCTTGGCGTACGACTCGATGACCCGGCCGACCACGTTGATCTGGCGGCCCGGGGCGACGGCCTTGATGCCGCGCATCATCGCCTCGTGGGTCCGCTCGACCAGCAGCCGGGCCTCCTCGCTCACCTCGCCGACGCAGAAGGTGGCGTCGGTGTCCCCGTGCACCCCACCGATGTACGCGGTGACGTCGACGTTGATGATGTCGCCGTCCTGCAGGACCGTGGTGTCCGGGATGCCGTGGCAGATGACCTCGTTGAGGCTGGTGCAGCAGGACTTCGGGAAGCCCTTGTAGCCCAGCGTCGACGGGTACGCGTCGTGGTCGCAGAGGAACTCGTGCACCACCCGGTCGATCTCGTCGGTGGTCACGCCCGGCTTGCAGTGCTCGCCCGCGAGCCGGGTCGCCTGGGCGGCGAGCCGGCCGGCGAGCCGCATCTTCTCGATGGTCTCCGGGGTCTGCACGTGCGAGCCGCGCCACTCCGAGGGGCGCTTCTTGCCCACGTACTCCGGTCGGGCGATGTGGGCGGGCACCGCTCGCCACGGGGACAGCGTGCCAGGGGTCAGCGGCGCACGGACGTTCATGACGACAGCCTATCGCCGCGCCTCCGGTGACCCCCGCCACGCACCCGCCCACCGAGGTTGTTGCCGCGGCAACCGTGCTGTGCCAAAGTTGCTCCGTGGATCAAGGGGGCGCACCTCCCGTCTTCTCCGCGAGCGCGGAGCTCGACGGAGACCACCTCCGCGTGGTGGTGACCGGCGAGGTCGACATGGCCACCGCCGGCACGATGCTCCAGACCGCCCTCCGCGAGCCCGCCGAGCGGGTCACCCTCGACCTGCGCGGGGTCGGCTTCTTCGACTCGGCCGCCATCCACGCGGTGGTCCGGCTCGCCGACCGCCTCCCCGGCCGGCTCACCGTGCTCCCCTCCCGCCAGGTCGTCCGGGTGCTGGAGATCTCCGGCCTGGGCGAGCAGGGCTGGCTGCACCGGGACTGACCGGCTGCCCGTGGCCGTGGGCAGGCGTGGCGGAGCCCGCCGGGCCCGCGCGGGTCGGGCTCAGTCCTGCAGCCGCCGGCGCAGCGTCACTTCCGTCCCGTCCGGGGTACGGTTCACCGACAGCTCCCCCAACGCCTGGATCAGGGACAGCCCTCGGCCGCGGAAGCCCGACCCGGTCGACTCCCGCCACCGCCCGCTGTCGCGCACGGTCGCCGTCACCGTCCGGTCGTCGATGCCCACCTCGACGCTGATCGTCTCCTCGCGCGGCGCCACCGGGTGTTCGATGGCGTTGGCGGCGGCCTCGGAGACGGCCACGGTGAGGTCGAAGAGGTCGTTCTCACCGACCCGGTGGGCGAGGAGGAAGTTCTCCAGCCGCTTGCGCAGGACGCTGAGCCGGGTCGGGTCGGCCGGCAGCCGGAGCGCGAATCGGTGGAGTTCGGCCGCCTCCAACGCCAGCACCGCCACGTCGTCGTGCCGGTTCCGCTCGGCGACCCCCTCCACCACCGCGTCGATCAGGTCGGCGACGTGCTCGCCCGGCGCCGAGGCGTCCTGCCGCAGCTGGACCAGCGCGGCGTCGATGCCCGCGTGCCGGTCCTCGATCAGCCCGTCGGTGTACAGCAGCAGCCGGTCGCCGGGGGCGAGTTCGCCCTCGACGGTCCGGTAGCTGGTGCCCGCGATCGCGCCGATGGGTGGACCGAGCGCCCGCTCGTGCAGGAACGCCACGTCGTCTCCTCGGATCAACAGGGGGGACGGATGACCGGCGCTGGCGTACCGCAGGAGGCCGGTGCGGGGGCAGAACGAGAGGCAGACCACCGTGGCGAACGACTGTCGCTCGGTCGAGCCGACCAGCCGGTTGAGCCGGGTCAGCGACTGACCCGGGTCGAAGCCCTCCAGCAGGTACGCCCGCAGCCCGTTGCGCAGCTGGCCCATCGCCGCGGCGGCGCGGACGCCCTTGCCGACCACGTCGCCGATGACCAGCACGACCTCGTCGTCGCCGACCCCGATCACGTCGTACCAGTCGCCGCCGACCTCCACGTCGGCGCTGCCGGGCAGGTATCGGCTGGCCACCACCGCGCCGGGGAGCTGCGGCAGGGTGCTCGGCAGCAGGCTGTGCTGGAGGGTGGTGGCGATGTGGTGCTCGGCCTCGTAGAGCTGGGCGTTCTCCAGGCGCACCCCGACCAGGCGGGCCAGTTGGGTCAGCGCCGCCCGCTCGGGTCCGTCGCCGTCGGTGCGCCACACCCGCAGCTCGCCGAGCTGCGTGCCGGCGGTCCCGGTCAGCGCCAGCACGTCCGACGGCTCCTGCGGTGTCGTCCCGCCGGCGTCGGCCTCGTACCGCGCGCCGGTGCTGGTGGTGACCAGCACCCGGGCCGCCTCGGCGAGGCTGAGCGCGTGCCGGGCGGCGACCTGGACCACGTCGGCGGTGGAGCGGGCGGTGTTGACCGCCACCGCGGCATCGGCCAGCGCCCGCAGCCGGCGGATGATCTGCCCGCGCAGCTGGCCCAGCTCGACGTTGGCCCGGACCCGGGCGATCAGCTCCTGGCCGGAGAAGGGCTTGGTGAGGTAGTCGTCGGCGCCGACCGACAGCCCGGCGACCGCCTCGGCGGAGCCGGCCCGGGCGGAGAGCAGCACGATCGGCACGTGCCGGGTGCGCGGGTTCGCCCGCAGCGCGGTGACCAGCCCGAAGCCGTCCAGCCGGGGCATCATCACATCGGTCAGCACCAGGTCGAACGTGCCGTCGACGGCCTGTTCGAGGGCCGCCACGCCGTCGGGCACCGCGACCACCTCGTACGACGGGCCGAGTAGCCGGGTGACGTGCTCGCGCAGGTCGGCGTTGTCGTCGGCGAGCAGGATCCGGCCGGCGCCGGCCGGCTCGCCCGGCGCCGGCGGCGGGGCCGCGGCGTCCCGGTCGTCGGTCCAGATCGCGGTCTCCGCGACGTAGAGCGCGGCCTGCTGGGGCTCGGCGAGCGGCGTCGGGCCGCCGCTGGCCACCCGGTCGGCGGGCAGGTGCGCCGAGCCGAACGGCAGGGTCACCGCGAAGGTGCTGCCCTCGTCCACCCGGCTGCTGACCTCGACCTTGCCGCCGTGCATCTCGACCAGCTCGCGGACCAGCGCGAGACCGATGCCGGTGCCCTCGTGGGTGCGGGAACGGACCCCCGGCACCCGGTGGAACCGCTCGAAGACGTGCGGCAGCTCCTCGGCGACGATGCCGACGCCGGTGTCACTGACCTCCAGCCGGGCCGAGCCGGCGACGGCCCGCACCCGGACCCGGATCTCGCCGTCGAAGGTGAACTTCAGCGCGTTGGAGACCAGGTTGAGGACGATCTTCTCCCACATGTCCCGGTCGACGAAGACCGGCGCGGGCAGGGGCGGGCAGTCGACCACCAGGCGCAGGCCGGCGCGGGCGGTCGCGGAACGGAAGGTGCTGCTCAGCCGGGACGTGTAGTCGGCCAGATCGGTGGGCTGGTAGTGGGCGGCCAGCCGGCCGGACTCCAGGCGGGAGAAGTCGAGCACCGTGTTGACCAGCTTGAGCAGGCGCAGTGCGTTGCGGTGCATGACGGTCAGCCGCTCGGTGTACGCCGGTGGCAGCCCCGGGTCGGCGAGCAGGTCCTCCAGCGGCCCGAGGACCAGCGTCAGCGGGGTACGGAACTCGTGGCTGACGTTGGCGAAGAAGTTGGTCTTGGCCCGGTCGAGGGCGGCCAGCTCGGCGGCGCGGGCCTGCTCCTGCTCGTACGCCCGCTGCTGGCCGAGGGCCCGGGAGATCTGGGCCGTGACCAGGTCGAAGAAGGTGCGGTACTCGTCGTTGAGGTGCAGCCGGCGGGACACGCCGACGACGAGCACCCCGGCCGGCTCGTTGGTGGCGGTCAGTGGCAGCACCAAGGCCCGGTCGGCGGCCTCCGGCGGCACCACACCGGGCAGCTCGGCCACGTCGACCTCGGCGGTGGCGCCGCCGGCGGCGACCCGGGCGAGCACGGGCGGCGCCTCGGCGGGGACGCTGCCCGGCGCGGTCCCACCGGTCCCGGCGAGGGCGAGCCGGCCCTGGTCGTCGTAGAGGCGGACCCGGGCGATCGGGACGTCGGAGCGGTACCGGTCGAGGACCTCGGCGGCGAGGCGGGCGACCTCCGCCACGCTGCGCGCCTCGCCGAGGCGGGAGCCCAGCTCGGCCAGCGCCCGCAGCCGGCGTTCGCCGAGCACCCGGCCGCTGGTCTCGTTGACGAAACAGAAGATGCCCTCGACGCTGCCGTCCACGCCCCGGATCGGGTCGTAGGAGACGTCGAAGTAGACCTGCTCGACGAAGCCGTGCCGGTCGATGAGGAACGGGTGGTCCCTGCCGTGGTACGGCTCACCGGTGCGCAGCACGCCGTCGAGCACCGGTCCGAGCACGTCCCAGGTCTCCACCCAGTGCTCGCGCGCCGGCTGGCCGATCACGGCCGGGTGCTTGGTGCCGATGGTGGGCAGGTAGGCGTCGTTGTAGAAGGCGCGGTGGTCCGGGCCCCAGAACATGGCGATCTGGGCGCGGGAGCCGAGCATCATGCTGACCGCGTGGCAGAGCGCCGGCGGCCAGGTGTCGGGGGTGCCGAGCGGAGTGCGGGACCAGTCGTACCCGCGCAGCCGACGCCCCATCTCGCCGCCGGCCGCGAAGGCCTCGGCGAGCTGCGCGGGGAGCGTCCCGTCGGCGGGACGCGCGTGGAACCGTCCCTCCTCGCCCATCTGGGCCGAGCTCATGCACCCTCCCGCTCCGGCCGTGCCCCGTGACGCCTGGCGTCACGCCGGCCGCGCCCCGCCTTCTACCCAGACGGACCAGCAACGTAACGCATGCCCCGCGACGATCGCCGGTTACCTGCGTCTCATCCTGCCGTCATCGATCCGTCGACGCTCGCCGGGAGGGGACGGGCCGGTGCGACCGCGGACGGTGGCACCCCGGTCGGACGGCGGCGGTCAGAAGACTGGCAGGCCGTCGATGCTGGTGGCGTTCTTGCGGGCCCGATAGTCGGCCAGGTCCTCGTCGGTCTTGCGGGCACCCCACCGCAACAGGAGGTCGCGGTCGCCGCGGTAGTCCATCAGTGGCACCGAGTAGCCGCAGGAGTCGCTGACCCGCTCGACCTCGACGGTGATCACCGCCCGGACGCCGTGCAGGTCCGGCGGGTCGGGGAAGTGGGCGAGCAGAGGCCGGAACCCGGGGTCGGTGAGCGCGGTGGTCACTCCCCGCCCGTGCAGGCGGACCACCTTGGGCGGGCCGGTGAAGGCACAGAACATCACCGTGACGCGGCCGTTGTCCCGCAGGTGGGCGATGGTCTCCGCGCCGCTGCCGTGGAAGTCCAGCCAGGCGACCCGCAGCGGGTCGAGGACGGCGAAGGTGCCCCGCATGCCACGGGGTGAGACGTTGACGTGCCCGTGCGGCCCGGAGGGGGCGGAGGCCACGAAGAAGACCGGCTGTTCCTCGATCCACCCGCGCAGCCGATCGTCGATCCGGGGATGCACCTTCATGTCGACATCCTCGCACCGGTTACCGAAAAGTGGGACACATCTTCCGCCAGATGGGACGAGAAGCGCGGACGAGGTCGCTGCCCCCGCTGATCCCGATCAACGGGCGGCTCACAGCGGGGTGACGTACGCGCCGGTGATGCCGCCGTCCACCACGAACTGCGCGGCGGTCATGAAGGACGAGTCGTCGCTGGCCAGGAAGGCCACCGCGGCAGCGATCTCCTCCGGCCTGCCGAACCGCCCCATCGGTACGTGCACCAGCCGGCGGGCGGCCCGCTCCGGGTCGGCGGCGAAGAGCTCCAGCAGCAGCGGGGTGGCGACCGGGCCGGGACAGAGCGCGTTGACCCGGATCCCCTCCCGGGCGAACTGCACGCCCAGCTCCCGGGTCATCGCCAGCACCCCGCCCTTGCTCGCCGTGTACGCGATCTGCGACGTCGCCGCGCCCATCAGCGCCACGAACGACGCGGTGTTGATGATCGAACCCTTACCCTGCCGGCGCATGTGCCCGATGACGTGCTTGCAGCAGAGGTAGACGCTGGTGGTGTTGACCCGCAGCACCCGCTCCCAGGCGTCCAGGCCGGTCTCCAGGATGGAGTCGTCCTCCGGCGGGGAGATGCCGGCGTTGTGGAACGACACGTCGACCCGGCCGTGCCGCTCGACGACTCCGTCGAAGAGGTCGCGCACGGACGTCTCGTCCGCCACGTCGCAGGCGACGAACTCGCCGGCGACCTCGGCAGCGGCCCGCTCGCCGGCCTCGGCGTCGATGTCGACGCAGACCACCCGCGCCCCCTCGGCGGCGAAGCGCCGCACGGTGGCCAGCCCGATCCCGCTGCCCGCCCCGGTCACCACGGCGACCCGGTCCGTCAGTCGACCCTGCATCACGCTCACTCCTCGGTGCTGATGAAGACGTTCTTGACGTCGGTGAAGGCGTGCAGGGCGTCGGGGCCCAGCTCACGGCCGAGCCCGGAACGCTTCATGCCGCCGAAGGGCGTCCAGTAGCGCACCGAGGAGTGCGAGTTGACGCTGAGATTGCCCGACTCGACCGCCCGGGCCATCCGCAGCGCCCGGCCGACGTCCCGGGTCCAGATCGAGCCGGAGAGCCCGTACTCGGTGTCGTTGGCCAGCCGCACCGCGTCGGCCTCGTCGTCGAACGGCAGCACCGACACCACCGGACCGAAGACCTCCTCCCGCCAGTGCCGGTCGCCCGGCGAGTCGGCGAGCAGCACCGTCGGGGCGTACCAGAAGCCGGGGCCGTCGGGGCGGGTGCCGGTGAAGGCGACCTTCGCGCCGTCGACGTACCCGGCGACCCGCTCCCGGTGGGCGGCGGAGATCAGCGGGCCCATCTCGGTGCTCTCGGCGGCCGGGTCCTGCACCCGGAAGCCGCGCACGGCCGGTTCGAGCAGTTCGAGGAAGCGGTCGTACACCGGGCGCTGGACCAGGATCCGGGAGCGGGCGCAGCAGTCCTGGCCGGCGTTGTCGAAGACCGCGGCCGGCGCGGTGGCCGCCGCCCGCTCCAGGTCGGCGTCGGCGAAGACCAGGTTGGCGGACTTGCCACCCAGCTCCAGGGTGACCCGCTTCACCTGCGCCGCGCAGCCGGCCATGATCCGGGTGCCGACCTCGGTGGAGCCGGTGAAGCAGACCTTGCGCACGGCCGGGTGGGTGACGAACCGCTCCCCCACCACGTCACCCCTGCCGGGCAGCACGGTGAACACGCCCTCCGGCAGGCCCGCCTCCAACGCCAGCTCGGCCAGGCGCAGCGCGGTCAGCGGGGTCAACTCGGCGGGCTTGAGCACCACCGTGTTGCCGGCGGCGAGGGCCGGGGCGAACCCCCAGCCGGCGATGGGCATCGGGAAGTTCCACGGCACGATCACCCCGACCACGCCGAGCGGCTCGTGGAACGTGACGTCCAGGCCGCCGGGGACGGGGATCTGCCGGCCGGTCAGCCGCTCGGGGGCGCCCGCGTAGTAGTCGAGCACGTCGCGGACGTTGCCCGCCTCCCAGCGGGCGTTGCCGACGGTGTGCCCGGCGTTGCGCACCTCCAGCCGGGCCAACTCCTCGACGTGGGCGTCCACCACCGCCGCGAACCGCCGCAGCAGCCGCGCCCGGTCCCCCGGCGCCACGGCCCGCCACGACTCGTACGCCCGCGCCGCCCGCCCGATCGCCACGTCGGTGTCGGCCTCGCTGCTCGCGGGCACCTCCGCCACCGTCTCCCCGGTAGCCGGGTTGATCACCTCGGTCACCCGCGCACCCACCCCTCGACCTCGCGATCTTGCACTTGTGGCCCCGACAATTGCCACCGACACCCACGAATCAGAGGCCCAAGGTGCAAGATCGCGGGGGAAGGGGGCGGGTCAGAGGCGTTCGAAGCCACGGCGCAGTTCCCAGTCGGTGACGGTGGCGTCGAAGGCGGTGAGCTCGACGCGGGCCTGGTTGGCGTAGTGGGCGACCACCTCGTCACCGAAGGCGTCCCGGGCCACGGCGGAGCCCTCCCAGAGGGTGAGGGCGTCACGCAGGGTGCCCGGCACCCGCTGCGCCGTCGCGTCGTCGTACGCGTTGCCGGTGCACTCGGGGCCCAGCTCCAACTCCCGCTCGATGCCGTGCACCGCCCCCGCCACCAGCGCGGCGATCGCCAGATACGGGTTGACGTCCGCCCCGGGCACCCGGTTCTCCACCCGCATGCCCGGCCCGTGCCCGACCACCCGCAGCGCACAGGTGCGGTTGTCGACGCCCCAGCGCAGCGCGGTCGGGGCGAACGAGCCGGGCTGGTAGCGCTTGTAGGAGTTCACGTTCGGGGCGAAGAAGAGGCTCAGCTCGCGCATCGTGTCCAGCAGACCGGCGAGCACCCGCTGCCCGGTGACCGACAGGTGCGCCGGCCCGTCGCCGAGCATCGCCGAGGCCCCGGAGACGTCCCGCAGTGAGAAGTGGATGTGGCAGGAGTTGCCCTCCCGGGCGTTCGGCTTGGCCATGAAGGTGATCGACATGCCCTCCTGGGCGGCGATCTCCTTGGCCCCGTTCTTGTAGATGACGTGGTGGTCGGCGCAGGTGACCGCCGCGTCGTAGCGGAAGGCGATCTCGTGCTGGCCGAGGTTGCACTCCCCCTTGGCGCTCTCCGGGGTGAGCCCGGCGCCGGCCATCTCCGTGCGGATGCGGCGCAGCAGCGGCTCCACCCGGGCCGTGCCGAGCAGCGAGTAGTCGACGTTGTACTGGTTGGCCGGAGTGAGGTCGCGGTAGCCGCGCCGCCAGGCGTCCTCGTACGAGTCGCGGTAGAGGACGAACTCCAGCTCGGTGCCGGCGTACGCGGTCAGCCCGTGGGCGGCCAGCCGGTCGAGCTGCCGGCGCAGGATCTGCCGGGGCGAGGCGACCACCGGCCCGGAGCCGTCCAGCCACTCCAGGTCGGCCAGGAGCATGGCCGTCCCGGGCTGCCACGGCACCCGGCGCAGGGTGGCCAGGTCGGGGCGCATCGCGAAGTCGCCGTAGCCGCGTTCCCAGCTCGACATCGCGTACCCGTCGACGGTGTTCATGTCGACGTCGACGGCGAGCAGGTAGGCGCAGCCCTCGCTGCCGTGCGCGACCACCTGATCGAGGAAGTAGGGGGCGTGGAACCGCTTGCCCTGCAGGCGGCCCTGCATGTCGACCAGGGCGAGCACCACGGTGTCGATCTCGCCCTCCGCGACGGCGACCCGCAACTGCTCCAGCGTGAACGGCTTTCTGCTCATCAGCGGGCCTCCATCACCAAGGTCTACTGGCAAACCGGATCACCGTCAATGCCCTGCCGGGGGCGACGGCAACCGTCGCGGCCCCACCCGACCGTGACCCGGCCCGCCCCGGCCGGCCCACTGGAGGCCGGACCGGGAAATCACGTTGCCGCCCGAGCTGCTCCGGCCGCATGCTTGAGCCCGTGACCAGGCCCGATCGCGACGGGACTGAAGACCGGGCGCTCGGCAACGTCCGGTCCACGCGGCGGCGCGGGGCGTCCACCTCTCTCTCACGTACGGCGATCCGCCGTACCCGACGGACGCCCCTCGCCACCGCCTCCTCCACCATGGTGCGGCGATGACCGCCGCACTCACCCACTACCGCAACGGAATCGTCGACAGCGGCCGGTGGAACGACTTCGACCTGCGCCCCGACGACATCGTCGTCAGCACCCCGTCGAAGTGCGGCACGACGTGGGCCCAGATGATCTGCGCCCTGCTGGTCCACGGCGTGCCGGTCGGGAATCGCGTCGACGTAGGTGGCGTCGGCGATCAGCAGGTCGGCGTCACGGGCCAGGGTCACGGGGTCGGCGCCGGCGCCGGTGTCACCGGCGACCGCGGCCGCGGGCACCTCGGCGATCCCGGGCGGCCCCCTTCACTACGGGCGGACTGGTGCGGCTTGATCCCCATGCTCGTCCGATTACCGCTTACCGCAACAAAGCGGCACCGCCGGGGCGTCATCCCGGCGGTGCCGCTTTGTTCACGGACTCAGTTCGAGGGTCAGAGCGGCATCGGGATGTAGATGTTACTGGCCCAGCCGGTTCCGGTGGACAAGGTGATCGTCACGGGAGTCCCAGGGTAAAAGAACCCGTGGTCCGCGAGCCCGTCGCCGTTGATGTCTACCCATCCGTGCGTCCCTGGAATGGTCACGTCATCTGAAGGATGGTTCATGGTCGCACCGAAGGACGTGCCGGTGGACAAGGTGCACCGGGCGATCTCTCCGCCAGTAACCCGGCAATGGTCGTCCCGACCGTCTCCGTTGACGTCGGCCCACCCGACGGTGCCCGGATACCCAGCGTCCGTTACCGGGGAGGTGACCTCACTGCCGAAGTTGGCACCGGTGGACATGGTGCATCGGACGTTCGTGTACGCGTACCAGACGCTGCCGACATTACGGCAGAAGTCCGCCCGCCCGTCACCGTTGAAGTCAGCCCACTTCCGACTATCGTCGTATCCGCCGTCGAGCGTGACTGAGGTGAATGTCTGCCCGAACGATCCGCCGCTGGAGACGGTGCACTGCAGTTGCGCGCTGTTGACCACCCGACAGTAATCGGCACGCCTGTCACCGTTGACGTCCACCCAGGCGCGGCCGGCATCCCAGCCGGGGTCGATGGCGCCAGACGTGATGGTCTGACCGAATCCGGTGCCGGTGGACAGAGTGCACTGGGCCCTCTTGTCCCAGGACCCCACCACCCGGCAGTAGTCGGCACGGCCGTCACCGTTGAAGTCAGCCCACGCCCGACCGGCGTCGTAGCCGGGATCCAGGGCGCCGGAGGTGAATGTCGTGCCGAATGCCGTGCCGGCCGACACGGTGCACTGGATCGACTTGGAGCCCCCACCAACGACACGGCAGTAGTCCGCACGTTGGTCGTTGTTGACGTCCGTCCAGGCCCGCCCGCGGCCATAGCCCTTGTCGGTGCTGGTGAGCACGATCAACTGCCCCAGTCCGGTGCCGGTACCGTTGATCAGCACGCAGCGGAGGCCGTCGTTATAGGGTTGGCAGTGGTCCGTCCTGCCGTCACCGTTGAAATCAACCCAACCGTAGGAGTCCTGGACCGTCTTGAAGCCGGCCAGCACGGCATACGCCGGGGTTGCCGGCACGACGACCACCGAGCCCAGCAATATCAGAAGCAGCGCGGGAAACGACCGGGCGATCCGCTTCCTGCAGATTCCAGCAAACATGCCCAAGAGAGACCTTTCGTACCGCACGACAGATCCCGCGCATGCTCGCGGGCGTCGGCGAGTTGACCTTGCACCGATTGAGGTCCGCCGAACAAGCGAGATTTCGAACACGACATCAATTCGTGATAACAGACGCGCCCTAGCCAGCCACCGACGGTGACGGGCAGGCGTCAGGCGAACAGTAGGCCGGCCACCCAGAGCGCGGCGACGACCAGGCCGGTCAGAAGCTCCACCAGCATGGACAGTCCGGTCGCCTTGAGCGCCTGCACGGTCGCCGGCCAGGCGAGCTGGTTGCTGCCCAGCCGCAGCCGCTCGGCACCCCACACCCCGCCGACGAAGCCGAGCACCAGGCCGACCACCGGGATCACGAAGAACCCGACCAGCCCCAGCAGTCCACCCGCGAGCAGCGACGACGTCGGCACCCCGGTGCGCTTCAGGTTCCGCCCCGGCCAGGCGTACTTGACCACGGTACCGCCGGCCACCACCACGGTCGCCGCCGCCAGCACCGCCCAGCGGCCGGGCCCCGCGCCGCCGAAGACCGCCCACACCAGCACCCCGCCCCAGCACAGCGGCAGCGCCGGCAGGCCGGGCACCACCACCCCGGCCAGCCCGGCCAGGATGGCCAGGGCCGCCACCACCGACACCACGGCCTGCGAGTCCGTCAGGTCCACCCGGCCACCTCCGCCCGTCGCGCGTCGTCGCGGCCCGGGGCACAGCCGAGGTACGCCGTCCGTCGCCCGCTCCCGGCGAACCGTACCCCGGTCACGCCACCGCCCCACCGCGCAGCCGGGCGGTGATCTGCTCGGCCGGCACGGGTGGGCCGAACCAGCGCCCCTGGCCGGTGTCGCAGCGCAGCGACCGTAGCCGCTCGGCCTGTGTGCCGGTCTCCACCGCCTCGGCGGTCACCCACAGCTCCAGCGCGTGCGCCAGTCGCACCAGCGCGTCGACGATCCGCTCGTCGCGGTGGTCGGCGGTGTCGTCCGCGCCGTCGGTCCGGATCCCCTCCACGAACGGCCCGGCCAGTTTCAGGCAGTGGATCGGCAGCCGGCGCAGGTACGCCAGGTTCGAGTACCCGGTGCCGAAGTCGTCGATGGCCAGCCGTACGCCGAGGTCGGCCAGCCGGTGCAGCGAGCGCAGCGGCTCCCCGGCGGTGCCCATCACCGCGCTCTCGGTCAGCTCCAGTTGCAGCAGTTCGGCGGGGAGGCCGGTGCGCCGCAGCACGTCCGCCACGGTGTCCACGATGGCCGGATCGTCGGCCTGGCGGGCGGCCAGGTTGACGCTGACCACCAACCGTTGCTCGGGGAACTCCCGCTGCCAGGCCCGGGCGTCCCGGCAGGACTGGCCGAGCACCCACTCGCCGAGGCGGACGATCAGCCCGGTCTCCTCGGCCAGCCCGATGAACCGGTCCGGACCGACCAGACCCAACTCGGGGTGCCGCCAGCGGACCAGCGCCTCCACGGCCTGCATCCGCCCGTCGAGCAGCGAGACGATGGGCTGGTAGTGGAGCACGAACTCGCCCCGGTCCAGGGCGGCCGGCAGGCCGGCGGCGAGCGCCGAGCGGGCGATGTCGGCGGCGCTGCGCTCCGGGTCGTACACGGCCCACCGTCCGCGCCCCTCCGCCTTGGCCCAGTAGAGGGTGGTGTCGGCGGCCTTCATCAGCTCGGAGGGGCTGGTCTCCGCCGCGGGGCAGTCCACCACGCCGACACTGGCCGAGACGGCGAGCTGCTGTTCGCCGATGAGCACCGGGGCGGAGACCGCCGCCAGGGCCAGCTCGGCGACGCCGACCGCGTCGTCGATCCCCTCCGCGGAGTCGACCAGGATGACGAACTCGTCGCCACCCATCCGGGCGACCAGGTGCCCCTGCCCGGCGACGCAGTCGGCCAGCCGGCGCGCGATGGTGACGAGCAGCCGGTCCCCCAGGGCGTGGCCGAGGCTGTCGTTGACCGCCTTGAAGCCGTCCAGGTCGAGGAAGCAGACCCCGATCCGCTGCTCGGGGCCGGCGTCGTTGAAGAGCCGTCCCAGTGTCTCGAAGAAGAGCGTGCGGTTGGGCAGGCCGGTCAGCGGGTCGTGCAGCGCCTGGAAGCGCAGCCGCTGCTGGAGTTCGTACCGCTCGGTGATGTCCTCGATCATCGCGACGGTGAACCGGGGCCGGCCGTCGTCGTGCCGGATCAACGAGACGGCGAGGTCGGTCCAGACGACGCTGCCGTCCTTGCGGTAGTAGCGCTTCTCCATCCGGGCGCTGTCGTGCTTGCCCTCGATCAGCTCCTGGTACATCTCCCACATGCCGGCGGCGTCGTCGGCGTGGAACAGCGACGCCACGTTGGTCTGGCGCAACTCCTCGATGGTGTAGCCGAGCATGTCCGCGAAGGACTGGTTGACGTCGATGATCCGGCCGTCGATGCCGGCGATGCCGATGCCGATGGCGGCGCCGGTGAACACCGCCCGGAAGCGGGCCTCGCTGTCCCGCAGGGCCCGCTCCACCGCGTCCCGGGCCTGCCAGGCCGAGCGGGCGATCCGCTCCTGCTGGGTGAACGTCCGGTCGCGCAGGGCCCGGGCGAAGCCGGCGGCCAGCGCCCCCTGCACCGCCGCCACCCGGGCGGCGGCGTCGGGCAGGTCGGCCCGGGCCGGCAGCACCCGGGCCAGGAACCGGTCGCCGAGGGCGCGCAGCGACCAGTCCAGCATCCGGGGCTCGGTGAGGTGCGCCTCGACCAGCGCCCGGCCCACGTCCTCCGCCGGGGCGGTGGAGAACTCCTCGGCCAGCAGGGCCTGGGCCAGCCGTACGGTGTGCACGAGCAGCAGCCGCTCGGTCTCGTCCGCGCTCAGCGGCACGAAACCGAGCCGGCGTGCCGCCCGGGCCCACTCGGCGGCGTACCCCTGGGCGCCCGGCCGGCTGAAGTCGCCCCCGCCGGGATCCGGGACGGCGGACATGTCGGCTCAGCCGGCGTGGTCGTACCGGGCGACGCCACCGAACGCCCCGAACCGCTCGGGGTGCTCGTCCACGTCGGCGGGCGAGTCCGGCCGCCACAGCGGCATGTGCACCACGCCCGGCTCCAGCAGCGTCCAGTCACCGAAGAAGTCGGTGACCTCGGCCCGCGAGCGGAGCGTGATCTCGGTGTCGGTACGCGCCGAGAGCCGCTGCGCGTCGAGCATCTCCTTCGGCTGGTCCTCGAAGGTGGAGTGGGAGACGACCAGGAAGCTGCCGGGCACGGCGGCGGCCCGGAGAGCGGCCAGGACGTCGCCCGGGCGGTCGACGTCGGGAATGAAGTGGACCACCCCGGCGAGCAGGATGCCGACCGGCCGGTCGAAGTCGATCAGGCCGCTGGCCCGGGCCAGTTCCAGAATCAGCTTCGGCTCGCGCAGGTCGGCCCGGATCGCGGTGGCCCGCTCGTTGCCGGCGAGCAGTTCCAGGCTGTGCGCCACCGCCACCGGGTCGATGTCGACGTAGACGATCCGCGCCTCGGGGTTGGCGGCCTGGGCCACCTCGTGCACGTTGCCGACGGTGGGGATGCCCGAACCGATGTCGAGGAACTGGTCGATGCCGGCGTCGAGCAGCACCCGGACGGCCCGGCGCAGGAACTCCCGGCCGGCGCGCATGGTGGCGGCCAGGTTCGGTGTCATGCTCGCGATCTGCTCGGCGAGCTGCCGGTCGATCTCGAAGTTGTGCGCGCCGCCGAGGAAGTAGTCGTAGACCCGGGCCGCGCTCGGCCGGCTCAGGTCGATCTCGGCGGGAAGTCCGTCCGGCATCTGCATCTGCCTCGCCCCAGTTTCGTCGCCGCGGTGCGGGAGGGCACCGGCGTGCCCGGACGCGCGGGCACGCGGAGGCGTCACCGGCCGACCCGCGGATCGTGTGGTGCTGCCCACTCTATGCGCGTCCGCCAGGGTATGGGAGATCCACTTTGCCCGGCCGGCGCGGACTGCGCGCGGCGCGCGGCTGAGCCGGGCGGCTCAGCCGGCGGACTCCAGCATCAGCGAGATGCCCTGCCCGACGCCCACGCACATGGTGGCCAGCGCCCGCCGGCCACCCCGGCGGCGCAGCTCCAGGGCGGCGGTGAGCGCCAGCCGGGCACCGCTGGCACCGAGCGGGTGGCCGAGGGCGATGGCGCCGCCGTTGGGGTTGACGTGCTCGGCGTCCTCCGGCAGGCCCAGTTCGCGCAGCACGGCGATGCCCTGCGCGGCGAACGCCTCGTTCAGCTCCACCACGTCGACGTCGCCGAGGCCGACACCGAGCCGGTCGAGCAGCCTGCGGGTGGCCGGCACCGGCCCGATCCCCATGATCCGGGGCGGTACGCCGGCCGCCGCCGCGCCGCTGACCCGGGCGAGCGGGGTGAGGCCGTACCGGGACACCGCCGCCTCGGAGGCGACCAGCAGCGCGACCGCGCCGTCGTTGACGCCGGAGGAGTTGCCCGCGGTGACCGTCCCGCCCGCGCGGAACGGGGTGGGCAGGGCGGCCAGCTTCTCCAGCGAGGTCTCCCGGGGATGCTCGTCGACCTCGACCAGCTTCGTCTCGCGACGGCCGGCGGGCACGGTCACCGGCACGATCTCCTCGGCGAGCCGACCGTCGGCCTGCGCCTTGGCGGCCCGCTGCTGGGAGCGGAGGGCGAACCGGTCCTGGGCGGCCCGGTCGACGCCGAACTCGGCGGCGACGTTCTCGGCCGTCTCGGGCATCGAGTCGATGCCCCATCCCTGCTCCATCAGCGGGTTGACCAGCCGCCAGCCGATGGTGGTGTCGTACACCTCGGCGGTGCGGGAGAAGGCGGAGGTGGCCTTCGGCAGCACGAACGGCGCGCGGCTCATGCTCTCCACGCCGCCGGCCACCATCAGCTCCGCCTCGCCGGCGGTCACCGCACGCGCGGCGGTGGCGAGGGCGTCCAGGCCGGAGCCGCAGAGCCGGTTGACCGTGCTGCCGGGGACCTCCTCGGGGAGGCCGGCCAGCAGCGCCGCCATCCGGGCCACGTTGCGGTTGTCCTCACCGGCCTGGTTGGCGCAGCCGAGGACGACGTCGTCGACGCGGGCCCAGTCCACGGACGGGTGGCGGGCGACCAGTTCCCGGATCACGTGCGCGGCGAGATCGTCGGGGCGTACCCCGGCGAGGGCGCCGGCGTACCGGCCGATCGGGGTGCGGACTCCGGCCACGAGGTATGCCACGGTCATCGGCGCTGTCCTTCGGGGGTGGGAAGGGGCTGGAGGCGGCGGCGTCACCCGGGTCACGGGGACGCCCGGCGCCAGGATATCCGCGGGCCGACCGGATAGGTTGGCGGCATGTCCCGGCCCCAGTTCAGCGCAGAGACCGCCGGCGGTGGCGGGTTCGCCCGCCGGCCCGACCGCCTCACCGGCCCGGACCTGTCCGGCTGGACCACGCCGCACGGGCGTGGCTGAGCCCGACCGCGCCGGCACGACGCCCGCCGGGGCACGACAAGCACGCCGGGCACGACCCCGAGCCCGGGCCGCCGCCGCGTCGGTGGCCGCCGGCTGCGTCCTGGCCGGCACGGTCGCGGTGACGGTCGCCGTGGTCGCCGGTCCCGGTCCGGGGTTGACCGGGTACGTCAGCGAGGCCGGCATCGCCGGCAGCGCGTACGCCCCGACGTACCGGATCGGGGTCTTCGCCCTGGCGGCGGCGCTGCTGCTGCTCGCCGTGGCGCTGCCGGCGGGGTTGCGGGCGGCGGCCGGGCTGCTCGCCGCCGGCGCGGTGTGCACGGCGCTGTCCGGGGCGGTGACGTGCAGCGACGGCTGCCCGCTGCCGCCGTTCGAGACGCCGACCGTGGCGGACCTGGTGCACGGGGGCGCGAGCATCGCGGCGATGGCGGCGACGGTCCTCGCGATGCTGGTGATCTCCTTCTCCCCGGTCGCCGGGCCCGGTTTGCGCCGGGTGGCGCGCTGCGGCGCGGCGGTGGCCCTGCCGCTGGCCGGCGCGGTCGCGGTGGGGCTGGTGACGGTGGGCCGGGGCAGCCTGGTGGGCGGCCTGGAGCGGGTGCTGCTGGCGGCGGGTGTCGGCTGGGGCCTGGCGACGGCGACCGTCCTCGGGCTGGCCCGCCGGAACGTGCCGGGCGGGTCGACAGGTCGCAAACCGTCGATGTAAGGAGCCTCACGCCGATCACTCCTTCCACCTGACGATGGGCCGGGAGTAGCGTCGCCAGGCGATGACCAACGTCTGGCACCTCACCGTGCGCCTGTACGTCGACCTCCAACGGCAGGCCAGCGGCGTCTGTCCGGCGCAGCCGCTCTCCTGACCGCTGCCCCGTTCCGCCCGCTGACAGAGTGTGGACCCCACATGCCTTCCGTCCTGCGCAAGATCCCCTTCTCCGTGCAGATCCTGCTCGGCCTGGCGGGACGAGCCGGCCCGGTGCCCGCCTGAGTTCCGCTCGTCCGCCCCGACCGAGGAGGATCACCACATGAGTGCCCTGTTCACCCCGCTCGCCCTGCGGGCGGTCACCCTGCCCAACCGGGTCGCCCTCGCCCCGATGTGCCAGTACAGCGCCGGCCCCGACGGGCTGCCCACCGACTGGCACCACGTCCACCTCGGCTCCCGGGCCGTGGGCGGCGTCGGCCTGGTCCTCACCGAGGCCACCGCGGTCGTGCCGGAGGGACGGATCAGCCCGCAGGACACCGGACTCTGGTCGGGGGCGCACGTCGACGCCTGGCGTCCGGTCACCGCCTTCGTCGCCGCCCAGGGGGCGGTGCCGGCCGTGCAGCTCGCGCACGCGGGCGTCAAGGCGTCCACGTACCGGCCGTGGGCCGCACAGCGCGGCGGCGTGCCGGACGCCGAGGGCGGCTGGACCCCGGTCGGTCCCGGCGCGGAGCCGTTCCTGCCCGACTACCGGCGGCCCGCCGCGCTGGACGGGGCCGGGATCGCCGCGGTGGTCGAGGCGTTCGGGGACGCCGCCGGCCGGGCGGTGGACGCCGGCTTCCGCGCGGTGGAGATCCACGCCGCGCACGGCTACCTGCTGCACGAGTTCCTGTCGCCGCTGACCAACCACCGCGGCGACGGCTACGGCGGCGACCGGCCGGCGCGGATGCGCCTCGCCCTGGAGGTGGCCCGGGCCGTCCGCGCCGCCGTCGGCGAGCAGGTGCCGGTGCTGGCCCGGATCTCGGCCACCGACTGGGTCGACGGCGGCTGGACCGTCGAGGACAGCGTGGTGCTCGCCGCCGAACTGGCCGCCGCCGGGGTGGACCTGGTCGACGCCTCCTCCGGCGGCGCCTCCGCCGGGGCGACGATTCCCGTCGGCCCCGGCTACCAGGTGCCCCTGGCGGCCCGGATCCGTCGCGAGGCGGGCGTACCGACCGGCGCGGTCGGCCTCATCGTCGAGCCGGAGCAGGCCGAGCAGATCGTGGCCGGCGGCGAGGCGGACCTGGTGCTCCTCGGCCGGGAGCTGCTGCGCGACCCGTACTGGCCGCGCCGCGCGGCGGCGAAGCTGGGCGCCGAACCCCACTGGCCCGACCAGTACGCCCGCGCCTTCTGACCCCGGCCACCCGGCCCCACCCCGCGTCGGTGTTCGTCCGGATCGCCGCCGTCGACGCGGGGTGGGGTGGGATCAGCCCGCCAGGTGGGACCAGTGGGGCTCCAGGTCACGCCAGGGGCCCTGGGCGGCCACCACCCCGTCGCGGAGCACCACCACGTGGTCGGCGCGGACCAGCGCGGCCCGCTTGGACGTCGAGCCGACCACGGTCACCCCGTGCTCGCGCAGCGCCGCCCAGAGCGCCAGCTCGGTGGTGACGTCCAGCGCGGACGAGACGTCGTCGGCCACCAGCAGCTCGGTACGCGGCGCGAGCGCCCGGGCCAGCGCCAGCCGCTGCAACTGCCCGCCGGAGAGCCGGGTCCCCTTGTGGCCGATGAGCAGGCCGAGCCCGCCCCCGGCCGCGGCCAGGTCGTGGTCCAGCTGGGCGGTGGTCACCGCGCCGGCCGCGTCCACGTCGTGGCCCAGGGCGATGTTCTCGGCGACCGTGCCGGAGAGCACCCGGGGCAGCTGCCCCACGTACCCCACCTGCTGCGGGCGCAGGAACAGCTCCGGCTCGGTGACCGGGTCGCCGTTCCAGCGCAGCTCGCCGGTGTGGTGCACGATCCCGGCGAGCGCCCGCAGCAGCGACGACTTGCCGGCGCCGACCGGCCCGACGACCAGCACGAGCTGCCCCCGCTCGACCGTCAGGTCGACGTCGCGCACGGCGAGCGCCCCGTCGGTGTGCAGCGCGCCGAAGCCGACCAGCTCCAGCCGCCGCAACGGCCGCCGGGCGGGTACCTCGGGCGCAGGAGCGGTGCCGGCCGCGATGTCCACCCCGGGCACCGGCGCCGAGTACGCCGCGACCCCGCACATCGACACGGTCCGCCGGGTCCACACCCGCGCCGACGGGTAGTGCGACACCAGCGACGCCGTCGTCCAGGCGAACCAGCGGGCGGCCCCGAGGGTGGAGACGGCCACCAGCACACCGCCCGCCGACAGCCCGCCGGCCAGGTAGAGCGCCCACGCCCCGATCGGCAGCAGTCCGCTGGCCATGGCCGGTGTGGAACGCGCCCACACCTGCATGGCGATCTCCCGGCGCTGCCGGTCGCTGCGCACCACGTCCAGCCGGGCGAGGTGGGCCAGCACCGGGCCGGTGGCACCGGCCAGCTTGACCGTCCGCGCGGCCGACAGCGACGACACCAGCGCGGTGGCGAACGCGGCCCGCGCCTTGACCGTGCCCCCGGCGGAGCGTTCCAGGCGCGGCCCGAAGAGGGTCGCCGTCAGCCCGGAGACGACCATCGTGCCGACGAAGAACAGGCCCGGCACGACGCTGCCGGTCACCACGGTCATGCTGATCAGCAGCGTCACCGCGATGAACTGGTCCACCAGGTTGTCGGCCAGTTCCACCACCCGCTCGGTGTCGCCGCCCTGGGCGACGACCTCGGCCGGGGTGTGCCCGCTGACCCGGCGCGGGCCGGTCTGCCCGTGCACCAGGCGCAGGCTGATCCGCAGCATCTGCCGTACCCACCACTGCGGGAACCACAGGTTGGTGAGGAAGGGCAGCGGCAGCACCAGCAGCAACGCGGCGCTGATGCCGAGCGCCGGCAGCCACGGGCTGCCGCCGTCGACGACGTCCGCCCAGAGCCAGGGCAGCACCGAACCGTCCAGGCCGAGCAGCAGCATGACGACGAACAGGCCGACCGAGACCAGGCCGTAGCGGGGGTCGTTCAGGCCCAGCCGGAGGATCTCCCGCATGGTCCGCGCGGGCGGTTGCGGTGGCAGCGGCGGCGGGTCGGCCCTGGGTACGGCCACCGCCTGCGGAGCCGTCGCCGGCGCGACGGTCTCCGGCTCGGTGTCCCACTCCCCGGCCGGGGCCGGCAGCAGGTCCACCCCGCCGCGGGTCGCCCCGGCGGCGGCGTACGCGCCGGCGTGGCTGCTGGCCAGCAACTCGGCGAAGTGGGCGGACTCGCGCAGCGGACCGGCCTCCAGCACCGTGCCGTCAGCCATCACCACCACCTCGTCGCAGCGCCGCACGGAGGAGAGCCGGTGCGCGATGACGATGCCGATCCGGTCGGTGAGCAGCCGCTCGGTGGCCCGGCGTACCCGGTGCTCGGTGACCGGGTCGAGCCGGGCGGTCGCCTCGTCGAGGATCACCACGCGCGGGTCGCGCACCAGGATCCGGGCGAACGCCACGAGCTGCTCCTGGCCGGCGGAGAGCACGTGCCCGCCGTCCCCCAGCCGGGTGTGCACGCCGTCGGGCAGCTCGGCGATCCAGCCGGCCAGCCCCAGCTCCGCCAGCGCCCGGCCGGCGTCCTCGACCAGGTCGGGGTCGAACAGCGCGACGTTCTCGGCCAGCGTCCCGGCGAGGATCTCGGTGCGTTGCGGCACCACGGCGATCCACCGGCGCAGCTGCTCGACGTCGAGGTCGACCAGGTCGGTGTCGCCGAGGTACACCGTGCCGCGGGGCACGTCCACCGCGCGGGTGAGCACCTTCGCCAGCGTCGACTTGCCCGACCCGGTCCGCCCGACCAGCGCGTACGACCGCCCTCGGGCGAAGGTGAGCCGGACGTCGCGCAGCGCCGGCCCCCGCTCGGCGTCCCCGGTCGCCGAGTAGCGGAAGGTGAGCCCGCGCACGGTCAGGTCGCCGTCGACCGGGGCGGCCCCGCCCTCGGGCTCCTGCCGGGAACCGGCGAGCAGTTGCACCCGGGCCCACGCGCCGAGCGCGTACTGCACCTGCGGCACCCAGCGGGCGAGGTGCTCGCTGGTGGCCCCGAAGGCGATGGCGAGCAGCCAGACGGCGGTGAGTCGGGCGCCGTCGACCCGGCCGGTGGTCAGCGCCCACGCTCCGCCGAGCACCACGGCGACGATGCCCGCCCGGACGGCTCCACCGGCGACGGCGGTGACCCACGCCGTCATCCGGAACACCCGGCGGGCCCGGGCGAGCACCTCGGCGGCGCGCCGGGCGTACAGGCGCAGCACGTACGGCCGGGCCAGGCTGGTCCGCACGTCGTCCTGGCCGTGCACGGCCTCCTCCATCACGGCGGCGAGGTCCGACCAGGCTTCCTCCTCGGCCATCCGGGCCGGTCCGATCCGCGCGGTGGGGCGGCGCAGCGCCACGGCGAGCAGCACGACCAGCAGCACCATGGCGACACCGGCCGGCCACCAGACGACGAGGGCGGTCAGCGTGGAGAGCAGGCAGACGGCCAGGCCCTGCACCAGCCGGACACCGGTGCCCCGCACCTCGGAGGCGACCTGGTAGACGTCGTTGTCGATGCGGTCGAGCAGCTCGCCGACGGGGGTGGACTCCAGGGTGGGCAGGTCCTGCCCGAGCGCGACCCGGCAGAGCCGGCGGCGCACGTCGGCCGACCAGTC
Source organism: Micromonospora halophytica (assembly GCF_900090245.1). Classification (GTDB taxonomy): domain Bacteria; phylum Actinomycetota; class Actinomycetes; order Mycobacteriales; family Micromonosporaceae; genus Micromonospora; species Micromonospora halophytica. The sequence goes on from NZ_FMDN01000007.1 coordinate 268,932, forward strand.
GGCGGTCAGCCGGGCCATGACCAGCCCGATCACCAGGTCGCTGACGACGGCGGCGACCAGCGCGACGGCCAGCGCCACGAACCAGCCCGCCGAGCGTTGCACCAGGACGGGGCCGGCCAGCGCGGCGGCGGCCGCCTGCCCGGCGGAGCCGAGGACGACCAGCAGCACCACGGCGGCCATTCGGCGCGGCGCGGTGGCCCAGAGATCACGGAGCAGGCGCATGGGTCGGTCCCTCCGGACTCAGGGTGGTGAAGGCGGTGACCCCAGCCTGGCCGTCGGGCCACCACGGTTCAACGCATTTACGCCCCGGGCAGACAGCCCTCGACTCAGGTGCGGGCGACCCGCCGGACGATGCCGAGCAGCGTCTGCTGGACGTCGGAGATCGGCCGGTCGGGCTGGAACACCAGCCGGTCCACGGCCATCACGAGACCGAGGCCGAAGAGCGCCGAGGAGGAGGTACGCACGCCCAGGCCGGGCGGCCGGTCAGAAGAGCACGGTGGCCAGGGTGCCGACCGGGCGGAAGCCGCAGCGCTCGTAGACCCGGCGGGCGGGCAGGTTGAAGTCGTTGACGTAGAGGCTGACGGTCGGGGCGACCCGGAGCAGGGCGTCGCGCACCACCGCGGCCATCGCCGCCGTGGCGATCCCCCGCCCCCGCCACTCGGGGGCCACCCAGACCCCCTGGACCTGGGCGGTACGCCGGGTCACCACCGCCAGCTCGGCCTTGAAGACGACCACTCCGTCCACCAGGCGCGCGTACGCCCGACCGGAGCGGACCAGGTCGGTCACCCGGCGGCGGTAGGCCCGCCCGCCGTCCTCGGCCAGCGGCGAGACGCCGACCTCCTCGGTGTACATGGCGACCGCCGCCGGGAAGAGCCGGTCGACCTCACCGGCGCGCACCCGACGCACCTCGGGGTCGGCGGGCACCCGGGGCAGCGTGTCGGTGGCCAGCAGCGGCTGGTTCGGGCGGACGTCCCGGGCCGGCCCCCAGTACGCGGAGAGCCGGTCCCAGAGACCGAGCACCGCGTCGGCCCGCCCGACGATCGAGGAACAGATCCGCTCCTCGGTGGCGAGCTGCTCGGCGAAGGCGGCGACCGCCGGCTCGGAGGCGAGCACCGGCGTCAGGTTGCCGCCTAACCAGCAGATCGACTCCAGGTTGCGCCGGGACCCGTAGCCGAGCACCCGCCCCTCGGCACGCCACCACGCCAGGCCCCGGGCGGCGACCCGCTCGGCGACCTGCGCGCCCGCGATCGGGTCGAGGTCGAGCAGCCGCTCGACCGCCCGGCGCTCCGACTCCCCCAGTTGGCGTACCGGCACCGTCAGCACGGTTACCAGCCTGCCAGATGGGGGCGGGGGCGCGCGGGTCGACCGGGTCAGACGGTGGTCGGCTCCGGGGCGACGCCGGGCACGCCCGCGACGCGACGCGCCGGGCCCGCGCCGACGGGGTCAGCCAGGACACGGCCGCCCCTGCCGGCACACGAGCCTCAGCCGCACCTGCGAGCGATCAGCAGCAGGTACTCCCACCGCATCGCCCCGGCCTTCAGGTGACGCCGGGCCTGCTCAGCGAGGGCGTCGTCGAGCGCGGCGACCCGATCGGGATCACCGGCGATCCCCCGGTACGCGGCGATCGTCGGGCCGTAGCAGGTCTTGAAGTAGTCACGGAACGCCTCCGGGCTGGCGAACCGGTCCACCACGACCGTCTCCCGGCGCGTGACGACGTCGGTGACCCGGTCCCCGAGCAGTGCCCGGACGTGATCCTCACGACCCCACAGCGGCGCCGGCTGCGCACCGGGCGGCGGCGGTGGCGCGTACGGCTTCATCACCGCGAACATCTGCCCGATGAACCCCTCCGGCGTCCAGTTGAGCAGGCCGATCGTGCCGCCCGGACGGCACACCCGGACCAGTTCGTCCGCGCTGGCCCGGTGTCGCGGAGCGAACATCACGCCCACGCAGGACAGCACCCGGTCGAACTCGCCGTCGCCGTACGGGAGCGCCTCGGCGTCGGCCTGCTGCCATTCCAGTTCCGCCCCGCGTCGCACGGCGAGTGCCCGTCCCGCCGTCAACAGTTCCGGGGTCAGGTCGCTCGCCACCACGGTGGCCCCGGCCAGCGCCGCCGGGATGGCGGCGTTGCCCGTACCGGCGGCCACGTCCAGCACCCGGTCGCCCGCCTGCACGTCGGCCGCCCGGACCAGGACCGCGCCCAGGTCCGGGATGACCTCCTCGGCGACCGCCGGATAGTCACCCAGTGCCCACATCTGCCGGAGCCGGGCCTTGACCGCCCGGTCGATCTCCGTCGCCTCGGTCTGCGCGACCACGATGCCTCCTCCACTCGTCCTGCTCTGGACGGTAGGCAGCGCCGCACCGGCAACCTAGACGAGTTGTTCCGAAGTCTGGTCAGTGGTCGTAGGCGATCAGTGATCGGGTGACGGGTGCGTTGGTCTTGTTGTTGTGCCAGATCGCGGCGGCCATGGCCAGGAGACGTTGAGCCACCCGCACGGCAACGCCGGCGAAGGTACGGCCGCCGTGTTCCTCCAGGTCAAGCTGGCCCTTGAGGGTGTCGTTGACTGACTCGATGAGCTGGCGGACCTTCTTGAGCGTCGCCTCGCCGTAACGGGTTTTCTCCTTCTTGCGTGACGGCCGTAGCAGTTCGATGCCCTGCTCGGCCAGGTTCCGCTCGAATGCCTTGGACGCGAAGCCCTTGTCCGAGATCAGCAGGATGCCTGGGTG
>NZ_FMDN01000063.1 GCF_900090245.1 Micromonospora halophytica
TAGCCTCGGTCTTTCATTTCGGCGGCCGTTCATAGCTGCTGTTCGATGAATTCGGTTCGGGATTCGCGTACCAGTTCGCTGGCATGCTGACGGCCCGGCGCTGGGCCGGTTTCCTCCGTGCTGCTGGTCGGGGCGTGGGGTTGCTGGGTCAGCCGGCGGGTCGCGGCAGTGCGGCGAGGCGGTTGAATGCGCTGGTCAGAGCGTTGGTCCAGGGCCAGTCGGCGGCGATGGCAAGTCGGGTCCGGCGGGCGGTGCGGGTGATGCGGGCGGCGACGTGCAGCAGCTGGTAACGCAGTTTCTTGGGTTCCGCGCGGGCGAGGTCACCGTCGAGGAGCAGGGTCTGGGTCCAGGCGAGTAGGTCGATGCCGGTCAAGGCCAACTGGAGCCAGGCCTGGTTGATCGCGAACACTCGGGACGGGAACCGGCCGAAGCCGGTGGTCTTGCCGGTGCGGATGCGGTCCTCGACGCGGGCGTGGGCGCGGTGCCGGGCCTCCAGGTGCTGGATGCCGCCGTTGCCGGGTGGGGTGTCGGTGGCGACGACCTGGTGCCGCCAGCCTTCGACGGTGTCAAACAGTGACAGCTGAGCGCCGGGATGCGGGCGTTCGCGGCGGACCAGGAACCGGGTGCCCTGCGGCCAGCCAGCCGCTTCGAACAGGCCGGTGATCTCGCAGACCTCGGCGTGTTCCCGCAGTTCACCGTCGGTGTGGACGGCGGGGATCCAGCCGGTCGCAGCCTGGATCGCGGCCCGGATCGGTTCGGTGATCGCGGCGCCGACGGAGAACCGGATGTCGAGGTGCTGCTCGCGCAGGGACCGGATGTGGGCGAGGAAGCCGTGGCTGGAGCCGGCCGAATCGCTGCGGAGCAGGATCGGGGTGCCGTGCCGGACAGCGTCGGGGATCTGGGCCAGGGCCTGGTCCAGGACGGTGATGTGGTCGGCGGTGGTGTTCGAGCCGGCCCGGCCCTCACGCAACAGGCCGGCGAGGGCTTCGCCAGTGTTGTCCAGGAAGCAGAGCAGTGGGTGATAGCCGAAGGTCTTCTTCCAGGTACGGGTCGCCGATTCCTTCTCGGAATGGCAGATCACGATCGTCGCGTCGATGTCCAGGACCAGACCGTCGACCTGCCGGCCGCCTGCGTTCACCGCCGGCAGGTCACCGTGCATGTCGGCGTGCTGGGCCCAGGCGACCTCGCGGGCTCGGGCCCGCGCGGCACGCAGTTCGGCCAGCATCGGCTCGTCCAGTTGGGACAACAGCCGCCACGCGGTCGGGTCCGAGGCGACCAGCCCGAACAGGGCGGACTGGTCACGCAGCACCGCCAGATCGGCGATGGCCTCCCCGCCGTCGGCGAGCATCACCGCCAGATCCACGGCGATGCGGCCCGGGTCGTGGCCGCTCTGCCGTTGCCGCAACTTCGTCAACGCGAGGCTGAACGCGCTGGTCAACCCTGTTACGTCGGCCAGATCGGCGAGCAGGCGGGCGCCGACGTGCCCGACTACGCCCCGCCCGCCGCCGGTCACCATGATCTTCGGACGTGTTGCGGTAACCTTCACCCAGCAAGTGCCTTCCGTGACAGGAACATCGGACCCTCAGCAAGTCCCATTTTCCCTGATCAGAAGGCACTTCATTGCTTTCAGACCACTCCTTGGACAGCCCTTAACGAAGGGCCGAGG
>NZ_FMDN01000025.1 GCF_900090245.1 Micromonospora halophytica
GGTTCAGTTGGCGCAGCCGGTGACGTTGACGCAGTTGCGTGGTTCGTTGTTGCGGATGATGGTTTTGTCGTCGATGGTGACGTCGTTGGTGTTGTTGTCGTTGAAGATGCCGCCGGCGCCGGTGGTGGGGCTGCCGGTCTCGGCGGCGAAGTTGTAGATGATGGTGCTCTTGCGGACGGTGAGGACGCCGTTGTTGTTGTCGTTGTAGATGGCGCCGCCCTCTTCGGCGTGGTTGCCCTTGAACTCGGTGTCGAAGAGGTTCAGGGTTTCGTCGTTGTAGAGGCCGCCGCCGTTGTCGCCGGCGGTGTTGTCGAGGAACTTGGCGTGCTTGACGGTGGCGATGCTGGTGCTGTCGTGTTCGATGCCGCCGCCGTTGTCGGTGGCCTTGTTGTCGGCGACGACGACGTATTCCAGGGACATGACGGAGTTGCCGTTGGTGGAGATGGCGCCGCCGTCGTCGCCGGCGACGTTGCCGGCGAGCTTGGTGCGGATGACGGTGAGGTGGGCGGTGTCGATGGTTTCGATGCCGCCGCCGTCGTGGGTGGCCTTGTTGTTGAGGATCTGGCTGTGGGTGACGGTGGTCCTGCCGTTGTCGCGGTTGGCGATGGCGCCGCCGTTGCCGCCGGTGCCGGTGCTGGTGGCGGTGTTGTCGGCCAGTTCCGAGTCGTGCACGGCCAGGGTGCCTTCGTTGTAGATGGCGCCGCCGTTGCCGCCGGGGGTGCCGGTGCCGCGGGCGTGGTTGTCGGCCAGGACGCTCTTGTGGATCTCGACGTCGCCGAGGTTGTAGATGGCGCCGCCGTTGCCGCCGGTGGCGCCGACGCCGGTGGCCCGGTTGTCGACCAGCTTGGTGTGCTTGAGCACGGCCCGGCCGCCCTCCTGCACGAACAGGGCGCCGCCGTTGGCGCCGTTGGGCTGCAGCGGCGGTGGTGAGGTGACCTGGCCTCCCCTGAGGGTGAGGTCCTTGAGGATGAGTTCGCCGCCGGAGAGGACCTCGAAGAACCGGAACAGCTCGCTGCCGTCGTGGACCAGCTTGGAGTTGTGCCCGAGCAGGACGATGCGCTCGTCGATGGCGGGGAAGGCGTTGGTGGCGGTCTGCTCGGTGAGCTTGTAATCGCAGTCCTTGGCCAGCCGGAACACCCCGCCGTTGTCCTCGTTGGCCCGGTTCACCGCCTCGACCAGCACGTCGCTGTCACACGGCAACTGCCTGGCCGGACCGTACTCGTCCTCGCCCCTGCCGTCCTTGCCGCGCCACTGCTTGCCGCCCGAGGCGGCTGCGGCGTCCTGCCGGTCGTACCCCTCGCCGGGGTCCTGGCCGGCCTTCTTGTCTTCTTCTTCGCCGGAGCCGACATCGGCTGTGCCGGTGCCGCTGGCCTTCTGCTGCGCCGTGGCGGACTGCACCTCGGAGACGCGCTGCGTGCCGTCGGCCTTGTCGTCGCGGGCGGCGATGCCGCCCAGGGCCGCCAGGCCGACGACGCCGGACAGTCCGGCCACGCCGGCCACCCACAGGGCGCGCCGCTTCTTCGCCGGTGCGGCCATGGGTGCCCCGCCGTCGGGAGTCGTTACGTCGTTGGACATCAGAGCTTTCCGACCTTTCCTGCTGCAGACGGGGTCGCACCACCCAGAGCGGCGCGACCAGCTACAAATGGTTTGCAGCTTCTGATCCCCACCGTATGAGAAGGATCCTCGCGAGGAGGACGTATCCGAGAAAAGCCCGCATTCCCCTCACTTCGGGCAGCAGGCGGCCAACTCGACGGCTCCGGGCAGGAAGCGGGTGAGCAACGCAAACACCAACGGGCCCCGACCGCGGCAGCAGTACGTCCGAGACGTCTGCGTGCCGCAGGCGAGGCCCGCCGCAGGTAGGTCGTACCCCCGATCAGCCGGGCAGGCGCGGACCCGCCTCCCGCTGCTCGGCCAGCCAGGTCTCCACCTCGTCGGAGCGGCGGGGCAGCCCGGCCGACAGGTTCACCGAACCGGTCGCGGTGACCAGGATGTCGTCCTCGATCCGCACACCGATGCCGCGCAGTTCCTCGGGGACCAGTTCGTCCTCCGGCTGGAAGTAGAGCCCGGGCTCGACGGTGAGCACGTAGCCCTCGCCCAGCGCGCCGTCACGGTACTTCTCCTTACGGGCGTTGGCGCAGTCGTGCACGTCGATGCCGAGCATGTGGCTGGTGCCGTGCAGGGTCCACCGCCGGTAGACCGTCGAGGCCGGGTCCATCGCCTCGTCCACGCTCACCGGCAGCAGGCCCAGGTCCTTCAGCGCCTCGGCGAGCACCCGCATGGCGGTCAGGTGCACGTCCCGGAACGCCACGCCCGGCCTGATCACGTCGATGCCGGCCTGCTGCGCCTGGTGGACGGCGTCGTAGACCTGGCGCTGGAGTGCGGTGAAGCGGCCGTCGACCGGCAGCACCCGGGTCACGTCGGCGGTGTAGAGGTTGCGGTTCTCCACGCCCATGTCCATCAGCAGCAGCTCACCCGGGCGGGTGGCACCGTGGTTGTGCACCCAGTGCAGGATCGTGGCGTGCTCGCCCGCGCCGACGATCGAGCCGTACCCGACGTCGTTGCCGTCGTGCCGGGCCCGCAGCGCGAAGATCCCCTCCAGCAGCCGCTCGGAGACGCCCCGGTCGGCCGGCAGCGCCCGGGCCACGTCCTCGAAGCCGCGCACGGTCGCGTCACAGGCCTCCTGGAGCTGGGCGATCTCCCACTCGTCCTTGACCAGCTTCAGCTCGGAGATCGCGATGGCCAGCTCGCGGTCGCGGCCCGGCTGGCCGTCGACGAGCGGGCCGTCCCACGGGCGCACGGCCGCGTCCACCCGGGCGTCGAAACCACGCAGCACCCGGGTACGCCCCGGCGCCAGCCCCGCCAGCGCCGTGTCCAGCCCGGTCAGGTCCTCGGTGGGCAGGCCCAGCTCGGTGGACTTCTCCGCCAGGGTGTGCCGCCGGCCCACCCACAGCTCGCCGTGCCGGCTGCGGAAGAACTCGTCGGTCTCACGGGACGAGCGCGGCCGCATGAACAGCGTGGCATCGTGCCCGGAGCCGGTGGGCCGCAGCACGAGCACGCTGTCCGGGTCCAGGTCGCCGGTCAGGTACGCGAAGTCGCTGCCCGGCCGGAACGGGTGGTCGGTGTCGTTGGCGCGCACCTTCTCGTTGCCGGTCGGGATGACCAGGGTCTCGCCCGGAAAGGCCGCGGAGAGCGCGGCGCGGCGCTTGGCGTAGTTGGGCACCTCCGGGCGTGGGCCCACCGGCAGGGCGGTGTCCGTCCAGCCCTGCCGCATGAAGGCCAGGAAGGCCTCCGGGAAGTCCGGGTCGTGCGATTCGGTGCCGTCCGCCGGCTTGCCGCTGGTCCGGTCCTCGGCCATGGTCCGCTCCTTACGCGTCGTCGCTGGTCCGACCGTACCGCCTCGCCGGGCGGCTCCGCCGCCCCGTGGTGTCGCCGCCGGCTCCGGGTGCGGTGTCGGCGCTGGTGGCCACGACCCGCCGTCCGCCGGGAGGGAGAGAGGCAGCGGTGCCGCGACGGCTGCTCCGCCCGCGTGAAAAGATGACCACCATGTGCGGACTCCTGGCCTTCTTCAGTGCGCGCGGCGACGCCGCCGCTCACCGCGACAACATCGCCGGGGCGTTGGAATGCCTGCACCACCGCGGCCCGGACGAGACCGGTGTCGAGGTGGTCGGGGACGCCTCCGGCCGGTACGCGGACGGGGTGTTCGCGCACAAGCGGCTGGCGATCATCGACGTGGCCTCCAGCCACGAGCCGCTGCCGTACGCGGGCGGCCGTTACCTGCTCACCTTCAACGGTGAGATCTACAACTACATCGAGCTCCGCGACGAGCTGGTGCGGACCTTCGGCGCCCAGTTCGCCACCGCCGGCGACGGCGAGGTGATCGTCGCCGGCTACCACTACTGGGGCGAGCAGGTGCTCACCCGGCTGCGCGGCATGTTCGCCTTCGTCATCTGGGACCGGCAGGAGCGCCGGGCCTTCGGCGCCCGGGACTACTTCGGCATCAAGCCGCTGCACTACCTAGAGACGCAGGACGGCCTCTACCTCGCCTCGGAGAAGAAGGCGCTGCTGCCCTTCGCGCACTCCGCGTACCAGGGCGACGCCGGCATCGACACGGCCAGCCTGAGCCACTACCTGACCCTGCAGTACGTCCCGGAGCCCGGCACCCTGCACAAGGGGATCAGCCGGATCGGCTCGGGGGAGTACCTGACCTGGACCCCGGGCGGCCGGATCGACGTGCGCCGGTGGTACCGGCCGGTGTTCCGCCCGGCCCCGGTCTCCGACGAGCAGCGGCTCTACCACGACATCCGGGAGACGCTGCGGGAGAGCGTCCGGATGCACATGCGCTCGGACGTGCCGGTCGGCTCCTTCCTGTCCAGCGGCATCGACTCCACCGCGGTGGTGGCGCTGGCCCGCGAGTTCAACCCGAACATCCTCACCTTCACCGTCGGGTACGACGTGCCCGGCTACTCCGAGATCGACGTCGCCCAGGACTCGGCCCGGCACCTCGACGTGACCACCATCCCGACCAAGATCGGGCCGCAGGACATGATCGACGCGCTGCCGAAGATCGTCTGGCACCTGGACGACCCGGTGGCCGACCCGGCCCTGGTGCCGCTCTACTTCGTGGCGAAGAAGGCCGCCGAGCACGTCACCGTGGTCCTCTCCGGCGAGGGCGCGGACGAGTTCTTCGGCGGCTACACGATCTACCGGGAGCCGCTCTCGCTCGGCGCGGTCAACGGCCTGCCCGGCGGCGTGCAGAAGGGGCTGCGCGCGGTCTCCAGGGCGATCCCGCAGGGCGTCAAGGGCAAGAGCTTCCTGGAGCGCGGCACCACCCCCATCGAGCAGCGCTACTACGGCAACGCCCGGATGTTCACCGAGGAGGAGAAGCAGCACCTGCTGCGCCGCTACGACCCCTCGGTGCGCTACACCGACGTCACCGCGCCGATCTACGCCGAGTGCACCGAACTCGACGACGTCACCAAGATGCAGTACGTCGACCTCTACACCTGGCTGCGGGGCGACATCCTGGTCAAGGCCGACCGGATCTCGATGGCCCACTCGCTGGAGGTGCGGGTGCCCTTCCTCGACCGGGAGGTCTTCAACGTCGCGGCCGGCATCCCGGTGGACCTGAAGCTGCCGCCCCGCTCCGACGCCACCAAGTACGCCATGCGCCAGGCGTTGCAGGGCGTGGTGCCCCCGGCCATCGTCAACCGCAAGAAGCTCGGCTTCCCGACCCCCACCCGGGTCTGGCTGCGCGGCGAGATGTACGAGTGGGCCCGGCACGTGCTGGCCACCTCCGGCGCCGGTGACCTCATCGACCTGTCGTACGCGATGCGGCTGCTGGACGAGCACAAGCGGGAGGAGGCGGACCACTCCCGCAAGGTGTGGACCGTGCTGATCTTCTGCATCTGGCACGCCATCTTCGTGGCCAAGACCCTCGACCCGGGCATCCAGCGCAACCAGTCGGCGCTGCTCACCAAGCCGGTGGTCGGCAGCATGGTCCGCTGACCGGCCCGCTGCGGCCGGGGCCTGTGCCTGTCGACCAGGAGGTCCGCGTCTCCTCGGGGACGCGGACCTCCTGGTCATTTCCGGGGGCCGCCGACGGTGCCGGGGCGCCGGGCGGGCGGCCCGGCACCGTCGGCGGGGCGGGGTCAGCGGCCGACGCAGGTGACGGTCGGCAGGCTGTTCGTGCCGGTGGAGCTGGCGATGAAGCCGAACGTCGTGGTGCCCTCCGGCGCGATGGTGCCGTTGTACGCGGCGTTGGTGACGGTCACGGTCGACCCGCTGGTGGTCGCCGTGCCGTTCCACACCTGGCTGATCGCCTGGCCGCTGGGCAGCGTCCAGGACGCCGTCCAGCCACCGTAGGTCCGGGTGCTGTGGTTCATGATCGTGACTTCGCCCTGGAAACCGCCGCTCCAGGAGCTGACCACCTGGTAGACCGCCATGCAGTCACCGCCCGGCGGCGGGGTGGTGGGGCTCGGCGGCGGCGTGGTCGGGCTGGGCGGGGGAGTCGTCGGGCTCGGCGGCGGGGTGGTCTGACCGGAGCCGATCCCGGTCACCTCGCCGTTGCCCCCGTCGAAGGTGACGTCCGAGCAGCCGAAGAAGTTCTCCTGGCTGTCGGAGCGGACCCAGCGCGAGTAGATGATGTGCCGCCCGGACTTGTTCGACGGCAGGTTGCCGCTGAAGTAGTAGTGCCCCTCGTCGCTGCCCACCGAGCCGCGCTGCGGCGGGTTGGTGACCGTCAGGAACGGCTGCTCCTCCAGGTCGCTCCAGGCCAGCGGCCGGGTCGGGCTCCAGCTGTCCTTGGTGACGTAGAAGTAGAAGGTGCCCGGGTGGTGGGCCCAGTTGCTGTACCGGAAGTCCAGCCGGGCGCCGGCGGTCAGGTGGGTCAGCGGCCAGTCGGTGCGGGCCAGGTCGTACCCGGCGAAGCCGGGGTTGCCCCCGCTGCACAGCTTGCCGTCGGGGATGAAGCCGACGGTCCGCCCGCCGGCGTCCGAGCGCAGCACGCTGAACCAGTTGTAGAGGGAGTTGGCGCCGCTCTGGGCGACGGCGGCGGAGCAGGCCGGGTTGTTCGGCCGGATCTCGCCGGTGGGGGTGAGGCCGTCCTCCCAGCACAGGTAGGTCCGGCTGCCCGGGGTCATCGCCGCGCCGTGCGCGGCGGCCGGCTCGGGTTGGGTCACCAGGGCGACGGCGCCCAGGGCGAAGGTGGCGGCCGCGGTGAGCAGCGCGGCGGTACGGGAACGGAGCACGAGCTTCTCCTGATCCGCGGGGCGGGCGCGACGGCCGGCCCCGCTGTGGCGGGGGATGCGTCGATCGCGGCGCCACGCCGGCCGGCCCGGGAAGGAAGAGGGCCGTTGGTCGCGCGCCACCCACGGTCCGCGTCCCGCGGACCGGTGCCCTCGCGTCGGCTCCAGCTCGTCGCCGTCGGCGCGGCAGCCCCCGCACCGATCCGGCTGACACAATCCCATCACGCCCGCCAGGAACCGCGCAATAGTCGTTCCTCGATATATGCGGACGCGGCTTCACCGCCCGCCGTGCCGGGCGGTGTGCCAGCCTTGGTACGGACCGACGGACGCTGGGAGGCGATGTGGGATACGCGGTGGTGCTCGGTGAGGCGTTGGTGGACCTGCTCGACGCCGAGTGCGAGGGGCGGCCCGTCTTCCGCCAGGAGATCGGCGGCGGCCCGCTCAACGTCGCCGTCGGAGTGTCCCGGCTCGGTGGGAGCGCCCAGTTCGTCGGCTCCCTCGGCGACGACGTGCTCGCCGGCCGGATCCGGGCCTTCCTCGACGACACCGGGGTGGGGTCGGCCGGGGCGGTCACCGTCGCGGCGCCCACCACGCTCGCGGTGACCACCCACGCCGGGGCCGAGCCGGAGTTCCGCTTCTACGGCGAGCCGCCCTCCTACGGCCTGCTCACCGTCGAAGACCTGGACGTGGCGCTGGTGGAGGGCGCCGACGTGCTCTACTGCGGCTCGATCGTCCTGCTCTGCCCGCCGGTGCTCGCGGCCGCCCGTCGTGCCTGGTCGCTCGGCACCGGCCTGCGGGTCTTCGACCCGAACGTCCGGCCCCGCCTGCTGGACGGGCCGGCGGCGCTGGACCGGCTGCGGGAGGTGGTTGCGGAGTTCGCGGCCGGGGCGCACCTGGTCAAGCTGAGCGCCGCCGACGCCGATCTGCTCTACCCGCGCGAGCCGGTCGAGGGGGTCGCCGCGTACCTGCGGGAAGTGGGGGCCGGCACCGTCGTGGTCACCCTGGGCGCGGACGGGGCCGTGGTCGCCCCCGCCGGTGGCGATCCGGTACGCGTCCCCGCGCCGAAGGTGCGTGCGGTGGACGCCACCGGGGCCGGCGACTCGGTGATGGCGGCGCTCATCGCCGACCTGCTCGTCGACGGCGAGCCGGCCGGGCCGCAGGGCTGGCACCAGCGGGTGGCGTTCGCGCTGCGGGTGGCCGGCCTGGTCTGCGAGTCGCCCGGCGGGGCGGTGTCGATGCCCACCCGCGCCGAGGTGCTCCGCCGCTTCGCCGACTGAGCGCCGGCCGCCGACTGCGCGCCGCTGGTCGGAGTGCGCGCCGCTGGCCGGAGTGCGCGCCGCTGGCCGGAGTGCGCGCCGCCCACCGGCGTCACCGGTGGGCGGCGCGACCGGCGAGGGTCAGCGGGGTGCGCGGGCGAGGGTGAGCACCGCGAGCAGCGACAGCGCGGCGGCCCCCGCCATGACGGCGGCCATCGGCAGTGCGCTGCCCTCGCCGCCGAGCCCGACCACCGGTGCGGCGAGCGCGCCGACGACCGCCTGGACGCCGCCCATCAGCGCCGCGGCCGTGCCGGCGTGCCGCCCGTGCGTGTCCAGCGCCAGGGCGGTGCTGTTCGGCATCACCATGCCGAGCGAGCCGACGAAGACGACGAGGGTGAGCGCCACCAGCACCAGGCTGCCGGCCAGCGCCCCGCCCAGCACGCCGATCGCCGCCACCGCACCGACCAGCAGGGTGGTGACCAGCAGCCGGCGTGGGTCGAACCGGTCGAGCAGCCGGGCGTTGGCCTGCCCGGTGGCCACCAGGGCGAGCGCGTTGAGCCCGAAGAGCAGGCTGAACGTCGTCCCGGAGAGACCGAAGACGTCCTGGAGGACGAAGGACGACCCGGAGATGTACGCGAACAGCATGGGGGACGGTCAGGCGGTGCCGTCGAGTTCGGCGTAGCCGCGGCGGGCGGCGATCAGGGCGGGACGGGCACCGAAGGGCGCCTCGGCGGCCACCCGCTCAGGTGGGGCACCGGCGGTGTGCGCCGCCCGGATCAGCCAGGCCAGCTCGACCAGCTGCTCGTGCTGCGCCCGGACGAAGTCCACGTCGACCAGCTCGCCGTGCCCGGGCACCACCACCGTCGCGGGCGTGGTGAGCCGCAGCAGCTCGGCGACCGCGTCCGGCCACTGCAGCGGGTACGAGTCCTCGAAGGCGGGCGGGCCGCCCTGCTCGACCAGGTCGCCGGCGACCAGCACGTCGACGTCGGCTACGTGCACCACCAGGTCGGCGTCGGTGTGCCCGCGACCCGGATGGCGCAGCACCACCCGGCGGCCACCCACGTCGAGCACGGCCTCGGTGTGCACCGGATGGGTCGGAGTCAGCAGCGCGGTGCCGGCGACCTCGGCGGCGAGCCCGGGGCGCTCGCCCCGCAGCTCCTCGTACGCCTCCCGGCGCAGCCGCTCCGGCGTGTCGCGCAGCGCGGCGGCGGCCAGTTCGTGCGCGTACACCGGCCGGGGCGGGTCGGAGGCGAGGGTGGCGTTGCCGAAACAGTGGTCGAAGTGGTGGTGGGTGTTGACCAGCGTCCACGGGTGACCGGTGACCGCACGCGCCGCCTCGGCCAGCCCGGCGGCCTGCCCGGCGGTGGAGAGGGTGTCCACCAGCAGCGCCTCGCCGTCCCCGACGACCAGCGTGACGTTGACGTCGAGCAGCGGCTCGCGCAGGACGTGGACCTGGTCGGCGACCTCGGTGAACCGGAGGCTCATGAGACCCGCACGGCGCGTTCCACGAAGCGCTGCCGGTCGACCAGCACCCGCTCCACCCGGCCCTGCGCCACCGTCTCGCCGTCGTCGGTGACCGTCACCTCGAAGACCAGCCGGCGGCCGTCGACCGCACCGAGCCGGGCCTGCGCCACCACCGTCCGGCCGACCGGCGTGGCCGCCAGGTGCTCCAGTTCGATCCGGCTCCCCACCGTGGTCCGCCCGGGCGGCATCCGGGTGGCGGTGGCCGCGACGGTGGCCGCTTCGGCCAGGGCGAGCACCCGGGGCGTGCCGAGCACCGGCACGTCGCCCGAGCCCACCGCCTGTGCGGTGTCGGCCTCGGTGACGGTCAGCTCGACCCGGGCGGTCAGCCCGGGCGGGAAGGGCGGCTCCGGCTGCTCCTGCATGGACCGAGCGTAGTGCAGGAGAGCCGGAGCCGTCCGGTGTCCCGGCCGGGCCGGCGGCACCTCCACCGCCGCGCTCGACCGTCCGGACGCCGACCTCCCGGTCGCGGCCGACCTCGCCGGGCACGGCCTCGGGCGACCGGATCGAGGTGGAGCCGGTTCCCGCCGGGGACGATCCGGCGGAACGGGTGCGGTCACGCCCTGATCACCGGCCCCGGCGCCGCCGGACCGCACCCGGGCCGGACCCGCCCCGGACGGTCGGCGTCGGTCGATGCGTCAGCCGCCGTTAACCTTGACCGCGATGGCCGTCGTGACTGACCCCCAGCCCCCCGCCCCGACCGGACCCGCCGCGTCCCCCGACGGCGGGCGCCGCCGCGTGATCGCGATGTCGGTCTGGGGCGTCGCCTTCGTCGTCGCCTGGCTGGCGATCGGCCTGCCCACCGACCCGGCGTACGCCTTCCTCTGGATCTGGGCGGCCACCATCGCCTGGAACTCCTCCCGGCCGTGGCGCAGCCACCTGCACTTCGCCCGGGACTGGGTTCCGGTGGTGCTGCTGCTGGCCGTCTACAACCTCTCCCGGGGGTTCGCCGACAACGGGGCCACCCCGCACGCCTACGAGCTGATCGTCGCCGACCGGGTGATGTTCGGCTGGGCCACCGGTGGCCAGGTGCCCACGGTCTGGCTCCAGGAGCACCTGTACCGGCCCGAGGTGCACTGGTGGGACGTGGCGGTGAGCTGGGTGTACTTCTCCCACTTCGTGGTGGCGCTGGCCGCCGCCGCGGTGCTCTGGCTGCGCAACCGGAGCCGGTGGGCCGCCTACATGCGGCGGTTCGGGTTCCTCTGCGCCGCCGGCCTGGTCACCTACTTCCTCTACCCGGCCGCCCCGCCGTGGTGGGCGGCACAGAACGGCCTGCTCACCGAGGTCGCCCGGATCTCCACCCGGGGCTGGAAGGCGTTCGGCATGCACGGCGCGGGCAACCTGCTCAACGCCGGCCAGATCGCCTCCAACCCGGTGGCCGCGATGCCGTCGCTGCACACCGCGTGGGCGCTGTTCGTGGTGCTGTTCTTCCTCCGCGCCACCCGCAAGCGCTGGTGGCCGCTGCTGCTCGCGTATCCGCTGGCGATGACCTTCACGCTGGTCTACTCCGGCGAGCACTACGTGATCGACGTGCTGGTCGGCTGGGCGTACGTCGGGCTGACGTTCCTGGTGGTCGGCCTGGCCGAGCGCTGGTGGGCCGCCCACCGGGCACGCCGCCGGCCGGTCGGGGTCGAGCCCGCCGCCGTTGCCGACCAGGCGGGCGAACCCGCGGCGGCGGCCGAGCCGGCCCGCCGCTGAGCCGTCAGCCGGTCCGCCGTGCGGCGTGCGACCGGGCGGTCAGCTCCGCGGCGAGCACCCACGCCTCGGCCAGGTCGCGGTGGTGCGCCACGGCGCCGCCGCCGGACGCGGTGTCCGCGTGCACCGTGGCCAGCCGCAGCCGCCGCTGCACCGGCCCCTGCACCACCCGCACGCTCTGGATCCGGGCGTACGGCACGATCACCAGCCGGCGGGTCAGCAGGCCCGACCGTACGGCGAAGACCCGCTCGTCCAGGCCCGCCCCGAGCACCCGGACGCTCAGCGGGCGCAGCCAGCGGGCCCGGGCCGGCGGCGGCGCCAGCGGCAGCCCGGTCAGCCGTACCCCGGGCAGCACCTCCGCCACGATCCGCACACCGGTGGGCAGGTCCCCGACGGGCAGCAGCCGGTCGGGGCGATTGCGGTCGTCCGGCTCCCCGGTGGAGTAGCCGGCCACCTCCAGCCGTAGCCGCAGCCAGCCCTTGACCCGCCAGAGCAGCGGCCAGGTCACCCCCACCGTCTGCACCCGGTCCAACGGGACGGTCTGCACGCGGGTCTCCAGCAGGCCGTTGCGCACCCGCAGGCTGTCGTCCTCCCGGGCCAGCCGGAAGTTCCAGTCGTCCAGCACCCGGCGGACCGGTTGCAGCAGGACACCGGCCATCGCGGTCAACGTGCTGGCCACCGCGATGAACGACCAGGAGCCCTCGGAGAGGAACTGCGCCACCACGAACACCACGCCGAGCGGGAGCAGGAACGCCTGCGGGGTGAGCAGTTGACTGACCAGCAGATCGGCGTTGCGTACCGCGTGCAGCGGACGCCCGGTGGCCTCGGGTCGCGGCCCGGGCCCGCCGGGCACGACCGCCGCGCCCGGCTGGTGTGCCGGCGCCCGACCGGCCACGCTGAGCAGCCGCTGCCGCAGTGCCGCCGCGTCACCCACGCCGAGGTACGCCAGTGGGGCCTCGGTCTTGCCGCCGCCGACCACCTCCAGGCGCAGCTCCGCCAGGCCGGTCAGCTGGGCGAGCAGCGGCCGGACCACCTCCACCGCCTGCAACCGCTCCAGCGGGATCGCCCGGGTGCGCCGCCACAGCAGCCCCTCGTGGATCCGCAGCTCCCGCCCGACGATGTGGTAACCGGTGTTCCACCAGCTGACCACCGCCAGCACGGTGGCGCCGAGCGCGAGCACCACCACCATCGCCACGAACCAGCCGAAGCCCACCCGGGACAGCGTCGACCAGGAGAGCCCGGCGATCACCACGACCAGCGACTTCGCGCCGTGCAGCATCGGGCTGAGCGGGTGCAGCCGCTGCCGTGGCTCCGCCCCGGGCGGGCCGGCCGGCGTGATGCCGGCAATCTCGGCCGGGGGCGTGGCCCAGGGCCCGGCCGCGCCGGGGACGGTCGGCGGCGTACCCCCGGGGTGGCCCACCGGGGGGCCCGCGGGTGGGCCGGCGGCGGGCTCGCCGTGCGGGCCGGCGGCGGTGGGCGGCGCCACGGGCGGTGCCGGCGACGCGGCCCCACCCCCGTCGGGCGGGCCGGCCGGCCGGGACCACGGGTCCGGCCACGCCGGGTCGGCGGGCTCCCGGGCACAGTCCGGCGCGACCTCCGGCCCGCCGGAGCTCTCGGTCACAGCCCCTCCGCGCGGTCTTCGCCGAGCGCGGTGAGCCGGTCGCGCAGTCGGGACGCCTCCGCCGGCCGCAGCCCGGGAACCCGGGCGTCGCTGGCCGCCGCGGCGGTGTGCAACTGCACCGTGGCCAGGCCGAACGCCCGCTCCAGCGGGCCGGCGCTGACGTCGACGAACTGCATCCGCGAGTACGGCACGATGGAGAGCCGGCGAACCAGCAGCCCGTGCCGGACCAGCAGGTCGTTCTCGCGCTCGGCGTACCCCCAGGCGTGCACCGCCCGGACGATCGCCACCGCCCGCCACAGGCCCAGCAGCAGCACCACGCCGAACGCGACGCCGACCAGCCGGTGACCGCTGAGCGCCCAGCCGACGCCGAGGCCCACCAGCAGCACGGCCAGGCCCGTGGCCAACCGGAGCAGCTCCACCCAGATCAGGTCGCGGGAGATCGGCTGCCAGCGGACCGTGTCCGGCCAGGGTTCCAGGGCGCTGACCGGGGGCTGTGCCGGCTCGGGCCCGTTCACCGGAAACGTCCGCTCTGCGCGTTCACGCCTCGAGCGTATGCGATCCGGGCAGCGCCGCGACCTCGCGCAGGAAGCCGCGCGCGTCGAGGAAGTCGCCCAGGGACGTCCGGTGCTCCGGACAGGCCAGCCACGTCTTGCGGCGCTCCGGGGTGTGCAGGCGGGGATTGTTCCAGCGCAAGGCCCAGACGGCCGCGGCGCGACACCCACGGGCCGAACACATCGGGGCCTCGTCGGCGGGGGTGGGTACGGTCACCCGGGCCAGTCTAGGCGGGGCACCGGAAGATTCAGCGCCGGGCGGCCACGGGGGGAGCCGCCCGGCGACGGGGTGAATCGTACACGCGCCGGACCCTTCCGTGTCCACCCTCGTTCAGCGATTCGGTCACCGGCGGCGGCGTGGCGGAAATCGGGTTCTCCCTCCGTCGGCTCTCAGTCGGGCATGCGAGTCTTGATACGCACCACGACGCGACGACCGACCATGCTGTGGAGGACCGGTGGCCCAGCCGACCACGCCCGACGCCCCCAACCCGAACGGGGCGGCCCCGGAGCAACCCGCGCCGGTGAGCACCCCGGCCCAGGACGCCACCCTGCTGGAACGGGCGCTGTTCGAGATCAAACGGGTCATCGTCGGGCAGGACCGGATGGTCGAGCGGATGTTCGTCGCGCTGCTGGCCCGGGGGCACTGCCTGCTGGAGGGCGTACCCGGGGTGGCGAAGACCCTCGCGGTGGAGACCCTGGCCAAGGTGGTCGGCGGCGACTTCGCCCGGGTGCAGTTCACCCCCGACCTGGTTCCCGCCGACATCATGGGCACCCGGATCTACCGGCAGTCCAGCGAGAAGTTCGACGTCGAGCTCGGCCCGGTCTTCGTCAACTTCCTGCTCGCCGACGAGATCAACCGGGCGCCGGCCAAGGTGCAGTCGGCGCTGCTGGAGGTGATGAGCGAGCGGCAGGTCTCCATCGGCGGCGAGACGCACCGGGTGCCCGACCCGTTCCTGGTGATGGCCACCCAGAACCCGATCGAGCAGGAGGGCGTCTACCCGCTGCCGGAGGCGCAGCGGGACCGCTTCCTCATGAAGATCGTGGTGGGCTACCCGACCGACGCCGAGGAACGGGAGATCGTTTACCGGATGGGCGTGGCCGCGCCGGAGCCCGCCCAGGTCTTCACCACCGACGACCTGCTCGCCCTCCAGCGCAAGGCCGACCAGGTGTTCGTGCACAACGCGCTGGTCGACTACGCGGTGCGGCTGGTGCTGGCCACCCGTACCCCGGCCGAGCACGGCATGCCGGACGTCGCCCGGCTCATCCAGTACGGCGCCAGCCCGCGCGCCTCGCTCGGGCTGGTCCGGGCCACCCGGGCGCTGGCCCTGCTGCGCGGCCGGGACTACGCGCTCCCGCAGGACGTGCAGGACATCGCCCCGGACATCCTGCGCCACCGGCTCGTGCTCAGCTACGACGCGCTCGCCGACGACGTGCCCGCCGACCACGTGGTGCACCGGGTCATGTCGACCATCCCGCTGCCGTCGGTCGCGCCCCGGCAGCAGGCCGGCCCGATGACTCCACCGGTCAGCGCCCCACCCGGGGCCGGCTGGCCCGGGCAGCGGCCGTGACCACACCCGTGCGACCGGCGGCCGGCGGCGAACGCGACGAGGCGGTGCTGGCGCGGCTGCAACTGCTGGTCACCCGCAAGCTCGACGGCCTGCTCCAGGGCGACTACGCCGGGCTGCTGCCCGGACCGGGCAGCGAGGCGGGGGAGTCCCGCGAGTACCGGCCCGGCGACGACGTACGCCGGATGGACTGGCCGGTCACCGCCCGGACCACCATGCCGCACGTGCGGCGTACGGTGGCCGACCGGGAGCTGGAGACCTGGCTGGCGGTCGACCTCTCGGCCAGTCTCGACTTCGGCACCGGACGGTGGCTCAAGCGGGACGTGGTGGTCGCGGCGGCGGCCGCGCTCACCCACCTGACCGTGCGGGGCGGCAACCGGATCGGCGCGGTCATCGGCACCGGCGCCGAGCCGCCCGCCCGGACCGGCCGGTGGCGTGCCGCCCCACCCCCGCCGACCGGGCCGGGGGTGCTGACCCGGGTGCCGGCGCGCTCCGGCCGCCGGGAGGCGCAGGCCCTGCTCCGGGCCGTCGCGCACACCCCGGTACGGCCCGGCCGCAGTGACCTGGGCGCGTTGGTGGACCTGCTCAACCGGCCGCCGCGCCGCCGGGGCCTGGCCGTGGTGATCTCGGACTTCCTGGCGCCGCCGGCGCAGTGGGGCCGGCCGCTGCGTAAGCTGCGGGTCCGGCACGACGTGCTGGCGATCGAGGTGGTCGACCCGCGTGAGCTGGAGCTTCCGGACGTGGGGGTGCTGCCGGTGGTCGACCCGGAGACCGGTGAGCTGCACGAGGTGCAGACCGCCGACGCCGGGTTGCGCCGGCGGTACGCCGACGCGGCGGCCGCCCAGCGCGGCGCGATCGCCGCGGAACTGCGCGCCGCCGGCGCCGGACACCTGCGTCTGCGTACCGACCGAGACTGGCTGCTGGACATGGTGCGATTCGTGGCCGCGCAGCGGCACGCCCGCACCCGGGGGACGACTCGATGATCCGCTTTCTGCAACCGTGGTGGCTGCTGGCTGTGCTGCCGGTGCTCGCCCTCGCCGCGCTCTACGTCTGGCGGCAGCGGCACCGTCGGGCGTACGCGATGCGCTTCACCAACGTGGACCTGCTGCGTACCGTGGCGCCGAAGGGACTGGGCTGGCGGCGGCACGCGGCGGCCACCGCGTTCCTGCTCGCCCTGCTGGCGCTCGCCACCGGGATGGCCCGCCCGGCGGTGGACACCCGGGAGCCGCTGGAGCGGGCCACGGTCATGCTCGCCATCGACGTGTCGCTGTCCATGCAGGCCGACGACGTGTCGCCGAACCGGCTGGAGGCCGCCCAGGAGGCGGCCAAACAGTTCGTCGGCGAGCTGCCGGAGAGTTACAACGTCGGGCTCATCTCCTTCGCCAAGTCGGCGAACGTGCTGGTCGCGCCCACCAAGGACCGGGGGGCGGTGACGGTGGCGATCGACGGGCTGACCCTGGCCGAGGCGACCGCCACCGGTGAGGCGGTCTTCACCTGCCTGGAGGCGATCCGTTCGGTGCCGGCCGACGGCGCGGCCGGCATCCCGCCGGCCCGGATCGTGCTGCTCTCCGACGGGTACCGCACCTCGGGCCGGTCGGTGGAGGAGGCGGCAGCAGCGGCGCAGGCGGCGAACGTCCCGGTCTCCACCATCGCCTTCGGCACCGACTCCGGTCAGGTGGAGATCAACGGCCAGCCGCAGCGGGTGCCGGTGGACCGGCTGGCGCTGGCACAGCTCGCCGAGACCACCGAGGGCTACTTCTACGAGGCCGCCTCGGTCGCCGAGCTGAAGCAGGTCTACCAGGACATGGGCAGCTCGATCGGATTCCGCACCGAGCCCCGCGAGATCACCCAGTGGTACGCCGGGGTGGCGCTGCTGCTGGCGCTCTGCGCCGGCGGGCTGAGCCTGCTCTGGACGTCCCGGATGCTCTGACCCGCTCCGCCCGTGACAACTCCCGACCGCCCTGTCGTCGGGCCGGGCGACGGCGGGGAGCATCCGTGGGGCGAGGCGCCTGGCACGATCGTGCTCGATCCAGGAAAGAGTGGCCTCCGGGTGGCGGCGAGGCCACTACATCCTGGATCCAGCGCGATCCGGCGCGATCCGGCGCGTGTCGGCGCGTGTCGGCGCGTGTCGGCGGGGTGGGTCAGTGACCGCCGCCGGCCAGCACGAAGACGACGGCCACCCAGACGGCGGCGAGGGTGAATCCCAGCGGGGCGACGTAACGGCTCATGGAACGGCTCCGGGTGGCGACTGGACGGTCCGGGTACGGGCGCGGACCGCGAGGGCTGATCAGGACGCGCACACGAAGTCGTGACCGGGCGGCTCCACCGCGGGCGTCCCGGTGCGGGACGGCGCAGGCCGGCGACCCCGACAGCGGGTCGAGGGCGGGGCAGGGTGGTGGAGCGGGAGCTGGGTCAGCTCGACCGACTGAGTCGCGGCTCAGCGGGGCTGACGAGCGGCCCGGCCACGACTGGGAGGATCGCTATCTCGCACAGCGATCACCTCCTGCGGTCGGCGGGGCCCGGAACGCGGGCCGCACGCCGGCCCGCAAACGCCGATCATCGTACAACGGGGACGGTGGGGACGCGCACTCGGCCGAGTGGCCCCCGTCGGCCCGCCCGGAGGGTCGGCGTTAGCGATTACCTGCCGGTAACGCCTAGGCTCCGACCGACGCAGAGATCAGTTGACCAGAGGGAGGACCCGTGGCCCGTACCGTGCTGGTGACCGGCGGCAACCGGGGGATCGGCCTGGCCATCGCGCAGGCCTTCGCCAAGCAGGGCGACCGGGTGGCGGTGACCCACCGGGGTGGGGGAGTGCTCGGCGCCGGCGCAGGCGGAGCAGGCCATCAGGGCAGCCTCTTCGGCGTGCGGTGCGACGTCACCGACGCCGCCTCCGTCGACGCGGCCTTCACCACGGTCGAGGAGGAACTGGGCCCGGTCGAGGTGCTGGTGGCCAACGCCGGCATCACCGACGACACGCTGCTGATGCGGATGTCCGAGGAGCAGTTCACCGGGGTGCTGGACACCAACCTCACCGGCGCGTTCCGCTGTGCCAAGCGGGCGTCGAAGAAGATGCTCCGGGCGAAGTGGGGCCGGATGATCTTCATCTCCTCGGTGGTCGGCCTCTACGGCGGCGCCGGTCAGGTCAACTACGCGGCGAGCAAGGCCGGCCTGGTCGGCGTGGCCCGCTCGATCACCCGTGAGCTGGGCGTCCGCAACATCACCGCGAACGTGGTCGCGCCGGGCTTCATCGACACCGACATGACCGCGAAGCTGCCGGAGGAGCGCCGCGCCGAGTACCGCAAGGCCATCCCGGCCGGCCGGTTCGCCGAGCCCGACGAGGTCGCCGGCGTGGTCACCTGGCTGGCCTCGGACGCGGCCGGCTACATCTCCGGCGCCGTCATCCCGGTCGACGGCGGCCTCGGCATGGGCCACTGAGCACGACGATGGAGGAAACCTCAATGCCCGGACTACTCGCCGGCAAGCGGCTGCTGGTCACCGGTGTCATCACCGACGCCTCGATCGCCTTCTCGGTGGCGAAGCTCGCCCAGGAGAACGGCGCGCAGGTCGTGCTCACCGGCTACGGCCGGCTCTCCCTGGTCGAGCGGATCGCCAAGCGGCTGCCCGAACCGGCCCCGGTGATCGAGTTGGACGTGACGAACCCGGATCACCTGGCCGGCCTCGCCGACAAGGTGCGCGAGCACGTCGACGGCCTCGACGGGGTGGTGCACTCGATCGGCTTCGCCCCGCAGAGCTGCCTCGGCGGCGGCTTCCTCGACGCCCCCTGGGAGGACGTGGCCACCGCGTTGCAGGTCTCCACGTACTCGTACAAGTCGCTGGCGATGGCGGCGCTGCCGCTGATGTCCGCCGGCGGCGCCGTGGTCGGGCTCACCTTCGACGCCACCAAGGCGTGGCCGGTGTACGACTGGATGGGCGTGGCCAAGGCCGGGCTGGAGTCCGCCTCCCGGTACCTGGCGCTGCACCTGGGCAAGCAGGGCATCCGCAGCAACCTGGTGGCGGCCGGGCCGTTGCGCACCATCGCCGCCAAGTCCATCCCCGGCTTCGAGCGGTTCGAGGACGCCTGGACCGAGCGGGCCCCGCTCGGCTGGAGCCTGACCGACCAGGAGCCGGCCGCCCGGGCCTGTCTGGCGCTGCTCTCCGACTGGTTCCCGGCCACCACCGGCGAGATCGTCCACGTCGACGGCGGCTACCACGCGATCGGCGCCTGACCCGGGAGCAGGGGTGGTCGCCGGGCCGTCCCGGCCGTCGGGGGAGAATGACGCCATGGCGTACGACGCGTTGGTGCTGGTCTCCTTCGGCGGCCCGGAGCGGCCCGAGGACGTGATGCCCTTCCTCCAGAACGTGACCCGTGGCCGGGGCGTCCCGCCCGAGCGGCTCGCGGCGGTCGCCGAGCACTACCTGCACTTCGGCGGGGTCTCTCCGATCAACCGGCAGTGCCGGGATCTGCTCGCCGCGATCCGGGAGGACTTCGCCGCCAACGGCGTCGATCTGCCGGTCTACTGGGGCAACCGGAACTGGGACCCGATGCTCGCCGACACCGTCACGCAGATGCGCGACGACGGGGTGAAGCGGGCCCTGGCGTTCGTCACCAGCGCGTACGGCGGCTACTCGTCCTGCCGGCAGTACCAGGAGGACATCGCCGCCGCCCGGGCGGCGGTCGGCCCGGACGCCCCGGTGATCGAGAAGCTGCGCCAGTTCTGGGACCACCCCGGCTTCATCGAGCCGCACGCCGACGCGGTGCGGGCCGCCCTCGCCCAGCTCGACCCGGCGCAGCGGGACACCACCCGGATCGTCTTCACCGCCCACTCCGTCCCGACCTCGGCGGCGGCCACCGCCGGCCCCACCGGCGGGCGCTACACCGCGCAGCTGGCGGAGGTGGCCCGGCTGGTGCACGCCGCGGCCGCGCCGGAGCTGCCGTACGACCTGGTGTGGCAGAGCCGCTCCGGGCCGCCGCAGGTGCCGTGGCTGGAGCCGGACGTCAACGACCACCTGACCGTGCTCGCCGAGCAGGGCGTGACCAGCGTGGTGGTCAGTCCGATCGGGTTCGTCTCCGACCACCTGGAGGTGGTCTGGGACCTGGACACCGAGGCGCTGGAGACGGCCAAGCAGCTCGGGCTGGACTTCGTCCGGGCCGGCACCCCCGGCACCGACCCGCGCTTCGTGGCGATGGTCCGGGAACTGGTGGCCGAGCGCACCACCCCCGGCGGGGAGCGGCTGCGCCGCCGCCTCGGCGAGCTGCCGATGTGGGACACCTGCCCCACGCCGTGCTGCGTGCCGGCCGCCCGCCGTCCCTGAGAACCACCGACCCCGACACCCCCCTGGGACGACACGATGCAGGACCGCAAGCCGGTGCAGAGCTGGCTCACCGACATGGACGGCGTACTGGTGCACGAGGGCCAGCCCGTCCCCGGCGCGCCGGAGTTCGTCAAGCGGCTGCGCGCCTCGGGCAAGCCGTTCCTGGTGCTGACCAACAACTCGATCTACACCCCGCGCGACCTCCAGGCCCGGCTGGTGCGGATGGGGCTGGACGTGCCGGAGGAGGCGATCTGGTCGTCCGCGCTGGCCACCGCGCAGTTCCTGGCCGACCAGCGGCCCGGCGGCACCGCGTACGTGATCGGCGAGGCCGGGCTGACCACGGCGCTGCACGCGGTCGGCTACGTGCTCACCGACTTCGCCCCGGACTACGTGGTGCTGGGGGAGACCCGCACCTACAGCTTCGAGGCGATCACCAAGGCGGTCCGGCTGATCAACGACGGGGCCCGGTTCATCTGCACCAACCCCGACGTCACCGGCCCGTCGGTGGAGGGCGCGCTGCCGGCCGCCGGCTCGGTCGCCGCGATGATCTCCAAGGCGACCGGGGTGGAGCCGTACTTCGTCGGCAAACCCAACCCGATGATGATGCGTTCGGCGCTCAACACGATCGAGGCGCACTCGGAGAGCACCGCGATGATCGGCGACCGGATGGACACCGACATCCTCTGCGGACTGGAGGCGGGGCTGGAGACGATCCTGGTGCTCACCGGGATCAGCACCCGGACGGAGGCGGAGCGCTACCCGTACCGGCCGTCGCGGATCGTCGACTCGGTCGCGGACCTGATCGACGAGGTCTGACACCGGTCGCTCGCCGCCCGCATCCGGCGCTCTCCGGCCGACTGCGGGCGCGCCCGGATGTGCGCCACGGGCCCCGGGTTCCCCTCCGGCGGATCTTCCCCGCGGGTCCTCAGCGCAGGAAATCGGTCACCACGGGGGCCAGGGCGGTGGCGGGGACGCTGTGCCACTCTCCAGCCAGGCTCCGGTGGACCGCGTGCGGGAGCGCCGCCGCCGCGCTGGCGGCCATGCCGGTCAGCTCGCCGCCGCTGCCCGAGCTGGCGAGCACCAGCGCCGGCGCCGTCACCCGGCTGAGCAGAGCGCTCGTCGTGGCCTCGCTGAGCTCACTGTCGTACGCGAGGGTGTGCGCGACCGAGACCATGGCTTGCCAGTGCGGAGTGCCGCGCATGCCGGCCAACAGCTCGTCGGGCACGCCGATCTCGGTCAGGAAGTAGGTGACCGCGTCCTCGCCGGACAGCTCCCGCAGCTTCGCCGTGAACGCCCGCTGCGTGGCGGAGCCCTCGGCGGAGCCGATCGGCGGCTCGAGCAGGACCAACCGCCGAACGTCGAGCCCGGCCGCCGCCGCGTGCAGCGCGACGAGGCATCCGGACGAGTACCCGTACAGCGCCACGGGCGCGCCGGCCGCGGCGACGAGCGCCGCGATGTCCTCGACCTCGCGGGCGGGCGCGTACGACGGGGTGTCGCCGCTCTCGCCGCGCCCGCGCCGGTCGTAGCGGTAGACGGTGAAGTCGCCGGTCAGCAGGTCGGCGAGTTCACCGAGCGCGCTGTTGGCCCGGAAGTGGCCGGCGGCGTCGATGAGGACCAACGGTGGCCCGGAGCCCGCGCGCTCGTACGCGATGTGGGTGCCGTCCCGCGAGGTGACCACGCTCATGAACTGAACAGTACAGTACAGTTACGGTATGCGGAGGGACCTCAAACGCCGGGCGATCCTTGACGCCGCTCTCGCGGAGTTCCTGGAGCACGGTTACCTGGGCGCCGGCATGGACCGCGTCGCCGCCCGGGCGGGCGCGTCAAAGGTGACCGTGTACGCGCATTTCGCCGACAAGCACGCGCTGTTCGAGGCGGTCCTTGCCGACGCCATCGACGGCGCCGAGCGGGCCGGTTCAGTGTTCGTCGACGCCCTCGCCGAGACGGACGACCTGCCGCGTGACCTGCGCGCCTTCGCTCGCGAGCACATCGCCTCGGTCCTCCGGCCACACCTCGTCCAGCTGCGCCGCATGCTGATCGGCGAGGCGGGGCGCTTTCCCGAGCTGGCCCGCGCCTGGCACCGCGCCGCGCCGGAGCGGGGCCACGCCACCCTCGCCGCGGTCGTCACGCGGCTCGCCGAGCGAGGGCTGTTGCGTGCGCCCGACCCGCTGCTCGCCGCGCAGCACCTCAACTACCTGGTCCTGTCGATCCCGCTCAACGAGACGATGTTCGCGGTCCGCGCCGAGTACGACGACGCGGAACTGCACCGGTGGGCGGACGAGGCGGTGCGCGTCTTCCTCGCCGCGTACGGCGCCCCGGGGGCGGCCCTGCCGGCCTGACCGATCGCTACCCGTGCCCCGCCCGGGCTGCCGGCAGCGGCGATCATCCGGGCGCGGATGGAGGCAACGGGCGTGGCCCGGGGGCGGCTCAGGGACGCAACGGGGCGTTGCAGGCGGCGACCAGGGCCTGCCGACAGGCGGTGGTGAGCGGGCGCAGCGCCGCGTCGCGCTGCTGGGCCTCGTAGTTGTTGACCGCCCCGCCCGGCGCGCTCTCCCCGGCCAGGGCGAGGACCCGGTCCAGCACGGCGGCCCGGGCGAAGAGTCGCCGGGCTCGCGGGTCGAAGCCGGGCGGCAGGTCGGTGGTCCCGTCGGGGCGGCGCAGCGCGGCGAGGGCCCCGGCCAGCTCGGGCCGCCACTGGGCCACGTCGAGCCGGGTCAGCGCGGCGGTGGACTCGGCGAGCGCGGTGGCCAGCTCGGCCTCCGCCTCGGCGGCCCCGGGGGTGAGCAGCGACGCCCTCGGCGCGTCCGCCGGCAGCGGGTAGACCCGCCACAGCACCGTCTCCCAGGTCATCCCGGAGCCGGAGGTGTGCGTACGCACCTGCGGGATCAGCCCCAGCGGCCCGGCGACGACCGCCTCCCCGGCCAGCAGCGCCGCCCCGGTGAAGTCACCGGGGCCGGGCAGCCCGCGCGGGTCGCCGGGCGCGGGCAGCACCAGGCGGATCTCGTCCGGGGAGAGCTTGGCGAGGGTGGGCAGCGCCTGCCCCAGCGGCACGTCGGTCCAGGTGCCGGGAGCGTCGGCGACCAGGTGTTCCTCGTCGCCGGCGATCTCCTCGGCGACCTCGTCGAAGGGCACCAGGCCGGCGCGCCAGGCGCGCACCCAGGCAACGAACCGGCTCGACCGGCGCGGGGCCAGCGTGGCCGCGCCCGTTGCGGGGAGGGACATGCCGAAAGGGTACGTGGTCTCCGCGCGCTCTGTCTCGACTGCCGCTCCGGTGGTGTGACGTGACCCGAACTGCCCGCTTCGCCTCCTATCGGCCGGCTCGGCGCGGATCGCCGGGCTCCGTCCGCCCGCCGCGCCGAGCCGGTGCGGCGGGTACGGCGGCGCGTCGCCGGGCAGCGGGCCGGTCGTCCGGTTAGCGTGATCCACATGGCGGGGCGATACGACGGGGACGTGCTGGCGGGGGACTGGCGGCGACGGAAGGTCACCCCCGAGGTCGACGCCGAACCCGACCTCGTGGTCGAGGACGCCGACTCCGGTTTCTGCGGCGCGGTGGTCGGTTTCGAGTCCGGCGCGGTGGTGCTGGAGGACCGGCACGGCCGGCGGCGCAACTTCCCGCTGCTGCCCGCCGCGTTCCTGCTCGACGGCCGTCCGGTGACGCTGCGCCGGCCGGCGCGCGCCCCGGTTCCCGCGGCCCGCAGGCGCACCGCGTCCGGCTCGATCGCCCTCGACGACGTCCGGGCGCAGGTGGCCAAGGCCAGCCGGATCTGGGTGGAGGGCGTGCACGACGCCGCCCTGGTCGAGCGGATCTGGGGCGACGACCTGCGCATCGAGGGCGTGGTGGTGGAGCCGTTGGACGGCATCGACGCGCTCGACGCCGAGGTGCGCGCCTTCGCCCCCGGCCCGGGACGGCGCCTCGGCGTGCTCGTCGACCACCTCGTGCCCGGCTCCAAGGAGAGCCGAATCGTCGCGCAGGTCACCTCCCCGCACGTACTGGTCACCGGCCACCCGTACGTGGACGTCTGGCAGGCGGTGAAGCCGAAGGCGCTCGGCATCGCGGCGTGGCCGGTGGTGCCGCCGGGACGGCCGTGGAAGGAGGGCGTCTGCGCGGCGCTCGGGGTGGCCGAGCCGGCGGACATGTGGCGGCACATCCTGTCCCGGGTGGACAGTTTCGCCGACGTGGAGACCCCGCTGATCAACGCGATGGAACGCCTCATCGACTTCGTCACCGAGCCGGCCTGAGCGCGACGGCCCCGGGGCGGTCGGGCCCGTCGTCGGCCGGCCCGTCCCGGTCAGGGCTGTTGGTCCGGGGTGCGGGTGAGGACGAAGGTGGCGATGTCGAGAGCGACCGCCCGCCCCGCCCGGTCACGCAGGACGGCGAGGATCTCGCCGTCCTGGCCGCCGGAGCGGCCCCGCCAGCGGTCCGGGCCCTCCGGGGTGAACCGCAGCGTCGGCTCGCCGGGCGGGCCGGCCCACAGCTCACCGGCGGTGTCGACGCGGACCTCGAACTCGATGCCCATCCACCACCAGCGGCCGGTCAGTTCGGCCAGCTCGGCGGGGGGCGGGGCGACCGCCGGCCGCCACGGCGTCACCGGGGCCGGCTCGGCGTCCAGCACCAGGGTGAGCAGCTGCCGGGCGAGCCCGCCGATGTGCCCGGAGCGCATGCCGTACGCGTTGGCGAAGCCCACCACCGCGGTCCGGGTGGGGCGGTGCACCGCCAGGGCGGCGACGTAGCCGGGCATCGAGCCGCCGTGACCGACGTACACCCGCTCGCCCTCCCGGTAGAGCTCCAGCCCGAGGCCGTGGCCACCGGTCCACGAGTCGAGGTCGCTGATCACCACCGGCGCGCACATCTCGGTCAGGGTCTGCGGCGCGAGCACCTGCGGGTCGGGGTCGGCCAGGAACGCCGCCCAGCGCCCGAGGTCGGCGACGGTGGACCAGAGCTGCCCGGCCGGCGCCATCGCCCCGGTGTCGGTACGCGGCTCCTCCCGCAGCGTGTCGTGCCACGGGTGCACCACGTAGCCCCGGGCGTACGGCTCGGTGGCGTCGTAGCTGGTGCGGAGCATGTCCAGCGGCGTCAGGATCCGCTGACGCAGCAGCTGGGCCCAGGGCGTGCCGGTGAGCCGTTCCAGCACCCCGCCGAGCAGCCCGTACGCCAGGTTGGAGTAGTGGTAGCCGCGCAGCGGCGGGTAGGCGATCTTGTCCGGGGTCAGCCCGTCGAGCAGGGTCGCCAGGTCGACGCCCTCGACCCGCTCCCACCACTGCCCGTCCGGCTCCCGTTGCAGGCCGCCGACGTGCCCGAGCAGTTGGCGCAGCGTGAGCGCGCCGACGGGCGTGCCGGGCAGGTACTGCTCCACCGGGTCGTCGAGACACAGCCGGCCGGCGTCGCGCTGCTGCATGACCAGCGTCGCGGTCATGGTCTTGCTGATCGATCCGAGGCGGTACTGCAGGTCGGCGTCGGGGCGGGGGTGCTCGCCGGCGGCCGCGAGGTGGGCGAGCGTCCCGTCGCGCACCACCCCGAGCGTCAGCGACGGGACCCGGCCGGTCGACTGGGCCCGGGCGACGAGCGTGTCGAGCTGGCGGACGGTCTCGGGCAGCAGGGTCACGGCGGTCTACCGGGTCGGCGCGGCTGCCGTCGAGCTTACTGATCATGGCGGCTCGGCAGAGGGTGCGCGGGCGTGTCACGATCGGGGGGTGGACGCCGTGGTGTGGATCGTGCTGGGAGTGCTGCTGGGTGTCGCCGAGATCTTCACGACGACGCTCTTCCTGATCATGTTCGCGGCCGGCGCGTTCGCGGCGGCCGGCGCCGCCGCACTGGGCGCTCCGGTCCCGGTGCAGGCGCTGGTCTTCGCCGGGGTGTCGGCGTTGTCGGTGGCGGTGGCGCGGCCCGTGATCAAGCGGCACGCGCGCAGCACGCTGGAGACCGGCGAGCAGCCGTTCGGGGTGGAGGCGCTGGAGGGCACCACCGCCCTGGTGCTGGAGCGGGTGGACACCGACCACGGCATGGTGAAGATCGACGGTGAGCTGTGGACCGCGCGGGCGTACGACGCGACGCAGTCCTTCGAACCCGGTGAGCGGGTGCAGGTGATCAAGGTTCGGGGCGCCACCGCCCTGGTGTGGCAGGACGACATTTCCTCCCCCGGCGAGCTGCCGGAAGCGAAAAGGTGAGCGGTATGGAATTTGCAGCGGTCCTGTTGATCGCCGTCGCGGTGATCGTCGTGGTGACCCTGGTCAAGGCGGTGCGGATCGTGCCGCAGCAGCGTCAGGACGTGGTCGAGCGCCTCGGCAAGTACAAGCGGACGTTGAACCCGGGCCTGAACCTGCTGGTCCCGTTCATCGACGCGGTGCGGACCAAGGTCGACATGCGCGAGCAGGTGGTCAGCTTCCCGCCGCAGCCGGTGATCACCTCCGACAACCTGGTCGTCTCCATCGACACGGTGCTCTACTTCAAGGTGGTCGACTCGGTCCGGGCCACCTACGAGATCTCCAACTTCCTCCAGGCCATCGAGCAGCTCACCGTCACCACGTTGCGTAACGTGATCGGCTCGCTGGACCTGGAGCGGGCGTTGACCAGCCGCGACCAGATCAACCGACACCTGTCCGGGGTGCTGGACGAGACCACGGGCCGGTGGGGCATCAAGGTCACCCGGGTGGAGATCAAGGCGATCGAGCCGCCGCCGAGCATCCGCGACTCGATGGAGAAGCAGATGCGCGCCGAGCGGGACCGGCGCGCGGCCATCCTGAACGCCGAGGGGCACAAGCAGTCGCAGATCCTCACCGCCGAGGGTGAGAAGCAGGCCGCTGTGCTGCGCGCCGACGGTGACCGGCAGGCCCGGATCCTGCAGGCCGAGGGTCAGGCCAAGGCGATCCGGACCGTGTTCGACGCCATCCACCAGGCCAACCCGAGCCAGAAGGTGCTCGCCTACCAGTACCTCCAGGCGTTGCCGCAGATCGCCAACGGCTCGGCCAACAAGGTCTGGATCGTCCCGGCCGAGCTGACCAAGGCCCTGGAGGGGATGGGTGGCGCGCTGGGCGGGCTGAGCCGGATGGTCGGCGACGAGCCGACGCCGGAGGCGTCCGACACCGCGAGCGAGGTCGAGCGCGAGGCCGCCGAGGCGGCGCGGGCTGCGGCCACCGCCGCCCAGCAGATCCACGACGAGGTACGCGTCGCCGAGGCGCAGGCCACCGGCGGGAAGGTTCCGCAGGGGCTGCCGGCCCCGGAGCCGGTCTCCCCGGGGAGTCTGCTGAACGACCCGGCCGACCAGCGCGAACGGGGCTGATCCCGGCGTCGTCCCCGAGCCGGGACGGCAAATGCGAGAAACCCTCATCCTGCGCCCCGGCGCCTGCCACGATCGGTCCGAGAGGACGGGTGGTGGCCAGGAGCCGGGGCGCCGGTGCGTCCCGCGCCGCCCGTCCGGGATCGAGCGAGGTGAGGCATGGATCCGGCGAAGCGGTTGTTCACCCGTACCCCGGTGCCCGGTGCGCACGACCCGACCGGCCCGTTGGGCACGCGGCGGACCGGCGGGGGGTTCGGGGTGCTGCCCTTCGTCGGCGACCCCGCGCCGGCGGCGCCGGCCACCGACGCCAGTTGGGCCTGGTCGCTGCGCCGATTCGCCCGCGCCGCGGTCTGGCTGCTGCCGGCGTACGCGGTCCTCTACGGGCTGGTGGCGATGGCCAGTGACGGCGGGGTCGGCAACGACCCGTACCCGGCCGACGGCCAGCCGCTCTACCTGGTCGGCTGGGTGGCGGCGGTCTGGCTGGGCCTGCTCGCCCTGCTCGCGCTGACCGGCCTGCTGGCCGCGACCCGGGTCCGCCGGGTCGCCGTGGCCGGCCTGCTGGTCGGTATCGCCGGCACCGTGCTGATGCTGCCCTTCGCGGGGCTGGCCGAGCAGACCCCGGTCTTCGGCACCACCGCCCGGATGCTGGTGCTGGTGGGCGCCACCTGCTACAGCGCCGGCTGGCTGCTCACCGGCTGGTCGGTCGCCCGCTCCGGCATGTTCGCGATCGGCGACGGGACGATGCTGATGATCGCCGCACCGCTGCTGGGTCTCGGCGGGGCGCTGATCGGCTCGTTGCAGACCTTCGGGGCGATCTTCGTGCTGATCGCGGGGATCGGCATCGGCTACCGCTCCGGCCGCCTGGTCCCGGCCACGATCGCCCGCGACGCCGCCACCGCCAGCGTCGCCACCCCCACCACCCCCGGCGGCCCCCAGGGCCCACTCCCCGCCGCCTGACCCACCCCACCCCACCCCCGGCCCCTGGCCCCACCCGGCGGTGATCAAGAGGTTTGCGCGCCGATCAGGGCCCGAAAAGGGCGCAAACCTCTTGATCACCGCCGGGTGGGACGCGGGGGGCGGCGGGGCAGGGGCGGGACGGGGAGGGGGCGGGGTGGAGAAGTTGCTGGCAGCTCACCGTGAGTTGGCTGACAATCGCGGTTCGCCGGTGGCCTGCTGCTCGTCGGCGTGGCAATCCTGGAGCGCATGCCCCGACCCCGGACGCCGCTGTCGCGGCTCTTCACCGTGCTGCTCGCCGGCCTGCTGGCCGGTCTCGTCCTCGCGGTCGCCGCGCTGCCGGGCAACCTGCTCGCCGGGTTCGCCACCAAGGCGGCGCTCGGGGCGTACGACGACCTGCCGGCGGCGCTGCGCACCCCGGCCACCCCGCAGCGCTCCTACCTCTACGCCAACGACGGCAGGACGCTGCTCACCACGTTCTACGACGTCAACCGCAGCGACGTGCCGCTGGCCGAGATCGCCCCGGTGATGCGGCAGGCGATCGTCGCCGCGGAGGACCGGCGCTTCTACTCCCACGGCGGGGCGGACCTGCGCGGCATCGCCCGCGCGCTGGTCGCCAACGTCACCGGCGGCGACACGCAGGGCGGCTCGACGCTGACCATGCAGTACGTCCGCAACGTGCTCAAGAGCGACCCCAACCGCACCGCCGAGGAGCGGCAGGCGGCCACCGAGCAGACCGTCGGGCGCAAGCTCCAGGAGATCCGGTACGCCACCGAGCTGGAGAACGCACTCAGCAAGGACGAGATCCTCAACCGGTACCTCAACATCGCGTACTTCGGCTCCGGGGCGTACGGCGTGGCGGCGGCGAGCCAGCGCTACTTCGGCAAGGAACCGGCCGCACTGACCCTCGGCGAGGCCACCCTGCTCGCCGGTCTGGTCCAGTCGCCGGACGAGTACAGCCCGATCGACGGCGACGCCGAGGCGGCCCTGGTCCGGCGCGGGTACGTGCTCGACGCGATGCGCGACACCGGCGTGATCACGCCGGCCCAGGCCGACCAGGCCCGGGCCGAGAAGCTGACCCTGCGCCCCACCGCCCAGCCCAACGGCTGTGTCGCCACCCGTACCGCCGACACCGGCTTCTTCTGCGACTACCTGCGCCGCTGGTGGCTGGAGCAGCCCGCGTTCGGCGAGACCCCGCAGGAGCGGGAGCAGGCCCTGCGCCGGGGCGGCTACACCGTGGTCACCTCCCTCGACCCGGACGTGCAGGCCACCGCTGTCAAGGAGGCGCGCAGGGTCTACGCCGACGACGAGGCCCGGGCCCTGCCCATCGCGGCGGTGGAGCCGGGCACCGGTCGGATCCTCGCCCTGGCGGTCAACCGGCAGTACGGC
The DNA here is from genome assembly GCF_900090245.1 of Micromonospora halophytica. Classification (GTDB taxonomy): domain Bacteria; phylum Actinomycetota; class Actinomycetes; order Mycobacteriales; family Micromonosporaceae; genus Micromonospora; species Micromonospora halophytica. The sequence continues at coordinate 29,883 of NZ_FMDN01000025.1, forward strand.
GTGGCCGACGGCCAGACCGTCAACCCGCTGATCTCCGGCGGCGGCAGCATCGAGGGCTACCAGGCCGGGTCGACGTTCAAACTCTTCACCATGCTCGCCGCGTTGGAGTCGGGGCGTACCCTCTCGACCGGTTTCGACGCGCCCAGCCGGCTGCCGACCCGGTACGCCGCCGAGGGTGAGGGCAGCTGCGACGGCCGCTGGTGCCCGGCCAACGCCAACCCGGAGCGGATGGACGGCTACCGGATGATGTGGGACGCCTTCGGCCGCTCGGTGAACACCTACTTCGTCTGGCTGGCCGAGCAGGTCGGCCAGGACAAGGTGGTCGAGATGGCGCAGCGCCTCGGCATCACCTTCCGCGCCGAGTCCGACGCGAACTTCGCCGCGAACGACGCGGCCGACTGGGGCGCGTTCACCCTCGGCGTGGCCGCCACCACCCCGCTGGACCTGGCCAACGCGTACGCCACCGTGGCCGCCGAGGGGACGTACTGCACCCCGACGCCGGTGGAGTCGGTGACCGCGCCGGACGGGACGCGGGTGCCGGTCGGCGACCCGGACTGTGAGCGGGTGCTGAGCCAGGACGTGGCGCGGGCCGCCACCGACGCGGCGCGCTGCCCGGTCGGCCAGCAGTCCGCGTTCGGGCAGTGCAACGGCGGTACGGCCGGCGGAGTGGACCGCATCGTCGGCCGCCCGGTGGCCGGCAAGACCGGTAGTTCGGAGAAGAACGCCACCGAGACGTTCGTCGGGTTCACCCCGCAGGTCGCCGTCGCCGGCATCGCCGCCAACCCGGACGACCCGAGCGACGCGGTCGGTGGGCCGGTGCAGTCGCAGGTGATCGCGGCGGTCGCCCGGACCATCCGGACGGCGGTCGACGGCGAGCCGGTGCGCGACTTCACCGCGCCGAGCCGGGCCCTGGTCGGCGACATGCGCCGACCCGAGCCGCCCCGGCCGTCGCCCGAGCCCACCGAGCCCGCGCCGGAGCCGCGCATCCCGCCGGACCTGCTGCGCTGGCTGCAGAACCGCCGCGGCTGACCATCGCCGCCCGGACCGGGCCCCGCCGTCCTCCCCCCGTGACGGCGGGGCCCTCACCCCCGGTACGGGCCGACGCTGCGGCGGGCGACCCACTCCTCCAGCCGACGCAGGATGGCTGCGGCGACGCCCCGGCGCCGACTTTCTGGCCGGCCGGGGCCCGGTCGTGCCCCCGATCACCCGGTGGACCGCGTTCGCACATCGGGCAACAAAAGTTCGGCACGGTTGTCGGGCCACGCCGTTTCGTTCCGACCCTTCACGAGAGAGCACCCACCGCGGCGCCCGCCGGAAGGAGAAATCGACATGCGCAGGCTCGTCCACTGGGTGCACCAGTCCGTCGACGGCTTCATCGAGGGCCCGCACGGGGAGTTCGACTGGCCGGCGATGGGGCCGGAGCTCTCCGCGTACTCGCTCGGGCTGACCGACCGGGTCGGCGCGTTCCTCTACGGGCGGCGGGTCTGGGAGCTGATGTCCGGGTACTGGCCACGGGTGGAGTCGATCTCCCAGGACCCGCACGACCTGGCCTTCGCGCCGATCTGGCGGCGTACCTCGAAGGTGGTCGTCTCCCGTACCCTCGATGCCGCCGACCACGGCGCCCGGGTCGTCGGCCGCGACCTGGCCGCCGAGGTCGCCGCGTTGAAGGCCGAGCCCGGCGGCGACCTGCTGCTCACCGGCGGCGCCGGGGCCGGCGCGGCGCTGGCCGGCCTCGGCCTGGTCGACGAGTGGCAGGTGGTGGTCCACCCGGTGGTGCTCGGCGGCGGCACGCCGGCCTTCCCCGGCAAGGACCGCGCCGACCTGCGGCTGGTCGGGTCCCGGGTCTTCGACGGCGCGTCCGTGCTGCTGCGCTACGAGCGGGCGGCCGGGTGAGCCGGTGGCCCGGACCGCCGGCCCGGACCGCCCCGACCGCCCGACGACGGGCACCCGGCAGAATCGTCGGGTGCCCGTCCTTGAGATCACCGACCCCGACGACGAGCGGATCGCCGACTACCGCGCGTTGACCGACGTCGAGCTGCGTACCCGCTGGGAACCCCCGCACGGCCTCTTCATCGCCGAGGGGGAGCTGGTGCTGCGGCGGGCGCTGCGCGCCGGCTACCCGGCCCGGTCGTACCTGGTCGACGCCAAGCGCACCGACCAGCTCGCCGACCTCGACACCGGTGACGCGCCCGTCTACGCGGCCACCCCCGACGTGCTGGAGAGGGCGACCGGGTTCCACGTGCACCGGGGGGTGCTCGCCTCGTTCCGGCGCAAGCCGCTGCCCAGTGCGGCCGAGGTGCTGGCCACCGCGCGCCGGGTGGTGATCCTCGAGGACGTCAACAACCACACCAACCTCGGCGCGGTCTTCCGGGGGGCCGCCGCGCTCGGCATCGACGCGGTGCTGCTGTCGCCGTCCTGCGCCGATCCGCTGTACCGGCGCAGCGTACGGGTCAGCATGGGCGAGGTCTTCGCGGTGCCGTACGCCAAGCTCGACCGCTGGCCGGCGGGTCTGGACCAGGTGCGGGAAGCGGGCTTCACCGTGCTCGCCATGACGCCGGCTCCGGACGCCGTGCCGATCCAGCGGTTGACCGCCGCGCAGCGCGAGCGGGCTGCGCTGCTGCTGGGAGCCGAGGGCCCCGGCCTCACCGCGGCGGCTCAGTCCGCCAGCGACGTACGGGTGGTCATCCCGATGCGGCGCGGTGTGGATTCGTTGAACGTCGCCGCCGCTGCGGCGGTGGCCTTCTGGGAACTGGGTCGCGACGATCCGCCGTTCGGCAGCGGGTGAGCGTCTCACCCAGGCGAATTGCATGACCATGCGCGTTGCTGCATAATCTTCCTTGTGTCCAAGGTTCTCACCTCCCTGCCCATCGGCGAACGTGTCGGCATCGCCTTCTCCGGCGGCCTCGACACCTCGGTCGCGGTCGCGTGGATGCGCGACAAGGGCGCCGTTCCCTGTGCCTACACCGCCGACATCGGCCAGTACGACGAGCCCGACATCGCCTCGGTGCCCGGTCGTGCGCTCAGCTACGGCGCCGAGGTCGCCCGACTGGTCGACTGCCGCGCCGCCCTGGTCGAGGAGGGCCTGGCGGCGCTGACCTGCGGGGCCTTCCACATCCGCTCGGGCGGGCGGGCGTACTTCAACACCACCCCGCTGGGCCGGGCCGTCACCGGGACCCTCCTGGTGCGGGCGATGATCTCCGACGACGTCCAGATCTGGGGCGACGGCTCGACCTTCAAGGGCAACGACATCGAGCGGTTCTACCGGTACGGCCTGCTGGCCAACCCGCAGCTGCGCATCTACAAGCCGTGGCTCGACGCCGACTTCGTCACCGAACTGGGTGGGCGCAAGGAGATGTCGGAGTGGCTGCTCGAACGCGGCCTGCCGTACCGGGACAGCACCGAGAAGGCGTACTCCACCGACGCCAACATCTGGGGCGCCACGCACGAGGCGAAGACCCTCGAGCACCTCGACACCGGCATCGAGACGGTCAACCCGATCATGGGAGTCCGGTTCTGGGACCCGTCGGTGGAGATCCCGACCGAGGACGTCACCATCGGCTTCGACCAGGGCCGCCCGGTGACGATCAACGGCAAGGAGTTCGGCAGCCCCGTCGACCTGGTGCTGGAGGCCAACGCGATCGGCGGCCGGCACGGCCTCGGCATGTCCGACCAGATCGAGAACCGGATCATCGAGGCCAAGAGCCGGGGCATCTACGAGGCACCCGGCATGGCGTTGCTGCACGCCGCGTACGAACGGCTGGTCAACGCCATCCACAACGAGGACACCCTGGCGAACTACCACAACGAGGGCCGCCGCCTCGGCCGGCTGATGTACGAGGGGCGCTGGCTGGACCCGCAGGCGCTGATGCTGCGCGAGTCGTTGCAGCGCTGGGTCGGCACGGCGGTCACCGGCGAGGTGACGTTGCGGCTGCGCCGGGGCGAGGACTACTCGATCCTGGACACCACCGGCCCGGCGTTCAGCTACCACCCGGACAAGCTGTCGATGGAGCGTACCGAGGACTCGGCGTTCGGCCCGTCGGACCGGATCGGCCAGCTCACCATGCGCAACCTGGACATCGCCGACTCGCGGGCGAAGCTGGAGCAGTACGCCACCCTCGGCATGGTCGGCGGCGCGACCCCCCAGCGGATGGTGGGCGCCGCGCAGGCGGCCTCGACCGGACTGATCGGCGCGATGCCACAGGGCGGCGCGGAAGCCATCGCCTCCCGGGGCGTCCCCTCCGCCGAGGACGAGGCGCTCGACCGGGCTGCGATGGAGTTCGGCGTCGACTGATCGGCGTCCCCGGAAGAGCCGACGGCCCCGCAGCTCCTGGCTGCGGGGCCGTCGAGGCTTCCGGTCAGGCGCGTGGGGCGTGGCGGACGAAGCGCTCCCAGGCGGCCGGGGTGAAGGTCAGCGCTGGCCCGGTCGGGTCCTTGCTGTCGCGGACGGCCACCACGCCAGGCAGGTTGTCGGCGACCTCGACGCACTCGCCGCCGCTTGACCCGCTGCGGCTGGATTTGCGCCATCGGGCGTCACTGAGGTTCATGGCTGGCCTGCACTTCCTTCATCAGGTCGATGGTCTGACGGCGTGGTAGGGCTTCAGCCCTGACATTCTCCCACTTGGTCAAGAGTGCGGCGACCCCGTGCTCATCGTCAACGACGGCCCCACCGAGCTGGTGCTCCAGGTGACCCACCCAGCCACCGTCGGCCGAGCGGGCCAGCGCGAACGGGCCGGACGAGCCGATGTGAAGTCCGCTGCTCCTCGGGACCAGGTGGATGTGGACGTGCGGCAGCGCGGCAAGTTCGATCAACCGGCCGATCTGCTCGACCATGATGCCGCTCAGGCCTTCGGCCGTCCGGCTCAGCACCGACTCGTCCAGGACAGCGACGTACTGCGGCGGTTCCTCCCGCGTCAGAATGTCCTGCCGGGTCATTCGGGCGGCTACATGCCGCTCCACCTCGGCCTCGGAGAACGTGTCGTTGAAGCGCAGAACTGCCCGGGCGTAGTTCTCCGTCTGCAGCATGCCGGGGATCAGATTCGGGTTGAAGTATCGCAGCTGCGTCGCGCCTCGTTCCGCTTCCAGCCACGGCTTGAACCACGAGGGCTCCCGGTCCCGCTCCGCCATCCTGAGCAGCGTCACGAGCAGGTCGCCGGAGTTCAGCACCTCGTCCGCCCGAGCCAGGAACGCCCGGTCGAGCGGGCGTACGCCCGTCTCCACGGCGGACACCGCCGAGCTGGAGAAGTGCACCAGCCGGCCGAACTCCTCCTGGCTGAGTCCGGCGGCGATCCGCAGCCGACGCAGTTGGGTGCGGATCAACTCGGTGATCGATTCCTCCACGATGCCTCCACACGGGCGGGGACGAGGTCAGGTCGGGTTGGTACGCACGCGGACCGTCGTCGTCGAGCGGAGCGCACGCGGCTCCTGACGGTAGTTGCTTCGTCACGACTGCGTGCGTACGCCGCCCCGCCTGTCGCCGATCGGTCCGGCTGTGGGGGCGTGCGTTCAGGAACAGGGGTCACGGAGGGTAGCGTGTCGGCCGTGTTCCCTACCGTCCGTGAGGTGCTCGCGCTGGACCCGGTCCGCCACGGCGCCCCGCGCCTGGTCGCCGGGGACGCCGGCCTGGACCGGCCGGTCCGCTGGGTGCACGTCGCCGAGGTGCCGGACATCGCCACCCTGCTCGGCGGCGGCGAACTCGTCCTCACCACCGGCATCGGGTTGCCCGCCGACGACGCGGGGCTGCGTGCCTTCATCGACGACCTGGCCGACGTCGGCGTCTCCGGGCTGGTGGTCGAGCTGGGCCGCCGGTACGTCAGCGGGGTGCCCCGGGTGATGGTGGCGACCGCCCAGCGGCGCGGGCTGCCCCTGGTCGAGCTGCGGCGGGCCACCCCGTTCGTCCGGATCACCGAGGCGGTGCACGCGCTGATCGTCGACGCCCAGCTGCACGAGCTGCGCGCCACCGAGGAGATCCACCAGCGGTTCACCGAGCTGTCCGTCGAGGGCGCCGGCCCGGCCGAGGTGGTGCGCCAGGCCGTCGAGCTGGCCGGCTGCCCGGTGGTGCTGGAGAACCTGTCCCGGCAGGTGCTCGCGTACGACCCGGCGGGGGAGAGCGCCGAGCTGCTGCTGGACGGCTGGGAGGAGCATTCCCGGCGGATCCGTCCCGCCGGCCGCACCGCGTACGACGCGGACAGCGGGTGGCTGGTGACCACCGTGGGTGCCCGGGGCCAGGACTGGGGGCGGCTGCTGCTGCGCTGGCCGGGCGGCGGTGACCTGGGTGGCGGTGGCACCCGCCCGGCGGGCACCCCGCCCACCCGGCTGACCATCCTGGTGGAGCGGGCCGCCTCGACCCTGGCGTTGGGCCGGCTGATCCGGCGTGACGCCGAAGGGCTGGAACGGCAGCTGCACCGTACGCTGCTCACCGCCCTGCTGGACCACTCCCGGCCGGTGGACGAGGTCGCCCTGCGGGCCAAGGCGCTCGGCGTCACCCTCGACCGGCGGCACCTGATCGGGGTGGTGGTCCGGCACCGCCTCGACGAGCCGGCGGCCGACGGCGCCGCGACGGGGGAGAGCGGCCTGCCGGTCGACGCGGCCCCGGAGACCGGCCCGGCCCGGCTGCGTGACCTCGCCGAGGCGGTCGGCCAGGCGTTGCGGGAGGCGAAGCTGACCGCGCTGACCAGCGCCGTCGACGACCAGGCGGTGGGTGCCCTGCTCGCCCTGCCGGACGCCGCCGCCGAGGAGCGCGCGCTGACCGCCTTCGCCACCGCGCTGCGCCGCATCCGGCTGGACACCGCCCCGCCCCGCCCCGTCACCGTCCGGGCCGACGTGGCCGCCGCCCGTGTGCGCGGCGAGGCCGGCGATGGCCGGGGACCGGCCGGACGTGCCGAAGGGTGCCGGTCCGCCGGTGCCGGCCCCGATCCGGGTACGGGTCGCCCGCACGCCGTCGTCGTGGCCGCAGGTTCCGGGGTGGGCAGCCTGCGCGAGGCGCGCCGGTCGCTGATCGAGGCGCGACAGATCGCCGACGCCGCCCGCCGAGACCGGCGCGACCTGCCGATCTTCCGGCTGCCGCACGTCGGCCTGGCCGGGCTGCTGCACCTGCTGCGCGACGAGCCGCGGGTGCAGACCTTCGTCGAACGGGAACTCGGCGCGCTGCTGTCCCACGACGCCCGGCACCCCCGGGAGCAGTTGCTCGGCACGCTGCGGGCGTACCTGGACCAGGGCCGCAACAAGTCTGCGGCGGCCGCCGCGGCGCACCTGTCCCGGCCGGCCTTCTACGAGCGGCTGGCCCGCATCGGCCGGATCCTGGACGTCGACCTCGACTCGGTCGAAGCCTGCCTCTCCCTCCACGTAGCCCTGCTAGCCCTCGACGCCATCCGCACCCCCTAACCCGACCCCACCCCCCCGTGACCCCGTTGATCATGAAGTTGTTGTCATCCGCCCCGGCGTGTCGCGGCAATAACTTCATGATCAACGGGCGGGGCGGGGCTGGGCGGGGGGTCAAGCGAGGGTGGTGAGGGTCTTGGCGTAGGGGGTGGGGACGAAGTTGGGGCCGCCGGGGGTGAAGACGTCCGAGCTGGCCGCCGCCGACCAGGCGGTCTCGGGGACCGCGTCGACCAGGGCGCGGACGACCGGGGCGTCGCGCCACTGGTCCTGCTCGGCGAGCAGGCTCAGCGCGACCACCGACTCCTCCACCTCGCCGACGCACTCGAACGGCTTGTGCCCGTCGACGCCGAGCAGCTCCCGGTAGCCGGGGATCTGCGCGGGGTCGGCCAGCAGGTCGCCGCCGAAGATGCGCACGATCCGTTCGCGCGGCATGAACGGCGCCATGGCCAGGAAGACGAACCGGCACTTCGGGCAGTTCCGGCACCACCGTTCGCTGGCGTCGCGCAGCTTGAACGCGGCGTTGCAGCTGGTGACCACCGCGTCGTACCGGTCGATCTCGGCGAAGAGCCGGGCGATGTGCAGCTCCGACAGCGACCGCAGCAACGAGAAGTACGGCTCGGTGAGCCCGGCGTGCTCGGCCAGCGCCGCCCGCAGCAGCCCCTCGGCCTTGACGCCCTTGGACCACTGGTGGTTGATCTCGTGGCCGTTCCAGACCAGGTTCGGGTCGGAGGCGGAGCGCTCGTTGGACATCACCACCGGGCCGAGCCCGTGCAGCACGGCGGTGGCGACCGCGATCAGCGAGTTGATCGCGGTGACCGGGATGTGCCCGTTGAGCGCGCCGGCCGCGTTCAGGTCGAACAGCACCGGGTCGATCCGTCGCCGGGCGGCCAGCGCGGGCAACCCGGACGCCTCGTTCACCGACACGATCACATGGTTCGGGTTGACCGAGAAGGGCACCGGCTCGAAGCCGGCCCGGCGCAGCGCCTCCAGTGTGACGATCGAGTCCTTGCCGCCGCCGACGGCCGACAGCGGACGCCGCTCCGAGTCGTCGTACACCCGGGGTGGCGACACCTCCCCGGCCGGCACCTCGGGACGCAGCGCGAGCACGTGCGGCAACTGGTTGCGGTAGGCGTACTCGGCGAGACCCCTGGTGTAGACGGCGGTGACCAGCTCGGTGGCGGCCGCGCCCAGCGGCGCCGGCAGCACCAGCCGACGCGGCGCGGCGGCCTTGTAGTAGCTGACCCCGGCGACGACGTGCAGCAGCTCCAGGACCCGGCCCAGGGTGGCCACCGTCTCGTCCGAGGGCGGCTCGGCCGGCAACGGCAGCGTGATCACCTCGGTGAACCGCTGCTCGTCGTCGGGACCGGTCAGGGCGTAGTCGAACAACGCCTCACCGGTGGCGAGATCGATCGAGTAGGACGGGAAGGTGAAGGCGTCCATCCGCCGGAGCTGCTCGTTGGGCACACGCCATACTAGGCCCTGGTCTGTCCGGCCGTGTCCGGCTGCGCCGGACCGCCACCTGGCCGAACGCCGTCGACACCCTGAGGAGAGCCCGTGCGCCTGTCTGACCTGCGCGGACGCCGAGTCGCCGTCTGGGGGGCCGGCCGCGAGGGCCGTGCCGCCGTGACCGCCGTCGCCGCGCACGGCCCGGCCGACCTGGTCGCCGTCGACGACAGCGCCAACTTCCTCACCCTGCCCTGGGAGGGGCCGCTCGCCGAGGCCGCGCCGCTGGTCACCGGTGAGGAGGCGTTCGCCCGGCTGGCCGCCGCCGACGTCGTGATCCGCTCCCCGGGAGTGCCGAGCACCCACCCCTGGATGGTCGAGCTGCGCCGGCGCGGGGTCCCCGTCACCCAGGGCACCGCGCTCTGGATGGCCGACCACGCCGACCGGACCATCGGGGTCACCGGCAGCAAGGGCAAGAGCACCACGTCCAGCCTGATCAGCCACCTGCTGGCCGCCGTCGACCGGCCCAACGTCCTCGGCGGCAACATCGGCGTACCCACGCTCGACCTGCCCGAGGCGGAGCTGTACGTGCTGGAGCTCTCCAGCTACCAGTGCAGCGACCTGACCGACTCGCCCCGGGTCGTGGTGGTCACCGCCCTCTTCCCCGAGCACCTGGACGCGCACGGCGGCGAGGCCGAGTACTACCGGGACAAGCTGAACCTGCTCGCGTACGGCCCGCGCACCGTGGTGGTCAACGGCGCCGACCCGCGGCTCGCCCTGGAGCTGGGTGACCGGGCGGCGGTGCGCGCCGGCCGGCCGGACACCGCGCACCTGGCGACCGGCCCCGACGGCACCGACTGGTTCCACCTCGGCGACCGGCCGCTCTTCCCGCGCGCGGTGCTGCCGCTGGTCGGCCGGCACAACGAGGGCAACCTGTGCGTGGCGCTCGCCGTGCTCGACGCGGTCGGCGTCGACGTGGTCGCCCGCAGGGACACCCTGGCGGTGGCGGTCGCCGGGTTCCAGGGGCTGGCCCACCGGCTCACCGAGATCGTCGACCCCGCCGGCCTGACCTTCGTCGACGACACCCTCGCCACCAGCCCGTACGCGGCCATGCACGCGATCGACGCGTACGAGGGGCGACCGTTGACGGTGATCGTCGGCGGCACCGACCGAGGGCTGGACTACACGCCGCTGGCCGAGCACCTGGCCGAGCGGGAGATCACCGTGATCGGCATTCCGGACAGCGGCCCCCGCATCGTCGAGGCGCTCGCCGGGCTGCCGAAGGTCCGTACCGAGACGGTGGACGACCTGGTCGACGCCGTCCGGCTCGCCCGGCAGGTGACCCCGACCGGCGGGGTGGTGCTGCTCTCGCCGGCCGCGCCCAGCTACGGCCGGTTCCGCAACTTCGAGCACCGCTCGGAGGTCTTCGCCCAGGCCGTCCGGGACACCGCCGCCGGCTGACCGGCCGTCACGGGCCCGAGCGCGGCTCAGCCCAGCACGGCGTGCAGGGCCCGCATCGACCGGATCGCCGAGCGGATCTCCTGCAGGTACCGCCCCGGGGTCAGGGTCGGCTCGGGCAGCGCCGCCAGGTCGGGCAGGGCCGGGTCGACGCCGACCGTGTCGATGCCGCAGCCGTACGGCACCGCCAGGGTGCGCAGCGCGTCGCAGTGCTGGAACGGCACGTAGATCGGCGCGGTCACCATCAGCACCGGGTCGCCGGGGCGCAGGAGGACGTGTCCGGCCCAGAACCGTTGGGTGTCCGCGGTGTGCGCCCGCCGCAGCGCGGGCTCGCTCGACGGCGCGGCGAGCACCCGCACCGGCGGCAGGCCCGGCGGCCGGTAGGTCCGCGAGGACCACCAGTGGTACGGGTGGCCTCCGTCGTGCCCGTCCTCCTCGACCGGCGCGGCCACCCCGAACGCCTGCCGCACCGCCGCGTCGAGCACGTCCACCTCGGTGTCGCCGGCCAGCCCCGCTGTGGCCAGCACGCCCCGCTCCACCTCGGACACCGGCCGGAAGCTGCCCAGCACGGCGACCTCACCGGTCACCGTCCGGCCGTGCCGCAGCAGGTGCGCGGCGTACCGGACGCGCCGCAGGCAGGCGTGGGCCAGCCCGCCGAGCACCACCAGGTGGGCGTAGCGGGGTTCGGTGGGCGGGGCGGGACGGACCAGGCCGAGCGCGTCGGCCGCGGCCAGCACCAGGGCGGTGGTCGTCGGGTCGAGGGCCGGCTCCCGGGCCTCAGGGCGTTCCCGGCCGCCCCGGAAGTCCCAGTGCCGGGCGGAGAAGTCGTCCAGCGCGGCCAGCACCGCCGGCAGGTCGCCGGCCGGCCGGTCGCCACCGAAGCGGTCGACCAGGGTGCGCAGCGGCGGGGAGTCCACCCAGGCCCGTACGCCGGCCGCGATCTCCTCACCGGTCGCCCGGGCCCGCCCGGTCGGCAGCGCCACCCCCGCGATCCGCACCCGCCGGATCGTACCGGCCGCCGGGCCCGCCGGCCGGCAGCGACGGCCCGTCACTGCGGCTCGCCACCACACTGGTCGCCTTCGCACAGCTGCCGGTCGTCCTGCAGCTGCCGCTGCACCGCCGGGCCGGTCCACGACCCTGACCTGCGGCGCATCGGCGGGCAGCGACGCCACGGCGGGTGGGTGCGCCGGGACAGGTCGGTGCGGATCGCGTGGCGTCGACAGCAGATCAATGTCGAGAAGATCGATCGGAAGCGCCCGACGGCATGGAAATCGTGGCGATCGGGTTGACGCGCTGTCAGGCCGACACCTCCGGTCGGCTACACAGTGACAGTTGTCCCCGCCACCCGGCGGTGGAAGCGTGCGGGGAACGCGAAACCGCCGCCGCTGAAGGGTGCGACGATGACCTCCGACGACCTGCTGGCCCGGCACCGGGCCGTGCTCCCGTCCTGGATGCCGCTCTACTACGCCGAGCCGATCGAGCTGGTCTCCGGCTCGGGACGCCGGGTGACCGACGCGCAGGGCCGCACCTACCTGGACTTCTTCGGCGGCGTGCTGACCTCGATGATCGGGTACGACATCGCGGAGATCCGGGAGGCGGTCGAGCGGCAGATCCGAACCGGCATCGTGCACAGCTCCACCCTGTACCTGATCCGCCAGCAGGTCGAACTGGCCGAGCGGATCGCCCGGCTCTCCGGCATCCCGGACGCCCGGGTGTTCTTCACCAACTCGGGCACCGAGGCGAACGAGGCGGCGCTGCTGTTCGCCACCAACCACCGCCGCTCGTCGCAGATCCTCGCGGTGCGCAACAGCTACCACGGCCGGTCGTACGCGACGATGGGTGCCACCGGCAACCGGAGCTGGTCGGCCAGCGCGCTCAACCCGCTCCAGGTCGCCTGGCTGCACTCCGGGGACCGGCTGCGTGGCCTGCTCGCCCGGCTCCCCGAGGCCGACCGGATCGACGCCGCGGTGGAGGACCTGCGCGAGGTGCTCGCCACCCAGACCGCCGGCGACGTGGCCTGCCTGATCGCCGAGCCGATCCAGGGCGTCGGTGGCTTCGTCGCCCCGCCGGACGGGCTCTTCGCGGCCTGGAAGGAGGTCCTCGACTCGCACGGCATCCTGCTGATCTCCGACGAGGTGCAGACCGGCTGGGGTCGGACCGGCGAGCACTTCTGGGGCTACCAGGCGCACGGGGTCACCCCCGACCTGCTCACCTTCGCCAAGGGCATCGGCAACGGGTTCGCCCTGGCCGGGGTCGTCGGCCGGGCGGACGTACTGGAGTCGGTGCCGGCGATCAGCTTCTGCACGTTCGGTGGCAACCCGGTCTCCACCGCCGCGGGCAACGCGGTGCTGGACTACCTGCGCGACCACGACCTGCAGGCCAACGCGGCCCGGGTCGGCGCGATCCTCGCCGACGGACTGCGCGCCGCCACCGCCGACCTCGACCACGTCGCCGAGGTGCGCGGCAAGGGCCTCATGCTCGCCGTCGAGATCGTCCGCCCCGGCACGGTGGAGCCCGACCCGGCGCTGACCACCCGGGTCCTGGAGGCGTGCCGGGCCGGTGGCCTGCTGGTCGGCAAGGGCGGCCTGCACGGCAACGTGCTGCGGATGGGCCCGCCGCTGACCCTGACCGAGGACGAGGCCCGCGAAGGGCTGGCCATCCTCGTCGAGGCGATCCGCACCTGCGCCTCGGCGGAGGTGGCGGCATGAGCGGAGTGGACGACGTGACGGTCATCGGGCACTTCGTCGACGGCAAGCGGGTCTCCGGGTCGTCGCAGCGGCGCGGTGACGTCTTCGACCCGGCCACCGGGCGGCGTACCGGTCAGGTGGAGCTGGCCTGCGCCGCGGACGTCGCGGCGGCGGTGCAGGCCGCCGAGCGGGCGGCGCGCGGCTGGCGGGACGCCTCCCTGACCCGGCGGACGGCGGTGCTCTTCGCCTTCCGCGAACTGGTCAACGCCCGGCGCGACCGGCTCGCCGAGGTGATCACCGCCGAGCACGGCAAGGTGCTCGCCGACGCCGCCGGTGAGGTGCAGCGCGGCCTGGAGGTCATCGAGTACGCCTGCGGCATCCCGTCCGCGCTGCGCGGCGGGTTCAGCGAGAACGTCTCGACCGAGGTCGACTCGTACAGCATCCGGCAGCCGCTCGGCGTGGTCGCGGTGATCTCGCCGTTCAACTTCCCGGTGATGGTGCCGCTGTGGTTCGTGCCGGTCGCCGTGGCCTGCGGCAACGCGGTGGTGCTCAAGCCCAGCGAGAAGGACCCGAGCGCGGCGCTGCTGCTCGCCGAGTGGTTCGCCGAGGCGGGACTGCCCGACGGGGTGCTCAACGTCGTCAACGGCGACGCCGAGGCCGTCGACGCGCTGCTCGACCACCCGGGTGTCAAGGCGGTGTCGTTCGTCGGCTCCACCCCGGTCGCCCGGCACGTGCACCAGCGCGCCGCGCTGGCCGGCAAGCGGGTGCAGGCCCTCGGCGGGGCGAAGAACCACATGGTGGTGCTCCCGGACGCCGATCTGGACCTGGCCGCCGACGCGGCCGTCAACGCTGGCTTCGGCTCGGCGGGGGAGCGGTGCATGGCGGTCTCCGCGCTGGTCGCGGTCGAGCCGGTCGCCGACGCCCTGGTCGCGAGGATCGCCCGGCGGATGGCCGGGCTGCGCACCGGCGACGGCCGGCGCGGCTGCGACATGGGTCCGCTGGTCACCGCCGCGCATGCCGAGCGGGTGCGCGGATACGTCCGGGCGGGGGTGGCCGCGGGCGCGGTCGCCGTGGTCGACGGCCGGGACGTCACCCCGGACGGCGAGCCGGGCGGCTACTGGCTCGGGCCGACCCTCTTCGACCACGTCACCCCCGACATGTCGATCTACACCGACGAGATCTTCGGTCCGGTGCTCAGCGTCATCCGGGTCGGCTCGTACGACGAGGCGGTCGAGCTGGTCAACGCCAACCCGTACGGCAACGGCACGGCGATCTTCACCAACGACGGCGGCGCCGCCCGGCGCTACCAGCACGAGGTGGAGGTCGGCATGGTCGGGATCAACGTGCCGATCCCGGTGCCGATGGCCTACTACTCGTTCGGCGGATGGAAGGCGTCCCTCTTCGGCGACCTGCACGCCCACGGCGAGGACGGGGTGCGCTTCTTCACCCGGGGCAAGGTGGTCACCAGCCGCTGGCTCGACCCGCGCCACGGCGGGGTCAACCTCGGCTTCCCCACCCAGACCTGAGCAGCCGCAGCACACCCGCCCCGGCCAGGTACGCCACCAGGGCGGCCACCGGCACCCCGAGGGGTTCCGGGGCTGCCCTCGGCGTCTGCGCGTTGCGCACCAAGGCGTACACCACGGCGGCGAAGGCGACGGCGGCCAGCGCGCCCCGCACGGCGGTCGACCGCCCGGCGCTCCCCGGGCGGGCGGCGGTGTCGCCGCGCGCACTGTCGCGGCCGGGGCGGGTGGAGCGGGTGCGGGCCTCGACGGGACCGAAGACGGCGACCAGGACGGCCAGCACCACGGTCAGCAGGAGCACCCAGGGCAGCCGCCAGGCCAGCCAGGTCGCCGACCCGGGTGCCGGGGTCGGCAGCAGACCGGCCGCGTCGAGCGCGCCGACCAGCAGGATCGCGGCGGTCAGGTGCCAGAGGAAGACGGTGAGCACGACCGCGTTCACCGCGATCACCGCCTGCCACGGTCGCGGCCGGTGCAGCCACCGTTCGGCCGGGCCGCGCAGCAGCAGGATCAGCCCGAGCTGGGCGACGGTCAGGGTGAGCAGGGCCAGGCTGGGCGGGGCGGCGTTGTCCAGCCGCTCACCGGGCACGTTGAGCATGGCGACCGGGTACGGGCCGGCGGTGGTCAGCAGCACCGTCGCGGTCAGCCCGCCGAGCAGCGCCACCCCACCGGCCCGCCGGGACAGCGGCAGCCGCCGCGACCGCAGACCCCGCCGGCTGTCGTTCTCCGGCCGGTGGTGCCCCGGTCCGGCGTGCCCCGGTCCGTCGGGTCGGGACCCGGGGGAGTGGTCGTCGGCCGGGTCCGGGCGCGGCGTGCGGGCGTCGTGCCAGGCGAAGCCGAGCTGGTGGACGGCGAGCCAGCCGAAGAGGTAGTTCGGCAGGGCCAGCGCCGCCGCGCCGTTCGCCCGCCCGACGTCCCCGGCCGCGACGAGGACCGCCAGCGCGACGGGCACGAGCAGGCCGAAGCGCCGGTGCAGCGCGTACATGGCCGGGGTCAGGGGCACCACCAGCAGGTAGGCGGCGAGGAACCAGAGCGGGATGGTGGCGAACCAGACGACGGTGCGCACCAGCCTGGTGTCCACCCCGGCCAGCGACGCCACCGTGGCGCCGGCGGCGAGCACCAGCAGCAGTGCGGTGGTGGGGCGCAGCAGCCGGGCGGCCCGGTCCAGCAGCCAGCCGGCCGCGTCCCCGCCCCGGGCCCGGCGGGCGGTCAGCGAGGCGGCGTTGGCGAACCCGCCCACCAGGAAGAACACCGGCATGACCTGGGCCAGCCAGGTCAGCGGGTACGCCCAGGGCAGCTCGGGCAGGGCGGACCGCCCGGTGGGCCGGCCGGTGGCGTCCTCCCCGATGGCGGTGACCATCCAGTGTCCGAGAACGACCATGGCGATGGCGACCCCCCGGAGCAGGTCGACGTAGCGTTCCCGCCCGGCCGGGGTGCGCTCGGCGAGCTGGGCCAGGCGGCGCATGGGCCCAGGCTATGCCAGAGCGGGGTGGCCGGTGGTGACAACGGATCGGCCACGAGGTCTTGAAGTCCACGCGCCGCTGCCGTAGAAATTCTTCAGCAACATCAGATGAACTGAAGACAATCACCGTGCCTCGCGCGGCGGACACCACCCCCTGCACCGGTGCTCCGCCCATTCCCCCTACCGAGGAGAGCTGATGGACAGGCGTGACATCCTGCGTCGTACCGCCGCCGCAGGCCTGCTGGCAACCCCCGCCGCCGGCCTGCTCGCCGGCTGCGCCACCGGCGGTGGCGGCGACAAGAACACCGGCGGCACCTACCAGGGCACCAAGAGCGAGCAGAACCCGCTGGGCGTCAAGGAGGACGCCCCGCTCGACGTGGTGATCTTCAACGGCGGCTTCGGCGAGGAGTACGCCAAGGCCCACGAGGCCATGTACCGGGAGAAGTACCCCAAGGCGGAGGTCAAGCACTCCGCCACCCAGGAGATCAGCAAGACCCTCCAGCCGCGTTTCGTCGACGGCACCCCGCCGGACGTGGTCAACAACTCCGGCGCCGGCCAGATCGACTTCAACGGCCTGGTCTCCCAGAACGCCGTCGCCGACCTCGGTGACCTGCTCGCCGCCCCCAGTCTCGACATCCCCGGCAAGACCGTCAAGGACACCCTGCTGCCCGGCGCGGTCGAGGTCGGCTCGTACGACGGCCGGTTCCTGGTGCTCAACTACACCTACACCGTCTACGGCATCTGGCACTCCACCAAGCTCTTCGCCGAACGCGGCTGGCAGTACGCGAAGACCTGGGACGAGCACATCGCGCTCTGCAAGCAGATCAAGGCCGCCGGCATCGCCCCCTGGACGTACGCGGGCCTGCACCCGCGCTACATGAGCTGGCCGCTGATCGCCACCGCGATCAAGTTCGGCGGGCCCTCCGTCGCCACCGCGATCGACAACCTGGAGCCGAACGCCTGGAAGTCCGACGCGATGAAGGCCGCCGCCGACGCCTGGCACCAGATCGTGAAGGACCGCTACATCCTGGAGGGCTCCCCGGGCCTGGACCACAAGCAGTCGCAGACCGCCTGGTGCCAGGGCAAGGCCGCCTTCATCTCCTGTGGCTCCTGGCTGGAGAGCGAGCAGAAGGACGTGACCCCGGCCGGCTTCGACATGACCGTCCAGCCCACCCCGAGCCTCGGCAGCGGCGACAAGCTGCCGTTCGAGGCGATCCGGGGCACCGCCGGCGAGCCGTTCATGGTGCCGGCCAAGGCCAAGAACCTCGCCGGTGGCCTGGAGTACTTCCGGGTCATGCTGTCGAAGAAGGGCGCGCAGGACTTCACCCGCAAGGTCTCCAGCCTCACCGTGGTCGCCGGCGCCACCGAGGGGATCGACCTGCCGTACGGGCTGAACACCGTGATCAAGGCCCTGGAGGCGTCCGGCTCCAACGGCTTCAACTGGGTCTACAACAACTACTACCGCAAGCTGGAGCGCAACCTCGTCGACGCCGCCTGCGGCGAGTTCTTCAGCGGCCGGACCGGTCCCGCCGAGTTCCTCGACCAGTGTCAGAAGGGCGCCGACTCGATCGCCCAGGACAGTTCGGTCAAGAAGTACAAGCGGACCGCGTGACCACCGGTCGGTGGGGGCGGGCCGACCGTCCCCACCGACCGCCGCCGGGAGGTGGACCCACCGTGAGACATGGCAAGTACCCGCTGATCGTCACCTTCCTGGTGCCGCCGGTGCTGCTCTACGTCGTCTTCGTCGTCTCGCCATACCTGCAGGCGTTCCAGATCTCCACCACCGACTGGCTCGGCTACTCCGCCGAGGCCGACTCCGTCGGGCTGGCGAACTTCCGGGCGCTGTGGCGCGACGACTACGTCTGGAACGCGCTGAAGAACAACGCGATCCTGCTGGCCCTGGTGCCGGTGCTGACCATCCTGCTCGGGCTCTTCTTCGCCACCATGCTCAACATGGGCGGCCGCCGGGGCCGGGCCGGGGTCACCGGCGTACGGGGCAGCGCGCTCTACCGCACCGTCTACTTCTTCCCGCAGGTGCTCTCGGTGGTGATCATCGCGCTGCTGTGGAAGGAGGTGTACCACCCGAACAAGGGCCTGCTCACCAGCGCGCTGCACGCCCTCGGGCTCGGTTCCCCCACCTGGCTCGGCGACCCGCGTACCGCGTTCTGGTGCGTGCTGGCCGTGATGGTCTGGAGCAACGTCGGCTTCTATGTGGTGCTCTTCGGCGCGGCGATGTCGGCGGTACCGAAGGAGATCTACGAGGCGGTCATGCTCGACGGGGCGTCGCGGCTGACCACCCTGCGCCGGGTCACCCTCCCGCTGCTCTGGGACACCGTCCAGGTCGCCTGGGTCTACCTGGCCATCTTCGCCCTCGACGGTTTCATCCTCGTGCAGTTGATGACCAACGGCGGGCCGAACTTCTCCACCGACGTGATCGGCGTGCGGATGTACGACACCGCGTTCGGCAGCGAGACCAAGTTCGGCTACGCCTCGGCGATCGGCGTGGTGATGTTCTTCCTGACCCTGTCGGTGGCGGTGCTCTCGCTGCGCCTGGGCCGACGCGACCGGATCGAGTACTCATGACCACTCTGGACGACGTCGCCGCCGTCACGGCCCCGGCCGCCCGGACCGCCGACCGGCCGGTACGCCGTGAGCTCGGCGTGGCCAACGCCTTCTCGCACGGCTTCCTGCTGGTCTGGGCCGCGCTGACCGTGCTGCCGCTGGTGTGGATGTTCCTGAGTTCGTTCAAGAGCAACGGCGAGATCCTGGCCGACCCGTGGGGGCTGCCGGAGACCCTGCACTGGGACAACTGGGCCCGGGCCTGGACCGAGGCGCACATCGGCCGGTACTTCCTGAACAGCCTCGTCGTGGTCGCCGGCTCGGTGTCGCTCACCATGCTGACGGGCGCCACCGCCGCGTACGTCTTCGCCCGGTACGAGTTCCGCGGCCGGCAGTTCGTCTACTACCTGTTCGTCGGCGGCCTGATGTTCCCGGTCTTCCTCGCCCTGGTGCCGCTCTTCTTCGTGGTCCGCAACGCCGGCCTCTTCGGCACCTGGACCGGTCTGATCCTGGTGTACGCGGCGTACTCGCTGCCGTTCACGGTCTTCTTCCTGACCGCGTTCTTCCGCACCCTGCCGACCACGGTGGCGGAGGCGGCGATGGTTGACGGCTGCGGCCACTTCCGGCTCTTCTTCCGGGTGATGCTGCCGATGGCCCGTCCGGGACTGATCAGCGTCGCGATCTTCAACTTCCTCAGCCACTGGAACCAGTTCCTGCTGCCGCAGGTGCTGATGCAGGGCGACGAGTCGAAGTGGGTGCTCGCCCAGGGCCTCTTCGCCCTCTCCGTCAGCCAGGGGTACGCCGGTGACTACGCCCGGCTCTTCGCCGGGCTGAGCATCGCGGTGCTGCCGGTGCTCGCCGTCTACGTCGCCTTCCAGCGACAGGTGCAGTCGGGCCTCACCGCCGGCCAGCTCAAGTAACGCCGCTCCTCGTCCGAAAATGATCAGCCCCGCGCGGGTTGCCCGGTGGGGCCCTGCAAGATCGTGCTCGATCCTGGAAACAGGCCCCTCGTTCAGCACGCGATGCCCCAATTTCCTGGATCGAGCACGATCTTGCGGCCGTGCGGGCCGTGCGGCCGTGCGGGCCGTGCGGCCGTGCGGGCCGTGCGGGCCGTGCGGCCGTGGAGCGCGAGGCTTCCGGCGGGAGGCCCTGACGGACGCGGGTCGGGCGCGGAGCCGCGGGCTACGGGCGACGTGGCGCGGGGCGCGGGCGACGTGGCGCGGGGCGTGGGGCGTGGAACCGCAGGTCGTGGGCTGCGGGGCGGGATGTGAGCGCGCGGAGGACGGGGCCACCGGCGGCGCCAGGGTCAGGCGGTCGGGGGGACCAGGAGGGCGTGCAGGGCCACCGGGTCGGTGACCCCGGGGAGGTCCAGGGCGGCGAGCCAGGCGGCAGCGGCGGCACCGTCTCCGGCGGTGCGGACCGGCGCGTCCGGCCAGCGCCGTTCCGCCTCGGCGCGGACCGCCGCCGCCAGCGGGGTGTCCCCGGTGAGCAGCCCGCCGCCGAGCACGATCGGCTCGACGGCATCGGCCGGTCGGATCCGGGACACGCTCTCCACCAGATGAGCGGCGGCCTCGTCGATCAGCCCGGTCGCCACCGGCTCGCCCTCGACGGCCGCCGTGACGACCAGCGGCGCCAGCCGGGCCAGTTCGACCGGGGGCCGTCGGGTCACCGCCTGCACCAGCGCGTCGACGGTGCCCCGGGGCCGGTCGGCCACCTCGACCGAGCCGAGCAGTTCGGTGAGCACCCGCGCGCCCAGCGGGCCGGGTGACGTTCCCCGGTCCAGGTCGGCCAGGAGCCGGCGGACCGCCTCCCGGCCCAGCCAGAAGCCGGAGCCGGCGTCGCCGAGCAGCCAGCCGTGCCCGTCGGCGACCCGGTCCAGCCGCAGGTCGCGGACCTGTGCGGCGATCGCCCCGGTGCCGGCGATCAGTACGGTGCCGTCCGGCGCGGCGGTGCCCGAGGCGTACGCGACGAGGGCGTCGCCGTGCACCGCGTACGCGCAGCGCAGCCCGGCCTGCGCCCACGCCTGATCGAAGGCGGCCCGCCCGGCGGGGTCGGCGAGCAGCCGGCCGGCCCCGGCCAGGCCGATCACCCCGGCGCGGACCCGGGCCGGGTCCACCCCGGCGAGCGCGCCGCGCAGCGCGGTCAGCAGTTCGGCGGCGGCCCGCTCGGCCCCGTGACTGGTCGGGTTGCCGCCGCCGCCCCGACCGGTGCCGAGGCGCTCCCCGGCCAGGCTCAGCGCGACCGCGCGGGTGGAGGTGCCTCCGACGTCGAGACCGACCACCACGGTGTCGGACATGCTCACGGGCCCTCCCGGTGCGGTGGTGCGGACCTGTTCATGCTGGTCGGCCGTACCCCGCCGGGCAAGATCGGCGGCTCCGGTGGACCGTGTGCGCCAGGTAACAGTTTGAAAACTTCGCCCACGGCCTTGACACGGAGGGCCCTTCAGTAAGAACTTTTACCACTAACAGTTAACAGTCTTTCCGAAAGGCGTCCGATGGTGGATCACGAGGTGGACACCCCCGCGGGGACCGCGGTGGTCGACGCCGACACGGTCGACCGGCGGGGCGTCGACGGGGTCCTGGCCAGGGTCCGGGCCGGTGCGGGAGAGCTGACCGGGGCGCTGCGCCGGGTCGCCGAGCACGTCCTCAGCGACCCGGAGGCGGCCGCCCGGGCGACCATCGTGGAACTCGCCGAGCGCAGCGGCACCTCGCCGGCCACCATCACCCGGTTCTGCCGGGCGATGGGCTTCGACGGCTACGCCGACCTGCGCCTCGGCATCGCCTCGGAGACCGGCCGGGCCCGCTCGGCCGGCTGGACGGTCGACATCGGCCGGGAGATCCAGCCGGGCGACCCCCTGGAGCGGGTGCTCGGCCAGATCATCGCCGCCGACACCCGGGCCATGCACGACACCGCCGCCCTGCTCGACCTCGTCGAGGTGGAGCGCGCCGCGGTCGCCATCGCCGGGGCCGCCCGGGTCAACATCTTCGGCGCCAGCGGCAGTGCCCTGGTCGGCGAGGAGATGCAGTTCAGCCTGCACCGCATCGGAGTGGCCGCCTGGGCCTGGAGCGACGTGCACGAGGGGCTGGCCAGCGCCGCCCTGCTCGGCACGGGGGACGTCGCGCTGGGCATCTCGCACACCGGGCAGACCCGGGAAACCATCGAGATGCTCGCCGAGGCGGGCAGCCGGGGCGCGACCACCGTGGCGCTGACCGGCTTCCCCCGCTCCCCGCTGGCCGAACTGGCCGACATCGTGCTGCTCACCGCCAGCCAGGCCACCACCTTCCGGCCGGACGCGCTCTCCGCCCGACACCCCCAGCTCGTCGTGCTCGACCTGCTCTACATCGCCGTGGCGCAGCGCACCCACGACCGCGCCCACGCGGCCTTCCGGCGTACCGCCCAGGCCGTCGACGGGCACAAGGCCGCGAAGGGAGCCTCATGATCAGCGCCCAGGGGTACGCCGAGGCCGTCCGCCCCGTCCTCGACCGGGTGGTCGACTCGCAGACCGAGGCGATCGGTCGTGCCGCCGACCTCATCGTGACCAGCCTGCGGGCCGGCGGGGTGCTCCAGGCCTTCGGCGCCGGGCACTCCGAGGCGTTCGCCGCCGAGCTGGTCGCCCGGGCCGGCGGGCTGGTCCCCACCAACCGGCTCACCCTGCACGACCTGGTCCTGCACGGCGACGCGCCGCGCGACGTGCTCGCCGACCCGAAGCTGGAACGCGACCCGGCCGTGGCGCACGAGCTCTACCCGCTGGCCGGGGCGCAGCCCGCCGACGTCTTCCTCATCGCCTCCCAGTCCGGCATCAACGGCTCGGTGGTCGAGCTGGCGTTGCTGGTCCGGGAACGCGGACACCCGCTGATCGCGGTCACCTCGGTCGCCCACACCGCGCGGGTCGCCCCACGGCACCCGTCCGGTCACCGGCTCGCCGATCTCGCCGACGTCGTGCTGGACAACGGCGCGCCGTACGGCGACGCACTGCTGCCGCTGGAGGGCGGCGGCGCGGTCTGTGCGGTCTCCTCGGTCACCGCCGCGCTGCTGGCGCAGCTGTTGACCGCGGAGGTCGTACGACGGTTCCACCAGGCCGGGGAGGTACCCCCTATCTACCTCTCCGCCAACGTCCCCGGTGGGGACGCGCACAACCTCGCCCTCGAGTCGCGGTACGCCGGACGTCTCCGGCGCACCGCCTGACCCGAACACACAAGGAGAGACCATCATGTCGATCACCCCCGACAACCCGGCCGAGCTGAGCCGCCGTACCCTGCTCGGTCGTACCGCCGCGGCGGGCCTGCTCGCCACCGGCGCGGTCAGCCTGCTCGGCGCCTGCGCGACCAGCGGCTCCGAGGAGGGCGCCACCAAGGCGGAGGAGGGCACCAAGAGCGCCGCCAACCCGCTGGGCGTCAAGGACGACGCCCCGCTGGAGGTGGTCATCTTCAACGGCGGCTACGGCGAGAAGTACGCCACCGACGTGCACGAGCCGCTGTACAAGAAGGCGTTCCCCAAGGCGGAGATCAAGCACCAGTCCACCCAGGCGGTCTCCACCGTGCTCCAGCCGCGGTTCGCCTCGGGCAACCCGCCGGAGTTCGTCAACAACTCCGGCGAGAAGCTGATCGACTTCGGCTCGCTGGTCGCCGACGGCCAGCTCATGAACCTCACCGAGCTGTGGGACGCCCCGTCGGTCGACGACCCGAACAAGAAGGTCCGTGACACCGTCGTCCCCGGCACCGTCGAGGCCGGCTCGTTCAACGGCAAGCCGTACGTCCTCTACTACGTCTCCACGGTCTTCGGCATCTGGTACTCCGGCAAGCTGTTCCGGGACAACGGCTGGGCCCCGGCGAAGACCTGGTCGGAGTTCACCGCCCTGCTCGACAAGATCAAGGCCAAGGGCATCACCCCGTACGGCTACGCCGGGGCGAACGCCGCCTACTACCAGTGGAACGTGATCCTCACCCACGCCGCGAAGATCGGCGGCACCGACGTGCTCAAGAACATCGACAACCTGGAGGACGGCGCCTGGCAGCAGGACGCGGTCAAGCAGGCCGCCGCGGCGTGGGCCGAGATCGGCGCCAAGTACGTCGACAAGAGCTTCGAAGGGCTCAAGCACACCGACGTGCAGCTGCGGCAGAACCAGTACAAGCTGGCCTTCTACCCCAGCGGTGACTGGCTGGAGGGCGAGCAGAAGAAGGACACCCCTGCCGGGTTCGAGTACCAGCTGATGCCGGTGCCGAGCCTGTCCGCCTCGGACAAGCTGCCGGCCACCGCGCTGCGGGCCACCGCCGGTGAGGGCTACTTCGTCTCGGCGAAGTCGAAGAACCCGCGCGGCGGCCTGGAGTACATGCGCCAGATGCTCTCGGTGGCCGGCGCGAAGGGCTTCACCGAGGTGGTCAAGGCCCCGACCGTGGTCACCGCCGGCAGCGAGGGCTTCGCCTTCCCGCCCGGTGTGGCCAGTTCCCAGGGCGCGCTCAAGGCCGCCGGCCAGGACGTGTTCAACCTGTACTTCGACGGCTGGTACAAGGAGCTCGACACGGAGGCGCGGACCGCCACCAACGAGCTGATGTTCGGCCGGATCAACGCGGACGCCTTCTGCGAGCGGATCCAGAAGCGCGCCGACGCGATCTCCAAGGACAGCTCCGTCGCCAAGTTCAAGCGCTGACCGATCGGAGCGTGGGGTCATGCGGCACGGCAAGTATCCGTTCGTCATCGGGTTCCTCTTCGCCCCGGTGACGCTGTACGTGGTCTTCGTCATCGCGCCGTACGCGCAGGCGTTCCAGATCTCGATGACCAACTGGCGAGGGCTGTCGGCCCCGCAGTGGGTGGGCTTCGACAACTACCGGAGGCTGCTCGACGACGGCAGCTTCTGGAAGGCCGTCCAGCACCACGGCGTACTGCTGCTTGCCCTGCCGCTGATCACCATCGCCATCGCGCTCTTCTTCGCCTTCCTGCTCAACGTGGGGGGCCGGAGCGTGGGCGGGCAGCGGCAGGGGGTCGCCGGGTCGAAGTTCTACCGGGTGGTGTTCTTCTTCCCCCAGGTCCTGGCGGTGGCCATCATCGCGGTGCTGTTCCAGATGGTCTACCGCCCCAACGAGTCCGGCCTGATCAACGGCGTGCTGATGAAGCTGGGCCTCGACCCGGTGCTCTTCCTGATCAGGCCGAACCTGGCCCTCTGGTCGATCATCGCGGTGCTGGTCTGGCAGGCGGTCGGCTTCTACGTGGTGCTCTTCTCGGCCGGGATGGCCTCCATCCCGGGCGAGATCTACGAGGCGGCCGAGATGGACGGGGCGACCCGGGTGACCCTCTTCTTCCGGGTGACCCTGCCGCTGCTCTGGGACACCCTCCAGGTGGCCTGGGTCTACCTCGGCATCGCCGCGTTCGACGCGTTCGCCATCGTCGCGGTCCTCTCGGTGGACAGCGGCGGTCCGGACGGGGCCACCACCGTGCTGGCGATGGAGATCTACCGCAACGCCTTCGTCTACTCGAAGTACGGCTACGCCTCGGCGATGGGTGTGGCGCTGTTCTTCCTCACCATCACCTTCGCGGCGTTGACGCTGCGGCTGACCAAGCGGGAAAGCGTGGAGTACTGATGACGTCGCAGACGCTGCCGCCGGCTCCGGCCACCACACCGCCCCGTCCGGCCGCCCCGGCGAAGGGCCGCCACCGGGAGGTACGCCTCTTCGCCGGCCTCGGGCACGTGGCGCTCGCCGTCTGGGCGGTGATCGTCATCGTGCCGATCCTCTGGACGTTCCTGGCCGCGTTCAAGAACACCAGCGAGATCTTCAGCAGCCCGTGGACCCTGCCGGCCGAACTGCGCTTCGAGAACTTCGGCCGGGCCTGGACCAAGGCGCACGTCGGCCGGTACTTCCTCAACAGCGTGTTCGTGGTGTCGTGCAGCACCTTCGGCACCATGCTGTTCGGTTCGATGGCCGCGTACGTGCTGGCCCGGTACAAGTTCCGGGGCAACCGGGCGATCTACTACCTGTTCGTCTCGGGGCTGGCCTTCCCGGTCTTCCTGGCCCTGGTGCCGCTCTTCTTCGTGGTGAAGAACCTGGGCCTGCTGGACACCCACA
The DNA here is from genome assembly GCF_900090245.1 of Micromonospora halophytica. GTDB lineage: Bacteria > Actinomycetota > Actinomycetes > Mycobacteriales > Micromonosporaceae > Micromonospora > Micromonospora halophytica. Next base: position 55,444 of record NZ_FMDN01000025.1, read on the forward strand.
CCGGGGTGATCCTGGTCTACATCGCGTACTCGCTGCCGTTCACCATCTTCTTCCTGGCCGCGTTCTTCCGGACGCTGCCGAACTCGGTCGCCGAGGCCGGGATGATCGACGGCTGCTCGCACACCCGGCTGTTCTTCCAGGTGATGCTCCCGATGGCGAAGCCGGGTCTGATCAGCGTGGCGATCTTCAACATCATCGGCCAGTGGGCGCAGTACCAGCTGCCGCTGGTGCTGCTCTCCAACGCCAAGGACAAGTGGGTGCTCACCCAGGGCATCGCCGACATCTCGGTCAACGCCGGCTACGAGGCCGACTGGTCCGGTCTCTTCGCCGCCCTGACCATCGCCATCCTTCCGATGATCCTCGTGTACGCGGTCTTCCAACGCCAGATCCAGTCCGGCCTCACCTCCGGCGCGGTGAAGTAACCCCACCCGCGCCTCATCTCGTGCGCGCAGTTTCCGAGAAAGAGTGGCTGTTCCCCGCGGAACAGCCACTCTTTCCGTGAACGAGGCCCCTCGATGCGGCCGGGCGGGTCGCGCCGACGCGGCGCGGGGCGGCAGGGCCAGGTGGGGGAGGGACAGAGGCGGCGAAGGTCAGTGGTGCCAGGAGCGCCAGAGGGCGGCGTACGCCCCGCCGGCCCGGACCAGCTCGTCGTGGCTGCCGATCTCGGTGATCCGGCCGTCGGAGAGCACCGCTACCCGGTCGGCGTCGTGCGCGGTGTTCAGCCGGTGCGCGATCGCGATGACGGTCCGCCCGGTGAGCAGGGCCGCGAGCGCCCGCTCGGTACGCCGGGCGGTGGTCGGGTCGAGAGCGGCGGTCGCCTCGTCGAGAATCAGTGTGTGCGGGTCGGCGAGGACCAGCCGGGCCAGGGCGAGCTGCTGGGCCTCGGCGGCGGCGAGCTGCCGGGCCCCGTCGCCGAGCAGGGTGTCGAGACCGTCGGGCAGTGTGGCGTACCAGTCGGCGCCCACGGTGGCCAGCGCGGCCCGCATCCGGTCGTCGGTGGCGTCCGGTGCGGCGAAGGCGAGGTTGTCGCGCAGTGAGCCGATGAAGACGTGGTGCTCCTGGGTGACCAGGGCGATCCGGCGGCGGCGCTCGGCCGGGTCGAGGTCGGTGACCGGGCAGCCGCCGATGCTGACCACGCCGTGGCGGGGCGCGTCGATCCCGGCGAGCAGCCGGGCCAGCGTGGACTTGCCGGCGCCCGACGGGCCGACGACGGCCAGCCGCTCGCCGGGGCGTACCTCCAGGTCGATGCCGTGCAGCACGTCGGGCCCGTCGCCGTAGGAGAACCGCGCGCCGCGTACGACGAGACGCTCGTCCGTCGGCACGGCGGCCCGGCCGGCCCGCTCCGGCGGGACCTGGCCGACCCCGAGCACCCGGGCGAATGAGGCGAGGCCGCGCTGCGCCTGCTCCGTCCACTGCAGGATCCGGTCCAGCGGGTCGATCGCCTGTTGCAGGTAGAGCGCGGCGGCGACGACCGCGCCGAGGGTGACCTGGCCCCGGGCGAGCAACACCCCGCCGGCAAGCAGCACGGCGGCGATGGGCAGCGGATAGCTCGCCTCCACCACGGAGAAGAACCCCGTCCGTAGCGTGAGGGTGGCCCGCCGGGCGGCCCACACCCGAGCGATGCGCGCGGTGCCGTGCCGGATCCGCTCGTCGGCGAGGCGGAACGCCTCCACCGTACGGGCGCCCTCGGCGGTGCTCGTCAGCGTCTCGGTCAGCTCGGCGGCGGCCGCCCCCTCGGCCAGGTACGCGGGGCTGGCCCGGCGCAGGTACCAGCGGGTCACCAGCGCGATCGTCGGCAGCCCGGCCAGCGCCGCCAGCCCGAGCACCGGGTGCAGCAGGAAGATCGCCCCGAACAGCAGGGCCAGCTGCACCGAGGCGATGACCATGGTGGGCACCACGTCGCGGACGGTGAGGCCGACCGTGGACACGTCGACCGAGCTGCGGGTGGCCAGGTCCCCGGCGCCGGCCCGTTCGACGACGGAGACGGGCAGGTTCAGCGTCCGGTCGACGAAGTCTTCGCGCAGCCGGGCCACGGCCCGTTCGCCGAAGCGGTGGCCGGCGTACTGGGCGTACCGGGACAACAGCGCCTGCGCCAGCACCGCGCCGACGATGGCCAGGGCGAGCCGGTCGACGGCGTCGACGCCGGCTCCGGCGCCGACCCGGTCGATGACGGCGCCGAGCAGCCACGGCGGGGCGAGCCCGGCGACCGTGGCAGCCGTGTGCAGTGTCAGCACGGCGGCGACGGCGTTCCGGTCCCGGACGATCAGCTCCCGGGTCGCCCGGCGGACGGCGGCCCGGTCGGCCACCGGCAGCCCGCTCACCGCAGCACCTGCTCGGCGTCGTCGCGCGCCACCAGGCTCCGGTACGCCGGGTCGGTGTCGAGCAGGTCGACGTGGGCGCCGGCGCTGACGACCCGACCCGCGCGCAGGTGGGCGACGGTGTCGGCGTGGCCGAGCAGCAACGGCGAGGTGGTGAGCACGAGGGTGGTCCGGCCGGCCCGGCCGGCGCGCAACCGTTCGGCGATGCGGGCCTCGGTGTGCGCGTCCACCGCGGAGGCCGGGTCGACGAGGATCAGCACCTCGGGGTCGGCGAGCAGCGCCCGGGCCAGCCGGATCCGTTGCCGTTGCCCACCCGACAGGGACCGGGCCCGGCTGTCGAGGCGGGTGTCGAGGCCGTCCGGCAGGGAGTCGAGCACGTCCCCGGCCGACGCGGCGTGCAGGGCGGCGACGATCCGCGCGTCGTCACTGCCCGGCCGGCCGCCGCGCAGCAGCTCGCGCAGGGTGCCGCCGAACAGGTACGCGTCGTGGTCGGCGACCAGGATGCGGGCCCGTACCTCGTCGAGCCCGATCCGGGTCAGCGGCACCCCGCCCCAGGTGACGTCGCTGACGACGTACCGGCCGAGTCGGTCGGCCAGGGCGGTGGCGTCGGCCGGGTCGGCGGCGGCGACCGCGGTCAACCGGCCGGTGGGGACGGTCAGCCCGCTTGCCGGGTCGTACAGGTCGGCGGTCAGGTCCGGCGTGGCCGTCGGCCGCCCGGCGGCCTCCGGCCGGCGCGCGTCGGGCACCGCCGAGGCGTCCGTCGCCCGGTCGCGGGGCGGATCCGGCGGGCCGCCGACCCCGTCCGGCCGCGCGTCGAGCAGGGCGATGATCCGGCGGGCCGCGACCCGTCCCCGGATGACCTGGTGACCGCCCTCCAGCAGGAACCAGACCGGCACGACGAGCGTCGCCGTGTAGCCGTACACGCCGACCAGTTCGCCGACGGTGATCTCTCCGGTCGCCGCCATCCGGGCGGCCAGCCACACCACGGCGGCGAGGAACAGCCCGGGCAGGGCGACGGTCGCCGCGTCGATCCAGCTGTTCACCGCGCCGACCCGGTAACCCTCGGCGAGCAGGTCCCGGGAGCGGGCGGCGTACCGGCGGGCGAACAGGGCCCGGCCGCCCACCCCGGCGAGCACCCGCAGGCCGGCCACGATGTCGCCGGAGCGGGCGGTGAGCTCGCCCTGCTGCTGCCGGTAGACCGACTCGGCCCGTTCCAGCCGGCGCAGCAGGGGGACGACCACCAGCCCGACCGCCGGCACGCCGACCAGCACGCAGAGCGCCAGCAGGGGTGAGATCGACCAGAGCAGCACCGCCACGACCAGGTACGCGACGACCGCGCCCACGCCCGGCCCGGTCACCGTCAGCACCTGCCCGGTCCGGTCGACGTCGGTGCCGCCCACGGTGGCCACCTCGCCGGTCGCCGTGCGGCGCGGCAGCGCCGCGCCGAGCCGGGACAGTTGGCGCAGCACCACGGCGGCCGAGCGGGCCTTCGCGTCCTCGCGGATGAAGGTCATCGTGCGGTGCCGCATGGTCCCCAGGTACGCCAGTCCCACGCCGGCCGCGACGATCGCCGCCACCCACAGGGCCAGGGCCCGGGTGTCGCCGGTGCGCAGCCCGTCGTCCACGGCGCGGGAGATCAGGTATGGCCGGGCCGACAGCCCGACCATCCAGGCGGTGCCGAGCAGGCTGCCCCGCAGCACCCGTCCCGGTTGGCAGCGGGTCAGCCACCACAGGTAGCGCATCGGGCCCCTGGTGTCCGGTGTTCCGGGGTCGGGATGCGGGATCTGTGGTGGCACCCGCCCACGCTACCGATCCGGCCGCCACCGCACCGCCCCGTTTTCCGCCGGCCGTGCCGGTGCCCGGTCGTCTGCCTCACGGGTGTCACAGGGGCGAGGCAGAATCGCATCCGTGCTGGTGGCGATGGTGGCGGACGAGCGGGGTGGGGGAGAGCTCCAGCCGCTCGGGGCCGACGGGCGGCCGGCGGGGCCGGTCGAGCGGGTGGTCGATCTCGCCGCGGCCGTCGCCGCCCGGGAGGCCGCCGTCCGGCCCCGCTGGGTGTGCGCGTCCGGGGCGTCGGTCTACCCGGCGCTGCTGCGGTCCGGGGTCCGGCTGGACCGCTGCCACGACGTCGAGCTGACCGAGGCCCTGCTGCTCGGGCACGCCGGCCGGTGGGGCGAGCCCCGCTCGGTCGCCGCCGCGTACGCCCGGCTCACCGGGGCCGCCGTCCCACCCGACCCGCCGCCCCGGCCGCCGGCACCGCCCGGGCACGGCCAGGGCGCGCTCTTCGACGCCGTGCCCGGGCCGCCGGGCCCCGGCGTCGCGGCGTTGACCGAGGTGTACGCCGACCAGCTCGCCCGGGTCGCGGTGACCGCGCAGCCCGGCCGGTTCCGGCTGCTGGTGGCCGCCGAGTCGGCGGGCGCGCTGATCGCCGTGGAGATGGGGGCGGCGGGCCTGCCCTGGCGGGGCGACGTGCACGACGCCATCCTCGCCGAGCTGCTCGGCGAGGCGTCCCCGGTGGGCGGCCCGCCCCGACGGCTGGCCGAGCTGGCGGCGCGGATCGCCGACGCGTTCGGCGTACGCCAGGTGCACGCCGACTCCCCGGCGGAGCTGTTGCGGGCCTTCGCCCGGGCCGGGGTGGAGCTGCCCAACACCCGGGCCTGGGTGCTGCGCGGCGTCGACCACCCGGCGGTGCCGCTGGTCCTGGAATACAAGGAGCTCTACCGGATCTGGACGGCGCACGGGCGGGCCTGGCGCGACGCCTGGGTCCGTAACGGCCGCTTCCAGCCGGAGTACGTGCCCGGCGGGGTGGTCTCCGGCCGCTGGGCGACCCGGGGCGGCGGCGCCCTGCAGATCCCGAAGGTGATCCGGCGGGCGGTGGTGGCCGATCCGGGCTGGCGGTTCGTGGTGGCCGATGCCGGCCAGTTGGAGCCGCGGGTGCTCGCGGCGGTCTCCGGCGACGCCCGGCTCGCCACTGCGGGCGCGGCGGGTGACCTCTACGCGGCCCTCGCCGAGGACGCCTTCGCCGGTGACCGGGCCCGGGCCAAGGTGGCCCTGCTCGGCGCGATGTACGGGCAGACCGGCGGGGCGGCGGTGCCCGCGCTGGCGGTGCTCAGACGCAACTATCCGACCGCCTTCGCCTACGTCGAGGCGGCGGCCCGCACCGGCGAGGCGGGTGGGCTGGTCCGCTCCTGGTTGGGTCGCACCTGTCCGCCGGGGACGGCGGGGTTCGCCGACGGCGACGACGCGGGGGCCGACCCGGACGCGGGGGCCGATCCGCAGTCCCCACGGGCCAGGGCGGCCCGGTCCCGGGGCCGGTTCACCCGCAACTTCGTCATCCAGGCCACCGCTGCCGAGTGGGCCTCCACGCTGCTCGCCACGCTCCGCGGTGAGCTGGCCGGCATCGGTGGTGAACTGGTCTTCTTCCAGCACGACGAGGTGCTGGTGCACTGCCCGGCCGAGCGGGCCGACGCGGTGGCCGACGCGGTCACCCGGTCCGGCGCGCGGGCCTCGGCGCTGCTCTTCGGCGATACTCCGGTCCGCTTCCCGCTCGACCTGTCCATCGTGGAGTGCTACGCCGACGCCGCCTGAGGACCACGCGGCGTCGCTGCCGCATCCGGCCCGGAAGCGGGAGGCGTGGCATAGCGGACGAATTTCCCTTTTGCCCCGACACCCTCCGCCCCGGGCGCTCGTTGGGCCCGGTGTGCGTAACGGACCGGGCGGCTCTGCTCGGTCCGTCTTCACGACGGAGGTGGCGCAGCTGAACCGGATCGCAGGGATGATCATCGCGGCGGGCGGGGGACGCCGGATCGGTGGCCCGGAAGCCCTCCTGCACCAGGGGGAGAAGCCACTGGTGGACCGGATGATCGACACGATGACCGAGGCGGGCTGTGAGCAGATCGTGGTCGTCCTGGGCGCAGCCGCCGACCAGGTGCGCGAGACCGCCGACCTGACCCGGGCCACGGTGGTGGTCAACCGCGCCTGGGGGACCGGGGTGGGCTCCTCCATCCGGGCCGGCCTGGCCGCGCTCACCGACGAGGGGATCGAGGCGGTGGTGGTGGTCCCGGTCGACATGCCCGGACTCACCCCCGCCGCGGTACGCCGGGTCGCCGCGCTGCCGTACCCGGACGTGCTGGTCTGCGCCACCTACGACGGGCTGCGCGGGTACCCGATGCTCTTCGGTCGCCGGCACTGGTCCGGCATCGCCACGCTGGCCAGCGCGGACGTCGGCGCCCGGCCGTACCTGCTGGCGCACAAGAACCAGATCGTCGACATCTCCTGCGACTCCGTCGCGGACGGCAGCCGGGTGGACTCCCCGGAGCTGATGGCGCTCTACGGGCTCACCGTCCCGCCGCAGCGCGTCGGCGCGTAGTCGGCGCCGGCCGGACGTTCCACCAGGGCCGGTCGGCCCGTACGCGCTTGCCGGGCGGGCGGGTCGACCGCCGTCAGATCTCGATGTTGAAGCGTTGCAGCACCGACGGCGCCACCAGGCCCACCGCGGCGAGCACCGACAGCACGGTCAGCGCGGTACGCAGCACGACCACCTCCGCCTTGCTGCCGGTACGCAGCGCGATCCCGTTCGGCAGCCCGATCATCATCCACATCCGACGTTTGATGGGGATGGGCCAGAGGATGGGCACGCCGGCCTTGGTGATCATGTCGCCGAGGATGTGCGTGAAGCAACCCACCCCGACGGCCAGCCCGATCATCGGGTAGCCCCGGTCGCCGGGCAGGTTGGCGAAGGTGTACCAGGCGGCGGCGGCCGAGACGAGGGTGACGATCACCCAGCCGGCCCGCTCCGCCCACCGGTCGAAGAGGCCGCGCAACGCCAACCCGATCATGAAGAACAGGATGCCCACCACGGCCCACTTGCCGTACGCCGTGCAGAGCGCCGTGGTGCCCCAGCCGACCAGCGCGGTGAACGGGAGGGTGTGGGTCAGGGTGCGGTGGCCGTTGTTGCGGCGCGGATCCCGGCTGAGCTTCGTGGCGTAGTAGACGCCGAGCGAGATCTTCTCCATCACCTCGGCGATGAAGAGCGAGAAGACGCCGAAGGTGCGGGCCACCGTCGCGCCACCCTGGTTGCGGGTGACCTTGCCGGAGAGGTCGAGGTCGGGGAAGAGGGCACCACCGGCGCAGACCGCGGTGCCGACCGCCAGCGCCAGCGGGGACTGGTGGTAGTCGGCGAAGTGGTCCAGTGCCCACGAGCCGGTCAACCACACCGCCGCGCCGGACAGCGCGTGGGACGGACCCATCATGTCGCCTCGTCCTCCCCAGTTCCCTTGATCGACAAAACTACGCCACTGTGTCAGAGCCACGGCCGAGGGGCAATCACCCGGACGGTCCACAGCGGAGGGTGGCGTCCGGTGGGGCGGCGTCAGGTCGGCGGGACGGCATCGGCGGAGCGGTCGCGGAGGCTCTGCCGCACCACGGTCAGCTGCCCGACGGCGGCGTCCCAGTCCCGGTCCGCCGCGCTCCAGGTCAGGATCCAGCCGCTGGCCTCCTCGCCGGGAAGCAGGCGCAACGCGTGCTCCCGCTCCCCGAACGGGGTCGTCCAGCGGCACTCCCAACCGACGTCCCGGCCGCCGACCCCGCCGAGCCGCAGCTCCTCGTACCCGGGCAGCCTGCCCTCGTCGACCAGGCGTCGTTGCTCCGCCCGCAGGAACGACTCCTGGCCGACCAGATCGGCGGTCATCGGGCTGATGCTGAGCGTGCGGCGGCTGGCCGGGTCGCGGAAGCAGGTGGCGCCGTCGTCCCGGGAGCGGAGCCAGCCGACCGGGACGGCGATCCGCCAGCCCTCCCCGGTCTGCCAGGCCCACCCCGACGGCGGCCGGTAGCCGCCGTGGTCGCCGACCGGCGCGGCGGTGACCGGGTCCCCGAGCGCGTAGGGCCGCAGGCACGGGAAGGGCGGCGGGACCACCGGACGTCCCCCCGCGTCCGGGGGTGGCAGGTGGCGCTCGCCCCCGGGTGGCGTCGGCTGCTCCTCGGGCAGCGACACGCTGGCGGGCGTCCTCAGGGGCGTGGCGTAGTGGTCGTGGTCGACGAGGGTCAGCGCGGTGCCGATCCCGGTCGCCGCCGCCACCCCCAGCGCCGTCGCCACCAGCGCCCAGCGCCGTTCGGAGGAAAGTTGGGCGAGGGTACGGGTCAGCGTGACGTCGCGGGCCGGTCCCGCGGTCGCCGGCTCCGGCCCGTGCCCGAAAGCTCCGCCGTCCGGAGTCGCCGGTGCCGGGGCGGGCGGCCCGCCACCGACCCTCAGCACGCCCGCCGGCACCGGCGGAGACGTCCCCGCACCCTCGCCGGGCCGGTCGGACGTGCCCGGCCAGGGCGGCGGTGGCGTCGCCCCGGCCGCCGAACGGGCGGCGGGCAGCACCACCGTCGGAGGCTCGGTGTCGGACGTCGACGACGGACGCCCGGCGGCCAGCAGCCGCCGCTCGGCCTCGTCGTGCCCGATCCGGCGGTCAGGGTCCCGGCACAGCAGCCCGGCCAGCACCGGGGCCAGCGGTCCGGCGTGCGGCGCGGGGTCGGGCGGCTCGGTGGCGAGCGCCGCCAGGGTGGCCATCGCGGTGCTGCGGGCGTACGGCGAGCGGCCCTCCACGGCGGCGTGCAACGTGGCGCCGAGCGACCAGAGGTCCGCCTCCGCGCTGGACACCCCCTCGGCCGCGCGTTCGGGGGCGACGAACTGGGGTGAGCCGAGGACCAACCCGGGTCGGGTGGTCAGACCGTCCCCGCCGTCGAAGGTGGCCAGTCCGAAGTCGGTGAGCATGATCCGCCCGTCGTCCGCCACCAGCACGTTCTGCGGCTTCACGTCCCGGTGCAGCACCCCGGCGGCGTGCGCGGCACGCAGCGCGGCCAGCAACGCCCGCCCGATGCCGGCCGCCCGGACCGGGTCGACCGGGCCGGTGCTGTCCAGGATGGCCTGCAACGTGCGGGAGGGGACGTACTCCATCACGATCCACGGGTGCTCGTCGACCCGGACGACGTCGTACAGCCGGACCACGTTGGGATGGTTGAGCCGGGCGGCGGTCCGTGCCTCGCGGAGCGTCCGCAGCCGCAGCTCGTCGCGTTCGGACTCGGCCAGCCAGTGCGGCGGCAGGACCTCCTTCACCGCCACCTCGCGGTGCAGCACCTCGTCCCGCGCGCGCCAGACCCGACCCATCCCGCCCCGGCCCACCAACTCCACCAGGCGGTACCGGCCGGCGATCGTTACGTGCTGCACCGCTCTCCTCACCCTTGGCCGACGTACACCGTAGCCAATGGATCGGGGCGGACCTATCGGTTGTCGGGGGTCAACAAGCGGCGCCGTCCATCGCCAGCAGGTTCCCCTCCGGAACGGGGATCCGGGTCCGGCCCTCGCCGAGCAGCGTGGCGGCCCGGCGGGCCTGGAACGAGCCGTGCTCGCGGCCGGCGACGGCGTAGCTGCCGGCGGTGCGGGCGGCGATGGTGGCCCAGCCGTACCGCTCGCCGACCATGGTGCGCGCCCGGCGGGCCACCCGGCGGGCGAACACCTCGTCGCCGAGGAGCCGGTCGACCGCGCCGGCCAGGGCGTCCGGATCGCTGTGCGGGAAGGTCACCCCGGTCACGCCGGGCTCGACGATCTCGGCCAGCCCGCCGGTGTCGGCCACGGCGAGCGGCGCGCCGGCCGCGGCGGCCTCCAGCGCGATCATGCCGAACGGCTCGTAGAGGCTGGGTACGACGGTCGCGTCGGTGGCGGCCAGCACCGCCGGGAGCTGGGTGGAGTCCATGAAGCCGGCGAACCGTACGGTGTCGTCGAGGTGCAGCCGCCGGGCCTGGTCGACCAACTCGTCGCGGTACGGCCCGTCACCGGCGATCACCACCCGCAGGCCCGGGTGTCTCTCGCGCAGGTACGGCACGGCGTGCACCAGGTGCTGCACGCCCTTCTCGTAGACCAGCCGGCCGGCGTACCCGACCAGGGGGCCGTCACCGGCGAACCGGGCCCGGGCCGCGGCGACGGCGCGCGGGCGGGCGTGCCAGGCCCGGTCGTCGACGCCGTTGGGCACCACGTCGACCCGGGCGGCCGGGACGTCGAACAGTCGGGTGACCTGGTCGCGCATGTACCCGGAGCAGGCGATGATCCGGGCGGAGGCGTTGCTGATCCAGTGCTCGACGCCGTGGATGGTGCGGTTCATCTCCTCCGGCAGCCAGCCCTGGTGCCGGCCGGCCTCGGTGGCGTGGATGGTGGTGACCAGGGGCAGGTCGAGGTGTTCGGCGAGGGTGACCGCGGTGTGCGCGACGAGCCAGTCGTGGGCGTGGATCACGTCGTACGTGCCGGACCCGGTGGCGCGCAGGGCGGCCCGGGTCAGCGTGTGGTTGAACGCCATCGTCCAGGCCAGCAGGGAGTTGGTGGCCAGCGGGAAGGTGACCGGGTCCTCCGCGGCGCGGACGATGCGTACGCCGTCGGCGTACTCCTCCAGGGGTGCGCCGTCGGCGTGCCGGGTGACCACGGTGACCTCGTGCCCGGCGGCGGCCAGGGCCACCGACAGGGCGTGCACGTGCCGGCCGAGTCCGCCCACCAGCACCGGCGGGTACTCCCAGGAGAGCATCAGCACACGCTGGTGCCGGGCGGGGTGGATGTCGATCACGTCGGCGTCAGGTGACATGCGGCCCCCTCTGAGTGGTGTCCCGGGCGCGCGGAGCCGCCGGCGAGGGGCGGCGCCGTCCGTGCCCGGGGTCGGGGCCAATCCTGCCGACCACTGGATAACCAGCGGAGACGCGGTGATTGCCGGTGTGTAACGCGTGCCTATCCGGCCTTCCGGACGCGCAGCAGCTCGGCCACCGACCACGCCTGGAACGGGCAGCCGGTGGCGGCGTGCGGGGCGGCGCCGTCGGCCGTCTCACTCACCGAACCCAGGCCGAACTCCCCCAGATGACCCACGAGCCCCACCAGGAGGTCATCGGTGGCCAGCCCGGCCTTCCGGTACGCGTCGACGAACGGGCCGATCAGCCACGGCCAGACGGTCCCCTGGTGGTAGGCGGTGTCCCGTTCCGCCGGCCCGCCCCGGTGCCGGGGTGCGAAGTCCGGCGAGTCGGGGGCGAGGCTGCGCGGCCCGAGCGGGGTGAACAGCCCGGCCGTCACCCGGCGCAGCGTCGCCGGGTCCGGCTCCAGCGGGGCGTACGGCAACGACCAGGCCAGCAGCTGGTTGGGGCGCAGCAGGTCGTCGTCGTGGTGCGCCGCCCCGCCCAGCGGGTACGCCGGCGCGGGCGCGTCGAGGACGTCGTGCAGCCAGCCGGCCGGCGCCGGGAACCGCTGCCGGAACGCGGCGGCGGCACGGGCGTGCAGCCGCCACAGCTCGGCGGCGTCCTGCCCGGCCAGCTCGGTCAGCTCGGCCAGGCCGGCCAGCCCGTTCACCCAGAGCGCGTTGACCTCCACCGGCTTGCCGGTACGCGGGGTCACCGGCACCCCGTACACCCGGGCGTCCATCCAGGTCAGCGCGGTGCCCGGGGTGCCGCCCTGGGTGATCAGCCCGTCGGCCGGGTCGACCGCGATGCCGTACCGGGTGCCGGCCAGGTGCGCCCGGACGACCCCGTGCAGCGCCGGCAGCAGCTCGTCGCCCAGATCGGTGTCGCCGGTCGCGGTGACGTGCCGGCTCACCGCGTGCAGGAACCACAGCGTCGCGTCGACCGTGTTGTACTCCACCCGCCCGGTGTCGGCGGTGTTCGCCAGCATCCCCTCCGACAGCGTCGCCGCGTACGACCGCAGCAGCTCCCGGCCCTCGTCGGCCCGGCCGGTGCAGAGGAACAACCCTTCGTACGAGGTCATCGTGTCCCGGGACCAGGCGCCGAACCACGGGTAGCCGGCCACCACGTCCGGCCCGGCGCCGGAGCGTACGACGAACGCGTCTACCGCCAGGGCCAGCGTCGCCTCGACCGGGTCGGCCGGCCTCGCGGCGGCCACCACCGCCCGGTGCCGCGCCCGGGCCGCCGCGACGATCTCGGTCGCCACCGGGGGCTGCTCGGTCAGGTCGTCGGCCCAGGCCAGCACCGACACGGTGTCGCCCGGGCGGTCCAGCGCGCCGGCGAACCGGCCGGCGTACCAGAGGTCCTCCTCCGGGTGCAGGCCCCGCGCGGCCTCCTCGCGGTGGCGCACGCCCAGCCACCACTGCCCCTCGGGCCGCCAGTCCGGCCCCGACAGCCGGTACGAGCCCTCGATCACCGCCCCGCCGTCGACCGGCTCCATCCGGGGCGCCGGGCCGTCGGCGCGGCGCTCGCCGTGCGCGTCGCGCCAGGTGCAGGCCGCGGAGAGCTCCAGCCGCACCGGGCCGCCGGCGAGCAGCCGGTGCACCACCGCCACGCAGGAGCGGCCGTGCGTCATGGCCAGCTCCCGCTCGATCACCACGTCACCGATCCGCCACCGCCACCGGGGCAGCCCGTCGACCAGGTCGAAGCGCTCCAGCAGCTCGAAGCCGCGCGGGTCGACCGTCCCCGAGGACCACTCGTGCGCGCCGAGGCGGACCCGCGCGCCGGACGGGAGGGTCACCGCCGGATCCAGGCTGACCAGCCCCACCCGGCGGGCCGCCGGGGTCTCGCCGGCGGTCACCAGCAGCCCGTGGTAGCGCCGGGTCCGCAGCCCGCTCACCGTGCCCATGGCGTACCCGCCCCGGCCGTCGGTGACCAGCCACTCGCGGGTCGTCCCGGTGGCCGGATCGGCGCAGACCTGAGGGCCGAAGGCGATCTCGATCAAGTGGTTTCCTCCCACGGCGGCGAGGTGTAACACGCCACGACGACAATGGCCGCTGTGGTGAAGTACCCGGGCGGCGTCGAAGATGTGCAGGTGTTCACCGACAGTTCGCCCTCCGACGCACCGTCTCCCGACGCCGAGCGGCTCCGGCTCGCCCAGGCCGATGCCGGCGAGCAGGACTGGCGCGCATGGGGTCCCTATCTGTCCGAGCGGGCGTGGGGGACGGTACGGGAGGACTACAGCGAGCACGGCACGGCGTGGGACTACTTCCCCCACGACCACGCGCGGTCCCGAGCCTACCGGTGGAACGAGGACGGCATGGCGGGCGTCTGCGACGACCGGCAGACGTTCTGTTTCGCGCTCGCCCTGTGGAACGGCGAGGACCCGATCCTCAAGGAGCGGATGTTCGGCCTCGGCGGCGACGGCGGCAACCACGGCGAGGACGCCAAGGACTACTGGTGGTATCTCGACAGCACCCCGACGCACTCCTGGATGCGCTGGCGCTACCACTACCCGCAGGCCTCCTTCCCGTACGACGAGCTGGTCGCCGTCAACGCGCTGCGCGGCCGGGACGAGACCGAGTACGAGCTGGTCGACACGGGGATCTTCGACGACGACCGGTACTGGGCGGTGACCGTCGACTACGCCAAGGCGTCTCCGACCGACATGTGCATCCTGGTGACCGTCGCCAACCGGGGTGACGAGGCGGCCACCCTGCACGTCCTGCCGCACCTGTGGTTCCGCAACACCTGGGCCTGGGGCCTGCCCGGCGCCGACCGGGTGCCCCGGCTGGCCGGCGAGGGCTCCCGGCTGGTCGGCGAGCACTGGGTGCTCGGGCAGCTCCTGCTGGAGGGCGACGGCACGCCCACGCCACTGCTCTGCGACAACGACTCCAACGCCGAGCGGCTCTGGGGTCTGCCCGGGCGGTCGCCGTACCCGAAGGACGGCATCAACGACCACGTCGTGGCCGGCGCGGCCACGGTCAACCCGGACCGGGAGGGGACCAAGGGCGCGCTGCACTACGTCCTCGACGTGCCGGCCGGTGGACAGCGGCAGATCCGGCTGCGGCTGACCCGCACCGCCCCGCCGCCCGGGAGCACCCCGCCGCCCCCGGCCGACCTGGCCGCCGGCTTCGACGCGGTCGTCTGGGCCCGGCGGGCCGAGGCGAACCGCTTCTTCGAAGGGATCGTCCCCGCCGCAGCCAGCGCCGACGAGGCCCTGGTGGCCCGGCAGGGCATCGCCGGGCTGATGTGGGGCAAGCAGTTCTACCACTTCGACGTCAAGCGCTGGCTCGACGGCGACCCGGGCTCCACCCCGCCGCCGCCCGGGCGGCGGCACGGGCGCAACAGCGCCTGGTGGCACATGACCAGCTTCGACGTGATCTCCATGCCCGACCCCTGGGAGTACCCCTGGTACGCGGCCTGGGACCTGGCCTTCCACTGCGTCAGCATCGCCCGGGTCGACCCCGGCTTCGCCAAGGAGCAGCTGCTGCTCCTGCTGCGCGAGTGGTACCTGCACCCCAACGGGCAGATCCCGGCGTACGAGTGGGCGTTCGGCGACGTCAACCCGCCGGTGCACGCCTGGGCCGCGCTGAAGGTGTTCGAGATCGACGGCTCGTCCGACCACGAATTCCTCGCCCGGGTGATGCACAAGCTGCTGCTCAACTTCACCTGGTGGGTCAACCGCAAGGACACCGGCGGCAACAACGTCTTCGAGGGCGGCTTCCTCGGGCTGGACAACGTCGGCCCGTTCGACCGTTCCGCCGCGCTGCCGGTGGCCGGGGTGCTGGAGCAGTCCGACGGCACCGGCTGGATGGCCATGTACGCGCTCAACCTGCTGGACATGGCGATCGTGCTGGCCGAGCACGACCACGCGTACGTCGACACCGCCACCAAGTTCTTCGAGCACTTCGCGTACATCGCCGCGGCGGCGTACGAGCAGGGACTCTGGGACGCCGAGGACGCCTTCTTCCACGACGTGCTGCGGCTGGCCGACGGCAGCCGGGTGCCGTTGAAGGTGCGCTCGGTGGTCGGGCTGCTGCCGCTGGCCGCCACCACCCGGCTCAGCGCGCGTACCCTGCACCGCCTGCCCGAGCTGGGGGCCCGGCTGCGCTGGTTCCTCAGCCAGCGGCCCGAGTACGCCGACGTGATCGGCGCCCGCCGGATCGGCCCCGACGGCCGGCAGCAGCGGCTGCTGTCCATGGTCGGCCCGGAGCAGATGGTCCGCCTGCTCGCCCGGATGCTCGACACCGACGAGTTCCTCTCCGAGTACGGCCTGCGTACGCTGAGTCGGGCCCACCTCGACGAGCCGTTCTCGGTCACCCTGGGCGGGCACGAGTTCAGCGTCGGCTACGAGCCGGCCGAGTCCACCAGCGGCCTGTTCGGCGGCAACTCCAACTGGCGTGGGCCGATCTGGATGCCGACGAACTTCCTGCTGATCAGCGCGCTGCGCGACTACGCCGCGTTCTTCGGCGACGACCTCCAGGTCGAGTACCCGACCCGCTCGGGGCGCAAGTGCACCCTCGACCAGATCGCCGACGACCTCTCGGCCCGGCTGATCTCGCTGTTCACCCGGGACGGCTGGGGCCGGCGGCCGATCTACGGCGCCGCCCAGCTCTTCCAGACCCACCCGGACTGGCGGGACCTGATCTGCTTCCCCGAGTACTTCCACGGTGACAACGGCGCCGGCCTGGGCGCCTGGCACCAGACCGGCTGGACGGCGCTGGTCGTCGACCTCATCCTCACCCTGCGCCGCTGACGGCCGCTACGCCGTTCGCCGTCCGCCGCTGCGCGCCGGGCCCACCGCGGGGGTTCGGGCCGTGATCGCCTCCGGGCGAAACCCGGATGACCGGGCCGACGATGCGCAGTAGCGTGACGCGGAACGCCTGACCGGGAGGGCCGATGCAACAACGCCGGGACGCGGCGGTGCTCGTGTTCGACGCCGACGACACGCTCTGGGAGAACAACGTCGTCTTCGAGCGGGTGATCGACGACTTCCTGGACTGGCTGGCCCATCCCACGCTCGACAGGGCCGAGATCCGCGCCGTCCTCGACGACGTGGAGCGGGCCAACGCCGTCGTCCACGGGTACGGCAGCAAGGTCTTCCTGCGCAGCCTGGGCGAGTGCCTGGAGCGGCTGCGCGAGCGTCCGGCCACCGAGCGGGAGCGCCGGGAGATCGACGAACTGGCCGCCGCGTTGGTCGCCCACCAGGTCGAGCTGATGCCGAGCGTCGCGGACACCCTCGACGCCCTCGCCGGCCGGTACGACCTGCTGCTGCTGACCAAGGGCGAGCGGGAGGAACAGCAGCGCAAGCTCGACGCCTGCGGGCTGCTGCACCACTTCGACGCCGCGCACATCGTGCCGGAGAAGGACGTGGCGACCTACCGGTGGCTGGTCCGCGAGCACGCGTTCGACCCGGCGCGCGCCTGGATGATCGGCAATTCGCCGAGGTCGGACATCCTGCCGGCCCGGGCGGCCGGCATGAACGCCGTCTTCATCCCGAACGACAACACCTGGGTGCTCGAACACGACGAACTCGACCCGGACGACTCCGGAGTGCTACGTCTGAAGGAGTTCGTCGACCTGGTTCGGCACTTCTGAGTGGCCCGCGCCGGGTAACGTCCGGTTCGTGCCCCTGACCTTCCCGTCGCACCTGGCACCGGTGCTGCCGCTGAAACTGTGGCGGCCGCGCTGGTTCGACGGGGTGGCGCTGGCCACCGGCGCGGTGGCGCCGGACGTCGCCTACCTGTTCACCGGCACCCGTTTCGACCTGGGCATGCGGACCCACACGCTGGGCGGGCTGCTCTGGTGGTGCCTGCCGGTGGCGCTGGCGTACGCCTGGATCGTCCGCCGGGTCATCGCCGGGATCGCCGTGCACCTGCCGGCCCAGCGGGCCTTCGCCTGGCCCGACCACGCGGCGCTCGGCACGGTCCGCCATCCCTGGCAGGTGACCGTCTGCTCGGCGCTGATCGGCGCGTTCAGCCATGTGGCCTGGGACCGGGTCACCCACACCGAACGCTGGCCGCGCCTGGTCGGGGTGCAGGACTTCCACGCGGCGACCGGCATGCACTGGTGGACCTTCTCGAACCTGGTCAGCACCGCCGTCGGGGCGGTCCTCGTGCTGATGCTGGCGCTGCGGGCCGCGCGCCGCAGGGAGATCTTCGACGGGGTACGCCCGCCGGCGCCGCCGGCCCGGCCGGCCGCCTTCTGGGGCGCGGCACTCGTCGTTGCCGGCGCCGGGGCCACGGTGCTGCCCGGGCTGCCGGCCGCCGCGGTCCCCGGCCCGGCCGGGGTACGTCTGCTGCACCTGGCGGCCTTCGCCCTGACGGTCGGGGCGTGGTGGGCGGGAGCGCTCTCCGCCGTCCCGCCGGGCCCGGAGCACACCGATCGCTTCGAGGGGAAACAGCGCCAGCCCGGTTGACGGCGTTACGCGGACATGCCGCAATTCAGAATTGGTGTCAATCACATTCACCGGTGCCCTGGAATGCTTGTCCGGCCAGCCCTCGGCTGCCTAACCTGAGCGCGCGTTCGCGACTCTTCGGGGTGAGTCGCCGAACGCGCCGAAGTCCGGTAGTTGGGCACCGTGGAGCTGAGTGCATGCGGGCCGGCTCGCCGTGATGGGCCCGGCGTGGGCGGCGTGCCACGCCCGCCGCGCCCATCGGCGAATTCCGCTACCACGCCGGACGGCTGGCGGTCAGGACCGGGGAGTTGCGGACCCGGTCCTGACCCGCCGGCACAATTGTCACCAGTGTCGCTCCGGCTCCCCGGGAAACAGAAGCGTCGGCCGCGCCGCCCGCGTTACATCGACCCGCCGTAATTGCGGGACGAGACCCGTCGCCATTTCCGGCTCCCGGGAAAGTGGCCGGGATGCGATCATCCTGCGACTGGACCCCACAACGACGACGGGCCGGCCCGGAGGTCCTCCAGAACCGGGTCTGCCGGCTGACCACTCTGCCGGCCGAGACCGGTCAGGTCGTCGTCGTGACCGGTGGCCGCTACGCCACCACCCATGCCAACCTGGAGATCTGTGCCAAGGTGGCGGTCACTGGGTGCCGGTGATGTCGCTACCGGCCTGGCTCGGCCCCAAGGGGTTCAGCGACAACCACATGAAGGGCGTGCCGACCACCGCGACCGGGCTCTTCCTGCCTGGCTCGACCCGGCCCGCTAGCTGCGCATCGTGATGTGCCCGGTGTAGAACGTGGGCCACTACTAGGCCGTGTCTCCTGGATCATGGCTTGGGGCGATCGGGTTTCGCGCGTAGCCAGATGAGGATGTCGGCGATCTGCACGGTGGCGCGGTAGCGACAGGCGAGCTTGTCGTATCTGGTGGCCACGGCGCGGAACTGCTTGCGCCGGTTCATCAGCCGTTCGATGGTGTTGCGCTGCCGGTAACGCTGTGGGCGGAAGGTGGGTGGGCGGCCACCGCGTGACCCTTTCCGGGTCCGGTTGGCTTTCTGGTCGTCTTTCTCCGGGATGTCGTGCGGGATGCGTCGGGCCCGCAGCGCGCGGCGG
>NZ_FMDN01000036.1:0-26485 GCF_900090245.1 Micromonospora halophytica
CGGTGGCGGATTGTAGGGAGGTGCCGCCGAGGTCGAAGAAGTTGTCGTGGATGCCGACGTGGTCGAGTCCGAGGACGGTGGCGTAGATGCCGGTGATGAGTCGTTCCTGGTCGGTGCGGGCTTCGACGAATTCGACGTCGAGGTCGGGGCGTTGGGTGGTGGGTTCGGGTAGTGCGCGGCGGTCGATTTTGCCGGTGTCGCCGGTGGGGAACCGGTCGAGGACCATGATGACGGCGGGCACCATGTAGGCGGGTAGTTGTGCGGCGGTGTGTTCGCGTAGCGTCGTGACTGCGGGGGTCCGGTTGTCGCGGCCGGTGACGTAGCCGACGAGTCGGGCGACGCCTCGGTCTTCGCGGCGGACGACCACTGCGCCGTCGACGTCGGGGTGTTGTGTCAGGACGGCTTCGATTTCGCCGAGTTCGATGCGGATGCCGTTGACTTTGACCTGGTGGTCCATGCGGCCGAGGATTTCCAGGGCGCCGGCGGGGTTCCAGCGGCCGAGGTCGCCGGTGCGGTAGGCGGGGCCGCCGCCGTGTGGGTCGGTGACGAAGCGTTCGGTGGTCAGTTCGGGGCGGTGCAGGTAGCCGTCGGCGACGCCGAATCCGGTGATCAGGATTTCGCCGGGGACGCCGGCGGGGACGAGGTTCAGTTCGGCGTCGACGATGCGGATCTGCCGGTTGGGCATGGGCCAGCCGATCGGCACGTACGCGCCGTCCCAGCCCGACGACGCGTCGAACCAGGTACACGCCACCGCCGCCTCCGCCGGCCCGTACGCGTTCAACACCCGGGTGCCCGCCGTCAACCACCGCTGGGCCAGCTGCGGCGGCAGCGCCTCGCCACCGAAGATGATGCAGCGCAGACCGGGACAGGCCGCCGGGTCGAGCGGGGCGATGTTGGTGGCCGGCCCGAAGGTGTGCGTCACGTCGTGCCGGTTGACGAGGTCGGTGAGCCGACGCGTGTCGAGCAGGTCGTCGCGGGAGCAGACCACCACGCAGCCGCCACCGGTGAGCGTGGCGAAGATTTCCCCGAACGCGGCGTCGAAGACCGGCGCCGCCGAATGCAGCATCCGGCTGTCGGGACCGATGCCGCACTCGTCGGTCATCCAGGTGAGGAAGTTGGTGAGTCTGTCGTGCGACAGCACGACGCCCTTGGGGGTGCCGGTCGAGCCGGAGGTGTAGATGACGAACGCCGGGGCGGTGGCGGGCACGGTCGGCAGTGTGGCCGGTTGGCAGGCTTGGATGGTGGGCCAGTCGTCGTCGAGTGCGATGACGTGGATGCCGTCGGGTTGGGGGATGCGGGGGGCGGTGTCGCTGGTGGTGAGGACGATGCGTGCGCCGTGGTCGTTCAGGAGCATGCGCATGCGGGGGGCGGGCCAGGAGGTGTCCATCGGGGTGTAGGCGGCGCCGGCGCGGAGGACGGCGAGGGCGGCGATGAGGGTCCAGAGGCTGCGGTCCAAGGCCAGGGAGACCACGTCGCCGTCGCCGATGCCCTGTGCGCGTAGGTGGCCGGCGAGTGCGCCGGAGCGGCGCTCCAGTTCGGCGTAGGTCAGCACCTGGTCACCGGCGACACCGGCGATGGCCTCGGGGGTGCGGTGTGCCCAGTGCAGGACCAGTTCGTGGATCGGCTCGGCCGGCACTTCCCGTACCGGTCCCCGGCCCCAGGCGAGCAGCTGCGCGCGCTCCGCGTCTCCCAGCGGCCCACCGGTGGCGTCGACCGTACCCGCCACGGCATGTGCACCATCGAACCCGACAGACATGAGCCAACCTCCGACCGAGATGGGGTGACCGGGAGACGCGTGGCCGCGGCGGCCGGTCGGCCCCTGTGCCGTACGGCGGACGACACTCGGGGCGCGCACCCACATCCGTCCCCGATCCGTTGCGGTGATGGGGGAACGACGACCTGGCGGCCCCCGACGCTACGGATCCCGACGCGGTCGCGTACACCCCTAGCTGCCACCCCTAGCCGAGCGGTGCCAGAACGGCTGCGGGTACTCGGCTGTCCGGCCCATCCCACGCTCGATTCGAGACTGACTATGCTTTGTCGATCACGAGCCAGGCGGTGGCCCGCAGCTACCACCGTCTGCTGGTGCGCACCTCGCCGGAGCGGTGCTGACCACAAGTCAGCCGCTACCTGGCCGGTCCAGCCCGGAACCGTCCGGCGGATGCGCGCGGCACGCCCGACTCTCGCGGCCGAGCGGCCTCACCAGAACCGGGACACCTCGTATCCGCCCACGTTCCTCGCTGTTCGTGGTCGTCGTGCCCCGGACTTCGTGCCATCCCCGAGGCCCCTTGCGGGCCGGCATGTCAGGAGATCCCATGGACGGGCCCATCCAGGTACAGATTTTCGCCCCCGACGGCGTGCTCCTCGCCCGGCCACCGAGCCCGGTGGCGACCGCCGGTAGCCGCTACCTGGCCGCGGCGGGCGTCGGCCTCAACAACGGGCTGGACATGGTCACCGGTCTGCACCTGACCCTGCCGCACCAGGCGGCGACCATCTGCAGCACCGGAGCCAGCGCGGACAAGTCGCTGCGCCTGATCAGCCGGTGCGGCCTCAAGGTGCCCAGTGACCTGCGCGAGTTCCGGTCCGGCACGCAGGCGGTCCAGCTCGCCCGGGAGGCCGCCGACCGGGGCGAGCTGCTGGAGCTCCAGTTCCCCCCACAGGATCCGCAGTTGCGGGCGGCGCCGGCCCGCAACTCACCGGAACTGCTGACCCGCCTCAACAACAAGACCGTCCTGGAAACCCTGATCGCACCGGAGTACCTGCCCCGGCGCCAGATCGCCACCCCCGCCGAGGTGCGGCGGATCGTGCAACAGGACCGCCGGCCGGCGGTCGTCAAGCCGGCCGGCACCGAGGTGTACAGCGGGATCGCGATCTTCACCAGACGGTTGCAGGATCGGCTGAACCGGTCACTGTTCCAGCAGATGGAGCAGGTGAGCGATCAGTGGATCGTCGAGGAGGAGGTCCCCTTCCGGACGGTCTGGGGCATCCAGTTCGCCATCACGGCCAGCGGGTCGGTGGAGTACCTCGGGGCGTCCGTCCACCTACCTCAGCCCACGTCGACGTGGACCGGTTGTGTGATGGACGACGACCAACCGCCGACGGAACTGATCGAAGCGCTGACCGTAGGGGTGCGAAAGGCCAGTGCTCTCGGGTACCGGGGGTACTGCTCGTTCGACGCCGGCATCAGCCGAACCGGCGAGCTGCGCGTCATCGACCCGAACTTCCGGGTCAGTGGCGCCACCACGTCGGTGCTGCACCGCAGTTCGCTGCTGGGTCAGCACCCGTGCGCCATGACCACGTTCTTCTCCCTCGCGCCCGGTGTCGACGCCGAGCCGATCCTCGCCCCCTTCATCGATCGCGGGCAGCTCGTCGTGTTCATGCACTACGACCCGGCGATGACGGACAACGGCCTGTTCCCGGCGACCATCCTCGGCATGGTCGGCGCCTCGGGACGGGACAGCTGCGGCGTGCTGATCGCGCAGATCCAGCGAGCGCTGGGCAGTTGACAGGTACCCCCGGGCCGCGCCAGCGGCCCGGGGGTGCGGTCACATCCCGGCGAGGGCGGCGCGGACGGCTGCCTCGGGGACGTCGGCGACCAATTCCGGACCGGTCGGGCCGTCGAGGACGAAGGAGAGCCCGGCCACGGCCTTCTTGTCCCGGCGCATCAGCGCGACCAGTTCGTCGTGGTCGACGTCGGCGGGCAGGGCGGAGTCGAGGCCGTAGCCGGCCACCACGTCGTGGTGTTCGGCCACCCGCCCGGCCGGGACGCGGTCGAGGACGCCGGCCAGCCGGCCCGCGAAGACCGTGCCCACGCCGACCGCCTCGCCGTGGCGCAGCCGGAAATCGGTGGCCCGCTCCAGCGCGTGGCCGAGGGTGTGGCCGTAGTTGAGGATGTGCCGCAGCCCGGAGTCGCGCTCGTCGGCGGCCACCACCCGCGCCTTGAGCGCCACGCAGGCGGCGATCTGCTCGGCCACCGAACGTCCGCGCAGCTCGCCAGCACCGATGAAGTGCGCCCGGGCGATCTCCCCGTACCCGTTGCGCCACTCCCGCTCCGGCAGCGTGCCGAGGTGCTCGGTGTCGCAGAGCACCGCCCGGGGCTGCCAGTACACCCCCACCAGGTTCTTGCCCTCCGGCAGGTTGACCGCGGTCTTGCCGCCCACACTGGCGTCGACCTGGGCGAGCAGCGAGGTCGGCAGGTGGATCACCGCGATGCCCCGGTGGTAGAGGCCCGCGGCCAGACCGACCACGTCGGTGGTGGTGCCGCCACCGCAGGAGACCACCGCGTCGGAGCGGGTCAGCCCGAACTCGGCGAACGCCCGGCAGAGCTGCTCCACGGTCGACAGGTTCTTGTCGTGCTCGCCGTCGCGGGCCGGCACCACCCGGTGCGGCACGCCCGGGTCCGGCGTCCATTCCGCCGGCCGGGCCGACACCACCACGACCCGCCGCGCGCCGACCCGCGCGACCTCCGCCGGCAGCCGGTGGCGTACGCCGGGGCCGATCAGCACCGGGTACGCGCGCTCGCCGAGCGCCACGTCGACCCGGACGGGCTCGACGTCCGGACCGGCAGCGGCCGGCGTGGGGCGTCCCGGTCCGACTCCGGCGGGCGCGACCCGGGCCGGGTCGCTGACAGCACGCTCAGGCGCGGGCGGGTGCATGGGGCTGCGGCCTCCTCGGTGCGGGGGGACTCGGCGTCGGGACGGCCGGCTGGTCCCGGACCATCGACAGCCGCAGCGCCAGGGCGGCCAGCGAGTCGACGTTCGGGCCGATGCCCCACCGTTCGTGGGTGAGCTGGGCGTGGTGCGCCAGCAGGAAACCGCGCGGCGGTGACGGGGCCTCGTGGTCCCGGTCGATCACGTCGGCCACCCGGTCGAGGTAGCGCCGCCACGCGGAGGCGACCGCGTCGGTCAGCGGTAGATCGCCGGCCGCCAGCACGATCTTCTCCGCCCCGGTGTCCGCCTGCGCGGCCAGTTCCCGCCGCTGCGCCCCGGTGAGCCGCCGGCTGCGGTCCTGCCAGTGCAGGAAGAGGAACGCCAGCCGGTCGGCCGCCGGCATCAGCCCGCACAGGTGTCGCAGGTGCGTCACGGCCAGCGCCAGCTCGGCGCCGGCCAGCCAGGGCGCGTCGCCGCCGAGCAGCGCCAGGGCCAGGTCGCTGGCCGCCGACGCGAGCGGGCCGCCCCGGGCGGCGTCGCGCACGGCGTACGGGTCGGCGGCGAAGGCGACCTGCGGGTCGTACGCCCGCAGTCGCTGCCGTACCGCGTCGAGCGCGGGCGGCACGGCGTGGAAGCCGAGGCTGAGCCGCGGCCCGGTGAGGGAGTCGACCCGGTCGTAGAACCACTGCGCCTCCGGGTCGGCGCGGCGGGCGGTGGCGACCAGTTCGGCGAGCACGGTTCCGACCAGCGAGGCCACCCCGGCGTCCGGGCACCCGCCGGCCGGTACGGCCAGGCGAGCGAACAACCACGAGCGTTCCAACGACGGCACCTCGACTGACGGCGGGCGGAGCATGGGCACGGCGGTCTGCGGGGGTGGCCCCATCATCGACCCGCAGCAGGTCGTGCCGGTCAGCCGGCGGCCGGAACTGGGGACGGGTTAGGGGGTGACAGGGGTAGGTCGGCGGCAGGGCGCTGGGAAGGATTGCACCGTTACGGCGAGCGAGGTCTACGCCGCGGATGAGGAGTCTCGCCGACGGACGGATGTGGTGACATGCTTCGGAGCGACCTGGTCCAGCCGTTGCCCGGTCTGCTGAGGGCCCACGCCGAAAGGTTCGGGGACAAGGTCGCGTTCCGCGACGACCGCCGTGCGGTCGGGTACGCCGACCTGGAGGCACGGACCCGACGCCTGGCCGGGCACCTCGCCTCGGCCGGGGTGGGCCGCGGCGAGCGGGTGGCCTTCTGCCTGGGCAACCGGGTGGAGACGGTGGAGACGTGGCTGGCCGTCACCCGGGCCGCCGCGGTCGGCGTGCCGCTGAACCCGCGCAGCACCGACGCGGAGCTGGCTCACCTGCTGGACGACTCCGGCGCGGTCCTGGTGGTCACCGACCCGGAGCACCTCGACCAGGTGCTGCGGCTACGCGCGGACCGGCCCGGACTGCGGGTCTGGGTGACCGGGGACGACCCGGCGCCGGCCGGTGTCGCCGCCTGGCGTGACCTCGTCGACGCCGAGCCGGGCACCGACGCGCGCGACGACCTGGGCCTCGACGAGGTCGCCTGGATGCTCTACACCTCCGGCACCACGGGCCGGCCCAAGGGCGTGCTCTCCACCCAGCGCACCTGCCTGTGGTCCGTCGCCGCCTGCTACGTCCCGATCCCCGGCCTCACCCCGGACGACCGGGTGGTCTGGCCGCTGCCGCTGTTCCACAGCCTGTCCCACATCGGCTGCGTGCTCAGCGTGACCGCCGTCGGCGCCACCGCCCGGATCGTCGACGGTTTCTCCGCCGCCGACGTGCTGCGCGCCGTGGAGTCCGACGCCGCGACCGTGCTGGCCGGGGTGCCGGCCATGTACCACCACCTGGTCACCGCCGCCCGCGACACCGGCTTCCGCGCCCCGGCCCTGCGGGTGTGCCTGGTCGGCGGGGCGATCACCACGGGCGCGCTGCGTACGGCGTTCCAGGAGGTCTTCGCCGCGCCGCTGCTCGACGCGTACGGCAGCACCGAGACCTGCGGGTCGATCGCGATCAGCCGGCCGGACCGGCCCCCGGTCGAGGGCTCCTGCGGGCTGCCCGTGCCGGGCGTGCAGGTGCGACTGGTCAGCCCGCAGACCGGCCTGGACGTGCCGGCGGGCGCCGAGGGCGAGGTGTGGGTACGCGGGCCGAGCGTGATGCTCGGCTACCACGGCCTGCCGGAGGTGACCGCCGCCGCATTGCGCGACGGCTGGTACCGCACGGGCGACCTGGCCCGCCGTGACGCCGACGGGAACCTCTTCGTCACCGGCCGGCACCAGGAGCTGATCATCCGGGGCGGGGAGAAGATCCACCCGTCCGAGGTGGAGGAGGCGCTGCGCGCGGTGCCCGGCGTCGCCGACGTGGCGGTGACCGGCCGGCCGCACGAGGTGCTCGGCGAGGTGCCGGTGGCGTTCGTCGTCGCCGGGCCGGAGGGCTTCGACCCCCGCGCCGGGTACGCCGCCTGCCGGGTACGGCTCTCCTACTACAAGGTCCCCGACGAGCTGTACGAGATCGGGCAGGTGCCCCGTACCGCCTCCGGCAAGGTGACCCGCCGGCTGCTGCTGGCGCAACCGGCCCGGCTGCGCGGGGTCAACGGTGGCCACCACGAGTCGTTGAGCCGGATCTCCTGGCGACCGCTGGACCTGACCGCCGTACCGGTGGAGGCGGGGCGTCGCTGGGCGGTCGTCGGCGCCGACGCCACGGCGCTGGTCGCGCTGCTGCGCGCGGCGGCGGCCGACGACGACCGGTTCCACGTCCACCCGGATCTCGCCGCACTGCGCCGGCAGTCCGACGTGCCGGACGTTACGGTGCTGCTCAGCGACGGCGACGCGCCGGATCTCGCCGACCGGTTGCGCGACTGGCTCGCCGACGACCGGTACGCCGGCACCCGGGTGGTGCTGCTGACCACCGGCGCGGTGGACGCGTCCACGACGGACCGGGCCGACGACCCCGACCTCGTCCCGGCCGGCGTCGTCGCCTGGGCGGTGGGCCGCAGCCTCCAGGCGGCGTACCCGGACCGGATCGTGCTGGTCGACCGGGACGCCGACGACCGCTCGTCCGCCCTGCTGCCGGCCGCCGTCGACGCCGCCGCGCAGGTCGCCCTGCGTGCGGGCACCGCCCGGCACCCGGTTCTCGGGCCGGCCCCCGCCGACCTTCCGGCGCGACCGGCGACGGTCGTCGACCCGGCCGCCCTCACGGTGGTCACCGGGGTCGACGCACCGACCGGGGCGGCGTTGGCCCGGCACCTGACCGCCGCGCACGGCGCCCGCCGGCTGCGGCTGCTGCACACCGGCCCGACCGCCGCCGGCTCAGCCGCCCAGGGACGGGACGCGGGTGGCCCGAGCGGCCTGGTCGGTGAGCTCACCGCCGCCGGCGCCGAGGCCGTCGCGCTGGTCGCGTTGCCCGACGTTGACGGGCTCGGGCAGGCCGTGCCCGACGAGCAGGTCGGCGCGGTCTTCCTCTGCCCGTCCGACGCCGACCTCGACGACGACGCGGCCGTCGCCCGGCTGCTCGCCCTCGCCGCCGCGTTGGACGCCCGGACCCGGCACGCCGCCGCCACGGCGTTCACCGTCGCCGTCCCGGCGGCCCCGCTGCTGGGTGCGGCCGCCCGGGAACGGGCGGCCGCGGCCGTCGGCGCGCTGCACGCCCTGGTGGCCCGCCGTCGCGCGGCGGGTCTGCCCGCCCGACTGGTCGGCACGACCGAGCCGACCGCCGACAGCGGTGCGGGGCAGGAGAGTACGGCCCCCCGGGCCGACCTCGCCGCGTTCGACGTCGCCCACGACGGCGGCGACCTCGTGCTGCTCGCCGTCCCGGCCGACCGGGCCGTCGCGGCCCACCCCGCCTGGCGCGCGCCCACCCGCCCGACCGTCGACGGCGTCGACACCGAGCGGGACGCCGCCGAACTGCGCCGCCGGCTGGCCCGGCTGACCACCGCCGACGGCGACCGGCTCGTGCTCGATCTGGTCCGTGCCGCCACCGCCGAGGTCGCCGGCCTGCCCGGCGCGGCGTCGGTCCGCCCCGGCCGGGCCTTCAAGGAACTCGGCTTCACCAGCGTCGGCGCGGTCGCGTTGCGCGACCGGCTCGCCCGGGCCACCGGGGCGCGGCTCTCCGCCACGGCCGCCTTCGACCACCCGAGCCCCGACGCGCTCGCCCGCCACCTCGCCGCCCGGCTGCGCGGCGCCACCCCGGACGTCCCGGTCGCCCCGGGCGGGCCGGCCACGGGCTCCGACGCGGACGACCCGGTGGTCGTCGTCGCCATGGCCTGCCGGCTGCCCGGCGGCGTCGGCTCCCCGGAGGAACTGTGGAACCTGGTCGAGCAGGGCGGCGAAGGGCTCACCGCCTTCCCCGCCGACCGGGGCTGGGACCTGACCCGGCTGTTCTCCGACGACCCCGACCAGCCCGGCACGTCGTACGTGCGCGTCGGCGGGTTCCTGCCCGACGCGGGCGACTTCGACGCCACCCTGTTCGCGATCAGCCCCCGCGAGGCCCTCGCCATGGACCCGCAGCAGCGGTTGCTGCTGGAGACCTCCTGGGAGCTGTTCGAGCGGGCCGGCATCGACCCCACCTCGCTGCGCGGCAGCGCCACCGGCGTCTTCACCGGCGTCATGCACCACGACTACGCCGCCAACCTGCGCCAGGCGCCGCCCGGCACGGAGGGCTACCTCGGTGTCGGCACCGCCGGCAGCGTCGTCTCCGGCCGGGTCGCGTACGCGCTGGGCCTGGAAGGGCCGGCGGTCACCGTGGACACCGCCTGCTCGTCGTCGCTGGTCGCGCTGCACCTGGCCGCGCAGGCGCTGCGTGCCGGGGACTGCGTCCGGGCGGTGGCCGGCGGCATCGCGGTGATGGGCACCCCGCAGGCGTTCGTCGAGTTCAGCCGGCAGCGCGGGCTGGCCCCCGACGGCCGGTGCAAGGCGTTCGCCGACGCCGCCGACGGCACCGGCTGGTCCGAGGGCGTCGCCGTACTGCTGCTGGAACGGCTCTCCACCGCCCGTCGCGACGGCCATCCCGTCCTCGCCGTGCTGCGCGGAAGCGCGGTCAACTCCGACGGTGCGTCCAACGGACTCACCGCGCCCAACGGCCCCGCCCAGGAACGGGTCATCCGGCGGGCGCTGGCCGCCGCCGGCCTCACCTCGGCCGACGTGGACGCCGTCGAGGCGCACGGCACCGGCACCCGGCTGGGCGATCCGATCGAGGCGCAGGCGCTGCTCGCCACGTATGGCGTCGGGCGCGGGGACGCCGCGCCGCTGGCGTTGGGCTCGCTGAAGTCCAACCTCGGCCACACCCAGGCCGCCGCCGGGGCGGCCGGGGTGATCAAGATGATCCTCGCCATGCGGCACGGGACGCTGCCCCGCACCCTGCACGTGGACGCCCCGACGTCCGAGGTGGACTGGTCCGCCGGCGCGGTGGAGCTGCTCACCGAGGCCCGCCCGTGGCCCCGGGTGGACCGGCCGAGGCGGGCCGGTGTCTCGTCGTTCGGCATCAGCGGCACCAACGCCCACGTCATCGTCGAGGCGCCCCCGGCCGACCCGGAGCCCGCCGGCACCCTGCCGCACCCCACCGGCGACGCCGCGCCGCACCCGGCGCCCGACGGCACCGCCACGCACCCGGCGACCCGCACCGCCACCGACGCGCACCGGCTGCCCGTGCCGTGGCCGCTCTCCGGCGCCACCGGGGAGGCGCTGCGCGACCAGGCGGCCCGCCTGCTCACCTGGCTCGACGGCCCCGGCGCGGACGCCGACCCGGTCGACGTGGGGCACGCCCTAGCCACCACCCGCGCCGCCCTGGAGCACCGGGCCGTGGTGCTGGCCGGCGACCCGGCCACCGCCCGGGCCGGGCTGACCGCGCTGGCCCGGGGCGACGCCGACCCGGACAGCGCCGCCGTGCTCACCGGCCGGGTCGCCGACGGCCGGCTCGGCCTGCTCTTCGGCGGGCAGGGCGGCCAGCGTCCCGGCATGGGGCGGCGGCTGCGCGCCGCGTACCCGGTCTTCGCCGACGCGTACGACGCCGCCTGCGCCGAACTGGACCGCTGCCTCGCCGGCCACGCCCCGCACCCGCTCGCGGACGTCGTCGCCGCCGACGAGGGCGACGACCGGGCCGCCCTGCTCGACCAGACCCTCTACACCCAGCCGGCGCTGTTCGCCTTCGAGGTGGCCCTGTACCGGCTGCTGGAGTCCTGGGGCGTACGCCCCGACGTGCTGCTCGGCCACTCCGTCGGCGAGCTGGCCGCCGCACATGTGGCCGGGGTGTTCTCCCTCGCCGACGCGGCGGCGCTGGTCGCCGCCCGGGCCCGGCTGATGCAGCAGCTGCCCACCGGCGGCGCGATGGTCGCCGTCGAGGCCGACGAGGCCGAGGTCACCGGACACCTGACCGACCGGGTGGGCCTCGCCGCCGTCAACGGCCCGACCAGCGTGGTCCTCTCCGGCGACGTCGACGCCGTGCTGGCCGTCGCGGCGACCCTGCGCGCCGCCGGCCGGCGGACCAGCCGGCTGCGGGTGTCGCACGCGTTCCACTCCCCGCGTATGGAGCCGATGCTCGACGCGTTCCGGGAGGTGGCCGCCGGCCTCACGTACCGCACCCCGCGGCTGCCCGTGGTGTCCGACCTGACCGGCCGGCCCGTCGAGGCGGCCCGGCTCTGCTCGCCCGACTACTGGGTGGCGCACGTGCGCGGCACCGTCCGCTTCCTCGACGGGATGCGCGCCCTGCGCGAGCAGGGGGCCACCACCTTCCTGGAGATCGGTCCCGGCGGGGTGCTCACCGCGATGGCCCAGGACTGCCTCGCCGCCGACTCCGACGAGCTGGCCTTCGTCCCCGCCGTGCGGACCGTCGACGGCGAAGCCGGGGAACTGCTCGCCGCCGTCGCCCGGCTGCACGTGCGCGGCGTCACCGTGCACCCCGCCGCGCTCACCGGACCCGGCCCCCGCCGCCGGGTCGACCTGCCCACGTACGCCTTCCAACGGCGGCACTACTGGCTGCCGTACTCGGCGGTGGCCGGTGGCCCGGCCGACGTCGGGCTGGCCGACGCCGGGCACCCGCTGCTCGGCGCGGTGCTGCCGGTCGCCGGCACCGGGCAGGTCGTCTGCACCGGCCGGCTCGCCGCGACCACCCACCCGTGGCTGGTCGCACCCGACGGCGGGCCGGCGCAGCTGCCGGCCACCGCCCTGCTGGACATGCTCACCCACGTCGGTGGACTCCTCGACGCACCGACCGTGCAGCGGCTGCGGGTACCCGCCCCGGTGCCGCTGCCGGCCGAACTGGCCGTCGACGTGCAGATCGCCGTCGACGCCCCCGACGAGCACCTGCGCCGGGTGGCGCGCTGCCACGTCCGGGCCGCCGAGGGCCAGCCGTGGCGGGAGGTCGCCGAGGCCGTGCTCGCCCCGGCCGACCCGGCCGCCGGCCCGGCCACCACCGTCCCGGCATGGCCGCCCACCGGGGCCCGACCGGTGGACCTGGGCACCCCGCAGCGGCACGCCCTCGCCGGCGAGGCGGCCCGGGCCGCGTGGGTCGCGGGGGACCGGCTCTTCGTCGACGTACGCCTGCCGGAGGACGCCCGGGACGCCGACGCCGAGCGGTACGGGGTGCACCCGCTGGTGCTCGACGCGGCCCTGCGCCTGCTTCCGCTCGCCGACTTCGCCACCGCCACCACCGACGACGACGTCCGGCCGGTGCCCACCGACTGGTCCGGGGTTCGTACCCACGCCACCGGCGCGCACGCGCTGCGGGTCTGCCTCGCCCCCGCCGGGGCGGACGCGGTGACGCTCAGCGCCGTCGACGACGCCGGGGCGCCGGTGCTCGACGTCGACCGGGTGGTGCTGCGCAGCGTGGCACCGCCACCCGCCGACAACCCGACGTCACCGATGGACGCCACCCCTGCCGGCCTGTACGCCGTCGACTGGCTGCCCGTCACAGCCCCGGCCACGCCGGTGCCCGCCTGGACCCTCGCCGACGGCGTGCCCCCGGACGGGCCGCTGCCGCCGGTGCTGGTGCTGCGGGTCGGTGACGGTGACCCCGCCCGCCCGGTGCCCGACCGCGCGCACACCGTCGGCCTCGACATGCTCGGTGTGCTCCAACGCTGGCTGGACGACTCCCGCGCGGAGGGCACCCGGCTCGCCGTCGCCGTCCGGGCCGACGACCCCGTGCACGCCCCGGTCGCCGGGTTGGTCCGGGTCGCCCAGGCCGAGCACCCCGGCCGGTTCCTGCTGCTCGTCCTCGACGCCGGCGACGACGCCGCCGTCCGGGCCGCCCTGGCCGCCGGAGCGGACGAGCCCGAGGTGGCCGTCCGCGACGGCCGGGCCCTGCTGCCCCGGCTGCGCCCGGTCGAGCACTCCACCGCCGGGCCGCTGCCACCGGCGTCGACCGGCGGCACGCCCGCGCCGGGTGTCGCCGGCCCGCTGCCGGCGCTGGCCGGCGGCACCGTGCTGGTCACCGGTGGCACCGGCGGGATCGGCCGGCACGTCGCCACCCACCTCGCCACCGTCCACGGCGTGACCGAGCTGGTGCTGCTCAGCCGCACCGGCCGGTGGGCCGACTGGATGGACGCACTGGCCGACGCCGGGGTGAGCGTGCGTCCGGTCGCCGCCGACGTCGCGGACCGGGCGGCCCTCGCCGAGGTCGTCGCCCCGCTCGCCGACCGGCTGGTCGCCGTGGTGCACGCCGCCGGGGCCACCGACGACGCGCTGCTCACCGGCCTCGACGAGACCCGCTGGGAGCGGGCCCTGCGGTCCAAGGTGCACGGCGCGTGGCACCTGCACGAGTTGACCGCCGGCCTGGACCTGGCAGCATTCGTGCTGTTCTCCTCGGCGTCGGCCACCTTCGGCAGCCCCGGGCAGGGCAACTACGCGGCCGGCAACGCGTTCCTCGACGCCCTCGCCGGGCACCGCCGCGCCCAGGGTCTGCCGGCGACCGCGCTGGCCTGGGGCCTGTGGGCGGCCGAGGACGGGATGGCCGGCCGGCTCGGCCCCGCCGACCTGGCCCGCCTCGCCAGGGGCGGCACCCGCCCCCTCGCCACCGCCGCCGGCCTGGCCCTGCTCGACGCCGCGCTACACGCCGACCGGCCGGCGCTGGTGCCGATCGGGCTGGACCTGGCCGCCGTCCGGGCCTCCGGTGAGGTGCCCGCGCTGCTGCGTGCGCTGCTGCCCCCACCGCCGCGCCGGGCCGTCAACACCGACCCCGCGCCCGCCTCCGCCACCGGCTTCGCCGACCGGCTGACCGGCCTCGGGGAGCCCGAGCGGGCCGCCCTGCTGCTCGACCTGGTCCGCGCCCGGTGCGCCACCGTCGTCGGGCACGTCGGCCCCGAGCAGGTCGAGCCGCGCCGCCCGTTCAAGGAACTGGGCTTCGACTCGCTGATGGCGGTGGAGCTCAGCAACCGGCTCTCCGCCGTGACCGGCGTCCGGCTCGCCCCGCACGCCGTGTTCAACCACCCCACCCCGGAGCTGCTCGCCGCGCACCTGCACGCCCGGCTGCTCGGCACCACCGCCACCGAGGTCGCCGACGCCGGCACCGTCGCCCTCGACGAGCCGGTCGCGGTCGTCGCCATGGCCTGCCGCTTCCCCGGCGGCATCGGCTCTCCCGACGAGCTGTGGCGGCTGCTCGACGCCGGCGGGGACGTCATCGGCGACCTGCCCACCGACCGGGGCTGGCCCGACCTGTACGACCCGGTCCCCGGCACGCCGGGGCGGACGTACGTGCGCGCGGGCGGGTTCCTCACCGGCATCGCCGACTTCGACGCCGCGTTCTTCGGCATCAGCCCCCGCGAGGCGCTGGCCATGGATCCGCAGCACCGGCTGCTGCTGGAGACCTCCTGGGAGGCCCTCGAACGCGCCGGCATCGACCCGGGCACCCTGCGCGGCAGCCGCACCGGAGTGTTCGCCGGCACCCACGGCCAGGACTACGCCGACCAGATCGCCCCGGGCGTCGCCGCCGACGACGGCGAGACCACCGCCGACGAGGGTCACCTGCTCACCGGCACCGCCGGCAGTGTCCTGTCCGGTCGGGTCGCGTACGCGCTCGGGCTGGAAGGGCCGGCGGTCACCGTGGACACCGCCTGCTCGGCGTCCCTGGTGGCGCTGCACCTGGCCGTGCAGGCGCTGCGCCAGGGCGACTGCGACCTCGCCCTGGCCGGAGGCGTGTCGGTGCTGTCCAGCCCCGCCGGGCTGACCGGGTTCAGCCGCCAGCGCGGTCTCGCCGCCGACGGCCGGTGCAAGGCGTTCGCCGAGGACGCCGACGGGTTCGGCATGTCCGAGGGCGTCGGGGTGCTGGTGGTGGAACGCCTCTCCGACGCCCGCCGCCGAGGGCATCCCGTCCTCGCCCTGGTGCGCGGCACGGCCGTCAACCAGGACGGCGCGTCGAACGGGCTGACCGCCCCCAACGGGCCGTCCCAGGAGCGGGTCATCCGGGCCGCGCTGGCCGCCGCCGGGCTCGGCCCCGCCGACGTGGACGCCGTCGAGGCGCACGGCACCGGCACCCCGCTCGGCGACCCCATCGAGGCCGAGGCGATCCTCGCCACGTACGGCCGGCGGCCCGCCGACGCGCCGCCGCTGCTGCTCGGCTCCGTCAAGTCCAACCTCGGGCACACCCAGGCCGCGGCCGGTGTCGCCGGGGTGCTGAAGATGGTCCTCGCCATGCGGCACGGCCGGCTGCCCCGCACCCTGCACGCCGAGCAGCGCACCTCCCGCGTCGACTGGGACGCCGGCTCCGTGGAGCTGCTCACCGAGGCCCGACCGTGGCCGCGCGCCGACCGGCCGGCCCGCGCCGGGGTGTCCTCGTTCGGCATCTCCGGCACCAACGCGCACGTCGTCGTCGAGGCGGTACCCGAACCGGCCGGCCCGGGGACCGCCGCGCCGGCCGGGCCGGCGAGCGCCGCGACGCGGGCCACCGGGGCGCAGGACGCGGTGGCGCTGCCGTGGCTGCTGTCCGCGCGTACCCCCGAGGCGCTGGCCGGGCAGGCCCGCCGGCTGCGCGCCCACCTCGCCGAGCGGCCCGAGCAGCAGCCGCTCGACGTGGCCTGGTCGCTGGCCACCACCCGGGCCGCGTTCGACTCCCGGGCCGTGCTCGTCGGCGCCGACCCCGACCGGATCGCCGCCGCCCTCGACGCGCTCGCCGACGGCCGTCCCGCCCCCGAGCTGGTACGCGGCGACGCCGGGCCCACCGGCCGGTGCGTGTTCGTCTTCCCCGGACAGGGCTCCCAGTGGGCGGGCATGGGGCTGGACCTGCTCGACCAGGCCCCCGTCTTCGCCGAGCGGATGGCCGCCTGCGACGCCGCGCTGCGGCCGTACCTGAACTGGTCCCTGCGCGACGTGCTGCGCCAGGCACCCGGGGCGCCCGGCCTCGACCAGGTCGACGTGGTGCAGCCCGCCCTGTTCGCGGTGATGGTGTCGCTGGCCGAGCTGTGGCGCTCGTACGGCGTCCAGCCCGCCGCCGTGGTCGGTCACTCGCAGGGCGAGATCGCCGCCGCCTGCGTCGCCGGGGTGCTCTCCCTGCCCGACGCCGCCCGAGTGGTGGCGTTGCGCAGCCGGGCGATCCGGGCGCTGGCCGGGCACGGGGCGATGGCCTCGGTGGCGCTGCCCGCCGACACGGTCCGCGAGCGGATCGCCCGCTACGGCGACCGGATCGCGGTGGCCGCCGTCAACGGTCCGGCCGCCGTGGTCGTCTCCGGCGAGGAGGCCGCCGTCGTCGAACTCCTCGACGAACTGGCCGCCGAGGGGGCCCGGGTACGCCGGATCGCCGTCGACTACGCCTCCCACTCCGCCCAGGTGGAGCGCATCCGCGACGAGCTGGCCGAGGCTCTCGCGCCGATCACCCCCGGCCCGGCGGCGGTGCCGCTGTTCTCCACCACCGACCTGCGCTGGCTCGACGGCGAGGAGATGGGCCCCGACTACTGGTACCGCAACCTGCGCCAGCCGGTCGAGCTGGAGCGGGCGGTCCGCGCGCTGGCCGGCCAGGGCCACGACACGTACGTCGAGTGCAGCCCGCACCCGGTGCTCACCGTCGGCATCGAGGAGACCCTGGCCGAGCAGGACGCCGCCGCCGTGGTGGTCGGCTCGCTGCACCGCGACCAGGGCGACCGGGGCCGGTTCCTGCTCTCGGCCGCCCAGCTGCACGTGCGCGGCGTACCGGTGGACTGGCGGCCGGCGCTGGCCGGCGGCCGGCGGGTCGACCTGCCCACGTACGCCTTCGCCCACCGCCGCTACTGGCCCCGGCCGGTCACCGGTCCCGGCGACGTCGGCGCGGCCGGCCTGGACGCCTCCGGCCATCCGCTGCTCGGCGCGTCCGTGACGCTGGCCGAGACGCGGGGGCACCTGTTCACCGGCCGGCTGGCCGCCACCGCCCCGGCGTGGCTGGCCGACCACCGGGTCTCCTCGACCGTGCTGGTGCCCGGCACCGGGCTGGTCGAGCTGTGCCTGCGTGCCGGTGACGAGGTCGGCTGTCCCGTCCTCGACGAGCTGGTCATCGAGGCGCCCCTCGCGTTGCCGGCCGACACGGCGACCCAGGTGCAGGTGGCGCTCGGCCCCGCCGCCGACGACGGCCGCCGGCCGGTCACCGTGCACTCCCGGCCCGCCGACGCCCCGTCCGGCACCCCGTGGACCCGGCACGCCAGCGGGACACTCAGCGCCGACCAGCCCGCCCCGCCGCCCGGGTCGGGCCCCTGGCCGCCGCGTGACGCCCGCCCGGCGGACCTGACCGACTTCTACCCCGGCCTCGCCGCCGACGGCTACGCGTACGGCCCGGCGTTCCAAGGGCTTCGCGCGGTGTGGACCACCGCCGACGAGGTGTACGCCGAGGTGGAGTTGCCGGCCGCGCAGCGCGCCGACGCCGACCGGTACGGCCTGCACCCGGCCCTGCTCGACGCCGCCCTGCACGCCGCGCACTTCGGTGGCCTCGGCGACGCCGGACCGGACCGGCTGCTGCTGCCGTTCGCCTGGAACGGCGTCACCCTGCACGCCGCCGGGGCCACCGCGCTGCGGGTCCGGCTCACCCGGGTGGCGCCGCACGCCATCGCGCTGACCGTCGCCGACGCCACCGGTGCGCCGGTGGCCGAGGTCGCGTCGCTGGCGATGCGCCCGATCTCCCGCGCCGAACTGGGCGCCCGGGACGCCGCCGTCGACGACGCCCTGTTCCGCCTCGACTGGCAGCCGCTGGCCGTGCCGGAGCCGGTCGCGGCAGCCCGGGTCGTCGCGCTCGGCCGGGCCGTCGGCGCGTTCCCGCACCACGCCGACCTGGCCGCGCTCGCCCGTGCGGTCGACGCCGGCGCACCCCCGCCCGACGCCGTCCTCGCCCCGCTGTTCCGGTCCGCCGCCGTGCCGGACGCCGACGCCGGTGGCGCCGACGACGGCCACGCGCCCACCGTCACCGACGGCGGCGCACCCGCCGGGGTGGACGGCGACACCGCCCCGGCGGGCGGGGACCGGGCGCGGGCCGTCGCCGCCGAAGCCCTCGCCCTGGTGCAGGGCTGGCTGGCCGACCCCCGCTGGGCGGCCACCCCGCTGGTCCTGCTCACCCGGGGCGCGGTGGGCGTGCACAGCCCTGCCGAGGTCGACGACCCGGACGCCGCCACCGCCTGGGGACTGGTCCGCTCCGCCCAGTCCGAGCACCCCGACCGGTTCGTCCTGCTCGACGCCGACGCGCCACCGGACGCCGACCAGCTCGCCGCCGTGCTCGCCACCGGCGAACCTCAGGTGGCGTTGCGCGGTGGCGCCCCGCACGCCCCCCGGCTGGCCCGCCGAGCCGAGTCGGCGACGCTCACCCCGCCGGCCACCGCGACCGCCTGGCGGCTCGACGCCCCGGCGCGTGGCAGCCTCGACACCCTCGTCCTGGCCGCCACCGACGCCGCCGACGTGCCGCTCGGCCCGCTGGAGGTGCGGGTCCGGGTCCGCGCCGCCGGCCTGAACTTCCGGGACGTGCTCAACGCGCTCGGTCTCTACCCGGGCGACCCCGGGCCGCCCGGCGGCGAGGCGGCCGGCGTGGTCACCGAGGTCGGCGCCGAGGTCACCGACCTGCGTCCCGGCGACCGGGTGCTCGGCGTCTTCGTCGGCTGCTTCGGCCCGGTCGCGGTCACCGACCGCCGGCTGCTGGTCCCGATGCCCGACGGCTGGACGTACGCGCAGGCCGCGTCCGTGCCGGTGGTCTTCCTCACCGCGTACTACGGACTGGTCGACCTGGCCGGGCTGCGCCCCGGCGAGGCGGTGCTGGTGCACGCCGCCGCCGGTGGCGTCGGCATGGCCGCCGTCCAGCTCGCCCGTCACCTCGGCGCCGAGGTGTACGCGACCGCCAGCCCGGGCAAGTGGCCCGTGCTGCGGGCGATGGGCGTCCCCGACAGCCACCTCGCCTCGTCGCGCACCCTCGACTTCGAGGCGCACTTCCGGGCCGTGACCGGCGGGCGTGGCGTCGACGTGGTGCTCGACTCCCTCGCCCGGGAGTTCGTCGACGCGTCGCTGCGGCTGCTGCCCAGGGGCGGCCGGTTCGTCGAGATGGGCAAGACCGACCTGCGCGACCCCGACCGGGTCGCCGCCGACCACCCCGGTGTCGCCTACCAGGCGTACGACCTGACCACCGTGGGCCCCGCCGAGATCCAGCGGATGCTGGTCGAGCTGATGGACCTGTTCGCGGCCGGGACGCTCACCCCGCTGCCGGTGCGCGCCTGGGACGTCCGGCAGGCCCCCGACGCGTTCCGCTACGTCCAACAGGCCCGGCACGTCGGCAAGGTGGTGCTCACCATGCCGACGCGGTGGGCGCCGGACGGCACCGTCCTGGTCACCGGCGGCACCGGCCTGCTCGGCGGGCTGGTCGCCCGTCGCCTGGTCACCGGTCACGGGGTCCGCCACCTGTTGCTCGCCAGCCGCGGCGGCCCCGACGCCCCCGGCGCGGCCGAGCTGACCGCCGAGCTGACCGCCCTCGGCGCCACGGTCACCGTGGCCGCCGCCGACGTGGCCGACCGCGACGCGGTGGCCCGGCTCGTCGACGCCGTGCCGGCCGCGCATCCGCTCACCGCCGTGGTGCACCTCGCCGGGGTGCTCGACGACGGGGTGGTCACCGCGCTCACCCCGCAGCGCATCGACACCGTCTTCCGGCCCAAGGTGGACGCCGCCCGGCACCTCGACGAGGCGACCCGCCACTTCGACCTCGCCGGCTTCGTGCTCTTCTCCTCCGGCGCCGGCGTGTTCGGGGTCCCCGGCCAGGGCAACTACGCCGCCGCCAACGCGTACCTGGACGCCCTCGCCCGGCAACGGCGCGGCGCCGGCCTGCCCGCCCAGTCGTACGCCTGGGGCCTGTGGGAGCAGGCCAGCGCGATGACCGCCGGGCTGGACCGCACCGACCCCCGGATCACCGCCCGCGACGGCCAGCTCGCCATCCCCTCCGACCTCGGCATGGCGCTGTTCGACGCCGGGCTGGCCGCCCCCGAGGAGCACCTGGTGCCCACCCGGGTCGACGTGTCCGTCCTCGCCGGGCGGGCCACCGTACCGGCGCTGATGCGCGGCCTGGTCCGGCGGGAACGTCCCCGGGCCCGCGCCGAGGCCGCCACCGGCGGCCGGGACCTGGCCGGCCGGCTGCGTGCGCTGACCGGCCCGGAACAGTCCGCCCTGCTGCTGGACCTGGTCCGCGCCGAGGCGGCCACCGTGCTCGGCCACGGCACCCCGGACGCGATCGGCCCGACGCAGGCGTTCAACGAGGTCGGTTTCGACTCGCTGACCGCCGTCGAGCTGCGCAACCGGCTCACCGAGGCCACCGGCCACCGGCTGCCCGCGACGGCGATCTTCGACTATCCGGACCCGACCGCGCTGGCCGACTTCCTGCGCGTCCAGCTCGTGCCCGACGGCGGCCAGGCCGCCCCGGCGATCCTCGCGGAGCTGGAGAGCCTGGAACGGTCGCTCGCCGAGACGGTGGCCGAGCCGGAGTTGCACAGCCAGGTCGCGGCGCGGCTCGAGGTGCTGGTCGCCAAGTGGCGGACCATGCGCGGCGCGTCCGCCACCGACCATGACCTGGACCTGGACCAGGCCAGCGACGACGAGATCTTCAGCCTGATCGACACGGAACTCGGGCTCTGATGGCGGGCCCGACGCGCACGGACGAGGAAACGGCGATGACGGACGTACTGATCGTGGGCTACGGCCCGGTGGGCCAGGTGGCGGCGATCCTGCTGGCCCGGCGCGGCTTCACCGTACGGGTGGTGGAGAAGTGGCTCACCCCGTACAGCATGCCCCGCGCGGTGTCCTACGACGGCGAGGCCAGTCGCATCCTCGCCAGCTGCGACCTTGGCGACGCCCTCGACCCGGTGTGTGAGCTGTCCGGGGAGTACACCTGGAAGAACGGCTTCGGCCGTACCCTGCTGCACGTCAAGGTCGCCGAGGACGGGCCCGCCGGCTGGCCCGACTCGATCTCCTTCTACCAGCCCGGTCTGGAGGCCGCGCTCGCCGAGCGGGGCGCCGCACTGCCCGGCGTCGAGGTGCTGCGCGGCCTGGAGGTCACCGCGCTGGCCGACCGGGGCGACCGGGTCGACGTGACCGCCGTCGACGCCGACGGCGCGGAGCACCCCTTCACCGCCGACTGGGTGATCGGCTGCGACGGGGCGAACAGCTTCGTCCGCCGCTGGCTCGGCACCACCGTCACCGACCTGGGCTTCACCCACGACTGGCTGGTCTGCGACGTCGTGCTGCACGAGCCGCACGAGTTCAAGCCGAACAACCTGCAGATCTGCGACCCGGCCCGCCCCCGCACCGCCGTCTCCGCCGGCCCCGGCCACCGTCGCTGGGAGTTCATGCGGGTGCCGGGGGAGACGCTGGAGGAGTTCCGCACCGAGGCCAGCGTCTGGCGGCTGCTCGGCCTGTTCGACATCACCCCGGACACGGCCCGTCTCGACCGGTACGGCGTCTACACCACCCAGGCCTGCTACGCCGACACCTGGCGTGCCGGCCGGGTGTTCCTCGCCGGGGACGCCGCCCATGTCATGCCACCTTTCCTCGGCCAGGGCATGAGCTCCGGCTTCCGCGACGTGATCAACCTGGCCTGGAAGCTGGATCTGGTGCACCAGGGCGTCGCCGACCCCGCGCTGCTCGACACGTACGAGGTGGAGCGGCGGGCGCACGTACAGCACGCCATCCGGATGTCCATCGACTCCGGCAGGGTGATCTGCGAGACCGACCCGAAGCAGGCGGCCGGACGGGACTCGGTGATGCTGGCCGCGCTGCGCCGCCGTACCCAGCAGAAGCACGCGCGATCGCTGCGCGAGGCCGTCGTCGACGGCGTGCTGCACCGCGGCCCCGACGGCGTGCCGGCCCCACTCGCCGGGGACCCCGCGCCCCAGGGCCGGGTGACCGCCGGTGGGCGGA
Organism: Micromonospora halophytica; assembly: GCF_900090245.1. Lineage (GTDB taxonomy): Bacteria > Actinomycetota > Actinomycetes > Mycobacteriales > Micromonosporaceae > Micromonospora > Micromonospora halophytica. The sequence continues at coordinate 21,976 of NZ_FMDN01000036.1, forward strand.
CCGGGCGCTTCGACGACGTGGTCGGCACCGGCTTCGTGCTGCTCACCCTCGAGGACCCGACCCCCGCGCTCGACCCCGACGCCGTGGCGTTCCTCGACGCCCTCGGCACCCGTCGGGTCACCGTCCGCCCCGCCGACGCCGCACCGCCCGCCGATGCGGCCGGGACCGACGTCGTCGACCTCGACGGCGTCCACCTCACCTGGCTGGCCGGCGCGAACGCCGATGCCGCGCTGATCCGGCCCGACTTCTACGTCTTCGGCGTCGCGGCCGGCCCGGACGGCCTGGCCGCCCTGGTGGACGACCTGCGTCAGCAGGTCTCCGCCCGGGCCCTGCACCTCTGACCACCCCCGCTCAAGGAGTAGACATGCTGGAGAACCTCCGCACCCTCGGCCGGGTCATCCGCACCCTGGCCACGAAGGACCCGGTGACCCGGGTCCGACGCTTCTACGAGATCCAGTCACCGGGCGTGGAGTTCGCCGCCCGCACCACCCGCTACATGAACGTCGGCTACTGGGAGGACGGGGTGACCAGCCTCGACGTGGCCGGCGCGGCGCTGGCCACGAAGCTCGCCGACGCCGCCGGCTTCAAGCCCGACGACACCGTGCTCGACGTCGGCTTCGGCTACGGCGACCAGGACTTCGCCTGGCTGCGCGACCGCCGGGTGGCCAAGGTGCACGGCATCAACGTCACCCCCCGGCACGTCGAGCACGCCCAGCAGCGCGCCCGGCAGGAGGGCCTCGCCGAGCAGGCCGAGTTCCAGCTCGGCACCGCCACCGCGCTGCCCTTCGCCGACGGCACCTTCGACCGGGTGGTGGCGCTGGAGTCGGCGTTCCACTTCTACCCGCGCAGCGCCTTCTTCGCCGAGGCGTTCCGGGTGCTCAAGCCGGGCGGCACCATCGCCACCGCCGACATCATCCCGCTCAGCAACGACACCGTCCGGATGTCGATCAGCTCCGGCCCGCTGAGCTTCGTGAAGTTCAGCATCCCCGACGAGAACTGGCACGACCGCACCGTCTACGCCGAGCAGCTCGCCGCCGCCGGGTTCGTCAACCCCGACGTCCAGTCCATCCAGGACCGTACCTGGGAGGGGTGGCGCCGCTTCCAGGCCGCCCGTCCGTCCGACCCGGAGTTCCAGGCCGAGGCCGACCGTAGCGCGGTCAAGGGGATGGCCAACCACTGGCGCGACGAGAAGCTGATCAAGAAGGAGCTGTCGCTGCTCGACTACGTCATCGCCGTCGCCCACAAGCCGTGACACGCGGCGGCCCCCGCCGCCCCGGGTGCGTCCCGGGCGGCGGGGGCCGCGACGTGCGTGCGCCGGGTCAGCCCACCGTCGTACGGGTCAGGGCCGCCGAGATGGTACGCAGGATGGCCGGCTGGTGCTGGGCCAGGAAGAAGTGCCCGCCCGGGAAGACCTGCAGGTCGAACGGGCCGGTGCTGTGCTGCTCCCACGCCTTGGCCTCGTCGATGGTGGTCTTCGGGTCGTCGTCGCCGGTGAACACCGTCACCGGGCAGCTCAGCTTCGGCCCCGGCGTGTACGTGTACGTCTCCGCCGCCCGGTAGTCGTTGCGGATCGCCGGCAGCGCCGCCCGCAGCATCTCCGGGTCGCCGAGCACCGCCTGGTTGGTGCCGCTGAGCTTGCGTACGTCCGCCAGCAGGCCCTCGTCGTCGAGCAGGTGCACCGTCTCGTGCCGTGCGGAGGACGGCGCCCGCCGCCCCGACGGGAACAGGTGCGCGACCGGCGCCCCGCCGTCCGCCTCGATCAGCCGCGCCACCTCGAAGCCCAGGGTCGCGCCCATGCTGTGCCCGAAGATCGCCAGGGGCTGGTCCCGCCACGGCCGCAGCACCCCGAACACCTGCCGGGCCAGCTCGGCGATGCTGTCCACGCACGGCTCCTGGCGGCGGTCCTGCCGTCCCGGGTACTGGACGGCGAGAACCTCCACGGCGGGCGACAGCGCCCGGGAGACGGGGAAGTAGAAGCTCGCGGACCCACCGGCGTGCGGCAGGCACACCAGCCGCGGGGCACCGGCCGGCGCCGGGTGGAACCGGCGGACCCACAGGCCGTTGTCTGAGTCGGTCATTCTCAAGCGGTCCTTCCAGCGGAGGTGCGCAGACACCTGGCACCGGGACGATCACAGGGACGCTAAACCGATCCATCGGGACCGGACACCCCTAGCGGACGGGCGTGCGGGTTAGGGGTTGTCGCAGGTCATCGCGACGCCATAGCTTCCCCGCAGAGGGGACCCGTGGCTCTCGGCTGAATTGTGCTCAAGGAAATCACCGATCTGGCTTGAAGAATTTGCGCATTCGTACCGTCGCCTACGTCAGGTCTCCGCCGGCCACCGCGATGGGTCAGGTTGATGGACACCGAAGAGAAGCTCCGGGAGTATCTGAAGAGGGTCACCACCGACCTGCGGCGGACCCGGCAACGGCTCCGCGACGTCGAGGACGAGGCCCGACAGCCGATCGCCATCGTCGGGATGGCCTGCCGTTTCCCCGGTGGGGTCACCTCGCCCGAGGCGCTGTGGGACCTCGTCGCCGCCTCCGGTGACGCGGTCGGCGGCTTCCCCACCGACCGCGGCTGGGATCTCGCCGATCTGTACGACCCGACCGGGGAACGCGCCGGCACCTCCTGCGTCCGGGAGGGCGGCTTCGTCCATGACGCCGCCGACTTCGATCCCCGGTTCTTCGGCATCTCGCCGCGCGAGGCCCTGGCCATGGATCCGCAGCAGCGGCTGCTGCTGGAAGTCTCCTGGGAGGCGTTCGAGTCGGCGGGGGTGGACCCGACCGGCCTGAAGGGCGGCCGGGTGGGTGTCTTCGCCGGCCTCACCCACGGTGGCTACGCCGCCGGCGCCGCCGACGTGCCCGACGGTGCCGTCGACTACCTCGGCCTCGGCAACGCCGGCAGCATCAGCTCCGGCCGGGTGGCGTACTCGTTCGGTTTCGAGGGGCCGGCGGTGACGGTGGACACGGCGTGCTCGTCGTCACTGGTGGCGCTGCACCTGGCGGTGCAGTCGCTGCGGTCGGGGGAGTCCGACCTCGCGCTGGCCGGCGGCGTCACGGTGATGCCGACTCCGGCCGTCTTCGTCGACTTCACCCGGCAGGGCAACCTGTCGATGTCGGCCCGCTGCAAGGCGTTCGCCGACGCCGCCGACGGCACTGCCCTGGCCGAGGGCGTCGGCATCCTCCTCGTGGAGCGGCTCGCCGACGCCCGGCGGTTGGGTCATCGGGTGTTGGCGGTGGTGCGGGGTTCGGCGGTGAATCAGGACGGCGCGTCCAACGGGCTGACCGCGCCGAATGGTCCGTCGCAGCAGCGGGTGATTCGTCAGGCGTTGGCGTCGGCGCGGTTGTCGTCGGTGGATGTGGATGTGGTGGAGGCGCACGGCACCGGCACCACGCTGGGCGACCCGATCGAGGCGCAGGCGCTGCTGGCCACGTACGGGCAGGGGCGTGAGGGTTGTGCGCCGTTGTTGCTGGGGTCGGTGAAGTCGAACCTCGGTCACACGCAGGCGGCGGCCGGTGTCGCCGGGGTGATCAAGATGGTCCTCGCCATGCGGCACGGCCTCGTTCCCGCGACCCTGCACGTGGATGCGCCGTCGTCGAAGGTGGACTGGTCCTCGGGTGCGGTGGCGTTGCTGACGGAGGCGCGGGACTGGCCGGTGGTGGATCGGCCGCGTCGGGCGGCGGTGTCGTCGTTCGGCATCTCCGGCACCAACGCCCACGTCATCATCGAGCAGGCCGACGCCGCCCAGGCGGAGCCGGCCGCCGGGCACCCGACCGGGCAGACGGCATCGGCCGACGCGCTGCCGGACGCCCCCGGCCGACAGCCGGGGACGGACAACGACCTGCCGGTGGTGCCGTGGCTGGTGTCGGCCCGCTCGGAGCCGGCCCTGGCCGGGCAGGCGCGGCGGTTGGCCGAGTTCACAGGCGGATGTGACGACCTGTCCCCCCTGGACATCGGCTGGTCCCTCGCCACGTCGCGGGCCGCCCTCGAACACCGGGCCGTCCTGCTCTCGGCGGACCGGGACGGTCTGCGCGCCGGCCTTTCCGCCCTGGCCGAGGGCACGACCGCACCCGGCCTCGTCACTGGCGAGGTCACCCCCGGCCGCCGGGCGATGCTGTTCACCGGTCAGGGTGCGCAGCGGCCGGGTATGGGTCGGGAGTTGTATGACCGTTTCCCGGTCTACGCGGATGCCTTCGATCGGGTGTGTGCGCTGTTCGACAGCCGGCTCGACCACCCGTTGCGGCAGGTGGTGTTCGCCGAGCCGGACAGCGACCTGGCGCGTCTGCTGGATCAGACGGTGTTCACTCAGGCCGGGTTGTTTGCGGTGGAGGTGGCGCTGTTCGAGTTGCTCTCCTCCTGGGGGGTGCGGGCCGACTATCTGGTGGGTCATTCGATCGGTGAGGTGACTGCCGCCCATGTGGCGGGGGTGTTGTCCCTGGGGGATGCCTGCACGTTGGTGGCGGCGCGCGGTTCGTTGATGCAGGCGCTGCCCGCTGGTGGCGGGATGCT
>NZ_FMDN01000036.1:26575-32182 GCF_900090245.1 Micromonospora halophytica
CCGATCGAGGCGCAGGCGCTGCTGGCCACGTACGGGCAGGGGCGTGAGGGTTGTGCGCCGTTGTTGCTGGGGTCGGTGAAGTCGAACCTCGGTCATTCCCAGGCGGCGGCAGGTGTGGCCGGGGTGATCAAGATGGTGCAGGCGATGCGGCACGGTGTGGTGCCGGCGACGCTGCATGTGGATGCGCCGTCGTCGAAGGTGGACTGGACCTCCGGCGCGGTCGCGTTGGTGACGGAGTCGCGTCCGTGGCCGGTGGTGGATCGGCCGCGTCGGGCGGCGGTGTCGTCGTTCGGCATCTCCGGCACCAACGCCCACGTCATCATCGAGCAGCCGGAACCGGAACCGGAGCCGCTCGTCGGGCAGCCGGGGACGGCCGTCGGGCTGTCCGGACCGGTCGAGGTCGACCTGCCGGTGCTGCCCTGGCTCGTGTCAGGGCGGTCGGCGGAGGGCCTGGCCGGGCAGGCGGCCCGGCTGGCCGAGTTCGCCCGGCGGGAGACCGGGACGTCGCCCGTGGACATCGGCTGGTCACTGGCCACCGCCCGCGCCGCCCTCGACCACCGGGCCGTGCTCCTCGGCACCGACCGCGACGCGCTCCTCGCCACGCTGGACGCCCTCGCCGACGGTGCCGCCGAATCGTCGAGCCACCCCGCGGTGACCCTCGTGACCGGTCAGGTGTCGTCGGGTCGTCGGGCGGTGTTGTTCACGGGTCAGGGCGCCCAGCGGCCGGGTATGGGTCGGGAGTTGTACGACCGTTTCCCGGTGTACGCGGATGCCTTTGATCGGGTGTGTGCGCTGTTCGACAGCCGGCTCGAGCACCCGTTGCGGGAGGTGGTGTTCGCCGAGTCGGGCAGTGAGCTGGCGGGTCTGCTGGATCAGACGGTGTTCACCCAGGCCGGGTTGTTTGCGGTGGAGGTGGCGCTGTTCGAGTTGTTCTCCTCCTGGGGGGTGCGGGCCGATTATCTGGTGGGTCATTCGATCGGTGAGGTGACTGCCGCTCATGTGGCGGGGGTGTTGTCGTTGGAGGATGCCTGCACGTTGGTGGCGGCGCGCGGTTCGTTGATGCAGGCGCTGCCCACTGGTGGCGGGATGCTCGCGGTGGAGGCGTCCGAGGCCGAGGTCCGTGAGATCACCGGCCACGGCAGCGGCACCGCAGCCGGCGGCGCGGTTGGTGACGGCGACACAGGTACCAGCGGCACCGCAGCCGGCGACGGTGACGCGGCCGGCGGTGGTGTGGATGTTGCGGCGGTGAATGGCCCGCGGTCGGTGGTGTTGTCTGGTCCGGTGGTGGAGTTGGACCGGGTGGCGCGGGTGTGTGGTGAGCGGGGTTGGCGGGTCAAGCGGCTGTCGGTCAGTCATGCGTTCCACTCCCGTCTGATGGAGCCGATGCTGGACGACTTCCGGGCGGTCCTGGCCGGTTTGGACTGGGGTGCGCCGAGGTTGCCGATCGTGTCGAACGTGACCGGTCAGGTGGCGGACCCGGCGCAGATCGCCGCGCCGGAGTACTGGGTGCGGCATGTGCGGGAGGCGGTGCGGTTCGCCGACGCGGTCGGCACTCTGCACGAGGCGGGGGTGAGTACATTCCTGGAGGTCGGTCCGGACGCCACCCTGACGGCGATGGCCGCCGACACTCCGACCGATCGGCCGGTCCACCTGGTGCCGGCTCTGCGGCGTGACCAGCCGGAGACCTCCAGTCTGGTCTCCGCTCTGGCCCGGCTGCACGTCACCGGTACACCGGTGAACTGGGCGGCCTGGTTCACCCACACCGGTCACCGGCCGCGCACCGTCGACCTGCCCACCTACGCCTTCCAGCGGCAGCGGTACTGGCTCGACGCCGGCCTGTCCGGCGCCGACGCCTCCGGGCTCGGGGTCCGTGGCACCACCCATGCCCTGCTCGACGCCGAACTGGTCACCGCCACCGACGACGTCCGTGTCCACGGCGGCCGGCTCTCCGTACGGACCCGACCCTGGCTCGCCGACCACATGGTGTGGGGGTCGGTCGTCGTACCGGGCGCGGCACTCGTGGAGATGGCGCTGTACGCCGGCACACAGGCCGCCTGCGACACTCTCGAGGAACTGACCCTCGCCGCCCCGCTGGTCCTGCCCGAACAGGGCGCCCGTGCCGTGCAGCTCACCCTGGGCGCTGCCGACGAGCACGGCCGCCGCCAGGTCAGCGTCCACTCCCGGCCCGCCGACGACCCGCGCGCCGAATGGACCCGGCACGCCGAGGGCGTCCTTGCCCCCGGCGGGGCCGACACGGCGGAGCCGCTGACCACGTGGCCACCGCCCGGCGCCTCCGCCGTACCGGTCGCGCCGATCTACGAGCAGCTGCGCCGGCTCGGCGTCGACCACGGGCCCACCTTCCGGGGCCTGCGCGCCGCATGGCGTACCGACGACGCCGTCTACGCGGAGGTCGCGCTGCCCGACGGCGTCGCCCCCGACGGGTTCGGCCTGCACCCGGCGCTGCTGGACGCGGCGCTGCACGTCGTCGGCCTCACCGACGACACCGACGCCCATGCGCCCGGGGCCCGACTTCCGTTCGCCTGGTCGGGCGTCGCGCTCACCGCCGTCGGCGCGACCCTGCTGCGGGTACGGGTCACCCGGGCCGGCTCGGCGGTGTCGCTGACCCTCGCCGACGGGGCCGGCGCACCCGTCGCCCGGATCGACTCGCTCGTCTCCCGGCCGGTGAGCGCCGACCAGATCGACGCCACCGACCCGGCCGAACTGCCCCTGTTCGACCTGCGCTGGTCCCCGTTGCCGCTGCCGTCGCGGCCGGCCGCCGGGATCGTGGCGCTCGACGCCGCCGCCGGCCTCGCCGCCACGGCGTTGCCCGGCGGGCTGACCGCGCTCGCCGACGCCCTCGACGTCGGACGGCACGATCCCCGGCTGGTGCTGCTGCCCGCCGGTGACCCCCCGTCGGGCGATCCCCTCGACGCGACCCGTGCCCGCCTCGCCGGGACCCTGACCGCCGTGCGGGAGTGGCTGGCCGACGACCGGTTCGCCGACCGGCGGCTCGTGGTGCTGACCCGGGGCGCCGTCCCCGCCGACGCCACGGGTGAGGTGACCGACCTGCCCGGCGCCGCCGTCTGGGGCCTGGTCCGTTCGGCGCAACTGGAGCACCCCGGCCGGTTCGTGCTGGTCGACCTCGATGGTGAGGTCGACGCCGACCTGCTCGGCCGCGCCCTCGCCAGCGACGAACCCCAGCTCGCCCTGCGCGACGGCCGCCTGCTCGTGCCCCGGCTCGCGCCGGCCGAACCCGACCCGACGGGCGCCGTCGATCTGCTCCCCGACGGCACGGTGCTGGTCACCGGCGCCACCGGCGCCCTCGGCGGCCTCCTCGCCCGCCACCTGGTCACCGCGCACAAGGTCCGGCACCTGCTCCTGGTCGGCCGGCGCGGTGGCGACGCGCCCGGCGCAGCCGACCTCCTCGCCGAGCTGACCCGGCTCGGCGCGCAGGCCCGCTTCGTCGCCTGCGACGTGGCCGAACGTGACCAGGTCGCCGCGCTGCTCGCCGCCGTACCCGCCGACCACCCGCTCACCGGGGTGGTGCACGCCGCCGGCGTCCTCGACGACGCGACCGTCACCGCGCTGACCCCCGAGCGGACCGCCGCCGTGCTGCGTCCCAAGGCCGACGCCGCCTGGCATCTGCACGACCTCACCCGGCACCTGGACCTGCCGATGTTCGTGCTCTTCTCCTCGATCGCCGGCCCGCTCGGCGGCCCCGGCCAGGGCAACTACGCGGCGGCCAACGCGTTCCTCGACGGGCTGGCCCACCAGCGGCGCGCCGCCGGGCTCGCCGCCACCTCCCTGGCCTGGGGGCTGTGGGAGCAGGACAGCGGGATGACCCGCGACCTGGGCGCCGGCCGCCGGGAACGGATGGCCCGCCAGGGGATCGCCCCGCTCGGCACCGCTGCGGCGCTGACCCTCTTCGACGCCAGCCGGCGCAGCCGGCAGCCGCTGCTGCTGCCCGTCCGCCTCGACCTGGCCGCGCTGCGTACCCTCACCACCGTCGACCACCTCCCGGCACCGCTGCGCGGCCTGGCCGGCGTCCGCACCCGGCGCACCGCCGCCGGCACCGCGTCCGGCGGCGGGTTCCGCGAGCGGATCGCCGCAGCGTCCGACGAGGACCGCCGACGGCTGGTCGAGGAACTGGTCACCGGTCAGGTGGCCGAGGTGCTCGGGTACGCCTCGGCGGCCGCCGTCGGCGCCGGGCAGTCCTTCACCGAACTGGGCTTCGACTCCCTGACCGCCGTGGACCTGCGTAACCGGCTCACCACCCTGACCGGCCTGTCGCTGCCCGCCACCCTGGTCTTCGACCACCCCACCCCGGAGACGCTCACCGGGTACCTGATGTCGCGGGTCGGCCCCGGCCCGTCCGCCCCTACCGTCCTCGACGAGCTGGCCCGGCTGGAGGCGGCGTTCGCGGCGACCCCGGCGGAGACCCTCGCCGAGCTGACCGCCGACGAGGAGACCCGCTCGGCGGTCACCGCGCGACTCAGGGCGCTGCTCACCCGCCTCGACGGCGACGCCGCAGACACCGGTGTCGCTCAGGCCCTCGACGACGCCAGCGACGACGAACTCTTCGACTTCATCGACAGCACGTTCGGTCGCTCCTGACCGTCGTACCGCCCCGGCTTGCCGACCAACGCGACAGGTGAATACCCCGATGGCGAACGAAGCCAAGCTCCGTGAGTACCTCAAGCGCGTCACCGCCGACCTGCACGAGACCAGCGAACGCCTCAAGGCCGTTGACGCCAAGAGCCACGAGCCGATCGCGATCGTCGGGATGGCCTGCCGCTACCCGGGCGGGGTCCGCTCACCCGAGCAACTGTGGGACCTCGTGGCCACCGCCACCGACGGCGTCACCGGCTTCCCCACCGACCGGGGTTGGGACACCGACGGGGCGTACGACCCGACGGGGGAACGACGGGGCAGCACGTACGCCCGCGAGGGCGGGTTCCTGCACGACGCCGGGGACTTCGACCCCGACCTGTTCAAGGTCTCGCCGTACGAGGCCCTGGCCATGGACCCGCAGCAGCGGCTCATGCTGGAGGCGTCCTGGGAGGCGATCGAGGACGCCCGGATCGACCCGCTCACCCTGCGCGGGCAGAAGGTCGGCGTGTTCGCCGGCATGATGTACCACAACTACGCCGCCGGGCTCCGCGAGATCCCGGCGACCCTGGACGGCTTCATCGGCGGCGGTACGGCCAGCAGCGTGCTCTCCGGCCGGGTGGCGTACACCTTCGGCTTCGAGGGGCCGGCGCTCACCGTGGACACCGCCTGCTCGTCGTCACTGGTGGCGCTGCACCTGGCGGTGCAGTCGCTGCGCTCCGGCGAGTGCACCCTCGCACTGGCCGGCGGCGTCACCGTGATGACCACCCTGGAGACGTTCGTCGACTTCAGCCGCCAGCGCGGGCTCGCCCCAGACGGGCGGTGCAAGTCGTTCGCCGAGGGCGCCGACGGGACCGGCTGGTCCGAGGGTGTGGGTGTGCTGCTGGTGGAGCGGCTGTCGGATGCCCGGCGGTTGGGTCATCGGGTGTTGGCGGTGGTGCGGGGTTCGGCGGTGAATCAGGACGGTGCGTCCAACGGGCTGACCGCGCCGAATGGTCC
>NZ_FMDN01000039.1 GCF_900090245.1 Micromonospora halophytica
GCGACAACACACCCGCCACATGCGCAGCGGCAATCTCACCGACCGAATGCCCCACCACAACATCCGGAGTCACACCCCAGGACTCCACAAGCCGACACAACGACACCTCAAACGCGAACAACGCCGGCTGCGCCACCCCCGTCAGACTCAAATCACCATCAACATCAACATCAAGCAGCCCGGCAATCTCATCCCACACAGACGCGAACACCGGAAACCGCCCATACAACTCCCGACCCATCCCGACACGCTGCGAACCCTGACCCGCAAACACAAACGCCACACGCGGCCGAACCGACACCACGCCGGTGACCACCCCGGCGCCGTCGGCGAACGTGGCCAACCGCTCCCCCAGCTCGACACGGTCAGCCGCCAGGAACGCCGCCCGGTACGGGTGAGCGGTCCGGGTGGTGGCCAGCGAGTAGGCCACGTCGACCGCACGCGGGCTGGGCCGCGAGGCCAGATACTCGGCCAGGCGCCCGGCCTGGGCCGCCAGTCCTTCCTCCGTGCGGGCGGAGAGCAGCACGGGGAACGGCCCGGCGGCGTCGCCGGTGGGCGCGGGCGGCGGTGCCGGCGCCTCGCCGACGATGACGTGGCAGTTCGTTCCGCCCATGCCGAACGCGCTCACCCCGGCGATCAGCGGCCGGTCGCCGTCCGGCCAGGCCGCCCGCTCCCGGCTGACTTCGAGGTTGAGCTCGGCCAACGGGATCCGCGGGTTCGGCGTGGCGAAGTTGAGGCTGGGCGGCACCTCGCGATGGCGTACGGCCAGAGCGGTCTTGATCAGGCCGGCCAGACCGGCCGCGCCCTCGAGGTGACCGATGTTGGTCTTGACCGAGCCGACCCGGACCGGACGGGCGCCGCCGCGGAACACCTCGCCGAGGCCGGCCGCCTCGATCGGGTCGCCGACCGCGGTGCCGGTGCCGTGGAGCTCGACGTACTGCACCTCCCCGGCGCGCACGCCGGCCGACTCCTGCGCGGCCCGCACCACCGACGCCTGCGCGGCGGCGCTGGGCACGGTGAGGCCGTCGGTGGCGCCGTCGTTGTTCACCGCGCTGCCGCGGATCACGCAGTAGATCGGGTCACCGGCCGCGATCGCGGCGTCCAGCGTCTTCAGCACCACCACCGCGGCGCCCTCACCGCGGACGAACCCGTTGGCCCGCGCGTCGAACGTGAAACAGCGCCCGTCCGGAGAGAGCCCGCCGAAACTCTCGGCGATCGCGGTGCATTCCGGCGACACCATGAGGTTCACGCCGGCGACCAGGGCCAGCCCGGTCTCGCCGCGACGCAGGCTCTCGGCCGCCAGGTGCACCGCCACCAGCGACGACGACTGTCCCGTGTCGACCGTCAGGCTCGGCCCGCGCAGGCCCAGCGCGTACGACACCCGGTTGGCCAGCAGGCCGCGGTGCACGCCGGTCATGGTGTGCGGGCCGATCGCGTCCGGCCCGGCGGCCGCGGTGACGCTCGACCAGTCGTCCCACATGGCGCCGGCGAGAACCGCGGCATCGGTGCCCCGCAGGCGGTCGAGCGGGAGGCCGGCGTCCTCCAGCGCCTCGACGCACACCTCGAGCAGCAGCCGCTGCCGGGGGTCCATGGCAGCCGCCTCGCGCGGTGTTATCCCGAAGTACGCGGCGTCGAACAGGTCCATGCCGTCGAGGAAGCCACCCCAGGCCGGCGCGCCGGGCCGCGCGGAGCGGGTGACCGCGCTGCGTCCGGCGCGCAGCAGGCGCCAGAAGGCGTCCGGGCCGTTCGCACCGGGCAGGCGGCAGCCGATCCCGACCAGGGCGATCGCGGTCATCGCCGGGCCTCGGCGGCCGCCGGAAGGACGGTGGAGACGGGCCGGCCGGGGTCGGCCACCAGCGCGCCCAGCACCGAGGTGAAGTCACTCAGCAGCCGTTCGACGGTCGTACGGTCGAACAACGACGTCCGGTACAGCGCGTGCGCGGTGAGCTCACCATCGTGGGACATCAGGGTCACCTCCAGCTCCATCCGGACCGTCACCCGGCGGTAGTCGAACGGCTCCAGCCGCGCGCCGGCCAGCGACACCTGCGCGGGCGAGGCGTTGATCAGCTGGAACATCACGCGGGCCGGCTGGTCGTCGCCGAGGCGCTCGGCCAGCAGGTGGTAGGGCATGTCCTGATGCGCGTACGCGCCGGTGGCCGTGGCCGCGGCCCGGTCCAGCAGCTCGCGGCCGGTCGGGTCACCGCCGATGCCGGTGCGTAGAAGGAGCATGTTGGCGAAGCCGCCGATCAGCGGCTCGATCTCGGCGCGGGTGCGGCCGGCGACCGGTGAGGCCACCACGACGTCGTCGTTTCCGGCGGCCGCCGCGAGCGTGAGCTGGAAGGCGGCGAGCAGCGTCGTGAACAGGGTGGTGTCCTGCTCGGCGCCCCACCGCGTGGCCGCGCGCACCAGGCCCGCGTCGATCGGCCACACGACCGAGTCGCCCGCCGGGTCGTCGGCACCTTTCCGCGGGCGGTCGGTGGGCAGCGCGAACGGCGCCCGCCCGGCCAGCACCCGCGACCAGTACGACCACAGGCGCTCGACGTCGAGGGTGCGGCGCTGCCACACCGCGAAGTCGGCGTACTGCACGGGCAGCGGGGACAACCCGGGTTCACGACCGCCGAGCCGGGCCGCGTACGCGGTCGCGAGCTCGCGCCAGAGCACCTCCTGCGACCAGGCGTCGGTGGCGATGTGGTGGGTGGTCAACATGATCACGTGGCGGTCCGGGTCGAGCCGCAGCACCCGGGCCCGCAGGATCGGCCCCCGAACCAGGTCGAACGGCCGGGCCGCCTCGTCCGCGGCGAGGTCACGGGCTGCGCGTTCACGCTCCTCCGGCATGCCGCCGGGCACCGGCTCGGCCACCAGCGTCATCGGGACCACCGGGCCGATGTGCTGGGCCGTCCCGGTGACGGTCGTCCGCAGCGCCTCGTGCCGGCTCAGCAGCAGCGTCACGGCATGGCCGAGCGCGTCGAGGTCGAGCGGCCCGACCGCCAGCATCATGAACGGAACGTTCCACAGGGGACTGCCCGGTTGCCGGCGCTCCAGCAGCAGGTAGCCCTCCTGGGCGTACGACAGCGGCAACGGTCGCTCCCGGCCGGCCGGCTCGATGCCGCCGGAGGCCACTCGCGGGGTCGCGGCGAGCGCGGCCGCCACCGCGCGAGGGGTTCGCAGCCGGAAGACGTCGGCCAGGGGAAGCGGCACGCCAGTGGCGGTCTCGAGGCGGGTCACCACCTGCGTGGCCAGCAGCGAGTGGCCGCCGAGCGCGAAGAAGTCGTCGTCCACGCCGATCCGTTCGCCGCCGAACAACTCGGCGAAGACCGCGCAGACGATGACCTCCTCGGCCGTCCGGGGCGCCACGTAGCCGGCGGCGACCTCACCGCGCACGCCCGGATCGGGCAGCGCACGCCGGTCGACCTTGCCGGTCGAGGTGAGCGGGAACTCGGCCACGGTCACGAACGCCGACGGCACCATGTACTCCGGCACGGCCGCGGCCACGTGCGCCCGCAGCGAACCGGTGTCGGCGCCGGGCGCCGGCACCACGTAGGCCACCAGCCGGCGGCCGCCGGCGCCGTCGGGCCGCGCGACGACCACGGCCGCCGCGACCGCGTCGTGCCGGCGCAGCACCGTCTCGACCTCACCGGGCTCCACCCGGAAGCCGCGGATCTTCACCTGGTCGTCGGCACGGCCCAGGTATTCCAGCAGGCCGTCGGTGCGCCACCGGCCGACGTCGCCGGTGCGGTACATCCGGTCGCCGGGCTCGCCGAACGGGTCGGCGACGAACCGCTCGGCCGTCAGGCCCGGCCGGTCCACGTAGCCGCGGGCCAGTCCGGGCCCGGCCACGCAGATCTCGCCGGCCACCCCGGCCGGGACGAGCCGCATCCACTCGTCGACGACGTAGATGCGGTGGTTCCACGTCGGTGCGCCGACCGGTGCGACGCCGGGCCAGGCCGCCGGGTCCTCCGGCGCCGTGTACGCGGTGACCACCTGCACCTCGGTGGAGCCGTAGTGGTTGTGGATCCGCGGGCGCGGCCGGCGTTCGGCCAGCGCGCGCAGGTCGTCGTCGAGCGAGAGGGCCTCGCCGGCCTGGCTGATGTGCCGCAGCGCGCTCAGGTCGGCGCCGGTGCGGCGGGCGGCGGCGGCGACCGCCCGGATCATGACGTTCGGCACGAACATCTGGTTGACCGCCGTACGGCTCAGCCAGCCGACGAACGCCACCGGGTCCCGCCGGATCGCCGCCGGCGGCACCACCAGCGTCTCGCCGTACAGTAGCGCCGAGAGCACCTCCTGGACGTGCACGTCGAAGGTGAGCTCGGTGAACTGCGCGGTGCGCGTGCCCGGGCCGCCCGTCACGGCCCGCTTCTGCCACTCGAGCATGTTGACGACGCACCGGCCGGGCATCGCGATGCCCTTCGGCGTGCCGGTCGAGCCGGAGGTGTAGACGACGTAGGCCAGATGGTCGGGCGTGACGCCGGTGTCCGGTGGCGTTTCGGCGACCGCGTCGTCCAGCTCGACGACCGTACGGACCTGCCCATCGAACAGCACACGCGAGCCAGGTTCCGTGACCACCACGTCCATCCGCGCGTTCGCGATGACGTAGCGGACGCGCTCGGCCGGGTGCTCGGCACTGACCGGGACGTACGCGGCGCCGGCCTGGAGGATGCCGACCAGCCCGACGATCATGTCGAGGCCGCGGGGCAGGCACAGCCCGACCAGCCGATCGGGTCCGGCCCCGGCCGCGCGGAGCCGGTGGGCGAGGCCGTTGGCCCGGCTCAGCAGCTGGGCGTAGGTGAGCTTGTCGCCCTCGTACTCGACCGCGGTCAGCTCGGGCGTGCGGCGTGCCTGCTGCATGAGCAGATCCGGCAGGGGCGTCATCGGCACCTCGGCCGCGGCGCCGGTGCCCAGGGCGAGCAGGGCTGCCCGCTCGGATCGGTCGCTGAGCGGGATGCGGGACAGCGGCAGCTCCGGCTCGGCGACCGCGGCGGCCAGCGCGGTGCCGAGATGGCCGACGAGGCGGGCCGCGGTCGCGTGGCCGAACAGTGAGCTGTTGTAGACCAGCGGGCCGCTGATCGTCCCGTCGGCCTGTTCGACCAGGTGCAGCTCGAGGTCGAGCCGCGTGCCGGCGGTGCCGGACTCGAACACCTCGACGTCGGCGCCCGGCCACGGCAGCCGGTCGAACGGCGTGTTGACGACCTGGAAGACCGCCTGCACCAACGGATGCCGGGACAGGTCACGCTCCGGGGCAAGCCGCTCCACCAGATGCTCGAACGGCAGGCTCTGGTGCGCGAACGCGCCGAGCGCGGTCTCGCGCACCTGGCCGACGAGGGCGCGGAACGACGGGTCGCCGGACAGGTCGGTGCGCAGCACCACGGTGTTGACGAAGAATCCGATCAGGTCCTCGAGCTCAGGGCGGGGCCGGTTGGCGACCGGCGAGCCGACCGCCACGTCATCGGTTCCGGCGTGCCGGCCCAGCACCAGCTGGAAGACGGCGAGCAGCACCATGAACACGGTCGCGTTCTCGCGCTCGGCCAGCACGCGCACCGCGCTCGCCACCTCGGCCGGGATGGTCCATTCGAGGGTGCCGGCGTCGTGGGTGGCCACCGCGGGCCGGGCCCGGTCGGCCGGCAGGTCGAGGACGAACGAGCAGCCGTCGAGCCGCTGACGCCAGTACGCCCACTCCCGCTCGTGCTCCGGGCCGCTCATCCGGTCGCGCTGCCACACCGCGAAGTCCGCGTACTGGATCGGCAGGGGCGGAAGGCTCGGCGTGGCCCCGGCGAGCGCCGCGTCGTACGCCCGCACCAGGTCCCGCCAGAGCACCCCCTGCGACCACGCGTCGGTGACCACGTGGTGCATGCCGAAGGCCACCACGTGGTCGTCGCGGCCGAGCTCGACCACCAGCACGCGCAAGAGCGGGCCGGTCGTCAGGTCGAAGCCGCGGGCGGCGAGCGCCGCGACGGCGGCCGAGGGGTCGCCCGTGCCGACCTCGAAAGGCACCGGCGCGGCCGGCAGCACGATCTGGACCGGCTCGCCGCCCGACGCGTCGAAGACGGTGCGCAGCACCTCGTGCCGGGCCACCACGGCGGACACCCCGGCGCGCAGTGCGCCGACGTCCAGGGTGCCGCGGAGACGGATCGCCGAGGTGGCGTTCCACGAGGTGGTGCCGGGGGCGAGCCGGTCGAGGAACCACAGCCGGCGCTGGCCGGAGGAGAGCGGGAGCGGCCGGTCGCGGCCGGCCGGCCGGATCGCGCCGGCTTCCCCGGACCCGGGCCGCCGTTCCGGCAGGGCCTCGGCGAGCGTGCGCGGGGTCGGGTTGCGGAACAGCGCCTCGAGGGACACGGCCAGTCCCGTGGCGGCGCGGATCCGGGAGACGACCCGGGTGGCCAGCAGCGAGTGGCCGCCCAGGGCGAAGAAGCCGTCGTCGATGCCCACCTGCGCCGCGCCGAGGACGTCCGCGAAGATGCCGCAGAGCAGTTCCTCGTCCGGTGTGCGAGGCGCGACCAGGCCGGGCCGGACGGCCGGGCCTGGGTCCGGCAGCACCCGCCGGTCGACCTTGCCGGTGCTGGTCAGCGGCAGCGCGGGCAGCACCACGAACGCCGACGGCACCATGTAGTCCGGCAGGGCGGCGACCGCGTGCGCCCGCAGCTCCTCCTCGCCCACGGCGGCGCCGGGCACGACGTAGCCGATGAGGCGCATGCCGGCCCGGCCGTCGTCTCGCGCGACCACGAGCGCCTGCGCGACCCGCTCGTGGCGGCGCAGGACGGCCTCGACCTCGCCGGGCTCGACCCGGAAGCCACGGATCTTCACCTGCTCGTCGACGCGGCCCAGGTATTCGAGGTTGCCGTCCGGGCGCCAGCGGCCGAGGTCCCCGGTGCGGTACATGCGGGCGCCCGGCGGGCCGTACGGATCGGGCAGGAACAGCTCCGCGGTCAGGCCGGGGCGGTTCAGATAGCCGCGGGAGAGGCCGATACCCGAGACGTACAGGTCGCCGGGCACGCCGACCGGCACCGGCCGCAGCTCCCGGTCGAGGACGAGCACTCGGCGGTTGGCCAGCGGCCGGCCGATCGGGATGGCACCGGCCGAGGGGCCCGACCGCGCGTTCATCCGGAACCCGGTGGCGATCACGGTGGCCTCGGTCGGCCCGTACACGTCCACGACCTCCAGGCCCGGATGCCGGTCGAGCAGGCCGGACACGGTGGCCGCGGAGACCTTGTCGCCGCCGGCCTGCACCTCGCGAACCGAGGCGAACGTGTCCGGGCACTCGTCGGCCAGCAGGTCGAGCAGCCCCGGGGTGAGGAACAGCGCGGTGACCCCGTGCCGGCGTACGACGTCGTGGTAGGTGGCCGCCTCCAGATCGCCGGGCGGCGCGAAGACGAGCGTCCCGCCGCCGAGCAGCGCCGGCCACGTCTCCGCAGTGGACACGTCGAAGGCGTACGAGGAGTGCACCAGCACCCGTTCGTAGCGGCCGCCGGCGAACAGCTCGTCGAGCGCGAAGCCGGCCACGTTGCGGTGGGTCACCCCGACGCCCTTGGGCCGGCCGGTCGAGCCGGAGGTGTAGATGACGTACGCCAGCGAATCGGGCCGGGCCCGCGGCTCCGGCGGCGTGCCGGGGTGGCCGGTGACCGGCTCACGCACGTCAACGACGACGATCCCGGTTCCCCGTACGGCTTCGGTCGTCCGCTCCGGGCAGTCGGTGAGGACCAGTCGCGCGCCCGCCTCGGTGAGCATCGTGAGCCGGCGGGCGGCCGGGTTGCGCGTGTCCAGCGGCAGGTAGGCGCCGCCGGCCTTGAGCACCGCGAGCACCGCCGTCGCCACGTCGGGCGAGCGGCCGAGGTCCAGGCCGACCACGCCCTCGGCGGCCAGGCCGAGCGCCAGGAGGCGGTGCGCCAGGAGGTTCGAGTCGCGATCGAGCTCCGCGTAGGTCACCGCGCGGCCGTCCTGGCGCGCGGCCACCGCGTCCGGCTTGCGCCGGGCCTGCTCGGCGAAGAGCTCGGTGAGCGTGGCGTCCGGGATCTCCTGGACCGGGCCCTGCCAGCCGCGCAGGACCGCCTCCCGCTCGGCCGGGTCGAGCAGCCAGTAGGTGCCGATCGGCCGGTCGGGGTCGGGAAGGACCTCGCGGGCGGCCGCGGTGAGCCGGTCGAGCAGCCGTGCCACGGTCGGCTCGTCGAACAGGGCGGCGCTGAACACCGCGCGTCCGGCCATCGAGCCGTCCTCCTGCTCGACGAGGTGCAGTTCCAGGTCGACCCGGGTCGACATCCGGTCGGGCGCGAACACCTCCGCCGGGCCGGCCGCGTCGTCCAGCCGGCCGAACGACGGGGTGTTGACGATCTGGAACACCACCTGCACCAGCGGATGCCGGGACAGGTCGCGCTCCGGGGCCAGCCGCTCCACCAGATGCTCGAACGGCAGCTCCTGATGCGCGAACGCGCCCAGCGCCGTCTCCCGCACCCGGCCCACCAGCGTGCGGAACGACGGATCGCCCGACAGATCGGTCCGCAACACGACCGTGTTGACGAAGAACCCGATCAGGCCCTCGAACTCTCGCCGCGGCCGGTTGGCGACCGGCGAACCGACCGCCACGTCGTCGGTGCCGGCGGTGCGGCCCAGCACCAGCTGGAACAGGGCCAGCAGCACCATGAACGGCGTCGCGCTCTCGCGCTCGGCCAACGTCCGCGCCGCAGCCACCACGTCGGCCGGCAGCCGGAAGTCGCACCAGCCGGCCGCGGGCGAGGCGACCGGCGGCCGCGGCCGGTCGGCCGGCAGCTCCAGTGGGGCGAGACCCTCCAGGCGGTGCTGCCAGTAGCCGGCCAGCTCCGCCACGCGCTCGGCGGAGAGCCGCTCGCGTTGCCAGACGGCGAAGTCGGCGTACTGCACCGGAAGCGGCTTCAGGACCGGCTTCGAGCCCGCCGCCAACGCGATGTACGCCGCCGACAGCTCGGTGCCGAGAACCCCCTGCGACCACGCGTCGGTCACCGCGTGGTGCATGGTCACCGCCACGACGTGGTCGTCGGGAGCGAGCCGCACCAGCAGCGCACGAACCAGCGGGCCGGCCGCGAGGTCGAAGCCGCGTTCGGCGTCGTCGCCCACCAGGCGGCGAGCCTCCGCCTCGTCCGCGGCCTCCACGACCGGCACGGGCACCGGCGCCGGTGGCCGGATCACCTGGACCGGCTCGCCGCCGGCCTCGCGGAAGACCGTGCGCAGCGACTCGTGCCGCTCCACCACAGTGGACAGGGCCGCGGCGAGCGCGCCGGCGTCGACCGGGCCGCGCACCCGCACCGCGAAGGGCACGTTGTACGCGCTGCCGCCGGGCGCGAGCTGGTCGACGAACCAGAGCCGCCGCTGGCCGGACGACAGCGGCAGCGGGCGGTCCCGGTGGGCCGGGGCGACGCGGCCGGGATCCGGCCGGCCCTCGGGCAGAGCGGTCGCGAGCGCCCGCGCTGTGGGGTGCCGGAACAGCTGCCGCAGCGGGACCTCGACGCCGAGGCGCGCCTGCAGCCGCGCCGCCGCCTGGGCGGCCAGGAGCGAATGGCCGCCGAGGGTGAAGAAGCCGTCGCCAGGGCCGACCGTTGGCCGGTCGAGCAGCTCCGCGAACACCGCGCAGATGAGGCTCTCCCGCTCGGTCGCGGGGGCGGCCGCGTCGTCCTCCGCGGCCGGGCGGCCGGGTGCGGGCAGGGCACGACGGTCGAGCTTGCCGTTGGCGGTGCGCGGCAGGGCGTCCAGCATGACGAAGGCCGTGGGAACGAGGTAGCCGGGCAGGCAGGCCTCGAGCGTGGCGCGCAGCCGGCCGGACGGGTCGTCGCCGGGCACGGCCGGCACCACGTAGGCGACCAGCCGCTTGTCGCCCGGCCGGTCCTCGCGGACGACGACGGCCGCGGCGGCCACCGGCTCCTGGCGTTCCAGGACGGCGGCGGCCTCGCCGGGTTCGATCCGCAGGCCCCGGATCTTGATCTGGTCGTCGGCGCGGCCGAGGTATTCCAGGACGCCCTCGGCGGTCCAGCGTGCCCGGTCGCCGGTGCGATACATCCGGCTGCCGGGCTCGCCGTACGGGTCGGCGAGGAATCGCTCGGCGGTCAGGCCGGGGTGGCGGTGGTAGCCGCGCGCGACACCGGCGCCGCCGATGCACAGCTCGCCCGCGACGCCGGTCGGCACCGGCCGCATCCGGTCGTCGAGCACGTACACCCGGCTGTTGTCGATGGGCCGGCCGATCGGCACGGGACCGCGCGGCGGCCGGTCGGCGGTCATCGCGTACGAGGTCGCGAAGGTGGTGGTCTCGGTCGGCCCGTATCCGTCGACCACGGTGATCTCGGGGTTGACGGCCAGCAGCGTGGTCACCGCCTCGGACGGCACCGCCTCGCCGCCGGTCCAGACCTCCCGCACCCGGCCCTCGCGGAAACAACCGGGATTCTCGGCGACCAGCGCGGAGAACAGGCCGGCGGTCAGCCACAGGCCGCCGACCCGCCCAGCCACGATGGCCCGTCCGAGCTCGTGCAGCCCGAGCTCGCCGGGCGGCGCCACCACGACGCAGCCACCGGCCAGCAGCGGGGCCCAGATCTCGTAGGTGGAGGCGTCGAAGACATGCGGCGAGTGCAGCAGGACCCGGTCGTGATTGCCGTTGCGCCACCGCTCGTCCAGCGCCAGCGCGACCACGTTGCGGTGGGTCACCACGACGCCCTTGGGCACGCCGGTCGATCCGGACGTGGACATCACGTAGGCCGCCGCATCCGGATGCGGCCGCACGGCGGGCCGGGTCGCCGGGCCGCCGGGCGCCTCGACGGGCAGCACGATGACGCCGGAGAACTCGTCCGGCCGCTCGCTGAGCACCAGCCGGGCGGCCGACCCGGCGAGGATCTGCTCGGTGCGGGCGCGCGGATCCCGGCGGTCGAGGGGCAGATAGGCGCCGCCCGCGGCGAGCACGCCGAGGATCGCCACGATCATGCTCGCCCCGCGGTCGAGATACAGCCCGACCGGCTCCTCGCCCGACACTCCGGCCGCGCGCAGGCGGTGCGCGAGCCGGTAGGCGCGCGCAGCGAGCTCGGCGTACGTCATCCGCTCGCCCCCGGGCAGCTCGAGGGCGACAGCGTCCGGAGTGCGGGTCACCACCTGGTCGAACAGGTCCGGCAGCGACGCCTCGGGCAGCGGCCGAGCCGTGTCGTTGCGGACCCGCAGCAGGTCGTCGCGCTCCTCGGCACCGAGCGGGTCGACCGCCGAGATCGGCCGGTCCGGGTCGGCGAGGACCTGGTCGAGGGCGCGGCCGAGGTGCTCGACGAGGCGTTCGACGGTGGCGTCGTCGAACAGCGCGCGGCTGTGGACGACCCGTCCGTACAGGCCGCCGTCCGGCGCCGGGAACAGGTAGACCTCGAGGTCCATCCGGGTGAACTCACGGCCAGCCGGGAAGATCGACGCTGTCGCCCCGGGCCACGCCGCGAAGTCGGGAACGCTGCCGGCGATTTGGAAGACGACCTGGACCAGCGGGTTGCGGGACAGGTCGCGCTCCGGGGCCAGCCGCTCCACCAGATGCTCGAACGGCAGCTCCTGATGCGCGAACGCGCCCAGCGCCGTCTCCCGCACCCGGCCCACCAGCGCGCGGAACGACGGATCGCCCGACAGATCGGCCCGCAACACCACCGTGTTGACGAAGAACCCGATCAGCCCCTCCAGCTCGGCCCGCGGCCGGTTCGCCACCGGTGAGCCCACCGCCACGTCGTCGGTACCCGCGTAGCGGCCCAGCACCAGCTGGAACAGGGCCAGCAGCACCATGAACGGCGTCGCGTTCTCCCGCTCGCCGAGCTGGCGCACAGCGCGTGCCGCCGCCGGTGGGATCTCCCATGCGCACGAGCCGGCCTCGTAGGCCATCACGGCCTCGCGAGGGCGGTCGGTGGGCAGGTCGAGGGCGGCCGGGAGCCCGGCAAGCTGCCGCTGCCAGTACGCCCACTGCCGGTCCAGCACCGGCCCGGTCAGCCACTGCCGCTGCCAGGCGGCGAAGTCGGCGTACTGCACGGGCAACGGCGCCCAGGACGGCTCGGACCCGGCGGACAGCGCGGCGTACGCCGTGGACAGCTCCTTCCACAGGATCGCCTGCGACCACGCGTCGGTGACCACGTGGTGCATGGTCAGCGCGAGAACCTGGTCGTCGTCGGCCAGCCGGACCACCAGCGCCCGGATCAGCGGCCCGCGGGCCAGGTCGAACGGCCGCGCGATCTCGGCGGCGACCAACCGCGCCGCAGCGGCCTCGCCGGCCGCGGCGGCGGTGGCGACCGGCACCGCCGCCGGCGGCTGGATCCGCTGCGCCGCCCGGCCGTCCTCGTCGACGATGACCGTGCGCAGCACCTCGTGCCGCTCGGCCACGGCGGTCAGCGCCGCGCCGAGCCGGCCGATGTCGAGCGGGCCCCGCATGCGCAGGGTGAGGGGCACGTTGTACGCCGCACCCGGAGCGAGCCGGTCCACCAGCCACAGCCGCTGCTGCGCGTAGGACAGCGGCAGGGCGGCAGCACGGTCGGCTCGGGGGATCCCGGCCGGACCGGTGGGCCGGGTGTGCTCCATCAGACGGCGCAGCGCGTTCTGCAGACCGGCCGGCGGTTCAGAAGCCATCGACGTCCGCCTTCAGCCTGAGGTGCGTGTACATCTGCTCGGCTAGTTCGCGGTGGGTGCCGCGGCCGCTGCCGGCGAACGCCGCCGCCACTTTGGACTGCAGCTCGACCGGCTGATCCTGGGACAGCTTGAACATGCTCTGCACCGCGTCGACGTGGATCTCCAGCGCGCCGACGGCGTGCACGATGCGCTCGAAGTAGCCGAGCGAGCCGGTCATGTCCCAGCCCGCGCCGAAGCGGCCCTCGAGGACCTGCACGGTCCGTTTCACCACGCGCAGCGCGGGCTCGCCGGCCCCGAGGAGCCGGACCACGCCGTGCGCGTGGACGACGGTGAAGTTCCAGGTCGGGGCAGCCGGGCTCACGCCGTAGACGGTCGGGGACACGTAGCCGTGCGGCCCTTGGAAGACCACGAGCACGCGCGCACCGTCGGAGAGCGACCCCCACAGCGGGTTCTGCCGGTTCATGTGCGTGAGCAGGGTGATGCCGGCCAGGTCGTCCCGCTCGTCGTCGTCGGCGAACACCACCGGCAGGTGGGACACCGACGGGCTCTCACCGCCGAGGACGAAGCAGGCCAGGGGGTTCGATCTCATTAGCTCGACGACGGGCCCGGCGTCCTCGACCGCGAAACTTCGGGGCACAAACATGTGGCGTCCCATCCGTGGTGCGTGTTCTCAACGCTGCGACGCGGCGAGGGTGTTCCAGAACAGCAAGTCGTAGCTGCGCAGCAGGCGGGCGTAGGACCGTGCGGTGTCGGGTTTCCAGCCACCGGCGAGCCGGTCCGCGAGGATGCCGGCGCCCTGCTCCTGCAGTTGCGGATTGGGAACGCTGAGCGCGTCGAGAAAGGCAGCGGCCGCGTCGTCCAGGCCGTGGTGCTGCCGCAGCGCCTTGGCGAGCACGGCGAAGCCCTGGCACCAGTGCGGGAAGTTGGCGAGCAGACCGAAGACGACATCGGCCGGGTCCGCGTTGAGCGCGAGCCAGCCGACGTACGACGGGTAGGCGCGGCACAGCGCGTCGGCCTCGGCGTCCAGCGGCGGCGCGGTTCCCTCGTACGCATTCGCCAGCGCCGGAAGGGCGGCCAGGCCCATCGTCTCGCCCATCGCGAGGCCGAGGAAGAACTGGCGCTCCGCACCGGCCGAGCGACCGGCCAAGGTGAGAAAACTGCCCTGGTCGCTGGTGAAGATGACGGTCTCGGCGGCGACGTAGGTGAGCATCGTGTGCCGGGCGAGCTCGCCCCGCGCGGCCAGCTCGGTGAAGGCGTTGTCGCCCGGCGCCGGCGCGAGCTGGTCGGTGGCGGTCGCGAGCAGCTGCCGCGCGTGGTCCGTCATGGTGTTTCCTTCCCCCGTTGTCTGTCTTGTGTGTTCCTGGCGTGCGGACGGTCAGGCCATGGCCGCCCCGGCGACGGGCTGCCGGACGGGCAGCGTGGTCATGCCGCGGACGACCCGGGTCGGCCGGCGCTGCGCGCCGTCGGCGAGCTGCAGGTCGGGAAACTTGCGCAGCAGCACCCGCAGCGTCGCGGCTGCCTCGATGCGGGCCAGGCCGGCGCCGACGCAGAGGTGGATGCCGTCGCCGAAGGTCAGGTGCTTGCGGCTGTTGGGCCGGGTGATGTCGAGCTCGGCGGCGTCGTCGCCGAAGACCCGGGGGTCGCGGTTGGCACCGGCGACCACGACGAACACCGGCGCGTCGGCCGGAATGTCGACGCCGGCCATGGTCACCGATTCGGTGGTGACCCGCAGCAGGTACTGCACGGGCGCGTCCCAGCGGAGCACCTCTTCGACAGCGCCCGGGATCAGTTCGGGGTCGGCCAGCAGCCGCTGCCGCACGTCCTCGTGGCCGAGCACGGTCAGGATGCAGTTGCCGATGAGGTTGACCGTCGTCTCGAACCCCGCGCCGAGCAGGACGCCGCAGGTGGCGATCATCTCGTCGCCGGTTAGCGGCTCGCCGTCGGGTGCGGCCTGTACCATGAAGCTGACCAGGTCGTCGCCCGGATCCTTGGTGCGCTTGGCGATCAGGTCGTCGAAGAAGTCACGCATCTCGATCAGCATTTGCCGGAAGTCGCGCAGGTCGCTCATCGTGCGGATGCCGTCCACCGAGGTGCCGATGATGCCGCCCCAGCGCCGGAAGTCCTCGTAGTTGTCCTCACCGATGCCGAAGAAGGCGGCGATCACCCGGATCGGCACCCGGACGGACAGGTCGTTGACCGCGTCCCAGCCGCCGCCCCGGCGCCCGAGTTCGTCGAGGATCTCCTCGAGCATGGCCTCGATGGTCTCGGTGCGCTGCCGGATGGCCCGGGGCGAGAACCACGGCGCCACCATGCGGCGCAGGCGGGTGTGGTCGGGCGGGTCCATCGCCAGGAACGAGTCGTCCATCGGCACGATGAGCCGCCGCCCCTCGTCGTCGTGGACGGTGGTGTCGATGGGCTTGTGCTTGGCCACGGCGAACGAGCCGAACCGCTTGCTGTCCGAGAGGATCGCGGACGCCATCGCGTGATCACAGGTGGCGAAGGCGCCGATACTGCCCTTCACCAGTTCGCCACCAGATCTGATGCGCTCGTAAATGGGGTAGGGATCTTCTTCGGGACGCCTCGAAATAAGACGTGCAACCGGATCTCCCGTACGGGAAAGTAACCCCAACATCGAGCGGGAGATAAACATCTTCGTGGCCATTTTGGCCGTTCCCCACACCATACCCCCAGCATGCAAGTCGCATCATGAAGCGTCAATGTGGTCCAGATCACACGCCGATTTCCTATGCCATCCGATCATCGAAATGTCAAGAGAAATCGATGTAGATGATCTACTCTCGCCCGGTGTATGGTTCGGCCTCAGTGGACCACGACCGGCCGGCGCGGCTAGAGGTTGCCGCGCCGGCCGGAGTGCTCCCGCGACCGTCGGGCACCGGCGCCCCGGGCCGCCACAACCAGGGTCAGCCGAGAACCCGCGCACCTCGCCTCCCGCGAGCAGTCCGAGTTTTCGCAGCTCACAACGAGCGAGAGGCAGGAGATGGAGCAGGCATCCGGCGAGTCTCAGCGATCGCGGAAGCACCCCGGGAGCGTCCCGGACGGGCAGCGGTGGTCTACTGTGGCTGAAGCGTAGGGGATGATCATTTGCCCGCCGGACGGTTCGCCCGGCAGCGGCTCCCCGCCTGCGGAGGCGACTTTCCACAAGCGCCGATCGCGTCGACACATGTGCAGTCCCATTGGCGTCGATGCCACGAGAAGAGCTCTTCGCATACGCGCTATAACGCGTGACTAAATGTGGTGCGCCATTTACCGACCGCCAACCACCGGGGAGCGTGAGATCGTTGGTCGATCCGGATCGTGACGACCTTGCGGTGATCGATTACTACGACATCGTCGGCCCCGTCATGCAAAAACTGTGGGACGACAATTTTCACTTCGGATACTGGGACGGCCCCGACGACACCAGCACGGTCGCGGTGGCGACCGACCGCTTCACCGACCTCGTCGTCGACCGGCTCGCCGCCGCTCCCGGCGACCGCGTCCTCGACCTGGGCTGCGGCATCGGCAAGCCGGCCCTGCGTCTGGCCCGCGCCGCCGAGGTCGAGGTCGTCGGCATCACCATCAGCCGCGACCAGGTCGAGCAGGCCAACGACCGAGCCCGCCGGGAGGGACTGGCCGGCCGCGTGAGCTTCCAGGTGGCCGACGGCACCGCGATGCCGTTCCCCGACGACTCCTTCGACGCCGTCCTGGCGTTCGAGTCGATCCTGCACATGGACCGCGGCCGGGCGCTGCGCGAGGTGGGCCGGGTGCTGCGGCCCGGCGGCCGGCTGGTCGCCACCGACCTGGTGGAGCGCGCCGCCCCGGACCAGGTAACCCCGCCGGCCAACGCCACCTTCACCCCGCTGCCGTCGCTCGCGCGATACCCGGATCTGCTGGCCGAGAGCGGGCTCGAGCCGGTCGAGCTGCTCGACCTGACCGCCAACACGGTGCACCTCTCCCTCGCGCGCATGATGAGCGCCTCGGCCGAGGACCAGGCCGCCTTCGCGGCCACGATGGACCCGGCGCAGCAGCAAGCGGTCGCGGCCGCCAACATGCCGCTCACCGCCGCCGTCGACCTGGGCTGCGTGCTGGTCGTCGCCACCGCCACCGCGAGCGGGGCCCGATCGTGACCGGCGTGGCACGCGGCTCCGCCGCGGACCTGTGGATCCGCACCTACCATCCGGCCGCCACGGCCGCCGCGAAACTGGTCTGCCTGCCGCACGCCGGCGGATCCGCCAGCTACTTCTTCCCCGTCTCGGCACGGCTGAGCCCGGCAGTGGAGGTGCTGGCGGTGCAATACCCCGGACGCCAGGACCGCCGCGGCGAGCGATGCCTCGAGTCGATCGCCGAGCTGGCCGACGCCCTCACCCCGTACGTGCTGGCCCACGCCGACCGGCCGCTGGCGCTCTTCGGGCACAGCATGGGCGCCTCACTCGCCTTCGAGCTCACCCGGCGACTCGAGGACCGCGCCGTCACCCCGCTGGCGCTGTTCGTCAGCGGCCGCCGAGCGCCGTCCCGGCACCACGTCGAGACCACCCATCAACTCGACGACGAGGGCCTGCTCCGGGAGCTTCGCGCCCTCGGCGGCACACACTCGTCGCTGCTCGGTAACGACGAGCTGATACGGATGGCGCTGCCGGCGATCCGGGGCGACTACACGGCCGCCGAGACGTACCGGTGGGTTCCAGGCCCGCCGCTGCGCACGCCGATCCACGTACACACGGGGCGGGCGGACCCCCGGGTGACGCTCGAAGAAGCCGCAGCGTGGTGCGAGCACACGACGGCGGGCTTCTCGCTGACGCCCTACAGCGGCGGCCACTTCTACCTCAACGACCACGCCGCGGAGGTCACCGACGCGATCGGCCGGGTCATCACCGCCGACGTGGCCGCATGATCCCCGGGTTCGCGGAGACGCTCGAAGGGGCCACCTCCCCCGGCGAGGTCGCCGCGCTGCCGGTGCCCGAGAGCTACCGCGCCGCCGTCCTGCTCAAGGACGAGCAGACGATGTTCGACGGCGTCCCGCTCCGCGACCGCAAACCCGCCGACTCCCTGCACGTACGGGAGGTCCCGACGCCGGAGCCCGGGCCGGGCGAGGCCCTGATCGCCGTGATGGCCAGCGCGGTGAACTACAACACCGTGTGGAGCGCGCTGTTCTCCCCGGTGCCCACCTTCGCGATGCTCGAACGGTACGCGCGAACGGGCGGCCCGGCGGCCCGGCACGACCTGCCCTACCACGTGGTCGGCTCGGACCTCGCAGGTGTCGTGCTACGGACCGGCCCCGGGGTGCGGCGCTGGCGGCCCGGCGACCGCGTGGTCGCGCACTGCCTGTCGGTGGAGCTGGAGGACGCCGCCGGGCACGACGACAGCATGCTCGACCCCGAGCAGCGCATCTGGGGCTACGAGACCAACTTCGGCGGCCTGGCCGAGCTGGCCCTCGTCAAAGCCAACCAGCTCATGCCCAAGGCGGCCCACCTGACCTGGGCCGAGGCGGCCGCACCGGGCCTGGTCAACTCGACGGTGTACCGACAGCTCGTCTCCCACCACGGCGCCGGCATGAAGCTGGGCGACAACGTGCTGATCTGGGGCGCTGCGGGCGGCTTGGGCTCGTACGCCGTCCAGTACGCCCTGGCAAGCGGCGCGACCCCGATCTGCGTGGTCTCCAGCGAGAGCAAGGCCGAGGTGTGCCGGCGCATGGGCGCCGAGGCCATCATCGACCGCGAGGCCGAAGGCTACCGCTTCTGGATCGACGAGCACACCCAGAACCCCCGCGAGTGGCGCCGCCTCGGCTCCCGCATCCGCGAGCTGACCGGCGGCGAGGACGTCGACATCGTCTTCGAGCACCCCGGCCAGGAGACCTTCGGCGCCTCGGTCTACGTCGCCCGCCGCGGTGGCACGGTGGTCACCTGCGCCTCCACGAGCGGCTACCAGCACCAGTTTGACAACCGCTATCTCTGGATGAGCGTGAAACGGATCCTCGGCTCCCACTTCGCCAACTACCACGAGGCCTGGCAGGCCAACCGCCTCATCCTCCGCGGCCGAGTGCACCCCACTCTCTCCACCGTGTACACGCTGGCCAACGTCGGCCAGGCCGTGGACGACCTGCACCACAACCGCCACAAAGGAAAAGTGGGAGTCCTGTGCCTGTCCCCCACCGAGGACCGCGGCGTCACCGATCCCGCCATGCGTGACCGCCACCTGACTGCCATCAACCGTTTTCGCTAGCTCCGGAGGTGCTCGTGTCCACCCGTTACGCCGTCCTCGTCAACCACGAGGAGCAGTACTCCCTCTGGCCGGAGTCCGCCGAGCTCCCTCCGGGCTGGCGCGACGTCGGCGTGCACGGCACCAAGGAGGAGTGCCTCGCCCACATCGACCGGGTGTGGACGGACATGCGCCCTCTCTCCCTGCGCGCGCTCCGGAGCCAGGAGCACTACGCCCCATCGCGCCGCGAGGCGGTGACCAAACTCAGGTTGGACACCCCTTAACGAAGGGCCGAGGCTAGTACGGCAGTCGCCGTTTGAGATGCCGCTGGTGGAGCGGGGTGGGCGCGTGGCGGCCACCGCATGATCGTCTGTACGTTGTGGACATAACTTCAGATCCGGTGGTGGCCGCGTGCCACAGCGTAGACGTTGCCCGATGGCGGTGGGTTCTGGCCGGGGTGCTCGCCTGTTTCGCGGGCCGGTTCGGGCGGGTGGAGCCGCGTCGCACGGCCGCGGCGTTCGTGACCGGGCTGCTGGCCGATATCGAGGTCAAGACCTGTTGGCAGTTGGCGGAGCAGGCCGGACACGCCCGGCCGGATGCGATGCAGCGGCTGTTGTATCGGGCGGTGTGGGACGCCGGATGCTGTCCGCGATGACCTGCGGGCGGTGGTCGTCGACCGATTCGGTGACCCGGACGCGGTCCTGGTCGTTGACGAGACCGGGGACCTGAAGAAGGGCCTGCATTCGGTCGGGGTGCAACGCCAATACAGCGGCACCGCCGGCAGGATCGAAAACGCGCAGGTCGGGGTGTTCCTCGGCTATGCCAGCGGGCACGGGCACACCCTGATCGACCGACGTGTGTATCTGCCGGTGTCGTGGACCGAGGACCGGGACCGCTGCCGGGCCGCCGGTGTCCCGGACGAGGTCGAGTTCGCCACGAAACCCGACCTTGCCGCCGACATGATCACCGCAGCCGTCGACGCCGGCGTGCCAGCCGGGTGGGCTGCCGCGGACGAGGCCTACGGCAACAGCAGCGTCTTCCGCAGCCACCTGCGCGAACATCGTCTCGGTTATGTCCTGGCCGTGTCCCGCAGCCACCTGGTACCTCTCGACGGAGGCAAGACCCGGGTTCGCGCCGACCAGGTCGCCACCGAACTACCCGCCTCGGCGTGGCAGCGCCGCAGCGCAGGGGCCGGGTCGAAAGGGCCCCGCTACTACGACTGGGCCTGGCTCGACGACGTGACCACCGATGCCGACCCCGACGAAGGCGGCCACCACAGCCTCCTGATCCGTAAGAACACCACCACCGGCGAGCTGGCCTTCTACCGCTGCTGGACCCCGCAACCGGCCACCCTCGCCCAACTCGTCCGGGTCGCCGGGATCCGCTGGACCGTCGAGGAATCCTTCCAAGCCGCCAAAAGCCAGGTCGGCCTGGACCAGCACCAGGTCCGCCGCTGGGACTCCTGGCACCGCTTCACCACCCTCGCCCTGGCCGCCCTCGCCGTCCTGGCGATCTGCGCCGCCATCAGGCCTGAGTTGTAGCGTTCTGGCGATCTTGTGATCGTGGGTGCCGCTGACGTGGGCGTTTGCTCGCGGATCGGTGCTGGTGTGGTCACTAACGCGGC
>NZ_FMDN01000026.1 GCF_900090245.1 Micromonospora halophytica
GGCTCATCGAAGTTAAGCGGGGTTGAGTTGTCCGCGGTGGCGTCGGGTGGTGGCGGTGCGGGTGCGTAGGCGCTGGTTCTCGGGGTTGCGGAAGCCGTAGGCGTCGCGGGCGACGGTTTTGATGACTCGGTTGGTGCCTTCTGAGCCGGCGTTGGTGATGCCGGTGGTCAGGAACGCCTGGATCTGTGGCCACCAGGTCTCGATGGTGGTGGCGAGCCGGTGTAGTTCGGGCAGGTCAGTGGCGGCGCAGCGGGCGTAGAAGCGGTGCAGCAGCCGGTGGATCTGTTCCCGGTCGGGCTGGGTGCGGGCGGTGGCGAGCAGGTCGAGCAGGTCTTCCTTGGCGTTCCACGCAGCCAGAATCGGAGCACCGATCGGCGCTGGGAGTGCCTCGAGGGTGTCGACGAGGCGGTCGACGTGTTTGCCGGGCATGCGGGCAGCGGATCGGGTCAGCCGGTTACGCATCCGCCATTCCGGGTCGGCGCCGCGGCCGCGGCGTCCCCGCTGGGTCAGTGTCACGCGGCGGCGGACCTCGGTGACGGCGCGGTTGGCCAGTTGCACGACGTGGAAGTGGTCAACGACCAGCAGCGCGTGCGGCAGCACCTGCCGGACGGCGCTCTTGAACACGGTGCACATGTCGATCGCCACCGCCTGGACCTGGTCGCGCCAGACGGGCGGGCGGTCCGTCAGCCAGCCGGTGACCGCGACGGTGGTCCGGCCTTCGACCTGGGCGAGCAGACCCTGTCCGCCGGACAGATCCACGAAGCCGACGTGCCACCGGTCCGCGGTCGTGGTCCACGAGCCGGCCTGCTCGTCCCAGGCCCAGCGGGGCTTGCCGCGGCGGACCTCGTCAATGCCGAGCACCGTGACCGGCTCGGGCTCGGCCGGCAACACCTTGGTCGCGTGGGCGGTGAATGCGCCCGCGACGACCGGCCACGAGACGCCGTGGTCCCGGGCGGCCTGCACGATCGTGCGGCCGCCGTCAGCGACCGCCGCACCCGCCGCCTGACGCAGCCGGGTGGTCAGCCGGGCACGGGCCGGAACCTGGGCCACGTGTTCGGTGAACGACTGGCGCGGGCAGGCCGGGGTCGGGCAGTACCAGCGTCGCTTGCGCCAGCGCAGCCGTACCGGCCGGCCTCCGACCGGCAGGTCCCGCGGCCGGGTCGTGGTCCACTGCTTGATCCGGACCGCCCGCTGCCCGCACTGCGGGCAGCATCGCGCCTGTTCACAACCGGTGGCCAGGTGCACCACCGGGACGCCGGTGGCGTCCAGCTCGACCCGCTCGGCCACCAGGCCGTCCAGACCCAGCAGCCGGGTCGTATCGTTGACCATGCTCGCAGCTCTTCACTTGTGACCATCCGACTTAGACACTCAGATGATCACCGATGAGCTGCGAGCCCTTCACGCTCGGGCCGCCTCCAGCAGCGAACCCCGCTCAACTTCGAAGAGCCTCTTTCTCACCGCCGCGTGGGGACCTGCTGTTCCCGCGGCACACGCCGGGACGACGCCTCCGCGCTTCGACGACGGCTTCGGGATCACCGTGACCAGACAGCCTGCGTGGGTGGACGCCGAGGAACGCACCTTCACCTTCACGGTGCGCTCTGACCAGGTCCCTGCCTACACCGTGCTCCCGGGTCAGGTCTCCGGGGAGCACGTCATCATGGTTACCCTGCCGGCCGGGTATGACAGCACCGCCGCTGCCCGCTATCCGGTGCACTACACGCTGCACGGAGCCCCCGAGTACCCGAACGCGTCCAGGACCAAGAGGATCGTCGAGCAGGCGACTGCAGCCGTGCCGCTGATCACCGTCACTCCCAACGGCGGCGGCCGCGGCTGGTACTCCAACTGGGTCAACCCTGGCGCGCTCGGCCCGCAGAACTGGCAGTTCTTCCATCTCGATCAGCTGATCCCGCTGATCGACACCAACTTGAAGACCATTCCCACCAGGCAGGGCAGGGCGATCTCCGGTCATTCGATGGGCGGCTTCGGCGCCTTCCGCTACGCCGAGCACCGGCCGGACCTGTTCAGCTATGTGGGCAGCTTCTCCGGCGACCTCGACCTGGTGAACCCGGAGATACGCGCCGCCGTTGTCGCCAGCACCCAGTTGGAGTCTTACGGCGTCCCGATCGTCCCGATCGACGCGATCTTCGGCCTGCCGGTGTGGCCGCTGGACGGTGTCTGGAACGCGCAGAGCCCTGCCCAACATGTCGCGTCGCTGCGCGGCATGGGTGTGGCGATGTACACCGGCGACGGCGGCAACCTGCTGGACGACCCGGTCCAGGCGGTGGCCGAGAACCGGGTAAGGCAGACCGCCCTGGTGACCGCCGCCAACCTGACCGCAGCGGGTATCCCTCACCACTTCATCGACTACCACGACGGCAGCACGTGGGCCCCCGGATGCACTGGCAAGCACAGCCAAGAACCGTGCCTGCAGGCCGACATGAACCACTTCGTGAGGTTGATCATGCAGCAACTGCAGAACCCGTAACCGCCACGCCCAGGCACTGACCCTGGGTGTGCCAGCGGTACTTGGCCATCCTCACCGTCAGCGCGGCCACGCGGGAACCGGCCATAGAACCGCCCCGACAGCCCTCATGCCCGAGCAGATTATTGGATTATCATTAACGGCAATCCACTAATCTGCTCGGGCGTAACGGGCAAATCAATCGCACACCATAATGTCTGTTCTGTTGTTCCCGTGCGTCGACGCGTGGGACCCGAGGAGTAGAGACTTCCCTTCGCCACGGGCGCCCGTGGCGCTTGACCTTCACCCTCGGGCAGACCCCAGCCTGGGTCGTGCCGGCCGAGGTGGCCGGCACGAGGAGGATGTCGACGTGGGGTTGTTGACCATCGGGGCGTTCGCCAGGGCGGCGCGGCTGACGCCGAAGGCGTTGCGGCTCTACGACGAGTCGGGCCTGCTGGCGCCGGCCGCGGTCGATCCCGAGTCCGGGTACCGGTTCTACGACCCGGACCAGCTGCCCAAGGCCCGGCTGATCGCCCAGCTACGCCGCATCGGCATGCCGCTGGCCGAGATCGGGGCGGTCTGCCGTCTCGATCCGCAGGCGGCCGCCGCGGCGATCGAGGCGTACTGGGTGCGCGTCGCCGCCGACACGGCTGCCCGCAGACGCATCGCCACCTTCCTCGTCGATCACCTCTCAGGAAGGGGCACCACGATGTCCGATGCGAACCAGGCGCTGACCTTCCGTCACGCGGTGCACTGCGTGGCCGGAGCCGTGCGCGACAGCAACGAGGACGCCGCGTACGCCGGTGAGCGACTGCTGGCGGTCGCCGACGGGCTACGCGGCCCCGGGGGCGCGGCTGCCAGCGCCGCCGCGATCGACACGCTGCGGGCCCTGGAGCCGGTCGAGGCGCCGGCGGGGGACCTGCTCGCACTGATGGCCGGCGCGCTCGCCGAGGCCGACCGCACCGTACGCGAGGCGGCACTGGAGGACCACCAGCCCGTCACCACCCTGACGGCGATGCTGCGCTCCGGGTCCCTGCTGGCCCTGGCACACATCGGTGACACCCGGGCCTACCTGCTGCGCGCCGGCGAGCTGTCCCTGCTCACCCGGGACCACACCTACGTTCAGTCGCTGGTCGACCAGGACCGGCTCGACCATGCCCAGGCCGCGACGCATCCACAGCGCGCTCTGCTGGTACGGGCCCTGGGCGCGGGCGGCCACCAGGTCGAGGCGGACCTCGCGCTGCGTACCGTCATGGCCGGCGACCGTTACCTGCTCTGCTCGGACGGGTTGTCCGCCGTCGTCGCGCACGCCACGATCCGGTCCGTCCTCGCCGCCGAGGCCGACCCGGAGCACCTCGTGCGACGCCTGGTCGAGGCCGCGTACCAGCAGGGGGCGCCGGACAACATCGCCTGCGTCGTCGCCGAGGCCGTCACGGCGTAGGGCGGCCGGTCGTCGCTGCCTTTCGCCGGGGCGTGCGCCGGCCTACCTCAGCCGGTCGTCGGGCAGCAGCCCGGTCCACGTCGGCGGGAAACGCCTCGCCGGGCCGACGCACGTCCGGTTACGGTGCGGCGGTGCGTGACGCGGAGTTCACCGACCCCCGTCTCGTCGCGGTCTACGACGCCGAATGTGGCTGGTCCGCCGACGACGACTTCTTCCTCACCGAGGTCGGCACGGCACCGCTGCGGGTGCTCGACTTCGGCTGCGGCACCGGTCGGCTGACCCTCGCCCTCGCCGCGGCCGGACACACCGTCACCGGCGTGGATCCGGCCCGCGCGTCGTTGGCCGCCGCGCGGGCCAAGCCGGGCGCCGAGCGGGTCAGCTGGGTCGCCGGCAGCCGGGAGGTGCTGCCGGTCGGGGTGTACGACGTGGCGCTGATGACGAGCCACGTGGCGCAGTTCCTGACCGACGACGGGCAGTGGCGGGCGACCTTGGCGGCGCTGCGGGCCGCGCTGGTCGACGGCGGTCGGCTGCTGTTCGACTCCCGCGATCCGGCCGACCGGCGGTGGGAGCGGTGGAACCCGGTCGACTCGCGTCGGCACGTACCGCTGCCGGACGGCCAGGTGGTGCGGGTCTGGACGGACGTGACCGCCGTGCGCGGCGGCGGCCTGGTCGAGCTCCGCCGGCACTACCGGTTTCCCGGCGGTGAGCGGCTGCGCAGCCGGGCGGTGCTGCGCTTTCGGGACGAGGCGCGGCTGCGCGCGGACCTGACCGCCGCCGGGTTCCGGGTGGACCGTGTCCACGGTGGCTGGCACGGCGAGGCGGTCGGTGCGGGCGAGGACGGCGAACTCGTGGTGGTCGCGACCGCCGGGTAATTCGGTGGGGTCGTGGGGCACCGGCCACTAGTCTGCCCGAATGATCATCAGGGACTTCGTGGAGACCGACTGGCCGGCCGTCGAGGCGATCGTCGCGCAGGTCGTCGCCGCTGGTGACACGTTCCCGTACGACCCGGCCTGGCCGGCGAAGGTGCTGCGCGAGGTGTGGGTGGAGGCCCCGCCGGGGCGGACGGTGGTCGCAATGGACGGCGATCAGGTGCTGGGCACGGCGAAGATGGGCCCCAACCGGCCCGGTCCGGGTCGGTATGTGAGCACGGCCAGTTTCATGGTCGCCGCCGACGCGCGCGGCCGGGGCGTGGGCCGCGCGTTGGCGGAGGATGCCCTGGCCTGGGCCCGCACACAGGGGTACGCGGCGATGCAGTTCAACGCCGTGGCGGAGTCCAACGAGGTCGCGGTGCGGCTCTACCGGCGGCTCGGGTTCGCCGTCATCGGCACCGTGCCGGAGTCCTTCGCGCATCCGCA
Source organism: Micromonospora halophytica (assembly GCF_900090245.1). Taxonomy (GTDB): domain Bacteria; phylum Actinomycetota; class Actinomycetes; order Mycobacteriales; family Micromonosporaceae; genus Micromonospora; species Micromonospora halophytica. The sequence continues at coordinate 5,258 of NZ_FMDN01000026.1, forward strand.
GCGGGGCCGGGTCGGCCTGCACGTCATGCACCGTTTCCTCTAGACCGGCGGGGTCACCGCATGGGCGCGGCCGGTGCCAGGATGGGCCGATGAGCGAGGAGCCGATCGACCTGGCGAGCGCGCTGGCCGCGTTCGACCAGCTGTGGAGTCCGCGGATCGTCACCCGGGTCAACGACTACGACGTACGCATCGCCAAGGTGGCCGGCGAGCACGTCTGGCACGCCCACGACCACACCGACGAGTTCTTCCTGGTCCTCGACGGTGAGTTGCGCATCGCGCTGCGCGAGCCGGCCGGGGAGCGGACGGTGGTGCTGCCCCGGGGCGCGGTGTTCGTGGTGCCGCGTGGCGTGGAGCACCGTCCGTCCTCGGTGGATGGCGCGTCGATCCTGATGTTCGAGCCGGCAGGCACCTCGAGCGTGGGGGACCGGCACGAGGACGTTCCCGACCACGTGGACGCCACCACCGGGCACACCCTCTGAGCCGCACCGCGTCGGCACGGCCTGCTGCGTCGCGTCTCACCGCACGCCGAGGGCAGGGCCGACTGAAAACACGTGGCGGTGCCCGTATCCCAATGGCAGGGTGGCGGGCATGACGGCGCAGGCTCTGGCGGGTGCGCTCGCCGACGACGGACGGCGGCGGGTGTTCGCGGCGATCGTGCTCGACGGCGGTGACCTGGCCGCGGTGGCCGCGCGCGCCGGGCTGCCCGCGCGGCAGGTGGCAACGGCGGTGCGGCGTCTCGCCGACGCCGGCGTGGTCGTCGACAGCGGCGATGAGCTGCGGGTGGATGCCGAGCGGCTGCGCGAGGCGGCACGGACCGCCGGGCCGCCGAGCCGGTCCGAGGATCCCGAGCAGCGGGTGCTACGCACCTTCCTGCGCGACGGGGTGCTGGTGAGCCTGCCCGCACAGCGCGGCCGGCGGCGGGTGCTGCTCGCGCATGTGGCCGGGTCGTTCGAGCCGGGGATCCGTTACCCGGAGCGCCAGGTCGACGAGTTGCTGCGGCGGTGGTGCGACGGCGGTGGCACGGACCATGTCACGCTGCGCCGTCATCTCGTCGACGAGTGCCTGCTCGCCCGGGAGCAGGGTGTCTACTGGCGGATCGGTCCCTGACCGTCCGTCGGCGAGACGATCCGGATCCGGACGGCCTTGTTAGCCTCGGTGGCATGACCTCGTGCTCGCCGGGTGCCCCCGACCTGATGTTCCTGCTCGCGTGGGCCAGTAACGCGCTCATGGTGGAGCACGGCGCGGGTGTGGCCGAGCTGGGCATCTCCCCGCGGGGGCACTGCGTGTTGCTCAAGGCGCGTCCGGGAGGTCTGACCCAGCGTCAGATCGGTGACCTGTGTGGCATCGACAAGACCACCATGGTGGTCACCCTCGACCAACTCGAAACCGCCGGGCTGGTCCGCCGCCGCCCGTCGCCGACCGACCGCCGGGCCCGCCTGGTGGAGGTGACCGTCGAGGGGGAGAAGGTGCTCGACCGGGCGCAGGAGATCGCCGCCGCGCTCCAGCGGGACGTGCTGTCGACACTGCCCGAGGCGGACCGTGAGGTGTTCCTGCGCTCGATCAGCAGCCTGGTCTCCGGCCGGCTGGCCGGCGGTGGGTGCGGCCCGGGGAGCCGCCCGACCTGCTAGTCCCAATCGAGATAGTTCGGATCAAGACTATCTGGTACGGTCGTATGCGTCCATTCGTCGACCGAGGAGCTGGCATGACCGTGACCGCACACCCCGCCACCGCGACCCCGTCTCCGCGCCGCCGCGCGCTGGGTGTCGCCGCCGCCGTCCTGACCCCCGCCGCGATCTGGGTGATCGGTGCGATCGCCGGGGTCGACTACACCGTCGAGAACCCCGGACAACCGGCCTTCGTGGTCGGTTTCGTCCCCGTGCTGATCTTCTCGCTCGGGTCGGCGCTGGTCGGCTGGTTCGGGCTGGCCGTCCTGGAGCGCCTGGCCCGGCGCCGGGCCGCCGTCATCTGGACCACCCTGGCCGTGGCCCTGACCCTGCTCTCGCTCATCCCCGTCTTCGCCACCGAGGCGACCACGGGCGCCAAGATCGTCCTGAGCGTCATCCACCTGGCCGTGGCGGCGCCGCTGATCGCGCTGCTACCGACGCGCGCCCACTGAGCCGACCACCGGCACCGGCGACCACGACGGTCGCCGGTGCCCGGGAATTCCCGTTGACCGGGTGGCGACGATCAACAGATGAGCATGTCCGACAGCGCCGGGTGGACGGTGCGCCTGACCCGACCCGAGCACCCCGACGCCACCGGCCTGCTGTGGCACTACTACGAGGAGCTGGTCCGCCGCTACCACGGCCGGCCGGTACGCCCGGGCGAGGTCGAGTCGGCGCTGCGGGACGAGCCCAGCGACGATCTCGTCGCCCCGACCGGCCTCCTGCTGGTCGCCCACCGGTCGGGTCGACCCGCCGGTTGCGCCGGACTGCGGCTGCGCCCCGCCTGGGCGGAACTGACCCGGCTCTTCGTCCACCCGCAGCACCGGGGAAGCGGGGGCGGGGCGGCACTGCTGGCCGCCGTCGAGCAGCGCGCCCGCCGGCTCGGCGTCGACCGGATCCGGCTGGACACCCGCCACGACCTGGTGGAGGCCCGGGCGCTGTACGCCCGCCACGGCTACACCGAGATCCCTGCCTACAACGACGGCGGGTACGCCGAACACTGGTTCGAGAAGCTCCTGCCGTCGAGTTGACGCCCGGCCCGACACGCGCTACATATCGAATAGGAAGTTGAGTCACCCTGGCTCAACTCGACTGGACCTTCGGCCCAGGGAACCGAGGAGGCACGACGATGTTGATGCGTACCGACCCCTTCCGTGAGATCGACCGGCTCGCCGAGCAGTTCTTCGGCACCACCGCCCGGCCGGCGATGATGCACATGGACGCCTACCGCGACGGCGACCACTTCCACGCCGCGTTCGACCTGCCCGGCGTGGACCCGGACAGCATCGACTGCACGGTGGAGCGCAACGTGCTGACCGTCCGCGCCGAGCGGCGACGCCCCACCGGTGACAAGGTCGAACTGGTCGCCGCCGAGCGCCCGATGGGCACCTTCAGCCGGCAACTGTTCCTCGGCGACACCCTCGACACCGACCGCCTCGAGGCCGGGTACGACAACGGGGTGCTGACGCTGCGCATCCCGATCGCCGAGCGCGCCAAGCCGCGCCGGGTCACCGTCACCGCCGGGGGCAACGGCCACCGGCAGCTCACCGCCTGACGGACCCACCGGCGGCGGGAGCCTGCGACGCTCCCGCCGCCGGTGGGTACAGGGCGGCCATCGCGTGGGCGCTGGCCGCCACCATCTCCCGCAGCTCGGCCGGGGCGAGCACCTCCACCTGCGCGCCGAGCTTGAGCAGCTCGGTGTGCCCGTGCCGCACCGACTCGATCGGCACCGTGGTGCGCACCCAGCCGTCGGCGTCCGGCTCCCCGGCCGCAGCCCGCGCCGCCCGGCTCATCGCGGGCGGGAATACGTACGCCATGAACTCCAGCGCGGCCACGGTGACCCGGATGCGCGCCTCGTCGCGGTAGACGCCGCGCTCGTACCGGTCGGTCCACTCCCGCCAGAAGGCGGCCAGGTCGAAGTCGGCGGGGCGGGTGAAACCCTCGTCGAGGACGGTCAGCGCCAGGACCGCCGCCACCCGGTAGGTGCGGACCTGGGTGTCGGCGCGCGCCACCAGGTACCACCGTCCGGCCTTGAGGACCACGCCCAGCGGGGCCAGCACCCGGGTCACCTCCCGGGGCCGCTTCCACCGCTGGTAGCGCACCTCGACCAGGCGTTCGGACCAGACCGCGTCGGCCAGCGCCGTCAGGTGCGGGGTCGACTCCGGGTCGCGGAACCAGCCCGGCGCGTCGAGGTGGAACCGCTGCCGGATGCGGTCGCCCTGCTCGGCGAGGTCCGCCGGCAGCGCCGCACGCAACTTGAGTTCGGCCGCGGTGAGCACCGCGCCGAGTCCCAGGTCGGCGGCGGGGCCGGGCATCCCGGCCAGGAACAGCGCCGCGGCCTCGCCGGAGGTCATCCCGGTCAGCCGGGTCCGGTAACCGCCGAGCAGCCGGTAGCCGCCGGCCGGACCGCGGTCGGCGTACACGGGGACGCCGGCAGCGCCGAGCGACTCGACGTCGCGGTAGACGGTACGTACCGAGACCTCCAGTTCGTCGGCGAGTTCCTGGGCGGTCATCCGCCCCCTGGCCTGCAGTAGCAGCAGCAGGGAGACCAGCCGGCTGGCGCGCACCGCACGACGGTAACCCGGCCGCCGGATCCTGCTCCGCGCGCCTCGTGGTGATTCCCCGCCACGGCTGAGAGCCTTTCTCACATGCTGCGTCCCGACGTCCCGGTCCTGTCCCGCACCCCGGCCCGGCCCGCCCTGCTGACAGCGCCGGCCGACTTCACCGAGGCGTGGCTGCGCAACCGTCGGCTGTCGGAGCACACCCGGGACGCCTACCGGCGCGACATCGCCGGCTGGCTGGCCTGGTGCGCCGGCCGGGAGCTGGATCCGTTACGGGCCAACTTCCTCGACGTCAACGCCTACGCCCGGCAGTTGGAGGCCACGCTGGGCGCGCGGTCCGGCCGCCCGCTGACCCCGGCCACCGTGGCCCGCAAGCTCTCCGCCCTGTCCAGCTGGTACGAGTTCCTGGTGAAGCTGCGGGCGGTCGAGGCCAACCCGGTCGCCGGGGCGGACCGGCCGCGCGTCGACCGGGACCACTCGGCCACCGTCGGACTGACCCCGGAGGAGGTGGACGCCCTGCTGGCCGCCGCCGACGCGGACACCGGCCCGACCGCAGCCCGCAACCGTGCCGCGATCGCCCTGCTGGCCGACCTCGGCCTGCGGGTCGGGGAACTGGTCTCGCTGAACCTCGCCGACCTGGGCGCGGAACGGGGGCACCGCAGCGTGCGGTTCGTCGGCAAGGGCAACAAGCCACGCCGCCGCGCGCTCACCCCCGGCACCGCGCACGCGCTCGACGCGTACCTGTCCGCACGGGCGGCCGCGCAGGGCGTGCCCGTCGAGCAGCTCAGTGGTCCGCTGCTGGTCACGACGACCGGGGCCCGCCTGGACCGGCACTCGGTGTTCCGGCTGGTCCGCCGGCTGGCCCGCACGGCCGGCATCCCGGCGGCGGCGAAGCTGTCGCCGCACTCGCTGCGGCACGCCTTCGCCACCACCGCCCGCGCGGAGGGGGTGCCGTTGGAGGACGTGCAGGACGCGATGGGGCACGCCGACCCGCGTACCACCCGCCGCTACGACCGGGACCGGCACAACCTCGACCGCGACCCGGCGTACGTCATCTGGGCCGCCCGGGCACGACGGCGCGGCTGAGCCCGCCGCAGGTCAGCCCCGTGGGCGGGGACAGATGCAGAACGGCTGGCCGGCCGGGTCGAGCAGCACCACCCAGCGCCCGTCGCCCGGCTGGAACTGCGGCTTCGTGGCGCCTGCGGCCAGGAACTCCTGCTCCGCCACGTCGAGGTCGTCGACGTACAGGTCGAGGTGGTAGCGCTTGCCGGAGTCGGTGTCGGGCCAGCGTGGCGGCGCGTACGCCTCGACGGCGCCGAAGCCGACCGACACACCGGTCGGGGCGGTGATCATGGCGTATCCGGGCTCGGCGTGGGTGATCTCCCATCCGAGCACCCGGTGGTAGAACGCGGCGTGTGCGGTCGGATCGGGGCTGTCCAGGTTGACCATGGCAAGGTCTGCGGTGACTGTCATGCCCGGCAGTCTGCCGCCGGTACCTGACATCTCCTGGCAGGTACGTCAGGACTGTCGGCGGCGTTGGTTGGCGTACCTGCGGACAGCGAAGGCGTAGGCCTCGGCGAGGAGGTCCCGGACCGTCGTGAGGATGGCCTCACCCGGGCTCACCACGCGCACACCGGCCGCGAGGAACGCGGGGAGAGCCGCAAGCCGGCGTCAACAGAGCGTGTCGAGGTGCCGATGGGCGTCGACGGCGATCTCCTCGTGGCGCAGCCACCGCCGCGCCCACAGTCGGGCGGCCAGCCCGGCCTGCTCGTCGCCCCAGGCGGCATGCTCCACCAGCAGCGCCGTGGCCAGCGCGTACGCCATCCGCAGCGCCAGGCCCCGGGCACCGGCCACCACGGCGGCGGCCCGTGGGTCGGCGACGGCCCCGGCGAGGGCGTCACGCAGCTCGGCGGTGACCGTGGCGAGGGTGTCGGCCAGTTCCGGCGACAGTGGGCAGGCCAGGTCGGTGGCCTCGTCGAGGCGGCGCAGCAGCGGGCCGCCGGCGTCCTCGCGGGCCACCGCGCGCAGCACGTCCACGGCCAGCACGTTGGTGGTGCCCTCCCAGATCGGCAGCACCTGCGCGTCGCGCAGCAGCCGGGGCACCCCGGTGTCCTCCACGTAGCCGGCGCCACCGAAGGCCTCCACGTACTCGCTGGCGGAGGAGACGGCGAGCCGGCCGGTGGCGAGCTTGGCCAGCGGCGCGACCACCCGCAGCTCGGCCGCGGCGTCCGGGTCGCCGCCGACCTCCACCCGCCCGAGCAGCGCGAACGCGTGCCCGGCCAGGGCGAACGCGCCGGCTGCGTCGACGGCGAGCGCGCCGAGGGTGGCCCGGTGCAGAGGGTTCGCCGCCAGCGGCCCGCCGGCGACGTGCCGGCTCTGCGCGTACGCCCGGGCGTAGGCCAGGCCGCGCCGCATGCCGCTGGCCGCGGCCGAGGCGTTGTGCACCCGGGTCACCACGACCAGGGTCATCGCCCGGGCCAGGCCCGGCACCGCCGGGTCGCCCAGCGGCAGCGCGTAGGCGTCCCGCAGCCCGATCTCGGCGGTCGGCAGGGCCCGGGTGCCGAGCTTGTCCTTGAGCCGGTGCACGGTGATCCCCGGCGCGGGCGCGTCCGGTCCGGTGCTGGCGCCGGCCAGGGGCGAGTCGGCGGCGTAGCGGGGCACCAGGTACGGCGCGAGCACCCGGCTGCCCCGGCCGGCGCCCTCGGGTCGTGCCAGCGCCACGGCGATCGGCGCGTCGGCGGCCGAGCAGAACCACTTCTCCCCGGTCAGCCGCCACGACCCGTCGGCGGCGGGCCGGCCGATGGTGGTGGAGCGGGACAGGTCCGAGCCGCCCTGCGACTCGGTCATCCACTGCCCGCTGACCACGGCGGTGTCCGGGTCGGTGGAGACCAGCCGGGGCAGCCAGTCCCCGCGTACCGCCGGGTCGACCCCGGGCAGGCTCAGCAGCGCCGCCGCGCCGTCGGCCATGGCCACCGGGCAGGAGAAGGTCGCCGACTCCGGGGCGTACAGGTGCAGCAGGGCGTGCTGGACGACCCGGGCGGCGGTGCCGAAGCTGGCGCGCGCGGACTCCAGGTAGGGCAGCGCGACCACGGCGTGCCGGGCGGCGGCGGCCCGCTGGGCCTGCCAGCCGGCGCTGGTGTCGATCCGGTCGACCCGGGCGCCCCACCCGTCGTAGCGGACCAGGGTGGGTGGGTGTGCCTCGGCGTCGGCGTGCGCGGCGCGCAGCGGGCCGGTCACGTCGGCGGCCAGGTCGGCCAGGCGGCCCTTGGCGGCGGCGTGTCCGGCCGGGCCGAGGTGCCGCTCCAGCCAGGACCGCAGCAGCGCGTCGCCGGTGTACGGGTCGTCGGGGGTCGGTACCGGCTGCACGTAGCGGCTCATCCGTCGCTCCTCCTCCGGGTGTGCGCCGACGGTAGACGATCGGCGCGGCGGCGCGACAGGGGGCGATGTTCCTGCGCCAGGGCCCGCGCGGCGCATACCGTCGACGGTGATGGGCGGTGAGCAGGGGTGGACCCGGCCGGCGCGGCCCCACCGGCCGGTGCGCACCGGTCTGGTGCTGGGCGCCTCGGCGATGCTGCTGTGCGTGGCCGGGGTGGCCGGGCTGGGCCTGTGGAACGTGCAGGTGGTCACCGGGGCCAGCGGCCCGGTCCGGGAGACCGCCGACGGGTTCTTCCAGGAGGTCTCCGCCGGCGAGGTCGACCGGGCCTACGACCGGCTGTGCGCGCAGGCCCGGGGCAAGTGGAGCGAGGTCGGTTTCGCCGGTTGGGTGCGGACCCCGCCGATGGTCAGCGGGCACGAGATCCTCGACGTGTCGGTGCGTACGAAAGGCGGCCGTCCGGTGGGGGAGGTCACCGTGCGGCTGACCCGCGACGGCGGGGCCGGCGAGCAGCGGACGGTGCCGGTGGTGAAGGAGGACGGCGGCTGGCGGGTCTGCGGGGACCCGTACTGAGCGACCGCAGGGCCGAGCGGACGACGCCCCGGCGACGGGTCAGGCGCGCGGGCCGAGGTCTCCGGAGCGGTAGTGCCGCCGGCAGAGCACCTGGTAGCGCATCTCGGCGGTCTCCACCGTGTCGCCGATGACGACCTGCGCGCCTTCGCGGACCACCCGCCCGCCGACGACCCGGGCGTTGAGCAGCCCTTCCCGGCCGCACCAGCAGAGCACCTCGATCTGGATCCGGGCCACCTCGTCGGCCAGCTCGAACAGGCGCCGGGCGGCGGGGAACAGGCAGGAGCGGAAGTCGGTGGCCAGGCCGAACGCATACACGTCGACGTCGTAGCTGTCGACCAGTTCGGCCATCTGCTCGACGTGCTCGACGTTGTAGAAGGACGCCTCGTCGCAGATCAGGTAGTCGACGCGGACCCCTTCGGCCCAGGTGTCGCGGACCAGGGCACGCAGGTCCAGCGAGTCGGTGACCTCGACGGCGGAGTGGGCCAGGCCGATGCGGCTGGTGACCTGGGGGCCCAGGGACCGGTCGATGCGGGTGGTGACCAGGCCGCGCCGGCCCTGCCGGGCGTGGTTGTAGTTCATCTGCAGCGCCATCGTGGACTTGCCGCAGTCCATCGGCCCCCAGAAGAACTTCAGCGCGGCGGCGTGCAGCGGCCGGCCGTCGACGCCGCGAGCGGCGGCGCAGCCGGTGAAGCCCTCGTCCGGGCCCGGGAGCGGGCGGGCCAGGCAGGTCGGGGTGTCAGCGGCGTCGTCGGTCACGTCGGGGCAGCCTAGTCGATCGAGGCGTTCCGATCGGGCCGGTGGACGCCGCTGCCCTACAGCACGCGCGGTGGGGTGTTGCCGGCGGCGACGATGGCACGCCGGATCGGCACGGCGGCCAGCAGCGCGAAGCCGACCACGAAGAAGATCAGCAGTGAGACCAGGCCCACCCGGTAGGAGGAGGTGAGCTGGAACACCAGGCCGAAGGCGAGCGGCCCGAGCCAGCTGGTGCCCTTGTCGCTGATCTCGTAGAAGCCGTAGTACTCGCCCTCCTTGCCGGCGGGGATGAGCTGGCTGAACAGGGACCGGCTCAGCGCCTGGCTGCCGCCGAGGACCAGGCCGATCGCGCCGCCGAGCAGCATGAACGGCAGCGGCGCCTCGGCGGGCAGCCGGAACGCGCCGACGATCACCGCGGTCCACAGCACCAGCGACAGCAGCACCGTCTTCCAGGCCCCGATACGCCGGGCGAGGGCACCGAGGGTGAGCGCGCCGCCGAAGGCGAGGAACTGCACCAGCAGGATCGTCACGATCAGGGTGTCCTGCTTCAGCCGCAGTTCCTCGGTGCCGTACTGGCTGGCGAGGGTGATGACGGTCTGGATGCCGTCGTTGTAGACCAGGAAGGCGAGCAGGAAGAACAGTGTCAGCGGGTACGCCTTGATCTCCCGCAGGGTGCGGCCGAGCTGGCGGAACCCGTCGGTGAGCACGTTGCCGCCGCCGCGCAGCGCCTCGGCGGTGGGGTGCTCGCGCAGCCAGCGCAGCGGCACCAGGGTGAACGCCGCCCACCACACGCCGGCCGACACGATGGACCAGCGGGCCAGGTCCAGGGTGCGTTGCGGGTTGCCGTCCTCGCTGAGCACCGTGACGGCGACGAGGTTCAACGCCAGCAGCAGGCCGCCACCGAGGTAGCCGATGGCCCAGCCGCGGCTGGAGATCGCGTCGCGTTCGTCGGGGCCGCCGAGTTGCGGCAGGAACGAGTTGTACACGACCACCGCCGCGCCGAAGGCGATGTTGGCCACCAGGAACAGCGCACCGCCGAGCAGGTAGCGCTCGCCGGTGACGAAGAGGAAGCCGATGGTCGCGCCGGCGCCGGTGAACGCGGCGGCGGCGAGCAGCCGCTTCTTGTGCAGCGACCGGTCGGCGACGGCCCCGATGACGGGCAGCACGAAGACGGTGAGGAACACCGACAGGGAGATCAGGTACGGGTAGTAGGAGCCGGCGGCGACCTTGATGCCGAGCGGGTACACGTGACCGTCGCAGCTGTCGGCGTCGATCGTGCACCCGGCGGCCAGTTCCGCCACGGTGGTGAGGAACGGGCCGAGGAACACGGTGATGACCGTGGTCTGGAAGGCCGAGTTGGCCCAGTCGTAGACGTACCAGCCGGTGCGTTCGCGGCGGGTGCTGGCCGGTGGAGGGGTGTCCACCGCAGGGGTGACGGTCTCGGCCATCGGGTTCCTCCGCCGGGGGTTCAGGCGGCCCAGTGGCCGCGGCTGCGGTAGACGTCGCGCAGCACGCCGACGTGATCGGTCATGATGCCATCCACCCCAAGATCAAGTAAGTCGTGCATCTGGGCGGGTTCGTCGATCGTCCAGACGTGCACCTGTAGCCCGAGCCGGTGACAGTAGGCGAGGAACCGGCGGTCGACCACCGGCACCCGGCCGTAGCGGGGCGGGACCTGAGCGGCGACCACCGACTCCGGCAGCCGCAGCTGCCGCCCGTGCAGCGAGGCCAGCCGCAGCCGGGCCACCCCGCGCATGCCGAGGCTGGTCGCCACCCGGCCCTGGGTCAGCGCCCGCAGCCGGACCAGCCGGGCGTCGCTGAACGACGCCAGCAGCACCCGCTCACCCGCGCCCGTCCGGGTCACCGTGGCCACCGTGGGCTCGACGCCACCGTCGGCCTTGACGTCGATGTTGAACCGGACCCGCGGCCAGGCGGCCAGGACCTCGTCCAGCCGGGGTACGACCGCCGCGCCGCCGACGCGTACCGAGGCGAGGTCGGCCCAGCGCAGGTCGGCGATGCGCCCCGGGGTGCCGGTGACCCGGTGCAGCGTCGCGTCGTGGAAGACGACGGCCACCCCGTCCGCGGTGGCGTGCACGTCGGTCTCGACGTACCGGTAGCCGAGCCCGACCGCCCGGGCGAACGCTTCGGCGGTGTTCTCGTCGCCGTCGGCGGCGCCACCGCGGTGGGCGAAGGCCAGTGGCCCGGGCGCGTCGAGGTAACCGGATGGGGTCGGCACGCGACGCAGTATGCCTGCCGCGGGTGGCCGCCGGGTGACGGGCCGGTGCTCACCGGGCGGCACGACAATAAACTTCCCCATCGTTCCCTGTTATGGCTTAATAAGGGTCCTATGGGTAACGACATGTACTCCGTCGAGCAGGTGGCCGACCTGCTCGACCTGCACGTGCGCACCGTACGCGGCTACATCCGCTCGGGTCGGCTGCGCGCGGTGCGCATCGGCAAGCAGTACCGGATCGCCCCGGCCGACCTCGACGCGCTGCTCGGCCGGACGCAGCCGCCGCCGGGCCCGGTCACCACGCTGGAGGTCTCCAGCATCGTGCAGCTCGACGGCGTCGACCGGGCGGCGGCCGACCGGCTGGCCACACTCGTGCTGGCCGGCGTCAACACCCACCGGGCCGGGCCGCTGCGGGTCCAGACCGTCCACGACGAGGAGCGACAGCGAATGAAGATCGTGTTGATCGGCGGCGCGTGCGACACCGCCGAGGTGCTGCACCTGCTCGACGCCGTGCTCACCGACGGCAACGGCCTGCTCGCGGGGGAGGCCCACGATGGCTGACGAGGTGCAGCAGCGGGCCGGGGTCGGGGTGCTGGTGTGCGACCCGGCCGGCCCGCCGGTGGCCACCGTGGCCGACGCGCTGGACCTGATCGGCGCGGCCTTCCTCGGCGCGGAGGTGGTGGCCGTGCCCGCGAGCCGGCTGGACGCCGACTTCTTCTCCCTCGGCACCCGCTTCGCCGGCGAGGTCATGCAGAAGTTCGTCAACTACCGGCTGCGCCTGGTCGTGGTCGGGGACATCTCCGCCCACCTCGCGGCCAGCGCGGCGCTGCGGGCGCTGGTGCACGAGTCCAACCGGGCCGATCATGTGTGGTTCGTCCCCGACCTCGACGCGCTCGACGCCCGGCTGACCGCCGCGCCCCGCTGAACGCCGGCCGGTCCCTGACGTGTCGACCCGGACCGCTACCGGCCGCCCTGGACGAGGTCGGGCAACCTGCGCCGGATGCCGGTCGGGTCGGTGCGGCGACGGTGGCTCCAGTACAGCTGCCGGTGCGCGCCCTTCGGGAAGCTGGGCTGCCAGGGCTTCACCGGGCCGGCGAAGTGGAGGATGGACGCGTCCGTGAGGCTCCCGCCGATACCCGGGTCGAGCCGCCACGCCATCATGTGGTTCCAGCGCTTGGACAGCCGGGTCCAGTTGCCGTACACCGCGTAGTTGAGGGCGTCCTGGTCCGGAAAGCGCGACTCGTGGGCGTGGCGGGTGACGTAGTCGAGGGCCTTGCTGGTGACGTCGAGTTCCTTCCACCGCGGCACGTCGATGAGCAGCACGCCGGAGTTGAAGTACGGGGCCTGGGCGTCGAGGTCACGGGAACCGTAGATGCCGGGTAGGCCGCCGGCGTCGATGAGCCGGCGGGTGAACGCGTCCCGTACCGCGCCGACCGGCGTGCCGGCCAGGTCGACGTCGCGCAGCTGCGCCAGCGAGCCGGTGCAGAGCACGTCGGAGTCGAGGTAGAGCAGCCGGTCCACCTCCGGTGGCAGCGCCGGGGGGATAAGCAGCCGCAGGTACATCGCGGGGGAGAGGTAGCTCAGACTGGGGTTGCGGGAACCGGGCAGGCGGATCTGTGGCGGGTCCACCGTCAGGAAACAGACCGTGGCCTCCGGCCCGGCCGCCCGGGCCATGTCGACGCGGGTCCGCTCGGCGACATCGTCACCGGCGACCAGCCAGAACCGCAGTGGCCCCGGCGTCTGCGCGGCCACGGTGGACATCACGACTGCCGCGTGGGGGGCGTAGGTGGCGTCGAAGGCCAGCGCGACGTCCAGGACTGCCGCCTCTCGATCAGGAGCACGATGAAGGTCAATTTACCGCGTGGTAACGGGAGCGACAACACGGCAGCCGGACAGGGGTGGCTCCCCTCGGGCGCGGCGGCCGGTGCTGGGCGCGGCACGCGGCGCCTCGCCACCACCGTGGCCCGGGTTCAGCCGCCCGGTCGGCGGCGGTGGGCACGGCTGGTGTCCACCGGGCGGCCGGGGTCGACGTGCCGATGATCCGGTCGGTCCCCTCCAACACGGCAGCGGACGCGGAACACGTTGCCCATCGGCGCACGTAGGCATTAGGGTCGATGTCGTGACTGCCGGGTCGGCCATGGGCCACGATGAGACAGGGCACCCGGCCGACGCGTGAAGCCGAGGCGGGCCCGGAGCCCGCCTCGCGCGTCCAGGCCCTGCACGCCGGGTGCCGTCGTTCCCGTCGCGCCCCCACTGTCCCCGCGCACCTCGCCGGTGCGACCTTTCGCGTGATCGTCCGTCGACGTCCGCGTTCTCCGACCCTTCCGCGTCCGCCCTGCGGCGCGCACGTCCGCCTGGAGCTCGTACCCGTATGCCCAATGACGTCAACACTCGTGTCATCGAGGAGTTCCGCGCCAACGCCGGCCGCGTCGACGGCTGGTCAGACGGCGCCCGTCTGCTGCTGCTCACCACCACCGGGGCGCGCACCGGCGCCCCGCACACCACCCCGCTGGGGTATCTGCCCGACGGCGACCGGGTCCTGGTGATCGCCTCCGCCGGAGGCGCGCCGCGCGACCCGCAGTGGTTCCGCAACCTGCTGGCCGACCCCATGGTCACCGTCGAGGACGGGGTCTTCACCTATCGTGCCCGCGCGGAGGTGCTCGACGCCGCCGACCGGGACCGGGCCTTCGCCCGGGCCGCCGAGGCCCACCCGGGGTGGGCCGAGTACCAGGACAGGGCGGGGCGTCAGCTGCCGGTGGTGGCGCTGGAGCAGGTGCCCGGTCCGCCGATCTCGCCGACCGGACCGCCGGGTGCGGCCCTGGTGGCCGTGCACGACGCCTTCCGGCGGGAGCTGGCGCTCATCCGCGACGAGGTCGAACGCTCGGGGGCGCGGATCGGCGCGCAGCTGCGGGTCAACTGCCTGACGCTGTGCCAGGGGCTGCACGGCCACCACGAGCAGGAGGACACCGGGTTGTTCCCGTGGCTGGCCGACAACCACCCCGAACTGGCCCCGGTCATGCAGCGGATCGAGGTGGAGCACCGGACGATGGCCGCGCTGCTGCAGCAGTTGCGTACCGTCCTGTCGGCGCCGAACCCGGACCGGGAGGTGCTGCGCCGGGAGGTGGCGCGGCTGACCGACCAGGTGCTGGCCCACCTGGCCTACGAGGAGGAGCAACTGGCGCCGTTCCTGGGCATGCCCGCGTGACGCCGGCCGGGCGGGCGGCCCGACGGGTCAGCCCGCCCGGCGGCGGTGCACCCGGCTGGTGTCGACCGGACGCCCGGGATCGACGTGGCGGGGCCGGTCGGGCTCGTCGAGGCGCAGCGGCACGAGGGTGTCGGTGATCGCGTCGACGATCCGGTCGGTGGCCCGCCGCGCCACGCCGGGGGTGCCGTGGTGCAGGTCGCGCAGGTAGACCGGGTCACCGAAGCGGACCCGGATCACCGGCCGCCGCAGCAGGGCGCGGGCGATGCCGCGCAGCATGCCCTTGGGCGCACGGTAGGGGAGCACCTCGTGCGAGCCCCACTGGGCGACCGGGACGATCGGGGCGCCGCAGGCCAGGGCGAGCCGGGCGGTGCCGGTCTTGCCGCGTTCGGGCCACATGCCCGGGTCCAACCCGATGCGTCCCTCCGGGTAGACGAGCACGACGGAGCCGGCGGCGACGGCCGCGGCGGCGTCGTCGAGGGCCCGGTGCACGGCGGCGGTGCCCCGGTCGACACGCAGGTGCCCGGCGTGGCGCATGAGCGCGCCCAGGACGGGGGCGCGGAACAGCCCGCCGGTGGCCATGAACCGGGGTGCGACGCCGCGGGCGCGGCAGGCGGCGCCGAGGACGATCGGGTCGAACGGGCTGATGTGGTTGGCGGCCAGGATCAGCGGCCCGCCACGCAGGTGCTCCGGCACGTCGCCGGTGACCTCCAGTCGGGCGAGCAGGGCGACGACGGCGCGGGCGAGGGCCTGGGCGGCTCGCCAGAGCAGCGGCGGTCGCCACGGGGAGGTCAGGGTGTCCATCAGGGGTGGATGGTCGCATGCGCGCGCAAGCCGGTGGGGGGCGGCACCGGGTCCACCGGCAGAGGTGATCAGGGTCATTGGTCCCGGGTCGGCTCGGGCCTCCCGACCCTGCCCATCTTTCTACGACGCGCAGTAGTATCTACTACGTCTCGTAGTATGAACATCTGGAGGGTTACCGGTGGACGCGTTGGACGTCGCCCGCTGGCAGTTCGGTGTCACCACCGTCTACCACTTCCTTTTCGTGCCCCTGACCATCGGGCTGTCGATCCTGGTGGCGATCCTGCAAACCCTGTGGCACCGCACCGGCAACGAGCGCTACCTCAAGCTCACCAAGTTCTACGGCAAGCTCTTCCTGATCAACTTCGCGATGGGCGTGGTCACCGGCATCGTGCAGGAATTCCAGTTCGGCATGAACTGGAGCGACTACTCCCGCTTCGTCGGCGACATCTTCGGCGCACCCCTGGCCATCGAGGCCCTGGTCGCGTTCTTCCTGGAATCGACCTTCATCGGCCTGTGGATCTTCGGCTGGGACCGGCTGCCCAAGCGGCTGCACCTGGCCAGCATCTGGGCCGCCGCGATCGGCACCAACCTCAGCGCGTACTTCATCCTCGCCGCGAACTCGTTCATGCAGAACCCCGTCGGCTACACCATCAACCCGGAGACCGGCCGGGCGGAACTGACCGACTTCGTCGCCGTGCTCACCAACAAGGTCGCGCTGATCACCTTCCCGCACACCCTCGCCGGCTCGTTCCTGGTCGCCGGCTCACTGGTCGTCACCGTCGGCCTCTGGCACGTCATGCGCAACCGCGACAGCGCCGACACCGGCGCCTACCGCTTCGCCACGAAGTTCGGCGCCTGGGTGGTGCTCGTCTCCGCCGCCCTGGTGACGATCACCGGCGACATCCAAGGCAAGATCATGACGCAGGTGCAGCCGATGAAGATGGCCGCCGCCGAAGGCCTCTACACCACCGAGAGCCCCGCCTCGTTCTCCGTACTCACCATCGGCAGCCTCGACGGCAGCCGCGAGATCTTCGCCATCAAGATCCCGTACCTGCTGTCGTACCTGGGCACCGGCGACCCCGACGGCACCGTCCAGGGCATCAACGACCTGCAGGCCCAGTACGCCAGCCAGTACGGCGCCGGCAGCTACACCCCGATCATCCCGGTCACCTACTGGAGCTTCCGCTTCATGATCGGCTTCGGGATGGCCGCCGCCGCGATCGCCCTGCTCGTCCTCTGGACCCAACGCAAGGGCCGCACCCCCACCAGCCGATGGCTGCTACGCGCCGGCCTGATCCTGCCCGTACTGCCGCTGCTGGCCAACTCCTTCGGCTGGATCTTCACCGAGATGGGCCGCCAACCCTGGATCGTCTTCGGCGAGATGCTCACCCGCGACGGCGTCTCCCGCAGCGTCTCCCTGACCGAGGTCCTCACCTCCTTCACCGCCTTCACCCTCATCTACGCCGCCCTCGCCGTCATCGAGTTCAAACTGCTCGTCCGCTACGCCAAGGCCGGCGTCCCCGACCTCACCCCCACCGCCGAACCCGACGACACCGACGACGACGCCGAGCGCCCGCTCGCCTTCGCCTACTGATCCCGGAGCCCACCGTGGAACTGACCACCATCTGGTTTCTCCTCGTCGCCGTGCTCTTCACCGGCTACTTCATCCTCGAAGGCTTCGACTTCGGCGTCGGCATGCTGCTGCCCGTCCTCGGCCGCGACGACCGGGAACGTCGCGTCCTGATCAACACCATCGGCCCGGTCTGGGACGGCAACGAGGTCTGGCTGATCACCGCCGGCGGCGCCATGTTCGCCGCCTTCCCCGAGTGGTACGCCACCCTCTTCTCCGGCTTCTACCTGCCGCTGCTGCTGATCCTGCTCGCCCTGATCGCCCGGGGCGTCGCCTTCGAGTACCGCCACAAGCGCCCCGAGGCGTCCTGGAAACGCCGCTGGGACGCGGCCATCTTCTGGGGCTCGCTGCTGCCGGCGATCCTGTGGGGCGTCGCCTTCGCCAACATCCTGCGCGGCGTGCCGCTGGACGCCGACCACGAGTACGTCGGCGGCCTGCTCGACCTGCTGCACCCGTACGCCCTGCTCGGCGGCGTGACCACCGCGGCGCTGTTCCTCACCCACGGCGCGGTGTTCATCGCCCTGAAGACCACCGGCGAGGTCCGCGACCGCGCCGGAGCCCTCGCCGTCAAGCTCGGCCTCGGCGCCGCCGTGGCCGCGGTGGCGTTCCTGACCTGGACCCTGAGCATCCGCTCCAGCGCCGCCGCCGTGGTGCTCGCCGTCGGCGCGGCGCTGGCCCTGCTCGGCGGACTCGCCGCCGCCCGGGCCCGCCGCGAAGGCTGGGCGTTCACCGGCACCGCCGTCGCCATCGCCCTGGCCGTGGCGACCCTGTTCGCGGCGCTGTTCCCCAACGTGCTGCCCTCGACCCTCGACCCGGCCGGCACCCTGACCGCCACCAACGCCGCCTCCACCCCCTACACCCTGAAGATCATGACCTGGGTGGCGGTGGTCTTCACCCCCATCGTGCTGGCCTACCAGGGCTGGACCTACTGGGTGTTCCGCAAGCGGATCGGGGTAGTGAACATCCCACAACACTGAAGACCTGCGGGGGCGCGGGACGCGGGGCCGGTGCGAGGGGGTCGCACCGGCCCCGCGGCACGTCCCCACCCCGGGGGAAAACCCGCCGCGCCCGCCACGACCCGCGCACTATCGTGGCCCGATGCCCGTCACCGTCCGCGAACTCACCGACGCCGAACTCACCGACGCCTGGCAACTCGGCCGACTGGCCTTCGGCTCCGACCCGCAACCCCCACCCGCCGCCACCGCACCCCGCGCCGGCCTGACCCGCTACGGCGCCTTCGACGACACCGGCCGGCTGCTCGGCAAAGCCGTCGACCTGCACCACGACCAGTGGTGGGCCGGCCGCCCCGTCGCCGCCGCCGACGTCGCCGGAGTCGCCGTCGCCCCCGAGGCACGCGGCCGGGGCATCGCCCGCGCCCTGCTGCGCGCCCTGCTGCGCGACGCCCACGACCGCGGCGCCGCCGTCAGCGCGCTGTTCCCCACCGTCAGCGCCCCCTACCGCGCCTGCGGCTGGGAGGTCGCCGGCACGCTGCGCACCGTCGCCCTGCCCACCGCCACACTGCCCCGGCACCGGCGCGCCGACCACCTGAGCGTCCGCGCCGGCGGCCCCGCCGACCTCACCGCAGTCGCCGACCTCTACGAACAGACCGCCCGGCACCGCTGCGGCATGCTGACCCGACGCGGACCGCTCTTCGCCACCGACGACCTGCCCTACGACGGGCTCACCCTCGTCGAGGACCACGGACGGCTCGTCGGCTACGCCGGCTGGCAACGCGGCCGTGGCTACGGACACGACAGCGTCCTCACCGTCGACGACGTCCTGGCCACCACCGCCGACGCCGCGCGGGAACTCGTCGCAGTCCTCGCCAGCTGGCACAGCGTCGCCCCCACCCTGCGCCTGACCCTGCTGCCCGGCGACGCCCTCGCCGCCACGCTGCCCCTGGAAAGCACCCGCGAACACGACCAGGACACCTGGATGCACCGCCCCGTCGACGTCACCCGCGCCGTACGCGACCGCGGCTGGCCACCCCACGTACGCGGCAGCGTCACCTTCACCCTCGACGACCCGCTCGCCGACTGGAACACCGGCACCTGGCAACTCGACATCGCCGACGGCACCGCCGAACTACGCCGCACCGACACCGACGCCGACCTGCACCTGAGCGTGCGCGGCTTCGCCCTGCTCTACACCGGCGCCACCACAGCGGCCGCCGCCGCCCACGCCGGCCTGCTGCACCACCCGACCGGCACCCCACCCCACGCCCTGGACCTGCTCGCCGCCGGGGGACCGGCCCACCTGCACGACTACTTCTGACCGGCCCGCGTGCCGTGGCGCTTCCTACGCCACGGCACGCGCCCCGCTCAGCGGGCGTCGCGCAACTCCGCCAGCCGCGCCTCGATCTCCGCGAGCTCCGCACGCAGCTTCTCCGCCTGCTGCTCCGCCTCCGCCCGCTCCGCGGCCAGGATCTGCTCCACCGCCTCCTGCACCCCCGGCACGTCCACCAACGCCACCATCCGCAACGCCTCCACCGGCTTCACCACGTACGGCTTCGCCAGCGCCTTCGCACCCTGCTGCGCCGCCACCGTCCACTCACCCTCGGCGTAGGCGAGAGTCACCGTCAGACCCGCCGGGCTCTTCGGCCGGGCCACCTTCACCGCCCGCCGGGCCGCCGGCTTCGCCTCCACCTGCTGCTCCACCGTCGGCTCCTCCCGCCGCGACGCCGGCACCCGCGGCGTGTCCAACACGAACTCCGGCTCTGCCGTCACCGCCGGCTCGACCTGCGGCTCCGGCCTCGACTCCGCCACCTTGCGCCCCGCGCCCTTCGGCGCGATCGCCACATCACCGGGGGAGAAGGGCAACTCGTCGCGACCGAACCGCACCACCACGAACTCCTCGGACACCGCCGGATCGGTCAACTCCACCACCTGGCCCACCTGCCCGGCGACCTGCCCCGCCGACGCCGTGAACACCACCTTGGGCTTGCGGCCCGCCGCCAACGCCTCCCGGATGCCCTGCACCTCGTCATCGGACAAACCCTGGCCCGCCATCACAGCCCTCTCCCGTACACGTGTCTGATTCCGCCCTTGATACCAGCCGGCACCGACAGAGAAAAGATCAACCCCCGAGCGCCCGCAACGCCTGATCCGCATGAGCATTCATGTCCAGCTCACTGTGGACCACCGCCAGCACCCGCCGATCCTGACCGATCACGAACGTCATCCGCCGTGTGCTCAACGGCCCCAACGGCAACCGCCGCCGCACCCCGAACACCCCCGCCACCCGCCCGTCGACATCCGACAGCAGCGGATAGTCGAACCCGTGCCGCCGGGAGAACTCCGCCTGCCGCCGCACCGCATCCCGGCTGATCCCCACCCGCTGCGCACCCACCGCCGCGAACTCCGCCGCCAGATCCCGAAAGTGACAACTCTCCGCCGTACACCCCCGCGTCATCGCCGCCGGATAGAAGAACAACACCACCGGACCGACCGCCAGGAACTCCGACAACCGCCGCGACGCACCCGTCTCGTCCGGCAACTCGAAATCGTCGACCAGGTCACCGACGCCCACACCACCCACCACACACCTCCACCTCGACCCACCGACGCCAGAGCCTAGGTCACCCCACACCGCCGCCACCTCAGCGACAAAACCCACCACGACGACGGCGGGGGCGCCGCACCGACGCCCCCGCCTCACCTCAACGACCCCGCCGGCTCTGACACGGCACGCAGAACCGGGCGTGCGGCAGCACCTCCAACCGCTCCCGCGGCATCGGCGCGGCACACCCCTCACACACCCCGTACCGCCCCTCGGCCAGCCGCGTCAACGCCCCGGTGATCTGCTCCAGACTCCGCCGCGTCGCCGCCACCAGCGCCGCCTGCGTGTCCACCTCACCCGGGTCGCCGGTGTCCGCGGTCAGCTGCGTCAACCGCGCCGTCTGCTCCTCGAACTGCGCCGTCAGCGCAGCCCGCACACCACGCAACCAACGGTCGTCGGCGACATCGACATCAGTGCCCATCATCGTCTCCCGAAAAAGAAAAAAGGCCGAAGCTCGTAAGCTCCGCCCTGAGGTGGCTGGTCCGTGAAAGACGAACACCACCGGCGGGCCCCGACCCGCCGGCACCGGCCGGGGCTGCCCACCCCGCACCGCGCCCCGGCCACCGGCCACCCGCGCACCGGACCGCCCGGCCACCCGCCCACGCACGGCAGAACCCGCCGCCACCGAGGTGACGACGGCGCACACCACCGCCTGGCCGACCGGACCCATGCCCGACACCATAGGCCCGCGGCCACCGGAAACCAACCACGATCCGCCGCCGGCCCGCCACGGTAAGGTCACCGGCGTCCACCGGGGCAGGGGAGAGGTCCAGTGAATCCGGTCACCGTCATCACCGGCGGCAGCCGCGGCATCGGCGCCGCCACCGCCCGCCGCCTCGCCACCGAAGGCCACCACGTCGCCATCGGCTACCGCCGCGACCACCACGCCGCCGCACAGGTCGTCGCCGACATCCGCGCCCACGGCCGACACGCCGTCGCCGTACCCGCCGACACCACCGACCCCGACCAGATCACCCGCCTCTTCGACGCCGCCGCCGATCTCGGCCCCGTCACCGCACTGATCAACAACGCCGGCGTCACCAGCCCCATCGGGCCCTTCACCGACCTCCGCGTCGACGACCTGCGCCACGTCGTCGACGTCAACCTCATCGGCTACGTCCTCTGCGCCCAACAGGCCGCCCGCCGACTCACCCGTGGCGGCGCCATCGTCAACATCTCCTCCGCCGCCGCAACCCTCGGCAGCCCGGGGGAGTACATCCACTACGCCGCCGTCAAAGCCGCCACCGACACCCTCACCGTCGGCCTGGCCAAGGAACTCGCCCCACACGGCATCCGCGTCAACGCCGTCGCCCCCGGCATCATCCGCACCGACATCCACACCCTCTCCGGCGTGCCCGACCGCGCCGAATCCGCCGCCGGCCGCGTCCCCCTCGGCCGCGCAGGCGAACCCGACGAAGTCGCCGGAGCCGTCGCCTGGCTGCTCGGCCCCGACGCCTCCTACACCACCGGCGCGGTCCTGCGCGTCGCCGGCGGCCTCTGACGCACCGCCCTCACCCCGTCAGGACCGACCCCCGACCCGACCGGCGCCACCGTCCGGCAGCACGAACCGCCAGCGCCGGGCCCGCAACAGCGGCACGACCCGCGCCACCGCCTCGACCGTCTGACTACGATCCCCACCCCCGTCGTGCAGCAGCACCACCGCACCCGGCCTCACCCCGTCGCACAACCGGCGGACCAGCTCGCCCACGCCGGGCGGCTCCCAGTCGGTCACCGCCAGACGCCAACCCACCGACGTCATCCCCAGCCCCGCCGCCACCGCCGGCGTCCCACCCCACGCGCCGTAGGGTGCGCGGAACCAGGGGACAGGCGCATCCGGTACGGCCCGCATGATCGCCGCATGCGTCCCACGCAGATCGGCCTCGACCCGCTCAGCCGGCCACCGCGCCATGTCGTCATGGCACGTCCCGTGGTTGCCCAACACGTGTCCCTCCTCGACGATGCGCCGAACCACATCGGGACACCGGTCGACCTGCTCGCCACAGACGAAGAACACCGCGGGCACCTCGTGCGCGCCCAGCACGTCGAGCAGGCGCGGCGTGTGCACGGGGTCCGGGCCGTCGTCGAAGGTCAGGCTGACCAGCTTGCCCCGCCCGGGCACCGTGTCGACGATCCGAACCGTCGCCGCAGCAGTGCCGGCGCGGCGACGGGGACCACGGGGTGGAGCGGTGGAGAACATCGGCGAGCCTTCCGAACGGGGACAGGTCCGATCCCGCCCCGGGGCAACGGGCCGTACGACCGAGCAGCAGGCCCCGGGGCAGGGCCTGCTGCTCGCGCGTCAGCCCATCTACTTCCGTCGATCAGCACCGAAGTGCCGCCGGCGCCACGCGCCCGGACCGCGGACGCCCCGGACGGTGCCGCCGGGAGACACCTAGCGGCGCGGACGGTGCGTGGCACGGGGGAGGACGTACGGCGGACCAGCGAAGATCAGGTCCGCCTTCACCTCCTGGTACGCCCGCTTGGGCTGGTACCGCTCGTCGTAGAGGGTGGCCAGTCCCTCCGGCGGGTCGTCGAACCAACCCGGCACCCACGAGTGCCGGTCGCTGAAACCCCAGACCGTGTACGACAGGCAGTGCCGGTCGGCCAGGCACGCCTTGAGCAGCACACTGAAGTTCGCCGCGGACGCCTGCAACCGGGGATTGATCTCCTCGGAGTCCCCGGTCTGCACGCCCTCGGTGAGCCGGCTGCGCACGTCCACCTCGGTGAACGCCGTGGCCAGGCCGAGCGCCGAGAACCGCTTCAACGCCGCGGCGACCTGGAGGGTGTCGAAATTGCCGTACTGGGTGCCCAGATGCCCCTGACTGCCGACACCGTCGAGCGGCACACCCTCGGCCAGCAGCCGCTTGGCCATGTCGTACACGAACTGGGTCTTGTCGTCGGCAGGGTCGCCCGAGCCGAAGGCCTCGATGTTGTAGTCGTTGTAGAACAACAGGGCCTTCGGGTCGGCGGCGCGGGCCCAGCGGAACGCGTCGGCAATGTACCCGGGCCCGAGATGCTGAGCCCAGAAGCCCTTGTAGTGCAGCGTGGACGGAGTGTCCCAGGGGTCGCTGACGGCCTCGTTGACCACATCCCACTGCCAGATCCTGCCCCGGTAGCGGCTGACCACGGCGGTGATGTGGTTGCGCAGCAGCTCGCGCAACTCCTCACGACTGATCGAACCGTCGGCCACTCCGCTGGTCAACCAGCCGGGCAACTGGTTGTGCCAGACCAGGACGTGCCCACGGATCCGCTGGTCGTTACGCCTGGCGAAGTCGACGAACGCGTCGGCCGGCCCCCAGTCGTAGCTGCCCCGGGTGGGCTCCAGGCTCTCCCACTTCATCTCGTTCTCGGCGGTCACCGACGAGAACTCCGAGGCGGCGAGTTCGCGGTAGCGCGGGTCGGCGGGGTCGGCGAGGGCGTCCATGTCGACCGCGGTGCCGATGTGCAGGCCGTGGCGTTGCCCGAGCGTGCCGAGGCTCTGCGCGGTCGGGTCGTAGGGGCGCCCGGCCGTGGCCGGCAGCGCGTTCAGCGCCGCGACGGTCGCGACGGCGACCGCGGCGACGGCTGTCCACCGTCTCAGCTTCATCTCGTGTCCTTCCGGAGTGGACCGCCGCGCCGCGTCCAGGAGAGGTGCGGGACTCCACGACGCCGCAGGGCGGTGCCGTACGCGGGAATGTCGGGTGTACGTCCACAGCGGTCGCGGGGCCGCGAACGCCTCCGATAGTTCCGGATCGACTTCCGTAACTTGACCGAAACGTTAGGAGCGGAGACCCGGCCGGTCAACCACGAAGATTTCCGGAAGTTCCTGGGGTGCTGCTGATCAGCGCGCCACCTGGACGGCGGTCACCAGGGTGTCTGGAGGTCCGGAAGTTTCGGGGTGCCATCCGGGGTGGGGTGTGAGGTGCCCGGATGTCGCTGTGCGGCGCACCAGCGGTGCCGACCGACGCGACGCCGTGAGGGGCGCGGCCTGTCGACGTGCGACTGTGGCGATCGAACCGTGGGGCTGAGCGGGTCGCACGGATCGCCGGGCGACAAGTCACTGACGTGTCAGCACCCACAGTCACAGGCGTGGGGATGCTGGTGGGGCGTCCACACTCCAACCGCCCCCTTCCCAGCCGATCCAGCGGTGATTCGATAATGCACATTATGTCAAGTAACCTGCTCGGCGGCCCTTCCCTGCTAGCGGCGGACGGCCGGCGCAGACACACCTCCACGCCGCCCGGTCGACCAGCCTTCCCCGGAGGTGCCAGCCCGGTTGCCGTGGCGCGCCAGGCGCGCCACGGCAAAGACCAGCGACTCGGCCAGGTTGCTCGGCCGGGCCGCGGTGGGCCTCGCGGAGCCCACTGGCGCGACCAGACAGACCCGCTGCTGGGCGCCTCGCCGCGGATCCGCTCCCGCTTCCGCGGCGAGCCCCGGTCTGCCTGCCGGCACCGGCCGGCGCAACCTGTCGGCATCGCCGCCTGCTGGCCTCGGTGCCGCACCCGCTCGGGTCGTGGCGCAGGCCCTCCCCTTTCTTCGTCAACGGGATCGAGGGCTGGTCGACGGTAAAGCGAAAGTCATGCATAATATCCCTTATGCATGACAAACAGGACGAATCGGTAGCGCGACTGATCGAGGAGTTCCTGACCGCGCGGGCCACCCGTAAACCCTCCCCGCACACTCTGGAGGCGTACCGGAGGGACCTGCGCACCGTCGCCGCGCTGGTGGGCGAGGACGCCGCTCCTCCCCTCCCCCTCGACCGGGTCATGATCTCCGCCCTCTCCCCCCGGGTCATGCGCGCGGCGTTCGCCCGGTTCGCCGCTCCCCGGGCTGCGGCGTCGGTGCACCGGGCGTGGTCGAGCTGGAACGCCTACTTCACCTTCCTGGTGGCCGAGGGGGTGGTGGCCGGCAATCCGATGCCGGCGGTGGGTCGTCCGCGTACCCCGCTCCCCCAGCCGAAGCCGTTGCGCGGTGACGACACCCCGGAGGAACTGCTGGAGTCGGTGGCGCGCGAGGATGCCCGGCAGCGTGATCCGTGGCCGGAGCGGGACGTGGCGGTGGTGGCGTTGGCGCTCTGCGCGGGGCTGCGCCTGTCGGAGCTGCTGGCGTTGCGGGTGTCGTCGGTGGGCGGCCGGGTCGGTGAGCGGCGGGTGGACGTGGCAGGCAAGGGCGGCCGGCCGCGGGTGGTGCCGATCGAGCCGGAGCTGGACCGGGTGCTGGTGGCCTATCTGGACAGTCGGGCGCGACGGTTCGGGGCGCGTAGCGTACGGCCGGATTCGCCGCTGCTGGTGGACCGGCGCGGTGAGCCGCTGCGCCGGGGTGGGCTGCAGTACCTGGTGGACTCCTGTTACCGGCGGGCGGGTATCGGTGACCGGGTGCCCCGGGGTGCGCGGTTGCACGCGTTGCGGCACACGTTCGCGACGCGGTTGGCGGAGGACGGGGCGAGCGCGGCGGAGATCATGCGGTTGCTGGGGCATGCGTCGTTGGCGTCGTCGCAGACGTACATCGAGGTGACGGCGGGCCAGCAGCGGGCGGCGGTGCGGTCGAACCGGACGCACCGGGTGTTGTCGGGTCTGCTGGGCGACATCCTGCCGAGGTAGTGGCGCACGGCCGCGGTCAGTGGCTCGGGTCTGTGGTTCCGGGAGCTTGGTGGCCGCGAGCGGTGGTGGATGCGCTGCGGCCGGTGGGTGTGGCAGGCTGACGGGTGGTACGCGACTGGCGGCACGGGGATGGGTGAACCATCGGGGAGCTCGTCGCGGGGGTCGACCGCCTGGGCCTCCGTGGGCGAGGTGAGCCATGTCCGTTTCCTCTTCTTCCACGACCGCCACGGCTCGGCTGCTGCCGGGTAAGCCGGTGGCGGAGCGCATCCTGTCCGAGGTGGCCGAGGGTGTGGCGGCGTTGCGCGCGGCGGGGGTGACGCCGTCGTTGGCGACGGTGCTGGTCGGTGACGACGACGCGAGCGCGGGGTACATCCGGATCAAGCAGCGGCAGGCGGCGGAGTTGGGTTTCGCGTCGCCGCACGTGCATCTGCCGGCGTCGGCGTCGCAGGCGGATCTGCACGCGGTGTTGGAGGAGTTCAACGCCGACGCGGGGGTGCACGGGGTGCTGGTGCAGCATCCGATTCCGGGGCATCTGGACTACGACCGGGCGTTGCAGGTGCTGGACCCGGACAAGGACGTGGATGGGATGCACCCGGTGAACATGGGTCGGTTGGCGTTGGGTCTGCCGGGTCCGTTGCCGTGTACGCCGGCGGGGATCGAGGCGTTGCTGGCGTACCACGGGGTGCCGGTGGCGGGTCGTGAGGTGGTGGTCCTGGGTCGCGGGGCGACGTTGGGGCGGCCGTTGGCGATGCTGTTGGCGCAGAAGCGGGAGACGGCGAACGCGGCGGTGACGGTGGTGCACACGGGGGTGGCGGACTGGCCGCGGTACACGCGGCGGGCGGAGATCCTGGTGGCGGCGGCCGGGGTGCCGGGGATCGTGCGGCCGGAGCATGTGCGTCCGGGTGCGGTGGTTGTCGGTGGTGGGGTGCGGTACGAGGGCCGCCGGTTGCTGCCGGATGTGGACGAGTCGTGTGCACAGGTGGCGGGGGCGATCACGCCGAGGGTCGGTGGGGTGGGCCCGACGACGGTGGCGATGTTGTTCCGTAACGCGTTGCGGGTGGCGCAGGGTGGTCTGCCCGGGTCGTGATGGGGCGACGGGGGGATCAGCCGAGGTCGACGACGAGGGGCCGGTGGTCGGAGATGGTCGAGCGGGGGGTGTGTACGGCGGTGACCGGGGGCAGTCGGTCCAGGCCGTGCCGGTCGGCGAGGATGTGGTCGAGTTGCACTCGGGGGTTGGCGGCCGGGTAGGTGGGGTGGCGGCCGAGGGGTTGCCAGCCGGTGAGCAGGCGGGCGGGGCCGGCGGGCAGGTTGAGGTCGCCGAGCAGGATGCGGGGTGCGGGCAGGGCGCGCAGGGCGCGTACGACTCGGCGTAGTTGGTGGGCGTTCCAGCCGGGGACGAAGGACAGGTGGGTGGCGGCGACGGTGAGTGGTCCGTGGGGGGTGTCCAGGACGGCGGCGAGCACGACGCGGGGTTCGTCGCGGAGCAGGAGGAGTCCGCCGCCGGGGCCGGAGATGTAGATCGGGGATCGTACGGGTGCGGGCTTGAGGCGGGTGACCTGCCAGGTGCGTACGGGGTGGCGGCTGATCAGGCCGATGCCGTAGCAGGGTTCGCCGTGGCCGTCGTCGTCGTGCCGTAGGGGGCGGAAGGTTTCGCCGGGGGTGCCGACGACGGCGGCGGCGAAGCGGTGTTCGGGGGCGCTGAGGGCGCGGGCGGCGATGGCGGTGAGGTCGAGGTTGCCGCTGCGGGACTGGTCGCGGTCGACCTCCTGCAGGGCGAGGATGTCGGCGTCGAGGGCCTTGACGGCGGTGGTGAGCCGGTCGGGGTCGACGAGGTCGTCGTGCAGGGAGCGGCCGTGCAGCAGGTTGAAGGTGGCCAGGCGCACTCTTGCACCCTACGTCGGCGTGGCATGGTTGCCGGGTGGTCAAGGTGTTGCTGTGTTCGGTGGTGGTGTTCGTCGTGGTGGCGGCGGTGGGGTTGTGGGTGCGTCGGCGGCGGGGTCGGTGAGGTTCACCGAGATGTGTTCCGGGTGTCGGGCCTGGTGAGGTGGGCCACAGGGTGGCGCGGGCGGTGGGGGCGGGTGGGCAGAATGGCCGCCCGTGGACCTGGACCCGCTGTCGTTGACCACCCTGCTCGCCGTGGCCGCGATGGCTGGTTGGGTCGATGCGGTGGTGGGTGGCGGCGGGTTGCTGTTGTTGCCGGCGTTGCTGGTGGCGGCGCCGGGGGTGCCGGTGGCGACGGCGTTGGGCACGAACAAGTTGGCGGCGATCGCGGGCACGTCGACGGCGGCGGTGACGTACGCGCGGCGTACGAGGGTCGACTGGGTGGTGGCGGGGCCGTCTGCGGTGTTGGCGGTGTGTTGCGCGGGGCTGGGGGCGGCGCTGGCGGGGTCGGTGCCGGCGGGGGCGTACCGGCCGGTGGTGCTGGTGGTGCTGGTGTCGGTGGTGGTGTTCGTGGTGTCGCGTCCCCGGTTGGGGGTGGTGGCGCAGCCGGTGCGGCGCACGCGGCTGCGGGTGGTTGTGGCGGTGGCGGTGGCCGGGGTGGGCATCGCGTTGTACGACGGGTTGATCGGGCCGGGTACGGGGACGTTTCTGGTGTTGGCGTTCACCGCGTTGGTGGGTGCGGATTTCGTGCACGGTTCGGCGATGGCGAAGGTGGTCAACGCGGGCACGAACCTGGGGGCGTTGGTGGTGTTCGCGGCGACGGGGCATGTGTGGTGGTTGCTGGGCGCGGCGATGGCGGTGTGCAACGTGGCCGGGGCGATGCTGGGTGCGCGGATGGCGTTGCGTCGGGGTGCCGGGTTCGTGCGGGTGGTGCTGTTGGTGGTGGTGTTGGCGTTGGTGGCGAAGTTGGGTTGGGATCAGTGGCGGGCGGGTTGAGTCGGCAGGTTCTCGTTCGCCGGGGGGACGGGAACCTGCCCGCCGAGGCGGGTCGCTGAGCCTGATGCCGGTCCGCGCCGAGCACGACCGTGCCGTCCTGGCCGCGTTGCTGCGCCACGATCCGGTGCTGTACGCCTACCAGCTCGGCGACCTCGACGACTTCTTCTGGCCGTACACGTCGTGGTTTCGCCGTGACGACCAGGTGGCGCTGCTCTACCACGGGGTGGACGAGCCGGTGCTGATCGCCCTGGCTCCCCCGGCGCGGCGTGACGTGCTCGCGGCCCTGCTCACTGATTTGGCGCCGGTCCTGCCGGCCCGCCTGTACGCGCACCTGTCCCCTGGTCTGGCGCAGGTGCTGCGCCGTTGGTATCGGATCCCGGCGGGCGGGGCGCACCATCGGATGGCGTTGACCGATTTGGGGCGACTGGCCCGGGTCGCTCCTGCCGGTGAGCCGCTCGGCAGCGCCGACCTGCCCGCGTTGCGGGCCCTGTACGCCGATGCCTACCCGGGCAACTGGTTCGACGCGCGGATGCTCGATACCGGCCAGTATGTCGGGATTCGCCGCGACGGCGTGTTGGTCGCGGTGGCCGGGGTGCATGTGTGGTCGCCCACGTACGGGGTGGCGGCGCTGGGCAATGTCACTACCCGTCCGGCTGTGCGGGGGCAGGGGCTGGCCGGGGCGGCGGTCGCCGCGCTCTGTGCGCGGATGCGCCCGCACGTCGGGCAGATCGTGCTCAACGTGCAGGCCGACAACCATCGCGCGGTGCGGCTGTACGAGCGGCTGGGTTTCACCCGGGCCGCCGACTTCGGCGAGTACCGGCTGACCCGCCTCGGCCTGCCGTCGGCATTGACACCGCGATGATGCGGGTGGTGGACACCACCGCGCCGATCACGCAGCCGGCACGAAGATCAAGCTGGTGCGGGCGTCGGGCGCCCAGTCCTGGATCAAGGACTGCACCGGCGACATCGACTACAGGGTGGCGTGTGGCGGGTCAGCGGTGGCGGCTGGGCGAGTCGAACCGGCCGGCGCGGATCTCCCGCAGCGCCCGCCGCCGGGTGTCCCCGCGCAGCGTGTCGACGTAGAGGCGCCCGCCCAGGTGGTCGGTCTCGTGCTGCAACGCCCGGGCCAGGAACCCGCTGCCGGAGATGGTCAGCGGCTCGCCGTGCCGGTCGACGCCGCGCACCGTGGCGTGCATCGCCCGCCGGGTCGGGAAGTACAGCCCCGGGATGGACAGGCAGCCCTCGTCGTCGTCCTGCGACTCGTCCGACAGTTCGATGCTCGGGTTGATCATGTGCCCGCGGTGACCGTCGGCGTCGTAGACGAACACCTGGGCGCTCACCCCGATCTGCGGGGCGGCCACGCCGGCGCGGCCGGGTGCGCCGGTCAGGGTGTCCATCAGGTCGTCGACCAGTTGCTGCAGCTCGGCGTCGAAGCTGGTCACCGGCGCGCAGGGGGTGCGCAGGACGGGGTCACCGATGATCCTGATGGGGCGTACGGTCATGGCGAGAAGGCTATCGGCCCGTTACGCCCCGGTGGGCCCCGCCCCGCCCTGGCGCTCACCGATCAGCACGGCCACGCCGTCGAGGATGCGGGCCAGCCCGAACTCGAAGGCCCGGGCCGGGTCGGAGGGTCCCTGGTACTCCTGGCCGGCGGCGCTGCCGACCCGGGCGGCGGTGGGGAAACGCTGGGGATCCATCACCTTTTCCAGGTAGGGGGCGTGCGCCCGCCACCACTGCTCGTCGGTCATGCCGGTGCGTTGGGCTGCCTGGGCGGCCTCCACCGCGCCGCGTACGGCCCCGTGGACGTAGCCGTCGACGAGGGTGATCACGGCGTCCATCTCGAGGTCGGTCAGGCCGACGCCCTCCACGGCGCGCAGTTCGTACTCGTACTTGGCGGTGACGTTGGGGCCCAGCGGGGGGCGGGTGGTGGCGACCTGCAACAGCCACGGGTGGCGCAGGTAGAGCGCCCAGTTCTCCCGGGCGATCTGTTCGAGGCGGCCGCGCCAGCCGCCGCCGACGTCCGGTGGGCGGGTGGTCTCGCCGTAGACGGTGTCGAGCATGACGTCGAGCAGCTCGCCCTTGCCGGGCACGTGGGTGTAGAGGGACATGGTGCCCACTGCGAGGCGCTCGGCGACGCGCCGCATGGACAGCGCGGCCAGTCCTTCGGTGTCGGCGACCTCGATTGCGGCGCGCACGATCCGCTCCACGCTCAGGTCGCCGCCCTTGCGGCTGGTCTTCTCCCGGGTACGCCAGAGCAGCGCGAGGCTGCGCGCGGGGTCACCGGTGCCGCTGTACTCGACGCTCATGACGCCACCCTACCGTCCCTCGTACCGTATGGTGTACGGTACGGCGCACGGTTCCGGGGAGAGGGGGTGTCCATGCCGGTCATCGAGGTGCACGGACTACGCAAGCGCTACGGCGACACCGCCGCCCTCACCGGCGTCGACCTGAGCGTGGGAGCCGGCACGCTCTGCGCGGTGCTCGGCCCCAACGGCGCCGGCAAGACCACCCTGGTGCGCATCCTCACCACGCTGCTGCGCGCCGACGCCGGCACCGCCCGCGTCGGCGGGCACGACGTGGCCCGCCACCCCGAGCGGGTACGCGCCCACATCGGCCTGGCCGGTCAGCACACCGCCGTTGACGAGGTGCTCGGCGGCCGGCAGAACCTGGTGCTCTTCGGCCGACTGCGCCGTCTCTCCCCCGCCCGGGCCCGCCTACGCGCCGAGGAGCTGCTGCACCGATTCGGGCTCACCGCCGCCGACGTGGCGCTGCGCCGCCCCACCCTCGACGAGGTGTTCCTGCGACTGACCGCCGGGAGCCGGCAGGAGGTGCACCAATGAGCGTCCTCGCCGCGCACCGGCTGCGCTGGGCCGTGACCGACACGGCCACCCTCACCGGCCGCGCCCTGGCCCACTGGACGCGGCAGCCCGTCCCGTTCGCCGTCGGGCTGCTCTTCCCCGTCCTGCTGGTGCTGATGTTCGGCTACCTGTTCGGCGGCGCGATGAGCGTGCCCGGCGGCGGTGACTACCGCGAGTTCCTGCTGCCCGGCATGTACGCCATGACAATGGCCTTCGGCGTCGAGACGACCTACACCGCCGTGGCCACCGACACCGCCCGGGGCGTCACCGACCGGTTCCGGTCACTGCCGATGGCGTCCTCGGCGGTGGTCACCGGCCGCGCCGTCGCCGACCTGCTGCACGCCACGGCCGCGCTGGCCGTGCTGATGGCCTGCGGTGTCGCGCTCGGCTGGCGGTGGCACCACGGTCCGACGGCGGCGCTGGCCGCCGTCGGGCTGCTCCTGCTGCTGCGCTTCGCGCTGATCTGGGTCGGCGTCCACCTGGCCCTGCTGCTGCGCAGCCCCGAGTCGGTGGCGGCGCTGCAGATCATCGTCTGGCCGGTCGGTTTCACCTCCAACGCCTTCGTCGCCCCCGACACCATGCCCGGCTGGTTGGCCGTCCTCGCCCAGTGGAACCCGTTGTCGGCGACCGTGGCTCCCTGCCGGGAACTGTTCGGCAACCCCGGCTGGGGCGGCGACTCCTTCGCCGGCAGCACGCGGTCGACCTCGCCGTGGCCTGGCCGCTGCTGCTGACCGCCGTGTTCCTGCCGCTGTCCGTGCGCCGCTACCGGCGGCTGAGCCGGTGAGGAGAACCGACGTGAGCACCCGCACCGACCTCGGCGCCGCGCAGGTGCCCGAGCAGGCCGGCGGCGACCCGTGCCGCGACGCGGACCGGGCAGCCGTGACGATCGGCCGGTACGCGGTCACGTTCAGCCCGGCCGACCCGCCCCGCGCCGGGACGCTGCTGCTCTGGTCACCCGACGGCGACCCGCCACCGCCCGGGCCCGGCACACCCGCGCAGGTGAGCCTCGCGACGCCGCCGCACGGCGCACCGGCGCGGGTATCGGTACGCCGCGTGCCGCTGACCCGCGGCATACCGCTGCTGCTGGCCCCGGCCGACGCGGCGCACCCGGCGGCGGCGTTCTGGGCGGCGGCGGCCCGCGAAGCGCTGCACCTGGCCGCCCGGGGCCTGCTGCTGCCCGACGTGAGCCCGGCCGGGCACGACACCTGGCGTATCGGCCCCCTCGACGACGCCGCCACCGCCCGGCTGCGCGGCCTGGCCGCCGCGATGCCCCCCACCGCCCGCGCCCGGCCCCTGCCCGGTCGCCCGCCGGCCCGGCTGCCCGATGCGGCCCGGCTGCTGCGCGACTTCCTCGACGCGGTCGCCGACCTGCTGCCCCGCGACGACCCCGGCGACGGGCCGTGGACGGCGGCCTCCGCGGCATCGGTGCCCCGGCTGCGTCACTGGGCCGCCCGGGTCACCGCCCACGCCGAGGCCGCCGTACGGCTGTCCCTGCGACTGGAACCTCTCGGCCCGCCGGACGGGCCGTGGCGGGCGGTGGTGCAGCTGCGCCGCCGCGCCGGGTCGGGCCTGCTCACCGACGCCGCCGCGCTGTGGGCCGGTCCGGTGCCCGGTTTCCCGGCCGCCACCCGCGACACCGCGCTGCTGGCGTTGCGCGACGCCGCCACCTGCTGGCCGCCGCTGGCCGGGCTGTTCGAGCAGCCGGTCCCCGACGTGCTGGCGCTGCGCGACGACGACCTCGCCGACCTGCTCGGCGCCGGCGGTCGGCGGCTGGCCGCCGCCGGCATCGACGTGCACTGGCCGGCCGGGCTCCGCCGCGACCTGACCACCACCGCCCGGCTGCGTCCATCCGCCGGCGCCACCGGGCTGCTCGGCGACCTGGGCGAGCTGGCCCTGGACTGGCGGGTGGCGCTGCACGGCGCCGCACTGACCCCCGCCGAGCTGCGCACCCTCACCGAGGCCCACCGGCCGGTGGTGCGGCTGCGGGAACACTGGGTGCTCATCGACCCGGACGTGGCCGCCCGGGCCCGGCGGCCCGCACCGACGCCGCTGAGCCCGGTGGCGGCGCTGCGGGCCGCGCTGACCGGCTCGCTCACCGTCGACGGCACCGACGTCCCGCTCGCCGTCGAGGGCTGGGTCCGGCAGGTACGCGACCGGCTCGCCGCGCCGGCCGAGGTGGACGTGCCCGCCGGCCTCGCCGCCACCCTGCGCGACTACCAGCGCCACGCGCTGCGCTGGCTGGCCGGGCTGACCGCGCTCGGCCTGGGCGGCTGCCTCGCCGATGACATGGGGCTGGGCAAGACGGTCACGCTGATCGCCCTGCACCTGCACCGGCAGGCCGACCCGGGCACCGCCGGACCCACCCTCGTGGTGTGCCCCGCCTCCCTGCTCGGCAACTGGGAACGCGAGATCGGCCGGTTCGCCCCCGGGGTCCCGGTACGCCGCCACCACGGCCCCGACCGTACCCTCGACGGCCTCACCGGCGGGTTCGTCCTCACCACCTACGCCACCCTGTGCCGCGACGTCGACGTGCTCGCCGGACGGCGCTGGCCGCTGCTGGTCGCCGACGAGGCCCAGCACGTCAAGAACCCGGCCGCCGGGGCGGCCCGGGCGCTGCGTGCGGTGCCCGCCGCCGCGCGGGTCGCGTTGACCGGCACCCCGGTGGAGAACAGCCTCACCGACCTGTGGGCGGTGCTCGACTGGAGCACCCCCGGCCTGCTCGGCGCCCTGCCCGAGTTCCGCGCCCGGTGGGCCGGCCCCGCCGGCGCCGACCCGCGACACCGCGCCGAGTTGGCCCGCCTGGTACGGCCGTTCCTGCTGCGCCGACGCAAGAGCGAC
The DNA here is from genome assembly GCF_900090245.1 of Micromonospora halophytica. GTDB lineage: Bacteria > Actinomycetota > Actinomycetes > Mycobacteriales > Micromonosporaceae > Micromonospora > Micromonospora halophytica. Next base: position 39,758 of record NZ_FMDN01000026.1, read on the forward strand.
CCCGGCATCGCCCCGGAACTGCCCGTCAAGACCGAAACCGACCGTCCCGTCGCGCTGACCGCCGAACAGGCCGCCCTCTACCAGGCCACCGTCACCGAACTGCTGGACACCATCGCCGGCACCGACGGGCCCGTCCGCCACGCCCTGGTGGTCAAGCTGCTCACCGCCCTCAAGCAGATCTGCAACCATCCGGCGCAGTACCTGCGCGAGAGCGCGCCGCGGCTGGCCGGCCGCTCCGGCAAGCTGGACCTGCTCGACGAGCTGCTCGACGCGATCCTGCCCGCCGGCTCGGCGGTGCTGGTCTTCACCCAGTACGTGGCGATGGCCCGGCTGCTGCACCGGCACCTGCACGAGCGGGGCGTCGAGTCGCTGCTGCTGCACGGCGGGCTGCCGCCGGCACGCCGCGACGAGTTGGTGCGCCGGTTCACCGACGGGCACGCGCCGGTGTTCCTGCTGTCGCTGCGTGCCGCCGGCACCGGGCTGAACCTGACCCGCGCCGACCACGTCGTGCACTTCGACCGGTGGTGGAACCCGGCCGTGGAGGACCAGGCCACCGACCGGGCCTACCGGATCGGGCAGACCCGGCCGGTGCAGGTGCACCGGATGGTCACCGAGGGCACCGTCGAGGATCGCATCGCCGCCCTGCTGGCCGGCAAGCGGGAACTCGCCGAGGCGGTCCTCGACGCCGGAGCGGGCAGCCTGGCCGCCCTCGACGACACCGCCCTGTCCGACCTGGTCACCCTGCGCAGGCCGGGGTGAACGCCCGGGGCTTCCCGGCGTTCCCGGCCGGGCCGACGCGGCGCGTCCGGTCGTACTGGGCGGCCGGCTGGCTGGCCGCGCTCACCGGGGCGGCGCTGGATACGCAGCCGCTGCGGCGGGGTCGCCGGCACGCCGCGCGTGGACACGTCGGACCGATCACGATCAGCCCCGGCCGCATCGCCGCCACGGTGCACGACGGCGACCCGGAGCAGGCGCACCACAGCGTGCTCCGGGTCGACCCGCTGCCGCAGGCCGACTGGGACCGCCTCACCGCCGCGCTGGCCGCCCGCTCCGGACACCTGGCCGCCCTGCTGGCCGGGCAGTTGCCCACCGAACTGGCCGAGACCGCCGGGGTGCGGCTGCTGCCGGAGTCGGGACAGCTGCTGCCGGAGTGCGACTGCCCCGACTGGGACCACCCGTGCCGGCACGCGGCGGCGCTGGGCCATCAGGTGGCGTGGCTGCTGGACGCCGAGCCGCTGCTGCTGTCGCTGATCCGCGGCCGCGACCCCCGGGACCTGCTGGCCCCGCCCACCGAGCCGACCGAGGCCGACACGCCGACGCGGACCGGGCCACGCGCCTGCCCGGTCGGCGACGGCACCCCGGCCGGGCCGGCGTACGCCGGGGCGCCCGGGCCGCTGCCGCGCCCGCCGGACGGGCCGGCGCGGGTCACGCTGCCGCCGCTGCCGCCCGATCCCGGGGTGGACGTGGCGGTGCTGCGCGAGCGGATCCGGCTGGCCGCCGACCGGGCCGCCGCGCTGCTGGCCGACACGGCCCCGCCGCAGCCGGGCTGGGCGCGCTCGTCGCGCGGCCCCACCGGCCCGTGACCCTCGACCGGTCGAAGGTCACGGGATGGGCGGTCCCGGGTCGCACCGCCGGGTGTCAGCCGGCGGCGAGCCGGGCCCGGACCGGGGCGGCCTTGGCCGCCGCCTCGGCCACCTCGGCCGCCGGGTCGCTGTCGACGGTGATGCCTCCGCCCGCCCACACGTGCAGCCGGTCGGCGTCGGCGGCGGCGGTGCGGATGGTCAGGCCCAGGTCGACGTGGCCGGGCGCCACCCATCCCAGGGCACCCATGCTGGCGCCCCGCCCGACCGGCTCCAGGGCCGCGATGTGGCCCAGGGCGGCCAGTTTCGGCGCGCCGGTGACCGATCCGCCGGGGCAGACCGCACGCAGCAGGGCGGCCAGGCCCAGTCCGTCGGCGGGCTGCGCCGACACGGTCGACTCGGCCTGCCACAGGTCGCACCAGCGGCGCACGGCGAACAGTTCGTCGACGCGCACCGATCCGGTGCGGGCCACCCGGGCCAGGTCGTTGCGTTCCAGGTCGACGATCATGACGTGTTCGGCGCGTTCCTTGGCCGAGGCGAGCAGGTCCCGGCGGCCGGCGGCGGTGGCCGAGCGGGTGCCCTTGATCGGCCGGGTGAGCAGCCGCGCGGCGCTGACCTCGATGAGGGTCTCCGGGGAGGCGCAACCGACCGCCCAGCCGTCGCCGCGCAGGGTGCCGCCGTAGCGGGCGCCTGGCAGCGCGGCGAGGCGGGACAGCACCGGGCCCGGGTCGCCGCGGTAGTCGGCGGCGGCGTGCCCGACGACGTTGACCTGGTAGACGTCGCCGCGGCCGATGGCGGCGCGGACCGCCTGCACGGCGTCGGCGTGCTGGCCGGGGGTCCAGCTCTCCTGCCAGTCGCCGAGCCACCAACGCGACGGCAGCGCCCGGGTGCGGGGGGACGCGGCGGCGTGGGCGTCGTGTCCGTAGACGACCACGGCCACGTCGGGCAGCGCCGGCACCGGGGTGGGCGCGCCGATCGGGCCGCCGGCCATGACCGCCCCGGCGGCGGCCGAGACGAACACGGCGGCGCCGCACGCGCCGTCCGGGTCGTGGCGGGCGGGTCGGGCCAGGTCGGTCAGGTCGATGCCGTGTCCGGCGAGAAACGTCTCGATGAGTTCCGCCGGGTCGCCACCGTCAGTGACCGTCCACTCGCAGCGGTCCCGCTCGGTTAGCACGTTGCGGCACGCAACCGGCACGCCGGGTATATCAACCGGCGCTCGTGGGAGCGCTTCCACGCCGTAAGGGTGGACTTGGCTCATCCGTTCAGCCGATTTCGGGTGAACAAGACGGATGGCTGCTCGATTCCGCGCGCTTGCGCTTGGTACTGTGCGTCACTGGTCATGTGAACCATGACACAGTGCCCCCACAGTCCGGAGAACCCGATGTGCCAGCACCAACCCACCTGCCCCTCCGCCGAAGCGACCGACCGGGAAGCCGCCCGGGTCATCGCCTGCTTTCCTGAACAGGGCTGGAGCCTGCTCTGCAACGGTGTCATCGTCTTCGAGGACACCGGCGAACTACTCCCCGACGGCAGCACCATCGCCCCGCACCGCGGCCCCGCCCGCCACGCACTCGTAGCCTGAGGCGACCACTCTCCGTCACAGGAGCAGGTCACCCCGGCACAGGCTAGTCCCCCGGCCCGGGACCGCCCTGCCCAGGTCGACCCCAACCGGCCGGGGCGGCACGACGTCCGCCCCGGCGCAGCGTACGGGTCAGTCCTCGAACGCCTCCGGCGACGGGCACGAGCAGACCAGGTTCCGGTCGCCGTACGCCCCGTCGATCCGCCGCACCGGCGGCCAGTACCGGCCCGCCCGCTGCACCCCGGCCGGATACGCCCCCACCGACCGCGAATACGGGTGCGGCCACTCGTCGGCCGACACCATCGCCGCAGTGTGCGGGGCGTTGGCGAGAGGATTGTCCCCGGCGGGCCACTCACCCGAGCCGACCTTGTCGATCTCCGCGCGGATAGCGATCATCGCGTCGCAGAACCGATCCAACTCGGCCAGGTCCTCGCTCTCGGTCGGCTCCACCATCAACGTCCCGGCCACCGGGAACGACATCGTCGGCGCGTGGAAGCCGTAGTCGATCAGCCGCTTCGCCACGTCGTCCACGCTCACCCCGGTCGCCTTCGTCAACGGCCGCAGGTCCAGGATGCACTCGTGCGCCACCAGGCCCTTGTTGCCGGCGTACAGCACCGGGAAGTGCTCACGCAGCCGCGCCGCCACGTAGTTCGCCGCCAGCACCGCCACCCCGGTCGCCCGGACCAGCCCCTGCGCGCCCATCATCCGCAGGTACGCCCACGGGATCGGCAGGATGCCCGCCGACCCGTACTTCGCGGCCGAGATCGCCGGGCGGCCGCCGACGTGCGCCGCACCCGGGTCGCCGGGCAGGAACGGCGCCAGGTGCGCCCGCACCGCCACCGGCCCCACCCCGGGCCCGCCGCCACCGTGCGGAATGCAGAACGTCTTGTGCAGGTTCAGGTGCGACACGTCCGCGCCGAAGCGGCCCGGCTTGGCGAACCCGACCAGCGCGTTGAGGTTCGCCCCGTCGACGTACACCTGCCCACCGGCGTCGTGGACCTTCGCGCACAGTGACGCGATGCCCGTCTCGTACACGCCGTGCGTCGACGGATACGTCACCATGATCGCGGCGAGGGCGTCCCGATGCTTGTCGATCTTCGCGTCCAGGTCGACGAGGTCGACGTTGCCGTCGGCGTCACAACCGACCACCACCACCCGCATGCCGGCCATCACCGCCGACGCGGCGTTGGTGCCGTGCGCCGACGACGGGATCAGGCACACGTCCCGCTGCCCCGCGCCCCGCGAGGCGTGGTACGCCCGGATGGCCAGCAGCCCGGCCAGTTCCCCCTGCGACCCGGCGTTGGGCTGCACGCTGACCGCGTCGTACCCGGTCACCTCCGCCAGCCACGCCTCCAGCTGCGCGATCATCTCCCGGTACCCGGCGGTCTGCGACTCGGGCGCGAACGGGTGGATGTGCGCGAACTCCGGCCAGCTCACCGGCTCCATCTCGGTGGTGGCGTTGAGCTTCATCGTGCACGACCCCAGCGGGATCATGCCCCGGTCCAGCGCGTAGTCGAAGTCGGCCAGCCGGCGCAGGTAGCGCAACATCGCCGTCTCCGAGTGGTGGGTGCGGAACACCGGGTGGGTGAGGAAGTCCGACGTGCGGCGCAGCGCCGGCGGCAGCGCGACGTCGCCGTCACCGTCGAAGACCGGCACCCCGAACGCCGCCCACACCGCCTCCAGGTGCGCCCCGGTGGTCGTCTCGTCGCAGGAGATCCCGACCCGGTCGGCGTCCACCAGCCGCAGGTTCACGTGGCGTTCGGCCGCCGCGGCGACCACCTCGGCCGCCCGAGAAGGCACGACCGCGGTGACGGTGTCGAAGAACGCGACGTCCGTGACCTGCACCCCGCCGGCGCGCAGCCCGGCCGCGAGCCGCGCCGCCATGCCACGGGTACGCTCCGCGATCACCCGCAGCCCGTCCGGCCCGTGGTAGACGGCGTACATGCCGGCCATCACCGCCAGCAGCACCTGCGCGGTGCAGATGTTACTGGTCGCCCTCTCCCGCCGGATGTGCTGCTCACGGGTCTGCAACGCCAGCCGGTACGCCGCGTTGCCGTCGGCGTCACGCGACACCCCCACCAGCCGGCCCGGCAGCATCCGCTCCAGCCCCGAACGCACCGCCAGGTAACCGGCATGCGGGCCACCGAAGCCCATCGGCACCCCGAAGCGCTGGGTGGAGCCGGCGGCGATGTCGACGCCGATCTCCCCCGGCGGCCGCAGCAACGTCAACGCCAGCAGATCCGCCGCCACGGTGACCAGCGCGCCCACCGCGTGCGCCGCCTCGACCAGGTCGCGGTGCTCGCGCACCGCCCCGGACGCCCCCGGATACTGCAGGTGCAGGCCGAAGAACTCCGCCGGCAGCTCCTCGACGTCCAGGTCCAGCACCCGCACCTCGATGCCCAACGGCTCCGCCCGGCTGCCGATCACCGCGATCGTCTGCGGCAGGGTGTCCGCGTCGACCACGTACACGCAGCTCTTGCTGCGCGACGCCCGGCGGGCCAGGGTCATCGCCTCCGCCGCCGCGGTGCCCTCGTCGAGCATCGACGCGTTCGCGGTGGCCAACCCGGTCAGGTCGGTCACCATCGTCTGGAAGTTCAGCAGCGCCTCCAGGCGACCCTGGCTGATCTCCGGCTGATACGGCGTGTACGCCGTGTACCAGGCCGGGTTCTCCAGCACGTTACGACGGATCACCGCCGGGGTGTGCGTACCGTGGTAGCCCAGGCCGATCATCGACACGGCGACGGTGTTGCCGGCGGCCAGGGCCCGCAGCTCGGCGATGGCCTCCCGCTCACCGGCCGGCTCCGGCAGGTCCAGGGTGCCGTGCCAGCGGATCACCTCGGGGATCGCCGCGTCCATCAGCTCGTCGATCGAGTCGTAGCCGACGGCCTGCAGCATCCGGCGCTCATCGGCCCGGCCGGGACCGATGTGCCGGTCGGCGAACTGCTCTGCGGTCATGCGCTGCGCTCCTAGTGGGGGGCGAGGTCGACGGGTCGGCCTCCCCCTGAGTCGCACACCAAGGCGCTCCACAGTGCCTGCCCACGTGGTCCTTTTGCCTGAGAGGTTCCGGGGAGGGATCTGCCCCTTCGGCGCCGCCCCGCAAAGGGGGCGGTCTCTCCCGCGTGGGTGCTACGGCATGGTCAACGCTACCAGCGCCGCTGTTTCCGGCAGACGTCGTACCCCCGGGGCAGGATCATCGGGATCCGCACAGGTGACAGACGGGCACGAACCCACCACCACGCCCCTGCCCGACGGGCCAGCCGCACCGACGCCCCACACCGCCCCGGCACGCTGATCGCGCCCCGGCCGGCTAGAGCGCCACCGGCGACACCCCGGCCGGCACCGCCCCAGCAGCGGCGTCCCCGCGCCACCCGGCACCGACGGCGTCGGCCAACGCGGGCAGCAGCCGCCCCAGCGGCGCGTCCACCCGCAGCGTCGCGTACCCGTCGCCCCGGGTCGGACCCTGGTTGGCGATCGCCACCGCAATGCCCAGCTTCGCCGCCCGCAGCACGAACCGCCGCCCCGACATCACCGTCAACGACGACCCCAGCACCAGCAGCGCCCGCGCCCCGCCCACCATCGCGAAACAGCGCGACACCCGATCCGCCGGAACCGTCTCACCGAAGAACACCACGTCCGGTTTCAACACACCCGTCCCGCAGAACGTGCAGTCCACGCTCCGGAACCCGGCCACCTGCGCGTCGTCGAGCTCCACGTCCCCGTCCGGGTTCACCGCCGAGACGGCGGCGTCGAACCCCGGATTGGCCTCACGCAGCCGCCGGTCCAACTCCTCCCGCGAGGTCCGGTTACCACAGTCCAGGCACACCACCTCGTCCAGGCGGCCGTGCAACTCCACCACCCCGGCGGCCCCCGCCGCGGTGTGCAACCCGTCGACGTTCTGCGTGACGATCCCGTCGACCAGGCCGGCGGCCTGCAACCCGGCCACCGCCCGGTGCCCGTCGTTCGGCGCCGCCCGCGCGATCGTGCGCCACCCCAGGTGACTGCGCGCCCAGTACCGCCGCCGCGCCACCGGGTCCCCGGTGAACGTCTGATAGGTCATCGGGGTGTGCCGCCGCGCCGCGCCACTGGGCCCCCGGTAGTCCGGGATGCCCGACTCGGTGGACAACCCCGCCCCGCTCAGCACCACGACACCACCGGCGGCCACCAGGGCGGCAAGCTCGTCGAACCTCTCCGTCACCCGACCAATGCTGCCTCAACGCCGCGCCCCGGGCGAAGTGAGCGTCGTCGCGCCACCCGGACGGCTAGGTTGGCCGGTATGCGCGTCGTCATCGCCGGAGGCCACGGCAAGATCGCCCAACTGCTCGAACGGGAACTCGCCGGACGCGGCGACACCGCCGTCGGCCTCATCCGCAACCCCGACCACGCCGCCCCGCTGCACGCCCTCGGCGCCCAACCGGTCGTCTGCGACCTGGAACACGCCGCCGTCGACGAGGTCACCACCCACCTCACCGGCGCCGACGCGGTCGTCTTCGCCGCCGGCGCCGGACCCGGCAGCGGCGCCGCCCGCAAGGACACCGTCGACCGCGCCGCCGCCGTGCTGCTCGCCGACGCCGCCCAGACCGCCGGTGTACGCCGCTACCTGCTCGTCTCCTCCATGGGCGTGGAGGACCCACCCGCGCCCGGCACCGACGAGGTGTGGGCGGCGTACCTGCGGGCCAAACGAGCCGCCGAGGACGACCTGACCGGCCGGGACCTGGACTGGACGGTGCTGCGCCCCGGCATGCTCACCGACGATGCGCCCACCGGACGGATCCGCCTCGACCGGCGCGCCCCGCGCGGCGCGGTCACCCGCACCGACGTCGCCCGGGTCCTCGTGGCGCTGCTGCACCACCCGGGCACCATCGGCGCGACCCTCGAACTCGTCGGCGGGGAACTGCCGATCGCCGACGCGGTCGCCGCCGTCGAGGCCACCGACCCCACCACCTGATCCACGACCCGGCCGCCGGTGGCCGGGTCAGCCGCCCAGCACCGCCCGCAGTTGGGCGCTGGCCCCCGCCGCCGCCTGCGCGTCGGCCCGCAACTGCTCCGACTGCGCAGACAGTCCTGCGCGATGCCCGCCACCGTCGTGACGTGCCGACGGTCCCGCACCTTCAACCCCGCCCAGCGGATCCGCCCCACACACCGCACCGACTGCCGCCACGCGACCTTCGCCCCGTACCCCAGCTCGTCGCGGGTGTGCCGGTACGACCCGGTCACCGCGATCTCCTCGCGCACCTGCGCCAGCCGCTCCGCCAGCCCTGCCAGCCGCCGCTCCCGGTGGTACAGCTCCAGGAACTCCACCGCCTCCTCGACGACGTCCCCGCGGACGGCGACGTCACCCGGCGATGTCACCCGCTGCGACGGCGCCCCCGTCACCGGGCAGCCGGACTCGCAACGATCGACGACAGCGCTGCCCGCCCGTACGGAGCGGACACCGACATGGTGGTCAGTGTGCACTTCGGCTTGTCTTCCCGTCCTCCGGCAGGCCCCGACGCCACCCGCACGCCGCACCCACGCATCAGCTCGGCACCACCCCACCGACCATCACTCACAGTGACGATCTGGTGCCTTTGGTGATCACCCTGGACAGGGTGTGCCTGGGAACACCACAACTGTCAACAAGACGACTCCAACCGGGAGTGTGCACAACGGACAACCCCCGGGGCCCGCGCCACGGCCACCCACACACGAAAACGCCGCGACCGGCAACCCGGCCGCGGCACCCCGCACACACCCGAAAGAACTCAGCCCGCCCGACGACGCGCCCGACGCGCCGCCAACTCGTCACCCACCACCTCCGACGCCGGCTCGGCGGACTCCCCGCCCCCCGGCGACGCCGGCTCCGCCGGCAGATGCGACAACGAACCCTGAATCTCCTTGAACGCCCCACCGATCGCGATGCCGAACACACCCTGGCCGCCCTGCAACAGGTCGACCACCTCCTCCGGCGACCGACACTCGTACACCGTCGTGCCGTCCGAGATCAGCGTGATCCCCGCGAGATCCTCCACCCCACGCGACCGCAACGCCTCGATCGCCTTCCGGATGTTCTGCAGGGACACCCCCGCATCCAACAACCGCTTCACGACCTTCAACACCACCAGGTCGCGGAACGAGTACAACCGCTGCGTCCCCGACCCCGACGCGTCCCGCACACTCGGCACCACCAGCGACGTACGCGCCCAGTAGTCCAACTGCCGATAACTGATCCCCACCGCGTGGCAGGCCGTCACACCCCGGTAACCCACCGAACCGTCACCGTCAGTCGCCACCACACCCGGCTCGCCCCGCTCCGCAACCGGCTCAGGATCCCGCGGCTCGTGCATCCCGACCAACCTCCCCGTCAGTGCGGTGACACGTCGTTTCCGGGACGTGCACCCCTCGACACGGCAACCCTACAGACGCACCCCGGGGTTACCACGCAGGAACGGTCGCGACACGCCGCGCAGCGACACGACGCACCCAGCCACACCACACAACGTCACACAGCGTGACCGCTACGACGGGAAACTCACCGCCGACGCACTCAGCCGGCGAAATCCTCCGGACGCACCTGGTCCAGGAACTCGCGGAACTTCTCCACCTCGTCCTCCTGCTCGTCCGGGATCACGATCCCCGCCTCGCTGAGGACCTGCTCCGCACAACGAATCGGAGCACCCACCCGCAACGCCAACGCGATGGAGTCACTCGGCCGGGCCGACACCCGCACCCCGTCGCCCAGCAGCAGATCCGCGTAGAAGACGTTCTCCTTCAACTCGGTGATCTCCACCGCCCGCAACGGCGCCTTCAACGCCGCCAGCACGTCCCGCAACAAATCATGCGTCAACGGTCGGGCCGGCTTGACCCCCTGCTGCTCGTAGGCGATCGCCGTAGCCTCGACCGCGCCGATCCAGATCGGCAGATAGCGGTCGCCCTCGACCTCCCTGAGCAGGACGATCGGCTGGTTGCTGGGCAGCTCCACCCGAACTCCGACCACGCTCAGCTCGCGCACCGCCGCCTCCGTGTCGTTGTCATCCAAGCCCGCACCGCGCCCTTCCCTGCACGGTACACGGACCGCGACACGGTCGTCCCATGCGCACCAGCCCCACGCCCCGCGCCGGAAAAGGGTTACCCCGGCAAGCCTACGACACGCTTCCCGGGGCAGATCTTTCCGCACGCACCACCACCGCCGGCTCACCGGCCCAACGTCGACCGCAACCCCACCCGCACCAACGCCGCGTGCAACTGCTGCGACAACGCCACCAACTCCCGCGCCGTCTCCGCCGCCCGCGCCCGCGCCGCCGGATCACTCTGCCGCGCCAACGGCGCCACCAACTGAGCGAACAGACCGACCTCACGATCCGCCGCCGACCGGTACCCCCGCAGATGCCTCGGCTCCAACCCGTACGCCGCCAGACCCGCCACCGCCCGCGCGATGATCAACGCATCCGCGTCGTACCAACCCGGCGGATCCGACACCAGCACACCCAGCCGCTCCAACTCGCCCAACGTCGACTCGTCGATGCCACTGCGCGCCACCAGGTCGACCCGCCCGAGCCGCACCTGCGACGACTCGGGCTCCTCCACCGCCCGGCCCGGCACCTCGCCACCCGGACCCACCGCCACCAACGTCGGCCGCTGCCGACCCGGCGTCTCACCACCGGCGTCCCACTCGGCCAACTGGTCACGAATCACCCGCAACGGCAGATACTGATCCCGCTGCGCGGTCAACACGAACCGCAGCCGGGCCACGTCATCCCAGCTGTACTTCCGGTAACCCGCCGCCGTCCGCTGCGGCTCCACCAGCCCCTCGGCCTCCAGGAACCGCAACTTCGAGATCGTGACGTCCGGGAACTCCACCCGCAACTGCCCCAGCACCTCGCCGATACTCATCAGCGGATGCGACCGGGCCGCCCCGGGCGGCGAGGAAGCCGCAGGCTCGTTCACCCCCGGCCGGCCTCCTCCTCCGGGCGAGGACCGGCGATGAACACCACGCGGAACTTACCGATCTGCACCTCGTCACCGTTGCTCAACGTCGCCGCCTCGACCCGCTCACGGTTCACGTACGTGCCGTTCAGGCTACCCACGTCCCGCACCGTGAACGTCCCACCGTCACGGTGGAACTCCGCGTGCCGCCGCGACACCGTCACGTCGTCCAGGAAGATGTCACTGTCCGGGTGCCGGCCACTCGTGGTCACGTCATGGTCCAACAGGAACCGCGCACCGGCGTTCGGCCCACGCCGAACCACCAGCAGCGCCATCCCCGGCGGCAACGAGCCGGACATCCGGCTCGGCACCACATCGGTGTCCGGCCCTTCCAGCACTTCGTCCAACGAACCGAGATTGAGCGTCGAAGTGACGTCGAGCGGGGGGAACTCGTCGCCTGGGCGCGTCATGGGACCACCTCACGGATCTGTTCGGTCAGCGTCGGCATAATGGCGGGTCTGGCCGCCGGGCAGTCGCACACCCAGCGGCTGGCTCCCCGTGCCCGGGAAGGCAATTACACAACGCTCAACTATCGGGTTCTCGGTCGACTGGGCGAGCCTAGCCAGCGCCGAAATGCAGGGCAACCGGACGCGCGGGGAACATCATCGTCCCCCACGCCCGGCACGGGCAACACTTCAGCTCGCGGTGAGCTCGCGATACGCCGCAGCCGTCAACAGCCCGTCCACCGCCGACGGATCGTCCGGAGTGATCTCCAACAACCAACCCGCGCCGTACGGATCCGAGTTGATCACCTCAGGAGTGTCACCCAGCGACTCGTTCCGCGCCGACACCGTACCGCCCACCGGCGAGTAGATCTCCGACACGCTCTTGGTCGACTCGATCTCACCCAACGGCTCACCGGCGGCCACCACCGCACCCTCGTCCGGCAACTGGACGAACACGATGTCGCCCAGCGCATCCTGTGCGAAGTGGGTGATACCGATGCGCAGCACGCCGCCGTCGGCGCCGACCACCCACTCGTGCTCAGCGGTGTAACGCAGATCCTCAGGAATCACCAGACGCGTCCTTCATCCATCGGTGCACCGGGGAAGACCCGGCGCGGCCGCGCCGGTCAGGAGACCGGACGGGCGTATTCCAGCTTCATCGGCCCGTGCAGCGCCGAAACCTCGGCAACCTCACGCTCCTCGACGATCACGTTACCGCCGTCACCGGCGACGGTCGCGGCCACCCCGCCCGGAATCTTCAACGCCGTGGACATCGTCGTCGGATCACCGATCACCGTGATCGTGAACGGACCCGACAACGACCGCCCGTCCACCACCAGCGACCCGTTCTGCCCGCCCAGGAAGTACGTCGACGCGACGATCCGCACCGGCGAGCCACCGACACCGGAAATCTGCATCGCCTCGGCCCCCGCGCCCCGCAACTCCTGCACCGCGTCCAGGATCCGCTCCGCCGCGATCGGCTTCCCACCGGGCACGAACCGGACACTCAACCCCGGCCCCCGCGCCGGCAATGTCCCCGCCAGGATCCCCAACTGGTCCGCCCGCCGCCGGGCCTCCTCCAACGCCGCCTGCCGACCCTGCTCACCGGAACGCAACTGCCGCTGACTCTCCTCGAGAGCCTCGATGTCCTGCTGCAGTCGCTTCTCCCGCGAATCCAGATCCGAGAAGATCCGGACCAGGTCCTCCTGCCGCGTCGCCGCCAACGTCGGATCCGTCGACGTCGTCTTCAACTGCACCACCAGGGTGAAGCCCAGCAACGCCAACAGCACCGCGATCATCACGCCCGCCGAGCTCAACCGCCCGCCCAACGCGCCCGGACCGCCCTTCACCGGCTCCGGCGGCGCAGCCGCCGCCTCCGCCAGGTTCACCGTCGCGCCACCGTCGCCGTCGGCATCCGCAACCCGCGCCGGCTCCTCCGGCACCACCAGCGGACTCATCCCGTCCGGATCCGTCGGCTCCGGCCGCCCCGTCCCGGTCTCCCGCTGCTCGTCGCTCATCGCCACAAACCTACGCCCGGAACAGGTGACGACGGATCGCCGCCACGTTGCCGAAGATCCGCACCCCGAGCACGACCACCACACCGGTGGAGAGCTGACCGCCCACCCCCAACTGGTCGCCCAGATACACGATCAGACCCGCCACCAGCACATTCGAGATGAACGACACCACGAACTGCTTGTCGTCGAAGATCCGGTCCAGCTTCGCCCGCACCCCACCGAACACCGCGTCGAGGGCGGCCACCACCGCGATCGGCAGGTACGGCTGCAACGCGGCGGGCACGGTCGGATCCAAGTAGATCCCGAGAACCACACCGGCGAGCAGCGCCAGCACCGCGATCATCGGACACCTCCGGAGGGGCTGGGAGACGTACCCGGGCCGGCCGGCCCGGGACTGGTCGAACCGACGGCCGCCGACCCCGACAGCGACGGGACCGGACTGACCGAAGGCTGCGCGTAGCGTAGCCGCGGCTCCGGCGCGGCCGGCAGGGTGAGGTCCTCGGCCTCGCGCACCTGGAACGACAAACCGGTCTGCTTCGCCACCCGACGCATCAGGTACGCCGACCGGCTCTCCTCGAACTTGTCCCGCATCGAGCCCGGCCCGATCGCCATCACCTCGTACGGACTCGTCACCGGCCGGAAGTCCACCAGGATCGCCGCCCCCGCCGAACGGATCGTCGACGTCGCCGTCAACCGCTGACCGTTGATCGCCACCGCCTCGGCCCCGGCGGCCCACAGGTCGTTGGCCACCTTCTGCAGGTCGGAGTAGATCACCCGGTCCGGACCGGCCTCCGAGTCACCGGTCACCGCGTCGTCCTCCTTGGGCGCGGCGTCGACCATGCGCACCACCACGCCGTCCCCGCGCACCCGACCCAGACCGGTGCCCGCCTCCAGGTTGCGCAACCGGGCCGCCTGCGAACCGCTCAGCGCGGCGTCCCGCTGGCGCCCCACCTCCTCGCGCAACCGGTCCGCCCGGGCGGTCATCCGATCGGTCTCCGCCTGCCGCTGCTTGATCTGCGCGATCAGCCCGGCCCGTGCCTGGCTGCGGCTCGGCTCCTCGGCCAGGGTCTCCCGGTACGCCACCGCGAACAGGAACCCGACCACCACGATCACCAGGACGCTGACCGCCCGCGCCGACGCGCCCCGCCACCCGGACGGCGACGGGGACTCCCGCCGTCGGGCCGCCGCGTCGGCGTACCCCGGGTCCAGCGGGTTGCGGAACAGTTCGGTGAGGAAGTCCGGGGTGAAGACGCGCGCCGGGCGGGCGGAGTCCGGGCCGGCGCTCATGCCGCCGCTCCCCCGGACCGGGCCCGCACCGCCCGGACCAGCCGTCCGGCCTGGACCACGTACATCCCGCCGGCGACCCAGTAGAGCACCAGACCCCACCAGGCCAGCCCCCAGCCGATCGCCGAGGCGGCGGTCGCCACCGCCGTCACGGTCTCCGCCAGCAGCAGGATCGGGAAGGCCGCCAGGAGCAGGAAGGTGGCCGTCTTGCCCACGTAGTGCACCGGCGGCGGGCCGTAGCCGTGGCGGCGCAGCACCGCCAACGAGCCGAGCAGCAGCAGCTCGCGGGCCAGCAGCGCGGCGGTGAACTGCCACGGCACCACCTCGCGGGCGGTGAAGGCGAGCAGGGTGGCCAGGATGTAGAGCCGGTCGGCGAGGGGGTCCAGCAGCTCACCGAGGCGGCTGACCTGGCGGAGCCGGCGGGCGATCCAGCCGTCGACCCAGTCGGTGGTGCCGCCGACGGCCAGCACCACGATCGCCGCCACGTCGGCCTCGGCCACCAGGAACAGGTAGAGGAACAGGGGCACGCCGAGCAGCCGGACGGCGCTGATCAGGTTCGGCAGGGTCAGCACCTGGTCACCGGCGACGGTGACCCCGCCCGAGCCGTGCGGATGCTCTGTCCGAGCCGGCCGACGCGACACCGAACCTCCCTCCGCAGCACGAACCGGGTGCCCGTGTGGGACACCTCGGTGGGACGTGCGCGCTGACGGGCCGGCCAGCGCCGGCGCCTCGGCGATCCCGGGCTGGGACCTCCCCCTGGTGCCGGCTTCGGTGTCGTGACCGTTGGCCGGCGAGTTGCCACTATATCGGGCTCACGTCTGCGCTCCCTGACCGCGTGTTCGCGTCGTCGAACGCTGCCCCTTGTGTGTTCCGTCACTACCGATAGGGCGTCCTAGGATACTAGTCGTTCAGGTAGGAACGCGCGACCCTCGAGTCGAGGGACGGAGAGGTCAGGCAGTGAGGGCGGTGGCGTCGGTGCTCGGCTCCACCGCAGCCCCCGCCTCGACCGCCTGGCCGAAGGCGAGCAGCGCGAGCAGCAGCTCGTGCTGGGTGCGCGCCGGCATCCGGTCGAGCACCGCCTGCACCGCACGGTGCCGGCGCTCCTTCAGCTCCCGCAGCAGCGTCTGCGCCGCTGCGGTGGGCACCAGCCGGACCTCACGCCGGTCACGGGGATCCGCCACCCGTCGCAGCAGGCCGGTGGCCTCCAGCCGGTCGCAGAGCCGGCTGGCCGACGACGGCACGACGTCCAACAGCTCCGCCAGCCGGTTCACGTTGGTCTCCGGCCGCTCGGTGATCAGGGAGAGTACCCGCAGCTGGGTCGGCGGAACGGCCACCTGGTGCCGGGACGTGGCCGAGTCGAGCACACCGATCAGCGCCTCAGCCGCAGCGTCGATCGCCGCGGCGAGATTCGGAGGTCGATCCACCCGCTGTCCCCTGCGATTGTCCCGCTCGTACCTGCCGGTCGGTCACCGTCCGCCCGGACCGCTGGCACCGAGCCAGTCCAGGCAGACGACAACGGCGTCGTCACGCAGGTCGGTCTCGGCGTGGTAGGCGAACAGCTCGCGCATCACCGTACCAACCGCCTCCGTGGCCGGCTGCAGCCGTGT
Source organism: Micromonospora halophytica (assembly GCF_900090245.1). Taxonomy (GTDB): domain Bacteria; phylum Actinomycetota; class Actinomycetes; order Mycobacteriales; family Micromonosporaceae; genus Micromonospora; species Micromonospora halophytica. Next base: position 55,733 of record NZ_FMDN01000026.1, read on the forward strand.
GGACCGCATCGACCGGGCCATCGCCCGCTCCCCGTAGGCCTCCTGTCCACCCGGCTGCGCGGCGTACACCCCGTCGCTGACCACGAAGAGGCGGTCCCCCGGCACCAGGTCGAACTCCTGCACCGCGTACCGGGTCTCGGCGAACATGCCCAGCGGGAGCTGACGCTCCAGCTCGATCGGGGTGACCGTGCCCCCGCGCACGCGCAGCAGGTGGGGAGAGCCGGCGTCCACGGCGCGGACCCGCCCGGTCGCCGTCTCCACCGCCAGCAGCAGCGTGGCCACGTGCCGCCGCCCCCGGTGCTGGTAGAAGATGGTGTCCGAGGCCAGCTCGGCCTGCTCCACCAACCCGCCGCCCGAGCGGCGGGCGTTGCGCATCGCGTTCACGGTCAGGGCGGTCAGCAGCGACGCCGCGATCCCGGTGCCGGTGCCGTTGAGCACGGTGAGGGTCAGCCGCCCGTCGTCCACCGCCCAGTCGAAGTGGTCACCGCCGACGGTGTACGCCGGTTCGAGCTGCCCCGCCAGCAGGAACGCCTCGTGCCGGACGCTGCGCCCGGGCAGCAGGTCCCACTGCATCTCCGCGGCCATGCTGAGCCGCTCGCGACGCCGAGCCCGCCGGTAGCGGTCGGTCTCCCGGTCGGCCGCGCGCAGGGCGGTGGCGAGTTCCCCGGCGACCTCCCCCACCTCGCCCACCGTCGCGGCGTCCGGCGCGGCGGTCAGCTCGACCAGGAGCGCGCCCAACCGCTCCCCCCAGGCGGTCACCGGCACCCAGATCCGGCAGTGACCGTCGTCGCGGGCGTCCAACACCGGCTGCTGGCTGCTGAAGCAGCGCTGCGCGACACCTGCGCAGGCCAGGAAGCCCGCCTCCGGCAGTTGCGTGCCGAGCACCGGCCACAGCCCGCTGATCCGGTAGTCGGCGAGGAAGACCTCCACGCGCGACGCGGCGAGCATCGACCGGAGCGCCCGGTCCGTGGTCTCCACCAGTTGGTCCGGTGGAGCCCCGCGCAGCGCACGGGACACCGCGGCGGGCACGTCCGGCATGTTCGTCCTTCCGAGGATTTCTTGCTACAGGGCAAGCATCATACGGAGGGCCGGACCCGCCAGGTCACCCGGCCGGCTTGACCGCCAGACCACCGTGGAAGGCGTCCGGCACCGCCGCCGGTACGCCGTCCACCCGCCACCGCGACACCGCGACGATGCCGTCGCGCGTCGGCGTCCACCGGCCCAGCAGCGGACCGAACGACGCCGGGTCGCGCATCCGGAACTGCGGCCCCATCATGGCCAGCGCCTCCGGATACCCGGCCAGTTCCTCGCTGTCGAAGTCGAACGCCAGGAAGCTGCCCGGCGACACCGCCTCGTAGATCTCCTCCAGGGTGCGGGCCAGCGTCGCGTCGTCGAGGAACGCCGCCAGCCCGAGGAAGACCACCCCGACCGGCCTCCTCCCCCAGCCCGGGACGAAGCGGTGCAACTGCGCCCGGTCCAGCGTGCCGATGTCGGTGGCGTCACCGTAGCCGTAGCCGGCACGGTCGTTGTCGGCCAGGATCTGCTGGCCGAGCCGTACGGTCACCGGATCGACGTCGGTGTAGAGCACGCTCGCCGCGGTGGCCACCTCGTGCACGTTGCCCCGGGTCGGCAACCCCGCGCCGAGGACCAGGAAGCCGTCCACGCCGGCGTCGGCGATCGCCGCCACGGCTCGGCCGAGGAAGGCCCGCAGGTCGCGGAAGATGGCCGCGCAGGGGCCGTACGCCCCCTCGAACGCGCGGGCGGCGGCCACGTCCACCGGGTAGTGGTGCTCACCGCCCAACCAGAAATCGATCATGCGGGCAGTACTCGGCTGCTCCGGCTCAGCCATCGACGGCACTCCCTTCAGGCCGGTGGCCGCCAGCGTATCGACGCCGGCCGTCGTGGCGGTATCGGCCCGACGACAGCCCGCAGCCCGCGATACTGGTCGCACAGGAGGTGGACGGACGTGAACTCGGCTGACGGCGCGGCGGTCGTGGTGGGCGTGGACGGCTCCGAGTCGGCCCAGCGCGCGATACGGCTCGCCGCCGCGGAGGCGGCCCGCCGCAACCGGCCGCTGCGGGTGGTGCACGGGTTCATCTGGCCACTGCTGCGGGTGCCCGTCGGCCGCGCCTCCGCGAGCCCACCCGGGGGCGGGCTGCGCCACCAGGCCGAGCGCGTGGTGGCCGACGCGGTCGCCGAGGCCGAGGCGGCCGCGCCCGGGATCCGGGTGACCGGCGAGATCATCGACGGAGAGGCGTCCGCCGTCCTGCTCGGCGAGACCCCCACCGCCGTCATGGTCGTGCTCGGCGACCGGGGACTGGGCGGATTCGCCTCCCTGATCGTCGGCTCCGTCGCCGTCCAGGTGGCCACGCACGCCGACTGCCCGGTGCTGGTCGCCCGCGGCGAGGAGCACCCCGGCGGACCGGTGGTGGTCGGCGTCGACGGCTCACCGGCTTCCCGCCGGGCGGTGCAGTTCGCCGCCGAGCAGGCGAGCCTGCGCGGCACCGGCCTGCACGCCGTGCACGCGTACCGGCATCCGGTCTCCCGAGGCCCGGGCGACATGCAGCCGCTGGTCTACGACGAGTCGGAACTGCGCGACGAGGAGCAGCGGGTGCTCGCCGAGTCCCTCGCCGGCATCCACGAACGCCACCCGGACCTCGCGGTCACCCACGAGGTGGTCCGGGCGCGGCCGGTCGCCGCGCTCACCGAGGCCTCGAAGCGGGCCCTGTTGACGGTGGTCGGGGGCCGGGGGCGCGGCGAACTGAGCGGGCTGCTGCTCGGCTCGGTGAGTCAGGGAGTGCTGCACCACAGCGCCAGCCCGGTCGCCGTGGTGCGGGCCCCCGACTGAACGGTTGGCCCGGCCGCAGACGGGTAGACGGCCCGGGTACGGCACGCGGTGACAGCGACCGAGGAGGCGGCGATGCCAGGACCACGGCCGGGAAGCAACGCGTACGACAAGGAACGCGCGGCTGCGCGACATGGTCGAGCAGTCCGGGCGGGCGGCCGACCAGGAGGCGAACCAGGTCGCCAACCGGATCCTCCAGGAGGATCGCGGCCAGCGGGGCGTGGTCCGGGGCGAACGGACCTTCGGCCCCAAGGGTGAACGCGAACCCGGCGACCCGAAGTGAGGGCGTCCGGCCTGGTCGACGGGGCGATCGCCGGCGCGGTCGGCAGCGCCGCGTTGAACGTCGTGAGCTACCTCGACATGGTGGTCCGGGCACGGCCGGCGAGCAGCACCCCGGACGAGACCGCCCGCCGGCTGGCCGAGACGGCGCATGTGGACCTCGGGCCCGAGGACCGGGCGGCCAACCGCCGCTCGGGCCTCGGGCCCGTGCTCGGCTACGGGACGGGCATCGCCGTCGCCGCGCTCCTCGGAGCGCTCGCGGGCGGCCGCCGGGCGCCCCTGCCCGTCGGCCCGGTGCTGCTCGGTGGTGCGGTGATGGCCATCTCCGACGGGTCGATGACGGCCCTCGGGGTGACCGATCCGCGCACCTGGCGGCGCACCGACTGGGTGGCCGACATCGTGCCGCACCTGGCGTACGGAATGGCGGTCGCAGCCACCTGGAACCGGCTGCGACCGCCATCCGGGCGCAGGCGTTAGGCCCTCGCGTCGCTCTCGTCGTCGGCGACCGGCTCACCGGCCGGGCCGTACGGCGACACCTGCCCCTTGGGCACGGGCCTGCCCCGGTCACCGGTCGAGTGGCTCCTGTTGCGCGGATGACCGGTCGGTCGGGGTCCCTTGCTGTCCTGACTGGTCGCACCCCTGTCGTTGCGCCGGAACTCCTCCTGCTGCGGTTGCACCACGACGTCTCTCCTTCCCGGTGGGAAGCACGCGGCCGTCGGCCGCGCACTCGTGCGGCTTACCCGCCGCCGTGGCGCGCATTCGGGCCCCGCCGGCCGGGCTGATCCGCGCCGGGGTGGGTACAGCACGGTGATGGGGGACGAACGCCGGGTGGCCCGGGTCCTGTTGGACCGGCAGGGCCGCACGTACGCCGAGGAGGCCGGCATCAGGCTGACCGACCGACCGGGACCGCTCTACCAGCTGCTGGTGCTGGCCACGCTGCTGAGCACCCGGATCCGGGCCCAGGTGGCGGTGGCCGCCGCGCGGGAGCTGTTCGGCGCCGGCTGGCGTACCCCGCAGGCGATGGAGGCGGCGGGCTGGCAGGACCGGGTCGACGCGCTGGGTCGCGGCCACTACCGCCGCTACGACGAACGGACCGCGACGATGCTGGGCACCGGCGCTCGGCTCTGCCTGGACCGCTGGCACGGTGACCTGCGGCGGCTGCACCGCGAGGCGGGCGGCGAGCCGGGCATGCTGCGCCGGCTGCTGACCGAGTTCCCCGGCATCGGTCCGACCGGCGCGGACATCTTCCTGCGCGAGGCGCAGACGGTCTGGCCGGACGTGCGCCCGTACGCCGACCGGCGCGCCCTCGCCGGGGCCCGGCGGCTCGGGCTGCCGGCGAACCCGCGCGGGCTGGCCGGCCTGGTCGGCGAGGCCGACTTCGGGCGGCTCGCGTCGGCGCTGGTGCGGGTGGCCCTCGGCGAGGAGTCCGCAGGGGAGGTCAGCCGCACGGCGGCGGCCCGGTGAGCCTCACTTGACCGGCTTGTCGCCCGGCTTGGTGAGGTTCCAGACCAGCAGCGAGGCGAGCAGGGCGAGCAGCACCACTCCCCCGGAGACCCCGCCGCCCTCCTCCGCGCCGCTGCGCCCGGTCACCCCGAAGTAGATCACCGCGAGCCCGGCGAGCACCGCCAGGAACGTCCGCATGCCTCGGTCCTTCACGCCCGCACCGTACGTCCGTCCGCCGGCCGGGACGCGGTGGTTCACGTCCCGTCACCCGTGCGGGTCAGCACTGTGCGGCGGGCCCCCGCAGCCGGACCCGGCGGACCGCCCGGTCGGCCACCTCGACCACCTCGACGGTGAGCCCGGGCAGCCGCACGGTGTCCCCGGGGCCGGTCGGCAGCCGGCCCAGCCCGGCCAGCACCAGCCCGGCCACGGTGGTGTAGTCGCGCGGCAGCGGGAAGGTCAGCCGCACCCCGACGTCGGGCAGGTCGTGCAGGGGGAAGTCGCCGGGCAGCAGCAACGCGCCGTCGGTCTCCCGGACCACCCCGCGCACGTCCCGGCGCCGGTCCGCCCGGCCCGGGCGAGCCGACGCAGCTGTCCCTCGCGCAGCGTCACCAGCGCCATCTCGCTGCCCGCGAGGGCGGCGTTGGCCAGCACCAGTACGGCCACCAGCGCGAGCTGACCGCCCACCGCACCCCCTCCCCGCGCTCGTCGGCCCGGTCTCCCGGCACCCCGTCAGTCGGTCTCCAGGTCGTCGAGGGAGATGGCGTGGGTCATCAACCAGCGGGCCAGCGCCGACATGCCGAACAACCACAGCGGCGCGGACTCGGTGGTGCCGTTGGTGGCGAAGATCGCGAACCGCAGGTCCGGCACCCGGTACGCCTCGATCCGCCAGCGGTGGTTCTTGTCCCGCCAGACCGCCGAAGGGTCCATGGCGTCACGGTAGGCGACGCCGGACCGCCGGCGGAGCGGCTTGCCCTCACCCGCCGGACACGACGTCACCCGGCAGCGGCGGGGTGACCACCTCGCGGGTGTCATCGGGCAGCCGGCGGGTGGCACCGCGGCGGTCCAGCAGCTCCAGCAGGGGCACCGCCACCCGGCGGGTGGTGTCCAACGCCTGCCGGGCCGCGCTGAGCGTGAACGGCTGCGGCAGGCCGGCCAGCACCCGGACCGCGTCGTCCGCCGCGCCGGGCAGCAGCACCACGTTGTCGGCGAGCCTCAGCAGCGCGCCCGCGCGGACCGCCGCGCCGATCTCCCGGGGGCCCAGGCCCAGGATGGCGAGCCGGTCCGCCTCGGGGGCACGGAACGGGTGTCCGGCGTACTCGTCGCGCACCCGCCGTACGGCCCGGGCCACCGGTTCGGGCAGCGTGTCGGCGGGGACGCCGGCCACCCGGCCGGCGCGCAGCGACAGCGGCGGCCGGACCAGGGCCGCCACGAGGGCACGGTCGGGCAGGTCGAGGCGGTGCCGCAGCACCTCGACCGGCGCCCCGGGCTCCAGCGGGTGCTCGCGGGCGTACCGGGTGACCTCCTCGACCAGCCGGACCTCCAGCCGCCGCCAGTGCCCGGGATCGGCGAGCCAGTCCCCCGCCACCGGCTCGGCGGTGACCGTGACCCCCATCCGGGTCAGCTCACCGGCCCGGGCCAGCGACCGGCGGCGCAGCTCCCCGGCCAGGTCGGGCCGCCCGTCCAGGTCGGCGAGCACGCCGGCCCGGGCCGCGGCGGCGCCCCGGCGGGTCAGCGGCGGCGGGTCCACGTCCAGCACGGTCACCCCGCCGGCGACGTGGTGGCGGCCGGGGTCGCGCAGCAGCGCCCGGTCGCCGAGGAGCAGCGGCAGCGGCCGGGCCAGCCGCAACCGGACGGTGTCGACGCCGAGTGGTCGGACCCGCACCGGCACGGCCGCCGCGCCGACGTGCAGGGTGAGCGTGGCCGGCAGGTCGGCCGCCGGGTCCCCGGCCAGGCGCACGTCGACCAGGTCGGTGCGGTGGAACCGGCCGGGGGTCAGCAGGGCGTCGCCGCGGGCCAGCCGGTCCTTCGGCACGCCGCGCAGGTTGACCGCCACCCGGGCCACCGCGTCCACCCGGTCCCGCGCCGCGCCCAGGCAGTGCAGGCCGCGTACCCGGACGATTTCACCGGTGCCGGCGAGGGCGAGCTGGTCGCCGACGTGCAGCCGGCCGCCGCCGAGGGTGCCGGTGACGACCGTGCCACTGCCCCGGATGGTGAACGAGCGGTCCACCCAGAGCCGTACCGGGGCGTCCACCACCGGGGCCGGCAGTCGGGCGACCAGCCGGTCCAGGGCGGCGCGCAGCGCCGGCAGGCCGTCGCCGGTGAGCGCGCTGACCGCGACCGTCTCGACCCGGCCGAGGGAGGTGGCGGCGATCTCGGCGGCGGCCGTCCCGATCGCCGCCGCCGGGTCGGCCAGGTCCACGCGGGTCACCACGAGCAGGCCGTACGACACCCCGAGCGCGTCCAGCGCGGCCAGGTGCTCGGCGGACTGCGGCATCCAGCCCTCGTCGGCGGCGACCACGACCAGCGCGGCGGGGACCGGGCCGACCCCGGCGAGCATGTTCGGCACGAACCGCTCGTGCCCGGGCACGTCGACGAACGCGACGGTGTCGCCGCAGGGCAGTGCCGTCCAGGCGAACCCGAGGTCGATGGTCATGCCCCGGCGACGTTCCTCGGCCCACCGGTCCGGTTCCATCCCGGTCAGCGCCCGGACCAGGGTGGACTTGCCGTGGTCGACATGCCCGGCGGTGGCGACGACGTGCATGTCAGCCGGCCACCCGCAGCACCGCCGCACGCAGCGTGTCGTCGGCGGCGGCGGGCACACAGCGCAGGTCCAGCAGGAGCCGGCCGCGGGCCACCCGGCCGAGCACCGGTGGGCTGCCCAGGCGCAGCGGCCCGGCGTACGACCCGGGCAGGCTCAACGCCCAGGAGTCCAGTTCGACACCGGGGGCCCCACCGCCACCGACCACCGCGGCGCTGGGCACCACCTCGGCCTTGCAGCCGTCCGCGCCGAGGGCGTCGCGCAGCCGCTCGACCCGTTCGCGTAGCGCGGCCTCCCCGGCGTGCAGGGCGGCCCGGGTGGGCGTGCCAGGGCCGTGCAGGGTCGCGGCCAGCGCCGCCAGGGTCAGCTTGTCCACCCGCAGGGCCCGCGCGAGGGGGTGCCGGCGCAGCCGCTCGACCAGGTCGGCGTCGCCGAGCAGCAGCCCGGCCTGCGGGCCGCCGAGCAGCTTGTCGCCGCTGGCGGTGACCAGCGCCGCCCCGGCCCGCAGGGTGCCGGCGGCGTCCGGCTCGTCGGGCAGCAGCGGGTCCGGCGCGAGCAGTCCCGAACCGATGTCGGCCACCACCGGCACGCCGAGGGTGGCCAGTTCGCGTACCGGCACGGCGGAGGTGAAGCCGGTGACGACGAAGTTGGACGGGTGCACCTTGAGCACGAAGCCGGTGTCCGGGCCGAGCGCCCGGGCGTAGTCGTGCAGCGTGGTGCGGTTGGTGGTGCCCACCTCACGCAGCCGCGCCCCGGTGCTCTGCAGCAGGTCGGGCAGACGGAAGCCGTCACCGATCTCGACCAGTTCGCCCCGGCTGACCACGATCTCCCGGCCACGGGCGAGGGCGGTGGCGGCGAGCACCAACGCGGCAGCCCCGTTGTTCACCACGTGCACGGCGGCGGCGTCGGGTACGGCGGCGGCGAGCGCGTCGAGGGCGTCGCGGCCGCGCCGGGCCCGCCGGCCGGTACGCAGGTCCAGTTCCACGTCGGTGTGCCCGGCGGCGGCGACGACCGCCGCGACGGCGGCGTCCGACAGGGGCGCCCGGCCGAGGTTGGTGTGCAGCACGACGCCGGTGGCGTTGAGCACGGCGCGGGGCGTCGGCGCGGGCAGGGCGGCGAGCGCGGCGTCGCGTACCTCGTCGGGGGTGATCTCACCGCGGCGGGCGCGGTCCTGGGCGGCGACGACGGCGGCCTTGACCCGGTCGCGGCCGAGGGTGACGACGGCCGCGGCCAGCCCCGGGTCGGCGAGCAGGGTATCGGTGCGCGGCACCCGCCGCCGTGGGTCGGCCGGCACCTCGCCCATCCGTGTCATCTCCCGTGCAGCGTGGCGGAGACGGACGGGAATCGAACCCGCCTGGCCCGGGTCCCGGACCACACCGGTTTTGAAGACCGGGAGGGGCACCAGCCGCCTGAACGCCTCCGCCCAGAAGTCAACCACAGCCCGCGCCGGGGCGGGTGGCGAGGCTCAGACCTCGCCCGCCTCCCGGCGGCGGATCCGCTCCCGCTGCGGCAGCACCGTGTACTTCGGATCCCGGGCCGAGGCGACCCCGCCGTGGAAGATGCCGAACCGGGTGGCGACGGAGGCGGCGAGCAGCGCCACCCCGGAGACCGCGGAGACGCTCCGGCTGCGCCGGCCGACCAGCGCGCCGGCCACCCCGGCGGCCGTCAGCGCCCGCCCGGCGCGCAGCAGCCGCCCGGCGGCGCCGGTCCGGTAGGGCTCGCTGAGCAGCCCGAGCCGGGTCTCCACCGAGTGCGCGCCCCACAGTTCCAGGGCCGCCCCGGCGACCGCGAGGCGCCGCGCCGGGCCGGCCTGCGCGCAGGGCGCAGCGATCAGGCCGACGCCGGCGCCGCTGGCCAGGGCGCTGCCCGCGAAGATGGTGGGCAGCTCCGGGTACGCCTCGTGCCAGGACGGCACCGCCGTCCCGGCGAGCAGCACCCCGGTGTACGTGGCCAGGGCGGGCGCGGTGGCGGCGGCGGCCAGCCCGGCGACCCGCCCGGCCGGCGGCAGCAGCCGGCGGGCCAGCCCGAGCGCACCCCGCTGCGGCAGCAGGGACGCCGCCTCGGCGACCGCCGCGACCCCGGCGGCGGGGCCGTAGGCGCTGAGGATCCAGGTACCAACCGACATCGGCGAGGTCGGCTTCGCCACCCGCAGCATGTGGTGGAACCGCGACGGTCGACCGAGGTCGTTGATGAGGAAGTACGCGCTGGCGGTGACCGCGCCGAGCGCGGTGACCCGCCCGGCGCGGCGCAGCGCCGGGCGGCCGGTGAGCTGCCCACCCGCGGCCAGCAGCGACGACCCGGCCGCGAGGCCGCCGGTGAACAGGTACGCGGCGATGTCCCAACGCCACACCGGCGCCTTCAGGATCGGCCGGCCGTAGTACGAGGTGAACTCGGCCTCGGGTACCCGCAGCTCCTCGCCACCGCGGCGCTCGCGCCCACGCCGGGCGACCGGCGCGACGTCACGGGGCAGGCGGGGTTCGAGGCCCGCGGCGGAGCGGACGCTCTCCCCGGTGGCGTCTCGCCCGGTCCGGCCGGAGGACATCGCCCCCGGGCCGACCCGCTCGGCGTCGGCGCCCTGCCCCGCCGGCTCACCACCGGTTCCCCGGCCGACCCGCTCGGCGTGGGTGCCCGGCCCCGCCGGCTCACCATCGGCTCCCCGGCCGACCCGCTCGGCGTGGACGTCCGGCCCGGACGGCCGTCCGGCGGGGCCCGCGCCGACCTTCCCGCCGTGGCCCAACTGGACCGAAGGGCGTCCCGGATGGACCGGGCCGCCGTGCGCCAGCCGCTGCCGGAACCGGCGGAACAGGTCGCCCACCTCGGGCCGTTGCGGGCTCACGACTGACCTCCGACGAACGCGGCGACGGCCGCCGCCGCCATGGCCACGGCGGCCCACCCGGCCCGCTTCCACATCTTCGGCAGGTCCCGGGTGGTCACCACCGGGTCGGGTGGCAGGCCGTAGACCTCCGGCTCGTCGAGCAGCAGGAAGAACGCGCCGTCGCCGCCCACCCCGTCGGTCGGGTCGTGGCCGTAGAGGCGGGCCTCCGGCACGCCCCGCCCGTGCAGCTGCGCCACCCGCCGCGCGGCCCGCTCCCGCAGCTCGTCCAGCGGGCCGTACTGGATCGACTCGGTCGGGCAGGCCTGCGCGCACGCCGGTGTCATGCCCGCCCCCAGCCGGTCGTAGCAGAGCGTGCACTTCCACGCCCGACCGTCGCCCCGACGCTGGTCGATGACCCCGTACGGGCAGGCGGAGATGCAGTAGCCGCAGCCGTTGCAGATGTCCTCCTGCACCACCACCGTGCCGAACTCGGTGCGGAACAGCGCGCCGGTGGGGCAGACGTCCAGGCAGGCGGCGTGGGTGCAGTGCTTGCACACGTCCGACATCATCAGCCAGCGGAAGTCGGTGCGCTCCTTCGCGCCGGTGCCCCGGCCGGGTGGCTGCGCGCCCGGCATGCCGAGGAACCGGGTCCCGGTCGCCGCGCCGTTCGCCCCGGTCGCCGCAGTGCCCTCGGCGGGTGTGCCGCCGGCGGCCATCCGGGCGGCGGCGTCGGCCGCATCCGGCGGCACACCCGGATCCGTGCCCGACGGGTCCGCGCTGCCGGCGGCGACCGCCGCCGAGGTCGCGCTCACCGGGCCGCCCGTCGGGGTGCCGGCGAACGGCGGGGTGCGGTGCCCGGCCGGGCGGGGCTGCTCGATGAAGGCCACGTGCCGCCAGGAGTTCGCGGTCAGCGCGCCGGTGTTGTCGTACGACATGCCGAGCAGGTCGAAGCCGGAGTCGGGGACGCCGTTCCACTCCTTGCAGGCCACCTCGCACGCCTTGCAGCCGATGCAGACGCTGGTGTCGGTGAAGAAGCCCATCCGGGGGCCCGCCTGCACCCAGCCGGCGTCCGGCGCCGGGTCGAGCGGGCCGTAGAGGCTGTTGGCGTCAGGCATCGGCGTGCTCCCCCGGTCCCTCGTCGGCCTGCCCGGCCGGGCGACGGACGGTCACCATCGGCGGGGTCCGGCCGGGGATAATCCCGGCCCGCCGCTGGTAGTCGGCGACCAGGTCGCGCAGGGCCGGGCCGGTGGGCCGGCGTCCGGGGCGTACGTCACAGGTGCCGATCTTGCTCTCCTGGATCAGGACGTTCGGATCCAGGGTGATGCCGAACAGGTCGTTGGCCGAGTCGCCGGTCACGAGGCCCTCGAACCCGAAGTGGTACGGCAGCCAAAGTTGATGGATCACCCGACCGTCCACCCGTAGCGGGGTGAGCCGGTCGGTGACCAGCACCTTCGCCTCGATCACCGCCCGACCGCTGATCAGGTGCGCCCAGCCCAGGTGGGTCAGCCCCGCCTCGGCGGCCAGCTCCGGCGACACCTCGACGAACATCTCCGGCTGAAGCTCGGCCAGCGGGCGCACCGTCCGGCTCATCGCGCCGGCGGTGTGGTGCTCGGTGAGCCGGCTGACCGTGAACACGTACGGGAAGACCTGGCTGTGTTCCTGCGGCGGGCTCGGGTTCACCGAGTTCACCGGGTGCGCGTACACCTTGCGGGTCGGGTTGGCCTGCTGCCCGTACAGCGGGTTGCGCATCGGCGACTCGGCCGGCTCGAAGTGCGTCGGAAGCGGCCCGTCGAGCACGCCACTCGGCGCGTACAGCCAGCCCTTCCCGTCGCCCTGCATGACGAACGCGTCGTCACCGGCGATGCCCTCCGGCCCGGCGGCGCCCTTCGGCGGCCGGTACGTCGGCGGCTTGGTCCGCTCGAAGTCCGGCACGTCGTAGCCGGTCCACTCGCCGGCGTCCGGGTCCCACCAGACGTAACGCTTCCGCTCGCTCCACGGCCGCCCCTGCGGATCGGCGGAGGCCCGGTTGTACAGGATGCGCCGGTTCGCCGGCCAGGCCCAGCCCCACTCGGCGGCCACCCAGTCCTGCTCGTGCCGGGACCTGCGCCGGGCGGCCTGGTTGACACCGTCGGCGTAGACGCCGGAGTAGATCCAGCAGCCGATGGCGGTGGAGCCGTCGTCCTTCGCCTCCGCGAACGACGACAGCAGCCGGCCGGTCGTCACGTCGTACCCGTTGATCTCCCGCAGCACCGCCTCGGCGCTCGGCTCCGCGTGCGGACCGTGCGTGGGGTAGTCCCAGGCCAGGTCGAGCAGGGCCCGGTCCCGGGGCTGGTCCGAGCCGGCCAGTTTCTCCCGCAGCCGGCGGCCCAGGTGGTAGAAGAACCACAGCTCGGAACGGGCGTCGCCCGGCGGGTCGACGGCCTTCTCCCGCCACTGCACCAGCCGCTGGGTCTGGGTGAAGGTGCCCTCCTTCTCCACGTACGAGGCGGCGGGCAGGAAGAACACCTCGGTACGGCACTGCTCCGGCACAATCTCGCCGGTGGCGACCTCCGGACCGTTCTGCCAGAACGTGGCGCTCTCGATCATGAACAGGTCCCGGACCACCAGCCAGTCGAGGTTGGCCATGCCGAGGCGCTGGGCACGGCCGTGCGCCGAGCCGACCGCCGGGTTCTGGCCGAGCAGGAAATACCCCTTGACCTTGCCGTCGATCATGTTGAGCACCTGCTGGTAGGTGCCGTGGTCGCCGGTCAACCGGGGCAGGTGGCCGTAACAGAAGTCGTTCTCCGGGGTCGCCGCGTCACCCCAGTACGCCTTGAGCAGGCTGGCGCCGAAGGCCCGCGCGTTGCCCCAGAAACCCTTCTGGCCCGGGTGCCGGATGCTGTCCACCCACGCGTCGAAGGTCGGATGGTCGGCGTGGTGCGGCATCGGCAGGTAACCCGGCAGCAGGTTGAACAGGGTGGGGATGTCCGTCGAGCCCTGGATGCTGGCGTGCCCGCGCAGCGCCAGGATCCCGCCGCCCGGGCGGCCCATGTTGCCCAGCAGCAGCTGGATGATCGCGCCGGTGCGGATGTACTGCACGCCGACGCTGTGCTGGGTCCAACCCACCGAGTAGATGAGGCAACCGGTGCGCTCGCGGCCGGAGTTCTCCGTCCAGGCGCGGGCCAGCTCCAGGAACTTCTCCCGGGGGATCCCACAGACCCGTTCCACCATCTCCGGCGTGTAGCGGGCGAAGTGCCGCTTCAGGATCTGGTAGACGCAGCGCGGATGCTGCAACGTCTCGTCGCGCAGGGTCTCCCCGTGCACCTGCGCGCCGTGCGACTCGTGCCGCAGACCGGCCGCGCTGTCCCGCTCCTGGGCGGTGTGACCGCTGCCGGAGTCGGACTCGTGCCCCGCGTACTGCCAGCTGTCCTGCACGTAGCTGCCGGTCTCCGGGTCGAAGCCGGAGAAGAAACCGTCGCCGTCCTCGGCGTCGACGAACCGCTCGCTGACGATCGTCGCCGCGTTCGTGTACGACAGCACGTACTCCCGGAAGTCGAGCTCGTTTTCCAGGATGTGGTTGACGACGCCGCCGAGCAGCGCGATGTCGGTACCCGCCCGGATCGGCAGGTACGTGTCGGCCACGGCGCTGGTCCGGGTGAACCGGGGATCGACGTGGAAGACCTTCGCGCCCCGGCGCTTGGCCTCCATGACCCACTGGAAGCCCACCGGATGGGCCTCGGCCATGTTCGAGCCCTGGATGACGATGACGTCAGCGTTGGCGACGTCCTGCTGGAAGTCCGTCGCGCCACCGCGACCGAAGCTGGCCCCCAGACCGGGGACGGTGGCGGAGTGTCAAATCCGCGCCTGGTTCTCGATCTGGAGCGCCCCCATCGCCGTGAACAGCTTCTTGATGAGGTAGTTCTCCTCGTTGTCCAGCGTCGCCCCGCCGAGGCTGGAGATGCCCAGCGTCCGGTTCAGCGGCCGGCCCTCGCTGTCGACGTCCTCCCAGGTCTGCTCGCGGGCGGCGAGGATCCGGTCGGCGATCATGTCGAGCGCGACGTCGAGCTCCAGGTCCTCCCACTCGGTGGCGTACGGCCGGCGGTAGCGGACCGTGGTCTGCCGCAACGGGCTGGTGACCAGGCTCCTGCTGGCCGAGCCCTTCGGACAGAGCCGGCCCCGGGAGATCGGACTGTCCGGGTCGCCCTCGATCTGGGTGACCCTGCCGTCGGTGACGAACACCCGCTGCCCGCAGCCCACCGCGCAGTACGGGCAGACCGAGCGGGCCACGGTGTCCGCGCCCTCGGTGCGCGCCGTCAGCCGCGCCGAGCGGCCGGACTGCGCCGCCGCGCCTCGACCGAGCGGGTCGGTGCCGGTGAGCTGCCGGTAGACCGGCCAGCCCTCGATGAAGGCACGAATCCCCACCGTGGGCACCTCCTCCCCGACAAAGCGCAGGCCGACGTCCCCTGAACATAGGCCAGCCCTTCGGGACGCGCGAGCGGACCGGTCGATCTTTTTCGGCGTACGCAGGCAACGCCGCCCCCGGCCAGGGTGGGTCGGGGGCGGCGCTGGGGGTGCCGGTGTGCAGGTCGCCTCTCGGCGAGTGGCGCGACGCGGCTCCAGCCGAACGGTATTCCGCGACGGCATTTCAGGTGAGGCCCGGGGACACTGGACACACCGACACCCGACTCAACACGCTACCCGCCGTCGCTCTTCCCCGCCCCCCGGTGACCACCACCACTACCCCACACGGCCTCGCTCCCCCGACCATCCCGGCAGATCTTGGACAGTTCACGTTCACAGCGAACGACAACTGTCCAAGATCCGGGCGGGACGGTCGGGACACGACCGGCCGGACGACGAACGACGCCTGGCCGCCCGGCACCCCGCGCGAGGGGACGTGCACGGTTGTGGTGGTGGAGATGCTGCTGGCCGGCACCCCATCGGGGTGCCGGCCAGCGTGCTGTGTGCGGGGTGGGGTCAGCTGTTCCAGTGTTCGGCGACGAGGTCGGCGGCCTGCTGCTCCCACTGGGCGTAGTGGTCCGGGTAGGCCGAGACCTGCACGGTCTGGGCGGCCTGGGTCAGCGGCATGTCCTGCCACCCGTCGACCTGCTTCAGACCCTTCAGGAA
>NZ_FMDN01000029.1 GCF_900090245.1 Micromonospora halophytica
TATTCGGTATTAGCCCCGGTTTCCCGGGGTTATCCCAAAGCCTAGGGCAGGTTGCTCACGTGTTACTCACCCGTTCGCCGCTCGAGTACCCCGAAGGGCCTTTCCGCTCGACTTGCATGTGTTAAGCACGCCGCCAGCGTTCGTCCTGAGCCAGGATCAAACTCTCCAACAAAAACTGTTGAAAACATGTCCTGACAACAAAAGTGTTGCCAAAGGAATCCCAACCAACAACCCTCCCGAAGAAGGATCACCAGTCCGGGGTATAAATCAAATTGGCACTGGCTTATCAAGCACCCTGTTGAGTTCTCAAAGAACAACCACACACCGCCCAGAAACCCCGCAACCACGGAGCCCCCGACCCGGGGCATTTCATCCCACCACCCGCCGCTCTCGCGCCGGGCACTTTTACTACGTTACCCGCTGATATCCGCCGTGTCAAACCGCTCTGTCGCGATCCACACCACTTCCACCACAATTCCGGGCACCACAATTCGACCGGCTCTCACCGCCCATCTCGTGGATTCTCGACAGGACGGCCGGTCGAGGTTTCCCACGAACCCGCCCGCTTCCCTGCCGACGTGGAACCATACCCGGTCGGCTCCGCCCCACCAAATCGACCCCTGGCCGATTCGGGGGCACCGCCCGAACGTCAACTCCGCGCTCCGGCCTTCCAGGTCTTTCGCCCTGTTCGTCCGTTCCGCGCTGGCAGAGAGAAAGTTACGCGGCCGGCGAGTTGATCGTCAAATCCACGGGACGCGGCGGCGGTCACATTCCGCATCCCGAGCTGTCGTCCCATTTCAGAGCCTTGTGCCGGGTCGACAGGCTCACGCTCGGTCGAGGTGTCCCGGCAACTGGCGGGCCACCTCCTGCGGAGAGGGCAGCCGGGCGATCTCCTCGCTACCGCGCGGGCGGCGTCCCGGTGGCCGCCGTCTCCGTGCTGCGGCAACAACCGCGCGACATGGTCGGCGACGAACTCCGCGCTCACCTCCTCCGGGAGCAGTCGCAGCCCAGCCCCGGCGGCGCTGACCGCGTCGGCGTTGGCGAACTGGTCGGCGCCCTGGGGCAACACCAGCTGTGGCGCCCCGACGGCGAGCGCGCCGAGTGTGGTGCCGCTGCCACCGTGGTGCACGACCACGTCGACGGACGGCAACAGCTCCGCCTGCGGCACCCAGGCGTGCACGGAGACGTTGTCCGGCACGTCACGGAGCTGCTCCGGGCGCACTCGGCCGGCGGCGACCACCACGTACGCGTCCACCCGCGCCAGACCCTCGACGACCGTGCCGAGCAGTTCCGGGGTTCCGAAGACCGTGCCGAGGGTCAGGTAGACCAGTGGCTTCCCACCCCGCGCTGAACCCCACGCGGGCAGGGTGCCCGGCTCGGAGAACTGGACCGGACGTAGCGCGATGCGGTCCTCGGTGGCGAGGAAGCGCTGATCCTGCAGGGTGGGCGGGCAGATGTCGAGGTGCGCAAGTCGAGGCACCTCGCCGTTCGCCACGGGCAGTTCCAGACCGATCCCCTCCGGGAAGATCCGCCCGAATCCGTGCCAGATGCTCGGGATTCCGGCACGGTACGCGGCGACAGCCGCCCCCGGCAGTCCCCACTCGTGCACCACGAGGTCGGGTCGCAACCGGGCCAGCTCCGGTTCGAGGTCCTCGGCGTAGATGTCGTAGAACGCGTCCGCCGGACGGAAGGGACGCAGTCCGTTCGCGGCCAGCGGGGCGTGGACGGCCTCACCGGCGGCGAAGTGCACCTCGTGCCCGGCGTCGCGCGCCGCGATCGCGAGGGGAATCAGCGGGTAGGTGTGACCGACCGACGCGAGGCTGGTGAACAACAGACGCACGTCGTGAACCTACGCCCCGACCGGCCGCGCCCGGCCCGTCGCGAGGTCCGCAGGCACCCGACGGAAGCCGGCGACCGGCGGCTGTCGAGCCCGCCGCGCCCGGTGAGCGGCGGTTGCTCGGCCGCACCGCCCGGTCGCACGTCGTACCCCGGGAAGGGCCTGGGCCGTGACCGACGTGGACGGTCGGCGGAGCCGGGCCTCGTCCGACGGGGTGCAGCGACGCGCCCACCGGGTGTCCCGATCCGCGGGGCGGGCCTATGACCGGGGCCGGGACGACGGTAGCGTTGCGCCACATCACTGGCCCGTGGGCGAACATCCGCGTGGCGCTCGGAAGGTACGGAGGGTGCTGCATGTCCAACGGCGAGGAGCCGTTCGCGCTGCGTGACGACGTGGCCGGTCGGCCGCATTTCGAGACGGCCCTGCGCGGCTACGACAAGCGGCAGGTGGACCGGTACGTCGAGCAGACGGACGGCCAGCTGGCGACGATGACGGCGGAACGCGACCAGGCCGCCGGTCGGCTGCACGGCCTGACCACGCACATCCAGCGCCTGCAGGCGGAGGTGACCGAGCTGCGTCAGCGTCCGGCGCAGGTGGACCGGGCCTCCTTCCGGGACCTGGGGCCGATGGTGGACCAGATCCTGGCGCTGGCCGAGAAGCAGGCCGGGGTGATCACCGAGTCGGCGACGCAGCGGGCGAACAACCTCCAGGCTGAGGCGGAGAAGGTGCTGGCCGAGGCGCGCGAGCGGACCGTCCAGGCGCTGCGTGACCTGGACGAGGAGCTCGCCGCGCGCCAGGCCGAGCAGGACAAGGCGTACGAGGAGCGCCGTTCGGTGGCCGAGACGGAGCTGGCCGAGATCCACGAGCGGGCGGAGCGGCTGCGGGCCGAGGGCGAGGCGGCGCACGAGCGCGCCCAGCAGGAGGCGAAGCGGATCAGCGAGCAGACCGCCAAGCAGATCACCCAGACCCGGGCCGCCGCGGAGGCGCTGACGAAGGCGGCGCGGACCCAGATCCAGCAGGAGATCCAGGCGGCGCGCACGCAGAGTCAGCAGGAGTTGGCCCAACTGCACGCCAACGCGGAGAAGGAGATCGCCGAGCTGCGGGCCGCCGCCGAGCAGGAGTTGGTCGAGCACCGGACGGCAGCCGAGCAGGAGCTGACCAACCAGCACAGCGCCGCCGAGCAGCAGATCCAGTCGCTGATCGCGGAGGCGCAGCAGTACGCGACGGAGGTGCGCCAGCGCGCCGACGAGCAGGTGGCCGGGCACCAGGAGCAGCTGACCGCGGTGCAGCAGGAGATCGCGGAACGGCAGCAGGCGCTGACCCAGGTCCGGGAGGAGCTGGACACCGCCCGGCGGCAGCTCGCCGAGATCCAGCAGGAGGGCGACACCGCCGAACGGGACCTGGTGCAGGCGCAGCGACGCCTGGAGGAGGTCCGCCGGAGCCTCGCGACGGAGACCAGGCGGCTGGAGGAGGCCCGGCAGGCGGCCGACTCGGTGGAACGGCACGCCAAGGACGTGCGGGCGCGGGTGCAGCGCGAGGCGAAGCGGGTGGCCGACCTGGCGGCCGCCGCGGTGATGGCTGCCGCCGCGGGCGGGTCGGAGACCGCGGAATTCCCGGTGGTCACGGTCCGGCCGCCCGCCGAACCGCCGGCGGAGGAGACCCCGGAGGAGCGTCGCGGGCAGTTCACCGCCGACCGGCCGGCGCCCGAGTCGTACGTGCCGGCGGCGGCACACCGGCCGGAGGTGGTGGGCAGCTGACCGGCGTCGGCGGTGGGTGGGACCGGCTCTCCCACCCACCGGCCTCAGGGCAGGACGACGTTCCTGCCGCGGGCGTGGCCGCCCTCGACCTGCCGGATGGCGTCGCCCGCCTCGGCGAACGGCCAGGTCCGGTCCACGACCGGCCGGAGCTGACCGGCGTCGATCAGCACGGTCAGCGCGTCGAGGTTGTCGCTGCTCTCCTTGGCGGCCAGCGGGACGAGGCGCTGGCGTACCAGCGGGGGCAGCAGCAGGGCGCGCAGTTGGCGGTCGAAGCCCTGGAGCAGGCGTCCGCCGGCTGATTCGCCACCGACGAGGACCAGCGTGCCGGCGGAGCCGGGGGCGGATCCGGGCGGCGTCGCGGACGGCGGGGTCGACACCGGCGGCGGGCACCCGGACGGCACCTGGTCTGTCGCCGGGGCGGGGCCGGTAAGAGCACGAAGCCGAGATGGACGACGTCGGCGATCCGGCCCACGCCACCGGGTCGAGAATTCTTTGCACGCCCGCCGTTCAGCCCGCGTCGAGCACGCGGCGCAGCACCCACCCCTGGAAGTCGCGGGCCTCCGCGCCCCCCGGTGCGGTGCCGCCGGCCCGGGCCGCGACGCAGCGGGCGATCAGCTCCGGGTACGCCCCGGCGGCCGCGACCCGCTGCCCGGCCGCGACCTTCGACAGCCAGACGCCGTCACGGAGCCGGACCAGGGACCGACAGGCACCCAGCACCGCGTCCTCCGCGCCCGGCACCGGCGGGTCCCCGGCCGGCTCGGGCCCGTCCCCGGAAGGCTCGGGCGCGGCGGGACCGGGCAGGGCGAGCCACCAGCGCAACGCCTCGACGAGCAGCCGGTGCAGGTCGTCCGGGCGCAGGTCGGCGAAGACCTCGGTGGCGGGCGGGCCGAGCAGGGCGTACCCGTTCTGGTGCAGGATGCTGCGGTCCAGGCCGTACCAGAACCGGCCGTCGGCGGCGGGCCGGTCGGCGGGGTGGAGGGTGGCGCGGAACGGCATCCGCGCCCCGGTGTTCAGCTCCACCTCGAACCCCGGCTCCGGGGTGCCCGACCCGGCCACCGCGCGGGTGTAGACGACCAGTTCCAGGCCGCGCGCCGGGCACGGCAGCGCCTCGTGCCGCAGCCGGGCCACCAGTTCCCGCCTGCGGACGACGTCGAGGCGGTCGACAACGACGAGCGCCACGTCGACGTCGCTGCGGCCCGGCTGGTACGCGTCGAGTCCGACCGAGCCGGCCGCGTACGCGCCGACCAGCTCGACGCCGAGGACGTCGCGGGCCGCGCCGACCAGGTCGTCGAGGTAGCAGCGCACGGTCTGGTCCATCCCGCCATCCTGCCCCGCGAACCGGCGCAGGACCGCCCGGCGGTTGGCCGCCGCTACCCAACCCCGTCCCGGATGATCGCCTCGCCCTTGACCAGCCAGGCCACACCGAACGCCAGCACCGCCAGGGTCTCGCACCAGACGATCGGCTTGGTCGCGTCCTGGACGGTGTCGGGCAGGAACGTGCTGGCCACGGCGGCCACGATCGCGGCGACGATGAGCCAGCCGCAGACCCGGTACACCCGGTTGCGGATCAGCTTCTCGGGGGTCGGCACACCCGTCGGGTCGGTGCGGGTGAACAGCAGCAGGCAGAAACCGGCCAGGATCAGGAACAGGGCGGCGGCGCAGACCTGGTGCAGCCGCCCCACCAGCGTCTGCGCGGCGCTCGGCGAGCCGGGCGCGGTGGGCAGCAGCGCCACCGCGATCGACAGCACTCCGGCGACACTGCTGAGCACGTCGTCGAGACGGCGGTAGCGGTAGCAGACGAGAAAGACGCCGATCGCGCACATGCTGCCGACGAAGACATCCCGCATCGCCGTGTGGTACGCCCCGCTGATCGAGCCCAGCAGGATCGGCCGGCCGGCGACGAGGGCGTGGCCGGCGGTCAGCACGAACGGCAGGGCGATACCGACCACGCCGATGCCCAGGCGCAGCCGGCGGACCGTCAGCACGTCCTGCGACGGGACCAATCGCCCTCCCCCGGGAGGCTCCTGGCTCAACTGTCCGCCTCGGGGCAGCAGACCGTCAACGCCGCCGGCACCACCTTCACCTTCAGGCGCTTCGTGCGCGTCCGGGCACCGCCGTCCAACTCGTACGTCTTCGCCGCGGCGAACCGGACCTTGACCTACCGCCCGCGGGTGATCCGGACGAAGGGCGAGTCCTCCGACCGGCCGGTGGCCATCCGGCCCAGGGTGCGGGCCCAGTCGACCGCGCCGTCGGCGGTGGAGACGCCGATCTCCAGGGCGCCGTCGTCGGGGCGGGCGTCGTCGAAGGCCGGCACGCCGCCGGTGATGGTGCCGACGTTACCGAAGAGCACGCAGCTCGCCTCGCCGTCGAACCAGTCGGCGCCGTCGACCCGGATCCGGGTGCGGACCAGTTCACCCCGGACGTGACGCAGACCGGTCCAGACGTACGCGACCCGGCCGAGCCTGCCCTTGAGCTTGCGGTCGGCCTCCCGGATCAGGTCGCCGTCGAAGCCGGCGCCGGCCATCACCGCGAAGTGCTCGCCGTTGAGCCGGCCCAGGTCGAGCGTGCGTCGGCGACCGTGCAGCCCGATCCGGACCGCCTCGGCCAGGTCGGTGGGAATGCCCAGGTTGGTGGCGAACAGGTTGGCGGTGCCGGCGGGCAGGATCGCCATCGCGGCGGACGAGCCGGCGAGGGTGTCCGCGCAGCGCTGCACCATGCCGTCGCCGCCCCACACGAAAATAAGATCAGCGCCCTTCTCCAGCGCCTCACGGGCCTTCTCCGGGGCCTTACGGCTCTTCGGCACCTCGTACCAGAGCAGGCGCTCGACCCCGGCGGAGACGAGCGTCGCGCGCAGCTCGTCGAGGCCGCCGCCGAGGGTCTTCCTGCGGTGGGCGACGACGGCGACGGTGCCCGTGGTCGCGGCGGTCGCGGTCCGGTTGTCCGATTCCGTCGTGGTGCTGCTGCTCATGACCGGAAGTGATACCCCACCGCGTGCGATCCCACTCGTCCGACAAGATCGCCCGGACCCGGTGCCGGTCCGGGGCCCGAGAGGTGAGCACGTCGGCAGCGACCCGCTGTTGGCCGCGCCGCAACAGGCCGTTCACACCCCGGCCGCCTGCCGGCCAGGCAGGCTGCAACGCCGCGAGATGATGGCTGGCGCGACCGCAACACCTGGGACACACTTGAGGCCCGACGACGAGGACGGGGGCATGGGTAGCTCCACACAGGACGACACGGCTGCGGCTTTCGTGCGGGAGCTCACGCACTGGCGCCACCAACGCCGGCTGTCCAAGAAGGAACTGGCCGAGCGGACCGGCTTCGACCCGTCGTACGTCAGTCACATCGAGAACGGCCGGCACCAGCCGACCGAGGAGTTCGCCCGCCGGGTCGAACTGGTGCTCGACAGCGGAAACCGGATCTGGCAGCGCTACGTCGCGTTCGCCGGCACCCGGGGCCCGGCCGGCCGGGCCTCCGGGCTCGGCCCCACCGCCGTCCCCCCGCCGGCCGGGCCACACCTGGTCATCGACGACGAGCAGGCCGACCTGTCCCTGGTCGACGGCGGGTACGAGTGCCGCTTCCGACGGGTGCTGCACAGCGTCGGCACCGAGCCGATCACCCGGCACACGGTGCAGATCGACATCGACCGGTTCCCCGACGACCCGGCCCGGTCCACCGCCTTCCACAGCCGTCACCCGCTCACGCTGGACGAGGTGGGCTTCCAGGCGTCCCTCGGCGTCGAGCGGCCCGAACCGATGCGCTGGCGGATCACCCGCAGCCGGGACGCCTTCATGAAGATCGCCCTGCTGCTCGAGAGCGGCGGCGCCCCGGCACCGCTCTACCCCGGGCAGCGCACCGTGATCCACTACGCCTACCGGGTGCCGGTGTGGAAGTTCGGCGACTGGCTGCAACGCGACATCCGGCTACCCACCCGCCGTCTCACCGTACGGCTGGCCTTCCCCGCCGCCACCCGCCCGACGGTCTGGGCCAGCGAGACCTCCTTCACCGCGGAGAGCACCGCGGCCGTCACCCCCTTCCGGCAGGAACGCGAGGGCGTGGTGGCGTACGAGTGGGAGGTGCCCCGCCCCCGGCTGCGCGCCCAGTACCGGGTGCACTGGCGCTACGGCGACCCGGTGGCCGCCCTGGCCGGCGCCGACGTGCCGGTGGAGCTTCGCCGCCCGGACCCCGACACCCGGGCGACCGCCTGCTGACGCCCCCTCTTTCCGACCCCGGGCAGCCCCGGCGCCGGTGCCGTTCCGGCCGTGGAAGTTCCCGCCGGACGCGGCGGAAGCTGTCCTTTCCGACAGATCGGGCCGCTTGTCGACGCACTCCATAGCGTCACGACCGGCCCGACCGTTAGGCTCGAATGCCGAGTGGAGCCGGATCAGCGTCACCACTCGGCGCCGGGTTACGGACGTGGGCTGAACGCAGCACCGGAAGGCAGGCTGGAGTGACCCGAGAAGGCGAGCCTGGGGCCGAATTCGCCCACCGCGCCGACAACCGGCGCGTGGCGTACGAGGTCACCGGCGCGCCCGACGGTCACCCCGTCTTCCTCATGCACGGCACCCCCGGCAGCCGGCGCGGACCCAAACCCCGCGGCATCGTGCTCTACCGCCTCGGTGTGCGCCTCATCGCCTACGACCGCCCCGGCTACGGCGACTCGGAGCGGCGCGAGGGACGCGACGTCGCAGACGCCGCACGCGACGTGGAGGCGATCGCCGACCAACTCGGGTTGGAACGCTTCGCCATCGCCGGCCGCTCCGGCGGCGGCCCGCACGCGCTCGCCTGCGCGGCCGACGGCGCGCTGCGCGGCCGGGTGAGCCGGGTCGCGGTACTGGTCAGCTTCGCCCCGGCCGACGCGCCCCAGCTCGACTGGTTCGCCGGGATGAACAGCGACAACGTGCGCGGGTTCGGCGGCCGGGAACACCTCGACACGGCGGCGATGATCGCGCAGATCCGGCAGCGCGCCGAGCGGGCCGCCGAGGATCCGAGGTTCCTGCTGGAGGAGCTGATGGTGCAGATGAGCGCGGCGGACCGGCGGGCGGTCAACGACGCCGCACTGCGGCGGCTCATCGCCGACACCTACGAGGAGGCGCTGCGCGCCGGCCCGTACGGGTGGATCGACGACGTGCTGGCGCTGCGCCGCAGCTGGAAGTTCGACCTCGGCGCGATCGACACCACGGCCACCCCGGTACGGCTGTGGCACGGCGCGGAGGACACCTTCGCCCCGGTCGGACACGCCCGGTGGCTCGCCGGGCAGATCCCGGGCGCACAGATCGAGGTCCAGCCCGGCGCGGCGCACTTCGACGCCGTGGAGGAGCTGCCCCGCGTGCTGCGCTGGCTCATCGACGCGGACGTGCCGGCCGGCCGCGAACTGCTGATCGGCACCCGACACGCTCAGTAGTGGTGCGGGTCAAGGACCCGGCGGACCAGACGGCCGTCCCGCAGCACGATGACGCTGGGGTGGTGCTGACCGATCCGGTCGGCGAGCCGGTCGGCGATCCGGGTCCGCCCGATGCTGACCCGACCACCCGAGGCCATCTGGTGCACCGTCTCCAGGTTGCCCATGCTGCGCAGGGTGTCAGGATGCTCCGGTCCGAGCACCTGGGTCATCCGGTCGACCACGTCGCGCAGCTGCGCGCGCCCGCCCTCCAGGTCGCCGGAGTAGACGGCGAAGACCGCCATGTTGTTCTCCGCCGCCATCACGAACGGGTGCTCCGCGTCCAGCGCCGCGCGCAGCGCCTCACCCGCCGACACGGCCAGCGGGGTGGCGGTCTGCGGGTCCCCCGCGTCCCAGGTCGCCACGGCGAGGTTGTTCCGGCAGACCAGCACGTACGGATGCTCGGCGCCGAAGATCTGGGCGAAGACCCGCCCCGCCTCGACCAGTTCCGCGCGGGCCCGCTCGGCCTCGCCCTGCAGCATCAGGTTGGCCGTCCAGCTCAGCCAGGCGAAGAGGGTGTCCGGGCTGGTCGGGCCGAAGCTGACGCGCAGCCGCTCGTAGGCGACCTCCAGCAGCTCCGCCGCCGCGGCGATCTCACCGGTGCTGCGCAGTGAGGCGGCGAGGCTGGCCTGGGTGACCAGCACGTCGCGGGACTGGTCGCCGAAAAGTCCCCGGTAGCCCTCCACAACGCCGCGCAGCAGCGCCACGGAACGCTCGTACTCGCCGACCTCGCGCAGGTCACGGGCGAGGTTGCTGGCGGAGAGCAGGGTACGCGGGTGGTCCGTGCCGAGGACCAGGCGCAGCCGCCGGTGGGTGTTCTCGTTGAGTTCCAGGGACTTCGCGAAGTGCCCCACCATCTGGTACGACGCGGCGAGGTTGTTCGCCGAGACCAGGGTGCGGCGGTGGTCCTCGCCGAACACGTCCACCGACGCCGCGTACGTGCGCAGGTCCCGCTCCAGCGCCTCCCGGTAGCGGCCGAGCGCCCGCAGGTCGCCGGCGTAGCCGCCGGCCGTCATCAGGGTGTACGGGTGGCTGGGGCCGATCAGCTCCTCCTGCTGGCGCAGGGTTTCCTCGTCCAGCCGGCAGGACTCCTCGAAGCGGCCCAGGCTGCGCAGCAGGTTCGCCCAGTTGAACCGCAGGTGCAGCAGCTGCACCAGCGGCGCCCGGTGCGCGGCGGAGCCCGGGGACAGCTCGCCCAGCCGGGTGGACCAGATCTCGTCCGCCTGCCGGGCGTACTGCTCGCCCTGTTCGAGACCGCCATTGAGGTAGATGTAGCGAATCCGGTCGATGACCATCTGCCGGACCTCGTCGTCGTGGCAGGAGACCGCGTCGGAGCCGTCCAGGTGGGGCCAGAGGATGCGGAAACGCTCCTGCAGGGCCGGGTCCTCCACCTCACCCGACGGGCGGGACCCGGCGAGGATGCGGTGCACGTCGTGCTTGACCTCGTTCAGCTCACGGTCGGACATCCGGACCCGCAGCGCCGCCTGGAGCAACCGGTGCACCTGCACCCGGTGGGCGTGCAGGTCCACCTTGATCAACGCCAGCCGGTTGATCCGCTGCACCAGCGCCGCGGCGATGTCCCGCTCGGAGACCCGGTCGGCGACGCGCGCCGCCACGACCGGGTCGTGCGGGGCGATCACCCGCGCCACCTGGTCGCCGTAGAGCAGGTCCAGGGAGATCTCCGGGGCGAGCACCGAGGCGAGCTGGAGCAACCGGTACGCCCCGGCGGACTGCTCCTTCAACCGTTGCAGCGACCAGCCCCACACGTCGGTCTCCGGGCCGGTGCGCTCCAGCCCGGCCAGGTACTCCCCGACCGGAGTGCCGGTGTCGGCGAGCCAGGCGCCGGCCATCGCGACGAGGATCGGGATGTTCTCCACCGCGTCGGCGACCCGCTCGGCCTCGGCCACGCTCATCAACTCCGCGCCGATGCGCGAGCGCAGGTGCGTCACGCTCTCCGCACGCTGGAACGCCTCGACGTCGATCGCCCGGGCCAGATCACCCCAGTCCGGGTTGCGGGTGGTGACCAGCACGTGCCCGTTGCCCTGCGGCAGATGCTCCTTGACGTCCTCGTACTGGTCGGCGTTGTCGAAGACGAGCAGCCAGCGCAGCGGCTGGCCGGTGCCGTCGCGCCGCTCGCCGCGGCTGAGCCACTGCCGTACGGCCCGGGTCCTCTCCGGGATGGGCGCCAGCTCCGGCAGGCCGAGCTCCCGGCCGAGGTCGGCGACCTTTTCGTCGACGAACTGGGGCGGGTCCGCGTCGATCCACCAGACGATGTCGTACGCGCCGCGGAAGCGGTGGGCGTACTCGATGGCGAGCTGGGTCTTGCCGATGCCCGCGCCACCGCGCAGCGCCACCGGGACGGCCTCGGCGCCACCGGCCTTGAGCTCCTCGCGCAACCGGCGCAGCAGCAGCTCGCGACCGGTGAAGCGGACGTTGCGGCCCGGCGGGTTGAACACCTCTGCCCCGAGGGCCGGGAACCGGGCGCCCGGAACGGCGTGCCCGCGCTCGCCCGGCACCCGTCCGACGAGCTTGAGCAGCTGCTCGGCGGCGGCCTCGGCGCTGCGGTCGTGCACCGAGGCCCAACTGCCCACCGGCACGTCCGGCGCGGGGGTGGTGTCGTCGAGGTGCAGGGCCAGGGTTGGCACGCCGGGAGGGACCAGGTCCGCGGCGAACCGGCCCCGGCCGGCCCGGTACGCCCGCGACACCAGCCGCAGCTCACGGTGGGTGACCCCGGCCCGGGCCGGGAGCGGCTCGTCCGGCGCGACGGGCTGCACCCGCAGGTCCGCCGCGGTGAGCACGGCCTGCGCCCACTCCGCCCAGGCCTGGTCCTCGGCGACGTGCCGGAGCACGATCAGCTCGTCGGCGGTGGCCGGCTTGCGCTCGAAGCGCTGCACGGTCTGCCGGCGCAGCGCCTCGTCGATGCGGGGCAGCGCGGTGATCCGGCCGTTGGTGATGTGACTGGTCAACGTCTCGTAGGCCGACAGCAGGGTGGTCCGGCCGCCCGGCTCGTCGCCGAAGGTCGCCAGGGTCTCCTCGTAGGCGTAGTACGCCCGGTAGGGCACCTCGACGGTCAGCCAGTACTCCTGCCGCTCGGCGTCGGTCATCCCGCTGGGCAGGCCCGCGAAGCGCTGCATGGCCAGCGCCCGACCGGCGTCGCGCTTACCCTTCTCGCCGTCGTCGACCCGCATCGGCACCGGCAGCACCCGCCGCGCGCGCCGGCCCTCGTAGCCCCGGACCCGGCCGGCGACGTCGGCGGCGCCGTCGATGCCCTGGCCGCTGAGGGTGAAGCAGTCGACCAGCACGTCCGGCAGGTGGATGGTGCAGATCTCGGCGACGTCGCTGATGCCGGTGCGGCTGTCGATCAACGTCCAGTCGTAGTGCCGTTTCATGTCCTCGCGCAGCGCGTCGAAGAACTGTGCGCCGCCGAGCCGGTTGTAGAAGTTGTCCCAGTTCAGCCCGGTGACGCTGGTGGCGTAGTCGGGGTTGTGCCGGCCCGCGAGCAGCAGGTCGAGGCTGCCGCCGCCGGGGAAGTCCCAGCTCACCGAGAAGGCGTAGTTGTGCACCCGGGCGTACTGGCGGTGCCAGTCGCCGGGGCGTGCGGCGGCGTCGCCGGGCGCCCTGCGCCGCCGGGCGTTCTCCCACTCGTACTCCAGGATCAGATCCATCACCCCGCCGGTGGAGGCGACCTGCTCCGGGTCGAGGAACGGCGCGAAGAAGCGGTGCAGGCCCGGGGATTCCAGGTCCCAGTCGGCGACCAGCACCCGCTGGCCGTTGGCGGCCAGGATCCAGGCCGTGTTGGCCAGCGCCATGGTGCGGCCGGTGCCGCCCTTGTAGGAGTAGAAGGTGACGACCTGGCCCTCACGTGGTTGCGTCAACGGTCTTCCTTCCCTCGCGGTACGTCTGATGGGCCGTCCGGTCGCAGGCTGGGCCGGGGCACGGTCGGGCCGTCGGGCGGGTCGACCGGGCCGTGCCGCAGGAACAGCTTGCGGGCCTCGATCACGAGCTGCGGGGCGCTGCGCTCGAACTCGACGATCTCCCGCACCGGCAGCACCTGCGGGAACCGCGCGTCCTGCAAGCTACCGGCGATCGTCTCGGGCGTGGTGTCGCCACGCGCACCGTCGGGGGCGATGACCAGCGGGACGGCCCAGCGCGGCAGCGCGTCCACCGCCGCGCGCGCGTCGCCGGGGTCGACGGTGGCGTCCACCAGCACGACCGTGGGGCTCTCCGGCGCCCGGGCCCGGGCCTCGGCGATCTCGACCACCCGGGTGGGCAGGCCCAGCCGCTCGGCGGTGGCCGCCACGTAGTCGGCGACGGCGAGGGCGTGCTGGTCGCCGTACGGTCGCCAACGGACTCCGTGCGGGGTGACCGTGGTGATCACCAGCGGCGTGTCCCCGGAGTCGACCACCGGGCTGCTGGCCGGCGTGGCCGCCCGGGACGGGGCGAGCGGATCGGACTCGGCGACCGCGACGACCCGCTCGGCGAGCGCGGTGAGGACGCTCTCGTACTGCCGGCGGTAGGCGCTGAGCTTGCACAGCGCCCGCAGCCCGTTCTCGGCGTAGTCGGCGCGGTCGGCCGGGTCCCGCGCCAGCTCCAGCGCCTGCGCCGTCTCGGGCCGTTCCTCCCACGGCGACAGCGGCAGCCAGAGCACCGGCAGGACGTGCCGGGCGGCCCGCCCGGGTGGCAGCCCTCGCAGGCGACTGTGGAACGAGTCGCGCTCGCCGAGGGCCCAGGGGTTGCTGAAGTACTTCGGCGAGTAGAGCGGGACGAAGACCTGGGTGACGCTGAGCGCGTCGGTGAGCGCCCGCCTCAGGTCGGCGCCGGGTTCGACCAGGCCGTCGAAGAAACCCACGTCGAGTTCACCGGTCCGGCGGGCGGTACGCCGCACGGCGACGCCGAGGTCCTGGAAGAAGCGGTTGACCCAGAAGTCGGTGTCGGGCCGGGCCGCGGCGGAGAGCGGCACCGAGTGGGCGTAGCTGAGGAAGAAGTACGTCTGCCGGCCGGCGGGCACCCCTGCGGAGGAAGTGTCAGACCAGGTCATGCCCGACCTCCTCGAACGTGGCGCGGAGCTGGCCCATGTCGACGGGGACCTCCGCCCGCACCCAGTGCGTGTGGTACGCCCGGGCGACACGCTGGGCCAACCGCCAGACCACCGCGTCGTAGGCGTCCTTGCCGTTCTTGCCCAGGCTGAGCAGGCCGTAGATGCCCTCTTCCTGGTACTGCGGGGCGATCTCCGAGGGTAGCCGGGTCGGGCTGAACATCTGCCGCTGCGACACGACCGGCGGCATCGACCGGCGTTCCACCACCGACCAGTTGACCGGGATGATCGGGGTCTCCCCCGGCGTCGTCGCCGCGCCGGGGCGCAGGCTGACCCGGCGGCGGGCGAAGGCGTCCCACTCCCGGGCGCACCAGGCGCTGTTGAGGTACTGCGGTGAGATCAGCGGGATGAAGACCTGGCAGTGCCCGGCGGCGAAGGCGAGGTCGTCGGTCCACAGCTGCCCGCCGTCGAGCATCCGGTCCATGAACCCGGCCGGCCGTCCGGCCGGCAGCCCGAGCAGTTCGACCACGTGGTCGGAGAGGTCCACGAAGAGCTGGAAGACCTTCTGGTTGGTGTCCCTCGGCGGCGCGGCGACCCGGTTGCGGGTCCGGGCGTAGCTGAGGAAGAAGACAGGCGCTCCCGGGTCGACCCGGAAGTCTTCCTCCGCCACGCGCCACTCCCGCCCATTGTGGACATCCTCGGCCATCCACAGTATCGACAGCCGCACGATCCGCGCTGTCCCGCACGGCGACCGGCACCGCATCGCGCACCGCGGACCGGCCCGGTCACCCGCCCTGAACCGGTGCGCACGTCGTACGGGGGGCACCGCGGCGGTCACGGCCAACTGTCCAGGGTGTCGCGCATCCGACGCACGAACCGGTCTCCGGCGGTGGTGAGCGCGCCGAGGCCGAGCAGCGCGTCGAGGGCCCCGTCGGTCCAGTCGCGATAGCGGCGGAAGGCGGCGGCCGCGGCCGGGCCGGACCGGTGTCGCCACACGTCGGCGACCGCCAGGTGGGCGTACGTGCCGTGCAGGACCCCCTCGACCGGACGCGGGTCGGTGCGCCAGGGCACCGTCAGCCGGCGGTCGTCGTGGCGGTCGAACAGGTCGCAGACGTCGAGCACCGCGTCCAGCTTGAGGTGCTGCACCTCGTGGACCAGCAGCACCGCCAGCGCCGCGTCGTCGGGCGCGGGAGCCATCGCCACCGCCCCGAAGGCCGCCCCGGCGGCGGCGCTGCGCTGCACCCCGCTGTCGTCGGGCCGCAGCGGCACGACCGCGCGCAGCAGTGCCCGCAGGCCGGGGCTGTACCCGTCGGTCTCGGTGTCGACGCGGCGCAGCGCCCGGTCGAGCTGCCCGGTCCACCGTACGGCGTCGGCGGCGGCGAGACGGGCGGCGACCGGCAGGTCGTAGCAGTCCCGGTACGGGTCGGTGTCCTCGACCAGCAGGTCGCGCCCACCGGCCCGCACCCGCCGCGCCGGCAGCCAGTGCGCCGGCGCGGCGGCGTCGACCCGTACCCGGTGGTGCAGGCCGTCGACACGGACGTCGAAGCCGGCGTCGTGCACGGCGAGGCGGGCCGTGCGCGTGTCGGCGGCGACGGCGACGGTGAGCGTGCCGAGCGTGGGCAGGTGCAGCGCCCCGTCGTGGACCGGCACGTCGAGCTCGGCGTCGACCCCGGCCCGGATCGCGGCGGCAGCCGCCACGCAGGCGAGGTACGACACGTCTTCCGTCGCCGTGTCCCGGCACCGCTGCGCCCAGCGCCGGACGAACGGATGCTCCAGTACGGCACGGACGGCGTCGGGCGCGGTGACGTCGAGGTCGACCAGGAGCTGCCAGCCGCCCGCCGCCACCGGGTCGTCGCCCGCCCGAGGGCTGAGGGCGACGAGCAGAGCGCGGACCATGGCGACGTGGACCGAGGCGAGCTGGCGGGCGCTCCCCTCGCCGCCCCGACCGCCGGCGAGGTCGTCGAGCACCTCACGGCTGAGCGAGTCGGCGCCCTGCCGGCGGGCCGGCACGTACGCGGGGGTGCCCGCCATCGCGCTGATCAACTCCTTGAGGTCGGCGCAGTAGACGGACGGGTTGTCGAAACCGGTGCCGGCACGGTACCGGTGGGCGAAGAGCCCGCCGCCGCACTGGCGTACCACCTCGCAGTCGCGGCAGGTGGCGCTGAGGCCGGTCAGGCCGCTCTGCCGGATGGCGATCATCGGATGGGCAGCGGCATCGTCGACACCGTGCCGGAAGACGTCCAACCCGGTGGCCGCAGCGCCGTCGTACGCCGACTTGAGGGAGTCGACCTGCTCGAAGGAGCCGTCGGTCTCGATCACCACCAGGTCGGCGAAGCCGAGCCCCACCGCCTCCGTGCGACTGGTGCCGCCGGACGCGGTGGACAGCAGCGACTCCAGCAGCCGGATCGGCACCGGCCGCCCGTCGGCCAGCCAGCGCCGGTGGACAGCCAGCAGCCAGTCGGCGTACGGGGTGGCGACGCCGTCGGGGCGCGGCGGTGGGCGCTCCCAGTTCGCGTGCGGAAGCAGGAAGTCGATGTGTGGCGGCTGCTCGGCCAGCAGCGCCTCGTAGACGCGTACCGGATCGTTGTCCAGGTCGATGGTGCACAGGATGCCGGCGTAGCTGGCGCGGTACGCGGGTCGGCGCAGCAGCGCCAGCGCGCGCCGCACGGCGGCGTGGCTGCTCGCACCGTTGGCGTGGCGCCGGTGCCGGTCGTTGGCGGCGACGTCGCCGTCGAGGGAGACGCCCACCTTGACGTCGTGGGCGACCAGCACGTCGCAGATCTCCGGGGTGAGCAGCACACCGTTGGTCTGCATGCGCAGGTCGAGCCGGGTCACCGGATCGATGTGCCCGCGCAGTTCGGTGGCGGCGGCGGCGAGACCGGCCGCGCCGGCGAGCAGCGGCTCGCCGCCGTGCAGCACGACCCGCACGGTGTCGAGCCGGTGCGCGGCAGCATGCTCGGCGACGCGGCGGGCCGCGGCCCGCAGGGTGGCCGTCGCCATCACCCGCGGCTGCCGCCGCCAGGACTGGTCGGGGTGCTGGTAGACGTAGCAGTGGTCACACGCGAGGTCGCAGCGGCTGGTCAGCTTCAGCACGTACTGGCTCAGCGGGCTGACCCCGGCGGCGGGCTCCCTGCGCGGCTCGGCAGGGTCAGATCGCAGAACCGAAGCCCTGGACATCGACACCGGTCGGGCGGTTGACCCTGCGGTCGTGGGTGTGGGCGACGTCCCGCGCGCGGGAGAGCGGGATCTGGCCGAGTGGGGTGTGCCGGAGGTCGTCCAGCGGC
This sequence comes from Micromonospora halophytica, assembly GCF_900090245.1. Taxonomy (GTDB): domain Bacteria; phylum Actinomycetota; class Actinomycetes; order Mycobacteriales; family Micromonosporaceae; genus Micromonospora; species Micromonospora halophytica. The sequence goes on from NZ_FMDN01000029.1 coordinate 17,351, forward strand.
GGCGGGGTCGGGGCCTGGTCGGGACGGACTGCGATGCGATCCACGTCGTTCCCCCAAGTGAGTCGGAGGTCGGCGGGCCTCGGCCCGGGACGACGGTCAACGCCGACCATCGACGATAATATATGGCACGCACGGTGATGTCACGGCCGCTCTGTGTTCATCCGTATCGTCTGCAGCTCCGGCGCCCGGCCCGTCAGCCCGGGGCGCCCTCCCGCCCGCGGCCCTTCGGCCGGCCCACCGCAGCCCCTCGGCACCGCAGTTGCGGCCGAAATCCCGCCACCGCCCTTTGGTACGCGAGGGCACAGCCCCCTTTCGTCACGTGTTCGCGGCCGGCTAGGGTGGCGCGGTGACCGTGTTCCGGATCAGTGAGGCCGCCGAGCTGCTCGGCGTCAGCACCGACACCGTGCGGCGCTGGATCGACGCCGGGCGGCTGGCCGCCAGCCGGGACGAGCACGGCCACCGGCTCGTCGACGGCGTCGACCTGGCCGGCTTCGTCCGCGGCCAGGGCACCGGGCCCGACGGCGGGGCCGAGTTCTCCTCGGCCCGCAACCGGCTGCGTGGGATCGTCACCGCCGTCGTCAAGGACACGGTGATGGCGCAGGTCGACATCCAGGCCGGACCGTTCCGGGTGGTGTCGCTGATGAGCCGGGAAGCGGTCGACGAGCTGGGCCTCACGGTCGGGTCGGTCGCCGTCGCCGTGATCAAGTCGACCGCCGTCGTCGTGGAGCGGGCCGCCCCCGGCGGCACCCGGGCAAGGGGCGGCGCGTGAGGATCCGCCGGGCCCTCGCCGCCCTGTGCGGGTCGGCCCTGCTCGCCGTGGCCGGCTGTGCCCCGGCCGACGAGCCGGCCGGCCGCGACGGCGTGGCCGGGACGGTGACCGTGTTCGCCGCCGCGTCGCTCACCGAATCGTTCCGCACCCTGGGCCGGGAGTTCGAGGCCGCCCACCCGGACGCCACGGTCACCTTCAACCACGCCGGCAGCTCGGCGCTGGCCGCCCAGATCACCCAGGGCGCGCCGGCCGACGTGTTCGCCTCGGCATCCCCGGTCAACATGACGACCGTCGCCGACGCCGGCGCGGTCGCCGGCACCCCGTACGTGATCGCCCGCAACCAGCCCGTCATCGCCGTGCCGAAGGGCAACCCGGGCAGGGTGGCCGGGCTGGCCGACCTCGCCCGGCCCGGCGTCAAGGTGGCGCTCTGCGCCGAGCAGGTGCCCTGCGGCACCGCCGCCCGCACCGCGCTCGCCACGGCCGGCGTCACGCTCACCCCAGTCACCCTGGAGCAGGACGTCAAGGGTGCCCTGGCCAAGGTACGGCTCGGCGAGGTGGACGCCGCGCTGGTCTACCGCACCGACGTACGCCCCGCCGCGGCCGACGTCGACGCCGTGGAGTTCCCCGAGGCGGCCGTTGCGGTCAACGACTACCCGATCGCCGTGCTCACCGACGCGCCGAACCCGGTCGCCGCCCGCGCGTTCGTCGAACTGGTCCGCAGCGACCGCGGCCGGGCCGTCCTCGCCGCCGCCGGTTTCCAACAGTCGGGGCGGGGGTGACCGTCCCCGCCGACGCCCCGCCCCGCCGGCGGCGACCCGGGCAGCGGGTGCCGGTGGCGCTGGCCGTACCGGCCGCCCTCGGGCTGCTCTTCCTGGTGCTGCCGTTGATCGGGCTGCTGGCCCGGACCCCGTGGGACAGCCTGCCGCAACGGCTGACCGCCCCGGGGGTGCTCACCGCGCTGCGGCTGTCGGTGCAGTCCGCCACCCTGGCCACCCTGCTCTGCCTGGCGCTCGGCGTCCCCCTGGCCTGGCTGCTGGCCCGGGCGCAGTTCCCCGGCCGGCGGATCGTACGGGCGTTGGTGACCGTGCCGCTGGTGCTGCCGCCGGTGGTCGGCGGGTTGGCGCTGCTGCTGGTCTTCGGCCGCCGGGGCCTGCTCGGGCAGTGGTTGGACACCACCTTCGGCGTCACCCTGCCCTTCACCACCACCGGCGTGGTGCTCGCCGAGGCGTTCGTCGCCATGCCGTTCCTGGTCATCGCCGTGGAAGGGGCGCTGCGCGGCGCCGACAGCCGCTACGAGGAGGCCGCCACCACCCTCGGCGCCGGCCGCTGGACCACCTTCACCCAGGTCACCCTGCCGCTGATCGCCCCCGGTGTGGCCGCCGGCGCGGTGCTCTGCTGGGCCCGCGCGCTCGGCGAGTTCGGTGCCACCATCACCTTCGCCGGCAACTATCCCGGCCGCACCCAGACCATGCCGCTCGCGGTCTACCTGGCGCTGGAGACCGACCTGGAGGCCGCGATCGTGCTCAGTCTCATCCTGCTCACCGTCTCGGTGGCGATCCTGGCCGGGCTGCGGGACCGCTGGATAGGCCACCCGTGACCGCGCCACCGCTCGACGCCCACCTGGTCGTGGACCGGGGTGGCTTCCGCCTCGACGTGCCGCTGCGGGTCGCCGCCGGCGAGGTGGTGGCGCTACTCGGCCCGAACGGGGCCGGCAAGACCACCGCCCTTCGTGCTCTCGCCGGGCTGCAACCACTCACCGCCGGGCACGTCACCGTCGACGGCGTCGACCTGGACCGGCCCGCAGGCGACCGGTGGGTGCCGCCGGAACGGCGGCGCTTCGGCGTGGTGTTCCAGGACTACCTGCTCTTCCCCCACCTCAGCGCGCTGGACAACGTCGCGTTCGGGCCCCGTCGGCAAGGGCTGGACCGACGCGCGGCGCGGGAGCGGGCCGCCGGGTGGCTGGAGCGCGTCGGCCTGGGCGGGTACGCCCGGCGTCGGCCCCGGGAACTCTCCGGCGGACAGGCGCAGCGGGTGGCCCTGGCCCGCGCGCTCGCCGTACGACCTCGGGTGCTGCTGCTCGACGAGCCGCTCGCGGCGCTGGACGCCCGCACCCGGTTGGAGACCCGGGCCGAGCTGCACCGGCACCTGGCCGACCACGACGGCGCGGCGCTGCTGGTCACCCACGACCCGCTGGACGCGCTCGCCCTGGCCGACCGGCTGGTGATCGTCGAGGAGGGCCGGGTGGTGCAGGAGGGGGACGCGGCGGCGGTGACCGCCCGGCCGCGCACCGACTACGTCGCCCGCCTCGTCGGGCTCAACCTCTACCGTGGCCGGGCCGACGGCGGCCGGGTACGCCTTTCCGGCGGCTTCACCCTGGCCAGCACCGACCGGGTCGACGGGGACGCGTTCGTGGTGTTCCCGCCCGCCGCCGTGGCGCTGCACCCGCGCCGCCCGGAAGGCAGTCCCCGCAACACCTGGCCGGCCACCGTCGCCGGGGTCCAGCGGCACGGCGACAACCTGCGGGTGCAGCTGACCGGCGCGCTCGACGCGGCCGCCGACGTGACCCCGGCCGCCGTCGCCCAGTTGCGACTGGTCCCGGGGCAGCAGGTGTGGGCGGCGGTCAAGGCCAGCGAGACCCGCGCCTACCCGGCCTGACCGGCGACAGGTCGAAGGTCCCGCCGGGACGGGTCGACCGCCGTGTGCCGCCATACCCCAGGGGGTGTTAACTGGTGGCGACGGACAAGCAGGAGGACGACATGCGACAGCAGGCCGAGGTCAGCACCCGCCAGATCGACGCCCGGTTCCTCGACGGCGAGGCGTACGAGTTCACGGCGCGTGGGCACCGCGTACGGGTGGACCAGCCGGTGACCGACGGCGGCGACGACACCGCCCCCACCCCGGTGGAGCTCTTCGTCGGATCGCTCACCACCTGCGTGGCCTTCTACGCCGGGCGTTACCTGACCCGGCACGGGCTCAGCCGGGACGGCCTGCGGGTCCGCGCCGACTACGAGATGGCCGCCGACCGGCCGGCCCGGGTGGCCACGCTCCGGTTGACCGTGCACGTCCCGCCGGGGCTGCCCGCCGACCGGCGGGCCGCGCTGCTCGCGGTGGCCTCGCACTGCACGGTGGGCAACACCCTGGCCGCCGCCCCGGACGTCAGCGTCGAGCTGGCCTGAGCGGCAGTCACCGGGAGCCGGCCCGATCGGCGCGCCATCGCTCGATGAGGGCCGGCATCTCCCGCCAGAGGTAGTCGTAGAAGTCCCGCATCTCGGCGAGGCGACGTCCGGCGGGGCTGTCCGGCCCGGTCGCGGCGATGCCCTGCTCGGCAGCGTCGCGCATGACGGTGACGACGGCGTTCTGGTTGGACATCAGCGTGGCCCAGGCGCCCTCGCGGATGCGGAAGTGCTCGCGGCGACTGCCCGGCGCGGGCACCCGCTCGATCAGCCCGATGCCGGTCAGGGACTTCAGTGCCGTGGAGACGCTGCCCGAGCTGATGGTGAGCGCCTCGGCTATCTCGCCGGCCGTCATCGTCTCCTGCTCGGTGAAGAGCAGGGCCGCGAGCACCCGCGCGGTCATCCGTTGCAGGCCCCCCTCGGCGAGGACCAGGGCGAGCCGTTCCGCCGGATCGCTCGTCGCCGTCATGCCGTCGCCTCCCTCTCGGTTCCGACTCGAACCCTAACATCTTTGCATCTTCAGAAATCTCTGAAGGTTCGATAATGTCGGAGGCATGAGTGAGGTCATCCGACTCGAGAAACTGACAAAGACGTACGGTCGCCGTCGCGGGCTGGCCGGCCTGGACCTGACGGTGGGCGAAGGAGAGGTCTTCGGGTACCTGGGACCCAACGGCGCGGGCAAGTCGACCACCATCCGGCTGCTGCTGGACCTGATCCGTCCCACCGACGGCCGCGCCCTGCTGTTCGGCACGGACTGCCGGCGGGCCGTGGCACACCTGCGCCGGCGGATCGGCTACCTGCCCGGTGACTTCACCGTCGCACCCCGGCAACGGGTCGAGCAGTGCCTCGACCACCTCGCCGCGCTGCGCGGCGGCGTGCCCAGGGCCCGCATCGACGCGCTGGCCGGCCGACTGGACCTCGACCTGGGCGCCCGCATCGGCGCGCTGTCCAAGGGCAACCGACAGAAGGTCGGCCTGGTGCAGGCCTTCATGCACCGACCCGACCTGCTGATCCTCGACGAACCCACCTCCGGCCTGGACCCGCTGGTGCAACAGACCTTCCTCGACCTGGTCCGCGAGGCGAAACTCGCCGGCCAGACGGTCTTCATGTCGTCGCACGTGCTGACCGAGGTGGAGGCGGTGGCCGACCGGGTCGGCATGATCCGTGAGGGTCGCCTGGTCGCCCTGGACACCGTCGCCCAGCTGCGCGACCGGGCCGCCCACGACGTCGAGATCACCTTCGTCGGGCCCGCCGACCAGGCCGGGCTCGCCGCCCTGCCGGAGGTCTCGGACCTGGTGGTCGACGGGCAGACCGCCCGCCTGCGCCTGTCCGGCAGCCCGGACGCGCTGATCCGCCTGCTCGCCGGACACCGCCTGGCCCGGCTACGGGTGACCGAGCCCGACCTGGAACACCTCTTCCTCGCCCACTACCGCACCGACGACACCGTGGAGGCCAGCCGTGCCTGAGGTCATGACCCGCACCCTCTGGGAGGGGCGCCGGGCGCTCGCCGGATTCGCCGCCGGGACGGCGCTGGTCGGCGCCCTCTACGCCGGCTTCTACCCCCAGGTCGCCGATGGCGCGATGGGCCAGGCGGTGCAGGGCTTCTCCCCCGCCATGCGCGAGGCCCTGCGGATGGAGGACCTCACCTCCGCCGCCGGCTACCTCGGCTCCAGCGTGTTCGGCATCATCGTCCCGCTGGTCGCCGTGATCTGGGGCGTCGCCACCGGCGCCCGGGCGATCGCCGGCGAGGAGGAGGCCGGTCACCTCGACCTGCTGCTGGCCCACCCGGTGTCCCGGACGAGGGTGGTGCTCGACCGCTTCGCCGCCCTGACCGCCGGCGCCGCGCTGATCGCCGCCGCCGTCTGGGTGGCCATGCTGGCCGTACGCCCCGGCGCCGACCTCGGTGACGTCGGCGTCGTCGAGTTCGCCGCCCAGTGCCTGGCCCTGGCGCTGCTCGTCGTCGTCTTCGGCACCCTCACCCTGGCCATCGGCGCGGCCACCGGCAGCCGGGGCGCGGCGCTCGGCGGCGGCGCGGCCGCCGTGGCCCTCACCTACGTCATCCAGGCGCTCGCCGGCCAGCTCGGTGCGGGCGCCCTGCGCCACCTCTCGCCCTTCCACCACTACATCGGCGGAGAGCCGCTGCGGCACGGCTTCCAGTGGGACGGCCTCGCCACGCTGGCGGGGACCGCGCTGGTCCTGCTGGCCGTCGCGGTGCTGAGCTTCGACCGCCGCGACCTGGCCACCTGAGACGTCTGGCGCTACGTCGTGCCGGGCCGCCCGTGCGGGGCGGCGTCCTCGACCGGTGCTCCGCCGGTGGGGGCGTCGCCCGCTGCCGGGTCGACGCGACGCGCCGACCCGGTCGCCGAGCGGCGCGACCGGAGCCGGTGCAGCACCCCGTGCCAGTGCGGGGTGTCGCGGGTGTCGTCGAACGCTTGGGCCACCACGACGTCGGTCGACGAGTGCGCCAGGATCGAGATCACGATGGTCAACGCCACCAGGTGGAACACCTCGTCCGCGGCCGCGATACCGGACTCCAGCACCAGCAGCCCGTAGACGACCGAGGCGAACCCCTTCGGCCCGAACCACATGGCGGCGGCCTGCTCCCGCAGGCTCAGCCCCGAGCGCAGGAAGGAGATCCACAGCGCGACCGGCCGGGCCACGACGATCGCCAGCACGGCGAACACCCAGCCGGCCCAGGAGATCTCCCCGAGGAACTCCACCGAGATCAACGCCCCGAACACCAGCAGCGCGGCCAGCTTCAGCAGCTCGGCCACGTTCTCGCCGAAGTGCTCGAACGCGACCCGCTCCCGCGGTCCGAAGGTGGCCACGGTGATGCCGGCGGCGAACGCGGCCAGGAACAGGTTCCCGTGCGTCGCCTTGCCCAACGCCAGCACCAGCAGCCCGATGGCCACCCCGTTGAGCGGGGCGTACGCCGCCGACGCGGCGAACCAGCGGGTCCGCTCCAGCGCGATCGCCAGCAGCGGCACCAGCACGCCGATGAGCAGCCCGAGGAGCAGCTCGGTCGCCAGCTCCCCCAGGTGCAGGTCGTCCGAGCCGGCGGCCACGGCCAGGAGCACGACCACGAACGGCAGGGCCAACCCGTCGTTGACACCCGACTCCACGTTCAGCAGGTGCCGCAGCCGCGCCGGCACCTTGTCGTTGCCGACCAGGGCGGCGGCGAAGACCGGGTCGGTCGGGGCGAGGATCGCCCCGACCAGCAGCGCCTCCGGCCAGTCCAGCCCGGCGACATAGTGCGCCAGCACGGCGGTGACCAGCAGGGTCAGCGGCAAACCCCAACCCAGCGCGCGTCCGGGCAGGCGCCACGCGGAGCGCAGGTCGGCCCAGCCGACCCGCATCCCGTCGGTGAGCAGCACGGCGAAGAGCGCCAGCTCGGCCAGCTGCGCCACGATCGGTGAGTCCGCCCGCAGGTGCAGCACCCCGCCGGTGTCCTCACCGAGCACGAAGCCGGCCACCAGGAACAGCGCCGCGGTGGAGAGGATCGTCCGGTGGGCCAGGGCGGAGACGAGCACCGCCGCCAGCAGGACGACGGCGAAGGACAGCAGCAGCACGGCAACCTCCGGAGGCACGACGAATCACGGTGCCGACCAGGCTTCCCGGCGCTCCACGAATCCGGGTGATCATAACCATCGACCGCAAGAGCCGAAAACGCCTCAGCCTCCGCCCCGAGCCGGCACCCGGCCCGACGATCCCCGACGTCAGGTGCGTGCGATGATCCGCCTGTGGCGATGACGGTCCGGTACGGCGAGCCGGCAGGACAGCAGGCCCGGAACGGGTGGGCGGGAGCTGCGTGCCGACGCTGAGGCGGCTGCCCGCGTGGAAGCGCACCGGCAGCCGGTTCCGACACCCGGCCCAGGTGATCAGCACCGGGTTCGGCGCCGCGGTGGCGACCGGCACGGCCCTGTTGTCACTGCCGGCGGCCACCCAGTCCGGGCACCGGGCGCCGCTGGTCGACGCGCTGTTCACCGCGACCTCCGCGGTCTGTGTCACCGGGCTGGTGACGGTCGACACCGGCAGCTACTGGTCCGGGTTCGGACAGGTGGTCATCCTGCTGCTCATCCAGGCCGGCGGTCTGGGCATCATGACGTTGGCGACGCTGTTCACCGTGCTGCTCTCCCGCCGTCTCGGACTACGCGCGCGGTTCCTGGCCCAGGCCGAGACCAGGAGCCTGAGCCTGACCGACGTGCGGGGCGTGGTCCGGCGGATCGTCCTGTTCAGCCTGATCAGCGAGGCGGTCGTGGCAGTGGTGCTGACGCTGCGATTCGCCACCGCCTACGACGAGTCGCTCGGCGCGGCGGCCTACGACGGCGTGTTCCACGCGATCTCCGCGTTCAACAACGCCGGTTTCTCCACCAACGTCGACAGCCTCGTCCGCTACGTCACCGACCCGTGGATCAACCTCACGATCACCGGCGCGGTGATCCTGGGCGGGCTCGGGTTCCCCGTGGTGTTCGAACTCCTCCGCTGCTGGCGCCGACCGGCGCGGTGGTCCGTGATGACCCGCCTCACCGTCACACTCACCGCCACCCTGCTGGCGCTCGGGACCCTGGTGTTCACGCTGGCCGAGTACGCCAATCCCCGGACCCTGGGGCCGTTGAGCGTGCCGGAGAAGTTCCTCGCCGGGTTCTTCGCCTCGACGATGACCCGTACCGCCGGGTTCAACAGCGTCGACATCGGGGCCATGCGACCGGAGAGTCTGCTCGCCAGCGACGTGCTGATGTTCATCGGCGGGGGCAGCGCCGGCACCGCCGGAGGGATCAAGGTGACCACCTTCGGGCTGTTGGCGTTCGTGCTGTGGTCGGAGATGCGCGGGGAGACCCACGTCAACGTGGGCAGACGCCGGATCCCGCCCAGCAACCAGCGACAGGCCCTGGCGGTGGCGCTGCTCAGCGCCACCGCCGTGGCGACGGCCACGTTCGTCCTGGTCGCGATCACCTCGTACGGCCTGGAGCCGATCCTGTTCGAGGTCGTCTCCGCGTTCGCCACGGTCGGCCTGTCGACCGGGATCACCGGCAGCCTGCCCCCGCAGGCGGACCTGCTGCTGGCCGTGCTGATGTTCGCCGGCCGGATCGGGCCACTGACCCTGGCTTCGGCGCTGGCGCTGCGCGACCGGACCCGCCGATACGAACTACCCGAGGAGAGGACCATCGTTGGCTGACACACCGAACGACCCCGTGGTCGTCATCGGCCTGGGCCGCTTCGGCAGCGCCCTGGCCCTGGAGCTGACCAACCGGGGCACCGAGGTGCTCGGCATCGACAGCCGACCCAAGGTGGTACAGGCGCTGTCCGGGAGCCTGCCGCATGTGATCACCGCCGACTCCACGGACATCGAGGCGCTGCGGCAACTGGGCGTCGCCGAGTTCCACCGCGCCGTCGTGGCCATCGGCACCGACATCCAGGCCAGCATCCTCACCACCAGCCTGCTGTCGGAACTCGGCATCCCCGACATCTGGGCCAAGGCCATCAGCGACCAGCACCGCCACATCCTGACCCGGGTCGGCGCCACCAAGGTGGTCGCGCCCGAACACGACATGGGCGAGCGGGTCGCCCACCTGCTCTCCGGACGGATCCTCGACTACGTCGAGGTCGACGCCGACTTCGCGGTGATCAAGACCACCCCGCCCCGCGACGTGGTCGGCAGGCCGCTGCGGGAGTCACGGGTACGCAGCCGGTGGGGCGTGACCGTCGTCGCGGTGAAGCCGCAGGCGACCCTGGCCGGACGGCGGCCGGAATTCACCCACGCCACCGCGGACACCGTGCTCGCCCACGGCGACCTCATCCTCGTCGTCGGTCCGATCGACAGTGTGGAGCGGTTCGCGACCAGCGACTGAGCGGGCTCCCGCCGGCGGATCACCGCCCGGCGGTCCCCTCCGTCGGCGTTTCGAAGACGTCCGGAACGCCGTCACGGTCGCGGTCGATCTGTTCGATCTCGTGCACCCGACGGTAGAAGCGGCTGCGGGCGCGCAGGATCACCGTGGCGAGCAGCGCGGAGAGCAGCGAGCCGGTGAGGACGGCGACCTTCACGTGGTCGTCCCGCTCACTGCCGAGGCCGAAGGCCAACTCGCCGATGAGCAGGGACACGGTGAAGCCGATCCCGCCGAGCAGCGACAGGCCGAGGACGTCGAGCCAGTTCAGGCCCTCGTCGAGGTCGGCCCGGGTGAACCGGGAGACCAGCCAGGTGGCGGCCATGATGCCGATCGGCTTGCCGAGCAGCAGGCCGACGACGATGCCGAGGGCGACCCGGTCGGTCAGCGAGGTGACCAGGCCGGCGAGGCCGCCGACGGTCACGCCGGCGGAGAGGAACGCGAAGATCGGCACCGCGATGCCGGCGGAGACCGGTCGGAACCGGTGCTCGAAGTGCTCGGCCAGCCCCGGGCCGGCGTCCGGGCCGCCCGCGCTCTCGCTCCGGATCACCGGGACGGTGAAGGCCAGCAGGACGCCCGCCACGGTGGCGTGCACCCCGGACTCGTGCACCAGCACCCAGGTCACCGCCGCCAGCGGCAGCAGCAGCCACCAGGACCGGACCCGCCGCTGCACCAGCAGCCCGAAGATCACGAGCGGGACCAGCGCGCCCAGCAGCGGCACCACCGACAGGTCGGTGGTGTAGAAGACCGCGATGATCACGATTGCCAGCAGGTCGTCGACGACGGCCAGGGTGAGCAGGAACGTGCGCAACGCCGACGGCAGGAACCGGCCGATGACGGCGAGCACGGCCAGGGCGAAGGCGATGTCGGTGGCGGTGGGGATCGCCCACCCCCTCGCCGCGCCGCCCCCCGCGCCCGCGGCGATGGCGGTGTAGATCAGGGCGGGTACGACCACCCCGCCGACGGCCGCCGCCACCGGCACCGCGGCACGACGCGGGTCACGCAGGTCACCGGCGACGAACTCGCGCTTGAGCTCCAACCCGGCGACGAAGAAGAAGATCGCCAGCAGGCCGTCGGCGGCCCAGGTGGCCAGACTCAGGTCGAGATGCAGCGACGCCGGACCGAACCGGAAGTCCCGCAGCGACTCATAGCCGTCGGACCAGGGCGAGTTCGACCAGACCAGGGCCAGCAGCGCCCCGACGAGCAGGAGCGCGCCGCCCACCGTCTCCCGGCGCAGGATGGCGGAGATGCGGCTGGTCTCGCCCCAGGAGCGGCGGGCGAACAGGCTGGGGCGGCGCCGGGTGGCGTCGGTCACGAAAACTCCTCGTCGGCAGGGAACGCGTCATCCATCGCCGACCAGACTTCCCGGCACACCTGACTCAACCCTATCCACCCCGACGGCATACGGCCCGTTGGAGCCTCACCCGACCGCCGCATCAGTGCCCCGCGGCGACGCGGCGCACCAACCGCGGGCCTCGTCCCGCGGCACGCCGGTGGCCCGCAGGACGTCGTTGGCGACCGTTCGCGCGCCACCAGGCGACGGACCTCGTCCTCGTCGGCGGGTTCGGCGTACGCCGCCGGGTGAAGGCGAGACCGCCGGACCAGTTGACGAACTCCGGTGCCACGCGACCCCCTCCCCGCCGGACGGGCGGCTTACCCGCCACCGGGCCGGGTAGTCACGCGTGACGGCGGACCGACCGGGGGGTGACGATGGGTGAGGTGTGGTGGGTCGTCCTCGCGGTGCTGGCCTGGCTGGCGATCGGCCTGGTCACCGCGGCGGTGTTCGTCACGCGGGGCGGACACCGCAACCTGCTGTGGTATCTGGTGGGCGGGCTGCTCGGCCCGATCTTCGTGCCCATCGCCGTGGAACGCGGCCGGGCCGGCACCCGGCGGGTCGACGTGCGCTCCCGCCCGCCCTCGGGGCGGGGCGCCGGGCTGCGGGTCCTGGTGGGGCTGGACGGGTCGGCAGACTCCGACCGGGCCCTGCGCACCGCCGTGCACGCGCTCACCGGCACGGCCGGCGACCTGGTCCTCGTCGCCGTGACCAGCCCGGACCTGGTCGACATCGAAGCCGCCGAGGAGGACCGACGGGCCCGCCGCATGCTCGACGAGCGGGTCGCCGGGCTACCGGCCGGGCTGCCCGAGCCGAGCACGGAGATCATCGCCGGTCACCCGGTGGACGCGCTGCTGGCGGTCGCCGACGCCCGGGACGTCGACCTGCTCGTCGTCGGCCGGGCCGGGCACGGACTCGGTGAGCGGCTGCTCGGCAGCGTCGCCGAGGAACTGGCCCACCGTTCCCGCCGCCCGGTCCTGCTCGGCGGCCTGCCCGGCCGGTGAGGCGTTCCGCCGGCGCGGACCGGGACGGGGCGCGGACAGTGATGCCCGGCCGGTACGCCGACCGGCCGGGCATCACTGGTGCGGGTGCCCGTGCAGGGGGCCGCGGTGTTGTCAGAGGCTGAGCTTCTGGCCCGGGAAGATCAGGCCCGGGTCGGCGCCGACGACCCGCTTGTTGCGCTCGTACAGTGCCTGCCAGCCGCCGGCCAGCTTCTTCGCCTCGGCGATCTGCGACAGGGTGTCCCCCGGGCGCACCACGTAGGTGTCGCCGCCGGCCGCCGGGGCGCTGCGCTGCTCGGTACGCGTCGACCGCTGCGTGGTGGCCTTGGCCGTCCGGCGCGACTCGGAGCGCCGCTCCGACTTCTGCGACTTCTCCGACTTGGTGGCGTAGCTCTTCGTCGAGCCGCCCTTCTTGCCACAGGTCGGCCAGGCGCCGATGCCCTGGCCGTCGAGCACCTTCTCGGCGATCGCGATCTGCTCGCTGCGAGTGGCCAGGTCCGCCCGGGCGGCGTACTTCTTGCCGCCGTAGCCGGACCAGGTGCTCTGGGAGAACTGGAGGCCACCGTAGTAGCCGTTGCCGGTGTTGATGCGCCAGTTGCCGCCGGACTCGCACTGGGCGATCGCGTCCCAGTTGACGCTGGCGGCGCTCGCCGGGGCGGCCGGCGCCAGGACGGCGGCGACCCCGGTGACCGCGCCGACGGCGAGCGTGCCGACGGCGACGCGGCACGGGCTGACCCGTCGATGACGGGCGACGTATGCAGTTGCCATGTGTGATCCTCCACGCCGACGAGGTGAGCTGTCGGGTTCGGGCCGAGGAGCCCGGCCGCCGTGGCGGCTTCACCCCGAGGTGACGTGCACCGAGGAACGTGTGGGTCCCCCGCTCCATGCCCAGGTGACGAGGTCCGTGGCCGGCGGCATGGATTAGGCGTTACCGACCCCGGTGTCCGCGATCGCGGACCAGATCGACGTTAGGAACCGTTTCGGCGTAATGCCCACTTCTTGAGAGGTTCTTCACCCGGTCAGGCGAGGACCCCCGGCTCCCGGTTGCGGACTTCGGGCCGCCGTGCACAATGCCCGGTCAACCCGGATTCTTCTGCCCCAGGCCGAGGGCCGCGGTGCGACGTCGCAGGTGAGTTCTCCCGGCTGCATGAGGACGCTCGGGGGCCGCCAGACCTCGACGCGGTCACCGACCACTCTGGCCAGCAGGCACGAGCCGCGTCGGCCCTCCCGCAGCGCCAGGCCCACGGTGCCGTCGGCGGTCGCCACGTCCCGCCGCACCCGGGGATCGAGCCGCAGCCGGTCGACGGCCGCCTCGACGGACTGCTCGGTGGCCGCCGGGCCGGTGGGCAGCGAGCGGCGCAGCCGCTCGTCGGTGCCTGACGGCAGGCTCGGGGCGGGTCGCCGGGTGATCGGCGCGGTGGGCAGGCAGTCCACCTCGGTCACCGGGTCCACCCGGCCGTCCGGCCGGTACCCGAGCCGGTGGCAGTGCGTCACCTCGGACAGCCGGGCCCGGGCCTGCTCCCTCGCCCGGCGCAGCGCGTCCGCATCGTCGTCACCGGCAGCCCAGCCCGTGAGCAGCGCCGCCAGCACCACCGCGCCGGCGATCCCGCCGTGCCCCGTCCGACCCGCATGACCGCATCGTGCCCACCCGGCGCGGCCCGCCCAGGGGGCACGGCCGGTCGGGAGGCCCACGACGGCCGGTGCGGCCCGGGTCGGACGCGAAATCCGGCCCGGGCCGCGGACGACGTCAGAGGGTACGGGCCAGCCGGTCGGCCAGCACCCGCGCGAACCGTGCCGGGTCGGCGAGGTCGCCGCCCTCGGCGAGCAGCGCCATGCCGTACAGCAGTTCGGCGGTCTCGGCCAGCGCCGGGTCGGCGGCGTCGCGCTCGTACGCGGTGCGCAGCCCGGTGACCAGCGGGTGGGTCGGGTTGAGCTCCAGGATGCGCTTGACCGCCGGCACCTCCTGCCCCATCGCCCGGTACATCTTCTCCAGCGTCGGGGTGATGTCGTGCGCGTCGCCGACGATGCAGGCCGGCGAGGTGGTCAGCCGGGAGGAGAGGCGGACCTCCTTGACGGTGTCGGCGAGCGCGCCGCCGAGGAAGGTCAGCAGGTCGGCGTACTCCTTGGCCTGGCGTTCCCGTTCGGTCCCGGCCTCCTCGCGCTCCTGCTCGGTATCGAGGTCGACCTGGCCCTTGGCGATCGACCGCAACGGCTTGCCGTCGAACTCACCGACCCGCTCGACCCACACCTCGTCGACCGGGTCGGTGAGCAGCAGCACCTCGTAGCCCTTGGCCCGGAACGCCTCCATGTGCGGCGAGTTCTCCAACGTCGCCCGGCTCTCGCCGGTGGCGTAGTAGATCTCGCCCTGGCCCTCCTTCATCCGCGCGACGTAGTCGTGCAGGGTGGTGGGCTCGGCGGCGTCGTGGGTGGACTCGACGGACACGATGTCGAGGATCGCCGCGGTGTTGTCCGGGTCCTCCAGCAGTCCCTCCTTGACCACCCGGCCGAACTCGGACCAGAAGCTGCGGTAGCGCTCGGCGTGCGCGGTGCGCATCTCCTTGACGGTGGCGAGCACCTTGCGGACCAGCCGGCGGCGGACCACCTGGATCTGCCGGTCCTGCTGGAGGATCTCCCGGGAGATGTTGAGCGACAGGTCGTGCGCGTCCACCACACCCTTGACGAAGCGCAGGTAGCTGGGCATCAGCGCGGCGCAGTCGTCCATCACGAAGACGCGCTTGACATAGAGCTGGACGCCCCGGCGGCCGTCGGCCATGTAGAGGTCGAACGGCGCGTGCGACGGGATGAAGAGCAGCGCCTCGTACTCGAAGACGCCCTCGCCGCGCATGTGGATGGTCTCCAGCGGGTCGGCCCAGTCGTGGCTGACGTGCCGGTAGAAGTCGCGGTACTCCTCCTCGGCGACCTCGTCGCGCGGGCGGGCCCACAGCGCCTTCATCGAGTTGAGCGTGGCCGGCTCGGCGTCGGCGGTGACGAGCCGGATGGGCCAGGCGATGAAGTCGGAGTACTTCTTGACGATCTCGCGGATCTTGGCGTGGTCGGTGTAGTCGTGCAGGTTGTCGTCGCTGTCGGCCGGCTTGAGGTGCACGGTGACCGTGGTGCCCTGTGGGGCGTCGTCGACGGTCTCCACCACATACGTGCCCTCGCCGGTGGACTCCCAGCGGGTGCCCTCGGCCTGGCCCGCGCGACGGGTGACCAGGTTGACCTTGTCGGCGACCATGAAGGTGGAGTAGAAGCCCACGCCGAACTGGCCGATCAGCTCCTGGCTGGCCGCCTCCTTGGACTCCTTGAGCTTGCGCAGCAGCTCAGCGGTGCCGGAGCGGGCGATGGTGCCGATCAGCGAGACGACGTCCTCGCGGGACATCCCGATGCCGTTGTCCCGCACGGTCAGCGTCCGCGCCTCGGGGTCCGTGGAGATCTCGACGTGCAGGTCCGAGGTGTCGACGTCGAGGTCCTTGTCGACCAGCGACTCCAGCCGCAGCTTGTCCAGCGCGTCGGAGGCGTTGGAGACGAGTTCGCGCAGGAAGACGTCCTTGTGCGAGTAGATGGAGTGCACCATCAACTGCAGCAACTGACGTGTCTCGGCCTGGAACTCCAACGTCTCGGTCCGGCTGCTCACACCAACCTCCTCATCCGGTGGTTCCGGTCCCGTGTGGGATCCGCGCAAAGGATACGAGCCGCCGTGGCGGCCCGGTCACGCCCGGTCGTCACCCCGGCCGGCGGGCCATCAGGAACGCCTGCGCGGTCGGCTCCGGGCGGCCCTGCCACTGCTCGGGCTCCCGGCACAGCCGGGCCCGTACCTGCAGCCCGGCGGCCTCCAGCAGGGCGGCGACCCGCTCGGGGCGGCGGCGGTGGAAGACGAGGTCGACCTCGTGGCCCCAGGCGTCGGTGCGGTGCACCGGTTCGTCGCCGACCTGGAAGGCGAGCAGCGCGTGCCCGCCCGGGGCGAGCACCCGGTGGAACCCGGCGAACGCCGCGGGCAGCCGGTCGTCGGGCAGGTGGATGACCGAGTACCAGGCGACCAGCCCGGCGAGGGCGCCGTCGGACTGGTCGAGGTCCAGCATCGAGCCCACGGTGAAGCGCAGGTCGGGGTGGAGCCGGCGGGCCTCGGCGATCATGCCGGGTGAGAGGTCGAGACCGCCGACGTCGAGACCGAGGTCGCTCAGGTGCCGGGTGATCCGGCCGTTGCCGCAGCCGACCTCCAGCACCGGCCCGCCCCCGCCGGCGCGCACGGTCTCGGCGAAGGCGGCGAGCAGGGCGCGCTCCAGCGGTCGGGCCGCCAGTTCACCGGCGACGAACCCGGTGTAGTCGGCCGCCATCGTGTCGTACGAGGCGCGGGTGGTGGTGAGGAAGTCGGGTGCGGTCACGGTCGCCGACCCTACCGGCCGACCGGCCGGACACAGTGGATCTGACGGTGTACGCCGAACCGGCCCGGGCCACCGGCTCCGGCGTCACCGTCGCGGTCCTGGACACCGGCGTCACCACGCACCACGACCTGGCCGCCGACCTCGTGCCCGGCCACGACTTCGTCAGCCGCCCGGCCGACGCCCGCGACGGCTGCGACCCGGACGCCACCGACCCAGGACGACTGGGAGGAGCCCGGCGACTGCGTTCCGCACGGCACCCATCCGTTCGCAGAAAGCGGCCGAGGCGGTGCTGACCGGCACGACCGCGTACGACGGGCAGTGCCGGGTCTGACCCACCCGACGCCCGACGGCGTCGCCTCCCTCGGGCGGCGCCGGCGGGTATCCTGCTCCCGGTCCGCAGCTCACCGGGGGAGGTCGCCGTGGCCAGGGACACCGGGCGCACGCTCATCGCCTCCAACAAGAAGGCCCGGCACGACTACACCGTCCTGAAGACCTACGAGGCCGGGATCGTGCTGGCCGGTACCGAGGTGAAGTCGCTGCGCGAGGGGCGGGTGTCGCTGGTCGACGCCTTCGCCCAGGAACGCGACGGCGAGATCATGCTCTACGGCCTGCACATCGCCGAGTACGGCTTCGGCACCTGGACCAACCACCAGCCCCGGCGCACCCGCAAACTGCTGCTGCACCGGGTGGAGATCGCCCGGATCCTGGAGAAGCTGCGCGACGGCGGCGTGACGCTGGTGCCGCTGTCGATGTACTTCAGCAACGGCTGGGCCAAGGTCGAGCTGGCCCTGGCCCGGGGCAAAAGGTCGTACGACAAGCGGCAGGCGCTCGCCGAGCGCGACGCCAACCGGGAGATCGCCCGTGAGCTGGGACGCCGCCTCAAGGGCCGCCGCCCTGCTGGTGAGCGGGGCTGATCGTGGAATCGACACTCAGCGTCCAGACGATCTTCCCAGCAGTGTCCGCCCCGGCGTTCTGCATCGTCGGCAACCGCAACGGAGCCGAGGGGTCGAGACCTATGAGGCCAACCGCTCACCGGCGTTGCGACCTGATCTTGCGAGTCCGGCCCCGCCGTCCGACTGGTTGATCTCTGACCACACTGCGTCGAGGGAGAGGCCGAGGACGTCGGCGATCGCAGCGATGGTCGGGAAGGCCGGGGTGGCTACGCGACCGGACTCGATCTTCCGAAGAGTCTCCGGCGAGACACCTGCGTCCAGCGCGGTGCCGAGCATCGAACGCCCTCCCCTGGCGCGACGCAGGAGGGCGCCGAGGCGCTGTCCGCGTTCGACCTCTGCGGGAGTGAGCGGCAACCTGACCATGGCTGCGATTCTAGTACCGGGATAATATGGCCGGGATATTTATTGGTCACGCGAGGGAAGGCGCTGCATGATCGAGATCCTGAGCCCCACAGACCTGCTGCGAGCGAAGGAGGCCGGCGCCCTGGTCGCCGGCATGCTGCAGACACTGAAGAGCCGCAGCACGGTCGGCACGAACCTCCTGGACATCAACCGGTGGGCCCGAAGCATGATCACCGAAGCCGGGGCGCAATCCTGCTATGTCGACTACGAGCCGCCCTTCGGACGCGGGCCGTTCGGCCACTACATCTGCACGTCGGTCAACGACGCCGTGCTCCACGGACTGCCGTACGACTACGCGCTTGCCAACGGCGACCTGCTGACGCTCGACCTCGCTGTCTCCAGAGACGGGGTTGTCGCTGACTCCGCCGTCAGCTTCATCGTGGGCGACGTCAAGCCCCCGGAGAGCATTGCGATGATCAACGCGACCGAGCGCGCACTGAACGCAGGCATAGCCGCGGCCGGCCCCGGGGCTCGCATCGGTGACATCTCCCACGCCATCGGCTCGGTCCTCAGCGAGGCGGGATATCCGATCAACACCGAGTTCGGCGGTCACGGCGTCGGATCGACGATGCACCAGGACCCGCACGTCTCGAACACGGGGCGGCCCGGTCGCGGATACAGGCTGCGCCCCGGGCTGCTGCTGGCATTGGAGCCGTGGGTCATGGCGGACACCGCCGAGCTCGTCACCGACGCCGATGGCTGGACACTCCGAAGCGCGACAGGCTGCCGGACAGCGCACAGCGAGCACACGATCGCCATCACCAACAGCGGGGCCGAAGTCCTCACCCTGCCGAAGCAGGCACAGCCGTGAGGTGACGGCCATCCGCACTCCCCGCTTCCCGCAAGTGGCTTCCTGGTCGCGGCGTCACCGTCGCCCCGGCCCGTACCGCCGGCAGCGGTGTCCGGCGACCGGGCGGAGGCGGGTCCCCCCGGCCGCCGTGCCCCCGCACCGGTCGCTCGACCGACCGGCCGGGTCCCTGGCCACCTACGCGCCCGGCATACACTGCGGGCATGAGGCAGTCAGCGTGACCAGCGCAGAGAGGGCGTCCGGGCGTCCTGGTCACGCCTGCTGGAGCTACGACGACCCGGCCATCTTCGAGGCGCGGGCACGGGCATTCCTGCTCGCTGGCCTGACCGCCGGTGACCGCGTCAGCTACGTCAGCCCCGAACCGGTGCCGGTGGTCGTGGAGCGATGGAACAGCACTCCACGACTGCGCGAGGCGCTGCACAGCCGCGCGGCGGAGATCGTCTCCGTGGAGCAGATGTACGGCGACGGCGTCCTGGCCCATGACGCCCAACTGGACTCCTACGCCACGACGATCGCGGCGGCGCTCGCCGACGGGTACGCCGGCTGGCGGATCGCCGCCGACGCCACCTGCCTGGTGCGCGACCCGCAGCGGCGGGAGGCGTTCGCCCGCTACGAGCACCTCGTGGACCGGTTCATGCGCACCCGACCGATGTCGGCCGTCTGCGGCTACGACCGCAGCCGTCTCGACGAGCGGGTCATCGAGGAGCTGGCCTGCCTGCACCCGACGTCCGACCCGGGCACCAGCCTGTTCCACCTGCACGCCGGTGACGACGGCCTGGTCCTCGACGGGGAGCTGGACACGTCGAACCAGGACGTCTTCGCCACCGCCCTGCGGCACACCGACTCCGGTTCCGGCGACCTGGTGGTCCGCGCCGCCGACCTGCGCTTCATCGACTACCGCAGCCTCGTGCACCTGCACCGGCACGCCGAGAGCCGGCACGGCGACGTGGTGCTGCACACCGACCTCGCGCCCGCGTCCCGACTGGTCGCGCTGCTCGGGTTGACCCGGGTGCGGGTGGAGGCGGCCGGATGAGGACGGGCGCCGCCGCCGGGCACCCCGGCTACTACCACGAGGCCCTGCTCTACGACTCCGACGACGAACTGCTCGCCGTCGTCCTGCCTTTCCTGCGCGACGGGGTCGCGGCGGGTGAGCCGTCGATGGTGTCACTCGGCGAGCGCAACACCGCCCTGGTCCGCTCTGCGCTGCCCGCCGGATCCGGCGTGACGTTCCTCGACGGCGGGGGCGTCTACGCGCGCCCCACCGCCGCGATCCGGTCGTACCGCCGGCTGCTCGCCGACCATGCCGCCGCAGGCGCGGCGCAGATCCGGATCGTCGGCGAGCTGCCGCCGGTGGCGTTCGGCCGGTCCTGGGACTGGTGGGCACGCTACGAGTCGGCGATAAACCACGCGTACGACGAGTTCCCGCTGTGGAGCATGTGCCCGTACGACACCCGGACGACGCCGCCGGAGATCCTCGCCGACGTCGCCCGCACCCACCCACGTACCGCCACGGCCGACGGCCGGCACCTGCCCAACGAGGCCTACACCGAGCCGGAGACCTACCTGCGCGAGCCCCGCCCGGTGCCGCCCGACCCGTTGCAGCGGGGTGCCGCACTGGTCGAGTTGGGCGACCCGACTCCGGCCCAGGCCCGGGCGGCGGTGCACGCCGTCGCCACCGCACACCTCACCGCCGACGAGGTGGAGGATCTGTCCGTGGCGGTCAGCGAGGCGGTGACCAACGCGCTGCGGCACGGCCTGCCGCCGGTGCGGTTCCGGCTCTGGGCCGGTGGCGGGCGGGTGGTGGTGACCGTCAGCGACGCCGGCAAGGGCCCGTCGGACCCGTACGCCGGCCTGCTGCCGGCACCGGGTGCCACCCCCGGCGGCCTGGGGCTGTGGATCACCCACCAGTCCTGCGACCACGTGGCGATGCAGCGCGGCCCGGACGGCTTCACGTTGCGCCTGACCACCGGCGATCCGAACCTCGCCGGCTGAGCGGGCCGGCCGGGGTGCCCTGGGCGGGGCTCGGCGCGGCCAGTCGGATCGACCTGGGTCAGCCGCGCAGCAGGTCCGCCTGGGCGGCGCGCAGCCGGTCCACGGCGGCGTCGACACCGGGCGGAACGCGCCGGTCGAGCTCCGCCCACACCTCGGCGAGGGCGTCGGTGACCGCCCGCAGCTCGGCCGCGTGCCGGCGGGCGCCGTGGCGGTGCGTCTCCTCAAGTCGACGGGCCCAGCCGGCGGTGACCGCGGCGAGCCGCCCGTCGTCGGCGCGGGCCTGGGCGGCGGTGCGGGCCGCCGCGACGGGCACGACGGCCGCGAGCGGGCGTGGATCGCCGTCGCGGGTGACCAGGGTGACCGTGTCGGTCAGCTCGGCCATGGCGATCACCTGGGTCAGCCGGGTGCGCAGCTCGCGCAGCGGCATGGAACGGGGTGGACCACTGTGGTGGGTCAGCGCGGGGGCAGCCATGCCCTCATGGTCCGACCGGGGTACGACATTTATCGCCGTCTGGGTCTGCCAACCCGACGCCGCAGGTCGGGGCGGGGTGGGCACCGGGCCCACCCCGCCCCGGCCCGGTCAGCTCGCCTGCAGGGTCACGTCGTCGATGACGAAGCTGGTCTGCAGGGACGCGTCCTCGGTCCCGGTGAACTTCAGCGTGACGGTCTGCCCGGCGTACGCGGCCACGTTGAACGAGCGCAGCACGTAGCCGCTGGCCGCGTTCAGGTTGGAGTAGGTGGCCAGGGTGGTGGTGCCGAGCTGCACGGTCAGCCTGTCGTACGCGGTGCCGGTCGTCGTCTCGGCGGTGTCGATGTGCAGGTAGAAGCCGAGCGTGTACGTCGAGCACCCGGCCGGCACGGTCACCGACTGCGACAGGGTGTCGGTGTGGGTCCTGCCGTACCCGTCGAGCCACGCCTTGTACGACCCGGTGCGAGCCGGCTGGCTGGTCGAGCTGGTGATCACGCCCGAGCTGGCGGTCCACGGGGTGGTGCCGGACTCGAAGCTGCCGTTGCCGACCACCTGACCGCCGGTGCAGCCGCCGGTGCCGGTCACGGTGAGGCTGTAGGTGGCGGTACGCGTCACCGAGCCGGTGCCGGTGACCGTGATGGCGAAGGTGCCGGTGGTGGCGGTCGACGAGGCGCTGACGGTCATGGTGGCGGAACCGCCGGAGGTGACCGACGACGGGCTGAACGACACCGTGACGCCGGCCGGCGCCCCGGAGGCCGACAGCGCCACGGTCTGGGCGCTGCCGTTGGTGGTGGCGGTGCTGACCGT
This sequence comes from Micromonospora halophytica, assembly GCF_900090245.1. GTDB lineage: Bacteria > Actinomycetota > Actinomycetes > Mycobacteriales > Micromonosporaceae > Micromonospora > Micromonospora halophytica. The sequence continues at coordinate 39,322 of NZ_FMDN01000029.1, forward strand.
GGCCGTGGTGGACCCGCCCCGGACCAGGCTGCCGGAGGTCGGGCTGACCGCGACGGAGAAGTCGTTGGTCGCGGTGCCGACCGCGAGCTGCCAGAGGGCGTACGCGACGCCGTCGGCACTGCGGTTGAGGTGGGTGGTGCTGATGTTGCTGGTCGTGTCGCAGGACCGGTGGTAGCAGGGGTCGTACGCGGCGCCGGAGGTGCCGCCCCACTTGGCGGCCTGGGCGCTGGTCTTGCGGGCGCTGGCACCGGTGGCGTACCCGGAGGTGGGGATGCCGGCCTGCTGGAAGGGGTAGTCGTCGGAGCGGCCCTGGCCCTCGACGTTCTCCTCCGGCTGCAGACCCAGCGAGTCCCAGTACGCCTTGAGCGGCGCGGCGGTGGTGGAATTGAGCCGGTTGATGAAGTAGCCGCCGTTGGTCGAGGAGACCATGTCGAAGTTGTAGTACCCCTTGATGTAGCCGCGCTGGGTGGCGGTCAGCGAGTTGACGTAGAACTCCGAGCCGTTGAGGCCCTGCTCCTCGTCGGTCCACCAGGCGAACCGGACCCGCTTGGTCATCGTCGGGTTCCGACTCGCCAGCACCAGGGCGTTCTCCAGCAGGCTGGCCGAGCCGGAGCCGTTGTCGTTGATGCCCGGGCCGGCGGAGACGCCGTCCAGGTGGGCGCCGAACATGACGACCTGGTCGGCGGGGCCGTGCGGCCACTCGGCGATCAGGTTGTTGGACCGATAGACACAGCTCGTGCAGACCTGCTCGGTGACCGTGTACCCGGCGGCCTGGAGCTTGGACTTGACGTAGCTGACCGAGGCCGTGTAGCCGGCAGACCCGGCCCGGCGGTTGCCGCCGTTGCTGGTGGCGATGCTGTTGAACTGGGCCAGGTGGGCCTGGACGTTGCTCACCGAGATGTCCGGCGCGGCCAGCGCGGCCACCGGGGCGGCTGCGGTCGGCCGGATCGCCGTGGCCGGCTGCGCGGCCACCGTCATCGTCACTGCGGCGAGGACGGCGAGCGCGAGGCCCGTGGTCGGCGTTCTCAGTCTCATGCGGGCTCCTCATGGGGGCACGGGCGTGACCGGGTCCCGAGCGGGGTGCGTTTCGGGGCGGACGGGACGCCCGCGACCTGGGGGTGAGGTCGCGGCGGTCACACCGGGGAAGCAAACAGTGGCATGTATCAATCTCGTGGTCAACCGGCCGGAAGGTGTCACAATTTGCCAGTCGCAGCGCACCGGGACGCGCCAGCAGCACCACCGGGCCTGGCGGCCGGCCTCGGCGCGGCGACCGTGCTGCCGGTCACCGCGCTGAGCCTGCCCGTGCTGTGGCGGCTGACCCGCCCGGCCTCCGGCGTCACCACGGTGGAACCTGGGCTCTCCGGTTCCGTAGGACGGCGCTCTCTCCGCTGAGCCACCGGGGCGCACGACCGGCGCCCACCCCCCTCGGGGCGCCGGTCGGCCTAACCCTTCACGCAGACCACCTGCTTGAGGTGCGCCACCACCTCGACCAGGTCGTCCTGCTGCGCCATCACCTCGGTGATGTCCTTGTACGCGCCGGGGATCTCATCGACCACCCCGGCGTCCTTGCGGCACTCCACCCCGGCCGTCTGGGCAGCCAGGTCGTCGAGGGAGAACGTCCGCTTCGCCTGCCCCCGCGACATCCGCCGCCCCGCGCCGTGCGACGCCGAGCAGTACGCGTCCGGGTTGCCCTTGCCGCGCACGATGTACGAGCCGGTGCCCATCGACCCGGGGATGATGCCCAGGTCCCCCCGACCGGCCCGGATCGCGCCCTTGCGGGTGACCAGCACGTCGACGCCGTCGTAGCTCTCCTCCGCCACGTAGTTGTGGTGGCATGAGATCGGCTCGCCGTAGGCGACCTGCGGGAACTGGCCGCGGACCACGCCGCAGAGCAGCGCCAGCATGACCGCCCGGTTGCGCCGGGCGTACTCCTGCGCCCACCACAGGTCCCGACGGTAGGCGTCCATCTCCGGGGTGCCGGCGAGGAAGACCGCCAGGTCCCGGTCGGGCAGGTCGGTGTTGTGCGGCAGCCGCCGCGCCACCCCGATGTGCCGCTCGGCGAGTTCCTTGCCGATGTTGCGGGAGCCGGAGTGCAGCATCAGCCAGACCTGCCCGGCGTCCGGACCGTCCTGCTCGACGCAGACCTCGATGAAGTGGTTGCCGCCACCGAGGGTGCCCATCTGGTGCTGGGCTCGGCTCTCCAGCTGCGCCACCTTCCGGTCCAGTTCGCCGAAGCGCCGCCAGAAGGTGTCCCAGCCGGCCTGCTCCAGGCCGCGGATCCGGCGCGGGTCGACCGGGTCGGTCCGCTTGGCGAAGCCGACCGGTACGGCCGCCTCGATCGCCGCGCGCAGCGGCGCGAGGTTGTCGGGCAGGTCGGCCGCGGTGAGCGAGGTACGTACCGCGCTCATCCCGCAGCCGATGTCGACTCCGACCGCGGCCGGGGAGACGGCCTGCCGCATGGCGATGACGGAGCCGACCGTCGCGCCCTTGCCGAAGTGCACGTCGGGCATGACGGCGACGCCCTGCACCCAGGGCAGCGCGCCGATGTTACGCAGCTGCTGCGCGGCCTGCGGCTCGATGCCGTACGGGTCGGTCCAGACCCGTACCGGGGCCTTGGTGCCCGGCAGCGGGGTGAATGCCATCGTCGTCTCCTGTGTCGTCGTGGTGCCGTACCCGGTCGGGGCGGCGGACAGTTCGTGGACCGCCCGGGAGTCGAACCCGGCGGGAGTGGCGTGCAAGGCCTCTCTGCGCCCGGTGCGCAGCCCGTGACGCCCCGGCGGCGGGGCGGAGAGCGGTTGGCCGGGTTGGAACCTTCGACCGTCGGGTTGGGAATCCGATGCTCTGCCAGTTGAGCTGCACCCCTGGGTGGGTGCCGGAAGACGAAGAAGCCGCCCGGTCCCCGGTGGGGTGGGCGGCTGCGCGTGTCGCGCGTGGCGCTATCCGCGCCGCCACCCTCGTCGCCAGCCGCATCGGCCCTGGAGCAGGCCCCGGGCTCGTTCGCCCGCGGGCAGCACCGCACCGCCGCGCGGCACGGACCGCGTGGTCTCGGTGCTGGTTCGCTGCTGCACGGTGGGCTCCCGGATCGATCGGCGTGACGTTGCCCGGTGAAGGTAGGCGAGCCCTCCGGGAGCCCGCAAACGGATATCTACTGGACCTGACTACCGCACGATCCTGAACTGGAACATCGGGGTGTCCAGGGTGCCCATCAGTCGCAGCCAGAGCGGCAGCAGCATCTCGGTGCCCCGGGCCCCGGTGAGGTCGCCGAGGTCGATCACGTCGGTGTGCCCGAAGCTCTCCAGCAGTCCGGTCACCGTCGCCTTGGCCTCGCTGTCGTTGCCCGCCACGAAGACGGTGTGCTCCCCGGCGGCGACCGCCTCCGGGTTGACCATCAGCTCGGCGGTGAGCGTGTTGAGCGCCTTGACCACCTTCAGCTCGGGGAAGGCCGCCTGGATCCGTTCGCCGAGCGAGTCGGTGTCGGCGACGAGGAGGCGGGGCGGGAAGCCCTGGGAGAAGTCGAGCGGGTTGGCGGTGTCGAGCAGCACCTTGCCGGCGAGGTGCCGCTCGCCGGCGGCGGTCAGCGCGGCGATCGACGCCTCGCCGTGGGTGGCGTTGACGACGAGGTCGGCGTCGGCCACCGCCTCGGTGAAGGTGGTCAGCGCGACCTCGGGGTGCCGGCGCGCCCACTGCGGGTAGGGCGGGTTGCCCATGCCGTCGGGGTCGGTGCGGGCGAGGGTGGTGGCGACGTCACGGGTGCCGACACGCACCTCGTGGCCGAGCCGGGTCAGCCGCCCCGCCAAGGTCCGGCCGACCATCCCGGTGCCCAGTACGGCGATCTTCATGGTCCTGCTCCTGTCGTCGTGGAAGGGGGCGTCCTGCCCGCCCCGGTCAAACTAACAGACAGGTCTGTCTACCAACAGGGTTGCACCCCTCGACCCCTCCTGCGGACACGGCCGGAACGGTCGACAGACCGGTCGGTATCATGGCGGGGACCAGCACGGGAGGTGGCGACATGGCGGCGACGGCCCCGTCCGGCGGCACCCGGCAGTCGGCGCGCGAGCGCATCCTGGACACCGCCTTCCGACTCTTCTACGCCCACGGCCCCCGGGGTGTCGGGGTCGACACGGTGATCGCCGAGTCCGGGGTCGCCAAGGCGACCCTCTACAAGCACTTCCCGCGCAAGGACGACCTCGTCCTGGCGTACCTCGACACGGTGGACCAGGCCTGGTTCGGCGCGCTGCGCGCCGCCGCCCGGGCCGCCGGGGACGAGCCTCGCGACCAGCTCGTCGGGCTGTTCGGCGCCCTCGGCACGGCGTGCCGGCGGGAGGGCTACCACGGCTGCGCGTTCATCAACACCGCGGCCGAGAGCGCCCCGGGCAGCGACATCCACGCCCGCACCGTGGAACACAAGACGGTGGTCCGGGCCTGGGTCACCGAGCTGGCCCGCCGCGCCGGGGCCCGGGACCCGGACCGGCTCGCCCGCCAACTCACCCTGCTGCTCGACGGAGGGCTCGCCGCCGGCGTCCTGGACGCCGACCCGTCCGCCCCCGCCGAGGCGCGGGCCGCCGCCGAGGCGCTGGTGGCCGCCGCGTGCCCCCGGCCGACAGCCTGAGCCGGTACGGTCTCTGACCATGGCACTGGTCCGCTGCGACTTCTTCTCCGAGGCGCTCGGCCTCAACACCTCGATGCAGGTGATCCTGCCGCAGCCCACGGCGCCCCAGATCGGGCTGGCCGGCGCGACCACCGAGAGTGACCCGCCCGTGCTCTACCTGCTGCACGGCCTCACCGACGACGAGACCATCTGGCTGCGGCGCACCTCCATCGAGCGGTACGCCGCCCCGCTGGGCCTGGCGGTGGTGATGCCCCGCGCCGAGCGCAGCTTCTACGCCGACGAGGTCCACGGCAACCGGTACTGGACGTTCCTCAGCGAGGAGCTGCCGCAGGTGTGCCGGTCGCTGTTCCGCCTCTCCGAGCAGCGGGAGGACACCTTCGTCGCCGGGCTGTCGATGGGCGGCTACGGCGCGGTGAAGTGGGCGCTGCGCCGGCCCGAGCGGTTCGCCGCCGCCGCCAGCCTCTCCGGCGCGCTGAACGTCGCCCACCGACGCGACCACCCGACCCGCCCGGTGGCCGCCGACGTCTGGCACACCGTCTGGGGTGACCGGCAGGTTCCCGGCAGCGACGACGACACGGTGGGGCTGCTGCGCACCGCCGGGCAGGACACGCCGCCGCTCTACGTCGCCTGCGGCACCGAGGACTTCCTGTACGAGGACAACCTGACCTTCGTCGAGGCGGCCCGGGGGAAGGGCGTGCCGGTCACCGTGGACTTCTCCCCCGGCGACCACGACTGGGCGTACTGGGACGCGAAGATCTCCGACGTGCTGGCCTGGCTGCCGCTGCGTACCCGGGTCGGCGGCTGAGCCGCGTACCGCACCCCGGGCCCGGGGTGCGGTACTCCGCAGCTGCTCAGCCGCGGCTCAGCACGACCTTCAGCGCACCGGTCTCGGCCGGGCGGGAGAAGACGTCGTACGCCTGCTCGATCTCGCCGAGGGCGAAGCGGTGGGTGACCATCTGCGCGGTGTCGAACTGCCCGGCAACGAGCATGTCGAGCAGCTTCGGCGTGGTGCGGGTGTCCACCAGGCCGGTGGTGATGGTGACGTCGCGGATCCACAGCTGTTCCAGGTGCAGGGTGGCCGGGCTGCCGTGCACGCCCACGTTGGCCAGCCGTCCGCCGGGGCGGACCAGGGTGGCGCAGAGCTCGAAGGTGGCCGGGGTGCCGACCGCCTCGATCACCACGTCCGCGCCGAGGCCGTCGGTGACCGCGCGGACCGCCTCCAGGGGCTCGTCCTCGGGGCGCAGGGTCAGGTCCGCGCCGAAGAGCTTCGCCGCCTCCAGCCGGCTCTGCGCCTTGTCGACCACCACGATCCGGGACGGGGAGAACAGCTTCGCCGTCTGGATCGCGGCCAGCCCGATCGGGCCGGCGCCGACCACCACCACGGTGTCGCCGGGCGTGACGCCGCCGTTGAGGACGCCGACCTCGTACGAGGTGGGCAGGATGTCGGCGAGCAGCACCGCCGCCTCGTCGGGGACGGAGGCGGGCAGCCGGTACGTGGACAGGTCCGCGAACGGGATGCGGGCGTACTCGGCCTGCACGCCGTCGACGGTGTGCCCGAGGATCCAGCCACCGCCGCCGAGGCACTGGCCGTAGCGGCCCTCCCGGCAGAAGCGGCAGACCCCGCAGGCGGAGATGCAGGACGCGAGCACCCGGTCGCCCTCGGCCAGGTTGCCCACGCCCGCGCCGACCGACATCACCGTGCCGACCGCCTCGTGGCCGAGGATCCGGCCGGGCCGTACCTCGGGCACGTCGCCGCCGAGGATGTGCAGGTCGGTGCCGCAGATGGTGACCGCGTCGACCCGGACGATCGCGTCGCGGGGGCCGGCGAGGCGGGGATCGGGGACGTCCTTCCAGGACTTCTCACCCGGTCCGCCGTAGACGAGTGCCTTCATGGCTCCTCCTTACGCCGTAGTCACCTCCCACGGTGCGCGTGGTGGTGCCGCCACGGCAGGGCCGGAGGACCTGGCGGGCGGGCCGGAGGCCCTCAGGCCCCGACGGTGCCGTCCACGGCCTCCCGCAGGAAGTCGGCGTGCCCGTTGTGCCGGGCGTACTCGTGGGCCATGTGGTGCATCACCAGCCGCAGCGACACGTCCTCGCCCCACCGCGCCTGGTGGCCGGTGACGTCGAGCGACTCGGCGTCCCGCTCGATGCGGCGGGAGTGCGCCACCTCGCGCTGCCACACCTCCAACGCCTCCGCGCCGGTGCAGCCGGACGGGTCGTACGCCGCCTGGAAGTCGCCGGTCTCCGACCAGATCAGTGGGATGTCCTCGGCGTTGATCACGCGGCGGAACCAGGTCCGCTCCACTTCGGCCATGTGCCGCAGCAGACCGAGCAGGGTCAGGGTGGACGGTGGCGACGACCGCCGGCGCAACTCCTCGTCGGTCAGTCCCCGGCACTTCATGGCCAGGGTGGCACGGTGGAAGTCGAGGAAGGCGCGCAGCGTCTCCCGCTCCCCCGCGCGCAGTGGCGGGCCGATCCGTTCCATCTCCACGCGGGCTCCTCGGATCGGCGACGGGAGCCTGCGCGGGCGGGACCGTCGAGGGGTGGCCAGGGTCGGTGGCGAGCCTAACGTCACCGACGGCCGGCGGTGGGCCGGCCCCGGCTCAGCGCGGCGGCAGCGAGGCGACCGCGACCGGGAAGTCGAAGTACGTCTCCGGGTACGGCTCGTCGGCGTAGCGGTAGTGCCACCACTCCCGGTCGTAGTTGACGAACCCGCCCTGTGCCATCAGTCGCTTCAGCAGTTGCCGGTTGCGCTGCGCCTCACCCGTCACGCGCGGGTCGTCGGTGTGCGCCAGCGGGTCGAAGCAGTCGAAGCCGGTCCCCATGTCGACGCTGCCGTCGGCGCGGCGTCGGTCGGCGGGTGCGGTGCAGGCGGTCGGCGGTCGCCCCGGGTCGTACGTGGCGCGCGGTGGCGCGGCCAGCGGCTCCAGGGTGACGTCGACGGTGCTGCCCCGGCTGTGGGCGGTGGGCGCGCCGAGGTAGCCCTCGGCGAACAGCCGGTCCTTGGGCACCCGGGGATAGAACTCGGCCCGCGTCCGCTGGTCGGCGGGGTCCCCGGCCCAGCGGACGAAGTGCGCGACGGCCCGCTGCGGCCGGTAGCAGTCGTACACCCGCAGGCTGCGGCCCTGGACACGGGCGGCGGCCTGCACCCGGCGCAGCGCCTCGGCGGCCGGGCGGGTGAGCAGGCACAACGGTTCCGGGTAGCCGTCGACCGGCCGGCCGACGAAGTTGTGCGCGGTGGCGTACCGGATGTCGGTGGCGATGGTGGGGTCGACCTCGGACAGCAGCACGAAGTTGGCCGGGGCGGGCGAGCCGCCGGGCGACGGTGTGACGGGGCGGGGTGTCGGCGCGGGGCCGGGCGGTCGCTGGCAGGCGGTGGGCGACGTGAGGGCGGCCGCGACGGTCAGCGCCGCGACGGTACGGACCAACACCCTCATCACCACGCAGCGTAGCCACGACGGCGGCCCGGGGTGACGGTTTCCGGGCCCCGGCCCGGGTGTCGGTCGCAAGCGGGCGGGGTAGCGCAGAAACGGAAGGTGAAGGAGGAGAACCATGACCGATCCCCGCTACGTCCCGCTCGGTCTGGCCGGCGCGGGCGACCTGCCCGAGGACCACGACGACGCCGACGGCCGTCCCCTGGTGGGTGCCGACGACGCCCGCGCCGACGCGGCGCGCGCCGGTGCGCGGACGGACCTGGCCGGCGCGACCCGCGACGGTGACGGCGTGCCCGTCGGCGCCGCCGACGCCGAAGCCGACCGGGCCCGTGCGGCCGGCGAACAGGGCTGAGCCGATCGGTCCCCGGGCCCCCGTCGTGGGGCGTGGCCTCGGGCCGGCACGGCCGGCGATCGGGTGGGGCGGCGTGCCGCCGCCCCACCCGACGCCTCAGCGGCCCCGGCCGGCCTTGCGGATCTCGACCGGGCGGGCGGGCGCGCCGTCGACCGGCGCCGGGTTCTCCGGGGTGGGGGCGATGCCGCCGGCAGCGATCCGGTCCAGCGTCGCCAGACCGGCCTCGTCGACGGAGCCGAAGACGGTGTAGTTGGGGCGCAGCGCCGAGTCGGCCTGCACCAGGAAGAACTGACTGCCGTTGGTGTCCGGGCCGGCGTTGGCCATGGCCAGCGTGCCCCGGGCGTAGAGCCGGCGGACCCCGGTCGGATCGGTCGGCGCGGGTGGCAGGTCGGTGGGGAGTTCGTCGGCGTACCGGTAGCCGGGGCCGCCCGAGCCGGCACCGGACGGATCCCCGCACTGGAGCACCTTCAACGTCGCGTACGCGGTCAGCCGGTGACAGGTGGTCCGGTCGTAGAACCGGTGCCGGGCCAGGTGCAGGAAGCTCTGCACGGTGCAGGGGGCCTGCTCCCGGTCCAGGGTCAACCCGACCGGCCCCTGGTTGGTGTGCAGGGTGACCCGGACCGTGCCGCGGTCGGGCGTACGCCGGGGGTCCGGCGGCAGCGGCACCGGGCGGGCCGCCGGGTCGTCCGGCGTCGCCGTGTACGCGCAGGGCCCCTTCGTGGTCGGCGGCGTGGCCGGCTCGTCGCCCGGGGCGGCGACCGCGGCGGTGCCGGCAGCGGCGACCAGCGCGGCCGACGCGACCGTCACGCCGGCCAGGCGGCGCAGCGTCCGGAGCGGTCGGTGGCGCGGCGGTACGGCGGGCGGTCGGGGTTCACTCGACACGAGGGTCCTCCCTGGACTCGTGGCACCAGAAAGATCGGAGTCTATGGACCTCGCGACGGCTTGTCGACGCCGGTCGATTCAGGCGCGGCGCCGGCCGCGCGGGCGACGACGGCGGCGCAGCGCCAGCACGGCGGCGACGAGCCCGACCAGGGCCGCCCCGCCGCCGACCACGGCCCCGCCGAGCCACTCCGGTCCATCCGAGGACGCTCCACCGGCCGGCGCACCGACCGCTGCGGGCGGGGCGGACGCGGGGAGCCCTTCGGCGGTCACCTCGCCCGGCTCGACCAGCCGGCCCACGGAGGCGTCGCGGGGCAGGGAGAAGCCCCAGTCGAGCAGGCGGGCGCCCTGCTCCCAGGCGCGTACCGGCCGACGCTCTGCGCCCAGCAGGGTGACCACGAGCCGCCGGCCGTTGCGCTCGGCCGCACCCACGTAGGTGTGCCGGGCCAGGTTGGTGAAGCCGGTCTTGCCGCCCAGCGCGCCCGGATAGTTGTGGATCAGCGGGTTCTCGTTCTGGATCTGGAAGCCGGGCTTCTTCAGCGCCGGCTGGGCCGGGATCTGGGTGCGCTCGGTCAGCGCGTACCGGCGGAAGGTGGGGTCGGCGAAGCAGACCCGGGCGATCAGCGCCAGGTCGTACGCGCTGGTGAACTGGCCCGGCCCGTCCAGGCCGGAGGGGGTCACCGCGTGGGTCTGCCAGGCACCGAGCCGACGGGCTTCGGCGTTCATCTCGCGTACCCCGGCCTGCGCGCTGCCGGCGCCGAGCCGGGCCAGCATGTTCGCCGCGTCGTTGCCGGACTGCAGCAGCAGCCCCAGCCAGAGGGTCTGCACCGGGTACCGGCCGCCGACCAGCAGGCCGACCGCCGAGCTGCCGGGTTCGATGTCCAGGTCGGGCCGGGTCGCCGTGGCCACCTGCTTCGGGTCGAGCTTCGGCAGCATGGTGGCGGCCAGCAGCAGCTTCTGCACGCTCGCCGGAGTGGCGTACTCGTGCGGGCCGCAGCCGCCCAGCACCGCGCCGCTGTCCAGGTCCGCGACCAGCCACGAGCTGGCGGTGACCGGCGGCGGCGCGGGCGCGGCGGGCGGGACGACCAGACCGGCGGTGGCCAGGGCCTCGCCGCCCACCGCCTGCTGCGCGGGCACCGCCGCGGGCGGCACGGGTCGCGGCGGGCGGGTCACCTTCGGTGTCGGCAGCTTCGGGCAGGGCACGAGCGCCGGGGACGCCGGCGCCGACGGCGCGGCGTCCGCCGGAGCGGGCGTCCCGGTGATGAGGAGTACGGCGACAGTGGCGGCGGCCAGGACCCGGGCTCTCATGGTGAGGCACCATACCGAGACAAGATCGGCGTACCGGAGCGACGCTCCCGCAGGCGGCGAGGGTGACGACGACGACACCGGGAGTTGACCGGATCGGCAGTGCCGCCGAACTCTCGCCCACCGAGCGGTGGGGCGCCCTCGCGGCGCTGCTGCTGGCCGGCGGACCTGGACAGCTTCGCCTCCTGCGGCCCGGGCGGGCCGCTTCGCGTCCGCCCCCTTGGCGGGACACCGGCGGTCGCCGCAGCCGGCCGTGCCGACGGGGTGCCGCAACGTCGTTTGAGACTCTCCTACGGGCTGTCGCAGTTCAACCCGGCGCATCATGGTGAAAGGTTCAACCGGCGGTTCAATGAGACGATCGAAGGCATGCAGCAGCCAGCGCGATCCACAGCCGACCACCACGACGTCATCGAGGTACGGGGCGCCCGGGAGAACAACCTCACCGGCGTCTCGGTCGACATCCCGAAACGACGGCTCACCGTGTTCACCGGGGTCTCCGGGTCGGGGAAGTCGTCCCTGGTCTTCGGCACCATCGCCGCCGAGTCCCGCCGCCTGATCAACGAGACCTACAGCGCGTTCCTGCAGTCGTTCATGCCCAGCCTGTCCCGGCCGGACGTCGACTCGCTGCGCAACCTCACCCCGGCGATCGTGGTCGACCAGGAGCGGATGGGGGCGAACTCCCGCTCGACCGTCGGTACAGCGACCGACGCGTACGCGATGCTGCGCGTCGTGTTCAGCCGGCTCGGCGCCCCGTACGTCGGCGGGGCGGGGGCGTTCAGCTTCAACCTGGCCGAGGGGATGTGCCCGACCTGCGAAGGGCTGGGCCGGGTGTCCGACCTGGACGTGCACGCCATGGTCGATGTGGAACGCTCTCTCAACGACGGGGCGATCCTGGTGCCGAACTTCGCCGTCGGCTCCTGGTACTGGCAGACCATCGTCGGCTCCGGCCTGTTCGACCCGGACCTGAAGCTGCAGGACTACACCGCGCAGCAGTGGCAGGACTTCCTGCACAAGCCGGCCACCAAGATCAAGGTGGGGAGCAACAACTGGACGTACGAGGGGCTGGCGGTCAAGGTGCGCCGGCTCTACCTGGCCAAGGACCGCGAGTCGTCGCAGCCGCACGTCCGGGCCTTCGTGGACCGGGCGGTCACCTTCACCACCTGCGCCGACTGCGGCGGGGCGCGACTCAACGCCGCCGCCCTGTCGTCCCGGATCGCCGGGCGCAACATCGCCGAGTGCTCGGCCATGCAGATCAACGACCTGGCGGAGTTCGTCCGGGGCATCGCCGACCCGTCGGTCGCGCCCCTGGTCGGCACCCTGCGGGAGACACTGGACTCGCTGGTGGAGATCGGGCTCGGCTACCTCAGCCTGGACCGGGAGTCGGCGACCCTCTCCGGCGGCGAGGCGCAGCGGGTCAAGATGGTCCGCCACCTCGGCTCCAGCCTCTCCGACGTGACGTACGTCTTCGACGAGCCCACCGTGGGGCTGCACCCGCACGACATCGCCCGGATGAACGACCTGCTGCTGCGGCTGCGCGACAAGGGCAACACGGTGCTGGTGGTCGAGCACAAGCCGGAGACGATCGCGATCGCCGACCACGTGGTCGACCTCGGCCCGGGCGCCGCAGCGGCGGGCGGACGGGTCTGCTACACCGGCGACGTCGCCGGGCTGCGCCGCTCGGACACCCTGACCGGCCGCCACCTCGACCACCGGGTGACCCTGCGCGACCCGCTCCGCCGGCCCGCCGGCTGGCTGCCGATCCGCCACGCCGACCTGCACAACCTGCGCGACGTCGACGTCGACCTGCCGCTCGGGGTGCTCACCGTGGTGACCGGGGTGGCCGGCTCCGGCAAGAGTTCCCTGATCCACGGCTCGCTGCCCGGGCGGGACGGGGTGGTCGTGGTCGACCAGTCCCCCATCCGCGGCTCCCGACGCAGCAACCCGGCCACCTACACCGGCCTGCTCGACCCGATCCGCACCGCGTTCGCCAAGGCCAACGGGGTGAAGGCGGCGCTGTTCAGCGCCAACTCCGAAGGCGCCTGCCCCACCTGCAAGGGCATCGGCCTGGTCTACACGGACCTGGCGATGATGGCCGGCGTCGCCACCGTCTGCGAGCGGTGCGAGGGTCGGCGCTACACCGACGAGGTGCTGACATACACCCTACGCGGAAAGAACATCAGCGAGGTCCTCGCGATGTCGGTCACCGAGGCCCGGCAGTTCTTCCCCGGCGGCGCGGCGCGGGCCGTGCTGGACCGGCTGGCCGACGTCGGACTGGGCTACCTGGGCCTGGGGCAGCCGCTGACCACCCTCTCCGGTGGCGAGCGGCAACGGCTCAAGCTCGCCATCCACATGGCCGAGAAATCCAGCACCTACGTGCTGGACGAGCCGACCACCGGCCTGCACCTGGCCGACGTGGACCAACTGCTCGCGCTGCTGGACCGGCTGGTCGACGCCGGCAACACGGTGATCGTCATCGAGCACCACCAGGCGGTGATGGCGCACGCCGACTGGATCATCGACCTCGGGCCCGGGGCCGGGCACGACGGCGGACAGGTGGTCTTCACCGGCACCCCGGCCGACCTGATCGCACAGGGCGACACCCTCACCGCCCGTCACCTGCGGGGGTACGTGGCCCGCTGAGCCGGTACCACCCATCCGGGCAGTGGGCGTGGCGGTGGCCTTCTGCCCGACGTGGCGTGGTCAGGGCAGCCGGCGCAGCCAGGCGCGCTGCCACGGGGTCTCCACCGCGCGTGGGTGGTACCGCTCGCGCACCCAGGTCACCGCATCAGCCGCCGGCAGGCCGTCGAGGATGGCAAGGGCGGCGAGGGCCGTGCCCGTCCGGCCGACCCCGCCACGGCAGGCGACCTCCACCCGGGCTCCGCCGTGTGCCCGCCGCAGCGTCTCACCGAGGGCGTCCAGGGCGTCGGCCCGGTCCAGCGGAAGCCAGAAGTCCGGCCAGCGGATCCGTCGGTGCGGCCAGGCTGGCGCCGGGCCCGGCGCCAGCAGCAGGGCGAAGTCGGCGGGTGAGGCGGCATCACCGACGCGGCGTCCGCGCACCGTCACGCCACTCGGCAGTACGACCACTCCAGCGGCCTCGGACCAGTCCACGCCATGATTCTCCCGCCTTCGGCGCAGACAGCGCCGCCCCCGGCCAGGGTGGGTCGGGGGCGGCGCTGGGGGTGCCGGTGTGCAGGTCGCCTCTCGGCGAGTGGCGCGACGCGGCTCCAGCCGAAC
>NZ_FMDN01000035.1 GCF_900090245.1 Micromonospora halophytica
AGACCCTGCTCCTCGACGGTGACCTCGCCCGCGCGGAACCCAAGAAACTGCGTTACCAGCTGCTGCACGTCGCCGCCCGCATCACCCGCACCGCCCGCCGGACCCGACTTGCCATCGCCGCCGACTGGCCCTGGACCAACGCTCTGACCAGCGCATTCAACCGCCTCGCCGCACTGCCGCGACCCGCCGGCTGACCCAGCAACCCCACGCCCCGACCAGCAGCACGGAGGAAACCGGCCCAGCGCCGGGCCGTCAGCATGCCAGCGAACTGGTACGCGAATCCCGAACCGAATTCATCGAACAGCAGCTATGAACGGCCGCCGAAATGAAAGACCGAGGCTAGGTCAAAGGCGTTGACCGGATCACCGCAGGTGTATTCGTAGGCGTTGCAACTGCCACCGTCCACGGGGTCGACCTGGAGGAAGCGGCCGGTGACGGTGTTGTAGAGGCGTACGCCCATCAGGACGATGCCTGTCGGGGTGTCGGCCGCTCGTTGCTTGGCCCCGAGCCAGCCGTAGCGCTGGGTTCCGATGTCGTCGGGGTTGCGCGGTGTGCCGTACTCGTTGGCCTCGGTGGTGCGTGACACGCCTTCGTCGTCGCCGTGGATGGCCGCGACGAGGTCACCGTGCAGGTTGGTGAGCTGCCAGTCGATCTGGCCGCCGTCGCTGTCGAAGATGCCGGCCATCGCCGACAGGCCCGACACCGGCCGGGTGAACCGGTCGGCCGTCTCCTGCGTCCACGACGGGCTGTCGTCGTCGCCGTCGTAGTGGTGCACCGACTGCACCGCCGTGCCACCGGCGTTGTCGGTCCAGGATCGGATCCGTTCGCGGGTGACGTCGAGGGTGTAGTCGGTGGTCCGGCCTCCCTGCGTGATCGTGTCGACCAGGTCGGTCGAGTGGTAGGTGACCGTGGCGTTCCCGCCGGACGGCTTGGCCGTGTCGACGGCCGGCACGGTGGTCGTCCGGCCGAGGGCGTCGTAGACGTAGCCGGTGGTGTTGACTCGGTCGGCCGTGTCGTACGTCCAGGTCCGCGACGATGCCGCCGTGGTGCTCTGGCAGACGCCGTCGGTGCCGGGGCCGTACTCGGTGAGCGAGGTGCGGTTCGACGAGGTGCTGAACCCGTACGAGCGGGTGGTGCACTGGCCGCCGATGGTGTCGCGGATCGAGGTGAGCCGGCCCGCCTGGTCGTAGCTGTAGCTCTGCTCCGACAGGCTGGAGGACCGCTCCCGCCACTGCCCGTGCGCCGACTCGACGACCGATTCGGTGTAGAGGGTGCAGTCGGCCGTCGCGCAGCCCGGCTTGGTGTAGGTCAGCCCGGTCTGGGTGCCGGTCTCGTCGGTCTCCGTCGCGACCTGCACGCCGTTGGGCCACGTCTCCGACGTCAGGTTCCCGTCGACGTCGTAGCTGCCGGAAAAGGACCCGGCCTGGCTGTCGTTGACGGAGGTGAGCAGGCCGCGCCGCTCGGTGCCACCGTCGTAGGTGTAGGTGCGGGTGGCCTTGCCGTCGGTGCTGGTGGCCACCCGGCCGAGCAGGTCGTACGTGGTGGTCGAGGTGACCCCGTCGGCGTCGGTGTAGGACGTCTGCCGGCCCAGGCCGTCGTAGCCCTTCACCACCTGTGCGGTCGCCAACCCGCCGACCACCTGCTGCACCTGCAGCAGCCGCCCGGTCGACTGTTCGTAGACGTTGCGGCTGATCGGCACCGCTGTACCCAGCCCGGGCGCCGCCACGCTGGTCTCGTACGCACGGGCCGCGCCGTCGTACGTGGTCGTGGTGGTCCGCAGCGTGCCGGTGCTGGTCTTCTCGATGACCACCCGCGGCTGGTTGTGCATGTCGTAGGTGCTCACCGTGGCCGGCAGCTCCGGCCCGCTGGCGGCCTGCCCGCCCGGCTGCACCCGGCACGGCAGGTTCGCCCACTCCGGCCGCAGGTCACACTCGGCGTAACCGGAGCCGGACGTGGCCCGGTAGTAGATCGTCCGCTGGGTGGCCGGTGTGGTGGTGCTGGTGCCGCCGGCCGGCGCGGTCGTCGAGGTGACCAAGCCGGTGATCGGGTCGTACGTGGTCCGGGTGGTCTGGGCCAGCCCGCCCGGATCCACCGTCACCACCGTCGGCTGACGCAGACCCCAGTCGTACGCGGTGGTGGTCGTCCGGATGTCGTGGTCGATCTCCACGCCACCGGCGTCCCAAATCCGGACGCCGACCTCCTGCTTGGTGATCAGGTTGTACGGCCCGCCGGTGGTCGGCGCGCCCTGGTCGTAGGTGTTCCTGGTGTGCTTGCGTCCCCGCACCACCACCCCGGTGGGCAGCACCACGTCGTGCTCCGGCTCCAACGTGCTGGTGAGCCGCTGCCCGTCGGAGGAGTAGACGTTGAGCGTCGAGCGGCTGCGGGCGAGCATGCTCTCCGCCGCCGCGTCGTCGCTCGAACTGACGGCGAGGGCCCGGGCGCGATTGCCGACGGTGAGCGTCCGCACCGTGTTGCCCCACTGGTCGTACCAGGTGGCACCGATGTGCCCGCCCGGCAGGGCGGTGTTCACCTCCCGGGCGTTCGCATCCAGATAGGTGACCGTCGCCCGCTCGTACGACGACGGCAGCGTTCCGGCGGCCGGATCGCCCGTCGGCACCTGGCTGGCCGGGAACACCGCCGTGGCGTCCGTCGGCGCCTCCGACTGCGCCCACCGGCTGGTCTGCGCCGGGGACAGGTCATAGGGTGCGCCGGTGCCGGACACCGGCACCTTGTAGACCACCGTCTGCACTGCGGTGCCGGCGGTCAACGCCGAACGGGTCACCTTGTACAGCCGACCCGCTCCCGGGTCACCCGGGACGGTCGTGTAGCTGAGCTGCCATGGCTCCTCGGCGACCGGCTTGACGACGCTGAGCACCCCGCCCGCGGTGTAGTCGTAGGTTTCCCGGAGTTGCCGCATCGTGCCGGCGTCGTTCCAGTCCAGCCTCGGGTCCCAGACCGCGCGCAGCCGGCCCGCGTTGTCGTACGCGTACCGGGCCATCGGCACGGTACGCATCGCCGGGGTGGCCAGGTCCGGGTCCCAGGCGGTGAACGCGATCTCCTTCACCCGACCCGTGTAGTCGCCCCACGTCGACTCGGCGGTGCCGGTCGCCGTCGTCGTCGTGGCGTAGGTGAATGTCAACGCCCGGCAGCCACGGGTCAGCATCGCGCAGTTCACACCGTCGGCCACCGGTGCCAACATCCGGGTCGGACGCACCACCTCGTTACCGTCGACGGTCGCCTTCTCCCAGCTCAACGTCGAGGTCTGGTTGCTGCCCGGCACCGTCACCGACGTCGGGAAGTACTTCCCTGCGGCCGTCCCGGTGACCCGGGTGAACACCACCGTGTTGCCGTCCTCGTCGGTCACCGAGTAGGAGTCACCGGTGGCGTTGTAGGTCAGCTTGAGAAACTCCATCCCGATCTCGGGATCGAAGGCGGTGGCGGTGCGCTTGGTGAACCCGATCGTGTCGCCCTCCGGCAGGCCGACCTGCACCAGCGACCCGTACACCGTCAACGACGTGTACGGCGACTCGGCCTCCTCGACCACCGCGCCGGAAACCCAACCCGGCCCGAACATGTTCGCCGCGTCCGTCTCCGCCGCCCGCCGCGTGTTGTACGAGCGGGTCACCGTCAGGTCACTGCCGAACGAGTCGACCGACACGTCGGTGTCCGACACCGTGTAGTTACCGGTGATCAGGTTGACCGAACCGGGCCCGACGCCCTGTGACGCCGCCGATGCCTGATCCCGGTCAAAGGTCATCTTCACCGGGCTCGACGTGCCGCCGGTTCCGCCGGTGAACACGCCACGGACTTGCAGCGGGCCGTTGCGGGCGATCGACTCGGCGTCGGCGGCTGCCAGGGTGGCCTCGACGTCCCAGTTGAGCTTCGGGAAAGCGCCGCTACCGCTGGTCGGCAACGGCCAGGTGACCGCGCCGCCGCCGGCCGCGACGGTGACGTGTCCGGTCGGGATGTCGACCCAGACGTCGGCGTCGCCGCGCCGCCACTGGTAGGTGACCCCGGTCGCCGTCGACTGGCCGACACCCGTTATCGCGGTCTTGGCCGCGGTGATGTCACCCTCCTTCGGCGCGGTAACGGCGCCGGAGCCGACGTTGAACGTGTAGGTGCGGGTGGCCGAGGTGTTGCCGGCCCTGTCTCGTGACCGCACGTACAGCGTCTGCGGCCCGTCGGCGGTGGGCGTGATCGACACGGTCGCGGCCGCACCAAGGCTTGGGGCGTTCACCGTCTGATTCGGCGGATTGACGTTCAGGCCGTACTCGTATGCGGCCACATCCGGCACGCCGCCCGCGTCGAACGTGAAGTTGCCGGGCGTACCTGCGGTGCCCGCCCACTGACCGACCGGGTACGCCGTTGAAGAGATCGCCGGCATCGTCGATGGGGCGGTGGTGTCGACGGTGAACTCGCAGAACAAGGAAAATGGTCCGTCGACCAGACCGTCATTGCCCCGCACCCGCCAAGAGTAGGTGCCACCCTCGGTAAATGTCCCCGCTGGCACCGACGTCGCCAGCCATGAACCCGATGCCCCCGGCCAGCCATGAACCCGATGCCCCCGGGCCGACAGTCGTTCCCGCGATCAGGGAACCACCGGTCACCCACCACTCGAACTTCGCCCGGACCTGCGCACCCTCAGGGTCGGTGATCTGCGCCCGCAGCTGCGGCGTCGCCGTGTTGATGTACGGCCGGCCCCCGCCGGACACACACGCCGTCGATGGCACCGTTGCCCTGGCGGTCACCGTCGGCTTGGACGTGTAGGTGACAACCAGCTTGGTCTTGTTGGTGTAGAACTTCTTCCACCGGTCCTGCGCCGTCTCAAACTGGCCCTGAGGATTGCAGGCACACAGACCGACCGTGTACAGCGACCAGTTGTTCTCCGCCGCCTGCCGCACATCGTTGGTCAACTCGGCGCGACTAAACTGCATGACCATGTCCGGCTGATTTGCCCCACATCCACCGGACTTGTTCGCGTTGCCCTCCGCCGAGTCAAGCCACGTGGCCGATGGCAGCGGCCGCGTCGACCAAGACATTCGAGCGCCGCTAGCCACGGTGATGTTGCTCGTGCGGTATAGATGCACCCACGTGGGCGAACACGACCACGAGTGATACAGCGTCGCCTCTACCGACGCCGACTGCACGTACTTGCCCTTGATTGTTGTCATGTCGAACTCGAAGAACGAGCGGTACAGCGTTCCGTCGTAGGGGTTCATACCCACCCACGTCTTACCACCCAGATCCCAGTTCGAGTTGATCGAGTTCGCGTACGCCCACTTCGCCGCGATCACACTCCACGACGGATCCACGAACAACGGGAACGAAACATCCTCCCCGTCCAGCATCGAAGGATCGGGTATCAACTCCAGACCACCAGCACCGGCCACCCGTGTCTGAACGTCCCCGACTCTCGCCCCGTCACCGGGGCCCTCCGGCGTCGACTGCGCCGCGCCAGCAACGACCACGGCCTCGCCAACCGGACCGGAGCCGGTCATCACGTCCGAGCCCTCAGGCCAGAGCGTCAACGGCGAGGAATCCCACATCACCGCCGGACGCGACCGGGCCACCACCTGGCCCCCCGCCATCGCCCGCACCGAGCCGTCTGCCAGCTCGGACAACTCCACGCCGGCGCCGACGATCAGCTCCACCGTCCGCACCGCGGGGTTTGCAGCCGCTTGGGCCGTCTTGATGACCAACACATGCGTGAAGCCCGTCGTGGTCGCACGCATGACCAGATCAACACCCGGAAATACCTCCGGATAGGTCGCTGAGTCGCCCTGCACAGTCGGCGTCGGTAGCTTGCCGGGCCACGACATCGTCAGCGGCCTTCCGCTGCCCGCAACCTCTACTAACGGCCCCGTACCCCCAGCGGAGAAATACACATCCACCACAGACACGGCGGGGATGAACCGACCATCCGGTCCCGCCCTCAACGTGAGGTCAATGTCTTTCCAAACACCATCAGCATCACGAGCCCGCTGCGGTTCGACAGCTGTCTCCACAGACACTGTGCCATCCGGATTCGCTGCCGCCGTCGTCGTCTCCGACGTCATGCCACCGATCCGGACCTTCTTGCCCGTCAACCGTGCGGTGGTCACCGCCGCTGCCTCATCCGGCCGTTCCAACACCTCCGACGTCGCCGAAGCCTCCGCCCGCGCCGGCGGAGGCGCCGCTTGCGCAGGCGGCGTCGCCACCCAATCCGCTATCGTCGCGGTGAGCACCACCGACAGCCCGATGGCGAGCGCTCGCCCGCCGGGGCCACGCGACAGCCGTGGGATCCGGGACACCGGACCCCACACGGATCTTCTTCTCACTGATCCTCCTAGATCCTACAGGGAGCAATCAGGGAACTACTGCACGACCACCTCAAGCATCGATTTTTCGGGTAGGAAGATCAAGCTCCATAGGGGATTGAGAGCGCGGTCGGCAGAGATCCACCGAGCTCAGCCTCCATCGATGGGCGACTCCACCGTCCATGCAGGCTTGGCAGGCTCGGTCGACGTGAAGCGGATCACCCTCCACACGAGGCAGTGGCATGTGCAGCGACCCTCGAAATGACGTTCCGCGGTGAGACACGTCAGGAACGTGCGAGAGCGCGGGCCAGGCGGCCAACGGCCTCGTCCGTAAGGTAGGCGGGGCGCCTACCGGCGACACCACTGCCGGGTACGGCCGGAGCGCTGGCCGCCGAGGAGACCGTGCGCGGATCATGGACGTCCTCGGGTCAGGCCGACCAGTCGTAGCTGCCGGCAGCCGCGGGTGATCGGTTGCCGGCCCGTTTGGGCATGCGCACCGCGGGAACTCGGCTGCCCCGTCGGCGAGAGGAAGGGCCTGAAGGTGAACGACAACGAGTTCCTCGCCCTGGTGGCGACGCGGTCCGGCCTGTCGCCGGAGCAGGCCGCCGCCGTCACCCGGGCCACCCTGACCACCCTGGCCGAACGCATCGACGGTGGAGAGGCGCGCGACCTGGCCGGTCAGCTTCCCGAAGGCCTTCGGGCGCACGCCTTCGGCGGCAGCGAGGCCGCCGAACGGTTCGGGCTCGACGTGTTCGTCGCCCGGGTCAGTGGCCGTGCGGACTTCGACGGCGACCGGGTCAGAGACGGCGTGACCGCGGTCTTCGACGTCCTGCGCGACGCCCTCGACCCCGCCGCGTACGCACAGGCGGTCGCCCAGCTGCCCGCCGAGTACGCCGACGTCGTCGACCAGTCCGCGCCGTTCATCCGACGCCAGTCCTGACCAGCGCGCGCAGTCCGCTCGGCCGGCCCGGCGCGGCGGCGCCCGGCAGCGACAGCAGGACGAGTCGGCGTCGGGGGCAGACGCCCGTCAGCGTGGGGTGAGCAGGTAGTCGTCGACCTCGGGATTCCAGGCCAGGTCGACGACTCCGCCGGTGGCGGCGGCCTTGCAGAACTGCAGAAAGCTGCGGTATCCGAGCTTCTGCTCGCTGAAGTCGGGCCGGGCCCGGCGGAGCTGGTTCTTCAAGCCGGAGAGCGCGACCGGGCCACCGGCCGCGGCCAGCTCCGCGACCACGGTACGCAGCAGCCCGAAGGCGACCTCCCGGTCGCCGTGCTCGGGCAACGACACCTCGGGATCACCCTTGGCCGGGCCTTCGGCCAGCTCCACGACATTGTGCGCGGCGAGGTGGCGCAGCAGCTCACCGAAGGTGCGGAACCCGTAGTCGGACTCGCTGAAGGTGGGGTCCTTGCGCAGCAGGGTGAGCTTGAGCCGGGAGGCCGTCACCGCGCCGCCGGCGCCGCCCTGCAGACCGGCCACCGTCTGCGCGACGACCACGGCGAGGGCGTCCACGTCGCGTACCGGCTCCTCGGCGGCGGCCACCTGTTCCAGGTCCTGGTCGACCGGTGCGGCAGCCTCGGCCGGGCGGGTGGGGCGACCGCGCCGGGCCCGCGCCGGCGGGATGTCGACCCCTTCCAGCCGGTCGTAGTAGAGGAACTCGTCACAGGCGGGCGGCAGCAGCGCCGAGGTGGACTTCTCCACACCGACGCCGATCACCCGCTTGTTGAGCTCGCGCAGCTTGTGCACCAGCGGGGTGAAGTCGCTGTCGCCGGTGCAGATGACGAAGGTGGAGATGTAGTCCCGTTCGAAGGCCAGCTCCACCGCGTCGACCGCCATCTTGATGTCGGCGGCGTTCTTGCGGGAGGCGCCCATCCGCTGCGGGATCTCGATCAGCTCGACGTGGGAGCGGGTGAGCATCCGGCGGTCCTCGTCGAAGTACGACCAGTCGGCGTACGCGCGCCGCACCACCACCCGCCCGCGCTCGGCGAGGGCGTCGGCGATCGGGCGGAAGTCGAAGGGCCTGCCACCGTGGTGGTCGCGCGCCCCCAGGGCCAGGTTCTCGTAGTCGAGGAAGAGGGCGATCCGGTCTTCTTGATCCACCAGGTCAGGGTACGCCCGCCCGGGCCACGGCCGAGCCGGCGCGCCCACCGTCACCGGCGCCGGAGCACCCGCCGCGCCGCCGAAACCCGGTTGCCCGGGGCGGTGGGCTCCGGGAAGGTGGAACCCATGACGTTCTGACGGACCGCACCCGCGTTGCCCTGCCGCCCACGGCGCCGACGGCGCCGTGCTGCCGTCCGTCCACACCCCTGTCCGAAAAGCGAGCGTCTTCTTGTCCGTGCATCGTTCCCTGCCACAGTCGACCCCGGCCACCGTCGCCGTGTTCGCCTCCCCCACCAGCTGGATCGAGTCCGACGCCGTCGCGCAGTGCCACCAGGTGGCCGCCCTCGACGGCATGGTCCACGTCGCCGGCATGCCCGACCTGCACCCGGGCAAGGGCGCCCCGATCGGCGCCGCCATGGCGTCGACGGTGCTGTACCCGTTCCTGGTGGGCTCCGACATCGGGTGCGGCATCGCCGTCTTCCCCATCAAGCTCAAGCGCGCCGTACCCGAGAAGCTCGCCGCCCGGTTCCCGGACCTCGACCGCCCGCTGGATCCCGAGCAGGACGCCGACGACCCGGCCTGGGCCGTCCTGGCGGGCGACGTTCCCGCCGGTCACGTCGAGGGCCTCGGCACGGTCGGCCGGGGCAACCACTTCGTCGAGCTGGCCCGGGTCGACACCGTCCTCGAGCCCGACCACGCGGAGCGTCTCGGGCTGCGCGCCGGCGAGCTCGTGCTCATCGTCCACAGCGGTTCCCGCGGACTGGGCGAGCGGATCCTGCGCGCGCACACCGAGGTCCACGGCGCCGGCCCCGCCGCTGACGTCGCGGCCTACCTGGCGATGCACGACGCCGCGGTGCGGTGGGGATCGCTCAACCGGCGGCTGCTGGCCGCCCGGGTCGCCCACGCCCTGGGAGCCGAACCGACCACGCCGATCGTCGATGAGTGCCACAACCTGGTCGAGATCCGCGACGGTGTCTACCTGCACCGCAAGGGCGCGGCCCCGGGTGACGGCCGCGACGTGCTCGTCGCCGGCACGCGGGGCACCCCGTCCTACCTGGTGGCCGCCCACGCCGGCGCGGAGGCGAACCACTCCGTGGCACACGGCGCGGGTCGCAAGATGTCCCGGGCCGACGCCCTGCGTCGGGGCCGGGCCAAGCACACCGTCGAGGAGCTGCGCCGTACCCCGGTGGGGTCGCTGGTGGTGTGCGGTGACCGCCAACTGCTCTTCGAGGAGGCGCCGACTGCGTACAAGCGCATCGAGCAGGTGGTCGCCGACCTGGTCGCTCACGACCTGGCCACGCCGGTGGTCACCACGGTCCCCCTGGTCACCTACAAGACGCCCGACGTCGGGTCCACGCCCCGCACGGCCCGCCACGACCAGCGCCGCAGACGAGGCCGGGTGTGAGCGTCCACCTGCTCCTGTCCGCCGGTCGGGGCCCGCAGGAGTGCGCGTGGGCGCTGTCCCGGCTGCTGCGCCGGCTGGAGGCCGACGCCACCCGGCACGACCTGACGACCCACCGGGTCGAGACCGTCGCCGGGGACCGTCCCGGCACCTACCGGTCGGCGCTGGTCCGGATCTGCGGCGCGGGCGCCCGTGAGTTCGCCGCCTCCTGGACCGGGACCCTGTGCTGGCAGGCCCCCAGCCCCTACCGGGCGAGCACCGGCCGCAAGAACTGGTACGTCACCGCCCGCCCGTGTCAGGTCGACGCGCCGAGCACGACGTTCGCGGAGGCGGACGTCGACGTCGTCGCCTGCCGTACCGGCGGCCCCGGCGGGCAGCACCGCAACAAGGCCAGCACGGCGGTACGGGCGACCCACCGCCCCTCGGGCCTGGTCGTCGTGGTCGACACCGAACGGCAGTTCAGCCTCAATCGCCGCATCGCCGTGCGGCTGCTGAGACAGCGCATCGAGGACGGTGACGAAGCCGCGCGGCGCGTCGTCACCACCACCCGATGGCGCATCCACGACGAGCTCGTTCGCGGCGATCCCGTCCGGGTCGAACGTCCGGGGCCGGCGGATCAGGACCTGACCGCACCGCGGCGGACGCGCCACCGACAGCGGTAGGCCGTACGGCCGTCGGTGCGCCGGGTGGAGGTGACCTCGCCGGCCACCTTGCCCGGGCAGACGAGTCCTACGCCACCAGTCGAGCGACGGGCAGCTGCTCGTGGTGCGGTGGGAGCGGGAACTCGTCCCGCTCCCACCGCGCCGCGGCCTCGTCGGTGCTCAGAAGCGGGCCCCCACGTCAGCGCCGTTGCTCGGACGCAGGAAGGTGGAGGACGGGATGGAGCCGTCGGCGTTGCGGGCTCCGGTGATCGTGCTGGAGTCGGTGCTCTGCAGCGACCAGCTGCCGCCGAGGTTCCACGAGTTGCCCGAGCCGCCGGAGTTGGACCCGAGCGAGACGTTGGTGCCGTTGGCCACGGCGAGGTTGCTGGTCAGGGTGCTGGCCGAACGGTTGACGTTGAACCCGGTCTGCGGGTTGTTCCACGCGGTGCAGTGGTCGATGGTGTGCCGGCCGGGGTTGTTGTTGTCGATGAAGCCGCCGACCGCGTTGCTCCACGCCATGCTGTTGCGCACGGTGTGGTTGGCGGACACGCCATTGCCGCCCAGCTTGAAGGCGTTGCCGTCGCCGGTGAAGTCGGGCAGGTTCCAGCGGTTGAACCCGTTGCCCCAGGCGAGGCTGTTCTCGATGCGGATCGGCGAGGAGAACATCCAGAGGTCGAGGCCGTCGTCGGAGTTGTTCCACAGCCGGGCGCCCCGTACGACGTTGCCGCTGCCGGAGCCCTCCTTGATGGCCAGGCCGTCCGCGCTCTCGCCGTTCTTGCGCGGGTCACGGTTGCCGTAGCTGTCCAGGTCGTTGATCTGGTTGTTGCTCGACGACAGCACGATGTGCAGGCCGGACTCGTAGTTGTCGCGGGTGATCAGCCGCTCGAAGACGTTGTTGTTGGTGTCCAGGCCGAAGATGCCGTACGGGCCGTGGATGATCTCCAGGCCGATCAGGCGCCACCAGTCGCCCTCGATGTGGATGGCGCCGCGCTCCGGGCGGGGGATGGTGGAGCCCACCGCGCCGGGGGTGTAGGGCATGTTCTCGCCGTCGATGACGACCCGCTCGCCCTGGTAGTTGCGCATCGTGATGGGCGCGCTCGAGGTGCCGTTCTTCAGGATCTGGATGTTCGTGCTCGGCGCGTACGTGCCGCCGCGGATGACGATGGTGTGTCCGGGCTGGGCCAGGTCGACGGCGCGCTGGATGGTCTTCAGCGGAGCGCTCAGGGTGCCGGTGTTGCTGTCGTTGCCGTTGGTCGCCACGTAGAGCGCGTTCGTCGGCGGCGGCGGGCTGACGCCTGTCTCGACGTCGAGGAAGTCGACGTTGGGCAGCCCGGCGGAGCTGGTCGGGTTGAGCCGGATCGTGTTGGCCCCCGCGTTGAGGCTCAGTGTCAGGGTCCTGGTCGCCCAACTGTTCCATGCGCCGGTGCCCTCGAACGAGACGTTCTGCACGTTCGCGCCGTTGACGACGAGACCGGCCGGTCGCGTCGTGGTGGTGCCGTTGGCGAAGCGGACCCCGACCGTCGCCGTGCCGGCGGCCGCGGCGTTGACGGTGAACTGCGCCCAGCCGTCGGTGGAGTTGTCGCCGTTGCAGAATCCGGAGCCGGAGAACCCGGACCAGTTGCTGTCGATCGTGCCGGTGCAGACCGCCGGCGAGTTCTCCGCCTGGTAGCGGGTCGGCGCGGCTGTCGCCGGGGACGCGGGCATCACGAGGGCCGCGCCGACCGCCACGACAGCGCCTGTCGTGAGCGCCTTGGGTCTCATCATGTGTCTCCCATGCTGTTGGTGACGTGGCGCGGGCGCAGAACCGCGCTGCCCGTACGCGGTAAGCGACACCGCCCGATTGGCCCTCAGCCCGGACGGGACCAGCACATCGATGGACAGCAGTTTAGGAAAGCGCTTTCCGATTGACAAGGGCAGGCGTTCGCAGCCTTTCGCGGCAACCCCGACGCGTCCGGCCGCCCGGCCGATCACCCCTCGACGAGCCGCGGCGGCAGCGACCGGTCGAGACCGGATTCAATTGACTAACTTCAATTCGGATGGGAGTCTGCCAGGCAGAGCCGCAGCGGGAGCCACGCATGCGGGCACGGGAGCGGGCACTCCCGGCGTCCGGGCGTCGTCATCCGACCTCTTCCCCTTGGAGGCTCCGTGTCCACCCTCACCCGACCACGTCGCCTGCCGCTCGTGGCGTGGCTGCTCGCCGCCGGCGCGATCGCCGTGCTGCTGCTGACCACCGTCCTGGCCGCACCGGCCTCCGCCCACGGATCCGTGGTCGACCCCGCGTCGCGCAACTACGGCTGCTGGCAGCGCTGGGGCAACGACTTCCAGAACCCGGCCATGGCCACCCAGGATCCGATGTGCTGGCAGGCCTGGCAGTACGACACGACAGCCATGTGGAACTGGAACGGCCTGTACCGCGAGGGCGTCGCCGGCAACCACCAGGCCGCCATCCCGGACGGCCAACTCTGCAGCGCCGGCCACACCGGCGACGGCCGGTACAACTCGCTCGACGCGGTCGGCGCATGGAAGACCACCAGCGTCGCCAACAGCTTCCGGGTCCGCCTCTGGGACCAGGCCAGCCACGGCGCCGACTACATCCGGGTGTACGTGACCAAGCAGGGCTTCGACGCCCTCAGCAAGCCGCTGGCCTGGAGCGACCTGGAGCAGGTCGGCCAGATCGGCAACACCCCGGCATCGCAGTGGACGCCGGAGAGCCAGGGCGTGTCCATCCAGATCCCGGCCAACGCGCCGGGACGCACCGGGCGGCACATCGTCTACACGATCTGGCAGGCCAGCCACTCCGACCAGTCGTACTACCTGTGCAGCGACGTGGACTTCGGTGGCGGGTCGACCACCCCGCCCACCACTCCGCCACCGACCACCCCGCCGCCGGCCCCGGCCGGCTGCGCGGCCAGCTACAAGAGCACCGGGCAGTGGCCCGGCGGCTTCCAGGGTGAGGTCGAGGTGACCGCCGGCAGCAGCGCGATCCAGGGCTGGACGGTCACCTGGACGCTCGCCGGCGGCCAGCAGATCAGCTCGGCCTGGAACGCCACGGTCACCACCAGCGGGTCGACCGTGACCGCCAGGAACGCCAGCTACAACGGCGCACTGGCGGCCGGAGCGAAGGCCACCTTCGGCCTCACCGGCTCCGGCTCGAACTCCACCCCGACGCTCAGCTGCACCGCGACGGCATGAGCCGCCGGGGCAGTGACCGGCGCGCACTGGTCACTGCCCCGGCCGGGCACGCCCCGCCCGGCGCACTGATCCCCGCACCCACCAGGCACGAATCGCCGGCCACGGCTCCGGTCACCCTCCGCTGCCCGACGGCCCCGCTCCCCGGAACGCCTGGTCGTCAGCGCCCCAGACGGCTCGCACAAGAGCGGGAAGCACCTGAGCGGCCGGGCCGCGCAGGCTCACGTCGGCAACGGCGTCCAGCGGCGTCCGCTCCGGGTTGACCTGGATCACCCGGGCACCGAGACGGGCAGCCACCTGGGGAATCTCGGCGGCCGGGTACACCAGGCCCGAGGTGCCCACGGTGATCAGCAGGTCGCAGCCAGACGCCGCCTCGACGGCGGCCTCCAACGCCCCAGCCGGCAACGCCTCCCCGAACCACACCACTCCGGGTCGGACGAGGGCCCTGCAGCGCGCGCATCGGGGCGGGGACATCCGCCGGCCGTCGCCGGGCTCCCGTACTGCGTCGTCCGGCGCCGGCGCGGGATGTGCGCACACCGAGCAACGCGGCGCGAACAGGCTGCCGTGCAGGTGGAGCGGCGCCACCGAGCCGGCGCGCTCGTGCAGATCGTCGACGTTCTGCGTGACGACGACGCTGTCGGGCACCCGCGCCTCGATCGCGGCCACAGCCAGATGACCGGCGTTCGGTACGGCCCGCCGAACCCTGCTGCGTCGCCACTCGTACCAGCCCCAGACCAGTGCGGGGTCGTCGCGGAACGCCTCCGGCGTGGCGAGCGCCTGAGCGTCGAAGCGCCGCCACAGACCGGTCAAGGCGTCGCGGAAGGTCGGCACACCGCTCTCCGCGGAGATCCCCGCACCGGTGAAGACGACGACGCGTCGCGCGTGCGCCAACAGCGCCGCCGCCTCCCGCACGTCCGGCTCGTCCATCTGATCCTCCTCCCGCCCCGGGCACGGCCAGGCAAAGACTAGGTGCCGGCCCGCGGTCGGCCACCGGGTGCTCCGCGCGAGCCGAATCGTCTCGTGCACACGTCCGGCTGGAGCCGACCGCCCGTTCCCGGCCGACCAGGGTGACTGACCGGCGATCACCGGCGGCCCTGCCCACCTCGCTGTGACGAACACGACGGCGGGAACTGACCGCCTCCGCTGCCCGACCAACCAGGCGACCACGACACACGATCAGCGAGGGGAACCCACCCATGCCCAGCTCCACCATCTCCGGCCGGCGCGCTCCGGTCGTCCTTCTCGCCGCCGGGTTGCTGATCGGCGGCATCGCGGGCTGCGGATCGTCGGACACGTCGTCGACCACCACGCCGACTGCGTCGGCGTCGACCTCGGCGAGCGCTTCCACCGGGGTGCTCGGAGTCCGTGACCCCTGGGTGAAGGCCGCGGACAAGGGGATGACCGCGGCGTTCGGCACGCTGGTCAACACCGGGGACACGGACGTCACGATCACCGCCGCCAGCACCGAGGTGTCGCCGATGGAACTGCACGAAATGACCATGAAAGACGGGCAGATGGTCATGCAGGCCAAGCAGGGCGGCATCGTGATCAAGGCCAGGAGCGAGCATGTCCTGCAGCCCGGCGGCGACCACCTGATGCTGATGAACCTCACCCGGCCGGTACCGGCCGGCGACGAACTCACCGTCACCCTCACCTTCGCCGACGGGCGCACCCAGACGTTCACGGCGGTGGCGAAGCCGTTCACCGGCGCGCAGGAGAGCTACGCCCCCGGCCACGGCCAGCCCATGCCGGGCACGAGCGCCACGCCGACGATGACCATGAGCCCCGCCTCATGACCGACGAACCCACCAGACGGCCGGTGGGCCGGCGCGGCCTGCTCACCGGCGCAGCCCTGACCGCCGGCGGCGCGCTCGCCGGCGCCGCCGCGCTCACCGCCGCCCGGCACGACGATCAGGGCGTACGAGGTGCCGAGGCGGTGCCGGTGGCGCAGGTCGGCAGCGCGGTCGAGCCGTTCCACGGCCCACGACAGGCCGGCGTCGCCACCGAGGCACAGGCGCACGCGGCGTTCGTCGCGTTCGATTTGAAGCCCGGCGTCGACCGGGCCGGGCTGGGCCGGATGCTGCGGCTGCTGTCCGACGATGCCGCCCGCCTCACCCAGGGCCGTCCCGCCCTCGCCGACACCGAGCCCGAACTCGGTCTGCTACCCGCCCGGTTGACCGTCACCTTCGGCTTCGGGCCCGGCCTCTACCGGGCGGCCGGTGTCGACGACCGCCGCCCGCCCTCGGTGGCCGACCTGCCGCCGTTGCGGATCGACCGGTTGCAGCCGCGCTGGTCCGGCGGGGACCTCCTGCTGCAGATCTGCGCCGACGACCCGCTCACCGTCGCCCACGCCCAACGCGTGCTGATCAAGGACAGCCGACCGTTCGCCGCCGTCCGATGGGTGCAGCAGGGCTTCCGGCGCGCCGCCGGCGCCGAGCCGGGACGAACCCAGCGCAACCTGTTCGGCCAGCTCGACGGCACCGCCAATCCGCAACCGGGCAGCCCGTTGGAGACCGCCGTGTGGGTGCCCGACGGGCCGGCGTGGCTGCGCGACAGCAGCACCCTGGTCGTCCGGCGGATCAGCATGAACCTGGAGACGTGGGACCTGCTCGGCCGCGCCGACCGGGAACTGGCCGTCGGTCGTCGCCTCGGCACCGGAGCCCCACTGACCGGCTCCGCCGAACACGACGAGCCGGACTTCGCCGCCCTCGGCCCCGACGGGCTCACCGTGATCCCGGACTTCTCCCACCTGACGCGGGCGCACGTCACCGACGACCGGCTGAGGATCCTGCGCCGGGCGTACAACTACGACGGGGTGCCGGCCGCCGACGGCACCGCCGACAGCGGGCTGATCTTCGCCGCGTACCAGGCCGACATCACCCGACAGTTTCTCCCCATCCAGCGACGGTTGGCCGAGCGGGACCTGCTCAACGAGTGGACCACGCCGATCGGCTCCGCCGTCTTCGCCGTCCCACCCGGCTGCCCCGAGGGCGGCTGGGTCGGCCAGCAGTTGCTCGGCTGACCGCGACATCCAGGAGAGACATGCCCGTTCCCGCCCGCCGGACCGCCGCCCTGGTCGTCACCGCGCTGACCGCGGTGGCGCTGCTGCTCGTCCCGGCCTCGCCGGCAGTCGCGCACAACTCGCTGCTGACAGCCGCACCGGCCAAGGACGCCGTGCTGACCGCGCCGCCGGACAAGATAACCCTCAAGTTCCTGCAGAAACTCAACCCGGCATTCACCACCATCACGCTCAGCGACGCCAATCAGCGGAAGGTGCCCACGAGCGACCCCGTCGTCACCGGGACGACGGGCGCGGTGACCGTCGCGCAGGCCCTGCCGAACGGCTCCTACACCGTCGCCTACCGGGTCGTCTCCACCGACGGACACCCGGTGCAGGGCTCGTACCGGTTCACCGTCGCCGACCCCACCGCCGACACCCCGAGCCCGCCCGCCGCGACACCCACCGCGCCCCCGGTGCAGGCCACCCCGGCAGCCCTTGAATCGTCACGCGCCACCGCCGTCGGGACCGACGGCCAGAGTCCACCGGTCGGGCTGACCATCACCGGAGCCGCACTCGCCGCCCTCGCCGTCATCACCGCAGTGCTGCTGCGCCGCCGCGCCCGACGCCGGTGACACACCACCTGCACGGCACTCGGCGCCGTGCCGCAATTGCTCCGGATCGACCATCTGCCTGACCGAAGGGCCAGGCAACCCGCCGCCAGACCCCCAGGTCGTGCCCCGCCCGGTACGGCGACCCGGGCCCTGGCGTTGCTGGTACGCATACCCCTCCAGCCCAGCATTCCCGACAAGCCGGGGCGGAGCTGACCCGGTGGGCGGACCCACCTCTGGGGGCGATCAGATGGCGCTGGGTGATTCGGAGACCGATGCGGCGCGGCGATCGATGTCGGGCTCGAGATAGATCGCGGCAGCGACGGGCAGGACTCGGCGAATCCGCGCCTCGGCGTCGTCGATCAAGGCGGCGACGTCGGCGCCCTGATCGGCGGCCCCGATGGCGATCTTTGCCGCGACCAGGACTTCTTCGGGTCCGAGGTGCAGGGTGCGCAGGTGGATGACCCGGTCGACGCCAGGAGTCGACACCAGCTGAGTGTGGATCGCGGTGACCTCCTCGGGCAGCGCGGCCTCGCCGATGAGCAGGCTCTTGATCTCGGCCGCGAGGATGACGGCGATCGTGACCAGCAGGACGCCGATGCACAGAGTGGCGATGCCGTCGAAGATGCCGTTGCCGGTCAGCACGCTCAGACCGACGCCGGACAGGGCGAAGAGCAGACCGAGCAGCGCCCCCGCGTCCTCCAGCAGGATCACGGGCAGTTCGGGGGCACGGGCGTGGCGGACGAAGGAGACCCAGCCTCGGTCACCGCGGATCTTGTTGGCTTCCATGACCGCGGTGCGCAGGGCGTAGCCCTCCAGGGCGATCGCGATGAGCAGGACGGCGATGGCGATCAGCGGTGAGGTGAGCTGGTGCGGGTCGCTGATCTTGTGGTAGCCCTCGTAGAGCGCATACAGGCCGCCGAGGGTGAACAGGATGATCGCGACGATGAAGGCGTAGACGTAGCGTTCCCGTGCATATCCGAAGGGGTGCAGCGCCGAGGGAGCCC
Organism: Micromonospora halophytica; assembly: GCF_900090245.1. GTDB lineage: Bacteria > Actinomycetota > Actinomycetes > Mycobacteriales > Micromonosporaceae > Micromonospora > Micromonospora halophytica. The sequence goes on from NZ_FMDN01000035.1 coordinate 18,240, forward strand.
GGCGGGCGCGCTTGCCGCCGACGAGCAGCAGCGCCTGATTGGTCGAGTCCGCGACCGAGTGCACACCCTCGGCGAGCATCGACGCCGATCCGGTGATGCCTGCGGCGACGAACTTGCTCACCGCGATACCCAGGTTCGCCACCAGCGCCGTCACCACGGCCCTGGTACTGCCCTCAACTGCCATCGACCCGTCCCCCTTGCCACACGCTGTCGTATCGAGTGATCACAGTGCCAGCGACGCCAGCCTCGGCTGCCGGCCCGCATGGCGCCGGACCGTACCGCGCCGGCCCACCCCGGGCTCAGGCGGGCCGGCGTATGCGCCTCAGGTCAGTGGACGCGACGGCGGCCGTAGGCGCCGGCGGCGACGGCGACGCCGATCGCGGCGAAGACGACCTGGATGGCCAGTTCGATCCAGTCGATGCCCGCGGTGTCGTCGACGCCGAGCGCTCCGGCGACGAGCGTGCCGAGGATCGCGGCGACCACACCGATGAGCAGGGTCAGCCAGATCGGGATGTGCTGCTTGCCCGGTACGACCAGCCGGCCCAGCGCGCCGATGATCAGACCGATGATGATCGCGGTGAAGAAGCCGGTAACTTCCACGAGAGCCGTCCCTCCAGAGAAATAATCGTCGAGTGGCTGCTGCCCTCGACCGGTGAGGGGCGAAACCTGTCCCGGCAGCTTCCGAGAACATCGTCATACAACTGACACGGACTGGCGCACCGGCCCACCCCTTCCCGGTTGAGCCGTGAGGATGCGGGGGTAACGGTGCACGCCATGCCCGACCTGACCCCCCAGTGGCCCCTGGCGTGGAGTATCGCGGTGTTCGTCACGGCGGGGGCGCTCACGGTGGTGGGCAGCGTCCGGCTGGTCAGCCTCGGTGACACTCTCGCCGACCGGACCGGTTGGGGTGAGGCGGTCTTCGGGGCGGTCTTCTTCGGGCTCGCCACCTCACTGTCCGGCATCGTCATGACCGCCGTGACCGCGGCGAGCGACCAGCCCCAGTTGGCCTACAGCAACGCCGTCGGCGGTATCGCCGCACAGACCGCCGCAGTGGCCGTCGCCGACATGTTCTACCGCCGGGTCAACCTCGAACACGCCTCGGCGTCGCTGTCGAACATCCTGTTCGGCTGCCTGCTGATCGCGCTGCTGGCGTTGGCGCTGCTGGCGACCTACACGCCAGACGTCACCGTTGCCGGCGTCCATCCGGCGTCCCTGGTCATGATCGGCTGCTACCTGGGCGGAATCAGGTTGGTCCGCACCGCGGGCGCGAGGCCGATGTGGGACGCCGTGGAGACCCGTGAGACCCGTCGAGACGTCCCGCAGCCGCGGGGTGTCTCGAAGCGGAAGTCCACCTCCACCCTGTGGACCCGGTTTCTCACCGTCGGTCTGATCGTCGGCACCGGTGGCTGGGCCATCGGCACCGCCGCTGAGGGGATCGTGGCGGCCACGGGGCTCAAGGCCGGCTTCGTCGGCGGTGTGCTCATGGGTCTGGTCAACGCCCTGCCGGAGATGGTCACCGCTGTCGCGGCGGTGCGCCGAGGCGCCGTCACCCTCGCCGTCGCCGCGATCATCGGTGGCAACTGCCTCGACGCGCTCAACCTCGTCATCGGAGACATGGCCTTGCGCGGCGGTTCGCTGTTCCATGCCGCCCAGACCGACGAACTGTTCGTCACCGCCTCCGGTCTGTTCATGACCGCCGTGCTGCTCGGTGGCATGCTCATCCGTCAGCCCCGCGGCTGGGGACGGGTCGGCTTCGAAGGCGTCCTGCTGCTGGGCAGCTACATCGCGATCGTGGCCGTCCTCGCCACCTGAGTCCCGCCTCGTGACACGAGACAGGTCGACGCCCGGCAGCCAGGAAAACGTCCATGGCTGCCGGGCGTCCGCGGCGTGGAGAAGTTACTTGGCGCCGGTGAGGGCGATCAGGGCGTTGGCGGTGCGGAAGTACGGGTTCCGGCCGAGGTCGCCGACGGTCGTGATGCCGAAGGCCTCCTTGAGCAGCTTCGCGTCGCCGTCGCTGACCCCGGCAAGGGCGGACACCGGGGCGTCGACCAGCTCGGTCAGGGTCTTGTCCTGGTAGGCCTTGTCGACCAGCTTGGTGAGGTCGGCGGTGACGGGCATGCACACTCCTTCTGAATCCCCGATCGGACAATCCGAACGGATGCTACTCAAACTACCTGAACTGACCATTGTGGTCCACTCTGGACCGGCTGGCACGAGCTACTCCTCGTCGCCCTCCTCGTCCTCATCCGAGGAGTCGAAGAGCTCATCGGCGACCATGCCGCCGGCGAAGCCGAGTGCCGCGCCGCCGACCACCCCTGCGGCGACGGCACCCATGCCGGGCCCGTGCCGCTCATGGTGGTGCTCCTCCTTGTAGTGCCCGTCATGGCCGTACGCGGCGTGGCCGTAGCCGGGCGGAGGCGGCGGTGAGTATCCAGCGGGTGCACCGTAGGCGGGCTGACCATGACCGACGTGCAGGTTCTGGTACTGGTCGAGGGCCTGACGGACCCAGGTGTCGACCTGCGCGGCCCAGTCGACACCGTCGGCGTCGGCGTGGGCGGCGTGGTAGCGGCCCAAGGAGTCGTGACCACCGGTGAACAGGCCGCCGCGCTTGTCGAACTCGAGGACGATGTCCATGCCGTGCTCGTTGGCGACGAAGGTCAACTCGACCTCGTTGATGCCGTGGGCGTACTGCGGGGCGGCGTAGTACTCGATCTCCTGATAGAACGGCAGCATCTGGTGCACGCCGGAGACGTGACCCCGCTCCAGGTCCGCGCCCTTGAACTGGAAGCCCAGCCGGCCGAACGCATCCAGGACGCGCTCCTGCACCGGCAGTGGATGCACGAAGACCGGATCGAGGTCACCCTTGTCCACCGCGCCCCGGATGGCGACCTCCGTCCGCAGGCCCATGGTCATACCGTGCAGGTGCTGCCCGTACAGGTCGGTCACCGGAGTCTCCCACGGCACCGGCACCTGGAAGGGCAGGGCCAGTTGCTGCCCTTCCCGCAGGTGCAGGCCGCCCGCGACCTGGACACGGTGGAACTCGACGATCGCGTCGTACCCCTCCTCCGCGCCGTCAACCTCGACTCGGGTCACCAGACCGACGGTGATGTGGTCGATCTCCACGTCGTGGCTGCCGCCGGTGAGGTTCACCTGCCCGCCCAGCAGCAGCCCAGGCCGGGTGTTGGGGTTGGACAGGACTGTGTCGACGCTGGGAGCTCCCACTCCGAAGGCACCCAGCATCTTCTTGAACACCACGAACATCTCCCTCGACGGCAGGCGGACGCGACGCACACCGGGCAGCGGGAAATTTCCACGCCAAACCGTTGTGCCGCAACGGGATCGCCGACGTCCACGATGGATCCCGAGCGCCGTGGAAGCTAACACCGCAACCTGGAAGGTATCTGGGAGGAACCGCTCGGCTACTGTCCGGTAGCCACGTGTGTTGACGTGCCGTTCATACGACGTTCCCCCACACCGCGCGACCACACCCGGCAGTGGTCAGGACGCCTCCGGCCGGTCGGCGTCGTCCGCCGCGCCGCCGGCCGCATCGCGACCGGATGCGGGGGCGATCGGACACAGCCGGACCTTGGTGATCGCCCGACCGGTCACCTCCAGGACCTGCGCGGTGAACCCCGGCAGCCGCACGGTCTCCCCAGGCGCCGTCGGGATACGCCCGAGGTGGGCCAGGACGAGGCCGGCGACGGTCGTGTAGTCCCCCACATCCGGGTCGTCGATGTCCACACCGACGTCCGGCAGGTCGTGCAGGGGGAATCCGCCGGGCAGCACCAGCGTGCCGTCGGAGGACCGGACAACCGCCTGCACGTCCCGGTCGGTCTCGTCGTAAATCTCCCCGACGATCTCCTCGACCAGGTCCTCCATCGTCACGATCCCGTCGATGGAGCCCCGCTCGTCGACGACGAGAGCGAACTGCTGGCGTTGCAGGCGCATCTCCCGGATCGCCTCGGTGACCCTGAGCGTCTCGGGCAGGAACATCGCCGGACTGGCGTGATCGGCCACCGGCCCGTCGCGGTCGAGCAGATCCCGCATGTGCACCACACCGACGGTGTCGTCCAGACCACCACGCCCGACGACCGGAGCGCGGGTCTGCCCCGACCCACCCAGCTTCCGCAGCGCCTGCGCCGCGGACAGCGACGACGAAAGGGTGACGACCTCCCGGCGCGGTACGAGGATCTCCCGCAGGGTCCGCTCGGCCACCTCGAACGCCCCACTGATGATCATCCGATGTTCCGGCGTGAGGTTGCGCTGCGCGGCCACCATGTCCCGCAGTTCCTCGGTGCCCACCTCCTCCCGCCGGGCCCGGGGATCACCCCCGCTCAGCCGCACCACCACATCGGTGGCCTTGCCCAGCAGCCACACCGCCGGCCGGGAGAACGTCGACAACGCGTCCAGGGGACGGGCCACCAGCAACGCCCACCCCTCCGCGCGCTGCATCGCGATCCGCTTCGGCGCCAACTCACCCAACACCAGCGTGATGAAGGTCAACACGATCGTGACCAGCACGATCGCCACCGGCTCCGCCGCCGACCCGAGAAAGGCCAGCGGTGCGACAAGGGGTGCGGCAAGGGACACCGCAGCCGCCGCGGAAGCGAGAAACCCGGCCAAGGTGATGCCGATCTGGATCGTGGCCAGGAAACGGTTCGGATCCCGCGCCAGCCTTGCCAGGACCCGGCCACCGCGAGAAGTGCGCTCCAACCGCTGCAGCTGACTCTCCCGCAACTGCACCAGCGCCATCTCACTGCCCGCGAACACCGCGTTCACCAACACCAACATGAACACCAACGCGACCTGCACGCCATAGCCACCCACGACCTGTCCGACGCCTCCTCGTCCCGAAGCCTCCGCCACCGGCAACCGTAGCGACACCCGGACCAGGGGCGGTTTGTCACCGTGTCCCTGGTCGCGGGAGCCCTCACCGTGGACCGCCGCATCCGGCCGGACCACCCGCACCGAACGCGCCGCCTGGGGTGAGTCGACGTCGGCGCGGCACGGCGGCCGGCAGCACACGATGCCGACTGCCGGATGCTCCCGCGGGTGCGCGGTCGACGGCCGACGGCTACGTGCGACGCCGGCCCTGCGCGGGCAGGTCCGCGTGGCAACCCGCCGGCTGAAGCCGGGGGCACCGTCGCGTCCACCGTGCAGACCGGTCACGCTCCGAAATCGAACCGTCTTGACTGGTCAAGTGGTATTCGCGAGTTCAAACTCCGCCGTTGTCACGACTTCGGCGTGCGATTCTCACCGCCAGTCCATGACTGATCACACTGTGCACAGCCCGTGTCCGTCAGCAGGATTGACCTCATCCGATCAGGCGGTGGAGGCAGGCGACATGGATGAACGGTACGACTCGTACTGTGCGGTCGATCCGCTCTTCTACGACTCGTTGGCCAGCGCGAGCACCGAAGCCGCCGGCTACGCGGCGGACCGCCCGCTCCCGGACGGCTGGGAGTGCGAGGTCAAGGACGACTGGCTGATCCACGGCCCGGTCGACGGCGCACTCCCCCACCAGGGCTGGAAGATCCACGTCTCGGCCCGGCTGGAGAACGCCGAGCGGGTGCTGGGTCGGGTGATGGACTACTGCCAGCCGCGCGGCATCCCGTTCAAGCACCTGCGCGGTCCCCGGATGCTGCTCATGCGCAACAGCAAGTACGCCCGCCGGGGCGGCAGCGGCAAGTTCATCACCGTCTACCCCCGCGACGACGCCGAACTGGAGCTGACCGCCAAGGAGCTGGCGGCGCTGCTCGACGGCGAGCAGGGGCCCTACGTCCTCAGCGACCTGCGCTACGGCGACGGCCCGGTCTACCTGCGCTACGGCGGCTTCGCCGCCCGCTACTGCGTCTCCGACGACGGCCAGGTCGTGCCGGCGATCGAGGACCCGACCGGCACCCTGGTGCCCGACCGCCGGGACCCGGTCTTCCACGTGCCCGAGTGGGTCACGCTGCCCGACTTCCTCGCCCCGCACCTGGCCGCCCGCAACGCCGCGAGCACCACCGAACTGCCGTACCGGATCGAGAAGGTGATCCACTTCTCCAACGGCGGCGGCCTGTACGAGGCCCGCGACACCCGCACCGGGCAGCGGGTGGTGCTCAAGGAGGCCCGCCCGTACGCCGGACTGGACGCCACCGGCGCGGACGCGGTGACCCGGCTGCGCCGCGAGGCGCAGACGCTGCGGCGGCTCGCCGACGTGCCACACCTGGTCCGGGTGCACGACGAGTTCCACTTCGGCGGGCACGAGTTCCTCGCCCTGGAGTTCGTCGAGGGACGCCCGCTCAACCAGCTGGTGGTGGACCGCTACCCGCTGGTGCACCTCGACGCCGACCGCGCCGAGTACACCCGGTGGGCGCTGGACGTGCACCGGCAGGTGGCCGAGGCGGTGGACGCCATCCACGCCCACGGCATCGTCTACGGCGACCTGCACATGTTCAACATCATGGTCGGCGAGGACGGCACGGTCACCCTGATCGACTTCGAGGTCGCCGCGCCCGTCGAGGAGGCGTCCCGGCCGGCACTGCGCAACCAGGCCTTCGCCGCGCCACGCGACCGCACCGGCGTCGACGTCGACCGGTACGCCCTGGCGTGCCTGCGACTCGCCCTGTTCCTGCCGCTGACCGCGATGCTGCGGCTGGCCCCGGACAAGGCCGCGCACCTGGCCGAGGTGGTGGCCGAGCACTTCCCCGTCCCCCGCGACCTGCTCGACGACACCGTCGCCGAGATCGTCGGCCGGCCGACGCACCGCCGTACCGAGGCACCCGTCGGTGACCTCGTCCGGATCGACCCGGACGACTGGCCGGCGCTGCGGGACCGGCTCGCCGCCGCGATCGCCGCCAGCGCCACCCCCCACCGCGAGGACCGGCTCTTCCCCGGCGACATCCGCCAGTTCAAGGGCAACGACGGCGGGCTCGGCCTCGCCCACGGCACGGCCGGGGTGCTCTGGGCGCTGCACGCCGCCGGAGCCCCCACCGACCCCGACCACACCCGGTGGCTCATCGACCGGGTACGCGAACCGGTCTCCGGCAGCCGACTCGGCCTCTACGACGGACTGCACGGCATCGCGTACGTGCTGGACCAACTCGGACACCGCGACGAGGCGCTGCGGCTGGTCGACCTCTGCCTGGACCAGCCGTGGACGGAACTCGGCAACGACCTCACCGGCGGCCTACCCGGGATCGCGCTCAACCTGGCCCACTTCGCCGACCTCACCGGCGAACGACGGTACGCCGACGCCGCCCGACAGGCGGTCGACCTGGTCGTCGGCCGGCTCGGCGACGTCGACTCGGTCGCCGAGGTCAGCGGCGGACGCCACCCGTACGCGGGGCTGATGCGCGGCGGCGCCGGAGTGGCGCTGATGCTGCTGCGCACGTACGACCACGCCCGCGACCCGGTCCTGCTCGACCACGCCGAGACCGCGCTACGGCAGGACCTGCGCCGGTGCGTGCTGCGCGAGGCCGGGCACCTGGAGGTCAACGAGGGCTGGCGCACCATGCCGTACCTCGCCGAGGGCAGCATCGGCATCGGACTGGTGCTCGACCAGTACCTGCGCCACCGTCCCGACGACGAACTGCACACCCGGGCCACGCAGATCCGCCGCTGCGCCGACTTCCCGTTCTACGCCCAGCCCGGCCTCTTCGCCGGCCGGGCGGGAATCGTGACCTACCTGGCCGGACGGGGCGAGCACGACGCCGCGCGGGAGCAGGCCCGGCTGCTGAGCTGGCACGCCCTGCCGTACCGGGGCCTCACCGCCTTCCCCGGCGACCAGTTGCTACGGCTGTCCATGGACCTCGCCACCGGCACCGCCGGCGTGCTGACCGCTCTGGCGGCGACCCACCCCGGGCATTCGGCCCGGCTGCCGTTCCTCACGCCACCGCTCACCGCCGGCGCCGGCACCACGGCCGGCTGACCGGCCCACCAGCTCCCCGGGGGTCACCCCGGGGCCGACCGACCCGACTCATGTGGAAGGAGGTGCAACGACATGGCTCTGCTCGACCTCCAGGGGATGCAGCTGCCGGCCGCCGAGCGTACCGGCGGTGGCAGCCAGGCCAGCCTGCTGCTCTGCGGCGACAGCTCGCTGAGCGTCACCACCTGCAAGTGACACCCGGGTCGTCGACCCGACGACCCTGACCGACCGATCCGCACCATCGACAGAGAAAGAGGAACCGACATGGCTCTGCTCGACCTCCAGGGGATGGAACTGCCGGCCGCCGAGCGTACCGGCGGTGGCAGCCAGGCCAGCCTGCTGCTCTGCGGCGACAGCTCGCTGAGCGTCACCACCTGCCACTGACGATCAGTTCGCCTGGCCCCGGGCCGGTTCACACCGGTCCGGGGCCGCGCGACGTGAGAGAGGTGCGATGGGCCCCGCCGACCGGCTCCTGCTGCGTGCCGTCGGGTCCGCCGGCTGGTGGACCCCGGTGCTCGCCGTGGTGACCGTAACCGGCGTGGCGGCTGAACTGGCGCTGCCCGCAGCCCTGGGCCGCGCCGTCGACGCCGCCGTCGGCGCCGCCCCCGGCAACTCGTCGAGGCAGTGGCTCGTCGCGGTCGTCGGGCTGATCGCCGTGGTGGTCGCCACCGGAGCGGTCCGCGACTACGGCACCGGCACCGCCACCGCCCGATCCGTCGCCGCCCTACGGCACACGCTGACCCGGCACGTCTTCGCCCTCGACCCCCGCACCGCGGCCCGCCGCCCGGTCGGTGACCTGGTGGGCCGGCTGGCCGGACAGGTCGCCGACGCCGGTCAGGCCGCCCCGACCGTCGTCCTGGCCGGCACCGTGCTGCTGCCGCCACTGGGCAGCCTGGTGGCCCTGACCCTGATCGACCCGTGGCTCGGCCTCACCTTCGTCGTGGGGCTGCTGCTGCTGGGCGTGCTGCTGCGCAGCTTCGTCGCCGACGCCTCCGCCGCCGTCGCCGGCTACCAGCAGGCCCAGGGGGACCTCGCCGGCCGGATGGTGGAAACCCTGGCCGGGGCGCGCACCATCGCCGCCGCCGGCACCGCCGACCGGGAGGTCGAACGGGTGCTCGCGCCCGTCGCGGCACTGCGGGCGTACGGTGCGCGGACCTGGACCGTGCTGGCCGGGGCGGCGACCCGCGGGGCGGTGCTCAACCCGCTGCTGCAACTGGCGGTCGTCGCGGTCGGCGGGCTGTCGCTGGCCGCCGGCCGGCTCACCCCGGGCGAACTGCTGGCCGCCCTGCAGTACGCGGCGCTCGGCGCCGGCCTGGGCACCGTGGTCAGCACCCTCAACAAGGCGGTCCGGGTAAGGGCCGGCTGCCGGCGCGCCGCCGACGTGCTCGGCGAACCGGTCCGCCACCACGGCGCCCGGACCCTGCCCCCCGGGCCCGGCGAGCTGGAGCTGCGTGGCGTCACGGTACGCGGCGACGACGGACAGGCCCTGCTCGACCGGGTCGACCTGCGGCTCCCCGGCGGGACGCTGCTCGTCGTCGTCGGCCCGTCCGGCGCGGGCAAGTCCCTGCTCGCCGCCGTCGCCGGACGGCTACGCGACCCGGACTCCGGCCAGGTACGCCTCGACGGCGTGCCGCTGCCCGAGCTGACCGCGGCGGCGCTGCACGCGGCAGTCGGCTACGGCTTCGAACGGCCGGTGCTGGTCGGCGACACGGTCGGCGAAGCCGTCGGCTGCGGGGCGGACCCCGTACCGATGACCACCGCCGCGGCCATCGACGACTTCGTCGACCGGCTGCCGCAGCGCTACCGCACCCCGCTGGCCGACGTCGCCATGTCCGGCGGGGAACGCCAACGCCTCGGACTGGCCCGCGCGTTACGCGCCGACCGACTGCTGATCCTCGACGACGCCACCTCCAGCCTGGACACCGCCACCGAGTACCGGGTGACCCGGACGCTGACCGCGCCGCAGGACCGGCGTACCCGCATCGTGGTCAGCCACCGCATCGGCATGGCCGCGCGGGCGGACCTGGTGGCCTGGGTGCACGGCGGACGCGTGCGTGCGGTCGCCCCGCACCGGGTGCTGTGGGACGATCCCGCCTACCGGGCGGTGTTCCGCTCGTGAGCACGGTCGGCGAGGTGACCCGGGCCGCGCTGCGGGACCGCCGCGCCGAGTTGTGGCGGCTCGCCGGCTGGTCGCTGGCCGAGGCGCTGCCGGGGATGCTGGCCGGGCTGCTCACCGCGCGGGCCGTCGACGACGGATTCCTCGCCGGCCGCCCGGCGACCGGGCTGCTCTGGCTGGGCCTGCTCGCCGTCGCCGTGCTCGTCGGCGCGGTCGGCACCAACCGAGCGTACGCCCTGCTCGGCGACGTGGTCGAACCGTTCCGCGACGACCTGCTGCGCCGCGTGGTCGCCGGCGCTCTGGCCGGCGCGACCGGCGGGCGTGACGACGACGCGGCGGTGGCCCGGCTGACCCACCAGGTCGAGATGGTCCGCGACACCTACGCCGGCCTGCTGATGGTGGTGCGCGGATTCCTGTTCGCCGCCGGCGCCGCCCTCGTCGGCCTGTTCTCGCTGGCCGCGCCGGTCGCCCTGCTGGTGACGGTGCCGGTGCTGGCCGGTCTGGGACTGTTCGCGGCGGCCCTGCCGGCGATGGTCGCCCGGCAACGCGAGTACGTGCTCGCCGACGAGGACCTGGGCCGGGTCGCCGTCGCCGCGGTCACCGGGCACCGCGACGTCACCGTCAGCGGCGCGCGGGACCGGGTCACCGGCTGGGTCGGCGGGTACGTCGACGCCCAGGCCCGGGTGGAGCGACGCCTGGCCACGATGGCCGTCACCCGGGGGCTGACGCTGGCCGTCGGCGGATGGCTGCCGGTGCCGGTGGTACTGCTGGCCACCCCGTGGCTGGTCCGGCAGGGACTCGGGCCGGGCGCGGTGCTCGGCGCCCTGGTCTACGTCGTACGCGGCGTGCAGCCCGCCCTGCACGCCCTGGTCCAGGGGGTCGCCGCCGGCGGGCTCCGCTTCGCCGTCACCCTCGACCGGCTGCTGCGCACCGGCACACCCACCCCGGCGACCGCCGGCACACCGGCCATCGCCCCGGTGACACCCCGCACGCCGGCACCGGCGCTGTCCCTGCGCGGCGTGACCTTCCGCTACGGCCCGCACGCCGACCCGGTGCTCGACCGGCTCGACCTCGATGTGCCGGCCGGAGACCATTTGGTGATCGTGGGCGCGAGCGGGATCGGCAAGTCCACCCTCGCCGGTCTGATCGCCGGGGTGCTGCACCCGCAGGCCGGCACAATCCACCTCGACGGGATGCCGGTGGCCGACGCGACCCCGTCCAAGCTGGCCGACCGACGCGTCCTGATCCCCCAGGAGGCGTACGTCTTCACCGGCACGCTCCGGGACAACCTCACCTACCTGCACCCGGACCTGCCCGACGCGGCGCTCGCCCGGGCGGCGGCCCGCCTCGGCCTCACCGGACTGCTGGCCCGGCTCGGCGGCTACGACGCGACACTGCGCCCGGCAGGCCTGTCCGCCGGGGAACGGCAGCAACTGGCGCTGCTGCGGGCCTGGCTGTCCCCCGCGCCGCTGACGATCCTCGACGAGGCGACCTGCCACCTGGACCCGGCGACCGAGGCCCGGCTGGAGACGGCCTTCGCCGAACGCCCCGGGACGCTGGTGGTCATCGCGCACCGGCTCAGCTCCGCGCTGCGCGCCCGCCGCGTCCTGCTGCTCGACGGCCGCACCGCGCTCGTCGACAGCCATCAGGGCCTGCTCGACCGCTCGGCGGCGTACCGGGAACTCGTCGGCTACGGGACGGCGGGCACGGACGAGGTCAGATCCAGCCCGCCTCGCGGGCGATCCGCACCGCTTCCAGCCGGGTACGCGCACCCGTCTTCGCCATGATCCGGGACAGGTGGTTGCGCACCGTGCCGGCGGACAGGGCCAGCTTCGCCGCGATCTCCCGCACCGGATGACCCTCGGCCGCCACGTCGAGCACGTCCCGCTCGCGCGGCGTCAACGGGCTGTCGCTGACCTCCAGTGCCGCGACGACCAGCTCCGGATCGAGGACCAGCTCGCCCGCAGCGAGCTGACGCACGGCCTCGGCGATGCGCCCGGGCGGCACATCATGGCTCAGGAAACCGAACCGCCGGCCGTGTTCGGCGAGCACCGGTGCCAGGCGGGCGGTCCGCCGCTGCTCGATCAGGACCAGCAGCCGGGTGGCCGGATCGGCCCGGACGAAACCGGTGGGGTCGGTGGACACCAGCTCGGTGAGGTGCTCGAGGGTCAGCGTGTCGACGTCGACGACGGCGACGTCGGGACGCTCGGCCCGCAGGACGGCCCGGAACTCGTGCGGCGTCTCCGCCTCCCCGACGACCTTGATGTCGTCCTCGGCCGCCAACAGGTGCGCGAGCGCACCCCGGACCAGCCCGCCCTTGAGTGCGAGCAACGTGCGGACCATACCGACTCCCCGTCAACAACCCCCGTTGCCTGACGTGCCGTGCGCAGCTGATGACGCACGGTCAAGAATCCTATTGAAAGGACTCCCCACCCGGTACCCATGGTCAACATTTCGTCAGATCCAGCCCGCATCCTGGGCACGCTGGACCGCCTCCCACCGGTTACGCCCACCGGTCTTGCGCAGCAGAGCCGAGACATGGTTCCGCACCGTCCCGGGTGCCAGGTGCAGCTGGGCGGCGATCTGCCGGTCCGGCAGCCCTCGCGCCGCCGCGACGGCCACCTCCCGCTCCCGCTCCGTCAACGGGTTCACCGCCGCGTCGAGAGCGGCCAGCGCAGCCTGCGGGTCGATCATCCGTTGCCCGTCGGCGATGGCCCGCAACTGACCGACAAACTCCTCCGGCGGCACGTCCTTGCCGATGACTCCCCGCACCCGCCCTCGCAACGCCCGGCGCAGCATCCGCGCGGTACGCCGGCCGGTCAGCCCCACCACGGCGCAGTCGGGCAGCCGCGCGTGCAGGCGTCCGGTCAGGACAGTCAGATCCTCCACCGCGTCCAGGTCCACCAGAACCAGGTCCGGCCGCCCAGCGGCGACCGCCGTTACGGCGTCCTGGTCCGGGTCGCACTGCCCCACCGTCTCGAAACCGGGCGTGGCAGCGAGGACCGCGACCACCAGCGTCCGCAGCAGGCCCGGCTCCGCGACCAGCCCGACCCGGACCGCCGCGTCGGCGACGCCCGTGCGTCCGTCCACGACGGACCCCGGATCATCCCGTACGTCGTCCACACCGTCACGATGCCCTGAGCTCATGCAGCCCCTCCCCCTCGCCGCCACCTGTGACATCGCGCGAGCCCGGCGGAACGCAACACACTTCTTCCCGTGTCGGACGACCGCTGAGGGGGGTGCCGGTGGAAAGTCGCTGGCGTATCGATAACGTGCCGTTGACCTGTCGGTGACAAAGGTGCCTCAGATCCCCATGACCACAGCGATCGAGCCAGAGCTCGTCCGTCGGGCCGTCGACGGCGACCGGGCGGCGATGGCCACCCTGCTCACCGACGTGCGGCCACGGCTCGTGCGCTACTGCCGGGCCCGGTTGGGACGCGTGGGCGGCGCCTACACCACCGCCGACGACGTCGCCCAGGAGGTCTGCCTGGCGGTGCTGAAGGCCCTCCCCCGCTACCGCGAGCAGGGCAGGCCGTTCACCGCGTTCGTCTTCGCAGTCGCGGCGAACAAGGTCGCCGACGCCCAGCGGGCGGCTGTACGCGACTCCGCCGTCGACGTCACCGACACCCCGCTGGAACGCCCGGACGGCGCGCCCGGGCCCGAGCAGCAGGCCGTCGCGACGGACCTCGCCCGGCGGCTCGCGGCGCTGCTGCACCGCCTCCCCGACGTCCAACGGGAGATCATCACCCTGCGGGTGGCGGTCGGTCTCACCGCCGAGGAGGTCGGCACGATCCTCGGGATGTCGGCCGCGGCCGTACGGGTGGCCCAGTCCCGCGCCCTCGCCCGGCTCCGTACCCTCGCCGGCAGCGGACTGGATGAGGTGACGGCATGAGCGAGCGCCGGCGGGGCGACGGCGAGGAGCTGGACCTCGCCACCGTCACCCACGACGATCTGCTGCTCGACGCGCTCGGACGGGGCGGGGACCAACCCGACGGTGACGACGTCAGCGCGATGCTGGCCGCCTGGCGGGACGACCTCAACGCCGAGGACGGCACGGGCACGCCGGGCGTCCACCGTCCGGTCGACCAGAGCGGCGCCGACGCCCGGACGGCGGCGGCACCGGTCCCGGACGTCCTTCCGGCGGCGGCACCGGTCCGACAGCGACCGCCGCGGCGGCGTGCCCTGCGGCTGGCCGCCGCCGCGGTCGCCGCCCTGATGCTGGCGACAGGGCTCGGGGTCGGCAGCCGCGACTCCGGGCTCTCCAGTCCGCTGTGGTCACTGACCAAGGTCCTCCACCCGGAGCGGGCGCAGGCGCGCGTCATCGAGCACACCGTCGGCCGCGCCCGGGAGGCGATCGCGGCGGGACGGTTCGACGAGGCCGGGCAGTTGATCGACCGGGCTCGCCGGGACCTGGCCCGGGTCAGCGATCCCGTCGAGGCCGACCGGCTACGGGCCGAGATCGACGCCGTACAGCGCGACCTGTCCGTCCCGATGTGCCCGACGTGGCCGCAGTGTGCGACCTCACCACCGCCGTCCGCGCCCGCGACACCCTCGCTCAGTGGCCCTGGCAGCACCGGTACCCCGACGCCCCGTACCACCACTGCAGAGCCACCGGCAGCACCGTCGCCACCGCCACCGCCGACCTCGGACAGCAGTCTCCTACCGACGTTGCCCGGGCTGCCCCTGCCGACGGTGCCCGGCCCGTCGGTGCTGCCATCGCTGCCCGGGCTGCCGCTGCCCAGTGTGGACCTGCTCGGCTGACCGACACACGCCGCCGCAAGACATCCGCTAGGTCGCCCGGACGCCTCGTGAAATGAGGCGACCACCCCCGACGGTTGCCCACCGTGCATGGCCTGCCGATCGTCTTTCCGCCGGCCTCGGGTCCCCCGGTCTCACGAGTCGATGCCAAGGGGCGGGCCGGGCCGAGGCGGCGACGGGCATCAGCGTTCAAGCTGGCGGCGCTCGGTCAGGGCAATCGAGAGTGGCCCTGACCACTACGGGAAACGGACCTGGAAATGCAGTCAGGGTCACCCCTTCGAAGGGGTGACCCTGACTGAAAAGATGTCCGGCGGTGTCCTACTCTCCCACACCCTCCCGAGTGCAGTACCATCGGCGCTGGAGGGCTTAGCTTCCGGGTTCGGAATGTGACCGGGCGTTTCCCCTCCGCCATGACCGCCGTAACTCTATCGACATATCAAACAACACCACCACATGGTGTGTTGTTCGTTTGTCGGGAGTTGCACAGTGGACGCGTAGCAGCTTGGTAGTCAAGTCCTCGGCCTATTAGTACCGGTCAACTGAACCCGTTACCGGGCTTACATTTCCGGCCTATCAACCCAGTCGTCTAGCTGGGGG
>NZ_FMDN01000006.1 GCF_900090245.1 Micromonospora halophytica
AGCGGGAAGCTCGCTTCAAGATGAGGTATCCCACCCACTTTGTGGGGTAAGGCCCCCAGCTAGACGACTGGGTTGATAGGCCGGAAATGTAAGCCCGGTAACGGGTTCAGTTGACCGGTACTAATAGGCCGAGGACTTGACTACCAAGCTGCTACGCGTCCACTGTGCAACTCCCGACAAACGAACAACACACCATGTGGTGGTGTTGTTTGATATGTCGATAGAGTTACGGCGGTCATGGCGGAGGGGAAACGCCCGGTCACATTCCGAACCCGGAAGCTAAGCCCTCCAGCGCCGATGGTACTGCACTCGGGAGGGTGTGGGAGAGTAGGACACCGCCGGACAATCTTCCAGTCGAGGGCCGCCCCATCCGGGTCGGCCCTCGACTGCGTAGCGCCGTTGGTGGCGCAATGAGGAAGGATGTACCTGTGAGTTCAGGACCGCAGGGCGGAGATCGTCCGCGCCGTTACGAGGACCGTTCGGACCGCCCGCAGGGGCGGGGTGCTGGCCCGCGTCGGGACGACCGTCCCCCGTACCAGGGAGATCGTGACGACCGGGGCGGCCAGCGCGGTGGCAGCGGCGACCGTGGTCGCGACGGCGGGGGTTTCCGCGGCGGTGACCGTCGTGAGGGTGGCTTCCGTTCCGGTTCCCGCGACGGTGACTCCCGCGGCGGCGGTTTCCGCCGGGACGGTGACGCGCCGCGTGAGGGTGGCTTCCGTGGTGGCGACCGTCGTGAGGGTGGCTTCCGTTCCGGCCCGCGTGAGGGCGGTTTCCGCCGGGACAACGACGGCGGCTTCCGCGGCGGTGACCGTCGTGAGGGTGGCTTCCGGCGGGACGGCGAAGGCTCCCGTGACGGTGGGTTCCGTGGCGCTGGGTCCCGGGGTGGTGACCGTCGTGAGGGCGGCTTCCGATCGGGCCCCCGAGACGGTGACTCCCGGGGCGGCGGTTTCCGCCGGGACGGTGACGCGCCGCGCGAGGGCGGTTTCCGTGGTGGCGACCGCGAGCGTGGTTTCCGCCGCGACGGTGACAGCGGTCCCCGGGGCGGTGAGCGTCGCGAGGGCGGCTTCCGCGGCGGTGACCGTCGCGAGGGTGGCTTCCGTGGCGGCGACTCCCGTGAGGGTGACTCCCGCGGCGGCGGTTTCCGCCGGGACGGTGACGCGCCGCGTGAGGGTGGCTTCCGGGGCGGCGACCGGCGCGAGGGCGGTGTCGGCGACCGTGCGCGTGAAGGTGGCTTCCGCCGTGACGGGGAGGCTCCGCGTGAGGGTGGCTTCCGCGGCGGTGACCGTCGTGAGGGTGGCTTCCGTGGCGGCGACTCCCGTGAGGGTGACTCCCGCGGCGGCGGTTTCCGCCGGGACGGTGACGCGCCGCGTGAGGGTGGCTTCCGGGGCGGCGACCGGCGCGAGCACGGCGGGGGCGACCGCGAGCGTGGTTTCCGCCGCGACGGTGACAGCGGTCCCAGGGGCGGTGACCGCCGTGAGGGTGGCTTCCGTCGCGGCGGCGAGGCACCGCGTGAGGGCGGCTTCCGTGGTGGCGACCGTCGTGAGGGCGGTTTCCGTTCCGGTCCGCGTGAAGGTGGCTTCCGCCGTGACGGGGAGGCTCCGCGTGAGGGTGGCTTCCGCGGCGGTGACCGTCGTGAGGGTGGCTTCCGTGGTGGCGACCGTCGTGAGGGTGGCTTCCGTGGTGGCGACCGTCGTGAGGGTGGCTTCCGTGGTGGCGACCGTCGTGAGGGTGGCTTCCGCCGTGACGGGGAGGCTCCGCGTGAGGGTGGCTTCCGCGGCGGTGACCGTCGTGAGGGTGGCTTCCGTGGTGGCGACCGTCGTGAGGGTGGCTTCCGTGGTGGCGACCGTCGTGAGGGTGGCTTCCGCCGTGACGGGGAGGCTCCGCGTGAGGGTGGCTTCCGGGGCGGCGACCGTCGTGAGGGCGGCTTCCGTGGTGGCGACCGTCGTGAGGGCGGTTTCCGTTCCGGTCCGCGCGAGGGTGGCTTCGGTGGCGCTGAGCGTCGCGAGGGTGGCTTCCGTGGGGGCGACCGCCGCGAAGGCGGTTTCCGCGGCGGTGAGTCCCGTGAGGGTGGCTTCCGTGGTGGCGACCGCCAGGAGGGCGGCTTCCGCCGCGACGGTGACCGCCGCGAGGGCGGTTTCCGTTCCGGCCCGCGTGAGGGTGGCTTCCGCGGCGGCGACCGCCGCGAAGGCGGCCCCCGTGGTGGTGACTCCCGTGAGGGTGGCTTCCGTGGTGGCGACCGCCGTGAGGGCGGCTTCCGCCGGGACGGCGAGGCACCGCGTGAGGGCGGCTTCCGCCGGGACGGTGACCGCCGCGAGGGTGGCTTCCGGGGCGGCGACCGGCCGCGTCCGGAGCGGGGCGGCGAGCGCGGTGGCTACGGTGACCGGCCGCGTCACGACGACCGGCGTGGCTTCGACGACCGGCGTCCGGAGGGCGGCTTCGGCACCGACCGGGAGCGCCAGGACGAGGCCGAGGGAGCCCGGGGTGCCGCGCCGGCGCTGCCGGACGAGATCTCCGCGAGCGACCTGGACACGGCGGTCCGTGCCGAGCTGCTCTCGCTGAACAAGCCGGTCGCCGAGACCGTCGCCCGGCATCTGGTCGCCACCGGCCAGCTGATCGACGAGGACCCGGCCGAGGCACTCGCCCACGCGATGGCGGCCCGGCGGCTGGCCTCGCGGATCTCCGCGGTGCGGGAGGCGGTCGGGCTGGCCGCGTACCACGCGGGGGAGTGGCAGACGGCGATCGCCGAGCTGCGCACGTACCACCGGATGACCGGGTTGCAGAGCCACCTGGCGGTGCTGGCCGACTGCGAGCGGGCCCTGGGGCGTCCGGAGCGGGCGATCGACCTGTTCCGGGGTGCCGACCGGGAGAAGCTCGACCAGGCCGTCGCCATCGAGCTGCTGATCGTGGCGGCCGGCGCTCGGGGTGACCTCGGGCAGAAGGACGCCGCCGTGGCGATGCTCCAGGTCCCGGAGCTGACCGCCGACTCGATCGAGCCGTGGACGGGTCGGCTGCGCTACGCGTACGCGGACGCGCTGCTGGCGGTGGGCCGGCGCGAGGAGGCCCGGGAGTGGTTCTCCCGTGCCGCCGACGTGGACACCGACGGCGAGACCGATGCCGCGGAGCGGCTGCTGGAGCTCGACGGCGTGCTGATCGAGGGCGACGACTCCGACGAGGAGCCGGCCGAGGAGACCGCCTCGGGTCCGGGCACGCCGGGTGCGGTGTCGGCCCGGCCGGACGCCGACCTCACCGCCGACCTCACCGTCGACGACGACGGGGACGACCTCGACGACGATGACGAGGATGACGACGACGACCTTGACGACGACGAGGATGACGACGACCTCGACAGCGACGAGGACGACGACGATGACCTCGACGACGAGGACGACGAGGACGACGAGGACGACGACCTCGACGGCGACGGGCTGACCGACGACGAGCACACCGACGGGCAGGCCACCGCAGTGACAGACCGGGCTGCCGGCGAGCGGCCGGCGGGCACCGACGAGTCGGAGCCGGGTCGGCGATGACCGAGGTCGCCGGGGACCGGCTGGTCGACGGGTACTCGTTGGTCGTCTTCGACCTGGACGGGGTGATCTACCTGATCGACCGGCCGATCCCCGGCGCGGTCGAGGCGGTCGGCCGGCTGCACGCCGACGGCCGGGCGGTGGCGTACGCGACGAACAACGCCTCACGCCGCTCCAGCGAGGTCGCCGACCTGCTCACCGGGATGGGTGTGCCGGCCGAGCCGGCTGAGGTGCTGACCTCCGCCGGGGCCGCCGCCGAACTGCTGCGGGACCGGTTCCCCGCCGGCGCCCCGGTGCTCGTGGTCGGCGCGGAGGCGCTGCGCGCCGAGGTCCGGGCCGTCGGGCTCACCCCGGTCGCCAGGGCCGACGAGTCGCCGGTGGCGGTCGTGCAGGGGTACGGCCCGCAGGTGGGCTGGGTTGACCTGGCCGAGGCGTCGGTCGCCATCCGGGCCGGAGCGACCTGGATCGCCACCAACACCGACCGCACCCTGCCCAGCGGTCGGGGCCCGCTGCCCGGCAACGGCTCCCTGGTGGCCGCCCTGCGGCACGCCCTGGACCGGGCGCCGGACGTGGTCGTCGGCAAACCTGAGCCGGCCCTGTTCGCCACCGCCGCCCGCCGGGCGGGACAGGGGCGGACGCTGGTGGTCGGGGACCGGCTGGACACCGACATCGAGGGTGCCCGGCGAGCCGGTCTGGACAGCCTGCTGGTGCTGACCGGCGTCAGCGACGTACCCGAACTGCTGGCCGCTCCCGAGTCGCGGCGCCCCGCGTACGTCTCCGAGGACCTGGCGGGGCTCTTCGACCCGGCGGCCGTGGTCGCCGTCCCCGGAGAGCCGGAGACCGCCGGGTGGTCCGCCACCCTGGTCGACGGCGCGGTGGAGTTGAGCGGTGCGGGCCGGCCGTTGGACGCCCTGGCGGCGCTCTGCGCGGCCGCCTGGTCCGGCGACCAGGTGTCGAAGGTGCGGCCCACGACGCCGGAGGCGGAGCGGGCCCTGGAGGCGCTCGGCCTGCCGGCCTGACCGCTCAGAGCAGCTTGCGTAGCTTCATCAGGTCGAACGGATTGGCCTTGATGGACACTCGGCGGGAGGCGACCGCCTTGGTGATGTCGAGCCGGCCGTGCACCAGGGCGACCAGGTCGTCGCTGCCCGTGATCAGGGCGATCTTGGCTTTCGGGTCGTCGCCGTCGCTCAGGTCGACCAGCCGGCCGCCGACGAGCCGCCCGTGGAACGCGGTGTCCAGGTCGGTGATCCGGCAGGCCAGGGTGCGATCCAGGTCGATCTTCCCCGGCATCTCGGCGTGCCGGTCCAGCCGGGTCGCCAGGTCGTGCAACGCCTGCCGGCACTCGTCCACGCTGGCCACATCGTCTCCTCACCGCACGCCACGCCGTTTCCCGGCACCGTACCGCAATGGGTTGTCGGGAGCGCCCGGTAGCGTGAGACCCGCACATCCCGCCCCGCGGAAGGACTCAGGCATGCAGGACGCGTGGCGCGCCTACCTCGAGCTGGCCATGGGCCTGACGGAGGCGCCCCGGAAGAAGGCCCAGGACGCCGTACGCCGGGTGGCCGGCACGGGCGGCGCGACGGCCGCCCAGCTCCAGGCGCTCGCCGAGGAGCTCCTCTCCACCGGCGCGGCCAACCGTGAGGCGCTGACCAATCTGGTCCGCTTCGAGGTGGACCGGGCGCTGGGCGCGGTCGGGCTCGCCACCGCCGACGAGGTCGCCGAGCTGACCCGCCGGGTGCACGAGCTGGAACGCGAGCTGCGCGAGGCCAAGGGCGGGCCGGGGGCGTACCTCGGCGCCGCCGCGCCGGACACCACCGTGCCGCCCGTCGGGGCGTCGGCATCCGCCGCCCCGGCCGGAGCCGGGACCGGCCCGAGCGGGGCGCCGCAGGCCGGGGTCGGTGGGCCGTCCGGGGCCGCGCCGACGAAGGCGGTGGCCAAGAAGGCGGTGGCCAAGAAGGCGGTCGCGAAGAAGGCCATCGCCCGCAAGCCGCCGGCCGCCGTGTCGACCACGCCGGGCGAGCCGGCCGCCCCCGCCGCCCGGCCGGTGAAGAAGGCCGCGCCGCGTCGACGCGCCACGGGCGGCGCGGAGTGACCGGCGCACCCGGGAGCCGGTCGTGACCGGCCCGTTCCGCCCCGGCCCGCCGCCGGGAGCCCGTCCGAGGCCGTCGCCGGGGCCGCGTCCCGGTCCGCCGTCGGCCGCGTCGTACGAGGAGGTCGGCGAGGCGCACCATCCGGCGGTGGACGCCGCCGTGCAGGCGATGGTCAACGCGGAGGGGTTGCCCCCGGCCGACCAGATCGCCCAGTACGAGGCGGCGTACCAGACGCTGCGGGAGACCCTCGCCACCATCGACCAGACCTGAACGACCGGAGAACCACCCCATGGCACGTCGTACCCGCCTCGACGCCGAACTCGTCCGTCGCGGGCTGGCCCGCTCCCGGGAACAGGCCGCCGCGCTGGTCGAGGCCGGCCGGGTCCAGTTGCGTGGGGTGCCGGCCCGCAAGCCCGCCGCGATGGTCGACCCCGCCGACCCGCTGCGGGTCACCGGGGAGGACCCGTCGACCGAGTACGTCTCGCGCGGCGGCCACAAGCTCGCCGGCGCGCTCGCCGCGTTCGCCCCGGGCGGGCTGACCGTCGCCGGCCGGCGCTGCCTGGACGCGGGCGCCTCCACCGGCGGCTTCACCGACGTGCTGCTGCGCGCCGACGCGGCCGAGGTGGTCGCGGTGGACGTCGGCTACGGCCAGCTCGCCTGGCCGCTGCGTACCGACGAACGGGTCCGCGTCTTCGAGCGCACCAACGTCCGTACGCTGACTCCCGAGGTGATCGGCGGCGAGGTCGACCTCACGGTGGCGGACCTCTCCTTCATCTCGCTGCGCCTGGTGCTGCCCGCCCTGGCCGGGTGCACCCGGGCCGACGGCGACCTGGCGCTGATGGTCAAGCCGCAGTTCGAGGTCGGCAAGGAACGCGTCGGCGCGGGTGGCGTGGTCCGGGACCCGGCGCTGCGCGCGGAGGCGGTGCTCGACGTCGCGGCGGCCGCCGCCGATCTCGGGCTGGGCCTGGCGGACGTGGCGGCCAGCCCGCTGCCGGGGCCGAGCGGCAACGTCGAGTTCTTCGTATGGTTACGCCGCGGCGCGCCGGCGGCCGACCCCGAGCGGGTGCGCGCCGTCGTGGCGGCCGGGCCCGAGGGCCTGGCGACCTCCGGCGCGCTGCCGGAGGCGGAATCCGGGGAGGTGTCAGGGTGAGCGACGAGCGGAGCCCGGTGATCGGGTACGGGAGGCTGACCGGCGTGAGCGTCAGCGACTGGGTGAGCCCCGCCGGCAGGCACGCGGAGGTCGACCGGTGAGCCGTACCGCGCTGCTCGTGACGCACACCGGCCGCCGGCGCAGCACCGAGCACGCCCGCACCGTCGCGGCCGACCTGATCGCCGCCGGTTTCGAGGTACGGGTGGTCGCCGAGGAGGCCGACGACCTCGACCTGCCCGGTGTGGTGCCGGTCACCGGCCCGGAGGCCGCCGAGGGCGCCGAGATCGTCTTCGCCCTCGGCGGCGACGGCACCTTCCTGCGCGCGGCCGAACTGGCCCGCCCGGCGAAGGTTCCGCTGCTCGGCATCAACCTCGGCAAGGTCGGCTTTCTCGCCGAGGCGGAGATCGACGACCTGGACCTGGCCGTACGCGACGTGGTCGGGCGCAACTACACCGTGGACGAACGGCTCACCCTCGACGTGACCGCCGAGTTCGACGGCGGCCCGACCATCGAGTCCTGGGCGCTCAACGAGATCAGCGTCGAGAAGGGCGAGCGGGCCCAGATGCTGGAGCTCCTCGTCGACGTGGACGGCCGGCCGCTGTCCCGGTACGGCTGCGACGGTGTGGTCTGCGCGACCCCGACCGGCTCCACCGCGTACGCCTTCTCCGGTGGCGGGCCGGTGGTCTGGCCCGAGGTGGAGGCGCTGCTGCTGGTGCCGATCAGCGCGCACGCGCTGTTCAGCCGTCCGCTGGTGACCGCGCCCACGTCCACCATCGCCATCACCGTGGACCCGTTCACCACCCTCGCGGTGCTCTGCTGCGACGGTCGGCGGGTCTTCGACCTCCCACCGGGCGCCCGGGTGACGGTGCGTCGCGGCGCACTGCCGGTGCGTGTCGTCCGGCTGCGGGACCGGCCGTTCACCGACCGGCTGGTCGCCAAGTTCGACCTGCCCGTCCAGGGTTGGCGGGGCAACCGCAGGTGACCGACGGCCCGGCGGGTGTGAGCCGGGCCGGCCGTCCACAGCCGGGCCGTGCCGGCTGGTCAACTGTCGGGGGCCGCGTCTACTGTCGGTTGCTGTGCTGGAAGAGCTGCGCATCACCGGACTGGGCGTCATCGAGGACACCACGCTGCCGTTGACCGGCGGGATGAACGTCATCACCGGCGAGACCGGTGCCGGCAAGACGATGGTGGTGACCGGCCTCGGTCTGCTCTTCGGCGGCCGGGCCGACGCCGGGCGGGTCCGGGCCGAGCCGGGCCGGGCGCTGGTCGAGGGGCGGCTGCGCCTCGACGGCCGGGTCGCCGACGCGGTGCACGCCCGGATCGTCGACGCCGGCGGTGAGCCCGACGAGGACGGTTCGCTGCTGATGAGCCGTACGGTCACGGTGGAGGGTCGCTCCCGGGCCCACCTCGGCGGGCGGAGCATGCCGGTGTCGATGCTCGGCGAGGTCGGTGAGCAGGTGGTGGCGGTGCACGGCCAGTCCGACCAGCTGCGCCTGCTGCGCCCGGCCGAGCAGCGGGCCGCGCTGGACCGGTTCGCCGGCCCGGCGCACGAGAAGCTGCTCGACGCGCTGCGCGAGGCGTACGCGCGGTGGCGGCACGTCGTCGACGACCTGGCCGACCGGCGGCGCAACGCCCGGGAGCGCAGCCAGGAGGCCGACCTGCTGCGGCTGGGGTTGGACGAGATCACCCGGGTCGCCCCGCAGCCGGGCGAGGACGACGAGCTGAAGGCCGAGGCGCAGCGGCTGGAGCACGCCGAAGGGCTGCGCACCGCGGCCCAGCTCGCCCAGCAGTGCGTGGCGGGTGGGGTGGAGACGGCCGACGACACCCCCGACGCGACGACGCTGCTCGGCACCGCCCGGCGCACCCTGGAGGCGCAGGCCGGCACCGATGCGGCCCTGGGCGAGCTGGCGGCCCGCCTGGAGGAGGCGGCGACCCTGGTCGCGGACGTCTCCGCCGAGCTGTCGGCGTACCTGGCGGCGCTGGACGCCGACCCGGCCCGGTTACAGACCGTCTACGAGCGGCGGGCCGCGTTGCGCGCGTTGACCCGCAAGTACGCCGACGACGTCGACGGCGTGGTGGCCTGGGCCGAGCGGGCCCGCACCCGACTGTCCGACCTGGACACCTCCGACGAGCTGCTGGACGAGCTGGACAAGGAGGCTCAGCGCCTGGCCGGCGAGGTGGCCGACCTGGCCGGCCGGGTCTCGGCGTCGCGGCGGGAGGCGGCGACCCGCTTCGCCGAGCAGGTCACCGTGGAGCTGGCCGGGCTGGCCATGCCGCACGCCCGGATCGAGGTGGCCGTCCTGCCACGCCCGGCGGGGCGGGCCGAGCCCACGCTGACCGTCGACGGCGCCCAGGTCGGCGTCGGTCCGGACGGGGCCGACGAGGTGGAGCTGCGGCTACTGGCCCACCCGGGCGCGCCCTCGCTGCCATTGCAGCGGGGCGCCTCCGGCGGTGAGCTGTCCCGGGTGATGCTCGCCATCGAGGTGGTCTTCGCCGGTTCCGGTGGCCCGCCCACCCTGGTCTTCGACGAGGTCGACGCGGGGGTCGGCGGGCAGGCGGCGGTGGAGATCGGCCGCCGGCTGGCCCGGTTGGCCCGCAGCCACCAGGTGCTGGTCGTCACCCACCTGCCGCAGGTGGCAGCGTTCGCCGATCGTCACCTGGTGGTGGCGAAGGACACGGGGGGAGCGGTGACCACCAGCGGGGTGCGGGTGGTGGAGGACACCGAGCGGGCCCGTGAGCTGGCCCGGATGCTCGCCGGTTTGCCCGATTCGGACCTGGGTATCGCTCACGCGGAGGAGCTGCTGGCCGTGGCGGCCAAGGAAAGGCGGCCCTGACCGTCACGATTGTGAGCGGAGGCACACCAGCCTGCGCTCCGGTGTGCTTCCCTGGGTAGGCGGCCCTGCTCAGGCATGTCGCGACAGTTGAGCCTGCCTCCCATGCCAGGATGGTCACGATGCGTCTACCCACGTTGCGCCGGACCCGGAACGCGGATCCGGGCTCAGTCCTCGGCACCGCCCGCCTCGACCGTCGTACCAAACGGCTGGTCGGCCGGCTCCGCCCCGGCGACATCGCGATCATCGATCACGTCGACCTGGACCGGGTGGCGGCCGACTCGCTGGTCGCCGTCGGCGTCGCCGCGGTGCTCAACGCCAAGCCGTCGGTGTCCGGCCGCTACCCCAACCTCGGCCCCGAGGTGCTGGTGGCCGCCGGGATCCCGCTCCTGGACGACCTCGGCGAGGGGATCTTCGAGCGGGTCCGTGAGGGCGACACCGTCCGGATCGAGGGCAACACCGTCTACGTCGGCGACGAGCCGGTGGCGCACGGTGAGCTCCAGGACGCCGAGACGGTGGCCAAGGCGATGGCCGACGCCCGGGAAGGGCTGTCGGTCCAGCTGGAGGCGTTCGCCGCCAACACCATGGACTACCTCCGGCAGGAGCGTGACCTGCTGCTGGACGGGGTGGGTGTTCCCGACATCCAGACCCAGATCCAGGGCCGGCACTGCCTCATCGTGGTCCGTGGCTACGACTACAAGGAAGACCTGGACGTGCTGCGCCCGTACATCCGGGAGTTCAAGCCGGTGCTGATCGGCGTGGACGGCGGCGCGGACGCCCTGGTCGAGGCGGGCTACACCCCCGACATGATCATCGGCGACATGGACTCGGTCACCGACGACGTGCTGCGCTGCGGGGCCGAGGTGATCGTGCACGCGTACCCGGACGGGCGGGCCCCGGGCCTGGCCCGGGTCACCGGGCTGGACGTGCCGGCGATCACCTTCCCGGCCGCCGCCACCAGCGAGGACCTGGCCATGCTGCTGGCCGACGAGAAGGGCGCCTCCCTGCTGGTCGCCGTCGGCACCCACGCCACCCTGGTGGAGTTCCTGGACAAGGGGCGCGGTGGCATGGCCTCCACCTTCCTCACCCGGCTGAAGGTCGGCGGCAAGCTGGTCGACGCCAAGGGCGTGAGCCGGCTGTACCGGCAGAGCATCTCCGGTTCGTCGCTGCTGCTGCTGGTCCTCTCGGCGGTCGCCGCGATGGCCTCCGCGGTGGCGGTCTCCACCGTCGGGAAGGCGTATTTGGGCGTGGCCTCCGAGTGGTGGGACAATTTCGTGTTCCAGCTCGGCCAGCTCTTCTAGCTCCCGACCGATCAAGAGGCTGCAAGCGTGATCAACTTCCGGTACCACGTGGTGTCCCTGACCGCGGTCTTCCTGGCGCTGGCCATCGGCCTGGTGGTCGGCACGGCCGCCCTCAACGGCCCCGTCGCGGACTCGCTCAGGGAGACCGTCAACGGGCTGCGCAAGGACAACCAGCAGATGCGCCAGTCGGTCAACAGCATGCAGAAGGAACTGGAGCTCGAGGAGGAGTTCGCTGCCCAGATGGCGGAGACCTTCCTGCCGGGCAAGCTCGCCGGCAAGCGGGTGCTGGTGCTCACCACGCCGACCGGGCGGGAGCACACCGAGGGCGTGTTGAAGATGCTGGAGACCGCCGGCGCCGACGTCACCGGCCGGGTCGACATCCAGGACAAGTTCGTCAACCCGGACAACAACACCAACCTGATGGAGCTGGCCGTCACCGCCGCCCGCCCCAGCGCCCCCGCCTCCGCGCTGCCCGGCAACGGCAACGGCGTGGAGACCTCCAGCGCCCTGCTGGCCAGCGTCCTGCTCGACCGCCCCCAGGGCACCCCGGCGGTGACCGAGGCCGACCGCAAGGCGGTGCTGGCCGCGTACTCCAACGGCGGCTATCTGACCGCCGAGGAGCCGGTGAGCGGATCGGCCGAGGCGGTCGTGGTGGTCAGCGGGCAGCCGTACGTGGACAAGGACTCCGCCAAGAAGGACGAGTCGGTGGTGAAGATCGCCGAGCAGTTCGACCGCACCGGCGCGATCGTCGTCGGCGGCAACGGCTCCGACGGCGGCAACCTGGTGGCCATCGTCCGCGGCGACCCGGTCCTCGCGCAGACCATCTCCACCGTCGACAACGCCAACACCGTGCAGGGACAGCTGGTCACCACCCTCGCCCTGGTGCAGCAGCTCACCGAGAAGAAGGCCGGCCAGTACGGCGTCGGCGACAACGCCGCCGACCTGCTGCCTAGACTGCCCCAGTGAGCGAACGACGTACCCCGGTGACCGGATCCCGCCCGCCCGCGCCGTCCGGGGGTGTCGCGTGAGCGCGCTCGGGCGGCTGCTGGCCGCCGCCGCCGGCGCCGCCGCCGCCCGTTACGCGCTGCGGGAGATCCGCACCGCCCCGGTCGGTCCGGCGCTGGAGCGGACCAACTTCCGCGGCCGTACGGTCACCCTGGCCGCCGGGCCGGCCCTCGCCGTCGGCGCGTCCGGCGCCGGGGCGCTCGGCGCGTCCAGCGTCCCCTCCGGCGCGGCCGCCCTGGTCGCCGGACTCGGCGCCGGCGCGGTCGGGCTCTACGACGACGTGGTGGGCGCCCGCCCGGAGCAGAAGGCCGCCAAGGGCTTCACCGGCCACCTCGCCGCGCTGCGCGAGGGCCGGGTCACCGCCGGCACGGTCAAGGTGCTCGGGGTCGGCGCCGCCGGCCTGGGCGCGGCCGCGCTGCTCGCCGCCGACCCCCGGGTCGCCGCGCACCGCCGCCGGCAGCGGCAGGGCACCCTCGGCCGGGCGGTCGACGTGCTGCTCGGCGCCGGCGTGGTGGCCGGCACCGCCAACCTGCTCAACCTGCTCGACCTGCGCCCCGGCCGGGCGCTGAAGTCCGGCCTGCTGCTCGGCGCCCCGCTCGCCCGTGGCCCGCACGGTGGCATCGCCGCCGGGGCGGTCGGCGCGGCGTCCGGGCTGCTCGACGAGGACCTCGACGAGCGGGTGATGGTCGGCGACAGCGGCGCCAACGCGCTCGGCGCGCTGCTCGGCGTGGCCCTCGCCGCGCGTACCGGCCCGGTCGGGCGGGCCGCTGTCCTGGCCGTGCTCGCCGGGCTCACCGCCGCCAGCGAGAAGGTCAGCTTCACGGCCGTCATCCAGCGCACCCCCGGCCTGCGTGAGCTCGACGAGCTGGGCCGGCGATCCGACTGACGTGACCAGACCGGCACCCCTCGCCGGCGCCGGCCGGCTGGCCGGAGCGGCCGCCCTCATCGCCGTGCTCACCGTGGTCGCCCGCCTGGCCGGGTTCGGGCGTACCGCCGTGTTCACCTGGGTCGTCCAGCGCAGCGACCTCGGCGGCATGTACGTCATCGCGAACACCGTCCCGAACATCATCTTCGAGATCGTCGCCGGTGGGGCGCTGGCCAGTCTCGTCGTACCGCTGCTGGCCGGCCCGGTCGCGGCCGGCGACCGACGGGTGGTGGCCGCCACCACCGGGGCCTTGTTGACCTGGACACTGACCCTGCTGGTGCCCCTCGCGGCGCTGGTCGCGCTGCTCGCCGATCCGATCGTCGCCGTGATCAGCGACGCCCGGACCCCGGCCGAGCTGGCCGCGGGCGCCCGGATGCTGCGGGTCTTCGCGCCCCAGCTGCCGCTCTACGGGGTGGGAATCGTGCTCACCGGGGTGCTCCAGGCCCACCGGCGGTTCGCCTGGCCGGTGATCGCGCCCCTGCTGTCCAGCGTCACCGTGATCGTGGTCTACCTGGCCTTCGGCCTCACCGAGGGGCGGGGGGCGTCGATCGCCGAGGTGGGCCGGGGTGCGGAGCTGATCCTGTCCGGCGGCACCACCCTCGGCGTGGTCGCCCTGTCGCTGTCGTTGCTGGTTCCGCTGCGCCGGCTCGGGCTGCGGCTGCGCCCCGGATACGGCTTTCCGGCCGACGCCCGGGCCCGGGTCGGCGGCCTCGCCGTGGCGGGGGCGGTCACCGTCGCCGCCCAGCAGCTCGCCCTGGTGGTCGTGCTGAACCGGGTCTCGGGTGGGCCGACCGGCTCGCCGCAGGTGTTCAACCTGGCCCAGACCATGTACCTGCTGCCGTGGGCGGTGCTCGCGGTGCCCCTCGCGATCGCCGCCTACCCGACCCTCTCCGCCGCCTCGGCCGCCGGCGACGAGGAAGGCTACCGGCGTACCCTCGCCCCGGCGGTCCGCGGAGTGCTGCTCTTCAGCTTCCTCGGCGCGGCAGCCCTGGTCGGCACCGCCGAACCGGTCGCCCGGTTCTTCTTCGGCGGCGACGCGGTCGCCCCGACCGCCGCGGCGATCGCCGGATTCGCCCCCGGTCTGCTCGGCTACGCGCTGTTCGCGGTGCTATCCCGCGCCCTCTACGCCCGTGGCGCCACCCGGGCCGCCACCCTCGCCATCACCACCGGCTGGCTGGCGGTGCCCGTCGCCGCCGTCGCCCTCGCCGCCGTGCTGCCGCGCGGCGACCGGGTGCTCGCGGTGACCCTGGCCAACTCGGTCGGCATGCTGCTGCTCGGCGTCCTGCTGGTCGTGGCGGTGCTCCGGACGGCCGGCCGGGCGGCACTGTCCGGGGTCGGGCGGGCCGCGACCGCCGGCCTGCTGGCCGCCGTGCTCGCCGCGCCGGCCGGCGCGGCCACCTCGCGGTGGCTGGGACAGTTCGGTGACGGCACCCCGACGACAGCGGGGGCGCTCGTGCAGGGCATGCTGTCCGGGGCCGTGGTCGGGGTGGTGTTCCTCGCCGTGGCCTGGCTGACGGACCGGCCGGACGTGCGGCCGCTGCTGGCCGGGGCGCAGCGCCGCCTCGGTGCCCGCCGCCGGGCGAAGCCGCGTGACCGGCAGGACGGCGGCACCCCGGGACCAGGGGACGGGAAGGAGACGGTGCCCCGGTGAGCGCGAGGAGTGAGCCGGGTCTGCGAGCCCCGCAGTCGCGAACGGTGGTGGTTCGGTGAGCGCGAGGAGTGAGCCGGGTCTGCGAGCCCCGCAGTCGCGAACGAGAGGTGAGCACGGATGACCGAGGCGACGCCGGCGACGGGCCGGCCCGGCACGGTGGTCCTGCTGATCGCCTCCAGCACCGGCGGCGTGGGCCAGCACGTACGCTCCGTGGCCCGGGGTCTCACCACGGCCGGCACCCCGGTGCTGGTCTGCGGTCCCGCCGCCACCCAGGACCAGTTCGACTTCACCGGCGTCGGGGCCCGCTTCGCGCCGGTGGAGATCCCGGCCAGCCCCACGCCGGCCGACGCGCGGGCCGTCTCCGCGCTGCGCCGGACGCTCGCCGCCGAGACCGTCCAGGTCGTGCACGCCCACGGGCTGCGCGCGGGGCTGGTCGCGGCGCTCGCCCGGCCCGCCGCGCCGCTGGTCGTGACCTGGCACAACGCGGTGCTCGCCGGCGGGCTGCGCGGGCAGCTCTCCCGGCTCGCCGAGCGGGTGGTGGCCCGCTCCGCCCGGGTCGCCTTGGGCGCCTCCACCGACCTGGTCGAGCGTGCCGCCGCGCTGGGCGCCGCCGACGCGCGGCTCGCCCCGGTCGCCGCGCCGACCCTGCCCGCGCCGCGTCGCCGCCGGGCCGCCGTGCGCGCCGAGTTCGGTGTCGCCGCCGACCAGCCGTTGGTCCTCTCGGTCGGTCGGCTGCACCCGCAGAAGCGGTACGACGTGCTGGTCGACGCCGCCGCCCGCTGGCGGGGCCGGACCCCGCCGCCGGTGGTCGTCATCGCCGGCAGCGGGCCGGCGTACCTGCAACTGGCGGCCCGGATCTCCACCGCCCGCGCGCCGGTGACCCTGCTGGGCCACCGCACCGACGTGGCGGACCTGCTCGCCGGCGCGGACGTGGCGGTGGTGACCAGCGACTGGGAGGCCCGCCAACTCTTCGCGCAGGAGGCGCTGCGGGCCGGCGTACCGCTGGTGGCGACGGCCGTGGGCGGGCTGCCGGAGCTGGTCGGCGACGCCGCGGTGCTGGTGCCGGCGGGCGACGTCGACGCGGTCGACGCGGCGGTGCGCACGCTGCTGGACGACCCGAGCCTGCGGGCCGACCTGGTCCACCGCGGCACCGCCCGGGCCGCCACCTGGCCCACCGAGGAGGACACCGTCGCCGCGCTGGTCGCCCTCTACGCCGAACTGGGCCCCGACCCCGCCGGGCCGGCGACGCCCGGCGCGGACACCCCGTCGACGGGACGCCGGTGATGCTGCGCAGACTCACCCCGTTCCTGCTCACCCTCGTCGTGGTGGTGCTCGGCGTGACCGCGTTGGCGGCGCGTCCGGAGACCGGCGTGCCCCGACGCACCGCCGACTTCGTGGTGCTGGCCGGCGTGGCCGGGCTGCGCTGGGAGGACGTCGACCCGCAGAACACGCCGACGTTGTGGCGGATGGCCCAGCGGGGCTCGATCGGGTCGCTGTCCACCCGCTCCGCGCACCGCCCCACCTGCCCCGTCGACGGCTGGCTCACCCTCGGTGCGGGCAGTTACGCCGCCTGGAACGGCAGCCGGCAGCAGGGCGCCTGTCCGCCGGCCAACGTCGCGATCGAGCAGCCCGACGGGATCGGCGCCAACCTGCCGGACCAGGGCGGCGTGGTCGCCCACAACGCCGACCGGCTGCCCTGGGGTGCGGTGCCCGGTTCGCTGTCGGAGTCGGTGCGCTGCTCGGTGGCGGTCGGTCCGGGCGCCGCCGTCGCCGCCGCCCGTCCCTTCGGGCGGGTCGACCGGTACGCGGCCGAACTGCCCGAGGATCCCGCCGACCTGCTCGGCTCCTGCGTGCTCAGCATCGTCGACCTGGGCGCGGTGGCCGGCGACGACCCGGCGGTCCGGGCCGAGGAGGCGCGGGCGGCGGACGCCGCACTGGCGAAGGTGCTGGCCGCGCGCCCACCCCGCTCGCTGGTCATGGTGGCCGGGGTCTCCGACACCGAGGCGCCGTCGCGGCTGCACGTGGTGGTCGCCGACGGGCCCGGCTGGGAAGGTGGCTGGCTCACCTCGGCCAGCACCGCCCGGGAGGGCTACCTGCAACTGGTCGACCTGGCGCCGACGGCGCTGGCCGCGCTGGGCCGGCCGATGCCCGAGCGGCTCTTCCTCGGTCGTCCGGCGGTACGGGTCGCCGAACGCCCGGACGACCTGGCCGCCGCGATCGCCGCCCCCGCCGACGCCGACCGGGAGGCCGGCGCCCAACGGAGGGTCGCCGGCTGGTTCTTCGCCCTGCTCGCCCTGGCCGAGGTGGTCCTCTTCGTGGCCGTGCTGCCGCTGCTGCGTCGGGCCCGCCGGCTCGCCGGCCCGCACAGCCCGCCGCCGGTCTCCCGACGGGTGGTGGCGATCGTCGAGTTGCTGCTGATCGCCGTCGCGCTCGCGGTGCCGGCCGCCCTGCTCGCCGACGCGGTGCCCTGGTGGCGCGGTGACGACGCGGGCTGGTGGTTCGGGCTGGTCACCGTGGCCCTGATCATCGCCACCACCGCCCTGGTGCGCTTCGCTCCCGGCCACGACCGGACCCTCGGCCCGCTCGGCGCGGTCGCCGGGCTGGCCACGCTGATCGTCGGGGCGGACGTGCTCAGCGGCGCCCGGTTGCAGCTCAACAGCGTGGTCGGCTACTCGGCCCTGGAGGGTGGCCGGTTCTCCGGCCTGGGCACCGTGGGTCTCGGGGTGTTCCTCGCCGGTTCGCTGCTCAGCGCCGGTTGGCTCGCCCAGCGGGTCCGCCGTGGCTGGCGGCCCATGGTGGTGGTCGCCGTCGGCGGCACGGCGATGCTGGTGGTCGGCAGCCCGTACCTCGGCGCGGACCCGATCGGCGCGGTGGCGCTGACCGCCGGGGTGGCCGTGGCGGCCGCGATCAGCACCGGCGGCTGGCTGACCGTGAGCCGCCTGGTCTGGGCCGGCATGGCCGGCCTCGCACTGACCGTCGGGTACGCCGTGGTGGACCTGCGCCGGCCGGCGGAGGAGCGGGGCGCGCTGGGCCGCTTCCTCGCCGCCCTCGGCGACGGCACCGGCGGGTTGACCGTGCACCGGTCCAGCACCGCGAACTTCGACACCCTGGTGAACAGCCCGCTGACCGTGCTGGCCGTGGTGGGCGCCCTGCTGGTCTGGTTCGCCCTGCTCCAGCCCTGGGGTGGGCTGATGCGGCTGTTCGGCATCTACCCGGCGGTGCGCGCCGCGATGGCCGGCACCGCGGTGGCGGCGGTGATCGGCGGGGTGCTCGGTGGCTCGGCCCTGGACGTGGCCGGGGCGGCCGGTGCCCTGGTGGTGCCGATGGCGGCACTGGCCTCGCTACGGGTGCTCGACCACTCCACCGACCGCACCCGGCCGGGGACCGGCCGGCAGCGCGGCGACGGGCCGGACGGGCCGGCCGGCGGCGGCACCCCGGACGGCACCCCGGACGGCGGCAGCGCCCCGGCCACCGGGGGGACCGACGGCGCGGACGCCGCCGGGCGGGTCCCGGGTCGAGCCGGCGTCGACGACGGTCGTGCCGAGGACGCCGCCGGCCCGTCGCCGGCCGGGGACGACCGGCGCAGCGAGGACCGTGACGGCGAGAACCGCGAGGGCGGGAACCCCGGTGCCGGCGGCCGGCCGGCGGGGGAGGGCGACACCGGGACGGGCGGGCCGGTCGTGCCCGCCGCCCGCACCCCGGACCGGGTCGCGCATCCGTCGACCGAGGTCGCGGCGGGGTGACCGGTTCCGGCTCGGGACGTGCCAGGTCGGGTGCGACGCCGGGTCGGAGCGGGGGAGGTGTTACCGTGGAATCCCGTGGATCGCGTGATCACTTTGCTGATCGGCACGGCGGTTCGCACGACCGCTACGGACGACACGGGAGCAGGCCTTGGCCCCTTCAGCACGGACGACCAGGCACATTTTCGTCACCGGGGGCGTCGCCTCCTCGCTGGGTAAGGGCCTCACCGCCTCCAGCCTCGGCAACCTGCTGACCGCGCGCGGGCTGCGCGTGGTGATGCAGAAGCTCGACCCGTACCTCAACGTCGACCCGGGGACGATGAACCCGTTCCAGCACGGCGAGGTCTTCGTCACCGAGGACGGCGCGGAGACCGACCTCGACGTCGGGCACTACGAGCGTTTCCTGGACCGGGCGCTCTCCGGCAAGGCGAACGTCACCACCGGCCAGATCTACTCGGACGTGATCGCCAAGGAACGGCGCGGCGAGTACCTGGGCGACACCGTCCAGGTCATTCCGCACATCACCAACGAGATCAAGGCCCGGATCCTCGGCATGGCCGACCCGGACGTCGACGGCCAGGTCCCGGACGTGGTGATCACCGAGGTCGGTGGCACGGTCGGGGACATCGAGTCGCTGCCGTTCCTGGAGGCGATCCGCCAGGTCCGCCACGACCTGGGCCGGGACAACTGCTTCTACCTGCACGTGTCGCTGGTGCCGTACCTGGCCCCGTCGGGCGAGCTGAAGACCAAGCCGACCCAGCACTCGGTGGCGCAGCTGCGCAGCATCGGCATCCAGCCGGACGCGATCGTGCTGCGCTGCGACCGGGAGATCCCGGAGAAGCTCAAGGAGAAGCTCTCGCTCTACTGCGACGTCGACTCCGAGGCGGTCGTCGCCGCCCCGGACGCGCCGAGCATCTACGACATCCCGAAGGTGCTGCACCGCGAGGGCCTCGACGCGTACGTGGTGCGCCGGCTCGGCCTGTCCTTCCGCGACGTGGACTGGACCAGCTGGGACGACCTGCTCGACCGGGTGCACCAGCCGCACCACACCGTCACCGTCGCGGTGGTCGGCAAGTACGTCGACCTGCCCGACGCGTACCTGTCGGTCAGCGAGGCGATCCGGGCCGCCGGCTTCGGCCACCGGGCCCGGGTACAGCTGCGCTGGGTGCCCAGCGACGACTGCGTCACCCCGGCCGGCGCGGCGGCCGCCCTGGCCGGCGCGGACGGCATCCTCATCCCCGGCGGCTTCGGCGTACGCGGCATCGAGGGCAAGATCGGCACCGCCCGGTACGCCCGGGAGAACGGCATCCCGCTGCTCGGCCTCTGCCTCGGCCTGCAGTGCATGACCATCGAGGTGGCCCGTCATCTCGCCGGCCTGGACGGGGCGAACTCGCTGGAGTTCGACGAGGAGGCGAAGCACCCGGTCATCGCCACCATGGCCGACCAGGAGGACATCGTCGCCGGCAAGGGCGACCTGGGCGGCACCATGCGGCTCGGGGCGTACCCGGCGAAGCTGGCCGAGGGGTCGGTCGTCGCCGAGGCGTACGGCAGCACCGAGGTCAGCGAGCGGCACCGCCACCGGTACGAGGTGAACAACGCCTACCGTGAGCAGCTCACCAGGGCTGGCCTGCACATCTGTGGCACCTCGCCGGACGGCCGGCTGGTCGAGTTCATCGAGCTGGACCGCAGCCTGCACCCGTTCTTCGTGGCCACCCAGGCGCACCCGGAGCTGAAGAGCCGTCCGACCCGTCCGCACCCGCTCTTCGCGGCGTTCGTGAAGGCGGCCGTGGCGTACTCGGAGGCGGACCAGCTCCCGGTCGACATCGACCCCGCCCCGGCGGAGGCGCCGGCGGTGAAGAAGGCGAGCCGCAACGGCGGCGCCCCGGCGACGACGGCGGCATCGGCGTCGTGAGCGAGCGAACCGCTCGGCTCAGCAGCGAGGCGGCGGGCGTCGTCGAGCACCGGTACGAGGTGTCCGAGCACCGGGAGGTCTGGCGGGGCCGGATCTTCTCGGTGGTCAGCGACGAAGTCAACATGCCCGGCGGCGGCACGGCGGCCCGTGACTACGTCAAGCACGTCGGCGCGGTGGCCGTGGTGGCGCTGGACGACGCCGGCCAGGTGGTGCTGATCCGTCAGTACCGGCACCCGGTCGGCCGGCACCTCTGGGAGCTGCCGGCCGGCCTGATGGACGTCAGCGGCGAGGATCTCGCCGCCGCGGCGGCGAGGGAGCTGGCCGAGGAGGCCGACCTGACCGCCGGCACCATCGACGTCCTGGCCGACCTGCACAGCTCGCCGGGCTTCACCGACGAGGTGGTCCGGGTCTTCCTGGCCCGGGACCTGGCCGACGTGCCGGCGGAGCAGCGGCACCAGCGCAGCGACGAGGAGGCCGACCTCCAGGTGGTCCGGGTCGACCTCGACGAGGCGGTCGGGATGGTGCTGGCCGGGGAGATCACCAACGCCTCCTGCGTGGCCGGGCTGCTCGCCGCCGCCCGGGCCCGCGACGCCGGCTGGTCGGTGCTGCGGCGCTCGGACGCGCCGCTGCCGCGCTGAGGCGGGGTACGACGACGAAGGGGCCGCGCGGTGACACCGCGCGGCCCCTTCCGTCTCGAGCGCCGGTCAGTCGCGCAGCGGCCGGCCCTGGCCGTCGACGCCGCCGTTGACCAGGATCAGGATCCCGTCGATCAGGCCCCAGATGCTGCCGATGCCGCAGGTCACCAGCGTCACGACGAGCTGAATCACGCCGGTCTTGGTGTCGCCCATGTAGAACCGGCCGACGCCGAAGCCGCCGAGGAGGATCTGCAGGATGCCCGCGACGACCTTGCTCTTGTCGGAGATGCCCTGCGGGTACTGCGGGTAAGGAGGAGCGGTCATGGAGCGACACCTTAGTGATCCACTGCGATCCTGTCGGCAGCGCCACCCCGGCGCTGGGACGATCAGCGGGAAACACTGTCCTGACAGCTGAGGGTGGTCTCCGCCGTCGGCCCGGTCGACGCCTGACACTTCGTCAGGACGACCGGGCACCGGATGTCACAGTGCTGGCTCCTGGGACGCACCCGCACGCCTAGACTGCCGCCGGCGGGACCGGTCGACCGCGCCGGCAATGGGGCCGGCGCGGGGCCGAGCAGTCGGGGAGTGAGCAGCCCCGGAGAGAGGTGTCTGCATCGTGAAGGTCGGAATCCCACGCGAGGTCAAGAACCACGAGTACCGCGTGGCGATCACGCCGGCGGGCGTCAACGAGTTCACCCGCCACGGGCACGAGGTCTTCGTCGAGTCCGGCGCAGGCGTCGGGTCCAGCATCACCGATGACGAGTTCGCCGCGGCCGGCGCCAAGATCCTGGCCACCGCCGACGAGGTGTGGGACACCGCGGAGCTGGTGCTCAAGGTCAAGGAGCCGATCGCCGAGGAGTACCACCGGATGCGCGAGGGGCAGGTGCTCTTCACCTACCTGCACCTGGCCGCGTCGAAGGAGTGCACCGACGCGCTGGTCGACCGCAAGGTCACCGGCATCGCGTACGAGACCGTCGAGCTGCCCGACCGGTCCCTGCCGCTGCTCGCCCCGATGTCCGAGGTGGCCGGCCGGCTCGCCCCGCAGGTGGGCGCGTTCTACATGATGCGCACCGGTGGCGGTCGGGGTGTGCTGCCCGGCGGCGTCTCCGGCGTGTACGCGGCGAAGACCGTCGTCATCGGCGCCGGTGTCTCCGGCCTGAACGCCGCCGCCATCGCGCTCGGCCTGCAGTCCGAGGTGCTGCTGCTGGACAAGAACGTCGCCCGGCTGCGCCAGGCCGACGCCATTTACCGGGGGCACCTGCAGACGGTCGCCTCCAACGCGTACGAGATCGAGCGGGCGGTGCTCGACGCCGACCTGGTCATCGGTGCGGTGCTGGTGCCGGGCGCGAAGGCCCCGAAGCTCATCTCCAACGAGCTGGTCTCCCGGATGAAGCCGGGCAGCGTGCTCGTCGACATCGCCATCGACCAGGGCGGCTGCTTCGAGGACTCGCGGCCCACCACGCACGCCGACCCGGTGTACAAGGTGCACGACTCGATCTTCTACTGCGTGGCGAACATGCCCGGCGCGGTGCCGAACACCAGCACCTACGCGCTGACCAACGTCACCCTGCCGTACGCGCTGGAGCTGGCCAACCAGGGCTGGCGGCAGGCGCTGCGCAACGATCCGGCCCTGGCCCTGGGCCTGAACACCCACGACGGGCAGGTCGTCTACGGCCCCGTCGCCGACGCGCACGGCATGGCGACCCTGCCGCTGGCCGAGGTGCTGGCCTGACCGCGACGCAGGAGCGGGCCGGCGAGGGCGGGGGCGGGGAGCCCGCGCCGGCCCTGCGCCGTGCCGTGCGTGGCTACCTCGACCACCTGACCGTCGAGCGCGGCCTCTCGGCGAACACGCTGGCGTCGTACCGCCGGGACCTGGAGCGGTACCTGGCCACCCTGGCGGCGGCCGGCGTCACCGACCTCGCCGTCGTCGGTCCCGGCCTCGTCGAGTCGCACCTGGCCCGGCTGCGTGCCGGCGACGACGGGCATCCGCCGCTGGCGGTCTCCTCCGCCGCCCGGGCCGCCTCCGCCGTGCGTGGGCTGCACCGCTTCGCCCTGCGCGAGGGGATGGCCGGCGCGGACCCCAGCCGGGACGTCCGCCCGCCCACCCCGCCGCGCCGGCTGCCCCGGGCGCTGCCGGTGGACGACGTGGTCCGGCTGCTGGAGACCGCCGGTCCGGTGGACGCCACCGGCGACGGCGCGGCACTCGCGCTGCGTGACCGGGCGTTGCTGGAGTTCCTGTACGGCACCGGCGCGCGCATCTCCGAGGCGGTCGGCGCGGCGGTCGACGACCTCGACGTCGACGAGGGCACCGCGACCCTGCGCGGCAAGGGCGGCCGTACCCGGCTGGTGCCGATCGGCGGGTACGCCGTGGCGGCGCTGCGCGCCTGGCTGGTGCGGGCCCGTCCCGGACTTGTCGCCGCCGGGCGGGGCACGTCGGCGGTCTTCGTCAACGCCCGCGGTGGCGCGCTCACCCGCCAGGGCGCCTGGACCATCCTGCGCCGGGCCGCCCAGCGGGCCGGTCTGCCGGTGGACGGGCCGCACGCGGTCTCCCCGCACACCCTGCGCCACTCGTACGCCACCCACCTGCTCGACGGCGGCGCCGACGTGCGGGTCGTGCAGGAACTGCTCGGTCACGCCTCGGTGACCACCACCCAGGTGTACACGCTGGTGACCGTGGACCGGCTGCGCGAGGTGTACGCCACCGCGCACCCCCGCGCCCTCGGCTGACGTGCGGGAGCGCACCCGGCCGACACGCCGGACCGGTACCGAACGCGCCGCTGGTCGGTGGCGTAGAGTCGGTTTCGGCGCGGACCTCCTGGGAGCGACATCCGGGGTGCGCAGCGGCGCCGCGAAGGACGTCGGACGGCTCCGACGCCGGGTGGTCGTCGGGAGGGGGCAACGAGGACATGGCTGGCAACGGTGACCGTGCCGACGCCTGGACGTCGGAGCTCCGCGAGCAGCAGGCGTCGCTCGGCGCCGACCTGGGTCCGGCCGACCCGGCCGCCTACACGATGCGCAAGCCGATCCCCGAGCCGATGCCCACCGACCGGCACGGCCCGGCGCGGATCATCGCGATGGCCAACCAGAAGGGCGGCGTCGGCAAGACCACCACCACCATCAACCTGGGCGCCGCGCTCGCCGAGTACGGCCGCAAGGTGCTGCTGGTCGACTTCGACCCGCAGGGCGCGCTCTCGGTGGGGCTCGGCGTCAACCCGCACAACCTCGACCTGTCGGTCTACAACCTGCTCATGCAGGACGACGTCACCGCCGAGGACGTCCTGATCAAGACCGACGTCGCCGGGCTGCACCTGCTGCCGGCCAACATCGACCTCTCCGCCGCCGAGATCCAGCTGGTGAACGAGGTCGCCCGGGAGATGGCCCTGGCGCGGGTGCTGCGCAGCGTCCGCAAGGAGTACGACTTCATCCTGATCGACTGCCAGCCCTCGCTGGGCCTGCTGGCGATCAACGCGCTGACCGTCGCGCACGGGGTGCTCATCCCGCTGGAGTGCGAGTTCTTCAGCCTCCGCGGCGTGGCGCTGCTGCTGGACACCATCGACAAGGTACGCGAGCGGCTCAACTTCGACCTGGAGCTCGAAGGCATCCTCGCCACCATGTACGACAGCCGCACCACCCACTGCCGGCAGGTGCTCCAGCGGGTGGTCGAGGCGTTCGGCGACAAGGTCTACCAGACCGTGATCACCAAGACGGTCAAGTTCCCCGAGTCCACCGTGGCCGGGGCCCCCATCACCACCCTCGACCCGGCCTCCTCCGGTGCCCGCAACTACCGGCAGCTGGCCCGTGAGGTGATCGCCGCCCAAGCCGACCGGTAGCCGGAGCGCTGGACGTCCGCGACGTGGACTACGGTCTTCCGGTGACCGCGCCACCCCTCGACCCGCCCGCGACGCCGCAGCAGCCGCCCGTGGTGGCGGCCGAGGCCGCCGCCGAGGTGGCGACGGACGCGGCAGGTGTGCCGGCGGCGGAGCAGAGCAGCGGTTTCACCGTCCGGCTGGCGAACTTCACCGGCCCCTTCGACCTGCTGCTGCAACTGATCAGCAAGCACAAGCTCGACGTCACCGAGGTGGCGCTGCACCGGGTCACCGACGAGTTCATCGCCTACATCCGGGCCATGGGCGACCAGTGGGACCTCGACGAGACCAGCGAGTTCCTGCTGATCGCGGCCACCCTGCTGGACCTGAAGGCGGCCCGGCTGCTGCCCGCCGCCGAGGTGGAGGACGAGGAGGACCTCGCTCTGCTGGAGGCGCGGGACCTGCTCTTCGCCCGGCTGTTGCAGTACAAGGCGTACAAGGAGGCGGCGGCGCACATCGCCGCGCTGGAGGCGGTCGGCGGCCGCCGGTACCCGCGTGCGGTCACCCTGGAGCCCCGCTACGCCGAGGCGCTGCCGGACCTGGTGCTCGGCATCGGCCCGGAGCGGCTGCGGGCGCTGGCCGTGCGGGCGATGACCCCGAAGCCGACGCCCGAGGTGTCCATCGCGCACGTGCACATGGTCCGGGTCAGTGTCCGGGAACACGCCGAGATCATCACCGGGCGGCTGCGCCGTGCCGGCACGGCCACCTTCTCGCAGCTCTGCGCCGACTGCGAGATCACCCTGGAGGTGGTGGCCCGGTTCCTCGCGCTGCTGGAGCTGTACCGGCAAGGGCTGGTCGTCTTCGTCCAGGAGCAGGCTCTGGAGGAGCTGACCGTACAGTGGACCGGCCCCGCCGAGGGCGACACCGAACTGCACGTCGACGAGTACGCCGGCGCTCCCGCCGAACCCGCTCCCGCCGAACCCGCCGCCGGCCCGTTGATCACGGACCCGGCTGGTGCCGGCCCGTCCGCGGGGCCGTCCGCCGGCCCGTCGGCCGTGGACGCGGCTGGTGCCGGGCCGTCCGCCGTCCCGCCGCCGGCCGTCCCGCCGCCGGCCGTCCCGCCGCCGGCCGTCCCGCCGTCGTGACCGGCCGACGTCGTCGTGATCGACTCCGTTGCGGGGACGTGGCGGTGTCGGAGCGACCCGGACACCGCCACATCGCGGACCTGGAGTGGATCATGTCGCCTCACCCGGGGCGCAGCAGCCGAGGAGCCGATGGAGGAGGAACAGGGTGACCAGTGACGAGGAGCGCCGGAACTCGCTGGCCGACCAGGCCGCCGCCTGGATCCCCCCGTGGCAGCGCCCCACTCCGCCGAAAGAGCCCACCCCCGACCCCGCCGCTGCCGACTCCGACCCCGCCGCCGACGCTGCCACCCGCGACTCCGGCCCCGTCGCTGGCGATGCTGCCACCCGCGACTCCGACACCGCTGCCGGCGATGCTGCCACCTCCGGCCCCGCCAATGCCGCCGGCGCTGCCAACCCCGACCCGGCCACCGCCGCCTCGTCGTCCGCCTCGCGGGCCGAGCCTGAGATCTTGGACACTTACCGTTCGTCAGGAACAGGAACTGTCCAAGATCTTGCCGCCGCCACCGTCTCAGCGCTGCCCACCGGGCCCGCCACGACCCGTGACGGCGAGCCGGTGGAGTCTGCCGACGTTGGTGTGCCCGGCGTGGAGCGGGCTGGCGTGGGCCCGGACCGGGTTGCGCTGCGCGGTGACGGTGAACCGGCGGAGCCGGCCGACGCCGGGGTGCCCGGCGTCGAGCCGGCCGGCGTGGGCCGGGACCTGGTTGCGCTGCCCGACGCCGGCCCCGACGGCGCCGAGCCGGCCGGGGACCTGCCGGCGGAGAGCACCGCGGCGGGCGTACCGGGGAAGCGGGGACGGCGGCGGGTGACGCCCGCGCCGGAGCCGGCGCCGGTGCTGGACGACGCCGAGCTGCGCGGCGCGTTGGAGGCGATCCTGCTGGTGGTGGACGAGCCGGTCAGCGAGTTGACCCTCGCCCAGGTGCTGGAGCAGTCCCCGGAGCGGATCGGCCCGATGCTGGACGAGATCGCCGCCGGGTACACCGCAGCCGGGCACGGCTTCGAGCTGCGTCGGGCCGCGGGTGGCTGGCGTCTCTACACCCGGCCGGAATACGCGACCTACGTCGAGCGGTTCGTGCTGGACGGGCAGTCGGTGCGGCTGACCCAGGCCGCTCTGGAGACGCTCGCGGTGATCGCCTACCGGCAGCCGGTGACCCGTTCGCGGATCGCGGCCATCCGGGGTGTGAACTCCGACGGGGTGATCCGTACCCTGGTCTCCCGCGGGCTGGTCGAGGAGTGCGGCGCCGAACCGGACAGCGGGGCGTTCCTCTACCGGACCACCACGATGTTCCTGGAGAAGCTGGGGCTGAACTCGGTCGCCGATCTTCCCCCGCTCGCCCCGTTCCTCCCCGACGACGTAG
This sequence comes from Micromonospora halophytica, assembly GCF_900090245.1. Lineage (GTDB taxonomy): Bacteria > Actinomycetota > Actinomycetes > Mycobacteriales > Micromonosporaceae > Micromonospora > Micromonospora halophytica. The sequence continues at coordinate 27,074 of NZ_FMDN01000006.1, forward strand.
AAGAGCTTGCCGATGCGACGCGATGACCGTGCCCCGAAGCCCGACGCCCCCGTGTACGAGGGTGCCGAGCGCCTGCAGAAGGTGCTCGCCGCCGCCGGTGTGGGCTCCCGGCGTGCCTGTGAGGACCTGATCTTCCGGCGTCGGGTCACCGTCAACGGGCGGGTCGCGCAGCTCGGCGACAAGGCCGATCCGACCCGGGACGTCATCCACGTCGACGGGGAGCGGTTGCAGGTCGACACCCGCCTGGTCTACCTGGCGATGAACAAGCCGCGCGGGGTGGTTTCCACGATGGCGGACGAGAAGGGACGTACGGCGCTCGCCGACTTCCTCGGCAACCGGGTGGAGCAGCGGGTCTACCACGTCGGGCGGCTCGACGCGGACAGCGAGGGCCTGCTGCTGCTCACCAACGACGGCACCCTGGCGCACCGGCTGATGCACCCGTCGTACGGGGTGCCGAAGACGTACCTGTGCGAGGTGTCCGGGCCGATCCCGCGCAACCTGGGCAAGCGGCTCGCGGCCGGGGTGGAGCTGGAGGACGGGCCGGTGACGGTCGACTCCTTCCGGGTGGTGGACACCCTGGGCAAGACCGCCCAGGTGGAGCTGACCCTGCACGAGGGGCGTAAGCACATCGTCCGGCGGCTGCTGGCCGAGGTGGGGCACCCGGTGGCCCGCCTGGTCCGTACCTCGATCGGGCCGATCCGCCTCGGTGACCTGCGGGCCGGGCGGACCCGGCGGCTGACCAACGCGGAGGTCGCGGCCCTGTTCAAGGCCGTGGGTGACTGACCCCGCCGGGTGGGGTAACCGTGCCGGTAGGCTTCGACGCGGCCGGCGGGCCGGCGGGTGGCGCGGGGGGTCGCCTCCGGCGGTGTCACGCGTGGCCGGACCGCGCGGCGCGGGCATGATGGACGACGATGGACAACCGCTCAACGGCACCGGAGATCACGGTGACCCGCGAGGTACGGGCTGAGGAGGACAACGGTGGAGGAAAACGTACGGACCGGGCGCTGCGTGGTCGCTGTGGACGGGCCGTCCGGTTCGGGTAAGTCCACCGTCTCGCGCCGGCTCGCTGCCGGCATCGGTGCCCGCTACCTCGACACCGGCGCGATGTACCGGGCGATCACCTGGGCGGTGCTGCGCTCCGGGGTCGACCTGACCGACGCCGAGTCGGTGGCCAAGGTCGCCGGTGAGGTCGACCTGCGCATCGGCACCGACCCGCAGGGGTACGGCGTGACCGCCGACGGCGTGAACGTCGACGCCGAGATCCGTGGCCCCGAGGTGACCGGCGCGGTGTCCGCCGTGGCCGCCGTGCCGGCGGTGCGTGCCCTCCTCGTCGCCCGGCAGCGTCAGATGATCGCCAACGCGGGCCGGATCGTGGTCGAGGGCCGCGACATCGGTTCCGTGGTGGCCCCCGACGCCGACCTGAAGGTCTACCTGACCGCCTCGGAGGCGGCGCGTGCCCGACGGCGCAGCGCGGAGGACGCGGTGGACGTCGCGGCGACCGCCGCCGACCTGGCCCGTCGGGACAAGCTCGACTCGACCCGCAAGGTCAACCCGTTGCAGCAGGCGCCCGACGCCGTGGAGCTGGACACCACCGAGCTGGGCATCGACGAGGTCGTCGCCGAGCTGCGCGAGCTGCTCACCGAGCGGGGAGTGGCATGAGCGACGACAACGGTGGCTGGGTGGAGCTGCGCGAGCCGGATCTCGACGTCGAGGAGCCGTCCGGGCCGCAGCCGGTGGTGGCCGTGGTCGGCCGTCCGAACGTGGGCAAGTCCACCCTGGTCAACCGGATCATCGGCCGCCGCCAGGCGGTCGTCGAGGACATTCCCGGGGTGACCCGGGACCGGGTCCCGTACGACGCGCAGTGGAACGGCCGGTCGTTCACCGTGGTGGACACCGGTGGCTGGGAGCCCGACGCCCGGGACCGCGCCGCGGCGATCGCCGCGCAGGCCGAGATCGCTGTCGCCACCGCCGACGTGGTGGTCTTCGTGGTTGACGCGATGGTCGGGTCGACCGATGTGGACGAGGCCGCGGTGAAGATGCTGCGCCGGAGCGCCAAGCCGGTCATCCTGGTGGCCAACAAGACCGACAACACCGCCATCGAGATGGAGGCGACCTCGCTCTGGTCGCTCGGCCTCGGTGAGCCGTACCCGGTCTCCGCGCTGCACGGCCGGGGTTCGGGTGAACTGCTCGACGCCATCATGGACGCGCTGCCCGAGGCGCCGAAGATCGTCGAGAACCGCCCGCGCGGCCCGCGCCGGGTGGCGCTGGTCGGCCGCCCCAACGTCGGCAAGTCGAGCCTGCTGAACCGCTTCTCCGGTGAGGAGCGGGCGGTGGTCGACTCGGTCGCCGGCACCACCGTCGACCCGGTCGACAGCCTGGTGCAGATCGGCGGGGAGACCTGGCAGCTGGTGGACACCGCCGGTCTGCGCAAGCGGGTCGGCAAGGCCTCCGGCACCGAGTACTACGCCAGCCTGCGGACCGCCTCGGCGATCGAGGCGGCCGAGGTCGCCGTAGTGCTGCTCGACTCCAGCGAGGTCATCAGCGAGCAGGACCAGCGCATCCTCTCCATGGTCGTCGAGGCCGGCCGGGCCCTGGTGATCGCCTTCAACAAGTGGGACCTGGTCGACGCCGACCGCCGGTACTACCTGGACAAGGAGATCGACCGGGAGCTGCGCCGCATCCCGTGGGCGATCCGGCTGAACCTGTCGGCCCAGACCGGCCGGGCGGTGGACAAGCTCGCGCCGGCGCTGCGCAAGGCCCTCGCGAGCTGGGAGACCCGGGTGCCGACCGCGCAGCTCAACCAGTGGCTCACCGCGCTGGTGCAGGCCACCCCGCACCCGGTGCGTGGTGGCCGGGCCCCGAAGATCCTCTTCGCGACCCAGGCGGGCGTCGCCCCGCCCCGGTTCGTGCTCTTCACCACCGCGCCGCTGGACGCGGGCTACCAGCGCTTCGTCGAGCGCAAGCTGCGCGAGGAGTTCGGCTTCGAGGGCAGCCCGGTGGAGATCTCCGTACGCCCGCGCAAGAAGCTCGGTCCCGGCGGCCGGGGCAAGGCGCACGGCTGATCCTGGCACACCGGACGCCGGGTGGAGCAGCACGCTCCACCCGGCGTTTCCCTTCGCCCACCCTCCTAGGACGCCCTAGGGATGGTGACACGGCGCGTCGACGACGGGGACGCCGTCCGGGCGGGGCGGGTGGTCTCCGTCGGAAGGCATCCACCGACCCTGGCCGCCAGTTCATCGACGCGTAGGGTCGGTCACACGGACGAAGACCGCGAACATTTCGCCGGGCAGCTGTGGCGCTGCCGGTTCATGAACTGGTTGACGTCTTGCAGTGGGTCTTGCCGAGCTACACGGAAGCGGGAGACGGCCTACGAAGGATGTGGGTCCTGGCGACCGCGATTCAAGCTGAGGATCAGCCGGACCGCCAGACCTGGCTCTGGTCGCCTGGCCTGACCGTGACCATTACGACGGTGGCCTGGGACCCGACCAGGGTTTGTGGGAGGACGGCCACTGCGCAGTGTGCGAGATCGAGGTGATTTCGCATGCCAAGCGGGCGTACTGCCCCGTGTGGGGCTCCAGGTGTGCCTGACCTGAGGCCATTCCGACGAGGGTCGCTGGTCAGCGACCCGGTCGATCGGGATCAGTGTGCCGTCGAGGACTGTGTAGGCCGGCGGGCCTTTGCGCGATCCGTTACGGATGCCCATGAACGAACCCTCAACCGCTTCGAACCACAGCCGCATCGCCGAGCCGGCGCCGGCTCGGCGAAGATCACGGTCCACGATCCACGGGGCACTTGTGTTCCCAATTGGTCGACCTGGACGTGTATCCCGAATCGTGACGGCGGTCCTGAGTCTCGACCCCAAAGAACCGGTTGCTGTACTTCGCTGTTGCAAGATCAGAAAGGGTCACCCGGGATATCCGAATGGACTCTGACCTGCGTAGATCGACCGTTGCGCCAAGAACGCGTAGGGTCCTGGATCCATGAAGGTCCTGATCTCTGTAGACATGGAAGGCATCTCGGGGATCGTGCATCCCACCGAGACGAACCCGGATCGGTACGACTATGAGCGCGGCCGGGTCTTGATGACGGCCGAGGCGAACGCAGTGATTGCCGGTGTTTTCGACGCCGAGCCCGACGCCGTGGTGTGGGTCGTCGACGCACACGGACCGTTCCGGAACATCCTGCCGGAGGACCTCGACCGGCGTGCTCACCTCGTGCGAGGCAAACCCCGTCCGCTGGGCATGCTCGCTGGGCTGGACGAGCACACGGATGCCGTTATGTTCATCGGCTATCACGCTCGGGCCAGCGCCGGGCCCGCCGTGCTGGCGCACACGATGAGTGGCGACATTCTCGACGTGCGGGTGGCCGGACGGTCGCTGGGCGAAATCGGCCTCAACGCCGCCATGGCGGGACACCTGGACACGCCGGTCGTTCTGCTCAGCGGGGACGATACCGCCTGCATGGAATTCAGTGAGCTGGTGCCCTCGGCGGTCACCGTCGCCGTCAAGCAGGCCCTGGGTCAGGCCGCCGCGGTGGCCCTACACCCGCAAGAGGCACGGGAGCGGCTGCGCCGCGCTGCCGCCGATGCAATCACCCAGCGCGCATCGATCCCCCCGCCGAAGATAGCCGGGCCGTTAGACGTCGAGGTCGACCTGTACGGCCCTTACATGGTCGACCTCGCCGTTCTGGTGCCGGGTGTGACCCGCGTCGGCGGGGGCCAAACGGTCGCCTTCCACGCCGCTGACTTCGCCGACGCCTATCGGCTAGTTCAACTGCTTGTCCAACTCGCCACTATCAAACCCGGCTAGCGCGGGAAGCGGCCTTCCGCCCGTGCTGCCGGCCGGCCCGGCTGATGCCGGCCGCAGGTCGCCAGTTGGCCGGGCCCTGCCGGCGCGGCCCGCTTTGCGGGCCGCCTTGACGAAGTGAAGAGAGCAACTGGCAGGGACAAATGCTGACCCTTGGCTTGACCCTGGTCAAGATGCGCCAGCCGCCGCCAACTTGACCGATCTTGGTCCCCAGATGCGGACGAGGGCCGATCCAAGTGTTGGATCAGCCCTCTGAGCTGCGTCGGGACGGCCGGATTCGAACCGACGACCCCTTGACCCCCAGTCAAGTGCGCTACCAAGCTGCGCCACGTCCCGATGCTCCCGCGCGGTGCTCGCCGCGACAGCCGGTACAGCTTAGCGCAGGATCTTCGTTCCACGCGCAGGGCCCCCCGCCGCGTCGCGGCGGCCCGGCGTCACTCGTACGGGTCGCGGGGTGCCGGCACCTGCCGCCAGCTCTCCACCTCCAGGTAGGGGATCTCGAAGTCGTTGACCGGGTCCCGCCCGAGCTGGCTGCTGTAGCGGCCGGTCACCTCGATCCAGGTGTCGTCGGCGAGGCCGGCCGGCGTGTTACCGCTCAGGGCGACCTTGGTGGGCAGGCCGTCGGCGGCGCAGCAGGAGAGCCGCATCCGGGTCAGTACGGGCCGCCCGTCCCGGCCGGCGACGGTGAAGCCGGTGACCTTGACCCGCCGGTCACCGATCGACTGTCCCTTGTCGAACACCGCCCGGACGGCGTAGTCGTACACGGTGATGACGGCCGGGTCGCCGTCGGGCAGCGGCGGGTACTCGGGCAGCTTCCCGGCGGCGAGTGAGGTGCCGGACTGGTTGGCCGCGTACGCGCCGAGGGCCGGTGGGGCGACCAGCAGCAGGCCCAGCGCCGGCAGGATGAGCAGCCAGGCGACCCTTGGCTCGTGGTGCCCGTGCCCGTCGTGGTCGTCGTGGTGTTCGTCGTCGGAGGCCGCGTCGGCTGGGGTGGCCCGGTGCAGTGCGGGGCGCAGTTCCTCCTTGACGTAGCGCAGGTAGAGGTCGGTGAGGCTGGCGCGCAGCACCGCCCCGCCGAGCAGGAGCAGGACGCACGCCTGGGCCTGACGGTTCACAGCAGCACCATCCCGGTGACGGCGGCGACGACGACCGCGACGACGAACGTGGTGGGGGCGAAGCGGGCGGCGAAGCCGCGTCCGAAGATCCCGGTCTGCATGGCGATCAGCTTGAGGTCGACCATCGGCCCGACCACCAGGAAGGCCAGCCGGGCGGTGAGCGAGAACTGCGACAGCGAGGCGGCGACGAAGGCGTCGGCCTCCGAGCAGATGGACAGCAGGACCGCGAGCACCGCCAGCGCCAGGATCGCGAGCGCCGGCTGGTCGGCGAGGGCCTGCAACCAGCGCTCCGGCACCAGGACGTTGATGCTGGCGGCGGCCATCGCCCCGATGACGAGGAACCCGCCGGCGTGCACGACGTCGTGCCGCACCGCCGACCAGAACGCCTTGGCGCGCGAGGTGTCGTCGAGGTCGGGTCGGCGCGGCAGGCGGATCCAGTCGGCCCGGCCGAGGCGCAGCCAAAGCCAGCCCATCACCATGGCGACGACGAGGCTGGCCACCGCCCGGCCGACGACCATCTCCGGGTTGGCGGGGAAGGCCACCGCAGTGGCGGTCAGCACGATCGGATTGATCGCCGGGGCGGCGAGCAGGAAGGCCAGCGCGGCGGCCGGGGTGACGCCCCGGCGGATCAGGGAACCGGCGATCGGCACCGATCCGCACTCACAGCCGGGCAGCACCACCCCGGCGGCACTGGCCACCGGCACGGCCAGGGCGGGATGGCGGGGCAGGGCGCGGGCCCAGAAGGAGCGGGGGACGAAGACCGCGATGGCTGCCGAGAGTAGGACGCCGAAGACCAGGAACGGTACGGCCTGCACCATCACCGAGACGAAGACGGTGGTCCAGGTGGCGAGCGAGGGCGTGGCGAGCAGCCCGGCGAGGGGCTGGCGCAGGACGATCAGGAGGATCAGCACTGCGGCGAGCACCTCGACCGAGCCGATCCGGCCGGGGAACCTGCCGCTCTCCGCCGACGGTGGACCGGGCGTGTCGCCGTTCGTTGGTGTCCTGTCCGAGGGTGCCGCGAGGGCCGGGCCGGGGCCGGCGTCGAGTGCCGGCGCGGTGTCGTCGGGTCGGGCGGTTCCGGGATCGGCGGCACCGGTGCGCTCGGGTGCGACCACGTCGTCTCCGTTCTTGCGAGCGGCGGGGCGGGCGGTCGGACCTGCCGCGGTGCTGGCGCGCGCGGGTTGTCGGCCCGCCGCGCGGCGTCGCCGGTGCCGTGCGGGCCACAGTGTATCCAGCGGCGTCGTCTGCCCCGAGTGGTGCGCGCGCACCGCGCCGCGCGGGTCATTCGGTCTTGCGGGGGTCCGCGCCGGGTTTGCCTGACCCGGAACCTCTCCACCCGGCCCTCGGTGTCGAGCAGCCGCTGCCGCCCGTCGAGGATGGGTGGTTGGCGGGGGAGAACTCCACGTCGATGACGGGTAGGCCGGGTGATCCCATGCGGGGGCCACCGTCGGCGAATTCCGCGGAATGGACCGCTGTCGTCCATCCGCAGATGGGTCGGAACCCTAGTACCTGAGAGCTACGGGACACCCACCAACCCGACCCGACCCGCTCTGAACAGCGAATACGCGCCGGCCGGAGATCGTATTGGAGAGTGACGACGGCAGGTCCGTCGCTGCCTAGATTCGGCACGAACCATTCGGAGAAGGAGGATGCGTTGATCCGTTCATCGGTGGCCGCGCGATCGTCGCGTGCGGAAATCACCTTGCAGCACGTCTGCCAGCTGTACCGCAGATACCAGGACGACCTCCGAGTCGTACGGAAGGAACAGCGCGAGTTGCGGACCGCGTGTCCGGAAATGAAGACCCAACTTGACGACCTCGAGGCGGAGATCACCTACCTGCTGATGCGGGAAGAGCGGCCCGCGACCGTGGTGGAGATCGGATCGCTGCACGGGTGGTCCACCACGTGGATCCTGCGGGCGCTGCGCGACAACCGGGCCGGCGCGCTCGTCACCCACGACCTGATCGACAACGCCCGGCACAACGTGCCCGCCGAGCTCGCCGAAGGGCGTTGGACGTTCGTGCCGGGCGATGCCCGGGAGACGCTGCGCGGCCACCGGCACAGCATCGACCACCTCTTCATCGACGCCGCGCACACCGCGTCCTTCGCCCGCTGGTTCGTCGGCGAGCTCTTCCCGACGGTCCGGGCCGGGACCACGGTGAGCGTCCACGACGTCTTCCACAGGCGGCGGCCCTGGCCGGTCAGCGAGGGCCGGGTGGTGCTGTCCTGGCTCGCGAACAACGGCGCCGGATACTTCACCCCGTCCCGCCTCGCGGCCGCACGGGTCAACCGAGAGCTCAAGGAACTGAAGCAGCGCCTCGGCCTGCTGAAGCCTGTCCACGACGGCCTCGACGATCCCATGCTGTTCTTTCGGATGCCCTGATCTCGCGTCCGGGTGCTTACATGTCAGCGCGGACATCGATCAGGAGGTACGGGTGGCGCTTTCCCTCCGCGCTGCGGGTGCGGCCGGCCGCCGGCTGTTCGCCCTGTCGGCGCGCCCGGTACGCACCACCGCCCCGAACCGCCCCACCCTGATGCGCGGGCTGCGGCTCATCGGGGTGTCGCTGGTGGCCCTGTACGCAGCTGCCATCGGCATCGGTGTGCTCGTCGATACCTTGCCGCAGAGTTCACCAGTGATCGGCCTCCTGGCAGTGGCGCAGACTTTACCGATCGTCCTGGTGATCTACCGGCCGATCGCCGCGTGGTGGCTCTCGCTGATCGCCGCGTTGCCGTATCTGATCCTGCTCGGCTCTTCCACCGAGCTGGTCACTGACGACGCGTTGTGGCCGTGGAGCGCCGCCGGGATCGTCGCGCATCTGTTCGTCGGACTGGTGGTGGCCTACCAGGTGCCGCCCCCGGTCTATCTGGCCCAGTGGCTGATCACGGGCGCCGTGGCCGTCGCCGCCGAGGTGATCTTCTTCCGGCGGGCGCAGGTCAACAACGGCTTGGTGCTGTCCGGCTTCTACGCCGTTGGGCTCGCCGGCCTCGCGATCGCCCGCTGGTTGCGCGACGTCCGGCGGGAACTACAGCATCAGGTCGGTCTCACCGAGCAGGAACGCCTCCAGCGGACCACGCTGGAGGAACGCGCCCGCATCGCCCGCGAACTGCACGACGTGGTCGCCCACCACATGTCGGTGATCGCGGTTCAGGCGGAGGCCGCGCCTTACCGGGTGAGCGGGCTCGACCCGGCCGCGGCCGAGAGCTTCGCCTCGATCCGGCGGAACGCGCTGGCGGCGCTGACAGAGATGCGGCACGTTCTCGGCATGCTGCGCTCCGATCAGGACGACGCGGATCGGTACGCTCCACAGCCGACCCTGGCCGACCTGAATCAGTTGTTCGACAACTGCCGCAGCGCCGGGCTGATCCTGAAGACCGGCGTCCGGGGAGACGTGCGGGGCCTGTCGGAGCAGGTCGAGCTGATCGCCTACCGGGTGATCCAGGAGGCGCTGAGCAACGTGATCCGCCACGCGCCGGGCGCCGACGTCGAGGTCGACCTGGAGTACGGTCCGGCTGAACTGAACGTGCGGGTCTCCAACAGCCCTTCCCCGGCCGCCGCCGGCCAACCCTCTCCGGTGGCAGGCGTTGGCCACGGTCTGACCGGCATGCGGGAACGGGCGGCGGTCCTCGGGGCGAGACTACGCGCCGGGCGCCGCGACGACGGATGGTACGAGGTCACCATGTCGCTGGACTTGGCGAAAGGATGAGCACGATGGCGATCCGGGTGCTGGTCGTCGACGACCAGCGGATGCTGCGGGAGAGCTTCGCCGTCCTGCTCGACGTCCAGCCGGACATCGAGGTCGTCGGCGAGGCCTCGAACGGGAAGGAGGCCGTCCGGCAGGCGCGGGATTTGCTCCCGGACGTCGTGCTGATGGACGTGCGGATGCCGGTCCTCGACGGCCTGGAGGCGACCCGGCGGATCCTGGCGCACGCCCCGGGCACCAAGGTGCTGGTGCTGACCACTTTCGACGAGGACGAGTACGTGCACGAGGCGATCCGTGCCGGCGCGAAAGGCTTCCTGCTCAAGGACTCGTCGGCGCACCAGCTCGCGGACGCCATCCGCACCACCATGTCCGGCGGTGCCGTGCTGGCGCCGTCGGTGACGATGCGGCTGATGGACGACTTCTCCCAGCGGTGTGTGCCGCCCGTGTCGCTTTCCGGTCGCCTGGCCGCCCTGACCAATCAGGAGATGAACGTCCTCGGGCTGGTTGCGCGCGGCATGTCCAACGCGGAAATCGCCGTTCACCTGACCGTCGCCGAGCAGACCGTGAAGACCCATGTGAGCCGCATTCTGATGAAACTGAACCTGCGCGACCGAACCCAGGCCACCGTCCTGGCGTACGAGACCGGCCTCGTGGTGCCGGGCCGCTAGGCACCCCGTCACACGGGGGCCGCCGGTGCTTCACGCCGCCGTCGGGGCGAACCAGCGGGAACCCGCGTGGGGTGGTCGGCGCGTCGGGGCCCGACCGGCCCCGACGCGCCGTGCGAGCCATTGCCTCATCCGGGGTCGGTGTCGGAATGCAGGTCGGTGAGGTCGGGGAGGGGAAAGCAGCCGGCGAAGGGGTCGGGCAGGGCGCGCCAGGCGGCTTCGCCGTCGGCGAGTTCGGCGTTGGTGAGCAGGCACCGGGCGAGGGTGCGGTGCAGCGCGGCCGGGTCGAGGTCCAGGCCGATGAAGGCCAGGTGCTGGCGCCGGTCGCGTCGACGAGGTCACCCTCGACGTGGACCAGCGTGGCCCAGGGGGCCAGCCGCTCCGGCTGGCCCGGCTGCCCCGGGACTCCAGCACGGTCCGGCTACGCCGGCGCGACCAGGTCGACGGTGGCCCCGGGGTGTGCTGCGCCGCTTCGGCCTGTCCCGGGTGCGGATGCGTGAGCTCGCGCTGCGCGGCGAGTTGCCGGGGGTGCGCAAGGCGTCCCGGTGACCTCATGGCGACGGCCGGCGCAGTGCCCGTGGGGCGCCGCGCCGGCCGTCGCCGTCGGAGGTGGTCAGACCGGGGTGGGGGAGAGCGTCGTCGGACCCGTGACGGAGTCCGGGTCGATCTGGGCGGTGAGATCCTCGCCGGCCCGCTCGTTGGCCCAGGCCGCGCGTTGCGCCGGTGGAACTCGTGGGGGTGCCGGGTGAACGTCGTCCGGTCCTGCACGCGGGCGACAGGAACGAGGGCTACCGGCTCGGCAGTCCGGTCGAGCGGCCGAGGTAGGTGACCGGGCCGGGATCCGGCACGGCGATCTCGTGGAAGCCCAGCCGGTCATAGAAGCCCCGCGCCCGCACGTTCGCCGTCACCATCCCGACGTGCAGTCCGGCCGCTCCGGCGTCGGCGGCCGCGCGCAGGAACGTCTCGACCAGCCGCCGGCCGTGCCCCCGACCCTGCTGCTCGGGGAGCAGGTCGATGTGCAGGTGCGCCGGGTAGGCCGCCAGTTCCGGCAGGAGCATCCGCTCCGGCCGGTGGTGCAGGGCGACCATCTCGTCGTCGGGCGTGGCCGGTGGTCGGGCCGGCGCCGGGTAGCGGTGGGCCAGCCGGGGGATCCACTCCCGCCGGTACCCGGCCACGAAGGCGGGCGTGTCGGCGGTGCCGATGACGTAGCCGACGACCCGCCCGTGCTGGGTGAGCACGAACGCCAGGTCCGGCTCGAGATGCAGGTACGGCCCGGCGAAGAGGTCGGGCATCAGGTCGTCGCTGGCGTAACGGCCCCGGGCGTCCCCGCCGGCGTCGGCGGTACGGACGCAGATGTCGTACACCGCGTCGTGGTCCTCGGGCCGGTACCGGCGGATGGCGGCGACCGGGGGTTCCGCCGTCGATGTGCGCTCCATGCCGGGACCGTACGGGGTGGAAGCGTTTGCACCGCAAGCCCCGCTCAGGCGCTCTCCCGCCGCACCGGCACCGACCGGTGCACGACCCGCTCGTCGGCGGGGCCGCTGCCGGTCATCAGGGTGCGCACCGCGCCGGCGGCGATCCGTTCGACGGGGTGGGTGGCGGTGGTCAGCGCGGGCCGGCCCAGCGCCGCGAGTGGGATGTCGTCGAAGCCGGTCACGGCGACGTCGTCGGGCACCCGTACCCCTTCGTCGGCGAGGACGCGCAGGGCCCCGATCGCCACCGCGTCGGTGATGGCGACGACCGCGTCGGTGTCCGGCCAGCGGCGCAGCACCCGTCGTACGCCGGCGCCGCCGGTGGCCGCAGTGAGCCCACCGGTGGCCGTGCGGCAGGGCAGCCCGTACTCCCGCACGCAGGCGCGGTAGGCGTCCACCGGGCGGCGCATGCTGGACACCCAGGCCGGGCCGGTGAGCATGGCGATCCGTCGCCGGCCGGTCGCGGTCAGGTGCCGTACGGCGGCGGCCGTCGCGGCGGCGGTGTCGACGTCGTGCGAGGGCACCCCGCCGAAGCCCGGTCCGACCAGGGTCACCCGCCCGCGCAGCCCGGCCGGCAGCGCGGCCACCAGGGCCTCGTCATGGTTGACCAGTAGCAGGCCGCGCACGCTGCGGTCCCGGGCCAGACCGTCGAGGACGGCGTGTTCGCCGGGGCGCAGCCAGCGCGCCGACACCCCGACGTCGTGCCGGTCGGCCTCCCGCGCCGCCGCCGTGACCAGGCGGGTGGCGTACTGGTCGGCGAGGATGCGGGCAGCGGGCGCGACGATCCCCACCACGATCCGGTGACCCTCGCCGCGCGCCAGCGACACCGCGAGCGGGTGCGGCGCGTACGACAGGGCGCGCGCGGCGCGCAGCACGTCGGCGCGCGTCGGTGCGGAGACGGGCCCCCGGCCGCTGAGCGCCCGGGACGCGGTGGCCACGGAGACCCCGGCAGCCCGGGCGACGTCGGCGAGGGTCGGGGTACGCAGGTGCCTCACGTGCCCTGTGTAGCACCGCCGATCGGGGGAGCGCCGCCCTGTGGCGCTCCCCCGGGGGTGACGCGTCAGGCGGCGGCGAGGCTGGCCTGCCAGGCGTTGTAACCGCCGAGCAGGTCGGAGACGTCCGGCCGGCCGGCGGCGCGCAGCAGGCTGGCCGCCACCGAGGACCGGTACCCGCCGGCGCAGTGGACCACGATCGGCCGGTCGGCCGGGACCTCGTCGAGCCGGCGCGGCAGCTCGGCCAGCGGGATGTGCAGGGAGCCCGCGACGGCGCCCTGCTCCCGCTCGCCGATGTTGCGCACGTCGAGGACGACCGGTGGCTCCGGCCGCTCCAGGGCCTCGCGCAGCTGGGCCGTGGTGACCCGGCTGGCCGGGGTCAGTTCGGCGATCATCTCCAGGAACGCGTGCTCGGGCTCGCGGAGGTAGCCGATCGCCCGATCGAAGCCGATCCGGGCGAGTCGTACCACGATCTCCTCCTCGCGGTCCTGCGGCGCGACGACCAGGATGGCGCGGTCCGGGGCGACGACGCTGCCGGCGGTCTCGGCGAAGCGGCCGTCGGCGGGGATGTTGACCGCGCCGCGCAGGTGGCCGGTGGCGTACTCCTGCGGGTCGCGGGCGTCGATCACGACGGCGCCGTCGGCTCGGGCGGCGAGGAACGCGGGGGCGTCGAGCGGCCGGGCGGGCCGGGTGTGGTCGAACAGTTCGCGGGCCTTGCGGTTGAGCACGGCGTCGAAGGCGAAGTAGCCCGGTGCGGAGGGCTGGCCGCCGGTGACCAGGGCGACGAACTCGGCCTCGCTCATCGGGGCGCAGGCGTAGTTGGTGCGGCGCTGCTCGCCGATGGTGGACTGCCGCTCGGTGGAGAGGTTCTTGCCGCAGGCGGAGCCGGCGCCGTGGGCGGGGAAGACCCGGACCTCGTCGGGGAGGCCCATCAGCTTGCGCTGCACGCTGTCGTAGAGCATCGTGCCGAGTTCGCCGGCGGTGACGCCGAAGGAGGCGAGCAGGTCGGGGCGGCCGACGTCGCCGATGAACAGCGCGTCGCCCGTCATCACGCCGTAGGCCACGGCGTCGTCGGCGTGCTCGTAGACCAGGACGCTGATCGACTCCGGGGTGTGGCCCGGGGTCTCCATGATCTGGAGGGTGACGTCGCCGAGGCTGATCCGCTCGCCGTCGGTGAGCTTGCGGATCGGGTACTCGGTCTCGGCGCGCTGGCCGTAGCCGATCCAGGCGCCGGTGGCGGCGGCGACCTCGAGGTGGCCGGCGAGGAAGTCGGCGTGGAAGTGGGTGTTGATGACACCCTCGATGGTCAGCCCGCGGGCGCGGGCGTCGGCGAGGTACTCGTCGATGTCGCGGCGGGGGTCGACCAGGACGGCCCGCTTGGTGGTCTCGTCCGCGACCAGGTACGACGCCTGGGAGAGGCAGTCCAGGTAGTACTGGGTGAACAGCACGGTGCGCTCCTTCGCAGTGATGCCGGGCGATACACCAACCGTAGCGCATACCCCCCGGGGTATATTCCGGGTCGTCGGTCCCGGAGTGGAGGGCCGTTCGGCCCTCCCGGCTCCGAGGTCGGCGATTCCGCTCCGCCGCCCGGTCGGGGTGGCGCCGGCGCGGGCCGGCCGTCGGCCCTCCCGTCAGGGGATGTGCGCTCCCTGCCGGGGAATGCCCCGCCGGTCGGGAGGGTTGACGATACCGGTGGGGGTATACGCTGGTGCAAGATGTACCCCCCAGGGTATGTTTCCGGACGGAGGTGTGTGGTGAAGCTTCGACCCGAGATGACCGGTGAGGCGCTGACCCGGCTCAAGCGGGCCCGGGGGCAGCTCAACGCCGTCATCGAGATGATGGAGAACGGCGAGGACTGCCAGGCGGCGCTGACCCAGCTCGCGGCGGTCTCCAAGGCCATCGACCGGGCCGGCTACAAGATCATCGCCTCCGGGATGCGGCACTGCCGCGCCGCGCGGGAGAACGGCGACACGCCGGAGATGACCGAGGAGGAGCTGGAGAAGCTCTTCCTGGCGCTGGCCTGAACATCTGAACACGGTCCGCCCGTGTCGTCTACCGGCGGCGCGGGCGGGTAAGCGGCACCCGATCGGGTGCAGAGGTCTCTAACCTACATACCCCCCCGGGTATGTAGGTTGAGGAAGGGAGAACGCAGTGGCAGTTGAGGTGTCCGTCATCACGACGTCGTCGCTCGGCGACCGCAGCTACCTGGCCACGGACGGGCGGGTGGCGGTCGTCGTCGATCCGCAACGTGACATCGACCGGGTCATGTATCTGGCGGGGGAGATGGGCGTGCGGATCACCCATGTGGTGGAGACGCACATCCACAACGACTACGTCTCCGGTGGGCTGGAACTGGCCCGGATCACCGGTGCCCACTACCTGGTCGCCGCGGCCGACGAGGTCGGTTTCGACCGTCTCGCGGTCTCCGACGGCGACACGGTGCCGGTCTCGGACACCCTGCGGTTGCGCGTGATCGGCACGCCGGGTCACACCTTCCACCACCTGTCGTACGTGCTGGACGAGGTCGACGGCGGCGACTGGCGGCCGGTCGGCGTGTTCACCGGCGGTTCGTTGCTGTTCGGCACGACCGGTCGTACCGACCTGCTCGGCCAGCAGCACGCCCACGAACTGGCCCACCACCAGTACGCCTCGGCGAAGCGCCTGGCGGACCTGCTCCCCGACGGCGCGCAGGTCTGGCCGACCCACGGCTTCGGCAGCTTCTGCTCGGCCAGCCAGGCCGACGCGCCCGAGTCGACCATCGGCCGGGAGAAGCAGGCCAACCCGGTGCTGCGGCTGGCCGCGGACGACTTCGTCACCGAGACCCTCGCCGGGCTGGACGCCTACCCGGCGTACTACGCCCACATGGGCGTGGCGAACTTCGCCGGACCCGCGCCGGTGGACCTCACCCCGGTGAACCGGGCCGACGCCGCCGAGCTGCGGGAGCGGATCGCCGCCGGGCAGTGGGTGGTGGACCTGCGGCACCGCAAGGCGTACGCGACGTCGCACCTCGCCGGCACGGTCAGCCTCGGCCTGGACGGGCCGATGTCGACCTGGCTCGGTTGGCTGATCGACTGGGGTGTGCCGATCACCCTGCTCGCCGAGACGGCGGAGCAGGTCGCCGACGCCCAGCGTGAACTGGTGCGCATCGGCATCGACCGGCCCGCCGCGCAGGCCACCGGCCAGCCCGAGCAGTGGGCGGCCGAGCCGGAGCGGCTGCGGGAGCTGCGGTTGGCCGACTTCCCCGCGCTGGCCGCCGCCCGCGCCGGCAACACCCCGGCCGGCCTGCCCGACCCGCAGGTCGTGCTGGACGTGCGGATGACCAACGAGTGGAAGGCCGGGCACATCGAGGGCGCGGTGCACGTGCCGCTGCCCGACCTGCCCAAGCGGCTGGCCGAGGTGCCCGACGGCGCGGTCTGGGTGCACTGCGGCTCCGGCTACCGTGCCACCGCCGCCGCGTCGCTGCTGGCCAACGCCGGGCGCGAGGTCGTCGTCATCGACGACAAGTTCGACCAGGCCGGTGCGGCCGGCGTGGCCCTGACCGACTGAAACCTCGTCGGGGCGGCGCCTGGGCGCCGCCCCGACCCACCCTGCCCCCCGAACACCGAAAGAGGAGACATGAGCACCAATCCCGCGACCCTGAACGCCGCCGAGCTCCGCGAGCTGATCGACTCCGGCCGGGTGCCCCGCCTGCTCGACGTGCGTACCCCGGCCGAGTTCGAGACATCGCACATCCCGGGCGCCTACAACGTCCCGCTGGACCTGCTCAAGGAGCACCGCGAGGAGCTGCGCCGGCACCTCGACGAGGACGTGGTGCTGATCTGCCGCTCCGGCGCCCGCGCCACCCAGGCCGAGCAGGCGCTCGCCGGGGTCGGGCTGCCGAACCTCAAGGTGCTCAACGGCGGGATGATGGCCTGGCAGGCCTCGAACGCGCCGATCAAGCAGGGCGCCCCGCGCTGGGACCTGGAGCGGCAGGTCCGCCTGGTCGCCGGTTCGATCGTCCTGGTCAGCATCCTGGCTTCGGTGTTCGTCCCCGGCCTGAAGTGGGTCGCCGGGTTCATCGGCGCCGGGCTGACCTTCGCCGCCCTGACCAACACCTGCGCGATGGGCATGATGCTCGGCAAGCTGCCCTACAACCGGGGCGCCAGCTGCGACCTGGACACCATCGTCGGCCAGCTCCGCGAGGGACCCGCAGCGAAGGCACGGGCATGACCGCCGGCCTGGCGCTGACCGTCGGGCTGGCCGTCCTGATCGGGGTCAGCCTCGGCCTGCTCGGCGGTGGCGGATCCATCCTCGCCGTGCCGCTGCTGGTCTACGTCGCCGACCTGCCCGCGAAGGAGGCCATCGCCACCTCGCTGCTCGTCGTCGGGGTCACCAGCGCCGTCGGGGTGCTGCCGCACGCCCGCGCCCACCGGGTGCGCTGGCGTACCGGGCTGATCTTCGGCGTCGCCGGCATGGCCGGCGCGTACGCGGGCGGCCGGCTCGCCGAGTACATCCCGGCCGGCGTGCTGCTCACCGGGTTCGCGCTGATGATGCTGGCCACCGCGATCGCGATGATCCGCGGCCGGCGTGCCGGCACCGGCAAGCCCGTCCCGCACGAGCTGCCCGTGCTGCGGGTGGTCATCGACGGTGTCGTGGTCGGTCTGGTCACCGGCCTGGTGGGTGCCGGCGGCGGCTTCCTGGTGGTGCCCGCCCTGGCCCTGCTCGGCGGCCTGCCCATGCCCGTCGCCGTCGGCACCTCGCTGGTGGTCATCGCGATGAAGTCCTTCGCCGGGCTGGCCGGCTACCTCTCCAGCGTGAGCATCGACTGGGGTCTGGCCGCCGCGGTCACTGCCGCCGCCGTCGTCGGCAGCTTCGCCGGTGGCCGCCTCGCCGGGCGCATCCCCGAGGACGTGCTGCGCAAGGGGTTCGGCTGGTTCGTGGTGGTGATGGGCGTCTTCGTCCTCGCCCAGCAACTGCCCGACGGGCTGCGCACAAACCCGCTGCTCTGGATCGGCCTCGGCCTCGCCGTGGCGGTGTCGGTCACGCTCACCACCCGACACGGCCGCAAGGCCCCGGCCGCCGAGCGCGAGAAGCAGGTGGCCGGCCGGAGCGGTCCACCCGCCTGACCGTCCACGACCCGAAGGGGCGCCGGTGCGTGACACCGACGCCCCTTCGGCGTTCCCGGGCCGGGTGCCCGGGGACGTCCGGCCCGGTGGCGTGCCGGGCGTCCGGTCGGCCCGCCGGGTGGCGGGCCGACCGGACGGGCGTCACCAGGCGTAGGTGACCGAGATGGTGACGTTGGGGCAGTTGTTCGCCCAACTGGTCAGGGCGCTCTTCTCGGCGCTGTCGACGGTCAGCCGCCAGCGGATCTTGGTGGCGACCCACTCGTTGACGTAGCGGCAGCGGGCCGAGGCGTACGGCGGGAGCCAGGTGGCCGGGTCCCGGTCGCCCTTGGCCTGGTTGACGTTGTCCGTCACCGCGACCAGGGAACGGCGGTCGCCCAGGTCGTTGGCGTACGCCTGGCGGCGGCTGCTGGTCCAGTTGCGCGCGCCGGAGTCCCACGCCTCGGCGAGCGGGACCATGTGGTCGATGTCGAGGTCGCTGGTGAGGGTCCAGTAGGCGTTGTCGTAGTAGGAGTACCAGCGGCCGCCGGAGAGCGTGCAGGTGCCGCTCACGGTGGGGGCGGAGACCGCCTCGGCGAGCAGCACCTCGTTGCGGGTGTGGCAACCGTCGCCGTCGGCGTCGATCCAGTGCCGGAACAGGTCGCGGCCGTAGCCGGTGCGGACCTCGGTGGCGACCGGGAGCCCGGCGACCGCGGTGGTCAGCGGGGCGGAGTATCCGGCGGCCGAGGCGGGGTGGGCGAGGCCGAGGGTGACGGCCAGGGCGGCGGCGAGGGTGAGTGCCGTCGTACGCAGCGTGCGGGTCATGGTGCTCCGTCCGGTGAGGGGGCGTGGGTACCAGCTCACATATGGACAGAGATTGATGCGAATATCAAGATTGGCTCTGTGAACAGCGGGCGACGCAGCGTTGTCGATCCGATGACACCCGGCGTCCGGGCGGGCCGCCCTACTCCGCCGGCAGGTGGGCCAGCGCCAGGGTCAGGTCGAGCACGGTCCCCGGGTCGTTGAGGCGCTCGCCGTACAGCTCGCGGATGCGGCCCATCCGGTAGCGGACGGTCTGCGGGTGCACGAAGAGGTCCGCCGCCACGTCGTCGCGCCGTCCCTGGTGCAGCAGCCACGAGCGCAACGTCTCGGCGAGCCGCTGGGCGGTCGCCGGGGGTAGCTCGGCCAGCGGGCTCAGCACCTGCTCGCGCAGGTCGGCCAGGGCCTCCGGGTCGGTGCTGAGCACCAGCCGGGACAGGTGCGCCTCGGTGTCCAGCGGGGCCCCGCCAGACGGCTGCTCCAGCCCGAGCGCCAGCGTGCGCAGCACCCGCTGGTACGACCCGGCCACCCGGGTCCATCCCCGGGCCGGGCCGAGGGCGGCCCGGTGCCCGTGCAGCACGGTGACCAGCCGCCGCCGGCGCGCGCCGTGCATGTCCGGGACGAGCAGCACGGCCGACTCCTCGGCCAGCTCGATCCCGGGCAGGTCCTCGCCGCTCTCCAGCGTGTGCGGGCTGAGCAGGGCGAGCACCGAGCGCAGGTTGCTGCGGGGCAGCACCGCCACGGTGAGCGTCCGCGGCGGTGGCCACTCGGCCCGCTCGGCGCTGCGGTGCAGCACGTCCTCCGGCTCGCCGGCGAGCAGTTGCTGGGTGAGCCGTTCCAGGTAGCGGCGCCGGACCCGCCCGGCGCTGGCCAGCTCGTCGGCGTGCCCGGCCACACTGGCGGCCGACAGCTCGTCGATGTAGGCGAACATCAGCTCGGCGAACTCGGCGACGGTCTCGGCGGACAGGCCGCTGCGCACCGTGGTGGTGGAGACCTCCCGCCAGGCCACCCGGGCCCCCACCCGGTACGCGGCCAGCAGCGCGTCCATGCTCCGCCCCGAGCGGGCCTCGCCGCTGCCCAGCGCGTACGCCGCCTCCAGCGCCCGGTTCAGCGGGGTGCTCGGGTCCGACTCGCCGGCCCGTTCGATGAGCTGCAGGAACGTGCCGAGCGCGATGCGTACCGCGTTCTCGATCTTGTCGCGCATCTGGCCGGTGAGGGTGCCGGAGTAGTCGGGGACCTCGGCGGTGATCGCGGTGACGGTGCGCTCGGCGACCACCGGCAGCCGTCCACGCAGCCGGTCGGCCACCTGCTCGTCCAGCTCCAGGTGGGCCGCCCGGTGGGACGTACCCGCGGAATGGTCGGTCATGTTGTTCTCTCCGAACAAAAATCCGTGCCCAATTCACCTTCGCTGGTCAAGAGTTTATCCACACCGGCGAGCACTCTGGGAGTATGACCACCACCGTCCCGCGTCCCCCGGCGCGGACCTCCGTCCGGGACCGGCTGCTCCGGCTCGCCGAGACGGTCACCACCCCGCTGCTGCCGGGGGACTATCTCGACCTGGTCGCGCCGCTGCGCGCCGGCGCCGCACTGCGCGGGCGCGTCGTCGCCGTCGACCCCGAGACCCCCGACGCCGCCACGCTCACCATCCAGCCCGGCCGCGACTGGCGCGGGCACACCCCTGGCCAGTACGTGCGCCTCGGTGTCGACGTGGACGGGGTCCGGCAGTGGCGGGCGTACTCGCTCACCTCGGCGCCGGGCCGCCCCGACGGCCGGATCAGCGTGACCGTGAAGGCGATCGCAGACGGCAAGGTCAGCAACCACCTGGTCCGGCGGCTGCGCCCCGGCACGATCGTCCAGCTCGACCAGGCGCAGGGCGACTTCGTCCTGCCCGACCCCGCCCCCGCCCGGGTCCTCTTCCTCACCGCCGGCAGCGGCATCACCCCGGTGATGGGGATGCTGCGCGCCGGCGCGCACACCCGCTCCGACGTGGTCGTGGTGCACTCCGCGCCCACCGGCGCCGACGTGGTCTTCGGCGCCGAGCTGCGGGCCCTCGCCGCGCGGGGCGCGATCCGGCTGGTCGAACGGCACACCGACAGCGACGGGCTGCTCGGCGTCGAGGAGCTGGCCGGGCTGGTCGGAGACCACCTGGAGCGCGAGACCTGGGCCTGCGGGCCGGTGGGGATGCTCGACGCGGTCGAGGCGCACTGGGAGGCGGCGGGCGCCGGTGACCGGCTGCACACCGAACGGTTCCGGCCCACCGTCATCTCGCCGGGGGAGGGCGGCACCGTCACCTTCACCCGGGCCGGTCTCACCGTGCAGGCCGACGGCGCCACCCCGATCCTGGAGGCCGGGGAGGCCGCCGGGGCGCTCATGCCGTCCGGCTGCCGGATGGGCATCTGCTACGGCTGTGTCCTGCCGCTGCGCCAGGGCGCGGTGCGGGACCTGCGCAACGGTGAGCTCACCACCGCCGTCCCCGGTGACGGCGTCCTCATCCAGACCTGCGTGTCGGCGGCGGCCGGTACCTGCGACATCGATCTGTAAGACCGGAGGCCGGACGTGACTGTCATCCAGAAGAAGCCGGACAACCCGATCGCGCACCTGAGCGCCGAGGACATCGAGATCATCGGCAAGGAGCTCGACGCGATCCGGGACCGGGTCCTCGCCGAGCGTGGCGAGTCGGACGCCCGTTACATCCGCAAGGTCATCAAGACCCAGCGGACGCTGGAGATGAGCAGCCGCGCGGTGCTGCTCTTCTCGCTCTTCCCGCCGGCCTGGGTGGTCGGCACCCTGGGCCTCTCCATCGCCAAGATCCTCGAGAACATGGAGATCGGCCACAACATCCTGCACGGCCAGTACGACTTCATGCGGGACCCGAAGATCCACTCCACCACCTGGGAGTGGGACCACGTCTCCCCGGCCGACCAGTGGAAGCACTCGCACAACGAGCTGCACCACACGTACACCAACGTGCTCGGCAAGGACAACGACCTCGGGTACGGCATCATGCGGGTCGACGAGGACCAGAAGTGGCACCCGATGCACCTCGGCCAGCCGCTGTGGAACCTCGTCAACGCCTGCTTCTTCGAGTACGGCATCGCCGCGTACGACCTGGAACTGGGCCGCAACCTGCGCAAGGGCCGGCACAAGGCCCCCGAGTTCCGGGCCCGGGCCCGCGCGGTCGGCCGCAAGATCCGACGCCAGGTGCTCAAGGACTACGTGATCCACCCGCTGCTCTCCGGCCCGTCCTTCCTCACCACCCTGGCCGCCACCTTCACCGCCAACCTGGTCCGCAACCTGTGGAGCCACTCGGTGATCATGTGCGGGCACTTCCCGCAGGGCGTGGAGACCTTCGAGAAGACGTCGATCGAGGGCGAGACGCGCGGCGACTGGTACCTGCGGCAGATGCTCGGTTCGGCCAACATCAGCGGCAGCCGGCTGATGCACATCATGACCGGCAACCTGTCGTTCCAGATCGAGCACCACCTCTTCCCCGACCTGCCCAGCTGCCGCTACCAGGAGATCGCCCCGCAGGTGCGGGCGCTGTTCGACCGGTACGGGCTGAGGTACACCACCGGGCCGCTGCCCAAGCAGGTCGCCTCCGCCTGGTGGAAGGTCATCCGGCTCTCGCTGCCCAACCGCGGGACCGCGCAGCCGGTGGACGACCTGTCCACCCGCGCCCTCGCCCCCAGCGGGGCCTGAGCCACCGACGCCGCCGTCCCGCCGTAAACCGGTGGGCGGCGGCACCGTCGTCGCGGTACCGTCGCAGGCATGCAGATCAGGCGCAGCACCGCCGCGGCCGCGCGAGCTTCCCGCTCGCCGGTTGCCGCCGCCTGATCTCCTGACCCTCGACAGCCGGCGACCGGAAACGGTCCGCCGGCTTCGTGCTGTCTGCCCAGGCGTCCTGCCCGGGGCGGCGGACCGCCTCCGG
Organism: Micromonospora halophytica; assembly: GCF_900090245.1. Taxonomy (GTDB): domain Bacteria; phylum Actinomycetota; class Actinomycetes; order Mycobacteriales; family Micromonosporaceae; genus Micromonospora; species Micromonospora halophytica. The sequence continues at coordinate 49,652 of NZ_FMDN01000006.1, forward strand.
TCGCGCCCACCGGAAGGCCACCGCCATGACACCCGAGCAGATCCTGCACACCTTCCTCGACCACCACCACCGGCGCGGACACCGCGACGCGCCGGAGAGCACGCTGGTCCCGCCGCCGGGCGACCCGGTGCTCTTCACCACCTCCGGGATGCATCCGCTGACGCCCTACCTCGAGGGGCGGCCCCACCCGGGCGGCCGGCGGCTGGTCAACGTCCAGCGTTGCCTGCGCACCACCGACCTGGACGAGGTCGGCGACCGCACCCACCTGACCGTCTTCGACATGCTCGGCTCCTGGTCGCTCGGGGACTACGGCATCGCCGAGAGCCTGCGCTGGGGGCACGAACTGCTCGTCGACGGCTTCGGCCTCGACCCGGGCCGGCTGCACGCGACCGTCTTCGGCGGCGACGACCAGGTCGGCCCCGACGAGACCGCGTGGCGGACCTGGACGGAACTCGGCGTCCCGGTCGAGGAGACCGGCGACGACAACTGGTGGTCCAACGGCCCGACCGGGCCGTGCGGGCCGGACTCGGAGATCTTCGTGTGGACCGGCGACGGCCCGCCCACCGGCACCCCCGGCACCGACGACCGGTGGACCGAGGTGTGGAACCACGTGCAGATGCGCCACCACCGGCACCCCGACGGCCGGCTCACGACACTGCCGCAGCCGAACATCGACACCGGGATGGGCCTGGAACGGCTGGAGATGGTGCTGCGGGGCGACCGGTCGGTCTACGAGGGCGCGGGGCTGCGGCCCTGGGTCGACGCCGTCGGCGACCGGTGGCCCCTGGACGAGGTGTCGCTCCGGGTCGTCTGCGACCACCTGCGCTCCGCCGTCGTGGTGCTCGGCGACGGCGTGCGGCCGTCGGCCACCGGACGGGGGTACGTGCTGCGCCGGCTGGTCCGCCGGGCGTTGACCGTGCTGTGGCGCGACGACCCGTCCCGGACGCTGACCGACCTGCCGCCCGGGTTGTCCGGGGACACGCTGCGCCGGTTCCGCCAGCGCGGCGACATCGCCGCGCTGCGCGACGTCCTCGCCGACGAGGAGCGCCGCTTCCGCGGACTGGTCGGCCGCGGGCGGCCGATCGTGGCGCGGCTGCGGTCGCGGGGACCGCTGGGCGACGCGGACTACCGCTGGCTGCACGACACCCACGGGCTGCCGCGCGACCTGGTCGACGGCCTGCTCGGCGGGGCCGGCTGACCGGCCGGCGGCAGCCGGTCAGACCACCTCGATGACCTCGTCGGCCTGCCGTCGCGGTGCCGTCGGCAGGTCAGCGGCCGGCTGGCCCCAGCCCACCCGGACCACCAGGTAGGGCTCCCCGACGTCAGCGAGCAGCTCCCGCATCATCCGGCGCGGCCAGGCGAGCTCGATGGTGTCGCTGATCGGCGCGGTGGACAGGCCCTCGGCGGTCGCGGTGAGCAGCAGCGCGGACAGCGCCTCGCCGCCGCGCAGCCAGCCCGCCGGGTCGTCCCGGTCACCGAAGAGGATCACGTACGCCGCGCCCCGGTCGAAGTCCGCGCCGGCCTGTAGGCCCGCCGCCTCACCCGGGGCGTGGTCGCGTACCGGCACCCGGCGGGGCGCCGGGCGCACAGCGGTCGCCGCGGGGACGCCGTCGCCGCTGGACTCCGGGCGGTGCGTCCACCGGTGCAGCTCCTCCCGGTACGCCGGGTCGGCCAGCTCGGCGTCGCCGGCCCGGGCGGTGGACACGGCCAGCATCGGCATCTGGTCCGGCCGGACCAGATGCAGGTGCGACCCCTCCGCCTCGACCGCCGCGCGCAGCCGGGACAGCTGCTCCGTCGGCACCGGGCGGTCGCCGTACGCCCGCCGGTCGGTGCGCCGTCGGGGGATGGCGTCCATCAGCCGCGCGGCGGCCAGGTCGAGCGTCCCCCGCCCGGTGGCCCGCACCCGGGCCAGCAGCCCTGGGTCGGCCGGGTCGGGCAGCCGCTCCACGGTGACCGTCCAGCCGCCGGCGGTCAGCGCCACCCGGGCGTGGTGCAGCACCGCGCCGCAGCTCAGGGTGAGCAGCCGGCCGTCCGGGTCGGTGGTGGCGAGCTGCCGGGACCCGTCGGAGCGCAGCTCCAGCGCGGTCGGGGTGACCCGCCAGCGCCAGGGTTGGGTGTTGAACACCGACGGGGCGTACAGGGACAACCGGGCGGCGGCCTCGAGCTCGCGGACGGTCGGCGCCTGGCCCGTGGTGGTGGACGGCTGGGTCATCGGGAAACACCTCCTCCCCCCACCCTGCCCCGGCCCGCCGGGCGCCGACAGGGCCGAACGGACCCGGAGGGTGGGACCCCCGACCCGCACCGGCGAGGGTCAGCCGATCGTGGCGAGGAAGCCGAGCACCCGGGTGGTCAGCAGCGTCGCGGCGGCGGCGTCGTACGACGGGAGGCTGTCGTCGGCGAAGTGGTGCTCCTTGCCGGGGTAGAGGAAGAGCTCGGCCTGCGGCGTCGCCTCGACCAGGGCGCGGGCGGCGTCGAGGTCGCCGTCGTCGACGAAGAGCGTGTCCGCGTCCATGCCGTGAATCTGCACCGGCACCCCCGCCGGCCATCCGTCGCCGAACTCCGAGGGCGGCAGGCAGGCATCGACGAACAGCGCGCCCTTCGCGCCGGGACGGGTCTGGGCCAGCGCCTGCGCCGGCACGACCCCGAGGGAGAAGCCGGCGTGCACGAGCCCGGCGGGCAGCCCGTCGGCGGCACGCCGGCCCCGTTCGAGCAGGGTGCCGAACCCCACCTCCCGGGCGTGGGCGATGCCCTGCGCGAGGTCGGGGAAGACCCGTCCGTCGTACAGGTCGGGCAGGTGGACGGTGTGCCCGGCCCGCCGCAGCGTCGCGGCGAAGTGGCGGACCCCGGGCGTCAACCCGAGCGCGTGGTGGAACAGCAGGACCTCGGCCATCGGTGCCCCTCTCCCGGGCGGGTCGCTCCCGCCTCGCGGCCATCATGGAGCAGGGGTCCGACAGACGAGGGACGTGGACGTACGACGGGACACGGGATGATGCGCGAGGCCACCGAGGGTGCGCCGGCCGGCCCGATCAGCCAGGATGACCTGGCGGAGGCGATCGCCGGGCTGCGTCGCGGCTGACGGCGCCGCGCCCGGAAGGAGAGCCGTGTCGTCCACCCTGCTGTCCCGTCGTGACCTGCGTTTCCTGCTGTACGAGTGGCTCGACGTGTGCCGGCTCACCGAGCGCCCCCGCTACGCCGAACACTCCCGGGAGACCTTCGACGACGTGCTGGACCTCGCCGAGCGGCTGGCCGTCGAGCAGTTCGCCCCGCACAACCGGGCGGCGGACACCAGCGAACCGACCGTCTCCGGCGGGCGGGTGCGGATGATCCCGCAGGTCAAGGCCGCGCTGGACGTCTTCGCCCGGACCGGGCTGCTGGCCGCCAGCATGGACGAGGCCGTCGGCGGCATGCAGTTGCCGCACGTCGTCTCCGCCGCGGCTTTCGGCTTCCTGCAGGCCGCCAACGTCGGCACCTCGGCGTACCCGTTCCTGACTCTGGGCAACGCCAACCTGCTGCTCGCCCACGGCAGCGCCGAGCAGGTCGACACCTACGTGCGGCCGATGGTGCAGGGCCGGTTCTTCGGCACCATGTGCCTGTCCGAGCCGCAGGCGGGCAGTTCGCTGGCGGACATCACCACCCGGGCCGAGCCGCAGGACGACGGGACGTACCGCCTCTTCGGCACCAAGATGTGGATCTCCGGCGGGGACCACGAGCTGGCCGAGAACATCGTGCACCTGGTGCTCGCCAAGATCCCCGGCGGGCCGGCCGGGGTGAAGGGCATCTCGCTGTTCGTCGTACCGAAGACCCTGGTCGGGCCGGACGGCGCGCTCGGCGCCCGCAACGACGTGACGCTGGTCGGCCTCAACCACAAGATGGGCTACCGGGGCACCACCAACACCCTGCTCAACTTCGGCGAGGGGGTGCACCGGCCCGACGGCCGCCCCGGCGCGGTCGGCCACCTGGTCGGCCCCCCGCACCAGGGCCTGGCCCAGATGTTCCACATGATGAACGAGGCCCGCATCGGGGTGGGGGCGGGCGCCACCGCGCTCGGCTACACCGGCTACCTCAAGTCGCTGGCGTACGCCCGGCAGCGCCCCCAGGGCCGCCCGACCGCCGACAAGGACCCCACCGCACCGCAGGTGCCCATCGTCGCCCACACCGACGTACGCCGGATGCTGCTGGCCCAGAAGAGCTACGTGGAGGGTGCGCTGGCCCTGGTGCTCTACTGCGGGCGGCTGCTCGACGAGGAGCGGACCGCCCCGGAGGTCACCGACCGTGAGCGGGCCCACCTGCTGCTGGACATGCTCACCCCGATCGCCAAGAGCTGGCCGTCGCAGTGGTGCCTGGCCGCCAACGACCTCGCCATCCAGGTGCACGGCGGCTACGGCTACACCCGCGACTACGACGTCGAGCAGCACTGGCGGGACAACCGGCTCAACCCGATCCACGAGGGCACCCACGGTATCCAGGCGCTGGACCTGCTCGGCCGTAAGGCCACCATGGGCGGCGGCGCCGGGCTGGCCCTGCTGCTGGAGACGATCGGCGCGACGGTGAGCCGGGCCTGGAAGGCCGACGGGGAGGCGGCCGAGCTGGCCGCGCGGCTCGGCACGGCGGTGGACCGGATCGCCGCCACCACCCGCCGGCTGTGGGGCAGCGGGGACCCGGCCCTCGCCCTGGCCAACGCCAGCGTCTACCTGGAGGCCGTCGGGCACGTCGTGGTCGCCTGGATGTGGCTGGAACAGCTCCTGGCCATCGACGCCGCGCCTGCGGGCGTCGACGCGGACTTCTACGCCGGCAAGCGGCAGGCGGCCCGGTACTTCTTCCGCCACGAGCTGCCCCGGACCGGGCCGCAGTTCGACCTGCTGGACAGCCTGGACCGCACCACGCTGGAGATGCGGGAGGACTGGTTCTGACCGTCCGCGGCACGCTCCTGCACGAGGATCTGCGAGACGCGCGCGGAGCGATCCTGTGGAAGCTGGACGGGCTCGGTGAGTACGACATCCGTCGCCCTTTGACCGTGACCGGCACCAATCTTCTCGGTCTGGTCAAACATCTGTCGATATGGGAGGCCCGGTACCTCGGCGAGGTCTTCGGGCGGCCGTTCCCGGAGGCTCTGCCCCGTTGGGACGACGTCCAGGCGAGCGACACCGAGATGTGGGCGACCGAGCACGAGACGCGCGAGGAGATCACCGACCGCTACCGTCGCGTGTGGCAGCACTCAGACGCGACGATCACCGCCCTGCCTGTCGATGCGCCCGGTCACGTGCCCTGGTGGCCGCGTCCGCAGGTCAAGCTGTTCAACATCCTGGTCCACGTGCTCACCGAGACGAGCCGGCACGCCGGACACGCCGATATCCTGCGCGAACAGCTCGACGGGTCGGCAGGGACAGTGGCCGCGCACGTCGACCGGGAGCACGACGCGTCCTTCTGGCAGGCCAGGCGCGCGGAGATCGAGCGGGCCGCCAAGGCGCCCGATCCCACCATCGCGTGACGGACCTTCCTCAGCGTACGGTCGGCGCGCTGACCGAAGCACAGAGCGCACGTCTCGATCTACACCGGCCTACGTCGTGGGTGAGGGAGGAGCGAGCGTCGAGGGCGGCGCGGCCAGGCGATGGGCGGACGCCGTCCTGAGCGACGCCCGCGATCCGGCTCGCCTGGCGCGGTTCTGGGCCGGCATGCTCAGCCCTGCGCGAGCAGCCGTTCGCGGACCTCGCGGCGCAGGATCTTGCCGATCTGCGAGCGGGGCAGCTCTTCGACCACCACCACCCGGCGCGGCACCTTGTACGCCGTCAGTGCTGCCGGCACGCGGTGCGCAGGCCGTCCGGGCCGGTGACGCAGTCCTCGTGCAGCACCACGACCGCCACGACCTCCTCGCCGCCGTGCTCCCCGGGCAGGCCCACCGCCGCCGCGTCGAGCACCCCGGGCACGCGGCGCAGGGCGTCCTCCACCTCGGACGGGTAGACGTTGAAGCCGCCCGTGATGATCAGCTCCTTGATCCGGTCGACCACGCGGACGAAGCCGTCGGTGTCCATCACCACCACGTCGCCGGTACGCAGCCAGCCGCCGGGCAGCAGCACCGCCTCGGTCTCCTCCGGGCGGTTCCAGTAGCCGGAGAACACCTGCGGGCCCCGGATCAGCAGTTCGCCGGCCTCGCCCGGGGCCCGGTCCACGGACGGGTCCTCCGGATCGACGATGCGGACCTCGGTGGAGGGGAACGGCACCCCCACGGTGCCCGGCCGGCGGGCCGGGGAGACCGGGTTGCCCAGCGCCACCGGAGAGGTCTCGGTCATGCCGTACCCCTCGACCAGCAGGCCGCCGGTCACCGACTCCCACAGCTCGACGGTCGACGGCGGCAGGGCCATCGCCCCGGAGATCGCGTACCGGACGGAGGTGAGGTCGACGCCCCGCTCCCGGGCCGCCGTGGCGAGCTTCTCGTAGATCGGCGGGACGGCGGGCAGGAACGTCGGCGGGCGGCGGCGGACCGCGTCGAGCACCTGGTCGACGTCGAAGCGGGGCAGCAGCACCAGGGTCGCGCCGATGTCCACCGAGAAGGTCAGGCAGAGCGTCAGCCCGTACGCGTGGAACAGCGGCAGCACGGCGTACACCGTCTCCTCGCCGTCGCGCAGGCCCGGCACCCAGGCGCGGCCCTGCGCGGCGTTGGCCCGCAGGTTGCGGTGGGTGAGGATGGCGCCCTTCGGGGTGCCGGTGGTGCCACCGGTGTACTGCAGCAGCGCCGTGTCGTCCGGACCCGGCGCGGGATGGTCGGCGGCGAGCGGTGCGGCGTCGGCCAGCAGCGTGTCCCAGCTCAGCGCGCCCGGCGCTGGGGCGGTCATCGCCGACCGGGCGGCGCGGGCCTTCGGCAGCGGCAGCCGCAGCGCCCACCGCTTGAGCCGGGGCAGTGCCCGGCTCAGGTCCACCGCGACGACCGTCTGCACCGCGCCCGCCCCGCGCACCAGCGGCGCGACCTTGTCCCAGACCACGGCGACGCGGGCGCCGTGGTCGGCGAGCTGGTGGGCCAGCTCCTGCGCGGTGTAGAGCGGGTTGTGTTCGACCACCACCGCGCCGAGGCGCAGCGCGGCGTAGAAGGCCACCACGTGCTGCGGGCAGTTCGGCAGCACCAGCGCCACCCGGTCGCCCGCGCCCACCCCGAGCCGGCGCAACGCCTCGGCGGCGCGCGCCACCTGGGCGTCCAGTTCGGTGTACGTGGTGGTGGCGCCGAAGAAGTCGAGAGCGACCCGGGGACCGAACCGACGGGCCGCGGAGCGCAGCAGATCGACCAGCGACTCGTCCGACGGCGCGATGGTGGCCGGGACGTCCGGGGCGTAACTGCGCAGCCAGGGCCGCTCGGTCAGGTCCATCGGGTCTCCTGTCGCCGGTGGTGGCCGCGCCGGCCGGTGCACCGGCGCCGTACTCCCAGCGTAACTTACGGGCCGGTAACCTACGGTGGCGTAGGTGCGGCGAGTCGGCGCTCGTCGCCCGCCCCCCGGCGCCGTGCGGTGGTGCAGCACCGCACGGCGCCGGAGGCGCGTCACCGCCCGTACCGCAAGTCGCCGCACCGGTGCGGAGGGTGACCCCTCGGGGTGCGCACCGGGCCGGGCGTCGCTGGTCGGCGATGCCCGGCCCGGTGCCGCCCGTCAGGCCGGCGTCAGCAGCCGGTCCAGCGCACCGGCGTCACCCGGCCGTCGTCGTTGCGGAACCCGACGATCGCGCCGGTGTCGGCGATGGCGCGCGTGCCGACACCCACCCGGTCACCACCGCCGGGCAGGACCCGGGAGGAGGTACCCCGGACGACGCGGTCACCACCGACCACAACCCCGCGGGCGTTGACGTCCACCACCCAGGGCAACTCGTCGGCCAGCCGCGACCAGGAACGGTCCCGCAGGTTCCACCGCACCTTCACGGTGTTCGCCTCACCGAGGTCGACCCGACCGACCGCCCAGTGCCCCTCCGCGGCATGGACGACCGACGATCGTGCGCCCGGCACGGTCAGCTCCTCCACCCGGCCGTCCGGGTACCGCACCCAGCCGGTCCACTCCGCGAAGTCCCCGGCGGAACCGACGACGGTGCCGTTCCGGGTGATCCCCACCGGCGTGGCCTCGGCCGGAGCCTCCAGCACCTCCACCGTGCCGGGGCGGGCCGCCGGCCAGCGCAGCGGCACCTTCCGCCAGATTCCGGGCTCCTCGCCCCAGCCGACGATGTCACCCGCCTTGTTGATCGCCGCCGCCGCGGCGTAGCCGGACGGGGTCGGCAGCAGTTCGATCTTTCCGTCCCGGTAGACCCACGGCCGGGCGTGGCCGCCGATCCAGCCGTTGCCGACCACCACGCCGTGGGCGTTGACGTCCGCCACCGAGTCGGCCAGCGGCGACTCCACGGTGGTGAGCCGCCCGCGGGCCCAGACCAGCAGCATCAGCTGGTTGCCCTCCTCGCCGACCCGCAGGGCCGTGCCGGCGGCGAACCGGCCGGTCGGGTCGACGGCCTGCGCGTCGGCGCGGTAGACGTCGGCAGGGAACGGCAGGGTGGTGATGGTGCAGGCGCGGGCGGCGGTCCTGGGCGCGGCAGAGGCCGCCCCGGAGCCGGCCACACCGAGAGAGGTGGACAGCAGTCCGGCGACGGCTGCCGCCAGCATCATGCGTCGAGCGAGGTGGGCCATGAGGGTGCTCCCCGTGTCGGGCCCGGTGGTGCCGGGCGTCGAGTCATGACCGACCCACGCCCGACCGGCCCGCACGGTTGCGGTCCTGTCGGCTTGCCGACATGCGTCCCCGCCGCAGACGCACCCGGTACGGCCGCCGGGTCAGCGCCGGCCGGGGGAGTGGCGCTGCATCATCTGCCGGCCCCGCACGAACGCCAGCACGATCACCGCGACCAGCGCGATCGCCCCGATGACGACCAGCCAGCGGGCCACCTCCAGGAGCAGCCCGAGCAGGATGAGCGCGCCGCCGACGACGCCGATGACCCAGAGCATGGCCCGCATGTCCAGCACCCTTCTGACGAGTTGCCGGCTGCCTTCCCGGCGGGCCGCGCGACATGCCGGGAAAGGGGTGGGAAGGCCAGGTCAGCGACGGGCCACGTAGACCGTGTTGGCCGACTCGCCCCCGGTGAGCGGGTTGGCGAATCCGACGACGTGGGCCTGCGAGGTCGGGAACACCTCGGCGAGCACCCGGCCGAAGTCGGCGTCCGGCGGGTCGTCCGACCAGAGCGCGAACACTCCCTCCGGGTGCAGCAGCTCGGCCAGCCGGCGCAGCCCGTCGGGCGTGTAGAACGGGGCGTGGCTGGGGTGCAGGACGTGCCGGGGGGAGTGGTCGACGTCCAGCAGCACGGCGTGGAACCGGCGGCCCGGCTGCTCCGGGTCGAGGCCGTCGCCGTCGGCCACCGCGGCGAAGAAGTCGGCCCGCACGAACCGGGTACGCGGGTCCGGCGCCAGCCCTGCGGCGAACGGCAGCAGCTGCCGGCGGTGCCAGTCGATCACGTCCTCGATCGCCTCCACCACCACCAGGGACCGGACCCGGGGGTCCTCCAGCGCGGTGCGGGCGGTGTAGCCGAGGCCGAGCCCGCCGACCGCCACGTCGAGGTCGTTGCCGCCCAGCGGCGCCAGGCCCAGCCGGGCCAGCTCGATCTCGGCCACGGGGAAGAGGCTGGACATCAGGAAATCGTCGTCGAGTTTCACCTCGTACACGTCGACGTCGAGTGCCGGGTCGCGGCGTCGGCGCAGGCTTATCGTGCCGATCGGGGTTTCCCGCCAGGCCAGTTCCTCGAAACGCGCGCCCACCCCGGCCTCCTCGCCGTCGCCTGTCGTGCCGGGATGCTACCGGTGCGGGCGGGAACCGCGCGGATTTCCGGTGCGGCACGCGTCCCGCCGCCACCCCCGGTACCCGGGTGAAGATCGGGATGCCGGTGGACGGAGGAGAGCTGTGGTGGCGGAGATGCTGGCCGGACGGCTGCACGTGACCGACCGGGCGCTGCGGGTGGAGACGGTGCCGATGCCCGAGCCCGGCCACGGGCAGGTAAGGATCAAGGTGGCCGCGGCCGGCGTGTGCCTCTCCGACGTGCACCTGATCGACGGCACCCTCACCCCGCTCTACCTGCCCGACGACGCGGTGACCCTGGACCACGAGGTGGCCGGGGTCATCGACCGTCTTCACCTGCGCCCCTGACCACGCCGGGCCCATCTCGGCCCTGCGTCGCCGCCTCCCGGGGCACGGTGCGCGGGAGGCCGGGGGGTGTGTCGGACCCCGCTACCGACCTGATCGCAGACGTGGATCGCCGCCTCCGGCGATCTGATCCAGATTCGCCATCAAGTCCGTAGCGCCCCAGCGGCATCCTCCCGGCCGCTGCCGCTGCCGCTGCCGCTGCGGCTGCGATCGTGGCTGCGGCCGGGTCACCCCTGCGGGGGTCAGGCTGGCCGGCGGGCCACCACCAGCGTGTCGAGCGCGTCCCTGGTCGTGTCGTCCACGGTGACCGTCCGGCGGACGGTGTCGGCCCGCTCCACCGGCAGCCCGTCGAGCCCGGCGACCACCGCCTCCGGGGTCAGCAGGATCTCCGGATCCCGGGGGCCACCGACCCCGCCGTCGAGGTTGGCGCGGTCGTGCCCGACCACGACGATCGTGCCGCCGGGGCGCAGCGCCGCCCGCGCCCCGGCCAGGGCCGCCGCGAACTGCGCCGGCGGAAGGTGCAGGTAGGCGACGACCACCAGGTCGTACCGGCTGGGCTCGGGGCGGTCCGTGGTGACGTCGCCGACCCGCCAGCGCACCGGTACGCCCCGGCGCGCGGCCAGGTCCCGGCCGCGGTCCACCGCCACCGGGGAGAAGTCCACCGCGGTGACCCGCCAGCCCCGCCCGGCCAGCCAGACCGCATTGCGGCCCTCCCCGGCGGCGAGGTCCAGCGCGTCACCCGGAGGCAGGTCGGCGACCGCCTCGACGACGAAGCGGTTCGGCTCGGCCGTCCAGACCAGCTCCGGTGAGGCGGCGTAGCGGGCGTCCCAGTCGTTGCTGTCCATCCCGTGGTTATACGCCACCCGGGCGCGGCCCACGGTGCGACCGGCCGGCGACGCAGGGTCCACGGGACATCGACGGAACGCATATCCTGTGCCCCGACGACTCGCCGGAAGGGACACCATGCCGTCGCGGCAGGACCAGCTGCACTCGTACCAGTTCACCGTCCAGCGGGCGGTCGCTGCGCTGGTCATGCGGGAGACCGACCCGGCGCAGTCGCCGTTCCGCCGGCTGGCCGGCGCGGGCCTGGCCAGCGTTTTGGTGGCCGCGATCGCCCTGGGCGGTTTCGCCCTCTACGGTCTGTTCGCCGGCGGCGGCAGCAAGTGGCGCGATCCCGGTGCGGTGATCGTGGAGAAGGAGTCCGGCGCCCGGTTCGTCTACCGGGACGGCAAGCTGCACCCGGTGCGCAACTACGCCTCGGCGCTGCTGATCATCGGCGCCGACCGGTCCAGCACCGTGCTGGTCTCCCGCCGTTCCATCGAGGGGGTGCCCCGGGGCCTGCCGCTGGGCATCGCCGACGCACCGGACTCGCTGCCCGCACCGGGACGGCTCTCGACGACCCCCTGGACGGTCTGCTCCCTGGTCCCGACGCAGGCGGACCGGGCGGCCCCCCGCTCGGCGCTGCTGATCGGGCGGGACGCCACCGGCGGACGCCCGGCCGGCGAGGAGGGGGTGCTGCTGCGGCACCCGGACGGCAGCCTGCACCTGCTCTGGCGGGAGCGGCGTTACCTGCTGCGTGACACCGCCCGGGTGCTGGCGGCCCTCGCTGCCACCCGGGAGCGGGCCGTGCCGGTCGCGCCGGCGTTGCTCAACTCCCTGCCGGCCGGGGCGGACCTGGCCCCGCCGGCCCTGCCCGACCTCGGTCAGCGGTCGGCCCGGGTGTCCGGCGCGGCGGTCGGCGACGTCTACCTGGTGCGCAACTCCGGCGGTGGTCGCCAGTACGCCGTCGCCCTGCGGGACGGCCTGGCCGGCATCACCGAGTTGCAGGCGGCCCTGCTGATGGCCCGCACCGGCCAGGACGAGCCCGAGCTGATCAGTCTCGGCCGGTTCGCCGCGCTGCCGAAGCTGCCCGCCCTCGTCTCCACCGGCCCCGCCGCGCCGCCGACCGCCCCGCCGCGCCTGGCCGGTGTCGACGGCGGCGGGCTCTGCGTCCGGGTGGGCGACGACGGTGAGGTCGACGACGTACGGGTCGGGGCGAGGGTGCCCGACCTGACCGCGGTGGCCCGTACCGCCCCCACCGGGCGCGGGGTGCTGGCCGACCACGTGGTGGTGGAGCCCGGTCGGGGCGCGGTCGTCGAGTCCGTCGCGGCGCCCGGCGCCACCGGCGGCGCGATCTCCGTCGTCACCGACCTGGGCCGGCGGTACGTGCTGGCCGACGCGGAGGTGCTGGGGATGCTCGGCTACCGCGACGTACGCCCGCTGCGGCTGCCCGCCGGGCTGGTCAGCCTGGTGCCGGCGGGCAGCCCGCTCGACCCGGCCGCCGCCCGGGCGGTCGCCGCCCCCGCCTGACGTCCGGAGGGCTGGTCAGCGTCCCGTCCGCCCCGGTCGACGGGGGTGGGACGGGCGGCCGGTCACCGCGCGGGCTTGCGCAGCACGCTGACGGCGAAGTCCGCGTCGTCGCGCCAGGGGCGCAGGTCCCAGGTGGCGAAGCGGTGCTCGGGGCGCAGCCGCGCGGCGACGGCGTCCGCGTCGAAGTCCTCGATCCGGTAGCCCCGGTCGGTGCCGAAGCCCACCAGCACCACCCCGTCGGGGCGCAGGTGCGCGGCGATCCGGGACAGCACGGCCTGCTCGGTGCCGGGGGCGACGAAGGCCATCACGTTGCCGGCCACCACCGCCGCGTCGAACGGCTCCGGCTCGCCGGCAGCGGCCAGGTCCAGTTCGGCGAGGTCACCGACCAGCCAGCGCGGGCCGGGGTGGTCGGCCCGGGCGGCCTCGACCAGCGCCGGATCGGCGTCCACCCCGACGACCCGGTGACCGCGTGCGGCCAGCGCCGCACCGACCCGCCCGGTGCCGCAGCCGGCGTCGAGGATCCGCGAGCCGGGCGGCACGGTCGCGTCGACCAGGCGGGCCTCTCCGGCGAGGTCCGCGCCGTCGGCGGCAAGCTTGCGGAAACGGTCGATGTACCACTGCGAGTGCCCGGGACCGGTCTCGGTCGCCCAGCGGGTGGGGTTGGCCATGCCGCCACGGTAGCCGCCGTCCGGCCGGGCGGCGCGGCGGTCAGGCCACCCGGGCGACGGTGACGAACTCGTTGTACGTGAAGAGCCTGCCGAGCGCCCGTGGGAACGGGAACGAGTACTGCCGGGTCACGGCCATGCCGAGGTCACGGGCAGCCTCCGCGGCCTCGGTGAAGCCGACGAACCGGACGTGGGTGGCGTCGCTGGCGTACCCGCGCTCCTGCGGGGTGATGAAGACGACGGTGCCGCCGGAGCGGACGAACGGCAGGTAGGAGGAGATGACCTCCAGCGCCTGGCCGCCGGGGAGGTGCTCCAGCAGGTGTGCGGCGAGCAGCGAGTCGAAGGCGTCGGGCCGGGCGTGCGGGGAGCGGAAGAACTCCTCGATCGTGTACGCCTCGTGCCCGGCGGCCCGGGCGTGCGCGACCGACGTCGGGTTGTGGTCCACCCCGACCGCGTCGCCGCCGAGGTTGGCCAGGTTCCGGCCGAGCCCGCAGCCCACGTCGAGGGTGCGGCCGAGGTGCAGGCGACGCAGATTCCACCGGTACGGCGCCTGCACGTCGAGGAGCTGCTTCCAGCGGGCGCCGCCGAGACGTTGCAGCCGGCGGGTGTAGTCCTCACCCTCGGTGCTCGCCGGAGTGTCCTGACGTGTGCGATCCATCGCCGGCCCCTTTGCCTGTGGCGGATACGGACAAGTGGTGCTGGCGCACCTCCGGCGTCACGCGCAGCGCGTACCGCCGGCCTCCCCCGTACCCGCCGACGCGGGTCCGCGAACGATGCTACGGACGACGAGCCTTCCCGTCAGCATGATCGAGCGGGTGCTTCACCGTGTGTCCGGTCAGGTGCGGGCGGTCATCGAAAGCGGGCTCGGCGGGAAGGACGAGCAGCCCGAAGGAGGGGCGGACGACTGCGAAGCACGCAAGGCGCGTCGAGGACGACGATTGACAAATAACAAGACATGTGACGATTTGCCGCTCTGGCGCGGGCTGCTCACCCACGGCCGGCCCGACCTGGCGGCCGGGCTGCGCGAGTCCACGCTGGAGCTGGTGGCCACCGGTGGCTGCCACGAGTACTTCCACCCGGACACCCGGGCGGGGCTCGGTCCGGCGGCGTTCAGTTGGACGGCGTCGCTGCTGCTCGACGCCCTCGCCGAGGGCTGAGGCCGGCACTGTCAAGCGATGCCGGCGGGGGTGGCGGCGAAGCGCAGCGCGCCCAGCGGCGCGTCGTCGATGGCGTACCCGAGCGCGTCGACCACCTCGACGACCCCGCTGACCCGCGCGGTCAGGCGCAGCGCCAGGTGCACGCTCGACCAGCGGTCGAGCTGGCCGGTGAGGGTCACCACGCCACCGTGGACGGTCACGTCGACCGCGTCGTCGGCGACGCCGAGCGCCCGGTGCAGCACGTCGCCGACCACGTCCCGGCGGATGTCCGCGTCCGGGCGCAGGTGCACCCGGATCAGGTCGCCCCGGGTCACGATGCCGACCAGCCGGCCCAGGTCGTCGGTCACCGGCAGCCGCTTCACCTGGCACCGGTCCATGATCCGGGCCGCCTCGGTGATGGTGGCGTCGGGGGCGACGCAGACCGGCGGAGCGGTCATCAGGTCGACGGCCAGGGTCGCGCCGGCCTTGGCCCGGGCCTCCCGGTCGTGCCGGCTCGGGAGGATCCGCCGCTCGTGCGGCCGACCGAGCAGTTCCACCTTGTGCAGCAGGTCAGCCTCGGACACCACGCCGAGCACCCGCCGGGCACCGTCCACCACCGGCACCGCGGTCACGTGCCGGCCGGTCAGCACGTCCACGATCTCCCGGTACGCGGTGCCCTCCCGGACCGCCGCGACCTCCGTCGTCATCACGTCCTGCACCTGCCACGTCCGCATGGCGACCTCCTCGTTCCGCCCTCGACGCTAGGCGGCGCGGGTGAGGGCGGGCAGGGGCGCAGGGGGCCTGCCGCGGGGCCGGAAGTCCCGTTCTGCCCGGATCGGTCGACCCGCTACGGTGTCGTGATCCGCAGTTCGTCGAGGAGCCGGCGGACGCGACGTTCGATCTCGTCCCGGATCGGTCGTACGCCCGCCAGGTCGAGCCCGGCCGGGTCGTCGAGGTCCCAGTTCTCGTAGCGGGTGCCGGGGAAGACCGGGCAGGCGTCCCCGCAGCCCATGGTGACCACGACGTCGGCGGCGCGGACGACCTCGTCGGTCCACGGCTTGGGGAACTCCTCCGAGATGTCGATGCCCCGTTCGGCCATCGCCGCGACCGCGGCCGGGCTGACCTGGTTGCCGGGCTCGCTGCCGCCGGACCAGGCCACCGCCCGGTCGCCGGCGAGGTGGGTCAGGAACCCGAGGGCCATCTGGGAGCGGCCGGCGTTGTGGGTGCACAGGAAGAGCACCACCGGCCGACCGTCGCGGTGGTGGCCCTCGACCCGGGCCAGGGCGTGCAGGCGCTGCCGGGTGAAGCGTTCGGCGAGCAGCGGCAGGTAGTGGGGGATGCTGCTGTCGGTGGCGAACTGGTCGTAGCTGGCGTGCAGGAACCGTTCGACGGTCTCGGCGCCGTAGCTGCCGTCGAACTCGGCGGCCAGCCGGGTCGCCGCGGTGCGTAGGGCGAGCTGCTGGTCGACGGAGAGGTCGGCGCGCAGGTGAGGGCGGGTGTCGGTCATGACTGGCTCCGGGGGAGGACGGCGGGGGCGAGGCGGTCGACGCGGTCGGCGAGGTCGGCGTACGCGGCTTCGAACGCCTCGTCGGTGTCCGCCCGGACCGGGTCGGGGACGGACCAGTGCAGCCGGGGGCGGATCGGGCCGGTGAGTTCCTCGTGGGCGTTGTCGCACACGGCGATCACCAGGTCGTCGCCGCGGACGACGTCGCCGACGTGCGCGGTGCCGGTCGGGTCGAGATCCAGCCGGTGGCGGTTCGCGACCGCCACCGCCCGGGGGTGGACCCGGCTCGCCGGCCTGGTGCCGGCCGACGCGGCGGCGCCGTGGGTACGACGTCGCCACAGGGCGGCGGCGAGCTGGGAGCGGGCGGAGTTGTGCGTGCACACGAAGACGACCCGGTCCACCCCGGGCAGCGGCGGCGTGGCGAGCGCGGCCATCGCCTCCGGCCGCAGTCGCAGGTAGGTGCGCCGCCGGTCACCCTCGGAACGGGCCTTGACGACGAGGCCGGCCTCGGTGAGCACCTTCACGTGGTGGGCGACCAGGTTGGTCGGCAGGTCGAGGGCCTGGGCGATCTCGCCGGGCGAGGCGTCGCCGACGGTGAGCGCGTCCACGATCGCGAGCCGCGAGGCCTCGCCGAGCGCGGCGTGGATCCGGGCCCGCCTGGGCAGGGAATGAAGCTCAATTCTCATTGAGTCAATCCTTGTTGATATTCCTGCCGGATGTCAAGCGTGGGTGCGCGGGCTGCCCGCGTGGGGGGTCAGCAGCAGGTGGTCAGGTATGACTGGAGTTCGGCGAGGGCGGCGAGCGCCCCGTCACGGTCGGCCCGGTACCAGACCGTCTTCCCGTCGCGCCGCGAGGTGACCACCCGGCCCCGTCGCAGCAGCGTCAACTGCTGCGACGCCGTGGCCTGGCTGATCCCCGCACGCTCGGCGACCTCGCCCACCGACAGTTCGGCGCCCCGGGCGAACAGCATCATGATCCGCTGTCGGGTGGGGCTGGCCAGGGCCCTCAGGAACTCCTGTGTGCGGAGTTCCAGTCCGACGGGCGTGTCGACGCCCTCCCCGCTCGTGGGGTCCGACTGTCCGGTCGCCGCCTGGCTCATGGTCACACCTTCTCCCTCCGACATCATATTGTCATTTAACGAAATGACGATATGATCTGCTGGTGACTACGCGAACCGAACCTGTGGTGGTCGTCGGTGGTGGCCAGTCCGGCCTCGTCGCAGCCCGGGCCGCCCGCTCCGCCGGCCTGCGACCGGTCGTCCTGCATGCCGGTGAGGAGCCGGTCGGCTCCTGGCCGGGCTACTACGACAGCCTCACTCTCTTCTCGCCGGCGCGCTACAGCGCGCTGCCCGGGATGGCGTTCGGCGGCGACCCGGACCGGTATCCGCGCCGGGATGAGGTCGTGGCGTACCTGCGCCGCTACGCCGACGGTCTCGACGTCGACATCCGCACCGGGGTCCGGGTCCGCTCGGTGCACCCGCGTCCCGACGGGGGATACCTGGTCCGCACCGAGGCGGGGGAGGGGATCGCCGCGGCGGGGGTGGTCGCCGCCAGCGGATCCTTCGGCAACCCGTACCTGCCGCGGCTGCCGGGCCAGGACGACTTCGCCGGCGACCTGCGGCACGTCGCCCGCTACCGCCGGCCCGACCGGTACGCCGGCCGGCGGGTGGTGGTCGTCGGCGCCGGCAACTCCGCCGTCCAGGTCGCCCGCGAGATCGCGGCGTACGCGCAGGTCACCCTCGCCACCAGGGGGTCCGTGCGGTTCCTGCCGCAACGGATCCGTGGCCGGGACCTGCACCACTGGCTGGACGTCACCGGCCTGGACCGGCTGCCCGCCGCCGTCCTGCGCCGCGTCGTCCGGCACCCGGCGGTGATCGACACCGGTGTCCACCGGGCCGCCCTCGCCTCCGGGCTGATCACCTGCCGGGAGATGTTCACCGCGTTCACCCCCGACGGCGTCGTCTGGAGCGACGGGGTCGTCGAGCCGGTCGACGCGGTCCTCTTCGCCACCGGTTACCGCCCGGACCTCGGGTACCTCGACTCCCTCGGCGCCCCGCGGCGGGGTGGACCCCGGCAGGTGGGCGGGGTCTCCACCAGCCGTCCGGGGATCGTCCACCTCGGGCTGGAGTTCCAGCGGTCCTTCGCCTCCAACACGCTGCGCGGCGTCGGCCGGGACGCCGCGTACGTGATCACCGCGCTCGCCGGGCAGGTGTCCCGTTGGCCGCGACGGCGGGCAGGTGTGCCGGCGTCCGGGCGCGGCGACGCGGGCTGAGCGGCCCGCCCGCCTCCGGGCCGTCCGGCGTGGCGGGCCGGTGGCTACGGCCCGGTGGCGGGTTCGACGGTGAGCAGTGCCGCCAGTTGGCGCAGGATGCCGGGGCGGGCCCGGTAGTAGACCCAGGTGCCGCGCCGCTCGGCGTCCACCAGGCCCGCCTCGCGCAGTGTCCGCAGGTGGTGGGAGATCGTCGGTCCGGTCAGGTCGAAGGCGGGGGTGAGGTCGCAGACGCACGCCTCGCCGCCCTCGGCCGAGGCGATCATCGACATCAGTCGCAGCCGTACCGGGTCGCCGAGCGCCTTGAACGCGGGGGCGAGGACCGCGGCGGTCTCGGCCGGTACGCGACCCCGGGCCAGGGGCGGGCAGCAGGGCGCGTCCCCGTTCAGGTCGGCGATGGTGAGCGACGTTCCTTGCTTCGGCATGAGTCTAGGTTGACATCTGTCTAATCAGCGTGCAAGTCTCTGATTCGACGGTCGTCGAGACAGGCGGTCCGCCGACGGGGGTCCGGTCGGGCGTGGTGGCGATGGCCGGGTAGGGTCGATCGTCAATCGGCGATCGACGATGATGAGGTGGGAGATGGGTGACCTGCTCGACCGGGACACGGCCCGGACGTACGCGTCCTGGTTCCGGGCCCTGGCCGACCCGACCCGGGTGCAGATCGTGGAGTACCTGGCCCGGCACGCCCGGCCGATGAGCGTGGGGGAGGTCGTCGCGGCGGTCGGGCTCGCCCAGTCGACCGTCTCCCAGCACCTCAAGATCCTGACCGAGGTGCGGTTTGTGTTGGTCGAGCCGGTCGGCACGGCCCGCCACTACCGCGTCAACGACGCCTGCGTCGGCTGCTTCCCCTCCGCCGCCGACGTCGTCATGGGGCGTCCCGCCCCCGAGCCGAACGGAGTCTGCTGATGGCCGGCGTCACCGTCCGCCCGATGACGGTCGCGGACGCCGAGCGGGTCCTGGCGATCTACCAGGCCGGGCTCGACGGGGGCGATGCGAGCTTCGAGACGGCCGCGCCCACCTGGGCGGCGTTCGACGCGGGCCGGCACGCCGCGCACCGCTTCGTCGCCGTCGACGCCGACGACACCGTGCTCGGCTGGGTCGCCGTCTCACCGACCTCGGCCCGCCCGGTGTACGCCGGGGTGGTCGAGCACTCCGTCTACGTCGACCCCGCCGCGCGGGGGCGGGGTGTGGCCACGCTGCTGCTGGACGCCCTGATCGCCGCCACCGAGGCGGCCGGGATCTGGACCATCCAGTCCGGGATCTTCCCGGAGAACGGGGCGAGCCTCGCCCTGCACCGACGGGCCGGCTTCCGGGTCATCGGCAGCCGGGAGCGGGTCGGCCGGCACCACGGTCGTTGGCGCGACGTGATGCTGCTGGAACGCCGCAGCCCCGTCGTGGGCTGACCCGCGCCGGCCGGCACGACCGGAGCCGCGTGCGCCCTTTTGATTCGACAGTTTTCGAGACAGAGGAGTTGTCCCATGAGTGTCCTGGACGAGCTGCCCGTCGTGGTGATCGGCGCCGGACCGGTCGGCCTCGCCGCCGCGGCGCACCTGCACGAGCGTGGCCTGCCCTTCACCGTCCTGGAGGCCGGTGACAGCGCCGGCGCGGCGGTACGGCAGTGGGGGCACGTACGGGTGTTCTCCCCGTGGCGCTACGACGTCGACGCCGCTGCCCGCCGGCTGCTCGACGTGGCCGGCTGGATCGCCCCCGACCCCGACGCCCTCCCCACCGGGGCCGAGCTCGCCGCCGACTACCTGCAGCCGCTCGCCGAGCTGCCGGCGATCAAGCCGCACGTACGCTTCGGTGCCCGGGTGCAGGCGATCAGCCGGCTCGGCCTGGACCGGCTGCGTACCGCCGGCCGGGAGAGCGCGCCGTTCCTGGTCCGCCTCGCCGACGGCGACGAACTGCTCGCCCGCGCGGTGATCGACGCCTCGGGCACCTGGGGCACCCCGAACGTGCTCGGCGCGTCCGGCCTGCCCGCCCGGGGCGAGCAGGACGCCGGGGCGTTCCTGGAGCACGCCCTGCCCGACGTGCTCGGCGCCGACCGGGACCGGTTCGCCGGCCGGCACACCCTGGTCGTCGGCGCTGGACACTCCGCCGCCAACACCCTGCTGTCCCTGGCCGAGCTGGCCGCTGCCGCGCCGGGCACCGAGGTGACCTGGGCGATCCGGTCGGCCAGCCCGACCCGGACCTACGGCGGCGGGGACGCCGACGCGCTGCCGGCTCGGGGCGCGCTCGGCACCCGGCTGCGCGAACATGTCGACGCGGGCCGGATCCGCCTGCTCACCGGCTTCTCGGTGCACGCCCTGACCCCGACCGGCGGCCGGGTCGCGGTGGTGGTGCGGCACGCCGACGGGGCCGAGGAGTCGGTGCTGGTGGACCGGATCGTCGCGGCCACCGGCTTCCGGCCGGACCACTCCGTCGCCGCCGAGCTGCGGCTGGACCTGGACCCGGTGCTGGGCGCCACCCGTGCGCTCGCCCCGCTGATCGACCCGAACGAGCACTCCTGCGGCACGGTGCCCCCGCACGGTGTCGACGAGCTGTCCCACCCGGAGGTCGGCTACTGGGCCGTCGGCATGAAGAGCTACGGCCGCGCGCCCACCTTCCTCATGGCCACCGGCTACGAGCAGGTCCGCTCGGTCGTCGCCGCCCTCGCCGGCGACTGGGACGCCGCCCGCGACGTACAGCTCGAACTCCCCGAGACCGGGGTGTGCAACAGCGACCCCGCCGACTCCGTCACCGGGGAGAGCTGCTGCGGTCCCGCCCCCGCCGTGGCTCCGGCCGCGCGCGGTCTCGCCACCGGGGTCGCCGGTGGACCGCTCTCCTCACCGCTGAGCCTGGTCACGCTCGACGCGGCCCCCTCCGGCGCGCGGGTCGGCTGCTGCGGCAGCTGATGCGTACGAGCGTCCCGGTGCCCGCCGACCCCACGGGTCGGCGGGCACCGGGCCCGCGCGTGGCGGCTCGTCGCCGCCCTCGCGGTGCGGCGCCCGCAGCCCGGCGGCCCGTCCGGCCGGTCGGGGCGGACCGACGACGCCGACCGGCGGGCCCTGGTCGCCACCGCCCCGCTGCTGGCCGGCACCCGGGCCGGCGCCGTGATCAGCGTCGTCGTTTTCGGACCAGGTCTCGGCGTGGCCGGCCTCGCCACGCCCGCGCTGCTCGCCGAGCGGTACGGCGCGACGGCCTACGCCAGCATCGCCGGCCGGCTTGCCGCGTCGGTCACGGTCGTCAAGGCGGTGGCCCCGGTCGCCGCGGCCACCGCGCTGGGCAACCCGGCCGGCTACCCGCTCCTGCTGGCCGTCGTCGCGACGTGCTGTGCCGTCGCCGCCGCCGGCCTGCTGGCCCGCGCCGGCCCGGGCCCGCGTCACCGGCCGAGGTGGAGGGCGTTTGCGCCGGCCGGGGGCGGGTAACCGCGCACGGGTTGCCGATCCGAGGCCGGGCGGGCGCGGTGTCGGAACCCCGACCGGATCCGGGTCGGGGGCGGCATCGGACTCCCGACAGTTCGTGGATGGCAGGAGGCCGCGGTGCGTTTTCCTCTCTTCGTCGACGCGGTGGCCCGCCGGGCGGAGCTGCGACCGGAGCAGGCGGCCGCGATCTCCCGGGCGGTGCTGCGGACGGTGGCCGAGCGGGTCCGGGCCGGCGAGGCCGACGACCTGGCCGCGCAGTTCCCGGACGACCTGAGCGCCTATCTCACCGGCCCGGCGGACGCGGGGCGGCCCGACACGTTCGGCCCGCTGGAGTTCCTGCGCCGGGTGGCCGAGCGGGCCGGCGTCGAGCCGGCCACCGCCCAGGTCGGTGTCCGGGCCGTCTTCGCCACGTTGAGGGAGACCGTGACCGTCGGGGAGTTCCAGGACCTCGTCGCCCAGTTGCCGGAAAGCTTCACCCGAGGCGTCGACCGATCGCCACCACGGCGGTACGATGAGTGACGCCCGGCGTTCATCGTCACCCTGAGCGGCCGTTAAGGTGCTGTTTGGGGCGAAAAAACAGCGGCCCGCGGGCCTGCTCGCCGGAGAATTGCTCGCCGAAGGTTACTTACGTTGAAACTCCTCTACACGCTAGAGGGATGATCGGTTGAATTTCGGCGGCCGATCACCGCCTGCTCGTCGGACCTTCGGACCGACTCCGATCGATGCTCTTTCACCCAGGTCATGGAGCCATATCCTGCTTCCATCGTGAAGTCCTGGGGGGGATCATGATCACAATCGTCTATTCCCACGTGCCTGCCCACAGTGGAGCCGATCTCGCTCCCTGAGATGGCACAACCAATGATCATCGAACGTCTCCTGGCCGTCGCGTCCGATCGACCCGACCGGCCGGCGATCCTCGGCGAGGCCCACGAGGTCGACTACGCCACACTGACCCGGGACGCCGGGGGACACGCGGCCGCGCTCACCGCCGTCGGCCTGCGCGCCGGCGACCGGGTTGCCCTGCTCACCGGGCACGGCGCGCCGACCGTCGCCGCCATCCTCGGCACCCTCGCCGCCGGTGGCGCGTACGTGCCGCTCGACCCGGGGTTCCCCGTCGCGCGACTGCGGCACATGCTCGCCGCCGCCGACGTGCGCGTCATCGCCTGCGCCGCCGCGTACCGGGACCTGGCCGAGCGGCTGCGCGCCGACCGGTCGGACACCCCGGTCGTCGTCCTCGACGACACCGCGCCCGCCCCGCTGCGCCCCGTGCCCGTCGACCCGGACACCCCCGCGTACGTGCTCTTCACCTCCGGCTCCACCGGCCTGCCGAAGGCGGTCGCGCAGACCCACCGCAACCTGCTCCACGTCGTGGACAACCAGATCCGCACCCTGTCCATCGGCCCGGACGACCGGCTCAGCCTGCTCGCCTCGTTCAGCTTCGACGCGGCCATCCCCGACCTGTGGCCGGCGCTGCTCACCGGCGCCGCCGTCGTCCCCGTCGACCTGCGCCGGCACGGGCTGGCGTACGCGGTCGAGCAGCTCGCCCGGCACCGGGTCACCGTCTACCACTCCACCCCGACCGTCTACCGGTTCCTGCTCGACACCCTCGGCCCGCGCCGGCTGGACTCCGTCCGGGTGGTGCTGCTCGGCGGCGAGCAGGCCACCCACGCCGACGCCGCGCGCGGCACCGGCCGGTTCGCCCCGGACTGCGTCCTGGTCAACGGCTACGGCGCCACCGAGATGACCTTCGCCGCCCGGTACGTCCTGCCGCTCGCCGAGGCCGACCCGACCGCCACCGGCCCGCTGCCGATCGGCGCGGCGCTGCCCGGGTACGAGCTGCGCCTGGCGCCGGGCAGCGACGAGATCGTGGTGCGCGGCCCCCACCTCGCCCCGGGATACCTCGGCCAGCACAGCGACCGGTTCGGTGTGGACCCCGACGGCGTCCCCACCTACGCCACCGGCGACCTCGGCACCCGGCTGCCCGGCGGCGAACTGGTCTGTCTCGGCCGGCTCGACCGGCAGGTCAAGGTCCGGGGCTTCCGGGTCGAGCTGACCGAGATCGAGGCGGTCCTCGCCCGGCAGCCCGGCGTGGCCGCCGTCCGCGCCGTCGCCCGCGACGGTGAGCTGCTGGCGTACGCGACCCCGGCCGGCGGTCCACCCGACCCGGCGGCGCTGCGCGCCGCGCTGGCCCGGGAACTGCCGGAGTACGCGCTGCCGCGCGCGGTCGTCGTGCTCGACGCCTTCCCGCTCACCGTCACCGGCAAGGTCGACGAACGCGCCCTGCCCGACCCGGCGCACGACGTCGCCCCGGGCCAGGAGCCGGCGACGCCGACCGAGCGGGCGCTGCACGACATCTGGTGCGCGGTGCTCGGCCGCCCGGCGGTCGGCCGCGAGGAGAGCTTCTTCGACGCCGGCGGACAGTCCCTGCTGCTCGGCCAGGTCCAGCAGCGCGTCGCCGAGCGGTTCGGGGTGACCCTGCCGATGGTCCGGCTGTTCGGCCATCCGACGGTGGCGGCGCAGGCCCGGCTGCTCGACACGGCGACCACCGTGGACCGCGCGCCCACCCTGCCCGCGCCGGCCGCCCCGCCGGCCCTCGCCCGCGAGTACACCGGCGACGAGATCGCGGTGGTCGGCCTGGCCGGGCGCTTCCCCGGCGCCCCGGACGTGGCCACCTTCTGGTGGAACATCTGCGCCGGGGTCGACTCCGTCCACGACCACACCGACGAGGAACTGGCCGCGCTCGGCATCGGACCGGGCCTTCGCGCCGATCCCCGGCACGTCCGGGCCGCCGGCCGGCTCGACGGGGTCGCCGACTTCGACGCCGAGTTCTTCCACATGGCGGCGGAGGAGGCCGCCCGGACCGACCCGCAGCACCGGCTGTTCCTGGAGACCGCGTGGGAGGCGCTGGAGGACGCCGGGCACGACCCGACCCGCTTCCCCGGCCTGATCGGCGTCTACTCGGCCACCTCCGCCAACCGGTACTTCCTCTTCCACCTGCTGGACAACCCGGCCGTGGTGGGGGAGGTGGACCCGGACGACTGGGAGGCCCGGCTGATCGGGCGGCAGTTCACCGACCACCTGCCCGGCCAGGTCGCGTACCGGCTGGGGCTGACCGGGCCGGCCGTCGCCGTGCAGAGCGCCTGCTCCAGTTCACTTGTCGCGGTCTGCCTCGCCGCCCAGAGCCTCGCCGACTACCAGTGCGACATCGCCCTGGCCGGCGGGGTCAACGTCACCTGGCCGCGCTACCGGGCCGGTGGCCTGGCCTCCCCGGACGGGCGCTGCCGCGCCTTCGACGAGGCCGCCAACGGCTCCGGCTTCGGCTCCGGGGTGGGCGTGGTCGCGCTGCGCCGCCTCGCCGACGCCCAGGCCGACGGCGACCGGATCCACGCCGTGCTGCCCGGCTGGGCGGTCACCAACGACGGCGCCGACCGGGCCGGCTACGCCGTGCCCGGCCCCGCCGGCCAGGCCGCCGCCGTCGCGAACGCCCTGGCCGCCGCCGAGGTCGCCCCCGGCGAGGTCCGGTTCATCGAGGCCCACGGCAGCGGCACGCCGCTCGGCGACGCCATCGAGGTCGCCGCGCTGCACGAGGTGTACGGCGGGGCCGCCCCCGCCGAATCCTGCGCGCTCGGCTCGGTCAAGACCAACATCGGCCACCTCGACGCCGCGGCCGGCATCGCCGGGCTGATCAAGGCGGTGCTCGCCGTCCGGCACGGGGTGATCCCGCCGAACCTGCACTTCGCCCGTCCGCACCCGGAGATCGACCTCGCCGGCGGGCCCTTCTACGTACCCACCAAGGCGCGTGACTGGCCGGAGGGGCCGCGCCGGGTCGCCGGGGTCAGCTCCTTCGGCGTCGGCGGCACCAACGCGCACCTGGTGGTGGAGCAGCCGCCCCCGGCCGACCCGGTCGAGGCGTCCGACGACGTCGCGTGCCTGCTGCCGGTGTCGGCGCGTACCCCGGCGGCGCTGCGGGACGCGGTGAGCCGGCTGCGGGCCCACCTGGCCGGCGCGCCGCCGGTCCTGACCGAGGTCGCCGCCACCCTCGCCCTGGGCCGGCGGGCGTTCGCCTGCCGGGCCGCGGTGGTCGCCACCGACCTGCCCGGCGTGCTGGCCGCTCTCGACGAACTGCTCGACACCGACGCCCGGATCGCCGGCCCTGCCGGGGAGCTGCGCGACCTGGCCGCCCGGTGGGTCGCCGGCGGCGACGTCGACTGGGCCGCGCTGCACCCGGCGGAGGGCGTACGCCGCACCGGGCTGCCCGGCTACCCGTTCCAGCGCCGGCGGCACTGGATCGACCCCCCTCAGAAAGGCGCGCGGTGAACTGGTTCGTCTCGCCCGGAAGCCGACCCCAGGCGCCGGCGCAGCTGTTCTGCCTGCCCTACGCAGGGGCCGGCGCGAGCGCGTTCCGGCGCTGGCAGGAGGGGATCGGCGCGGACGTCGAGGTGCTGCCGGTGCAGCTGCCCGGGCGGGAGAACCGGATCAGCGAGGACCCGCGATTCACCGTCGCCGAGGTGGCCGCCGCGATCGCCGACCGGGCCGACCGCCCGTACGCGATCTACGGCCACTCGATGGGCGGCCGGCTCGGGTTCGAGGTGGTCCGGGAGCTGCGGCGGACCGGCCGTACACTGCCGCTGCGCCTCTACGTCGGCGGGGCCCGCGCGCCGCACGTCACGGCGGCGAGCCTCTTCGACGGACTGTCCGGGGTGGACGACGCCGAGCTGCTGCGCCGCCTCGGCGACGGGGGCGGCCTCCCCGCCGAACTGCTGGCGCACCCCGAGCTGGTCGAGCTGCTGCTGCCGCTGCTGCGCGCCGACTTCGGCCGGGTGGACAGCTACCGCTACGTCCCCGGCGAGCCGCTGCCGGTGCCGATCGTGACGTTCAACGGCCGGCACGACCGGGCGGTGAGCCGGGAGCAGAGCGCGGGCTGGGGCGAACACACCGCTGCCGGGTTCACCCTGCACGACATCGACGGCGGGCACTTCTTCCTCGCCGACCGCCTGTCCGAGCTGCTCGGCATGATCCGTGCCGACCTCGCCACCGCGCTCCGCGCCGTCGCGGCGCCCGCCGACGTCGCGACGGACGCGCACCGGGTGCCGCTCGGCGACACCGGCTGGTCGGTGTGGCGGGACGCGGTGCTGCGCACCACCGGTTTCCCCGCCGACGGGCTGACCTGGTTCGCCGCGCCGTGGGCCGCCGCCGCGGCCGACGAGCTGATCACCACCGGTGCCGGCGCGGACCGGTTCGACACGGAGTTCGCGCAGGCCACCGCCGCCGCCGCGCGGCGCTTCGCGGAACTGGCCGCCGACCCGCTGCTGCGTGAGGCGGTGACCTGGCAGAACCGTGGCGCGCTGGTCCTGCTCGACGCCCTGGTCGCCGGTGGCCCGCAGCCGCGGCGCAACAACAAGCACCGGGACCGGGAACGCACCCTGCTCAAGTACTGGCAGCGCTACTGCGGCAAGAACGAGACCGTCGGTTTCTTCGGCCCGGGCTGCTGGGTGACCGTCGATCCGACCCGACCCGAGGTCGCCGACGTCCGGCCCGGCCCCGGGCTGACCCGGCGGCGCTGGGTGCCCTTCGAGTCCTGGGCGCTGGCCGCGTACGCCGACCGGCTCGGCACCGACCTCGCCGTCCGGCGGTGGTGGCCGCCGCTGCTCGCCCCGCAGCTGAGCCTGCGCGACCGGACCGTGCTGCGTCCGGGCCGCCCGCCGGTGACCCTCACCCCGGTCGAGGCGGCACTGCTCGCCGCCGCCGACGGCCGCCCCGCCGTCGAGCTGGTCACCGACCCGGCGGTCGGGCTGCGCCGGCCGGAGGACGGGTACGCGCTGCTCGACCGGCTCGTCGAGCGGGAATTGATCACCTGGGACGCCGCGCTGCCGGTCAGCCCGGAGGCCGAGCGGGTGCTGACCGGCCGGATCGACGCGATCGGCGACGAGGCGGTGCGCGCCGCCGCCCGGGCCGGGCTGGACCGGTTGGTCGTCGCGCGGGACGCGGTCGCCGCCGCGGCCGGCGACCCGGGCCGGCTGCACGCCGCGCTCGACGCCCTCGACGAGACCTTCACCGAGCTGACCGGGCAGGCCGCGCAACGCCGCGAGGGCCAGATGTACGCCGGCCGTACCCTCTGCTACGAGGACACCGGCCGCGACCTCGACGTGACGTTCGGCCGACCGTTGCTCGACGCGCTGGCCGCCCCGCTCGACGTGCTGCTGCGTGCGGCCCGGTGGCTGGTCGGGGCGCTGGAGGAGGCGTACACGGCGGTCTTCCGGGAGCTGTACGACGAGTTGCGCGCCGAGGCCGGCGACGGTCCGGTGCGCCTCGCCGACCTGTGGTTCCTGGCGCAGGGGATGTTCTGGGGCGAGGGGGAGCGCCCGGTCGACCGGGTCGCCGCCGAGTTCGCCGCCCGCTGGGCCGGTCTCTTCGGTCTGGCCGACCTGCCCACCGGCGCGACCGAGGTGCGTCTCGCCGTCGCCGACCTGGCCGACCGGGTCGACGCGGTCTTCCCGGCACCCGCCCCGTCGGACTGGCCGCTGGCCCGGCTGCACAGCCCCGACCTGCAGATCTGTGCCGCCGGCGCCGAGGCGTTGGCGCGCGGCGAGTTCACCGTGGTGCTCGGCGAGCTGCACGCCGCGTGGGCCTCCTTCGACACCGCGCCCCTGGTCGCCGGCCACCCCGACGGCGCGCGGCTGCGCGCGGCGCTCGCCGCCGACGTGGGCGCGCGGCTGCGGCTGCTGTACCCGACCGACTGGCCCCGGCACACCAGCCGGGTCGCCGCGGCGCTGACCGCCCCGGCGGACCGGCAACTGGCCTTCCGCCCCGCGCCCGGCGTCGACCCGGCCCGGGTGCTGCCCACCGTGGACCTCACCGTCGACGAATCCGACGGGCGGCTCGTCGCCACCGGCCCGGACGGGCGGCGCTGGTCGCTGACCGAGGTCTTCGCCGAACTGCTCAGCGCGCACGCGGTGGACGGCTTCAAGCTGGTCGCCGCCGCCCCGTACACGCCCCGGATCACCCTGGACCGGCTGGTCGTCGCCCGGCGCACCTGGCGGACCACCGCCGGGGCGAGCGGGCTGGGCCCGGTGACCGGGGAGCGGGACCGGTTCCTGGCGGTACGCCGCTGGCGGGCCCGCCTCGACCTGCCGGAGCAGGTGTACGTCAAGCTCGGCAGCGAGACCAAGCCGTGCTTCGTGGACCTGAGCAGCCCCGCGTACGCGAACATGCTCTGCGCGATGGTCCGCTCGGCGGGCATGACGCACGGCGACGGTGTGCCGCTGGTGGTCGGTGAGATGCTGCCCGGCCCGGACGACGCCTGGGTGCCCGACGCCGCCGGTCGCCGCTACCTCAGTGAACTGCGCCTGCACGTCGTGGACGCCGACGCGGCGGGACCGCGCCGATGAGCCACCTCGTCCCCCTCGGCGACACCGGTTGGTCGGTCTGGCGGGACGTCGTGCTGCGCACCGCCGGGTTCCCCGCCGCCGGGCTGGACCGGTTCGCCGCGCCCGACCTGGCTGCCGCCGCCGACGCGCTGCTGGCCGGTGAGGGAAGCCCGGAACTGGTCGACGAACAGCTGCGGGACGCCTTCGCAGAGTCCTCCGCGGTGGCCGGGGAGCTGGCCGCCGACCCGCTGCTGCGCGAGGCCGTCACCTGGCAGAACCCCGACATGCTCATCGCCCTCGACGGGCTGTTGCACACCGACCCGGCGGTGCGCAACGTCCGCCGCCGCAAGCGTGAGCTGAGCCTGCTGCGCTACTGGCAGCGTTACTGCGGCAAGGCCGAGACCATCGGCTTCTTCGGCCCGGTCTGCTGGGGACGCCTCGACCCCGACGACCCGCGTACCCGGCTGGCCCCCGGGCCCGGCCTGGTCACCCGCCGGCAGGTGGTCTTCGAGGCGTGGGCCCTCATCGCGTACGCCGACCGGCTCGCCGACGACCTGGCGGTGCGCCGCTGGTGGGCGCCCGCGTTGCCGCCGCACCTGACCGTCCAGGGGCGCCGGCTCCGCCGGCCGTTGCACCCGCCGGTCCCGCTGTCGGCCGTCGAGGCGCGGCTGCTCGCCGGCTGCGACGGGCGTACCGCCGCGGTCGAGCTGGCCGAGCGGATCCGCGCCGAGGGCGGCGCGCGGGGCGTCGACGACGTCTTCCTCCTGCTGGACCGGCTCGTCGAGCGGGGGCAGCTCACCTGGGGGGCGAACCTGCCGAACAGCCCGGACGCCGAACGGGTGCTCGCCGAGCGGGTCGCCGCCGTCGGCGACCCCGGCGTCCGCGCCGACGTCACGGCCGGCTTCGACCGGCTCCGGGCCGCCCGGGACGCGGTCGCGGCCGCCGCCGGTGACCCGGGCCGCCTCGGCGCCGCGCTGGCCACCCTCAACGCCGAGTTCACCGCGGTGACCGGTCGCCCCGCGACCCGGCAGAGCGGGCAGATGTACGCCGGACGCACCGTCTGCTACGAGGAGACGGCCCGCGACCTCGAGTTCACCATCGGCGCGACGGTGCTGGACGCGCTCGCCGCCCCGCTCGCGGTGGTGCTCCGGGCCGCCCGCTGGCTCACCGCCGAGATCGGCGCCGGCTGCCACGACATCCTCATCGACCTGCACGACGAACTCGCCGCCGACGGCCCGGTCCGGCTGGCCGACATCTGGGCGCTGGCCCAGGGGATGCTGGTCGCCCCGGACGGCCCGGTCGCCCGCGCCGGGGCCGGCTTCACCGACCGGTGGGCTCAGCTGTTCGGGCTGCGCGAGGCACCGGCCGGCTGTGTCGAGCTGCGGCTGCGCGCCGAGGACCTCGCCGGGCCGGCCGCCGCCCTCTTCGCCGCCGAGCGGCCCGGCTGGCCGTCGGCTCGGATGCACAACCCCGACGTGCAGATCAGCGCCACCTCGGCCGCCGCGATCGACCGGGGTGACTTCCTGCTCGTCCTCGGCGAGCTGCACCCGTCCGCCGTGGCGTACGACAGCGCGGTGCTCACCCCGTTCCACCCGGACCCGGCGGCGCTGCGGGCCGCGCTCGACGTCGACCTCGGCCCGGCCCGGCTGCGGGTGCTCTGGCCGGAGAGCTGGCCCCGGCGGACCACCCGCACCACCCACGCCCTCACCGGTCCCGCCGACCGTGAGCTCGGCATCGACACCGCGCGGGGTGGCGACCTCGACCGGCTGGTCCCGGCCACCGCCGTCGTCGTGCAGCGCGACGGCCACGAGCTGACGGCGGTCTTCCCCGACGGCTCCCGCTGGCCGCTGATGGAGATCTTCGCGAACCTGCTCGGCTCGCTGCTCATCGACGCCTTCAAGCTGGTCGACCCGGCCCCGCACACGCCCCGGATCACCATCGACCGGCTGGTGGTGGCCCGGCGTACCTGGCGTACCACGGCCGGCGGGTGCGGCCTGGCCGGGCACGGTGACGAGACCGCCCGCTACCTCGCGGTCCGGCGCTGGCGGGCCGCGCACGACCTGCCCGAGCGGGTGTTCGTCAAGGTCGGCACCGAGGTCAAGCCCTGCTACGTCGACCTGACCGGGCCGCTGTACGCGCAGTCGCTGTGCGCCATGGTCGACGCCGCCGCCCGGACCGGCCCCGAGGTGGCGGTGGTGGTCACCGAACTGTTGCCGGCCCCGGCCGACGCCTGGGTGCCCGACGCCGCCGGCCGCGGCCACGTCAGCGAACTGCGCCTGCAGATCACCGATCCCGCCACCTACCAGGGAGAACACGGGTGACCGACATCCTGTCCATGAGCGCCGCCGCCGGGGAGGAGCTGCCCTGGCCGGACCGGACGCTGGCCGACCTGGTCGTCGCCCGGGCCGCCCGCTGTCCGCAGGCCGTGGCGGTCCGGCAGTGGGACGACCGGCTCACCTACCGGGACCTCGTCGGGCAGGCCGCCGGGGTGGCCGCCGCGCTGCGGGCCCGAGGCGTCGGCCGGCAGACCCGGGTCGGCATCTGCGGCACCCGCCGACCCCGGCTCGTCGTCGACGTGCTCGGGGTACTGCTGGCCGGCGGCTGCTACGTGCCGTTGGAACCGGACGGCCCGCGCGAGCGGCTGCGCGAGATCGCCGCCGACGCCGGGGTGAGCCTGGTGGTGGGCGACGCGGCGACCGCCACCTTCGCCGACGTGCCGGGGATCGAGGTGGTCACCCCGACCGGCCCGGCCCCGCTGGCGCCCTGCCCGGCCCGACCCGGTGACCCGGCGTACGTGCTGTTCACCTCGGGTTCCACCGGACGGCCCAAGGGCGTGGTGGTCAGCCACCGCAACGTGGTGCAGTTCGTCTTCGCGTGCGCCGCGAACACCGGCCTCGACGAGACGGCCCGCGTGCTCGGCATCTCATCGCTCGGCTTCGACGCCGTCGTCATCGACCTGTTCGTGCCGCTGGTGCACGGGGCCGCCGTGCAGCTCGCCGGGGAGGAGGACCGGTCCGATCCGGTGCGGTTGGCCCGGTTCGTCGCCGTCCACGAGGTCGACTACGGCGCGGTCAGCCCGACGCTGCTGTCTGTGCTCGACCCGGCCGAGGTCCCCGGCTGGCGGCTGATCATGTGCGGCGGCGAGGCGGTCCCCGCCGAGCTGGCCCGCCGCTGGCTGCCCGGCCGGCGGTTCTTCGACTCGTACGGGCCGACCGAGACGAGCGTGCAGGCGCTCACCGACGAGGTCCGCGGCGAGCCGGCCGACCCGATGGCGATCGGTCGTCCGCTGCCGAACTACCAGGCGTACGTGGTCGACGCCGCGCTCTGCCCGGTGCCGACCGGCGTCGACGGGGAGCTGCTGATCGGCGGGCCCGGCGTGGCCGTCGGCTACCTGAACCGGCCGGCGCTGACCGCCGAGCGTTTCGTGCCCGACCCGTTCTCCGGCGAGCCGGGGGCCCGGCTGTACCGCACCGGCGACCGGGTCCGGCAGCTGCCCGACGGCCGGATCGTCTACCTCGGCCGCCTCGACCGGCAGGTCAAGATCCGGGGCCAGCGGGTCGAACTGGGCGAGGTCGAGGCAGTGCTCGCCGGGCACCCGGGAGTGGACCAGGCGGCGGTGGAGCTGCTGTCCGGGCCCGCCGGCCCGGAACTGGTCGCGTTCCTCACCCCGGCGCACGCCCCCGACGACGCGGCGGTCCACGCCTGGGCCGGCGACCGGCTCACCGACGCGATGCGGCCGTCCCGGCTGATCCGCCTCGACCGGCTGCCGGCCAGCCCCGCCAGCGGCAAACTGGACCGGGCCGCCCTGCGCGCCCGGGCGGAGGCGACCCGGCCGCCGCGACGCGAGGGCACCGCCGACGTCGACGCCGACCCGGTCGTCCGCGCGGTCGCCACGGCCTGGCAGCGGGTGCTCGGGGCGGTCCCCGACGCCGACACCGACTTCCTGGCCGCCGGCGGCAACTCGATCGCCGCGATGCGGCTGGTCGCCGCGCTGCGCGCCACCCTCGGCCGGGAGATCGCCGCCGAGGACGTCTTCGCCGGCCGTACCCCGGCCGGGCTGGCCCGCCGGGCGGCCGCCGCCCCGCCGGCCGAGTCCGACGGGCTCACCACCGGCAACCCGCCGACGCTCTCCCCACCGCAGCGGCGACTCTGGTTCGTCGACCAGCTCGCCCCCTCCAGCGCGCCGTACAACATCGCCGTCGCGCACCGGCTGCGCGGGCCGCTGGACGTCGCCGCGCTCGGCGTGGCGCTGCGGGCCGTCGCCGAGCGGCACGACGTGCTGCGCTGGCGGATCCCGCAGACCGCAGGGGTGCCGTACGCGGTCTGCGCGGAGCCCACCGACGTGGCCGTGCCGGTGGTCGACCT
The DNA here is from genome assembly GCF_900090245.1 of Micromonospora halophytica. Lineage (GTDB taxonomy): Bacteria > Actinomycetota > Actinomycetes > Mycobacteriales > Micromonosporaceae > Micromonospora > Micromonospora halophytica. The sequence goes on from NZ_FMDN01000006.1 coordinate 82,855, forward strand.
GACCGGACGCGCCGACGCCGAGGCGGAGCTGTCCCGGATGCTCGCCGACGGGGCCGCGCACGCCTTCGACCTGGCCACCGGGCCGCCCTGGCAGGTGACCGTCTACCGGCTCGGTGTCGACGAACACGTGCTGGCCATGACCATGCACCACGCGGTCTTCGACGGCTGGTCCGAGGCGGTGCTCTACGACGACCTCGCCGCCGCGTACGAGCGGGCCGTCGCGGGGCACCGGCCGGCCCTGCCGCCACCGGCCGCCCGGTACGCCGACTACGCGGTCTGGCGGGCCGGACGGGACCGCCGCCGGGGCGCGGCCGACCTGGAATGGTGGGCCGGGCACCTGCGCGACGTGCCGACCGTGCTGGAGCTGCCCCGCGACCGGCCCCGCCCGGCGGTGCAGACCTACGCCGGCGCCGAGGCGGCGGTGTCCTTCCCGGAGACCGCCGATCACGCGGTCCGCGCCCTGGCCGCCCGGCGCGGCACCACCCCCGCCGCGGTGCTGCTCGCCGGCTTCGGTGAGCTGTTGCGTCGGCTCACCGGCGGCGACGACCACCTGGTCGGGGCGATCGTCGCCGACCGCCGGCTGGCCGCCTTCGACGACGTGGTCGGCTTCTTCATCGACACCGTCCCGGTACGGCTGCGCACCGGCGGGGCGAGCTTCGCCGAGCTGGTCGACCGGTGCGCCGCCGAGCTGCACGAGGTGACCAGCCACCCGGGCGCGCCGCTGGAGCGGATCGTCGAGGCGCTCGGCGTCGGCCGGGACACCTCCCGAGCCCCGCTGGTGCAGGTGCTGTTCAACGTGCTCAACTTCGCCCCGCCCCGCCTGGCGCTGACCGGGCTCGCCGGCTCGCCGGTCCCGGTGCCGAAGCCCGGCTCGCCCTTCGACGTCACCGTGTACGTCGTCGAACCCGCCGGCCGGCTCGGCGTCGAGGTGGTGTACAACCCGGACCTGTTCGACGCCGACCGGATCGACGGGCTCCTGGCGGACCTGGCCGCACTGGTCGGCGCGCTCGCCGCCGACCCGGACGCCCCGGCCGACACGGTCGCCGCGGCGCTGCCCCGGCCCACCGTGCGCACGCCGCAGCTCGGCGCGATGACCGTCGCGGCCGCCGAGCCGTCGCCCGCCGTCCCGGTGCCGGTCGGGCCGGACGCGCTGACCGCCACCGAGGAGCTGATCGCCGGCATCTGGCGGGAGGTGCTCGGCCGCGACCGGGTCGGCGTCGCCGACAACTTCTTCGACATCGGCGGGCACTCGCTCGCCCTGGCCGCGGTGCACGCCCGGCTGACCGCCGCCACCGGCCGCTCGATCACCATGCTCGACCTGTTCCGTCACCCGACCGTCCGGGCGCTCGCCGCCAGCCTCGACGGCGCCGCCGACCGCCCCGAGCTGGCGCGCGCCGCGCTGCGGGCCGCCGCCCGTCGCAGCCGCACCCGCCGCACCCCTCCCCGCCGCCCCGGCGGCACCGCGCAATGAAGGACACGCAGATGGACGACAACCCGATGACCTCCGACCTGTCCGCCGACGGCATCGAGCCGATCGCGATCATCGGGCTCGCCGCCCGGCTGCCCGGCGCGGCCGACGTCCGCGAGTTCTGGCGCAACCTCGTCGACGGCGTCGAGTCGGTGACCGAGCTGAGCCGGGAGACCCAGCTCGCCCGGGGCGCCACCGTCGAGGAGGTCGACGACCCCGGCTGGGTCAACCGGGCCCCGGTGGTCGACGGGTACGACGAGTTCGACGCCGAGCTGTTCGGGATGACCGCCCGGGAGGCGGAGATCACCGACCCGCAGCACCGGCTGTTCCTGGAGAGCTGCCACACCGCCCTGCAGGACGCCGGCTACGACCCGGCCCGCTACGACGGCGCGGTCGGCGTGTACGCCGGCACCGGCGGCAACACCTACCTGAACCGGTACGTCCTGCGGAACAAGCGGGTCGGCGGCAACCCGCACGGCGCGGTCTCCATCGCCACCGGCAACTCGCCCAACTACGTGGCGACCAACGTGTCGTACCGCCTCGACCTGCGCGGGCCGAGCCTGACCGTGCACACCGCCTGCTCCACCTCGCTGGTCGCGTTCCACCTGGCCTGCGAGGCGCTGCGCAACGGCGAGTGCGACATGGCCCTCGCGGGCGGCGTCAACCTGGAGCTGCCGCACGTCGGCTACCTCGGCATGGACGGTTTCACCTCGCCCGACGGCCGGTGCCGGCCGTTCGACGCCGCCGCCAACGGCACGGTCTGGGGCAGTGGCGTCGGGGTCACCCTGCTCAAGCGACTCTCCGACGCGATCGCCGACGGCGACGCGATCCGGGCGGTGGTGCTCGGCAACGCCATCAACAACGACGGCGCCGGGAAGGTCGGCTTCACCGCCCCCAGCATCGACGGGCAGGTGGAGGCCATCGCCCAGGCGGTCGGGATGGCCGGGATCGACCCGCGCAGCATCAGCTACGTCGAGGCGCACGGCACCGGCACCGCGATGGGGGACCCGATCGAGGTCAGCGCGCTGTCCACCGTCTACGCCAAGGACACCGACGACCGGGGCTGGTGCGGCATCGGCTCGGTGAAGTCGAACATCGGCCACCTCAGCCAGCCCTCCGGCATCGTCAGCGTGATCAAGGCGGTGCTGGCCATGGAGCACGGTCTGATCCCGCCGACCATCAACTTCGAGACCGCCAACCCGGCGATCGACTTCGCCGACACCCCGTTCTACGTGGCGAACACCCTCACCAAGTGGGACACCGACGGCGGCCCGCGCCGGGCCGGGGTCAGTTCCTTCGGCATCGGCGGCACCAACGCCCACGTGGTGCTCGAGGAGGCGCCCGCGGCGTACCGGGCCGAGCGCGGGGTCCGCCCGGCGCACCTGCTGCACGTCTCGGCGAAGACCCGTACCGCGCTGGACACCGCGGTGCGGCAGCTCGCCGATCACCTGGCGGACGCCGCCGACGGGGGGCCCGAGCTGCTCGCCGACGTCGCGCACACCCTGCGGGTGGGCCGGCAGGAACACCCGCACCGGGTCGCCGTGGTCGCCACCGACCTGTCCGACGCGGTGGCGGCGCTGCGGACCCCGCGCCGCCGCCAGGCCGGCGTCGTCGACGGCCCCGCGCCCCGCGTCGCGTACCTGTTCTCCGGGCAGGGCTCCCAGTACGCCGGGATGGGCGCGCAGCTCTACGCGCAGGAGCCGGCCTTCGCCGCCGTCGTGGACGAGTGCGCCGAGCTGCTCCACCCCGAACTGGGCCTGGACGTCCGTGACCTGATCCTGGGCCGCGACCCGCAGGCGGGGGAGAAGCTCACCGAGACCCGCTACACCCAGCCGGCCCTCTTCGTCGTCGAGTACGCCCTGGCGGCGCTCTGGCAGCGCTGGGGCGTACGGCCCGCCGCGATGATCGGCCACTCGATCGGCGAGTACGTCGCCGCCGCCGTCGCCGGGGTGATCGGTCTGCCGGACGCGCTGCGGGTGGTCGCCGCCCGGGGCCGGCTCATGCAGTCCCTGCCGCCGGGCGCGATGCTCGCCGTCCCCCTCGACGAGTCGGTGGTGGCGCAGCGCCTGCCCGAGGGGCTCGCCATCGCCACCGTCAACGGCCCGGGCACCTGCGTGGTGGCCGGCGAGAGCGACGCGGTCGCCGCGTTCGCCGCGACGTTGACGGGGAAGAGCAAGGCGCTGCGCACCTCGCACGCCTTCCACTCGCCGATGGTGGAGCCGATCCTCGCCGAGTTCACCGCGTTGATGGCGGCGGTGCCGCTGCGTCCGCCTGCGGTGCCGTTCCTGTCCAACGTCACCGGCACCTGGATCACCGCCGAGCAGGCCACCGACCCGGCGTACTGGGCGGCGCACCTGCGCCGGCCGGTGCGCTTCGGCGACTGCGTGGCCACTCTGCTCGGCGAGGGCACCTGGGCCCTGCTGGAGTGCGGGCCCGGCCGGCAGCTGGCCAACTTGGCCCGGATGCAGGTCGCCAAGGCCGCCCCGGCGCAGCGGGCGCTCACCCCGCTGGCCAGCCTGCCCGGCCCGGGGGAGCCGACCGGCGACCTGGCCACCCTGCTGGCCGGTGCCGGCGCGCTGTGGTGCGCGGGGATCGGGGTGCGCCTCGCCGCCGATCCGGCCGCGCGTCGGGTGCCGCTGCCGACGTACCCCTTCGAGCGTCGTCGCTACTGGGTGGACCCGGACCCGGTGGAGCAGGTCGCGGCCGGGCCGGTCGAGACCGGCCCGCGCCCGCTGCCGGAGTGGTTCGCGGTGCCGGTCTGGCGGCAGGCCGCCGCCGAGCCGCGGACCGTGCCGATTGGTCGCTGCCTGGTCCTCGCCGACGGTCCGCGCGGCGACGCGCTGGTCGCGGCGCTGCGGGCCGCCGGTGCCGAGCCGACCGTGGTACGCCCCGGTGACGGCTTCGCCGCCGTCGACGGCGGCTACCGGCTGCGCCCGGGCGTCCGGGAGGACCACGACGCGCTGGTGGCCGCCCTCGGCGTCGACCTGCCGGACCGGCTGGTGCACGCCCTCGCCCTGGACGGCACGCCGGCCGGCACCGACCTCGAGGCCGTCCGGACCGCCCAGGACCGGGGCTTCTTCAGCGCCCTGCACCTGGTGCAGGCGCTCGCCGGCGCCGGGCTGACCGGCGAGGAGCGCACCCGCACCCTCGATCTGGTCACCTCCGGCATCGGCGACGTCACCGGCACTGACCTGCTCCGGCCGGAGCACGCCACCCTCACCGGCCTGGCCCGGGTGCTCCCGGTCGAACTGCCCGGGTTGGCCGTCCGGCTGCTCGACGCGGACCCGGCCACGTCCGACGTGGACCCGGTGGTGGCCGAGCTGCGCCGCCCGGTCGACCCGGTGCGGGCCGAGCTGGCGCTGCGCGGGCGGCGCCGCTGGGTGACCGGCTACGAGCAGGTCACCGTGGACGCGGAGGCCGGGCCGGGCCCGCTGCGCGAGGGCGGCCGGTACGTCATCACCGGTGGCCTCGGCGGCATCGGTGTCACCCTCGCCGAGGACTTCGCCCGTCGGGTGCGGGCGAAGCTGGTGCTGCTGGCCCGTTCCGGCCTGCCGCCGCGCGAGGCGTGGGACGACCACCTCGCCGTGCACGGCGGCACGGACCGGGCCGGCCGGGCGATCGCGGCGATCCGCCGGATGGAGGCCGCCGGCGCGTCGGTGCTGGTCCTCGCCGCCGACGTCACCGACCCGGCCGACCTGCGCCGGGTGCGGCAGGCCGCCGAGGAGCGGTTCGGCGGGATCGACGGCATCGTGCACGCCGCCGGCCTGCCCGGCGGCGGCATGGCCGAGGTCAAGGAGCGGGCCGAGGCGGAGCGGGTGCTCGCCCCGAAGCTCGCCGGCACCCTCGCCCTGGCCCGGGTCTTCGGCGATCTGCCGCTGGACTTCGTGGTGCTCTGCTCCTCGATCACCTCGGTGGTCGGCGGCTTCGGCCAGGTCGACTACTGCGCGGCCAATGCCTTCCTCGACGCGTACGCCCGCTCGGGCGGGGGCTTCCGCGCCCCGGTGGTGTCGCAGAACTGGGGCGGCTGGGCCGAGGTCGGCATGGCCGTGGAGACCGACTCGCCGGCCGGTTTCCGGGCCGCCGGGCGGGACACCGTCACCAGCGCGGTGGACCATCCGGTGCTCACCACCAAGGTCGTCGGCGCGGACGGCACCGTCCTGCACGGGCTGGTCTCCGCCGGCACCCACTGGCTGCTCGACGAGCACCGCATCGGCGGGGTGCCGGTGGTGCCCGGCACCGCCCACCTGGAGTCGGTGCGCGCCGCGGTGGTCGCCGCACTGCCCGCCCCGACCGCCGACGCGGCGGTCGAGCTGCGCGACGTGGTCTTCCTGGAGCCGTTCTCGGTGCCGGACGGCAGCGTCGCCCAGTACCGGGTCGAGTTGACCCCCACCGACGAGGGGGTGGACTTCGCGGTGCGCAGCCTCGCCGCGGGTACGGTGCGCACCCATGTGCGGGGTGCGGCCGGCTGGACCACCGAACCCGCCCCGCCGGCCCGGGTGCCGGTGGTGGACGGCCGCCGGGTGGACGACGACGCGTCGTTCGGCCGGGGCCGTACCAGCATGCTCACCTTCGGCCCACGGTGGAGCTCCCTCGCGGAGCACCACCTGGGCGAGGGGGAGGAACTGGCCCGTGTCGCCGCCCCCGCCGAGGTGGTCGGCGACCTGCCCGCCTGGGGGCTGCACCCGGCGCTGCTGGACGTGGCCACCGCGTTCGGCCGCGGCCAGGGCGAGGGCACCTACCTGCCGCTGTCGTACGGGCGGATCGTGGTGCGCGGGGCGTTGCCGGCGCAGTTCCACAGCCACCTGCGGCACCGGGCCAGCGCGACCGCGGCGGTGGTCGCCGCCGACCTGTCGCTGACCGACGCGCAGGGCCGGGAACTCGTCGCGATCGGCGACTTCGTGCTGCGTCGGGTCGACCAGGGCGCGGTGACGGGGGGCCTGGCCGCCGCAGCCGCGGACGGGGAGAGCACCCCGGCCGGCGACGCGGTCACCGAGGACATCCGGCCGGTCGACGGGGCCGAGGCGTTCCGGCGCAGCCTCAGCGCCGGTCTCGGCGCCCAGGTGGTCATCACCACCCGCACCGTCGAGGACATCCGTCGCCGGTCGTCCCGGGTGACCACCAGCGGCCTGGAGTCCGACGGCGAGCCGGCCGTGGCCGTCCCGGTCGCCGCCGTAGCCGGCTCCGCCGCGCCGCGCACCGAGCTGGAGAGCACCATCGCCGGGGTCTGGCGGGACGGCCTGGGCGTGGCCGAGGTCGGGGTCGACGACGACTTCTTCGCCCTCGGCGGCAACTCCCTGGTCGCGGTGCAGCTGATCGCCGCGATGCGCAAGGCGACCGGGGTGCGGCTGCCGATGCGCAGTCTCTTCGAGACCCCGACCGTGGCCGGCCTGGCCGCCCGGATCGAGGAGCTGCGCGCCGCCGCCCCCGCCGACGCCCCGGCCACCCCGGCCACCGTTCCCGCCATCCCGCGGCTGCCCCGCGCCTGACGTCGAGATACAGGAGTGACAGAGCAATGAGCGACACGATCGCCACGCTGCCGGTGGTCGTCGAGAGCGACGGCACACCGCTGACCGAGCTGATCGGCCGGCGTCGCGCGGAGCTGCGCGCCACCCTCACCGAGCACGGCGGGCTGCTGTTGCGCGGTTTCGACGTCGGCGGGGTGGACGGCTTCGACGCCGTCGTCCGGGCGTTCTCCGGCGAGCCGCTGACCTACACCGAACGGTCCTCGCCCCGGCACGCCATCAAGGGCCGGGTCTACACCTCGACCGACTACCCGCCGGACGAGGAGATCTTCCTGCACAACGAGAACTCGTACCAGGCGTCCTGGCCGCTGACGCTGTTCTTCTACTGCATCACCCCGCCGGACACCCTCGGCGCGACCCCGCTGGCCGACGTCCGCCGGGTGTACGAGGCGATCGACCCGGACGTGCGGGCGGAGTTCGTCCGGCGGCGGTGGATGCTGGTGCGCAACTTCCACACCGACTTCGGCACCCGCTGGCAGGACGTGTTCGGCACCGCCGACCGGGCCGAGGTCGAGGCGTACGCGGCGCGCAACCGGATCGCGCTGGAGTGGATCGGCGCCGACGGCCTGCGTACCCGGGCGGTCCGCGACGTGGTGCACCACCGGCCCGGCTCGGACACCCCGCGCTGGTTCAACCACGCCACCTTCTTCCACGTGAGCACCCTGCCGAAGGACTACCAGGAGGGGCTGCTCGCCATGTTCGGCCCCGACGGACTGCCCTCGAACACCTACTACGGCGACGGCGGCGAGATCCCCGCCGACGTGCTGGACCACCTGCGGGCCGCGTACCGGGCCGCCAGCGTCCGCTTCGACTACCACCGCGACGACGTGCTGGTGGTCGACAACATGACCGCCGCGCACGCGCGGGAGCCGTTCACCGGCCCCCGCAAGATCGCCGTCGCGATGGCCGAACCGCACACCCCCGAGAGCGCTGGAGACAACTGATGGCCGAGCCCCGATTCCTGGTCGTCCGCAACGACGAGGAGCAGTACTCGATCTGGTCGGCCGACCGGGACCTGCCCGCCGGGTGGCACGACGCCGGGTTCGCCGGCTCCCGTGAGGAGTGCCTGGCCCACGTCGAGGCGGTCTGGACCGACCTGCGTCCGCGCTCGGTGCGGGAGGTCTCGTCGTGACCCGCGAGTGGACCTTCCCCGCCTCCTTCGCCCAGGAACGGGTGTGGCTGGCCAACCAGCTCGACCCCGGGTCCCCGGTCTACAACGTCTCCACCCCGTGGCGCTTCCCGGCCGGCGTCGACGCCGCCACCGCGGCCGAGGTGGTCGACCGGGTCGTGGCCCGGCACGAGGCGCTCCGCACCCACCTGCGTGCCGACGACGGCGCCCTGGTGCAGGTGGTGCGGGAGCACGAGCCCGTGGCGATCCCCACCGAGGACCTGCGCGACCGGCCGGAGGCCGAGCGCGCGGCCCGGTTCGCCGCGCTGCGCACCGAACTCGCCCACACGCCGATCCCGCTGGACGCCCCGCCGCTGTGGCGGGCCCGGCTGGTCCGCCTCGACGACGCCTGGTTGCTGCTGTTCGTGGTGCACCACGCCGTCTTCGACAGCCGCTCCGCGGTGCTGCTGGTCGACGAGCTCGCCGCGTTCAGCCGGGCCGCGCTGACCGGCGCGAGCGCCGCCGTGCCCGAGCTGCCCATCCAGTACGCCGATTTCGCGGCCTGGCAGCGTGACCAGCTCGCCGGCGCGGAGCTGGACCGGCAACTCGACTTCTGGAAGCGGCACCTGGCCGGCGCGCCGGCCGTCACCCGTCTGCCGCTGGACCGGCCCCGCCCCGCCCAGCTCGGCTTCGCCGGTGACGAGGTCCGCTTCGACCTGCCCGACGGGCTCCTCGACCGGATCGGCCAGCTCGCCGCCGGCGCGGCGGCCACGCCGTACATGGTGCTGCTGGCCGGCTTCGCGGCGCTGCTGTCCCGGATCTCCGGCGACACCGACGTGGTGGTCGGTGTCTCCACCGCCGGCCGGGACACCGCCGAGGTGATGCCGCTGATCGGCATGTTCGTCAACCCGGTCGCGCTGCGCTGCGACGTCGGCGGCGACCCGAGCTTCACCGAGCTGCTCGGCCGGGTCCGCGACGGACTGGTCGATGCGATGGAGCACGGCCAGACGCCGTTCCAGCGGATCGTCGAGGCGATCGACCCGCAGCGCGACCCGTCGGTGCAGCCGATCTTCCAGACCTCGCTGAACTTCATCCCGGACTCCGGCCTCGACCCGGTGGAACTCGGCACCACCAAGGACGACCTGGCCTTCGACGTCACGGCCGGGCAGAGCCGGCTGGTCTACCGCACCGACCTGTTCGACCGGTCCACCGCCGAGTCGGTGGTCACCCGCTACGTGCGGCTGCTCGACGCGGCCGTGACCGACCCGCAGCGGCCGGTCTCCGCGCTGCCGCTGCTCGACGACGCCGAGCGGGAGCTGGTCCTCGACGTCTGGGCCGGCGCCGGCACGGCGGGCCCGCTGCCCACCGTCGTGGACGAGGTGCAGCGGCAGGCCGCCGCCACCCCGGACGCCACCGCCCTGGTCTGCGCGGACGTGCGGCTGACGTACGCCGAGCTGAACACCGCCGCGAACCGGCTCGCCCGGGTGCTGGTGGCCCGGGGCGCCGGCCCGGAGACCCGGGTGGCGCTCGCCCTGCCGCGCGCGCCGGAGCTGCTGGTCGCCGTCCTCGCCGTGCTCAAGGCCGGCGCCGCGTACGTCCCGGTGGACACCGGCTACCCGGCCGGTCGGATCGCGTACCTGCTCTCCGACGCCGAGCCGGCGTTGGTGCTGGCCCTGCCGGAGACCGCCGCCCTGGTCGGCGGCGACCCGGTGCTGCTGGACGGCGAGACCGGCGCCGACCGGTCCGGCGCCGACCTCACCGACGCCGACCGGACCGCCCCGCTGCGCGCCGACCACCCGGCCTACGTGCTGTACACCTCCGGCTCCACCGGGCGGCCCAAGGGCGTGGTGGTGGAGCACCGCGCGCTCGCCGCGTACCTGGCCTGGGCCCGGGACACCTACCCGGGGCTGGCCGGCACCACGCTGCTGCACTCGCCGGTCTCCTTCGACCTCACCGTCACCGGCCTGCTCGGCCCGCTCACCGCCGGTGGCACGGTCCGGTTGGCCGCGATCGACTCGCCGCAGGCCCGGGCCGGCGGTCGCCCCAGCTTCCTCAAGGTCACCCCGAGCCACCTGCCGCTGCTCGACGCGGAGCTCTCCCCGACCACCGACCTGGTGATCGGCGGGGAGGCGCTCACCGGGGAGCAGCTGGCGGGCTGGCGTGCCACCCACCCGGACGTGGCGGTGGTCAACGAGTACGGCCCGACCGAGGCGACCGTCGGCTGCGTGGCCGCGCGGATCGGGCCCGGTGAGCCGATGGCCGCCGGGCCGGTGCCGATCGGCCGGCCCACCGCCGGGGCCCGGGTGTACCTGCTCGACGCCGCGCTGAACCCGGTTCCGCCGGGCGTGGTCGGGGAGCTGTACGTCGCCGGTGACCAGCTCGCCCGCGGCTACCTGCGGCGTCCCGCCCTCACCGCGGAGCGCTTCCTGCCCTGCCCGTACGGGCCGCCGGGGCAGCGGATGTACCGCACCGGCGACCTGGCCCGCCGCCGCGCCGACGGCACCCTGGACTACCTGGGTCGCCGCGACGACCAGGTCAAGGTGCGCGGCATGCGGATCGAGCTGGGTGAGATCGAGTCGGTGATGCTGGCCCACCCGGAGGTCCGTGAGGCGGCGGTGGCGGTGCGCGCCGACTCCGGCGAGCCGACGCTGGTCGGCTACCACGTCGGCACCGCCGAGGAGGCCCACCTCGTCGCCGAGCTGGCCCGGGAACTCCCCGCCCACCTGGTACCGACCGCTTTCGTCCGGCTCGACGCGCTGCCGCTGACCCCCAACGGCAAGCTCGACCGGGCGGCGCTGCCCGCCCCGGCCGCGGCGGCGTCCGGCGACGGCCACGTCCCGCCGCGCACCGACGCCGAGATCCTGGTGGCCGAGGTGTACGCCGACATCCTCCAGGTGGAGAAGGTGGGCGCGCACGACGACTTCTTCGCCCTCGGCGGCAACTCGCTGCGCGGCATGCGGGCGATGGCCCGGATCCGCGCCGAGGTCGACGTCGACCTGCCGATGCGGGCGCTGTTCAGCAGCCCGGTGGTGGCCGACCTGGCCGCGGTGATCGAGCAGCGCATCACCGCCGAGCTGGACCAGCTCTCCGACACCGAGGTCGCCGCGCTGCTGGCGGCCGAGAAGGACACCCCCGCATGACGGACCTGAAGGATCCCACCCGCGAGGCGGCCCGGGCGGCGCTGATCGCCCAGCGGCTGCGCCGGCGGCAGGCCGCGCCGACCGCCCGGGTCACGCCCCGGCCCGAGGGCGCCCCGGTGCCGCTGTCGTACGCCCAGGAGCGGGTCTGGTTCATGGACCAGATCGCGCCCGGCGAGGCGGCGTACCACATCGCGGTGCCGCTGCGGGTGCGCGGACCGCTCGACCGCACGGCGCTGCGCGCCGCCCTGGCGGCCCTGACCGCCCGGCACGAGTCGCTGCGCACCCGCTTCCCGGCGGACGCCGACGGCCGTCCCACGGTCGTGGTGGCCGAGCACGTCGAGGTGCCGCTGACCATCGTGGACGCCCCGGACGAGGCTGCCGCGCAGGCGCTGGTGGAGGCCGCCGCGGCCGAGCCGTTCGACCTGGCGACCGGGCCGCTGCTGCGCGCCCTGCTGATCCGGCTCGCCGACGACGACCACGTGCTCTTCCTCGGCAAGCACCACATCGTCGGTGACGGCTGGTCGGTCGACGTGCTGCTGCGCGACCTGATCACCTGCTACCGGGGCGGCGAGCCGCCCGCCCTGCCGGTGCAGTACGGCGACTTCGCCCACTGGGAGGCCCAGGAGCTGGACGGCCCGGCCGCCCGGGAGCACCTGGACTGGTGGAAGCGGCGACTGGCCGGGATCACCCCGCTGGAGCTGCCGCTGGACCGGCCCCGCCCGGCCACCCAGACCTACCGGGGCGACTTCGTCGAGTTCCAGGTGGACCGGGAGGTCACCGACGGGCTCGCCGCGTTGACCCGCAAGTGCGGCGGCACCCTGTTCATGACGCTGCTCGCCGCGTACCAGGTGCTGCTGTCCCGGCACGCCGGGCAGCACGACTTCGCCGTCGGGGCGTCCGTCGCCGGCCGGTCCGCGCCGGAGCTGGAGAACGTCGTCGGCATGTTCGTCAACATGCTGCCGCTGCGCGCCGAACTGGCCGGCGACCCCACCTTCACCGAACTGCTCCAGCGCACCCGCCGGGCGGTGCTGGACGGCTTCGAGCACGCCGAGGTGCCGTTCGCGAAGGTGGTCCACGAGCTGGGCCTGCCCCGCGACGTCAGTCGCTCGCCGGTGTTCCAGGCCATGTTCGTCCTGCAGAACTACGAGATGGGCCGCTTCGAGGGGGTCTCCGACAGCGCCGACGTGACCTTCCGGTGGACGCCGATGGAGCTGCGGGCCACCCGGTTCGACTTCGAGCTGCACGCCGTCGAGGTGACCGACGGGATCTGGGGCAAGCTGGTCTTCAACACCGACCTGTTCGACCGGGAGACCGTCGAGCGGACGGCCCGGCGCTGGGTCACCCTGCTGCGGTCGGTCGTCGTCGCCCCGGACACCCCGGTCTCCGCGCTGGACCTGCTCGCCCCGGACGAGCGGGAGCTGCTGGCCGCCTGGAACGACACCGCCGCCGAGTTCCCGGCCACGCAGACCCTGCACGGGCCGATCGAGGAGCGCGCGGCGGCCACCCCGGACGCGGTGGCCGTCACCATCGACGACCGGTCGGCGACGTACGCCGAGCTGAACGCGGCGGCCAACCGGGTCGCCCACCGGCTGCGGGCGGCCGGCGTCGGGCCGGAGACCCTGGTCGGGGTCTGCGCCGAGCGGTCGGTGGAGCTGGTGGCGGGTCTGCTCGGCGTGCTCAAGGCCGGCGGGGCCTACCTGCCGCTGGACCCGGAGTACCCGGCGGACCGGCTCGCCTTCATGGTCGATGACGCCGCCGCCCCGGTGGTGCTCGTGCAGCGGCACTTGCGCGACGTGCTGCCGGACACCGGCGCGACCGTGCTCGCCCTCGACGACGAGGCCGTCTGGGCGGACCGGCCCACCGACGATCCGCTTCCGGCGGCGGGCCCGCAGCATCTGGCGTACGTCATCTACACCTCCGGCTCGACCGGTCGGCCCAAGGGGGTGCCGAACACCCACCGGGGCATCGTCAACCGGCTCGACTGGATGCAGAAGACGTACCGGCTCGGCGCCGACGACGCGGTGCTGCAGAAGACGCCGGCCAGTTTCGACGTCTCGGTCTGGGAGTTCTTCTGGCCGCTGCGCGAGGGCGCCCGACTGGTGCTGGCGAGGCCCGGTGGGCACAAGGACGCCGGCTACCTGCGGGACCTGCTGGTCGCCGAGCGGGTCACCACCGCCCACTTCGTCCCGTCGATGCTGACCGTCTTCCTCGCCGAGGAGGGCGTCGAGGCGGCGACCGCGCTGCGCCGGGTGATCTGCTCCGGTGAGGAGCTGCCGTTGGCCTCGGCGGTCGACTTCACCTCCCGGCTGCCCTGGTGCGAGCTGCACAACCTGTACGGCCCGACCGAGGCGGCCATCGACGTCAGCGCCTGGCACTGCGACCCGGCACTGCTGTCCGGCCTGACCGGCGTGCCGATCGGCGGCCCGATCGCCAACCTGCGGCTGCACGTGCTGGACGAGCGCGGCGACCCCTGCCCGGTCGGGGTGGCCGGGGAGCTGCACATCGGCGGGGTGGGGCTGGCCCGCGGCTACCATCGCCGGCCGGCGCTGACCGCCGAGCGGTTCGTCCCCGACCCGTTCTCCGGCCAGCCGGGCGCGCGGCTCTACCGCACCGGCGATCTGGCCCGCTGGGTGGTCGCCCCGGCCGTACCCGGTGCCGCGACGGGCGGCCGGCCCGCCGGCGTCATCGAGTTCCTCGGCCGGATCGACCACCAGGTCAAGTTGCGCGGCCTGCGCATCGAGCTGGGTGAGATCGAGAGCGCGCTGCGCGAGCAGCCCGAGGTGACCGAGGCCGTGGTGATCGTCCGCGAGGACACCCCCGGCGACAAGCGGCTCACCGCCTACCTGGTCGGGGCGGCCGAGCACGCCGCGCTGCGGGCCGCGCTCAAGGAGACCCTGCCCGAGTACATGGTGCCGGCCGCGTTCGTCACTGTGGACGCCCTGCCGCTGACTCCCAACGGCAAGCTCGACCGCCGGGCGCTGCCGGCCCCGGTGGTGACCCGGGAGGCGTCGGTGGCGCTGGTCGAGCCGCGCGACGACACCGAACGGCTGCTCGCCGGCATCTGGCGGGAGGTGCTCGGCGTCGACACCCTCGGCATCGACGACGACTTCTTCGACCTCGGCGGGCACTCCATGCTCGCCACCCAGGTCGTGGCGCGGATCCGCAAGGCGGAGCACGGCGGGCGCGCCGTCGGCGTGATGGACCTGTTCCAGCAGCGGACCATCCGCGACCTGGCCGCGTTCATGACCGGCGGCGGCGACGGCGGCGACGAACCGCGCCGGCTGCTCTACGAGCTGACCAGGCCGATCCCCGCCGCGCAGCGGGTGCTCAGCTACGTCTGCGTCCCGTACGGCGGCGGCAGCGCCATCGTCTACCAGCCGCTGGCCGACGCGCTGCCCGCCGGCCACGCCCTCTGGTCACTGGCCATCCCCGGCCACGACGTGGGCCTGTCCGAGGACGCGTTGCCGTTCGAGGAGCTGACCCGCCGGGTCGCCGACGAGATCCTGGAACGGGTCGAGGGGCCGATCGCGCTCTACGGCCACTGCGGCGTGGGCAGCGCCATCGTCGCCGAGGTGGCCCGCAAGGTGGAGGCCGCCGGTCGCGAGTTGGAAGCCCTCTACATCGGTGCGATGTTCCCCTTCGCCCGTCCCAAGGGGGCCTTCGCCGCCCTGCGTACCCGGCTCGAACGGCTGCGCAGCAACCGGCACTACGCCAGCTGGCTCAAGTCGATGGGGGTGGACACCGACGAGCTGGACCCGGAGCAGGCCGACCGGATCATCAGCAACATGCGGGCCGACTCCCGCGCCTCGGAGGAGTACTTCACCGGCCTGCTCGACCGGGGCGCGGCGAAGCTGCGCGCGCCGATCAT
Organism: Micromonospora halophytica; assembly: GCF_900090245.1. Lineage (GTDB taxonomy): Bacteria > Actinomycetota > Actinomycetes > Mycobacteriales > Micromonosporaceae > Micromonospora > Micromonospora halophytica. The sequence goes on from NZ_FMDN01000006.1 coordinate 97,961, forward strand.
CTCGGTGGTCGGCTCGGAGGACCCGGTCACCGACTACCACACCGAGCGGTACGCCGAGTGGCAGTTCCTCAGCGACACGCTGGGCCTGGTGGTGCTCGACCAGGCCGGGCACTTCTTCCTCAAGTACCGCGCCGAGGAGCTGGCCGAGATCGTCACCCGGGCGCACCCGGCCGTGGCCGCCGGGGACGTCTCCGCGCTCGGCCCGGCCGCCCGGGGCGAGGACGCCGGCTGGGTGGTCGCCGACCATCAGCGGGTCGGCGTCGACGACGGGCCGGCGAGGCCGGTGGTGCAGCCGAGCATGGCCCGGTTCGTCGCGGTCACCGTCGGTCAGCTCGTCTCCACCACCGGCTCGGCGCTGACCGCGTTCGCCCTGCCGATCTGGCTGTTCACCCGTACCGGCTCGGTGGCCGACCTGGGCCTGCTCTGGGCGCTGGCGCTGATCTGCGGCGTGCTGATGCTGCCGGTGGCCGGCGCGGTCACCGACCGGATCAGCCGGCGGAAGATCATGATGATCGCGAGTTGCACCGCCGGCTCGGTCCAGCTGGCGCTCGCCGGGCTGCTCTGGAGCGACACCCTCGCCCTCTGGCACATCTACGCCCTCGTCGCGTTGGGCCAGGTGGCGGCGTCGTTCCAGCGGATCGCGTTCCAGTCGGCGGTGCCCCAGTTGGTGCCGAAGCGCTATCTCGGCCACGCGATGGGCATCACCCAGCTCTCCACCGGCGTGGCGATGCTGCTCATGCCGGTCTTCGCCGCCGGCCTGCTCGCCGCGATCGAGCTGAAGGGCATCCTCCTGCTCGACGTGGCCAGCTACCTGGTGGCGGTGGTGACCCTGGCCGTGGTCCGGTTCCCGGACCTGCTCGGCTGGCGACCCCGGGAACGGCTGCTGGTGGCCATCGCCAACGGTCTGCGCTACTCGTGGCAGCACCGCGGGTTCCGGTTGATGCTCGGCTACTTCGCCCTCGGCAACATCTTCCTCGCCCCGGCGCTGGTGCTCACCACGCCGCTGGTGCTCTCCTTCGGCACCGCGACGCAGGTGGCCCAGGTCGCTCTGGCCGAGGCGGTCGGCGCGGTGGCCGGCGGCGTGCTGATGGCGGTCTGGGGCGGCCCCCGGCACCGGCGGATGATCGGTGTGCTGATCGGCAACCTCGGCACCGCGGTCGGCTGCGTGCTGGTCGGCCTGGACGCCTCGCTCGCCATGGTCTGCGTCGGCTTCTTCTGGCTGGCCATGGCGATGACCACCGCGCAGTCGATCTACGCGACGATCGTGCAGGTCAAGGTGCCGCAGCGGTTCCACGGCCGGGTGTTCAGCCTGAACCAGACCATCTCCTGGTCCACCCTGCCGATCGGCTTCGCCGTCCTCGCCCCGGTGGCGACCGGGCTCTTCGAACCGATGCTCGCCCCGAACGGGGCGCTCGCCGGGTCGGTGGGCGCGGTGATCGGCACCGGCGAGGGCCGCGGCATCGGCTTCGCGTACGTCTGCTTCGGGCTGGTCCTCGTCCTGATCACTCTCGGCGGCTTCGCGACCCGGATGCTGCGCCGCTTCGACATCGAGGTGCCGGACTCCCTGCCCGACGACCTGATCGGCGCGCAGGAGCGGGAACGCCGGCTCGCCACGCGAACCGCCGACCGCCAACGGGAGTCGGTGCCCGCCTGAGCCGGACGGGAGGTGGGGATCCGTCCGGGACCCGGATCCCCACCTCCCGTCCTCACCACGGCACGGGCGGGTCCGTCAGGTCGTCCGTCGCCGGCTCCTCCGGCTCGGCCACCCAGGCGGAGAAGACCGGCACGCCGTGCCAGGGCCCCGTCCCGCCCCGCCGGTCGGTGGCCACCGCCACCACCGCGTACGGGTGGCCGAAGCGCAGCTCGGCGGTGCGGCGTACGCCGTCCGGGGGCAGGCTCTCCAGCACGGCCATCCCGGTGACCGCGGCGGCCTCGAAGCCGTACCGGCCGTAGCGGGCCATCGCCGCCTGCCGCGCCTCGACGCCCGGATCCGCCACGCCGAGCAGCCCGCCCAGCGCCCGGGCCGCCGCCGGGAAGCCCAGCGCCGGGTCGGTCAGCTCGTGCTCGTCCCGCGCGGACCAGCAGGGCAGCACCGCCTCGTGCCGCTCCTCCCGGCCGTCGCGGGCCCACACGGGCACCTTGTCCTCCCGCAGCGACCAGGCCGGCCCGGCACCGAGCGGCAGGTCGAACAGTGACCGGCGGTCCGCCGGCAGGTCGTCGCCGTCGAGCGCCGCGCCGCTCAGCTGGTACGCGGCGGCCAGCACGTCGCCCGGGGCGACGGCCGGGTCGGCGGCCACCGACAGCACCACCAGCCCGGCCCCGTCGCGTTCCACCGCCGATGCCGCGTGCACGGCGACGTCGCCCGCCGGACCGGTCGCCGCGATCCAGGCCCGGTGACCGTACTCCGGGGCGCGCAGCACCCGTTCGAGCCGTCCCGCCCACGGCCCGGCTCCGCCGAGCGCCGCACCCGGGGCGAGGTCGAACGGGTCGGCCCAGGAGATCCGGGTGGCCAGGGCGCTGGCCAGCATCACCAGCACCAGGGGTGTGACGGTCAACGGGAAGCGGTCGATCAGGCCGAGGGTGTGCTCCCGGGCCCACGCGTCCAGCCCGGCCTGGTCGGGCAGCGGGCCGGTCGCGGTCGTTCGGGGCAGGCCGGCCCGCCACCCGTCCAGCCCTGCCGGCTCGGTCCCCGGGCGGTGCCAGACCGCGGTCGCCGAGGGCACCAGCGGGTGTGGTGCGTCCAGCAGCGCGGTGGCCAGCCCGGCGGCGGTCACCGCGTCCACGCCGAGGACGTCGTCCAGTTCGTCGCGGAGCCCGCCGGTGGCGGCCGGGGCGGCCAGGGCCAGCAGCAGCCAGGCGCCGAGCGGGGAGGCCACCTGGTGCCGGTCACCGATGCGGGCGTGCAGCCGGGCGGCGTACCGGGCCAGCGGGGCGTGCAGGGTCGTCGTCATGCCCTCCACTGTGCCCGCCCGTGGCCCGGTCGGCATCCCGGTCAGGACCAGAGTTCGAACGGCTCGTCGATCCGGTCGCCGGTCAGGAACGGGGTCAGCAGCTCGGGCAGCCGGCCCGGGTAGAACCGGTCCCGGCCGGCCACCACCTCCCCGACCGGCCACCAGCGGAACCCGAAGTAGTCCTCGACCTCGTAGTCCAGCCGGTCGGCGCCGTCGACGTCCGGGGCGACGGCGTCGAGCCGTACCGTCATCACCACCTCGTCCTGCAGGTGCCGCCGCTGCCGGTGGACGAAGCTGGCCCGGCGTCGCCAGGACGGCGGCCCGAGCCGGTCGACGGTGACCACGAACCCGGTCTCCTCGCGCAGCTCACGCAGGGCCGTCTCGGTGTACGTCTCGCCCGGGTCGACGCCGCCGCCCGGCAGCTCCCACCAGGTGCCCAGCCGGGGGTGCTCCGGGTCGCGGGTGTGGAACAGCAGGATGTGCCCCCGCGCGTCGCGCACCACCAGTCGCACGGCGGTGCGTTCGACCACGGGCAGATCGCCCGGCAGCTCGATCATGGGTCCCCCTGGCCCGCCCGACCCCTGGCAGGATGGTGGTCGTGGCGGATGTCTTCGGTGAGGTCGCGGCCAGTTACGACGAGGCGCGGCCGGGCTATCCGGCCGCGGTCGCCGACACCATCCTCGCCTATCACCGCCGGACGCCGTCGCGGCTGGTCGAGGTGGGGGCAGGCACCGGGCTCGCCACCCGGACCCTGCTCGCGGTGGGCGCGCCGATCACCTGTGTGGAGCCCGACCGGCGGATGGCCGAGGTGCTGGCGGCCCGCTTCCCGGCCGTCGAGGTGGTGCGCGCCCGGTTCGAGGCGTGGACGCCGCCGCCCGGCGGGGTGCCGGTGCTGGTCTGCGCGATGGCCTGGCACTGGCTCGACCCGGCGACCCGGTGCGTCCGGGCGTGCGACGCGCTCGCACCGGGCGGCACCCTGGCCGTCCTCGCCCACTGCTACGACTACGTCGACCCGGCCCAGGGCGCGGCGATCCGGGCGGCGTTCGAGTCGGCGGACCCGGTCCGGCAGTCCGACCGTCCGGACGGCTGGTTCGGCGCGGAGATCACCGCCAGCGGGCTCTTCACCGACGTGCGCACCGAGTCGTTCCGTCGGGACGAGCCGCTGTCCACGGCCGCCTACCGGCGGCTGGTCAGCACCTTCTCCCCGCAGCTGCGTCGCCCGCCGGCGCTGCGGGAGCGGGTGTTGGCGGTGGTGGGCGCGGCGGTGGACGGGTTCGGCGGCACGGTGACCCTGGACCTGCGCACCACGCTGGTGCTGGCCCGCCGCCCGGGCTGACCGGCGCGGCGGGACGGCGGCCGGGCGGCGTTCCGGCCCGGGTACGGCTAGGCTGCCCGCCGTGGCAGGTCTGTTGAGAAACGTCGCGGTCCGGCTCGGCCGGGTCGCCGGGAGAGTGGCGCCGGCCGGATCGCCGGGGGCGATCCCGGCCCAGGTGGCCCGTCGGCGCCAGGTCAGCGCGTTGCAGCGCCGGGAGTTGACGTACGCCCCGGAGCTGGACGGCCACGCCGACCCCGGCGAGATCGTGTGGACCTGGGTGCCGTACGAGGACGACCCCCGGCAGGGCAAGGACCGCCCGGTGCTGGTGGTGGGCCGGCACAGCCGGACACTGTTCGGCCTGATGCTCTCCAGCCAGGGCGAGCGCGACGGGCAGCGGCACTGGCTGGCGCTCGGCCCGGGGGAGTGGGACCGGGACAACCGCCCGAGCTGGGTACGGCTGGACCGGGTGCTCACCATGCGGGAGGACAGCATCCGCCGGGAGGGCGCGGTGCTGGACCGGGACCGCTTCGACCGGGTCGGCCGGGCGCTGCGCGCCGGCTACGGCTGGCGCTGACCCCGGACGCGCCCTGGGCGTGCGGCCCCGGCCGGCTCAGCACTCCGCGAGGCGGGGGGCGTCGACGAGCTGCCGGGGCGCCCGGCGGCCGGTGACGCCCTTGGCCCGGTACATCGCGGCGTCGGCGGCGCAGAGCGCCTCGGTGAGCTGGGTGGGGCCGGTGACCGGGGCCAGTCCGACCGAGGCGGTGACCCGGACGCTGCACCCGGCCAGCGGGATCGGGGCGGCCATCGCCTCACAGAGCCGCCGGGTGGCGTGATCGATCCAGCGTCTGTCGACCGAGGGGGTGCTGAGCAGCCCGGCGAACTCGTCGCCACCGAGCCGGGCGACGAGGTTGTCCCCGGCGAAGGCGGTCAGCCGCTGCGCGACGCTGATCAGCACCTGGTCACCGGCGGCGTGGCCGTAGCGGTCGTTGACCTGCTTGAAGTCGTTGAGGTCGAGCACCACGGCGATCAGCGGCTGCCCGCCGGCGTCGGTGAGCAGGGCCGCCGCGATGCGGTGGAACGCCCGACGGTTGGGCAGCCCGGTCAGCGGGTCGTGACTGGCGGCGTGACGTTCCGCGGCGAGCTCGGCCTGCAGGTACGCGATCTCGGCCTCCGCCCGCAGCGCCCGGCGGCGCAGCTGCCACACGGAGACCAGCGCGCCTGCCGCGGAGATGCCGGACGCGAAGCTCAACGGATCCGGCACGAGACCTCCCTCGCGGCGTCGTCGACGGCCGGGCGGCGTCGGCCGTCGAGCCGGGCCGGGCCGTCGTTTCCCCAGGTGGCTGCCCGGGCGGGGTAACTGACAGTGAACGGCTGGGTACCGTTCATGTGCGTTATCATGCTCGCTGTCCGATGCAGATGCAATAGCAGATGCACGTGCAGCACGGCCCGGTCCGGCGTCGCGACCCTCTCGCCGCCTCACCGTCCACATGTGACGCCGGCGGGCTCTTCACCGCACAGAAAGACCCCTCATGCAGCAGCCTGAGAATGGCGTACCGGTCACCCAGCTACCGCCGTTGCGGTGGCAGAAGAGTCGACGGAGCAACCCCAGCGGCAACTGCGTCGAGCTGGCCGCGCTCCCCGGCGGGGCCGGCATCGCCGTCCGCAACTCGCGCCACCCGGAAGGGCCGGCGCTGATCTACACCGTGGCCGAGATCGCGGCCTTCGTCCTCGGCGCTCAGGACGGGGACTTCGACAACCTGATCAACTGACCCGGTCGACTCCCGCAGGCGGGACGGAATCATCCGCGTGGGCCAGTACATCTCACCGTGGGTCCATGGCATGCTTACACGTCGGTCGGGTCGGGCTGTCCGCTCGACTCAGGGCGCGCACGCGGAGGGCGGCACGTGGCGATGGCTACCGCGGAGGGGGGTCCGGCCACCGGACCCACCGTGCTGCGCATGCTGCTCGGCGCCCAGCTCCGGCGGCTGCGCGAGGCCAGCGGCGTGACCCGGGAGGGCGCCGGCTGGGAGATCCGCGCCTCCGAGTCGAAGATCAGCCGGATGGAGCTGGGTCGGGTCGGTTTCAAGGAACGTGACGTCGCCGACCTGCTCACCCTCTACGGCGTCGACGCCCCCGAGGAGCGGGAGGCGCTGCTCAAGCTCGCCCGGGACGCGAACAGCCCCGGGTGGTGGCACCGCTACGGCGACGTGCTGCCCAGCTGGTTCCAGTCGTACCTCGGGCTGGAGGCGGCCGCGTCGCTGATCCGCACCTACGAGGTGCAGTTCGTCCCCGGGCTGCTGCAGACCGCCGGGTACGCGCGCGCCGTCGTGCTGCTCGGCCACCGGCACGCCACCGCCGACGAGGTCGAGCGGCGGGTGGAGCTGCGGCTGCGCCGCCAGCAGCTGCTGCGCCGCGACCAGCCGCCGCAGTTGTGGGCGGTGGTCGACGAGGCCGCCCTGCGCCGGCCGATCGGCGGGCCGCAGGTGATGCGCGAGCAGCTCGACGCCCTGGCGGCGGCGACCCGCTCGCCGCACGTCCGGCTCCAGATCATCCCGTTCGACGCCGGTGGGCACGCCGCCGCCGGAGGCGCCTTCACCATCCTGCGCTTCGGTGACGACGACCTGCCCGACATCGTCTACATCGAGCAGCTCACCAGCGCCATCTACCTCGACAAGCGCGAGGACCTCGACTACTACGCGGTGGCGATGGAGCGGCTCTGCGTGGAGGCCGCGCCGCCGGAACGTACGCCGGAGATCCTGGCCCGGATCCGCGACGAGCTCTACCCGGCCTGACCGACCAGGGCGACGCCGACGCCTCGGGTGCCTCTACGATGGTCCGCGACCGCCGACAGTGGACGGACGTCGTCGTCGCAGGCGGAGCGACAGTCGTGGAGGCAGCTGTGAGCACCGACGCCCCGGGTGTCACCCCGGGCCCCGTCCACCCGAGCGACCGGATCGACACCTCGGTGGCGCACCCGGCCCGCCGCTACAACTACTGGCTCGGCGGCAAGGACAACTTCCAGGCCGACCGGGAGTCCGGGGACGCGATGGCCGAGCGCTTCCCGACCATCCGGATCAGTGCCCTGGAGAACCGCCGGTTCCTCCAGCGGGCGGTGGGCTACCTGGCCCGCGAGGCCGGCATCCGGCAGTTCCTCGACATCGGCACCGGCATCCCCACCGCCGACAACACCCACGAGGTCGCCCAGCGGATCGCCCCCGAGTCGCGGGTGGTCTACGTCGACAACGACCCGATCGTCCTCGCGCACGCCCGGGCGCTGCTGACCAGTTCGCCCGAGGGCGCCACCGCCTACATCGACGCCGACCTGCGCGATCCGGAGAAGATCCTGCATCACCCCGACCTGCGGCGCACGATCGACCTGTCCCGGCCGGTCGCGCTGATGCTGGTGGCGATCCTGCACTTCGTCCCGGACTCCGACGACCCGTACGCGGCGGTGCGCCGGCTGCTCGACGCGCTGCCGCCCGGCAGCTACCTCGCCGCCTCGCACGCCACCCACGAGTACCTCCCCCCGCAGGTCGCCGAGGAGGCGAAGGCGGCGGCGAAGGGCGGCGGCCCGCACGGGATCATCAACCTGCGCACCCTCGACGAGTTCACCGGCTTCTTCGCGGGCCTCGACGTGGTCGAGCCGGGCATCCGTTCGGTCGCCGAGTGGCGGGCCGAGTCCGAGCCGCAGCCGCGCCCGTCGGTGGTCGAGGTCAGCATGTACGGCGGGGTCGCCCGCAAGCCCTGACCCCTCGGAGCACCGGCGGCGACGACCCGGGCACCCGGAACATCCGGGAAACTTCGCCCATCCGGGTCGTCACTCGGCACGGCGGTTGGTGCGCGATCACCGCAGCAGGCAGACTGGACCACCATGTCGTCGCTCACGCCCGCCCTGCGCCTGCACGACCGCTACGTCCTGGTCGAGCGGATCGGCCTGGGCGGGATGTCCGAGGTATGGCGTGCCGACGACGAGGTGCTGCACCGGCCCGTCGCGGTCAAGGCGCTCGCCGGGCAGCTCGCCAGCGACCGCGAGCTGCGCGCCGCGATCCAGCGTGAGGCGCGCGCCGCCGCACGGCTCACCCATCCGCACGTCACCCAGGTCTACGACTACGGCGAGGCCAGCCTGCCCGGCGGCGTCGTCGTGCCGTACCTGGTGATGGAGCTGGTGAAGGGGCACAGCCTCGCCGACCGGCTCACCGGCGGCCCGCTCGCCTGGCCGGACGCGGTCCGCACCGCCGGCCAGGTCGCCGCCGCCCTGGCCGCCGCGCACCGGATCGGTGTGGTGCACCGCGACGTCAAACCGGCCAACGTGATGCTCACCGAGACCGGTGCGAAGGTGCTCGACTTCGGCATCGCCACCCTGGTCGGCCCCCGGCACCCGCTGACCGGAGCCGACGGTGCGCTGATGATGGGCACCCCGGCCTACTTCGCGCCGGAGCGGCTGACGCCCGGCCCGCCGAACCCGGCCAGCGACGTGTACGCCCTCGGGGCACTGCTCTACCGCGCCCTCACCGGCCGGCCCCCGCTGCCCGTGCAGACCTGGGAGGACGCGCTGGAGGTGCACGCCGCGCGGACACCGGTGCCGCCGCTGCGCGTGCCCGGGCTGCCCGCCGACGTCGCCGAGCTGACCATGGCCTGCCTCGCCGCCGACCCGGCCCGCCGGCCCACCGCGGCACAGCTCGCCGGCCGGTTCGGCACCGCCCCGCCGGCCGACCCGCCGACCGCGCTGCTGCCGACCGTGCCCGGGCCCGCCCATCCGCCCACCCTGATCGACCGCTCCGCCGCTGCGGCCCGTCCCGTCACCGGCCGTGTCGCGCCGCCGGCCCCGGCCGCCCGGCGGTCGAACCAGGCCCTCGGTGTGCTCGTCGCCGCCGGTGTCGCCCTGCTCGTCGGCCTGGTCGGCGTGCTCGCCCTCGACGACGAGCCCGACCGGCGCACCCCGGCCGCCCCGGCCCCCGCGACACCGGCGGAGGAGCCGACGAGCGTCGAAGCGCCCCCACCCACCACCAGCGCCCCGTCGCGCGGTGAGCGGCCCGCGCCCCGGACGGCCCGCCAGCTCGCCGCCGAGTTCGCGGCGCTGCTCGACCGGGCCGAGGCGGCCGGCGACGTCGACCCGGGGACGGCCGAGCAACTGCGCGACCGGCTGTCCGAGCTGGAGGAGGGCAAGCCCAAGGACCGGATCAAGCGGCTGCGGGAGCTGGCCGGCAAGCTCGCCGAGGCGGTCGAGAAGGATCGGATCGACGACGGGACGGCCGCCGACCTGCGGGACCTGCTCGCGGTCTGGCCCCGCTCACGCGGCACCGACGACGACTGACCCGGCTCAGCCCAGCTCGACCCGGTCGCCCACCGTGACCCGGCCGGGCCGCACCACGGCCGCGTACGCCCCGAGGCAGGGCTGCGGGCCCAGCCCGGGCAGCGGGACGACCCGGTTGAGCCGGGCCGGCGCGCGCAGCGCCTCCGGGTCACGGGGGAGCGGACCGTGCGCCAGGGTCGGCACCGCGCAGCGGGGCGTCGGCGCCAGCACTCGCAGCACCAGCTCCGGGCCGATCCGCAGTTCCCGGCCCACCCAGTCGTTCTCGGCGAACCCGTCGTCGGTGTTCTCGACGACCAGGTTCGGCCGGTAGCGGACCGGGTCGGCCCCGCCGGCTGCGGCCAGGGTGGCGGTGGTGAGCAGGTGCACCGGCGCGAAGTCGACCAGGCTGCCCGGCGGGGCGGCGGCACCCACCGGCCCGTGCGTCGTCGGCACCGTTGCGTCGAGGCCGGCGGCCAGTACCGCCTCCGGGTCGGCCCGTTCCAGCACGGCGTCCGGCGGCGGGTCGCCGGTCAGCGTGACCGGGCGGCCCAGCAGCCGGGACAGGACGGCGTCCACGTCGGCGTCGCGGGTGGATCGGGCGGCACCGTCGGGCAGGTCGAGCCGGACCACGTCGGGCGCGGCGCCGGACGCGCGCACGGTGAGCAGGCGCCGCCACAGCCGGGGCTGCTTGGCGCTGGCCACCCGCCCGGTCTCCCGGTCCAGCAGGGCGTACCGGCGGTCCCCGGCGACGCCGCGCTCGTCCACCGTGGCGCCGGTGAGCGCCTCGCCGAGCATCGACTTCACCGGGTAGCGCCACAACTGCCTCAGCTGTCCGGTCACCGTCACCGGTCCACCGTAGGCGACACCAGCGCCGTCGCGCCGTCCCGCGCCCGGCCCCGAGCGCCACCGTTCGCGCCGCCTGCTCGGCCACGCCGGTGTCCTTGCAGGCGGCCGTCGAGAGGCGCGGCGTCCAGCTCGTGCCCGGTGAGGGAGAGCTCGGGGAAGACCACCATCCGGGGCGTCGGCGACGTCGTACGGCACACAGGGCGGCCGGGCGACGGCGATGGTGAGCGGTGTACGCACGGCGGGGCCCTCCCGGTGGGTCCGAACTGCGCGAGGTGCCGTGGGGTGTCGTGGCGGTGGAGAGCGCGGGGCCGGGCCGGGGACGCTCTACCGTAGAGTCGCGCCGTGATCGAGATCGGCGCGCGGGTCGACCTGGCCCACCCTCCGCACCGGGTGTGGCGCGCACTGACGGACCGGGAGTTGCTCGCCCGCTGGTTCGCCGAGGTCGACGCCGGGCCCGGGGAGCGGCTGCTGCTGCACACCGCCGGGCTACCGGGTTTCGACGTCGCCGTCGACGCCGAGGTGGTCGACCGGCGGGCGCCGGAATCGCTGGTGCTGCGGTGCGACGAGGCCGGCCGGCGCAGCCGCCTGAGCTGTGTCGTGGTCCCCACCGCCGAGGGTTGCCGGCTGTCGGTCACCGAGACCCTGGAACAGGGCGGGTGGCCCGCCGGACTGCACGCCGACCGGGAGCGGCACCACGAGCAGGCCCTCACCGTGCGGCTGCCCGCCATCCTGGACTGGCTGGCCTTCCGGGAGGTCGACCTGCGCCGGGGCGAGGGCGCCGCGACGGCGGAGCTGCCGCTGGTGCCGGCGTACCACCCGGCGCGACGGGGCAGTCGGCGAGCGGTGGGGTGGGTCGCCGGCGCGGTGGTCGGGGTCCTGGTCGCCGGCGCGGTGGCGGTGTGGGCCGTGCTGCCCGGCCCCCCGGAGCGCGCCGCCGGGGTCGACCCGTTGCCGCCGCCGGCCGTGGCCGGCGCCACCAGCCGGCCGCCCCGGACCTCCGGGCCGGCCACCCCCGGCCGCTCCGTCGGCGCGGCGACCGCCCGCCCGAGCCGCAGCGCCTCGCCACGGGCCTCCCGCACCCCCGCACCGGTCACCCCGCCCCCCGGGATGACCGCCCGCTACGAGACCGCGTCGACCCGCCTGTTCGGCTGGACCGGCGAGGTGGTGCTCGACAATCCCGGCGACGCCCCGGCGACGGGCTGGACCGTGGTCGTCACGCTCGCCACGTCCGGCACGGTCACCGGCGCCAGCGGGGCCGACTGGCGGCAGGACGGCCGGACCGTCACCTTCACCGGCACGCCCGTCCCGGCCGGGCGGTCGAGGACGATCAGCTTCGACGTCCGCGACGGCGACCCCCTCAGCCGGTCGCCGCGCGGCTGCACCGTCGACGGTGATCCCTGCGCCGGTCTCTGACCGGGGGCGCTGCCGGCCGACCCGGCCCCGCCGCCGCCCGCAACGCCCTCAGCGTGCGGGGCAGGGACATCGCGGCCGGTGCCGGGTGCGGTCCGCGCGGCACGGGCGCGACGCCGCCGACCTCGGACGCGACCCGCTGCCCGGCCGGGGGGCGGGTGATCCGATCGTCCGTCGCGCACGTACTGCCCGGTGGGGACCGTGAGAGGGGCGCACATGGCGGAGCCGGATCGCAGCGATCGTCCGACGGCGGGGGAGGCGGCGGGCCACACGCCGCCGGCCGTCGAGCCGACCGGGGCGTCCGCCGCGCCGGTCGTGCAGGTCACCGGTGAGCCGGCGGACGAGCCGCCGCACCGGTCGCCGTGGCAGAGCGGGGCCCGACTGCTCGCCGCCGCCGCGATCATGGTGCTGGCCCTGGGCGCGCTGGCGGTGACCGTCACCCTGGCCAACCCCGACCGGCTCGGGGTCGCCTTCTCCGGGGCCCGGCCGACCGCGCCGACGGTCGCGCCCGCCGCACCCGGCCGGGGCGGGACGGCCCGGGCCGCGGCGGCCGAGCAGGCGCTGACGGCCCCGCTGGCCGGCCGGCGGCGGGCCACCTTCGAACTGGCGGACGGGTTGACCTCGTTCCGGCTGCGCACCGGGGACCTCGGCGACGACCTGTACCAGATCAGCAGCCCGGCCGACTCCGGCGTGCTGCCCCGGCCCGAGCTGCTGGGCGAGCGGGTGCAGGTGCGCCTCGTCGAGAGCGGCCGTGCCGGCAGGGGCGTCGTCGACGTGGTGCTCACCTCCCGGGTCACCTGGCGGCTGCGCCTGGTCGGCGGGGTCAGCGAACACCTGCTCGACCTGAGCTCCGCCCGGCTGTCCGGGGTGGAGGTGATCGGCGGCGCGGCCCGGATCGACCTGCGCCTGCCCGAGACCCGGGGCACCCTCACCGTGCGGATGACCGGTGGGGTCGACCAGTTCGTGGTCCACGCGCCCGGCCGGCCGCCGGTCCGGGTCCGCGCCGGCTCCGGCGCCGGCGGCGTCACCGTGTACGACGACCGGCGCGACGGGGTGGGCCCCGGCGAGATCATCAGCTCCCCGAACTGGGACCGCTCGGTCGGGCGGGTGTACGTCGACCTGGTCGCGGGCGCCCACACCGTCACGGTCCGCGCCGCCTGATCCGGTCCGCGTCGTGATCCGCGTTCCCGGCATAGAGTCGGGCGATGGACCGTACCGAATCGTTGCCGGCGCAGACCCGACCACCCGGTGTGGTTCCAGCCGACCCGGGCAGCGTGCTGCTGCCCGGCCACGACGTTCCCCTCGGGCGCTACACCACGGTGCGTCGGCTGCTGCCGCAGCGGCAGCGCCGGATGGTCGGCGCCTGGTGCTTCGTCGACCACTTCGGCCCGGACGACGTGGCGCAGCGGCCCGGCATGGAGGTCCCGCCGCACCCGCACACCGGCCTGCAGACCGTCACCTGGCTGCTCGACGGGGAGATCGTGCACCGCGACAGCCTCGGCAACGTGCGGCCCATCCGCCCCGGCCAGCTCAACGTGATGACCTCCGGGCACGGCATCGCACACTCCGAGCGGTCGCCCGCGACCCACCCGCCGGTGATGCACGGGGTGCAGCTCTGGGTGGCGCTGCCCGATCCGGCGCGGGCCGGCGCGGCCGGCTTCGCCCACCACGCCGAGCTGCCCCGCTGGCGCGACGGCGAGCTGGAGCTGACCCTGCTCGTCGGCGAGTGGGGCGGCGAACGCTCCCCGGCGGTGGTGCACACCCCGCTGCTCGGCGCGCAACTGGAGGCCCGCGGGCCGGCGCGGGCCACGCTGCCGTTGCGCCCCGACTTCGAGTACGGCCTGCTGGCGATGTCCGGCGCGGCGGAGGTGGACGGGCGGGCCCTCGCCCCGGGCGCGTTGCTCTACCTCGGCGCAGGGCGGGACCGGTTGGCGCTGGCCGCCGACCCGGGCAGCCGGCTGATGCTGCTCGGCGGCGAGCCGTTCGAAGAGCCGCTGGTGATGTGGTGGAACTTCGTCGGGCGCTCGCACGAGGAGGTGGCCGCCGCCCGGGAGGACTGGATGGCCGGCCGCCGTTTCGGCACGGTCGCCGACGACGCGGCCCCGCCGCTGCCCGCCCCGGAGATGCCGACCACCCGGCTCAAGGCCCGCGACCGGCACGGCGGCCTGCGCGGCTGACCGGCAGGAGTACCCACCGTCGGGGCGGGTAGTCGCCGGTATGACGAGTGTGATCGCGCGTACCGAGGACCGGAAGCGCCTGGTGCGCCGGCTCGCCGGTGGTGGCCGGGGCTTCGCCGAGCAGTACGGCTTCCGGGTCACCAACAATCCGTCCAGCCTGTTCCAGCTGCTCTGCCTGGCGGTGCTGCTGGCCCGCCGGGGAGACTTCCGCCGGGCCCTGGACGCCGCCCACGCCCTGCCGGACAGCGGCTGGGACAGCGCCGCCCGGCTGGCCCGCTCGCTGCACGCCGACCGGGTACGCGTGCTGCGCGAGGCCGGTCAGCGCGGCGACGTCGACGCGCTGGCCGACCTGCTCGGCGACCTGGCCCGTACCGTCGTCGAGCGCTACCGCGGCGACCTGCGCCGGTTGCGCGCCACCGCCGGACACGACCCGGCGCGGGAGCGGGCGCTGCTGACCGCGCTGCCCGGGGTGGACGCCCAGGTGGCCGACCTGTTCCTGCGCGAGACGCAGGCGCTGTGGCGGGAGGTGGCCCCGGTCGCCGACCGGCGGGCCCTCGTCGCGGCCCGCCGCCTCGGCCTGGGGCGCTCCGCCGACGACCTGGCCGAACTGGCCGGCAGTGGGGAGTCGGAGCGGCTGGCGTGGCTGGTCGGCGCGCTCGCCCGGGTGGACCTGGAGCAGCGGTACGCCGAGGTGTCGCGGTGAGGCGCCGCCCACACTTGGCCGAAAATCAGCCGTACGGAGGATGCCGTACCGTATGGTGGTCGTGGCAGTGATGCCCGCCCGGTTCGGGTGAACATCCACCGCCTGGCGGTACGCGACCCGGTTCGGGCGTGGACCCGCCAGCGACAGGTACGTGTGGCGCCCCAGGTCGCGGTTCGTGGCCGGGGGCGCCCGCCTGTTGCGCCCCGTCAGCGGGCCAGGCCGGCGAGCAGGTTCACCGTCGCCGCGATGATGATCGCGCCGAACAGGTACGACAGCAGCGCGTGCCGCAGCACCGTCCGACGCATCTCATGACTGGTCAGGTTCGTGTCCGAGACCTGGAACGTGGCCCCCACGGTGAACGCGACGTAGGCGAAGTCCGCGTAGCAGGGCTGTCCCGGCTGGTTGAACTCGATGCCGCCGTCCGGGCCGGTGTAGTACAGCCGGGCGTACCGGGTGGTGAAGACGGTGTGCACCACGCACCAGGACAGCAGCACGCTCGCCATCCCCAGCGCGCCGTACAGGTCCCGGGACAGCACCGGCTGCGCGGTGCGGGCGCCGATCAGCACCAGGGCGACGGCCAGCAGGCTGGCCAGGCACGCCACCAGCAGCAGCACGTCGCGCACGGCCCGGTTCGGGTCCTCGTGCACCGCCAGCTCACCGGTGCGCCGGGCGTCCAGCGGCCACAGCGTCCGCCAGACCAGCACCAGCCAGCTCACCGCCGCCGCGTCCCAGCCGACGAGCGGGCCGAGGCCGGGGGAGACCAGCGCGGCGAAGAGCCCGCCGACCACCACCCCGACCACGCCCATCACGGTCAGCTGGACGGCGGCCGGGGTGTGCCCGTGCGGTCCCCGTGGCATCACCTCCGCCCTCCGGGTCGCCCGCCGTCCGCCGCCGGCGCGCTGCCCGTGGTCACCGCAGGCGGGTCAGATGCCGCGCAGGTGCTGGGACACCCGCGGGTGCCGGTCGCGGGCCTGGGCGGCCCGTTGCGAGGCGTCGACCTCCGGCGCGGCGTCGATGCCGGCCGAGCGGGCCACCTCGGTGCCGTTGGCGTAGTCCACCGGGGGCAGTGCGCGCAACGCCTGGAGCACCTCCGGCGGTGCGCCCTCCCGTTCGGCCTCGCGCACGACGTCGTCCTTCTCCGCCGGGTAGTCCAGGCTGGACAGGTACTGCAGGACGTCGGTGTAACTCGCCATGGCGTGAGCTCCCTCGCCGCCTCGATATCCGGTCACGACCGGCGGCGGTTACCCCCTCGGCCCGGCCTCACGCGCCGTCCGGGCGGAAATTCGCGCCGTTTCCGGCCCCGCGCGGCGGGTACGCGACCCCTCCGACGCCGAAGGGAGCGCGCCCCGATGAACTACGACACCTTCGTCGACCAGGTGGCCCGGCGGACCCGGGTCGACTCCGAGCGGGCCGTGGAGTTGATCCACGCCACCCTGGAGACCCTCACCGAGCGGCTCACCGGGGGGGAGGTGCTCGACCTCGCCACCCAGCTGCCCACGCCGCTGCAACTGGTCCTCAAACCCACCCCGAGCACCGAGGCGGCCGACCGGTTCGGCGCCGCCGAGTTCGTCGCCCGGGTCGGGCGGCGGGCCGGGATCGACGAGATGGCGGCCCGTGACGCCGTACGGGCGGTCTTCACCACCCTGCGCGAGGCGGTCAGCGGTGGTGAGTTCGACGACATGGTGGGCCAGTTCCCGCGCGACTACCGGGAGATGGTGGAACCCGCGCTCGCCCCCGGCGCGAGCGTGCTGCGCCGCGCCTGAGCGCGCACCGCAGGGGTGGCGCGTGGGCCAGCACACAGCCGTTGACCAGGGCAACCAGATGGTGTGCCGGATTGGCGGGCGGTCTGAGCCTGCCCTAATCTGGTCCGCACGAGGGGAGTACTTCCCACGAACCATGCCGGTCAGTACGGCGTGCTCCAGGCACGCCTCGGGTGGTTGCCCACGAAGTGTGGGTGAAGGAGACCTCGAACATGGCACGGTGTTCGAGGAGGCTCCATGACGGATGTGTCGTACCTGGCCGCCGATCTACATTCGGTCGGCACGCCCACGCTCTGGGCGGTCACCATCGCGGGCGTGCTCGCCCTGCTGGTGCTCGACTTCCTGGTGACCCGCCGCCCGCACGAGGTCTCGATCAAGGAGGCCCTCGGCTGGTCGGCGTTCTACATCGCGCTGCCGCTGGCCTTCGGCGCCTGGGTCTGGTCGCGCTGGGGTTCGCGGCAGGGAGTGGAGTACCTCACCGGTTACCTGGTGGAGAAGTCCCTCTCGGTCGACAACCTCTTCGTCTTCATGCTGCTGCTGGCCGCCTTCGCGGTCCCGTCCGTGCTGGCTCAGCGGGTGCTGCTCTTCGGCATCACCGGCGCGTTGGCGCTCCGCGCGGTCTTCATCGCCCTGGGCGCCGCCGCCCTGCAGACCCTCGACTTCGCCTTCCTGCTCTTCGCCGTCATCCTGATCGTCACCGCGGTCAAGCTGCTGCGCGACGCCCTCTCCGGGCACGAGCAGGAGGTCGACATCAGCAAGATGCGGTCGGTGCGCCTGCTGCGCAGGTTCATGCCGGTGGTGGAGGAGTACCACGGCACGAAGATGATCGTCCGGCAGAACGGGAGGCGGGCGCTCACCCCGCTCGCGCTCGTGGTGGTCGCGGTCCTCGCCACCGACGTGGTCTTCGCGGTCGACTCGGTGCCCGCCGTCTACGGCATCACCGAGGACCCGTACCTGGTCTTCGCCACCAACGCCTTCGCCCTGCTCGGCCTGCGCGCGCTCTACTTCGTGCTGCACGCCGCGCTGAGCCGACTGGTCCACCTCAGCTACGGCCTGGCGGCCATCCTGGCCTTCATCGGCGTCAAGCTGGGCCTGCACTGGGCGCACGGCATCTGGGAAGGCGTGCCCGAGATCCCGACGCTGGCCTCCCTCGGCGTCATCATCGGCGTCCTGGCGGTGGTCACCCTCACCAGCCTGCGCGCCACCCGCGACCATGCCCCCGGCAACCGTGAGGTGGTCGCCGAGCGGCGCTGACCCGGCGGCCGTCCCGGTCGCCGCCGGGGGTACGGGTGAACGCCTCCGCCTGGCCCGTCGCCGCAGGCTGCCACCCCACCCCGTGCGGACCCCGCCTCCGCACCCGCACTCGCCGATCTTGGACAGTTGCCGTTCCCACCGAACGGAAACTGTCCAAGATCTCACCGGCCCGCCGTCGCCGACGAGCCGTGCTCCCTCCCGCGCGCCGACCGCCGCCGGGGCCGTACCGTGGCGCCGCCATATCGTTGGACAACACGGCGGACGCCCGGCGAGAGTGGCCCGTCGTGAGATACCTGCGCATCGCCGGCACCGTCGGCATCCGCCGTCCCCGCCCCACCGACGCCGCCGAGTTCGTCGCCGCCGCCCGGCGCAGCCGCGAGCTGCACCATCCCTGGCTCGCCGCGCCGGACACCCCGGAGAAGTACGCCGCTCACCTGGCCAAGGCCCGCCGCCGAGACCAGCAGAGCTTCCTCATCTGCGACCGGCCGAGCGGGCAGATCGCCGGCTACGTCAACATCAGCGGGATCATCATGGGCCCGCTGCGTGGCGGGTTCCTGGGCTACGCCGCGTTCCTGCCGTACGCCGGGACCGGACACGCCTCGACCGGCATCGGGCTGGTGCTGGCGTACGCCTTCGACACGCTCGGCCTGCACCGGGTGGAGGCGAACATCCAGCCGGGCAACGAGCCGTCGCGGCGGGTGGCCCGCAAGCTCGGCTTCCGGCAGGAGGGGTACTCGCCGGACTACCTGTTCATCGACGGCGCCTGGCGCGACCACGAACGCTGGGCGATCACCGCCCCGGCGTCCGACGGGTGAGCGCCGGGGCGGCCCGTACGGCAACCGCCCCGGCTCTGCTCAGCGGCCCGGCCCGCGCGCCTGCTGGCGCTGCCCGCCGAGCCGCTCGATGCGGCCCTGCTTGTGCTCCACCCGCCGGCGCTGTCGGGGCGTGAGCTGCTTGCGCCCGCTCTGCCGCAGGTAGATCGGCTGTCGCTGGTCGTTGGACATCGGCATGGTCATGCGGCTGTCCTCCCTCCGGGCTGGAGATGGCGGTGGACACCACGCTGCGCCGGCGCCGGGTGAGACGACCCCACCCGGACGGGGTGAGCCGGGCGAGGCGGCGATCGGTCGCCGCCTCGCCCGGGTGTCAGATCCGGGAGGTGAAGGCGGCCAGGAAACGGTGCGGGGTGACCACCCCGGCGTTGTCGAAGCAGTTCACGTCCACCTCGGCGTCGAGCGCGTACGACCACGGTTGGGTCAGGTGGCAGTAGGTCGACCCGCTGCCCTGCGCCACCACCTGGACGTGCGTCTCCTTGGCCCCGAGCTGCTTGAACGTCGCCAGGTAGCGGCCGGCCGGCGCGATCGCCACGACGGTGTTGGCGCCGACGCCGAGCACCGAGTTGTCGTTGGTCGGGCCGCCGACGGCGGTGCCCAGGTGACCGAAGCGGGTGGGCGGGGCGAACGAGCCGATCACCGACCGGTCCCGGTGGTACGACAGGGTGAAGTCGCTGTCCGCCGGCGCGCCGGTCTGGTCGAAGCAGTTGACGTACACGACCACGTCGGTGCCCGCGGCGAACCACTGCAGGACCTTGCACCGGCGCTGCGCCGCGTTCGGGTGCACGGCGGTGACCTGCACGTTCCCGGCGAGCACACCGGCCAGCCCGACCCCGGGCAGCTTCACCGAGTACTGCCCGAGCAGCAGGTGGGCGGCACCGTTCGCCGCGCCGGTCGAGTTGTACGACTGCGCCACCCCGCCGCCGGCCTGGTGGACCCAGGCGTGGGAGGTGCCCGCCGGCAGCACTCCGGAACTGGTCGTCCAGAGCACGGTGAACGGGCTGTCGTCGCGTTCGCCGCCCGGCTTGTGGCACTGCACGTCGACGATCTGGTCCGCCCCGGACTGGTACCAGCGGACCACCTCGCAGTAGTGACCGGTCCGGTTCACCGGGGTCACGTGCGGCACTCCGCGAGATCCGGTGCCGATCTGCGGGAACCGGACCAGGAAACGGCCCGGTGCGATCTTGGCGCCCTGTGCCCAGGCGGCGGGGAAGGCCGTCTTCCAACTGCCCCACTGCCGGCTGGTGTCGAGCACGGTCCAGGCCGGCACGGTCGGGTCCTTGACGTACGCGAAGCCCCACCGGTCGGCGGTGGCCGCCGCGGCCGGGGCGGCCGCGACCGCGCCGACCGCCAGGACGGCGGCGAGCGTGGCGGCGGCGAGCGAACGGAGTCGCATGTTTCCTCCTGTGACGAGAGCCGGGTCGCCCAGGAGCGTGCCGCGGCGTCGCACCGGTCACTGTCGGCTGTCACGCCGTGACGTGTCGGGAGTCCGCCGCTGTCAGACGTACGTCATTAATCTATTGTCCTCGATGCATGGATTTCACCCGGACCGGGTGATGCCCGGCTCGCCCTCGGCCCTCCTACGGTGGGTGCCATGGCTGCCGTCCGCCCGACCCCGGTCGACCCCATCCCGGGCGTGTCCGTCGCCGACCGCGACACCGGCGAACAACGTGCCATGCCACCCGAACTCGGCCCGGACTCGATGGCCGTGCTCAGCGGCCCCACCTTCATGTTCTCCGACCGTGCCGGGGACGTGCCGCCCGGCGGCATCGGCGGCCTGGTCCACCTGGACACCCGCCTGATCAGTGGCTGGGTGCTCACCATCAACGGCCACCGGTTGCTGGTGCTGCGCGCCGAGACCATCGACCACTACTCCGCCCAGTTCATCCTCACCAGCCCCGAGCTGCCCGGGCTCGCGCCGGACACCGTCGGCGTGCGCCGGCTGCGTTACCTCGGGCAGGGCTTCCACGAGCGGATCGAGCTGCTGTCGTACAAGACCAGGCCGTGCACCATCGAGCTGAGGCTGGCCGTCCGCGCCGACTTCGCCGACCTGTTCGAGATCAAGTCCGGGGTGCGCGACCGGTCCGACTCCATCCTGCGACAGCACACCCCGCAGCAGCTCCTCTTCTCCTACGACCACGAGGACTTCTCCGCCTGGACCACGGTGCGCTGCTCGATCCCCGCCGACCGGGTCGATGGCGACGACCTGGTGTGGCAGGTGAAGCTCCAACCCCGCCAGCAGTGGCAGCTCGACCTGCGCGTGCCGTTGCCCCCCGGGATGGGCGTCGTGGAGACCGGTCGCGCCGACTTCGCCGAGGTCGTCCACGGCCGCCGGGACGACCCGATCCGGCGCTGGATCGAGACCCGGGCGAGCCTGCGCAGCGACCACCCGAGCCTGGAACGGGCCACCCGGCAGTCCCGCTACGACCTGGCCGCGCTGCGGCTGGACCTGGAGGTCAGGGGCCAGCGCATCATGCTGCCCGGCGCCGGCCTGCCCTGGTTCCTCACCCTCTTCGGCCGGGACACCCTGATCACCGCCTACCAGACCCTGTCGGCCGGGCCGATGCTGGCCCAGGGCGCGCTGATAGCGCTGGCCCGCCTACAGGGCAGGCGCTGCGACAACTTCACCGACGAGGAACCGGGGCGGATCCTGCACGAGGTACGCAGCGGTGAGCTGACCCGCACCGGCCGCAAGCCGTACACCCCGTACTACGGCACCGCCGACGCCACCCAGCTCTGGCTGATCCTGCTGTCGGAGTACTGGCGCTGGACCGGCGACGACGACCTGGTCCGGGCGCTGCGGGACAACGCCCTCGCCGCGCTGCGCTGGATCGACCAGTTCGGCGACCGGGACGGCGACGGCTACGTCGAGTACGCCACCCGCTCCCCGGAAGGGCTGGGCAACCAGTGCTGGCGCGACTCCCCGGACGGGGTCCGCTTCTCCGACGGCCGGATTCCGGTGCTGCCCATCGCCACCAGCGAGGTCCAGGGCTACACGTACGACGCGAAACTGCGCCTCGCCGAGCTGGCCGACGGTCCGCTGGGCGACCCGGCGCTGGCGGCCCGGCTGCGCGACGACGCCGCCCGGCTGTACGAGCGGTTCAACCGGGACTTCTGGCTCGACGAGCGCGGCGGCTTCTACGCCGTCGGGCTGGACGGCGACAAGAACCCGATCGATTCCAAGACCTCGAACATGGGCCACCTGCTCTGGAACGGCATCGTCCCGCCCGAGCGGGCCGAGCGGGTGGTACGCCAACTCCTCGCCCCGCACATGTTCTCCGGCTGGGGCATCCGCACCCTGTCCCAGGAGGACCAGCCGTTCAACGCCCTCGGCTACCACCTGGGCACGGTCTGGCCGCACGACAACTCCCTGGCCGTGCTCGGCATGGCCCGCTACGGCTTCCGGGCCGAGGCGAACCGGGTGAGCCTGGCCCTGCTCGACGTCGCCGACCAGTTCAACCACCGGTTGCCGGAGGCACTGAGCGGGTACCCGCGCGACCGTACCCTGTTCGCCGTGCCGTACCCGACGGCGTGCAGCCCGCAGGCGTGGGCGGCCGGCACCCCGCTGGCCCTGGCCCGGGCGATGGTGGGCCTCAACCCGGTGGACGGCCGGCTGGTGCTCGACCCGGACATCCCGCCGGAGGTGGGCCGGATCCACGTCGAGAAGGTCCGCGCGTTCGGCCACATCTGGGAGATCGAGGCGATCGGCCGGAGCGGGCACGTCCGGCTCCAGGGCGACTCGGCCTGACCGGGCCACGTTTGCCGGGGCATGCGATGGGAACGGCAGCGGGCATGACGAAACCTCGTGTGGTGATCGTGGGGGCCGGGTTCGCCGGTTACCACGCGGCGAAGACGTTGAGCCGGCTGGCCCGCGACCGCGCCGAGATCGTGGTGCTGAACTCCACCGACTACTTCCTCTACCTGCCGCTGCTGCCGGAGGTGGCCGCCGGCGTGGTGGAACCGACCCGGATCTCGGTGCCGCTCACCGGCACCCTCGACGGGGTGCGGGTCGTCGTCGGGGAAGCCGATCACGTCGACCTGCGCAACCGCTGGGTGGGCTTCACCCAGCCCGAGGGCGACCGTGGGCGGATCGCGTACGACCGGCTGGTGCTCTGCGTCGGCAGCGTCAACAAGCTGCTGCCGATTCCCGGGGTGACCGAGTACGCGCACGGCTTCCGCGGCCTGCCCGAGGCGGTCTACCTGCACGACCACGTGATCCGCCAGATCGAGCTGGCCGAGCAGGCCGAGGACCCGGCCGAGCAGCGGTCCCGGTCCACCTTCGTGGTGGTCGGCGCCGGGTACACCGGCACGGAGGTGGCCGCGCACGGGCAGCTCTTCACCGACCGGCTCGTCGCCCAGCGGCCGCACCTGAAGATCCGGCCGCGCTGGATGCTGCTCGACGTCGCACCCCGGCCCCTGCCCGAGCTGGACGAGCGGATGTCCGAGACGGCGGACCGGGTGCTGCGCCGCCGGGGCGTGGACGTGCGGATGGGCACCTCGGTCGCCGAGGCCACCCCGGACGGGGTGATGCTCACCGACGGCGAGTACGTGCCGACCTGCAGCCTGGTCTGGTGCGTCGGCGTGCGTCCCGACCCGTTCGTGGCCGAGCTGGGCCTGCGCACGGAGAAGGGCCGGCTGGTGACCGACGAGTACCTCAACGTTCCCGGCTTCCCCGAGGTGTACGCCTGCGGCGACGCCGCCGCCGTGCCCGACCTGACCCGCCCCGGCCAGATCTGCACGATGACCGCACAGCACGCCCAGCGCCAGGGCCGGCTCGTCGCGCACAACATCGCCGCCTCCTACGGGCAGGGCAGGCGCAAGCCGTACAAGCACCACGACCTCGGCTGGGTGGTGGATCTCGGCGGCAAGGACGCGGCGGCGAACCCGCTCAAGCTGTCGCTGTCCGGGCTGCCGGCCAAGGCCGTCACCCGGGGCTACCACCTGCTGGCCATGCCGGGCAACCGGGCGCGGGTGGGGGCCGACTGGGTGCTCGACGCCGCGCTGCCCCGCTCGGCGACCCAGTTGGGACTGGTGCCGGCGCACGCCGTACCGCTGGAGAGCTCGTCGCCGGAGGTACCGGTGCGGGTGCGGGCGTAGGGCGTGGAACCGGCCGGCGGGATCACCCGCCGGCCGGTCCGGCGTCCGTGCCGGTGCTGCCGGGCCGGCGTGGACGGCCCGTCCCGGACAGGGACTTCGACTTGCCCCCGGGAAAGGTGTCGACGGCTCAGCCGGTCAGCGAGGCGTCGGTGGCCGGCCGGGCTCCGCCGACGAACGCGTCCAGTTCCCCACCGTGCAGCACTCCGCCCGGCACCGGGTCGGCCGCCACCCGCCCGGCGAGCCGCCGGACCGGCAGGCGGCCCGGGCGGTGGGCCGCGGCGAGCACCACGTTGCCGTACCGGCGGCCCCGCAGCATCCGGCGGTCGGCCAGCAGACAGACCTCGACGAAGACCGCCCGCAGGGTCGCCACCTGCACCCGGGTGAAGACCAGCGGCGGCAGGTCGGTCACGTTGACCAGGTACACCCCGTCGGGGCGCAGTGTCCGGGCGACCTCGGTGACGAACTCCCGGCTCGCCACATGGCCCGGCATCCGCGCGGCCCGGTAGATGTCGGCGAGCACCAGGTCGTACCGGTGCGCCGGGGCCGCGGTAACCGCGGCCCGGGCGTCGGCGATCTCGACGTGGACCTGCGCCGGCAGCGCCGGCAGCTCGCGGGTGACCAGGTCCACCACGGCAGCGTCCCGTTCGACGACCCGCTGCGTCGACCCGGGGCGGGTCGACGCGACGTACCGGGGGAGGGTCAGCGCGCCGCCGCCCAGGTGCAGCACGTCGCGGGGCAGCCCGGCCGGGGCGGCCAGGTCGACCACGGCGGCCATCCGGCGCACGTACTCGAAGTGCAGGTGACGCGGGTCGGCCACGTCGACGTACGACTGGGCCACGCCCCCGGCGAGCAGGATCCGACCGGATCGGCGGGCCGGGTCGACGACCAGGTCCAACCGGTCGTCGGCGGCGCTGTCCATGCGCGGCAGGCTAGCGGACGCCCCGTCGCCCGCCGCCCGGGCCGGCACCGACCCCGGCGGCGGCCGGGCCGGCGGGCGCCCGCCCACCGGCCCGGGTGACATCGGCTCAGCCGGCGGCCATCCCCGCCCCGGCCTCGTCGATCGCGTCGTCGATGCGGTGGGCCAGCTCGACGTCCGCGGCGGTCACCGCGTCGACCTGCTGGCTGCGGATGGTCAGCACCGCGTTGTCCGGATCGGGCCGGCCGATCTGCGGCCCCCGACCGGTCTGCGCGCGGAGCAGGTCGAGCCGGTCGAGCACCCGGTCCAGGTTGCCCGGCGGCAGCTCGATGGCGCGCACCAGCGACCGCCGGTCGCTGGACCAGTACGGCAGGTCGTCCAGCGCGGCGCGCAGCTCCGCCTCGCTGAGCGGGGCGGTGGCGCTGGACGGCCCCACCAGGCCCCCGCCGACCTCGGCCGGGCCGAGCAGGTCGCGCAGCCCGTCCGGCACGTCCAGCGACCCGACCAGCTCGCCGTCGTGCGCGGCGAGCGCGGCGAGGGTCGCCTCCGCCTGGTAGCGGGCCTGTTCCGGGGAGCGCCCGCTGATCCGGCCCACCTCGGCCAGAAAGCCGGGCAGGTCACGGTGGCGCTCGATGCCGTCGACCGGCACCACGTCGTGCAGCTTCACCGGCACCGCCTCCAGCAGTCGGGCGCGTTCGCCCTCGTCCAGCGCCCAGGCCAGGGCGAGCACGGTGGCCTCGGCGCCGACCTTGGCGGTGCGGAAGTCCACCCCCGCGCGTCGGCTCACCTCGTCGACCAGTTCGCGGTAGCCCATCGCGGTCACCTCCGGCGTGCCCTGCCCCGGCTCGGGGCGGGGCCGGTTGGCCGTGGCCACCGCGGCGGCCGGCGGCACCGGTCCGCCCCGGGTGCTGTCCGGCTTGTGCCGGCCGACCGGCGCGGTGCCGGACCTTCTGCCCCGGTCCAGGCTGGTGAGCTGCTTCGAAGCGCTCAGGGTGGTGCCCGCCTCGCTCGGCTGCCGACCCTGCTCGCGGGCCTGGCGGGCCAGGGCCCGGCGGCGCTGGTTGTCGCCCTCCATCTGCTTGCGCATGGTCGCCCTCGCTCCACTGTCGGGTTCACCGTCGCCGCTGGCGTTCCCGCCGGCGCGAGGAAGGTAACGGGTGAGCCGGGTCGCCGGGGTTCACTCCTCGGGGGTGAGGGGCGCTCACCCGCCGGGGCCGCACGATCAGGCTGACCGGAAGTCTTCCGAGCAGTGCGGAAGGGAAGGTCGTCATGAAGAGGATCGTCGAGATCGTCCCCGCCCGTCCCGGTTGGTACGCCCGCTGGCAGGTCACGCCCGAGCGGACCCGGTGCTACCCGGTGAGCCTGTGGGCGCTGGTCGAAGGGCCGGACGGGTCCGGCCGCGAGGTGGTCGGCATGGACTGCGCCGGTCAGTGGCCCGGCGCGGACGACAACGAGGCGGGTGGGGACTTCGTCCGGTACCTGTTCCAGACGCCCGATTCCGGTCCACCCGAGGACGCCGAGCCGCCGTCGGCGACCGAGCTGCGCGAGAGTGGCCCCCGACTCCAGCCGGTCGCCACCACCTAGACCCTCCTCCCGGCCCCCGGCCCCTGGTCCCAGGGTCGGGGGCCACCCCGGCTCGGCGGCCGGGGCGGCTCAGCCGGCTTCGCGCGCCTCGTCACCGACCGCCGGATGCTCGACGGCGAGCAGTTCGGTGAGGCCGGTGCGGTCCAGCAACTGCTGGAGCTGAGGGCCGACCCCGGCGAGGCGGACCGTGCCGGCGCCGGCGAGCACCACGAACGCGCTCAGCCCGGAGGAGTCGCAGAGGCCGACCCCGGCCAGGTCGATCAGCAGCTCGTGGCAGCCGTCCGCGCGGGCCTCGGCGGCGGCGGCGACCAGTTCGGGCGCGGTGTCGAAGTCGAGATCGCCGGTCAGCCGCAGCCGGGCGCGCCCGGCGTCGAGCCGGGTCGCCTCGATGGACAACAGCTGAGAGGGCATGAACCCATGTTCCCAGCTTCCGGTGTCCGGGAAACGCACGGGGGGTTCAGGCGGACGCGGCGGGGCGGCCGTACGCCCCGACCTCCGGTCGTTCGCCGGTGAGCGGCCTGGCCAGCAGCCCGGTGACGCCGGTCATGTCGAGGATGGTGTCCAGGAACCGGGGCGTGGAGCGCAGCCGGATGAGGGTGCCGTTCTGCTGCCCCTCGCGCCAGGCGTGCACGATGACCGACAGCCCGGTGCTGTCGATGAAGAGCAGGTCGGAGAAGTCGAGCACGAGCACCGGCGGGCGCTGCGTCAGGGCCCGGTCGACCTCGGCGCGCAGTGGGGCGGCGGTGGTGAAGGCGAGGTCCCCGCCGACGGAGATGACCGGGGCGTCCGGATCCGACCGATCGACGGACATGCTCAGCGGAGTCGCCTCGGGCTTCCTCCCGTGGGGCACCACACGATCACCTTTCCGCAGGGCTGCCGTCGGGCAGGGGGACTTTCCGGGATCGTAACAACCACCGTCGTGCCCCGCCCGGCTCGCGGGACCGGCCTCGGCGGCAGCGTGGAGTGGCGGTACCGGGATACCGGCGTAGGGTGGGCCGAGGAGATCGGAACATACGGACCTTTACCGCGGGCCGTGGGTGTCGACACGAGGAGTGGGGCTCAGCTGGTGACTTCTGCCGACGTCAGGGGTGCCGACCCGGGCGACGGCCGGATTTCCACGCCGAGCGACGTCCGGGGGCCGGCGCGGCCCTCCGAGGCCGTGGTCCGGCCCTCGTCCGCGCTGCCGCCGCTGGCCCCCGACCGTGGGCATCCCGAGCCCGACTGGTCCGAGGTGGTCGAGCACTTCCGGGAGGGCCTGGTCGTCTGCGATCCCGACGGGGTGGTGCGCCACCTCAGCCCGGTGGCCGAACGCCTGCTGCCCGAGGTCGCCCAGGGCCGTCCGCTGACCGCCGCCGGGGTGCCCGGTCTGCGTTCCGGCGGGCCCGGTGAGTTCGCCCACCACGGCCGTCGGCTGCGGATCCGTGCGATGCCGCTCTCCGGGGGCCGTAGCTGCCACTACGTCGAGGATGTCACCGAGAGCGTCACCCGCGCCGACGCGCTGCTGGCCGAGCGGGCCCGCTCGGCCTTCCTCGCCGTGGTCGGCGAGAAACTCGGCAACCCGCTGCACCCCGACCGGGCCGCCGCCGCGGTGGTCCGGCTGGCCGTGCCCACCCTGGCCGAGGTCGCCGTGCTGGTGCTGGCCCCCCGCTCCGGGCGGGCCCGTTGGTGGCGGGCGAGCCGGGCCGACGACGAGGCGGCGGCGGTGGACAGCGGGGTGCTCTCCGCCACCGCGCTGCCCCCGGCGATCGCCGAAGGGCTCTCCGGCGTCGAGCCGCACGCCGTCGACTGGCTGGTGGAGCAGGCGGTGGATGCCGGGTGGCTGCCGGGGCTGGAGGCCAGTGAGGTCGTCGCCCGGGTGCTGCCGCTGCCGGGCCGGGAGGCCCCGGCGGGCGCGCTGCTGGTCGCCCGCCGCGCCACCCGCTGGTACGACGAGGACGACGTCGAGCTGGTGCGGGCCTTCGCCGCCCGGGCCGGCGCGGCACTGACCACGGCGGTGCTCTACCGGGACCAGGCCGAGGTCGCCGACACGCTGCAGGCGAGCCTGCTGCCGGTCGAGCCGATCACCGTCGCGGGCGTGCAGTGGGGCACGGCGTACCGGCCGGCGCAGGCGAGCCTGCGCATCGGCGGTGACTTCTACGGATCGCACCGGCTGCCCGACGGCGGCTCGGTGTTCTTCCTCGGCGACGTATCCGGCAAGGGGGTCGAGGCGGCGGTCTTCACCGGCCAGCTGCGGCAGTGCCTGCAGGCGCTGCACCGGGTGGAGTCGCATCCCGGCCGGCTGCTCAAGCTGCTCAACGACGCGTTGCTGGAGACCACCCAGGCGCACGGTCAGGGCCGGTTCGCCACGATGGTGCTCGGCGTGGTCCGGCCCCAGCGCGACGGTGCGCTCACCCTGACCATGGCCGGCGGGGGGCACCTGCCGCCGCTGGTGCTGCGCGCCTCGGGAGAGGTGGAGGCGGTGCCGCTGAGCGGAATGCTGATCGGCGTGGTGCCCGACCCGCGCATCGGCGAGGTGACCGTACGCCTGGAGCCCGGGGAGACCTGTCTGCTCTACAGCGACGGGGTGACCGAGGCGCGCGGCGGCCGGCGCGGCGACGAGCAGTTCGGGCACGAGCGGCTGGTCCACGCGGTGACCGGCTGCCACCGGGTGCCGGCGCCGGCCCTTGCCGAGCGGGTCGAGCAGGTGACCTGCGACTGGCTGGCCCACGGTGACCACGACGACATCGCGGTGCTGGCGCTGCGGGCCACCGGCCCGGGCGGGCGTCCGCCGCGGCACCTGCACGCCGTACCCGCAGCGGGTGGGCCTGCCGAGCAGAGGGAGACGCGACAGTGACCGCCCCGACCCAGGCCGACCCGGCACAGGCGTACGCGCAGTTCCTGGAGGCGCTGGCGGAGGCCGACGAGTACGCGGCGATCGACGTGGCCAGCCGGCTGCTCGACGCGCGGGTGCCGGCCGAGCGGGTGCTGCTCGACCTGGTCGCCCCGGCGCAGGCCGAGGTGGGGGAGCGGTGGGCCCGCAACGAGTGGAGTGTGGCCCAGGAGCACGCCGCCACCCACATCAGCGAGCGGGTGGTCGCGGCGGTCGCCGCGCAGGCCAACCCCCGGCCCACCCGGGGTCGGGTGGTGGTGGCGTGCATGGACGGCGAGTGGCACGCGCTGCCGCCCCGGCTGGTGGCGGAGGTGCTGCGGCTGCGCGGCTGGCAGGTGACCTTCTTGGGGGCGAGTGTGCCCGCTGCGCACCTGGTGTCGTACCTGCACCGGCACGACGCGCACGCGGTGGCGTTGGCCTGCGCGTTGCCGATGCGGTTGCCGCACGCGCACCGCATGATCGAGGCCTGCCGTCGCTCCGACGTGCCGGTCGTGGTCGGTGGCCGTGGCTTCGGCGACGACGGCCGGTGGGCCCGCACCCTGGGGGTGGCCTGGGCGCCGGACGCGCCGACCGCGGCCGACCTGGTGGCCGACGAGCGGGCGTTGCGCCGGGTGCGCCCGGCCGAACTGCCCCACCTCGCCGACGACGAGTACGCCGGCCTGGTGAAGCGCCGTGGCGAGTTGATCGATTCGGCGCTGGCCGACCTGCGCGAGCGGGTGCCCGCGGTCGAGCACTACACCCCGGCCCAGCTGGACTCGACCATCAGCGACCTGGGCTACATCGTGGACTTCCTCGCCGCCGCCCTGTACGTCGACGACGACTCGCTCTTCACCGACTTCGTCGACTGGCTCGCGCAGATCCTCTCCAGCCGGGGCGTCCCTTCCGGGGCGGTGGGGCTGACCCTCGGGCACTACCATCGGCTGCTGCGCGACTTCCCGCGCGCCGGGCGGTTCCTGGCGCTCGGGAAGGCCCGGGTCGCCGCCCGGCGTGACACCGTCCGGGGCTGACCCGGCGGTACCGTCGCGCGGCGGTCCGTTGCGTATACTTGCTCCACTGCAAGGGTCCGCCTGCGGTGTGAGCGAGAGGGACGACATTGACGTTCGTCGTCACGCACAGCCCGCGCGATGGTGGCGGGGTCCACCTGCGGCTCGTCGGCGAGCTGGACGTGAGCACGGCGGGGGAGCTGAACGAGGCGATCGACCGGCTGGCCGCCGACGGTGAGCGTCACCTGCTGCTCGACCTCACCGAGCTGACCTTCTGCGACTCCACCGGCATCGCGGCGTTCGTCCGTGGCGACAACCGCGCGGCGGCCGACGGCGGGTGGTTGCGGGTGACCGGCGCGACCGGTCGGGTGGACCGGGTGCTCCAGGTCACCGGCCTGGCGGACGTGCTGCGATACGCACCGGACACGGTGGACCCGGCGTCGCGATCCGGCCGGTGATCGGTTAGATTCCCGCCAGCGGGTGACCGAGACCGTTGTCCCCCAACCGCCCGACACGAGACAGGTACATCCCCATGGGCCCAGGTGCCGTGAACCCCGTCCGGATCCTCGTCGTCGACGACGATCCGGGTGACGTCCTGATGATCGAGGAGGCCCTGGCGGACTCCGAGATCGACAAGGTCATCGACGTGGTCAACGACGGCCAGGAGGCGATGGAGTTCCTCCGCCAGGAGGGCCGGCACACCGAGGCCCGGCGGCCGGACGTGATCCTGCTGGACCTGAACATGCCCCGGATGGACGGGCGGCAGGTGCTCGGTGAGGTCAAGCAGGACGAGGACCTGCGGACCATTCCGATCGTGGTGCTCACCACCTCCAACGCCGACAACGACATCGTCGGCAGCTACACCCTGCAGGCCAACGCGTACGTGACGAAGCCGATCGACCTGGACGACTTCAACGACGTGGTGCGGCGGATCGACGAGTTCTTCGGCCGCGTGGTCGTGCTGCCCAAGCGCACCTGAGCGACCGCGCGCCGTCGCGGCCCTCAGTTGCCGAGCATTTTTCCCGAACCCCTCCGGTGGTCGCCGGCAGCCGCCAGGATCGAACTGGGGAAAGACGTACCAGCTTCCTGGGGGGCGACAGTATGAGGTTCTCCGTCGTTGAGACCGACTACGACCAGCGGCAGGTGGATTCCTGCCTGGATGAGCTCGGGATCCGGTTGACCCGGCTGGCGGCGCGCGCCGAGGTCGCCGCCGGGGCGGGCCGGGAGTGGGACCAGATTCGGCAGGAGGCGACGCTGCTGCGCGGGCTGGTCGACCGCCAGGGCTCAGCCAGGGGTGGCGGCGCGGTCGCGGCGCGTCGGGACGCGTCGGCCGTCGAGCGGGAGGCCGCCGAGATCCTGGCGCAGGCCCGCAGCGAGCTGGACGCCGCGCGCGAGGAGGCCCGACAGGTCCGGGAGCGGGTGTACGCCGAGGCGATGCAGGCCCGGCGCGAGTTCGAGGCCGCGCTGCACGAGCGGCGTCGCCGGGAGGCCCGGGTCGACCGGATCCTCGCCGGCCTGCCCGGGGAGGCGGTGCCGGTGGACACGCCCACCGCTGCGGCGTCGACGGGCGGGGTGCCGGCGACCCGGGTCGCCACGGGCGCCTCCGAGGTGTCGGTCGAGCGGCCGGAGCCGGGCACCCGGGTGGCCTGACCACCGGGCTCAGGTCAGCGCCGCCACCACCGTGGTGGCCCGCTGCTCGTGCTTGGCGTACGCGTCGGGGAAGGCGGAGATCTGCACCGCCTGGGCTGCGGCGGTCACGCTCATGTCCCGCCAGCCGGGGACCTCGAGCAGCGCCGTGTAGAACGCCCCGGCGGCGTACGCCGGGCGCATCAGCTGGGCCACCGTGCCCCAGCCGCTGCTGGGGCGCTGCTGGAACAGCCCGACGGAGTCGTGGTCGGAGCCGCTGCCCTGGTGCGGGTGGTCGAACGACTCGGGCAGCACGTCGCTGGCCAGGTTGTAGAGGTTGCTCTCCTGCATGGCGGTGGCGATCGCGACGACCAGTCCGCGCCTGGGCACGCCCATGTCGACGCCCACGTCGACGATCACCTTGGCGTTGTCCATCTGTGCCTGGGTCAGGCCGGCGACGGGGCGGGGGCGCACGGGTCGGACCGGCTTCGGTTTCGGTTTCGGCTTGCGGGTGGCGGCCGGGCTGGGCGTCGCTGCGGGGATCGGGGTGACCGGGGCGGCGAGCGGGGACGCGCCGCGGTCCAGGGAGCGGGAGGCCCGTTCGTCGGCTGCGGCGCGCTCGGCCAGCACCTCACGCAGCGGCTCCGTACGGTGGTCGCCCTCCTGCGTCCCGGCGAACGCCACCAGGCCGAGGCAGCAGGTCACGCCGCCGGCGAGGGCGATCCGGACGGGCGTGGACGCCAGCAGCGCGCGGACTCCGCGTCGGGGCGGCTCCGGGGCCCGGTGGCGGCCGATCCTCCGTTCGCCCGAGGCGGCACCGGCTGGACGGGCAGTCCGTCGGGTCGCGGTGGACTGCTGCTCAGGGGCGTGGTCGGCAGGCACCCGCCGAGGCTAGAGAGCCGCACGGCCCGTGCCATCGGGCTGATTAGTGGCATGCGTCACAATTTGCCATGATCCGCGGGGGTAATCTCCTCGGCGGGTCATGAACCGTATCAGCCAGGCAATTCGCTCTTGTCCTGCATGTCGCTCCTGCCGGCAGCAATCCGGCGATCACCGGGTGGAGCGGCGCCCGGCAGGTGCCTCCTCCGTTCGGTGGACGGTCGTCGGACCGTACCGCCGACCCCCGACCTGGTCGGGTGACGGGGTTGCCGGCGGCCGTCGGCCGCCCTCGGTACGATGCGGACGGTGACCAGTGTCATGATCGACGAGCCGGCCCCGGCGGTCCCGGCCCGCGCCGGCGACCGGCGTGGACTCGTCGTCGTCCTGCTCGCCGGGCTGCTGGCGGCGGTGCTCGCCGGGCACCGCGCGGTGCCGAACGTGCACGGGTTCGGCAGCCTGCTCGACAGCGTCTCCCCGCTGCTGGGCCTCGCGGTGCCGGCGCTGGCGCTCGGCGCGCTGCTCCGCCGGTCCCGGCGGGCGCTGCTGGCGGTGGTCCTTCCCGCCGTGGTGTGGGCGCTCGCGCACGGCGGCGCCTGGCTGCCTCCCGCCGGCTCGGGGCCGACCGGGATCCGGGTGGCGAGCCAGAACCTCCGGGCCGGCAACCCCGATCCGGCCGCGACCGTGGCGCCCCTCGCCCGCTCCGGCGCCGACCTGATCGCATTGCAGGAGGTCGACGACGGCGACCGCCTCGGGCTGCGCCAGCGCTACCCGCACCGCGCGGCGGTCTCCACCGTGGCCCTCTGGAGCCGGTACCCGATCACGGACTCCGCCGGGGTGGACACCGGCCTCGGCTGGACCCGGGGGTTGCGCGCGGTCGTCGCCACGCCGCACGGGGAACTGGTGGTCTACGCGGTCCACCTCGGATCGGCGCGGGCCGGTGACACCGCGACCCGCGACGAGACGGTGCGGGCACTGGCCCGCGCGGTCCGCGCCGACCGCGCCGAGCGCCTGGTGGTGCTCGGGGACCTCAACACGGCCACCACCGACCGGGTCTTCACCCCACTGACCCGCCTGCTGGGCGACGCCCACGCCGAGGCGGGGCAGGGCTTCGGCTTCACCTGGCCGTCAGCGGTGCCGGTGACCCGCCCCGACCACGTGCTCTACCGGGGGCTCACCCCGACCGCGGCCGGGGTGGTCCGTACCCCGCGCACCGACCACCGCGCGGTGACCGCGGGTTTCCGCTGGTGACGACTCAGCGCCGGGCGCCGTCGGCGGGCGTGACGGTCAACCGGTGCCGGGTGGCGTCGCCGCTGGAGAAGGGCCAGATGCGGTCGGCGTACTCGACCAGGTCGGCCAACTGCTCGCGGCTCAGCCCGGCCGACGAGATCGACGCGCGTACGTCCGCCCGGTAGCGGCCGTCGTCGTCGCGGCCCAGCTTCGCCTCGGCGGTGACCTGGACGGTGTGCGCCTCGTCGGTGATCGCCCCGGCTGCCTCCACCGCCGCGTGGTGCAGGCAGGAGGCGAACGCGGCGGCCAGCAGCTGCTCGGGTTTCAGGCCCGTGCAGTGCGGCGCGAGCGGGGACGCCAGCGCGCTGGACAGGCCGCCGTCGTCGGTTCGTACGTGACCACCTGAGGCGGTGGCCGTGGCCTCATGCAGCCAGGAACTCGGATCCGGCATCACGTTCCTCCCGTCACTCACCGGCCGGGGTTCCCGGCCTCGATCGGGTGAAACGCGTGCGGACCGGACCGCCGCCGGGTCGGCCGTGGTGTCAGGCCGGGCCGGCGCGCGACCAGTCGTCGAGGGCGACCGCCTCCGTCGCCTCGGTCGCCGCCCGTTCCGTCCAGGGGGAGATCGGGGTGGCGCGGGGCCGGGGCACCGACGTCAGCATCGGCACGTACACCCGGGCGTCCACCGCCTCGGCCAGCAGCAGCGCGGCCATCAGGCTGGTCGGCCGGCTCGTCGG
Organism: Micromonospora halophytica; assembly: GCF_900090245.1. Taxonomy (GTDB): domain Bacteria; phylum Actinomycetota; class Actinomycetes; order Mycobacteriales; family Micromonosporaceae; genus Micromonospora; species Micromonospora halophytica. The sequence goes on from NZ_FMDN01000006.1 coordinate 132,418, forward strand.
GTCGTCGGCGAGGCAGCGCCGGCACAGGTCCGCCACCTCCGTCGGCAGCCCGTCGATCGGCGGCAGCGCCTCGGGCGCCACCATACGACGGGCCCCGACCAGTTGGGTGGCCGTGGTCCCCGCCGCGTACGGCAGTCGTCCGGTGAGGCAGTAGTAGAGCAGGACGCCCAGGGCGTACATGTCGGCGGCCGGGGTGGCCGGATGCCGGTCGAACTGCTCCGGGGCCAGGTACGCCGGCGTCCCCAGCACCATTCCGGCGGGGGTCTCGTCCGCCGCGCCGGCCGGTGTGGCGATGCCGAAGTCGAGGACCTTCACCCCGGACGGGGTGAGCATGACGTTGGCCGGCTTGACGTCGCGGTGCACGATGCCGTGCGCGTGCGCGGCGGCCAGCGCCGCGGCGACCTCGGCGCAGACCCGCACCGCGATCCGCCAGTCCAGTGGCCCGACGCGCAGGTGCGCGGCCAGCGTCTCGCCCTCGGCCAGCTCCATCACGATGTACGGGGCCTCCTGCCCGGGTGCGGTGGCCGAGGTGCCGAAGTCGTGCACGCTGGCGACGTTGGGGTGCACCAGCCGGGCCGCGGAGCGGGCCTCCGCCCGGATCCGCTCCACCGAGGTTTCCTCGCCCTGCCGTCCGGGCGACATCAGCTTCACCGCCACCGGCCGGTCCAGCACCAGGTCGTGCGCACGCCACACCTCGGACATGCCGCCCACGCCGATGCGCTGTTCGAGCTGGTACCGCCCGTCCAGCGTCCTCATCGACCCGCTCCAGTCTGCTTCGTGCCGTACCGCCCGCTGCGCTCTCGGCGTCCCGGAGCCGGTACCCGGGGCCCGAGCTGGGCAAACCCTGGGTCCGGCTGGTGGGCCGAGCGGGCTCGCGGGTGGTCGCCGGTGCGGTAGCTTGCCAGCCAGGGCACCGGCCGACCGGCCGGGTCGGGTGTACGGGAGGGGACGGGATGGGCGCGGTGTCCGTGCGCTTCGTCGGCGGGCCGGCCCACGGCCTGCTCCGCGAGCTGCCCGCCGACCCCGACGGTGTTCCGCCCACACGGTGGATCATGCGGCACCCCGACGGTGACCCGCCACCGGGCGCCGGAGCGGACCATCTCTACGCCCGGGAGCAGCGCGACGGCACCGGGGTGTGGACCATGCGGTTCGTGCACACCTACCCGGTCGGCGCGGGGGAGTAGCTCGGCCGGCCCGCGGCGCCGGTGGTCTCCGGGACCACCGAGGCGACCAGCTCCGGGTCGTCGTGCATCGGCACCGACGAGGTCCAGGTGCCGGCCCGGCGAGCCCTCGCCACCGGCGCGGAAGCCGCCCCGGTGGCGGGGCGGGCCGGTACGGTCGGAGCCGGACCCGGTGCACGCACAGCGGGCACACAGGAGGGGCACAGGTCCACGCCAGTCCGGCGGCCCACGATGGGTGCATGGTGATGAACGGGCAGGCGGCACCGCAACGCATCGAGCTGCGCCGCCCCGACGGCGAGCCGGTCCGGGTGCTGGTGGTCGACGACGAGCCGACGCTGACCGACCTGCTCGCCATGGCGCTGCGGTACGAGGGCTGGCAGGTGCGCAGCGCCGGCGACGGTACGGCCGCGCTCCACGTCGCCCGGCAGTTCCGGCCCGACGTGGTGGTGCTCGACGTGATGCTGCCCGACCTGGACGGCTTCCAGGTGCTGCGCCGGCTGCGCGAGCAGTCCCCGACCGTGCCGGTGCTCTTCCTGACCGCCCGGGACGCGGTGGAGGAGCGCGTCGCCGGCCTCACCGTGGGCGGCGACGACTACGTCACCAAGCCGTTCAGCCTGGAGGAGGTGATCGCCCGGCTGCGGGCCCTGTTGCGCCGTTCCGGTTTCGCGGTGGCCACCCGGGAGGAGGCGGTGCTCACCGTCGGCGACCTCAGCCTCGACGAGGACAGCCACGAGGTGCGTCGCGGCGGAGACATGATCACCCTCACCGCCACCGAGTTCGAGCTGCTGCGCTACCTGATGCGCAACCCGCGCCGGGTGCTCAGCAAGGCGCAGATCCTCGACCGGGTCTGGAACTACGACTTCGGCGGCCAGGCCAACGTCGTCGAGCTCTACATCTCGTACCTGCGCAAGAAGATCGACGCCGGGCGGGCCCCGATGATCCACACGCTGCGCGGGGCGGGATATGTCATCAAGCCCGCGGAGTGACCAGGGTGGGCGCCCGCACCGGTGGCTGGCCGGCTGGTCGCTGCGCCGCCGGCTGGTGCTCGCCGTGGTCGTGCTGCTCGCCCTGGTCGGGGTCAGCATCGGTGGGCTCACCACCCTCGCCCTGCGGCACTTCCTGATCGCCCAGGTGGACCACCAGCTCACCCTCGGCGACCGCCGGCACGGCGATGACTTCCCACCCTGGTTCCGCCAGGGCGGCGACCTGCCGTGGCGGAGCGGCGCCGAGCCGCCGGCCCCCGAACCGCCACGCGGCTTCCCGCCCGGCTCGATCGCGGCCCGGACCTTCGACGGCGTCATCACCGCCCGAACCCGGGTCGAGACCGGCGGCGTGGAGCAGGTTCCCACCGCCGACGTGGCCCCGCTCGCCGCGATGCCCACGGACGGGCACCCCCACACCGTCGACCTGGGCGACCGGGGGGACTACCGGGCGGTTGCCCGTACGACCCAGGACGGCAACGTGCTGGCCGTGGCGATCCCGCTGTCCGGCGTGTCGGACACCGTCATGTGGATGGTCGTCGCCCAGGTCGGTGTGGTGACCGCCGGGCTGCTGGTGGCCGGCAGCATCGGGGCGCTGATCGTCCGGGCCACGCTGCGTCCGCTCGACCGGGTCGCCGCCACCGCCGCCCGGGTCGCCGAGTTGCCGCTGGACCGGGGAGAGGTCGCCCTCTCCGTCCGGGTGCCCGCCGCGGACACCGACACCCGCACCGAGGTGGGGCAGGTGGGGGCGGCGCTGAACCGGATGCTGGGCCATGTCGCCGGCGCGCTCGCCGCCCGGCAGGCCAGCGAGACCCGGGTACGCCAGTTCGTCGCCGACGCGAGCCACGAGCTGCGTACCCCGTTGGCCGCCATCCGCGGCTACGCCGAGGTGGCCCGGCGCGGCCGGGACCGGGTGCCGCCCGACGTCGCGCACGCCCTGCTGCGGGTCGAGTCGGCGAGCACCCGGATGACGGGGCTCGTCGACGACCTGCTGCTGCTCGCCCGGCTCGACTCGGGCCGGCCGCTCGCGGTGGAGCCGGTCGACCTGACCGCGCTGATCGTCGACGCGGTCAGCGACGCGCACGTCGCCGGTCCGGAGCACCGCTGGCAGCTCGACCTGCCCGACGAGGCGCTGGAGGTGCCCGGCGACGGCGTCCGGTTGCACCAGGTCGTGGCGAACCTGCTGGCCAACGCGCGGGTGCACACGCCTGCCGGTACCACGGTCATCACCCGGCTGGCCCGGGTGGACGACGGGGTGGAGATCACCGTCGACGACGACGGACCGGGCATCCCGCCGCAGTTGCAGGGCGAGGTCTTCGAGCGCTTCGCCCGGGGCGACAGCTCCCGCTCCCGGGAGCACGGCAGTACCGGACTCGGGCTGGCGATCGTGGCGGCGGTGGTGGAGGCGCACCACGGGAGCGTCCAGCTCCGGAGCAGACCCGGGCGCACCGTCTTCACGGTGCGGCTGCCGGGATCCCGACACCCCCTGCCCTGACCCCGGTGCCGACCCGGTCGCCGTCGTACCGCCGTGGCAGGGTGGGTGGCGTGTACCGGGAGCGTCGGGCCGGCCGGATCGCCGGGGCGGTGGTGTGGGCCAGCCGGTCCCCTGCCGGCGCGGCGCCGACCCGGGTGCTGCCGGACGGCTGCCTGGACCTGCTCTGGTCCAGCCGGTCCGGGCTGCTGGTGGCGGGGCCGGACCGGACAGCCCAGCTCTCCCGTTCCGTGCCGGGGGAGCGGTGGCTGGGCCTGCGCCTGCCGCCCGGCACCGGTCCGGCGGTCTTCGGTGTCCCCGCCGACGTGCTGCGGGACCGCCGGGTGCCGCTCGACGCGCTCTGGGGCCGGGCGGCGGGCGAGGCCGCCGAGCGGCTGGGTGACCGGCCGACCGCCGTCGCGCTGGAGTCCGTGGCCGTCGACCGGCTGGTCGCCGTCGGCGGGCCGGACCCGCTGGGCTGCCGGATCGCCGCCTCGCTCGCCGCCGGGGCGAGCGTCGCCGCGACCGCCGCCGAGGTCGGCCTCGGCCCGCGTGCCCTGCACCGACGCAGCCAGGCCCTCTTCGGGTACGGCCCGAAGACCCTCGCCCGCATCCTGCGGATGCGCCGGGCGCTGGCGCTGGCCCGTGCCGGCGTCCCGTTGGCCGAGGTGGCGGTCCACTGCGGGTACGCCGACCAGGCCCACCTCACCCGCGACGTCCGCGAGCTGGCCGGCGTCCCACCCACCCGGCTGCTGCCCGGCTGACCCCAGCCCTGCCGGCGGCCCCGGAAGGCGCGGCGCGGCCCAGGTGGGCTCAGTCGGCGACCGGTGTGGGCAGCGGGGCGTAGAGGTCGACGCCGTTGCCGTCCGGGTCGTGCAGCGTCGCGTACCGCTGCCCCCAGTCGGCGTTCCATGGCGGCAGTTCGCCGTGGAAGCCGGCCCCGGTCAGCGCCGTCCAGTACCGGTCGACCTCCGCCGGGTCGGCGCACCGGAAGGCCAGGCTCATCCGGGCGCTGCCGGTCGGCGGCGTCCATCCGGCGCCGAGGTCGCGGATGCTGTCGACGGTGTCCCAGCCGAGCCGGACCCCGCCGGGCAGGGTCATCTCGACGTGCGGCAGGGTGTCCGATCCGGACGGCAGGTCCAGTCCGAGCCGGCGGTAGAAGTCGAGGCTGCGTGCCATGTCGGCGACGACCACGCCGATGTAGTCCATTCGAGGTGCCATGCCGGTGAGGCTAGGCCGGTGTCGTGGCGGGCGTCTTGAACGAAACGGACGCACGGTGGCCGGTGTGGCCCCACGGGAGGCGCCGACCGCGTACGGTGGCAAAGGAACAAGTCCGGCGGAACGGCTTAAATGCCGCATATGGGCGTGCCTGGCGCCGGGTGACGACGGCGAGGGAAGGGAGCGGTCGGTGAACCACCTGGCCTACCTGGACGCGGGGTCCGGCAGCCTGATCGTGCAGGCGGTGGTCGGCGGGGTCGCGGGGGCGGCCGTCGCCGCCAAGCTCTACTGGCGACGGCTGGTCGACCGCTTCCGCCGCCAGCCGACCGACCGTGGCTGACCGCTCGCCGATGACCAGCTCCGACACCCGGATCCGGGTCGAGCCCGGCTCCTTCCGCGACCCGGCCAACCGGGTCTTCCACGCCGGCGACCAGGTGCTGCGCGGGCTCGGCCCGCAGGCGGCCCGCGACTGGCAGACCCTGGCGGCCAGCGACTTCTTCACCACGCTGCTCGCCGAGGGCAAGGTCTGCGGCACCGAGCCGGTCGACCCAGGCGTGCTGCCCGGCTGGACCGCCGTGCTGCGCCACGACCGCATCCCGTTCGTCTCGCACCCGTACGAGTGGTCGTTCGGCATGCTCCGCGACGCGACGCTGCTGCACCTGGAGATCCTGCGCCGGGCGCTGCCCGCCGGGTTCACCACCAAGGACGGTACGGCGTACAACCTGCAGTGGCGTGGCGCGACCCCGGTCTTCATCGACGTCGGCTCCTTCGCGCCGTTGGCCGACGGCGAGCCCTGGGCCGGCTACCGGCAGTTCTGCCAGACGATGCTCTACCCGTTGCTGCTCCAGGCCCATCTCGGCGTGGACTTCCAGCCCTGGCTGCGGGCCCGGGTCGACGGCGTCGAGCCGGACCAGATGCGCCGGCTCTTCCGGGGCGCCCGCCGGCTGCTGCCCGGCGTGCTCACCCATGTGCACCTGCACGGCGCCATGCAGGAGCGCAACGCCCGGGCGAGCACCACCGACGTCCGGGCCCAGCTCCGGGCCGCCGGCTACTCCCGGGACCTGGCCCTGGCCACCGTACGCGGGATCGAGAAGCTGGTCCGCCGGCTGGACCGGCGCGACGAGCCCAGCCACTGGGTGGACTACCAGCGCACCTGCAGCTACACCGCGCAGGACCGGGCGGAGAAGGAGCAGTTCGTCACCGCGGCCGTCACCGCCGCCGGCACGCCCGGCCTGGTCCTCGACCTCGGTGCCAACGACGGCCGGTACGCCCGGATCGCCGCCCGGCACGCCGCCACGGTGGTCGCCGTCGAGCAGGATCCGGCTGTGGTCGACACCCTCTACCGGGCGCTGCGTGCCGAGGGCGAGCAGCGGATCCTGCCGCTCGTGATGGACCTCGCCGATCCGTCCCCCGGCGGGGGCTGGCGCGGCGTCGAGCGGGCCGGTTTCGCCGCCCGGGCCCGGGCTGACGTGGTGCTCGCCCTCGCGGTGGTCCACCACCTGGCCATTGGCCGCAACGTGCCGCTGGCCCAGGTCGTCGACCAGCTCGTCGACTGCGTCCGGCCCGGCGGGCGGCTGGTGGTGGAGTTCGTCCACCCCGAGGACGTGATGGCCCGCCGGCTGCTGGCCAACAAGCCCGACGGGCTCTTCCCGGACTACCGCCGCGACGAGTTCGAGCGACTGCTCGCGGCCCGCTGCCGGGTCGAGCGGCAGCGGGAACTGCCCTCGGGCACCCGCACGCTCTACCAGGTGGTGGTGGGTGGCTGACCGCACCCTCGCGACTGCGGCGCCACCACGTACGTCCGGCCCGCCGCCGGAGCTGGACCGACCGGGTGGGCGGCGGGCCGAGCTGCGCCGGCTGCTGGAGGTGGCCGCCCTGGTCGGACTGGTGGTCACCCAGCCGCTGCTCGACGTGCTCGGGCGCAGCCCGGACTTCTTCCTGTTCCACCGGGCCGACCCCGGCGATGTGCTGCTGCTGGTGGCGCTGGTGACGGTCCTGCCCACCGTCGCGGTCGGCACGCTCGGCCTGGCCACCCGGCTGGCCGGTGTCCGGGCCCGGACTCTCGCGCACACCGCCGTGGTGGGGCTGCTGCTGGCCGCGCTCGCCGTCCAGGTCGGCCGGCACGCCACCGGGCTGCGGGGCGTACCGCTGCTGTTGGCCGCCGGGGTCCTCGGCGCCGCCGGGGCGGCGGCGCACCGGCGGTGGCGCGCGCCGGGGCGGGTGCTGCGGGTCGCCGCGGTCGGCCCGCCGGTCTTCGTGGCGCTGTTCCTGTTCGCCTCGCCCGCCTCGGCGGTGGTGCTGCCACGGGCTGACGGCGGGGCGGCCGGGGTGGCCGGGCCGGGGGAGCACCCGCCGGTGGTCATGATCGTCCTGGACGAGCTGCCGCTGGTCTCCCTGCTCGGCCCGGACGGGCGGATCGACGCCACCCGCTACCCGCACTTCGCCGAGCTGGCGGCCGGGTCCACCTGGTACCGCAACGCCACCGGGGTCAGCGGCTGGACGCCGTACGCGCTGCCGGCGATGCTCACCGGCCGGTACCCGGCGCAGCCGCTCGCCCCGCACTACTCGCAGTACCCCGACAACCTCTTCACCGCCCTCGGCGGCCTGTACGACGTCCGCGCCGAGGAGAGCATCACCCGGCTCTGCCCGCCGAGCCGCTGCGACCAGCCGTCGAGCCCGGAGCAGGGCCTCAAGGCGCTGGTCCGGGAGAGCGGGCGGCTGCTGCGGCAGCTCGTCGCGCCGGTGGACAGCCGGGTCGACCCGCAGGAGTCGTACCGGGAGCGGACCGCGGCGGAGGTCGGCCTGGACGACGCCGAGCCGGTCCCGGACGATCCGAAGTTCCGCTGGGACAGCCTGAACGACAACCAGCCCGCCCGCTTCGCCGGCTTCCTGGCCGGGCTGCGGCCCACCGACCGTCCCGCCCTGCACTTCCTGCACCTGCTGATGCCGCACGCGCCCTGGGCGTACCTGCCGTCCGGAGCGCGCTACACCGCCCCCGAGGACCTGCCCAACGCCGGTGCCGGCTGGGCCGAGCTGGCCCGCGCCCGGCACCTGGCCCAGCTGCGCTACACCGACCGGCTGGTCGGCGAGACCCTGCGCACGTTGCGCGCCACCGGCCTGTACGACCGGGCGCTGCTGGTGCTCACCGCCGACCACGGGGTCAGTTTCCAGCGGGACTGGCAGGGCCGCGGACTGGACGCGATCAACCACGCCGCCGGCGAGGTGGCCTGGGTGCCCACCTTCGTCAAGACGCCCCACCAGCGCGCCGGCCGGGTCGACGACCGCAACTGGGAACACGTCGACCTGCTGCCGACCATCGCCGACGAGGTGCATGTGCGGATCCCGTGGCGGGTCGACGGCCGCTCGGCCCGGCAGGCCCCGCGTCCGCACGCGGAGAAGGTCTTCTACGACCGGCCGGGGCAGCCGTTGACCCTGCGCGGCGGGGTGCCGGTCCGGCCGCCGGACCCGCCGGCACACCCGCTGGTCGGGACCACCGTCGATGCAGCGCCCACCGAGGGGCGGGCCCGGGTGGCGAACCTGGCCGCGTTCCGGGCCGTCGACCCGGCCGCCGGTGAGCTGCCGGCGCTGGTCTGGGGGACGGTGCCCGACGAGGTGCCCGACGGCACGCTGCTGGCGGTCGCGGTCAACGGCACGGTCGCCACGGTGGTGCCCGTGGTGCCCCGGGACGAGGGGGGCCGCCGCTTCGCCGCCCTCGTCGGCGACGACCATCTGTTCCGGGTCGGGGCCAACCGGCTCGACCTCTACCGGGTCGCCGCCCACGGCGGCCTGCGCCGGCTGACGCTCGGCTGAACCGTTCCTCCCCGACATCCGTCATCGTCGGGTTCGTCCTCGCTGACCAGGGTTTCCGAGCCGTCGGGTCGGGAATCGGGTGACGCATACCTCACCGCCGAACCACGGCGGGCGGTGTCCCGGGCTCCGCGAATACGGTAGAAGCGAAGGCAATTCAACGAAGATTCGCCGGCGAAGCGAGGAACCACATGACGGAAGTCAAGCTCGATCACCCCGGTGGGCAGCTCTCGATGCCGGTACAGGCCGCGGTCGAAGGCCCCGCCGGTATCGGCGTGAGCAAGCTGCTGAAGGAAACCGGGATGACCACGTACGACCCCGGTTTCGTCAATACCGCGTCCTGCTCGTCCGCGATCACCTACATCGACGGTGACGCGGGCATTCTGCGGTACCGCGGCTACCCGATCGAGCAGCTGGCCGAGAAGAGCTCCTTCCTGGAGGTCTCCTACCTGCTGATCTACGGCGAACTGCCCACCGGGCAGCAGCTGACCGAGTTCAGTGAGCGGATCCGGCGACACTCGCTGCTGCACGAGGAGATGCGTCGGTTCTTCGACGGCTTCCCCCGGGACGCGCACCCGATGGCCGTGCTCTCCTCGGCCGTCAGCGCCATCTCCACCTTCTACCAGGACAGCCTGGACCCGTTCGACTCCGAGCACGTGGAGATGTCCACCGTGCGGCTGATGGCGAAGGTCCCCACCATCGCCTCGTACGCGTACAAGAAGTCGATCGGCCAGCCGCTGCTGTACCCGGACAACTCGCTGGGCTACGTGGAGAACTTCCTGCGGATGACGTTCGGCGTGCCGGCGGAGCCGTACGAGGTCGACCCGGTGGTGGCCCGCGTGCTGGACATGCTCTTCGTGCTGCACGCCGACCACGAGCAGAACTGCTCGACCTCCACGGTCCGGCTGGTCGGTTCCAGCAACGCCAACCTCTTCGCCTCGGTCTCGGCCGGCGTCAACGCCCTGTTCGGCCCGCTGCACGGCGGCGCCAACCAGGCCGTGCTGGAGATGCTGGAGAAGATCGACGCCGAGGGTGGCGACGTCCGTTCCTTCGTCCGCAAGGTCAAGGACAAGCAGGACGGCGTGAAGCTGATGGGCTTCGGTCACCGGGTCTACAAGAACTACGACCCGCGTGCCGCCATCGTGAAGAAGGCCGCGCAGGACGTGCTCGGCCGGATGGCCAAGCCGGACCCGATGCTGGACATCGCGATGCAGCTGGAGGAGATCGCGCTCGCCGACGACTTCTTCGTCTCGCGCCGGCTCTACCCGAACGTGGACTTCTACACCGGCCTGATCTACAAGGCCATGGGCTTCCCGACCAAGATGTTCACGGTCCTGTTCGCGCTGGGCCGGCTGCCCGGCTGGATCGCCCAGTGGCGCGAGATGATCAACGATCCGGAGACCAAGATCGGCCGCCCGCGGCAGATCTACACCGGCTCCGCCGAGCGCGACTACACCCCGCTCGCCGACCGCTGACGGGCGTACCCCTCGCGGCGAAGGCCGCCGACCCGTACGGGTCGGCGGCCTTCGCCGTCCCGCCCGGTCGCATCCGCCCGCGTCCCGCCCGGGGCCGGCATGATCGACACCATTGCGGCGATGTGGCGGCCTCCGGGTGTGCCCGATACCGCACTGTCGCCGACCCGGAGTCGATCAAGCGGGGCCCCGGACGACCGTCGAACGGTCCGGACGGCTGGGGCGGTCGAGCGCCGGTGGATGCCGGCGGTAGGGCCGGTCTGGTCCGTGAGCGCGCCGGCGCACGACGGGGCGTCCGCGTGGACACCCCGCCCGCACCACCGGGCATGGTGCGCCGGAGCGGAATCCGGTCAGCGCAGGCCGGCTGCGGCGAGGAGGTTGCCCTCCGGTGTCGGAGCGGTCATCCGGCCGAGCGTCATCCGCAGTTCGGCCCGCTCGGCGGTGAACGCGGCGTCGCCGGCGATCGCGGCCGCGTACGCGGCCGCGGTGCGGTGCGCGATGGCCGACCAGCCGTACTGCTCGTGGACCATGGCGCGGGCGCGGCGGGCCAGCAGCCGGGCGCGGTCCCGGTCCGACAGCAGGGCGTCGACGGCCTCGGTGAGCCCGTCCGGGTCCTGCGGGGCGAAGGTCATCCCGGTCACCCAGGGCTCGACGATCTCGGCGAGACCGCCGGTGCGGGCCACCGCGAGCGGCGCCCCGGCCGCGGCGCCCTCCAGCGCGACCATGCCGAACGGCTCGTAGATGCTCGGCACCGCGAAGCAGTCCGAGGCGGCCATCACCGCGGGCAGGTCGGTGCCGCCGAGGAAGCCCGGCATGCTCACCGTCGCGCCCAGCCCGAGCCGCTGCACCTCGGCCTCCAGCGCCGACCTGTACGGGCCGTCGCCGACGATCACCGCCCGCAGCCCGGGGTGCCGCTCCCGCAGCCGGGGCAGGCCGGCGAGCAGGTGCTGCACGCCCTTCTCGTAGACCAGTCGACCGGCGAAGGTGACCAGCGGGCCGTCCCCGGCGAACCGGGCCCGGGCGGAGGCCACCGCCGAGGTCGGCACCCGCCAGCGGTGCGGCTCCACGCCGTTGGGCACCACGTCGACGCGGGCCGCGTCCACCCCGAACAGCGCGCCCACCTCCCGACGCATGTACCCGGAGCAGACGATCACCCGGCCGGACTCGCCGGCCAGCCACTGCTCGACGCCGTGGATGGTGCGGTTCATCTCCTCCGGCAGCCAGCCCTGGTGCCGGCCCGCCTCGGTGGCGTGGATGGTGCTGACCAGCGGCACGTCCAGGTGCTCGCGCAGGGTCATCGCGGTGTGCGCGACAAGCCAGTCGTGGGCGTGGATCACGTCGTACGTGCCGGACCCGGTGGCGCGCAGGGCGGCCCGGGTCAGCGTGTGGTTGAACGCCATCGTCCAGGCCAGCAGGGAGCTGGTGGCCAGCGGGAAGGTGACCGGGTCCTCGGCGGCGCGGACGATGCGTACGCCGTCGGCGTACTCCTCCAGGGGTGCGCCGTCGACGTGCCGGGTGACCACGGTGACCTCGTGCCCGGCGGCGGCCAGGGCCACCGACAGGGCGTGCACGTGCCGGCCGAGTCCGCCGACGAGCACCGGCGGGTACTCCCAGGACAGCATCAGGATCCGACGGTTCCGCGGGGCCATGCCCGAGGCGCTGTGCTGCTGCGGTATCTGGGTGCGGGAGGTGGGGCCGGGCCGGCAGGTCCGGTCCGGGGCGATCACGGGCTGCTCGCCGACCCGCGGGGTGGTCACATCAATCTCCGTCCATGCACGAAGGGTCGCGCCGGCAACGGTGGCGGCGGAAAGAGTGGGGTGGGGTGGCCGAAGGGCTCGACAGGGCGCCATCGCGGGGCGCGCCCGCATCAAGGAAAGGGCATGACGCTCTCCGCCGCATCTCGAAACGGCCTATGGTGACCGAAGACACCCAAAGGTCGTTCCGGCATCAGGTAGGTGGATATCGGGTGCCGTCCGAACGGCTGGATTGACCGGTCGCGCGGTGGGGCATTAGCGGCGTGCGCACCGGCGGCCCGCCCCGCCCGGTGCGCTCACGATCATGGGCCGAAGGAGCGACATGCAGGTCTGGCCGGGCGAGCGCTACCCCCTCGGCGCCACCTACGACGGGATGGGCACCAACTTCGCGATCTTCTCCGAGGTGGCCGAGAAGATCGAACTCTGCCTCTTCGACGAGTGGGACACCGGCGCGGAACGGCGGGTCGAGCTGCGCGAGGTCGACGCGTACGTCTGGCACGCGTACCTGCCGGGAATCGAGCCGGGTCAACGGTACGGCTACCGGGTGCACGGGCCCTGGGACCCGGCCGACGGTCTGCGCTGCAACCCGCACAAGCTGCTGCTCGACCCGTACGCCAAGGCGATCGACGGAGAGGTCGCCTGGGATCCGGCGGTCTACGACTACGAGCTGGGCGGCGACCTGGACCGGATGAGCGAAACGGACTCCGCGCCGTTCATGCCGAAGTCGGTGGTGGTCAACCCGTACTTCGACTGGGGCAACGACAGGCCGCCGCGCATCCCGTACCACCACTCGGTGATCTACGAGGCGCACGTACGCGGGCTGACCATGCGCCACCCCGACATCCCGGAGGAGCTGCGCGGCACGTACGCCGCCATCGCCTCCCCGGTGATGATCGACTACTTCAGGCGGCTCGGGGTGACCGCCGTCGAGCTGATGCCGGTGCACGAGTTCGTGCACGACCACCGCCTCGCCGACTTGGGCCTGCGCAACTACTGGGGCTACAACACCATCGGCTTCTTCGCCCCGCACCACGGCTACTCCGCGCTCGGCCGCCTCGGCCAGCAGGTGCAGGAGTTCCGGGGCATGGTCCGGGCGCTGCACGCCGCCGGCATCGAGGTCATCCTCGACGTGGTCTACAACCACACCGCCGAGGGCAACCACCTCGGCCCGACGCTGAGCTTCAAGGGCGTCGACGCGCCCAGCTACTACCGGCTCTCCGAGGACGACCGCCGCTACTTCGTCGACTACACCGGCACCGGCAACAGCCTGAACGTGCGCAGCCCGCACTCACTGCAACTGATCATGGATTCGTTGCGGTACTGGGTCACCGAGATGCACGTCGACGGCTTCCGCTTCGACCTGGCCGCCACCCTGGCCCGGGAGTTCTACGAGGTGGACCGCCTGTCCACCTTCTTCGAGGTGGTCCAGCAGGACCCGGTGGTCAGCCAGGTCAAGCTGATCGCCGAGCCGTGGGACGTCGGCCCCGGCGGCTACCAGGTCGGCAACTTCCCGCCGCAGTGGACCGAGTGGAACGGCAAGTACCGCGACACCGTGCGGGACTTCTGGCGCGGCGAGCCGGCCACCCTGGCCGAGTTCGCCTCCCGCATCTCCGGCTCCGCCGACCTGTACCAGGACGACGGCCGCCGCCCCTTCCACAGCATCAACTTCGTCACCTGCCACGACGGGTTCACCCTCAACGACCTGGTGTCGTACAACGACAAGCACAACGAGGCCAACGGCGAGGAGAACCGGGACGGCGAGAGCCACAACCGGTCCTGGAACTGCGGAGTCGAAGGGGAGACCGACGATGCCGGCGTACGCGCCCTGCGGGCCCGGCAGCGGCGCAACTTCCTGGCCACCCTGATCCTCTCCCAGGGCGTGCCGATGATCGGCCACGGCGACGAACTCGGCCGCACCCAGCGCGGCAACAACAACGCCTACTGCCAGGACAGCGAGCTGGCCTGGATCGACTGGGAGCACGCCGACGACGACCTGCTGTCCTTCGTCCGCCGGCTCACCGAGTTCCGCAACTCCCACCAGGTGTTCCGCCGCCGGCGCTTCTTCACCGGCCTGCCCGTCGGCGGCCGGGCCGCCGGCTCGGCCCTGCCCGACCTGGCCTGGTACACCCCCGACGGCCGGGAGATGACCGGCGAGGACTGGGGCAACGACTTCGGCCGCTCGGTGGCCCTGTTCGTCAACGGCGACGGCATCCGGGAGCGCGGCCAGTACGGCCAGCGTCACCGCGACGACTCCTTCCTGCTCTGCTTCAACGCCCACGACGCCCCGCTGGACTTCACCCTGCCCGGGCCGGAGTTCGGGCAGCGCTGGGAACTGAAGATCAGCACCGCGGAACCGGACCCGGAGAAGAACACAATGGTGGAGGCGGGCGGCGCCATCTGCGTGCCGGACCGCTCGCTGCTGGTCCTGGAGAGGACGGCCTGACATGCCCGACATCCCCCGGCCCGACAAGACGCCGAGCGCGCGGGTGGGGTCCACCTACCGGGTCCAGGTCCGCCCCGGCTTCGACCTGGACGCCACCGCCGCCCTCGCCGACTGGCTGGTGGCGCTGGGCGTCACCCACCTCTACAGCGCGCCCCTGCTCGCCGCCACCCCCGGCAGCCAGCACGGCTACGACGTGGTCGACCACCGCGCGGTCAACCCCGAACTGGGTGGCGAGGCCGCCCGACAGCGCCTGGTCCGGGCGCTGCGCGCCGCCGGGCTCGGCCTGGTCGTGGACATCGTGCCCAACCACGCCGGGGTGGCCCGGCCCGCCGCCAACCCGGCCTGGTGGGACGTGCTGCGCCGGGGCCGGGACTCGGCGTACGCCTCCTGGTTCGACATCGACTGGGACCGGGGCCGGCTGCTGCTGCCCGTCCTCGCCGACAGCACCGACGCCCTGAACGACCTCACGGTGGTCGACGGGGAGCTGCGCTACCACGAGCACCGCTTCCCGATCGCCGACGGCACCGGCGACGGCACCCCACGGCAGGTGCACGACCGGCAGCACTACGAGCTGGTCAACTGGCGGCGCGGCGACACGGAGCTGACGTACCGCCGGTTCTTCGCCGTCTCCGACCTGGCCGGCCTGCGGGTGGAGGACAGGGGCGTCTTCGACGCCACCCACGCGGAGATCCTGCGTTGGGTCGCCGCCGGCGACGTCGACGGCATCCGCGTCGACCATCCCGACGGCCTGCGCGACCCGGCCGGCTACCTGGCCCGGCTGCGCGCCGCCGCGCCGGACGTCTGGCTGGTGGTGGAGAAGATCCTGGAGTACGGCGAGGAGCTGCCGGACTGGCCGGTGCAGGGCACCACCGGGTACGACGCCCTCGCCGCCGTCTGCGGGCTCTTCGTCGACGGCGACGCGGAGGGCGACTTCACCGCCCTCGACGGCCGGCTGACCGGCCGGCACACCTCCTGGCAGGACCTCACCCACGACACCAAGCGGGAGGCCGCCACCCGGCTGCTCGCCGCCGAACTGGGCCGGCTCGCCGCGCTCGTGGCCGAACTGGACCCCCAGGCCGCCCGGGACGCCCTCGCCGAACTGGCCGCCTGCTTCCCGGTCTACCGGGGCTACCCGCCCGTGGGCGCCCGGCACCTGGCCGCCGCCCGGTCCGAGGCGGGCCGGCGCCGCCCCGACCTGGCCGCCACCCTGGACGCGCTCACCGCCCACCTGCGCGACCCGGACCACGAGCTGGCCGCCCGCTTCCCGCAGCTGACCGGCGCGGTGATGGCCAAGGGGGTGGAGGACACCGCCTACTACCGGTGGAGCCGGTTCGTCGCGCTCAACGAGGTCGGCGGCTCGCCCGCCCACTTCGGGGTGCCGCCGGCGGAGTTCCACCGCTTCGCCGCCGCCCGCCAGGTCCGCTGGCCGGCGAGCATGACCACCCTGTCCACCCACGACACCAAGCGCGGCGAGGATGTGCGGGCCCGGCTCGCCGTGCTGTCCGAGCTGCCCGGCCGCTGGGCCGAGCAGGTCAGCCGGTGGACGTCCCGGGCGCCGCTGGCGGACCCGGCCCTCGCCCACCTGCTCTGGCAGACCGCCGTCGGCGCCTGGCCCGTCGAGCGGGAGCGGCTGCACGCGTACGGGGAGAAGGCCGCCCGGGAGGCGTCGGTCTGCACCAGCTGGGCCGACCCCGACCTCGCCTTCGAGCACCAGCTGCACGCCCTGATCGACCGGATGTACGACGACCCCGAGCTGCACGCCGAGATCAGCGCCTTCGCCGCGGAGATCACCCCGGCGGGCTGGTCCAACGCGCTCGGGCAGAAGCTCGTCCAGCTCGCCATGCCCGGGGTGCCGGACACCTACCAGGGCACCGAGCTGTGGGACAACTCCCTGGTCGATCCCGACAACCGCCGCCCGGTCGACTTCGCCGTACGCCGGGAGCTGCTGGCCCGCCTCGACGCCGGCCGGCGGCCCGCGGTGGCCGCCGACGGCGCGGCGAAGCTGCTGGTGGTCTCCCGGACGCTGCGGCTGCGCCGGAACCATCCGGAGCTGTTCACCGGCTACCGGCCGGTGCCGGCGCACGGGCCGGCCGGCCGGCACGCGCTCGCCTTCGACCGGGGCGGCGCGGTCGCGGTGGCCACCCGGCTGCCGCTGCGGCTGGCCCACGACGGCGGCTGGCGGGACACCATCCTCCCGATTTCCGGCAACAGTGTTACGGACGTGTTCACCGGGCGGGTCTACAGTGGGTCTGAGCTGCTGCTCGATGATCTGTTGAGCACCTACCCCGTCGCACTGCTGGCTCCCACCGACTCCGTGGAGGACGCCGCATGACCGAGTTCACGGTGTGGGTGCCCGAGGCCGCCCGGGTCCGGCTGCGGCTGCCGGGCGACATCGACCACGAGATGCGTCCCGCCCCGCAGGGCTGGTGGCGGATCGAGGTCCCCGGCGCCGGGCCGGGCACCGACTACGCGTTCCTGCTCGACGACGGCGACCGGGCCCTGCCCGACCCGCGCTCGGCCTGGCAGCCCGACGGGGTGCACGGGCCCAGCCGGCTCTACGACCACGCCGCGTACCCCTGGACCGACCAGGGTTGGACCGGCCGGCAACTGCCCGGAAGCGTGCTGTACGAGCTGCACGTCGGCACGTTCACCCCGGAGGGCACCTTCGACGCGGCGATCGCCCGCCTCGACCACCTGGTCGACCTCGGCATCGACATGATCGAGCTGCTGCCGGTCAACGCCTTCAACGGCGAGCACAACTGGGGCTACGACGGCGTCTGCTGGTACGCACCGCACCAGCCGTACGGCGGGCCGGACGGGCTCAAACGGCTCGTCGACGCCGCCCACGCCAAGGGGCTGGGGGTGATCCTCGACGTCGTCTACAACCATTTCGGGCCCTCCGGGGCCTACGCGCCGATGTTCGCGCCGTACCTCACCGGGCAGAGCAACACCTGGGGTCGCACCGTCAACCTCGACGGCCCGCACTCCGACGGGGTACGCCGCTACATCGTCGACTCGGTGCTGATGTGGCTGCGCGACTACCACGTCGACGGGCTGCGGCTGGACGCCGTGCACGCCATGCCGGACTCCCGGGCCACCCACTTCCTGGAGCAGGTCGCCACCGAGGTGGAGACGCTCTCCACCCACCTGGGCCGGCCGCTGTCGCTGATCGCCGAATCCGACCTCAACGACCCGAAGCTGATCACCGGACGCGAGGCCGGCGGGTACGGCCTGCACGCCCAGTGGAACGACGACGCCCACCACGCGCTGCACACCCTGCTCACCGGCGAGCGGCAGGGCTACTACGGCGACTTCGGCTCGTTGGAGTGCCTCACCGACGTGCTCACCGGCGCGTTCTTCCACGCCGGCACCTGGTCCAGCTTCCGCAACCGCAGCCACGGCCGGCCGGTCGACCGGCAGCGCACGCCGGGGCACCGCTTCGTGGCGTACCTGCAGAACCACGACCAGATCGGCAACCGGGCCGCCGGGGACCGGATCTCCGCCAGCCTCTCCCCGGCGCTGCTGCGGGTCGGGGCGGTGCTGCTGATGACCGCGCCGTTCACCCCGATGCTGTTCATGGGGGAGGAGTGGGCCGCGTCGACGCCCTGGCAGTTCTTCACCAGCCACCCCGAGCCGGAGCTGGCTGTGGCGGTCCGCGACGGGCGCAAGCGCGAGTTCGCCTCGCACGGGTGGGCCACGCAGGACGTGCCCGACCCGCAGGACCCGCAGACGTTCCTGCGCTCCCGGCTGGACTGGGCGGAGCTGGACAAGCCCGAGCACCACGAGATGTACGAGTTCCACAAGCGGCTGATCGCGCTGCGCAAGTCGCGGGCCGACCTGTCCGACCCCCGGCTGGACCGGGTGCAGGTGCGCCACGGCGACCGGTTCCTGGTGATGCGCCGGGGCGAGACGCTCGTCGTGGCGAACCTGGCCGGTCGGGCGCAGGGGATCTCGCTGCCGGGGGTGGTACGGCGGGTGCTGCTGGCCACCGGCGAGGGGGTGACGGTGATGCGGGACCGGGTGGAGCTGCCGGGGGAGACGGCGGCGATCGTGGCGCTGTGAGGATCTGAGGTCGTGGCCCCTCACGGCGATCTTTCTCTGACAGCTCCTGAGTATTAGGGTGGTGCCCGCCGGAGACGACGTGGCAGGTGGCGTCCGGTTGCGGCGGCGGGGGCTGTAGAGCATGGCCTGAAGCGGCAAGGACGTGCATGGACACACGGTCGTTGCGGTTGGTCAAGGCGCTCGCCGAGGCGGGGTCGTTGACCGGTGCCGCTCACGAGCTGGGCATGACCCATCAGGCGCTCAGCCGGCAGCTGCGTGAGTTGGAGCGCCGGCTCGGTGTCAGCCTGGCAACCAGGACGGGCCGGTCGACGGTGTTGACGCCAGCGGGGCAGTTGCTGGCGCAGCGTGCCACGCGGATCCTGCTGGAGCTGCATCGTACCGAGATGGATGTGCGCAGTCTGGATGGCACGGTGACTCAAGCCGGACGCGATCCCCTGACCAGGCTCGGTGGCAAGCGCTACGTCGCGGACGGCGCCGACCCGTGGCGGATCTACCAGACCGACGTGCAGGTGGACCTCAAATGGCAGGCCGGGAAGATCCCGTTCACGGACATCTCCCTGGCGACCAGGACGGTGACCCGGAACTTCAAGTTCGAACTGTGGGCCGAGCAGGCCGGCCCGTGGGGCAAGTTGTACGCCAACTGAGAAGTGCTCGATGCTCGCCAGGCGTCGCGCGCCGGCGCGACCCGCTCCGGCCCGGATCCGGGAGCGGGTCGCGCACTCGGTCAGGCGAAGTCGAACACCGGCGGGAAGGCGAGCACCACCGTCCAGGCCCAGACGGCGTAGACAGCGAGGTAGCGGGTCTGCCAGCGCTCCAGGTGGGCGAAGGTCATCCGGCCCCGCAGGAAGCCGAGGAACAGCCAGGCCGACCAGCCGAGGTTGGCCAGCAGGATGAGGTTCTCGCCGAGCGCGGCGGTCTTGTTGGGGCTGAAGCCGAACTCGGTGATCCGGCCGGTGATCGCCAGCAGCACCAGGACGTCGATGACCAGGGCGCTGACCACGAGCACGAGTTGCAGGCGGTCGAAGAGGCCGGGTCGGGCGGTGAGGTCGCGGGCGCTGATGGCGTAGAGCAGCAGGCCGAGCACGACGACGAGGAGCAGGTCGAACAGGATGAGCACGTCGCGTTCGACGTCGATGCCGTTGTTGGTGGCGATGAAGGCGACCAGGAAGGCCAGCAGGGTGGCCGCGAACAGCGGCGTGAAGACGCGGGTGAGCACCGGCGCCATGTTCTCGATGACGCTCTGTTTGGCTTCCACCAGCCAGGCCGCCACCACGATCGCCGCCATCGCGCCGCAGGGCAGCAGCCACTGGCTGACGAAGCCTTCGGCGTCGATGCCGATGGCCTCGAAGGTGCCGACGGTGAACAGGGTGAGCACCCCGCCGCCCAGCGCGAGCAGGGCGATGTAGATCAGCCACTCGCCGGTGAACCGGATGAAGTCCATCCGCCGCCGGTCGGAGCGCCAGTCGCCGCCGACGTAGGCGACGCCGACGACCAGCCACAGCGCCAGTGGCAGGTGGATGGCGGTGAGCACGAGGGTGTGTGCGTCATCGTCGAGCGGGTAGGCGTTCGCGGCGACCGCGCCGAGGACGAAGAGCGCGCCGAGCACCGCGACGACGGGCAGGCCGACGCGGCGTTGCCAGGCGAAGTACGCGGCCAGCGCCGGCAGCGCGAACAGGCTGAGGTTGCGGGCGTAGAAGGCGGCGTCGTCGTCCTCGCCGAGGCCGAGCCCGAACAGGGCCGGCGCCTTGATCGCCAGCGCGGCGAGGGCGGCGCAGAGCACCATGACCGGCAGTTCGCGGCGGGTGCGGGCGGCGGTGGGGGCGTCCGACTCGCTGGGCAGGACGAGTTGCTTCCACAGCCGATCGGAGTGCTCGCGGGCGAATTCGCGGGACAGCTCGTCGAGGCTGCCCATGCGTTTGACGGCGATGAGGAACGCCTCGTCGGTGCGCAGGCCGCCCTGGGCCAGCTCGGTGATCCGACTGCGCAGGTGGTCTTCCAACTCCTCGGCGTCGGTGCGGTGCAGTTCCCGGCGGCGGTCCATGTAGGCCCGCCACTCGGCGATCTGGCCCTCCAGATCGCTGTCGATGGTCATCGTCCCGCCTCCCATGCCGGCATGATCGGCGTGCTGGTCTGTGCGGCGCTCCAGACGCCGCGCAGCGCGTCGACGACCGTGGCCCACTGGCGGCGCTGCTCGGCGAGTTCGGCCCGGCCCTGTTCGGTGATGCGGTAGTACTTGCGGCGCCGTCCGCCCGGCGGGGTCACCCAGAACGACTCGACGTGACCCAGCCGCTCCAGCCGGTGCAGCAGCGGATAGAGCAGCCCTTCGGTCCACTCCAGTTGCCCGCCTGACAGGTCGTCGACCTGTTTGAGGATGGCGTAGCCGTAGCTCTCGCCCTCGCTGAGGATGCCCAGCACGAGTGGTGTCGCCGAGGCGGCGACGAGGTCTTTGGTGATGCGCACGTGGCCCCCTGACCCTAAGACTGCAATGCATAGTAGTTCTAGGTATGAGCGCGGCGCAATCCTCCACCAGCGCGTCTGCGCGGGGGTATGGGCCCACATGAACGCGTGATTGCATACCGAGTATGCTCAGCCACCATGCGACCCGGTGATCGGACAGTGGCGCTCGTCGCCCTGGTGGGTGGATTCCTGCTCGGCTTCCTCGACTTCGTGTGGATCACGTCGGTGCCGTACCCCTTCGCCGAACTCGGCAACTCCACCGCCACCTGGGCGGTCGCCGCCTTCGGATTCGGGTACTGGGTCAGGTCCTCCCGGGTACGCGCGGCGCTGGGCGCCACCGTCCTGCTCGTCGTCGCGGTGCCCAGCTACTACCTTGCGGCGACGCTCCTGCAGGGTGACGACCTGGCGGTGTTGTGGGCGCCGACGTCGCTGCTCTGGATGGTCTTCGGGGCGCTCGCCGGGGTGGTCTTCGGCACCGCGGGCACCTGGGCGCGCGAGACGGGCTGGCGGCGGGTCGTCGGGGCCGCGCTGCCGGCAGCCGTCTTCTTCGAGGAGGCGGCCCGGTTCGTCGGCAAGGCCCGCGATCCCGACCATCCCCCCGGCGCGGAATGGAACGTGGCCATCGACGTCGCGCTCGGTGTCCTGATCGTCGTGCTGATCGGCGGATCGCACCGGCAGCGGGCGCTCGCACTGGCCGTCGCCCTGCCCCTGGCCGTGTTCATCTCGTGGGGATTCGCGGTGGCCGGCGCGGCATAGGAGTGTCCGTGTCGTCGGTGGTGGCAGGCTGTGACACGGGTGCCGGCGGTGTCGCCGCCACCCGAGCCGCTCGGGTGGGTCGCACCACGGCGACCGCCACCGACGGAGAGGAGCGCCATCATGACCTGGCCCGTTCGTCGGGTGCTCGCGGCGGTGGTCGCGGTCGGGCTCGCCGCGGCGACCGGCTGCACGAGCGCCCGGCCCACCGCCGTCCCCGGGACCACCGCCCCTGTCGGCCCGACCGTGACGCCGGTGCCGCCACCTGCGGAGTTCGCCGCGCTGGAGCAGCGCTACGACGCCCGGCTCGGCGTCTATGCCCTCGACACCGGCTCCGGCCGCACGCTCGCGTACCGGGCCGACGAACGGTTCGCGTACGCGTCGACGTTCAAGGCGTTGGCCGCCGGGGCGCTGCTGGCCGCCACCTCGGACGCGGAGCTGGACCGGGTGGTCCGTTACGGCCGCGAGGACCTGGTGATGCACTCGCCGGTCACGGAGAAGCACGTCGCGGACGGGATGACCCTGCGCGAGGCCGCCGACGCCGCGGTGCGCTACAGCGACAACACCGCCGCGAACCTGGTGCTCGCCGAACTGGGTGGCCCGGCCGGGTTCGAGCGGGCGCTGCGCGGCATCGGCGACACCGTCACCGACCCCGCCCGCACCGAACCGGCCCTCAACGAGGCCGCACCGGGCGACGTCCGCGACACCAGCACGCCGCGCGCCATGGCCGACTCGCTCCAGGCGTACGCGATCGGCGGCGCGTTGTCGGTCGAGGACCAGCGGGTGCTGCTCGACTGGCTCAAGCGCAACACCACCGGGGCGAACCTGATCCGGGCCGGGGTGCCGGCAGGCTGGCAGGTCGGCGACAAGACCGGCGCCGGCGGGTACGGCACCCGCAACGACATCGCCGTCCTCTGGCCGCCGGACGCCGCCCCGATCGTGCTGGCCGTGATGTCCCGCCGCGACACGAAGGACGCCCGGCACGACGACGCGTTGATCGCGGAGGCGACCAGGGTGACGCTCAAGGCGCTGCGTTGACCGGGTGGCGCTGGGGAGGACGGTCAGCCGGCCGGGTCGGGTGGCAGGTCGCGGGCGTCGGATGCCGGTCGTCAGGAGCAGGACCCCGGCCTTCGCCGCGCCGCAGCGGCCGTTCGTCTGCCCGGCGAAGTGCTCAGCCAGACCAGGCACCCGGCATGATCGTCACCGAGGCCGGCAGTCCGCGTCGCCCCGGACCGTCCCGTGACGCCGGGACGGGTGGGCCCGCTGCCCCGATTCGGGGTTCGTGCGCCGTGCGGCGGGCATAGCGTCAGGTGTGGCGGCTTCCGCCGCCGGGCCGCAGCCTGGCGGTCAGGACGATCTGACGGTGGTGCGACGTGGACAGAACCGATCCGACGGTGCTGGACGAACTGGAACGGCGCCGCCGGGGCACCGGACTGCCCCGGCTGCTGGGCGTGGTGAGCCTGACTCTCGGCGTGGGTGGGCTGCTGGCCCCGCGCACGGTGGCCCGGCTGACCGGGGTGGACGACTCCCCGCACGCGGCGGGCGTCATCCCGGCCGTCGCCGCCCGGGAACTCGGGCAGGCCGCCGGACTGCTGGCCGGACGGCGGCCCGCCGGCTGGACGTGGACCCGGGTCGCCGGTGACGCCGTCGACCTCACCCTGCTCGGGCGGGCCCTCGCGGACCGGCGCGGTGAGCGCCGCCGGCGGGTGGCTGTCACCACGGCGGTGACCGCCGGCATCGCCGCCGTCGACCTGCTCGCCGCGCTGCGTGCCGGGCGGGCCCGGCGGGCCCGGGAGCGGCTCATCCTCATGGAGGTCGGGGTCACCGTGAACCGGCCGGCGTCCGAGGCGTACCGGTTCTGGCGCGACCTGGAGAACCTGCCCCGGTTCATGGCCCACCTGGAATCCGTGCGCGCCGAGGACCTGCGCAACTCGCACTGGACGGCGCGCGGTCCGGCCGGCCGGCACATCAGCTGGGACGCCGAGATCGTCGAGGACCGCCCGAACGAGTTGATCTCCTGGCGGTCGCTGCCGGGCGCGCGGGTGCCCAACGCGGGCCGGGTGCGCTTCGTGCCCGCCCCCGGCGACCGCGGCACCGAGGTCCGGGTCGAACTCGGGTACGCCCCGCCGGCCGGACGGCTCGGCCGGGCCGTGGCGAAGCTCTTCGGCGAGGAACCGGAGCAGCAGGTCCGCGACGACCTGCGCCGGTTCAAGCAGGTGCTGGAGACCGGCGAGGTGGTCCGCTCCGACGCCAGCCCCGAGGGCGTCAGCCTGCACCAGCAGCTCCGGCAGCGACCCGCCCAGCCCCTGCCCGCCGGCCTGCGCGGCTGACCGAGAGGAGAGACGATGAAGGCCACCGCCTGGATGGGCAGGGACAGCGTCAAGGTCGTCGACGTGCCCGACCCGCGCATCATGAACGCCCGCGATGCTGTCGTGAAGATCAGCTCCACCGCGATCTGTGGCTCCGACCTGCACCTCTACCACGGCTACATTCCCGCGCTGCGCAAGGGCGACATCCTCGGTCACGAGTTCATGGGCGAGGTGGTGGAGGTCGGCCCGGAGGTGGACAACCTCGCCGTCGGCGACCGGGTGGTGGTGCCGTTCCCGATCGCGTGCGGCAACTGCGCCTCCTGCCAGCAGGGCCGCTACTCGGTCTGCGAGAACTCCAACCCCAACGCCGGCGTCGCCGAGAAGATCATGGGCCACTCCCCGGCCGGCATCTTCGGCTACTCCCACCTGCTCGGCGGGTACGCCGGTGGCCAGGCCGAGTACGCCCGGGTGCCGTTCGCCGACGTCGGCCCGATCAAGGTCCCCGACGAGGTGCCGGACGACCAGGCGCTGATGCTCGCCGACGTCCTCCCCACCGGCTACATGGGTGCCGAGATGTGCGACATCAAGCCCGGCGACGTGATCGCGGTCTGGGGCGCCGGGCCGGTGGGGCTGCTCGCGGCGGCCAGCGCCCGGCTGCTCGGCGCGGAGCGGGTCATCGTGATCGACCGGTACCCGTACCGGCTGCGGTTGGCCGCCGAGCAGGTCGGCGCGGAGACGATCAACTACGAGCAGGTCGGCGCGGAGACGATCAACTACGAGCAGCTCGACGTCCTCGACGAGCTGAACCAGCTCACCGCCGGCCGGGGCCCGGACGCCTGCATCGACGCGGTCGGCCTGGAAGGGCACCACGGCAACGCCGCGATGTACGCGTACGACCGGGTGAAGCAGGCCGGGCGGCTGGAGACCGAGCGGCCGTTCGCGTTGCGCCAGGCGATCATGGCCTGCCGCAGCGGGGGAGTGGTGTCGGTGATCGGCGCGTACGGCGGCTTCGTGGACAAGTTCCCGATGGGGGCGTTCATGAACCGGTCGCTGATCATGCGGACCGGCCAGTGCCATGTGCAGCGCTACACCCGGCCGCTGCTGGAGCACATCGTCCGCGGCGACATCGACCCGAGCTTCGTGATCAGCCACCGGATGCCGCTCAAGGACGCGGCGAAGGGTTACCGGATCTTCCAGAAGAAGCAGGACGACTGCACCAAGGTCGTGCTCAAGGTCTGAGCCCGGCGCCGCCTCCGACGACGCCCGGGTGCCGGCCGACCGGCTGATCGGCGGCGGGACCGGGCGCTCTCCGGTTCCGCCGCTGGTCACGACCGGGCCGTCGGGTGCCCGCCGGTCAGGGCAGCGGCCACTCGTGCACGGGGCGGTTGCTGTGCATCAGCTCCACGTAGTGGCGGACCACCTCGCGCAGCGCCTCCGGCCGGTCCAGGTGGTCGGCGGACTCCAGCCGGTGCAACGTCTCCACCTGCCAGGTGGCGCCGTTGCGTCCGGTCAGGCAGCGCTGCTCGATGATGCCGAGCAGCCGGTCCCGTTCGGCCGGGTCCACGCCCCACCGGTCCAGCCCGTGGTACGCCAGCGGCAGCAGCCGGCGCAGCACCAGCTCGGTCACCGGCAGGTAGCCCAGCCCGGGCCAGAACACCTGGCCGTCGATGCCGTACCGGGCGCCACTGTGGAAGTTCTCCTCGGCGGCGCTGAACGACATCTGCGACCACAGCGGACGATCCGACTCGGCCAGGCCGCGCACCAGCCCGAAGTAGAACGCGCCGTTGGCGACCGTGTCCAGCACGGTCGGCCCGGCGGGCAGCACCCGGTTCTCCACCCGCAGGTGGGGTCGGCCCTTGAGCACGTCGTAGACGGGTCGGTTCCAGCGGTAGACGGTGCCGTTGTGCAGCCGCAACTCGGCGAGCTTCGGCACCCCGCCGGCCGCGAGCGCCTCGGCCGGGTCCTCCGGGTCGCAGACCGGCAACAGGGCCGGGAAGTAGCGCACGTTCTCCTCGAACAGGTCGAAGACGCTGGTGATCCAGCGTTCGCCGAACCAGACGCGCGGACGTACCCCCTGTGCCTTGATCTCTTCCGAGCGGGTGTCGGTGGCCTGCTGGAACAGCGGGATGCGGGTCTCGCGCCACAGCTCCCGGCCGAAGAAGAGGGGGGAGTTCGCGCCGAGCGCCACCTGGATGCCGGCGATCGCCTGGGCGGCGTTCCAGTAGTCGGCGAACTGCGCCGGGCTGACCTGGAGATGGAACTGGGTGCTGGTGCAGGCGGCCTCGGGGGTGATGGTGTCCGCGGTGGCGGTCAGCCGCTCCACCCCGGTGATCGCGATCCGCAGGTCCTCACCGCGGGCGGCGAAGATCTGCTCGTTGAGCAGCTTGTAGCGCGGGTTCGCCGACAGTGTCGCGGCGGTCAGGTGCTCCGGGCGCAGGGTGGGCAGAATGCCGATCATCACCAGGTGTGTGCCGACGGTGCGGGCCTTGGACTCGGCGGCGTTGAGGCTGGCCCGTACGTGCTGCTCGAACTCGGCGGTGCCGGTGCCGGCCAGCCGGCGCGGGGCGACGTTGATCTCGACGTTGAACTGCCCCAGTTCGGTCTGGAAGCTGGGGTCGGCGACGGCGGAGAGGACGTCGGCGTTGCGCATCGCCGGCATGGACTCGTCGTCGACCAGATTGATCTCGATCTCCAGCCCGGTCATCGGCCGCTCGACGTCGAAGCGTGACTCGCGCAGCATCTCGGCGAACACGTCCAGGCACCGGCGTACCTTCTCGCGGTAGCGGGCCCGGTCCTCACGACTGAAGGTGCGCACGCCGACGTCCTCGCCCATGGTCACCACCTTGTCACCGTTGGTTCTCCCAACCTCGCACGTTCCGGCAAGGACGGGAAAGACCCGAAGGACTCTTACCTACCCGTCCCGCGCGGAGGTGATCCCTGTCGCGCCGGGGAGTCGAGGTGCCCGGCCGGGGCCGGAGGGCTCGCTACGATGGCGCGATGCGCGAGAAGACCACCCGGCTGTTCGTGGCGGCGGCGATCGCCGAAGCGTGTTCCTGGCTGGCCCTGCTGGTCGGCATGGCGGTCAAGTACGGCCCTCCGGCCAACGAGATCGGCGTCAAGATCTTCGGCCCGGTGCACGGCGCGCTCTTCGTGGCGTACGGGCTGCTGGTGCTGGTGATGGCTCGGACGCACCGGTGGAGCCCGGCGGTCACCGTCGTCGCGCTGGTCTGCTCCGTGCCGCCGTTCGCCACCCTGTTCTTCGAGCGCTGGGCCAAGCGGCGCGGCCTGCTCGACGCCGCGCCGCGGTCGCAACGCCCGCTCACCCCGGTCGGCTGACCCCGCCCGCCCACGGCCGTCGCCCCGCCGGGCGGGCGCGAAACCCTCAGCCGGTCAGCACCGAGCAGGCACCCACGCTCGCCAGCAGCAGCAGTCCGAGCGCCGCCTGGAGCAGCAGTGGCGGCCCGAGATGCGACCAGACGGTCGCGGTACGCGGCCGCAGCGGCTGCGCGGTGGTCAGGTTGACGATCCGCTCCACCTTCGGCGGCAGGTCGGGATCCTGCGGGCGCAGGGTGAGCTGCACGTGGTCGCCCGGGTGCAGGGCGCTCTGCGGCAGGTGTCCGTGCAGCTCCACCTCGTAGAGGACGCCGGCCGCGTCGCGGACCCGCAGCGGGGTCACCAGGAACTCGGGACCCTTCTTCAGGTCCTTCCACTTGCGCCGGGCGCCGCCTCCGCCGCCGCCGGACGAGATCAGCGTGCGCACCAGCAGCACCAGCAGACCCGTCACGCTCGCGGCGGTCACCACCGCCAACAGCACCGGCTGCCCGATGCGGACCTCCCGGGGATATCCCTCCAGCAGCCGGACGACCCGCCCGGTGAGGATGCGCTGCGTCGGGCGCACGACGCGGGGCGCGAGATCGCTGTCCATGATCACCACCGAGAGTCCGGATCCGTGCACTGATGGTATCGGCCCTCCCGGTCGAACGACGTGAATGAACTCCCGGTCACGCCCGGCGGTGCGGCGAGGTGACATCCCCGGTGGCGCGGGTAAGCGTGCGGCCGAGCTGGAAAGGGGTCTTGAGCATGCAGCTGTCCTTCCTGCGCCCGCTCTACGACCGGCCCGGGCCGTGGTGCTCGGTATACCTGGACGCCTCCCGGGACACCCACGACGCGCATCCACAGGTCGACCTGCGCTGGCGGGCCCTCAAGGGCCAGCTGCTGGAGCAGGGCGCCGACGCCGGGAGCATCGACGCGATCGAACGGGTGGTGCGCGGGCACGACCCGATGCCGGGGGACTACGGCATCGCGGTCTTCGCCACCCGAGGTCACGTGGTGCTCACCGAGTACCTGACCGCGCCGCCGCTGAAGGACCTGGCCGTCTGGTCCGACCTGCCGCACACCATGCCGCTGGTGGCCCAGCGGGGTGAGCAGGTCGCCTGGGTGCGGGTGCTGGCCGACCGCACCGGGGCGGACGCGATGGCGGTCAGCGCGGGCGGGGTGCCCCGCCGGGCACATGTGCAGGGCCGGGAGAGCTGGCAGCTGCGCCGGGTGCAGCCGGGCGGCTGGTCACAGTCCCGCTACCAGCGCGCGGCGATGGAGGCGTGGCACCACAACGCCGGCGACGCGGCCGCCGCCACCGTGGAGCTGGCCGAGAAGGTCGGCGCCGAGGTGCTCGTGGTCGCCGGTGACGTCCGCGCCACCGGCATGATCGCCGCCCAGCTGCCCGAGCGCTGGCAGGACATGGTGGTCCGCACCGACGCCGGCGCCCGCAACGTCGGGGCCGACGACACCCTGATGGACGACGTGACCGTGCAGACCATCGCGGAGGTCGCCGAACAGCGGGTCGCCGCCGCGCTGGACCGCTTCGGCATGCAGGAGGACGTCGGGGCCGGGCTGGACGCCGTGGTCTCCGCCCTGCAACGCAACCAGGTCGACACCATGCTCATCGTCGACGACCCGTCGGCGAACGGGCAGCTCTGGATCGGCCCCGAGCCCACCGACATCGCCACCGACCCGGGGCAGCTCGCGGCCGTCCGCGACCCGCAGCGGGCCCGGGCCGACGCCGCCCTGGTCCGGGCGCTGGTCGGCACCGACGCCGAGCTGACCGTCCTCGGCCCGGACGAGGCGCCCGACCTGACCGACGGCGTCGGCGCGGTGCTGCGCTACGTCGACGCCGGCACGCCCGGACGTGGCAATGGCTGACCGGACGGCGGCCGACCTGGTCGTGGACCGGCTCCGGGCCTGGCGGGTGCCCCGTGTCTTCGGCTATCCGGGGGCGGCGATCGCCCCGGTGGTCGAGGCGCTGGACGCCGCCGGGGGCGACCCGGAGTTCGTCCCGGCCCGGCACGAGGAGACCGCCGCCTTCATGGCGACCGGGCACGCCAAGTTCACCGGGGAGATCGGCGTCTGCCTGGCCACCCAGGGACCCAGCGCGGTGCACCTGCTCAACGGCCTGTACGACGCCAAGCTGGACAGCAAGCCGGTGGTGGCGGTCGTGGGGGAGGACATCAGCGGCCCGCTGGGCGGCGCGCACGAGGAGATCGGGCTGAGCCGGCTCTTCGGCGACGTCTGCAACCAGTTCGTCCGCTACGCCCGCTCCCCGGCGCACCTGCCGGTCCTGCTCGACCAGGCGTTCCGGACCGCCGCCGCGACTCGCAGCCCCACCTGCGTGGTGTTGCCCCGGGCGGTGCAGGAGACCGTCGTGCCCGACCTGCAGCCGTACGCGGCCGGGGTGGTGACCGCGACCCCGGGGGAGCCGCTGGCCCGGGTGCTGCCGCACGACGCCGACCTGGGTGCCGCCGCGTCGCTGCTCACCGTGGGACACCGGGTGGCGATCCTGGTGGGCCAGGGTGCCCGGGGTGCAGCCGACGAGGTCGTCGCGCTCGCCGACCGGCTCGGCGCGGGGGTGGCCACCTCGCTGCTCGGCAAGCCGGTGCTCGACGAGCGGCTGCCCTTCCACACCGGGGTGCTGGGCGAGGTGGGCACTCCGGCGGCGGCGCAGCTGATGGGCGGGGCGGACACCCTCCTGCTGGTCGGCACGAACGACCCGTGGACCGACTACTTCCCGATGCCGGGCCAGACCCGCACGGTGCAGATCGACATCGACGGGCGGCGGATCGGCAACCGTTACCCGGTGGACGTGCCGCTGGTCGGCGATGCCGCCGAGACGCTGCGCGCTCTGTTGGCCCGGGTGGCGGACCAGCCCAACCGGCAGTGGCGGGCCACCGTGGAGGGCTCGGTCGACCGGTGGCGCCGGCACGCCGCCGCCCGGGCCGCCGAGCCGGCCGAGCCGGTGAACCCGCAACTGGTGCTGCACGAGCTCTCCGCCCGGCTGCCCCGCGTCGGCGCGGTCGCCGTCGACGTCGGTTCGGTCACCTACTGGTACGCCCGCCATCTGGAGCTGCCGCCCGGGGTGAACGCCCAGCTCTGCGGCACCCTCGGCTCGATGGGCTGCGCCCTGCCGTACGCGGTCGCGGCCAAGCTGGCCCGGCCGCGCGAGCCGGTGGTGGCGCTGGTCGGCGACGGGGCGATGCAGCTCAACGGCCTGGCCGAGCTGATCACCGTGGCGGACCGGTGGCAGGAGTGGGCCGACCCGCGGCTGGTGGTGCTGGTGCTCAACAACCGCGGCCGCTCCGGCACGGGCGGCGGGCGGCCGCATCTCGACGCCGCGACCCGCCGCCGCCCCGAGGTGCCGTACGCCGGTTGGGGTCGGCTGCTCGGCCTGCACGGCGTCCGGGTCGACCGGCCGGAGCTGGTCGGGGCGGCCTGGGACGAGGCGCTCGCCGCGGACCGGCCCTGCGTGCTGGAGGCGGTGGTGGACCCGGCGGTGCCGCTGCGCCCGCCGGAGCCGGCCCTGGCCGATCTGCGGGGGATCTTCGCCGAGGGCGACGCGGTGCGGCGGGTCCGCGACACGATGCTGCGGGCCCGGACGGCGGTCGAGGCGGAAGACCTCGTTTAGCCGTTTTCCGGTCGGGCATCAGGAGACCCCGCCGTTTCCAGGAGGTTCCATGTCCGACGCCGTCGACCGCCGCTACGGCCCCGCGCCACTGCCGCAGCCCCGGGGCGTGGTCTCCGCCGCCCTGGTCGACGCGCTGCGGCAGCCGCCGCACGACCTGCCGACGGACCTCGGCGCGCAGCTGGCGACGGGGGACCCGCTCGGTGACGAGGACCTCCAGCTGACCCTGTTCCTCTGCTACGAGCTGCACTACCGGGGCTGGCAGGGAGTGGACGACGACTGGGAGTGGCAGCCCACGCTGGTGGTGCTCCGGTCGGTCGCCGAGCGGGCCTTCGAGGCGGCCCTGCGCCGGCTGGCCGGGCCGCTGCCGGCGGTGCTGCCCGCCGGCGTGCCCCGGGCGCTGGCCGACCTGGTGGCCGCCGACGACGGGCCGTCGCTCGCCGCCGCGTTGCAGCGCCGGGCCACGCTGGCGCAGTTCCGCGAGTTCGTCACGCACCGGTCGATCTACCACCTGCGCGAGGCCGACCCGCACAGCTGGGGTCTGCCCCGGCTCGGCGGGCCGGCGAAGGCCGCCCTGGTGGAGATCCAGATGGACGAGTACGGCAACGGCCGGCTGGACCGGATGCACGCCGAACTGTTCCGTGTCACCCTCGACCGACTCGGCCTGGACACCGGG
Source organism: Micromonospora halophytica (assembly GCF_900090245.1). Lineage (GTDB taxonomy): Bacteria > Actinomycetota > Actinomycetes > Mycobacteriales > Micromonosporaceae > Micromonospora > Micromonospora halophytica. The sequence continues at coordinate 163,953 of NZ_FMDN01000006.1, forward strand.
TACGCCGCCCACCTGGACCTGGTCCCGGCGGTCACCCTGGCCACGAACAACCTGATCTCGCTGTTCGGGCTGCACCGGCGGCTTCGCGGCGCGCTCCTGGGCCACCTCGCCGCCTTCGAGATGACCTCGTCGCTGCCGAACCGCCGCTACGGCAACGGGCTGCGCCGGCTCGGTCTGGACGAGGTGGCCACCCGCTTCTACGACGAGCACGTCGAGGCCGACGCCGTGCACGAGCAGATCGCCGCGTACGACCTGTGCGGTGGGCTGGCGCGCGCGGAGCCCGGGCTCACCGCCGACGTGCTGTTCGGTGCGGCCGCCGCGCTGGCGGTGGATCGGCTCTTCGCGGCGTACCTGCTCGACAGCTGGGCCGTCGGCCGGTCCTCACTGCGTCCGGCACCCGAGCCCGTCGCCCTTCCCGCCGCAGCCTGACCCACCCGCCGGTCAGCTCTCGCGGTCGGTCCCGGCGCGGAAGTTCACCGCCTTGTGGGTGCCGTCGCAGAACGGCTTGAGCGCCGACTTGCCGCACCGGCACAGCGCGACCGTGCCCCGCCGTGCGTCGATGGTGCGCCCGTCGGGTGTGACCAGGGCGAAGTCGCCCCGGACCAGCAGTGGTCCGTCCGGGTAGGGGGTGATGACTGCCGCCGCGTCGGCGGTGGGGTCCTCGGCGCTCATGCGTCGGATGTGCCCGTGCCGGTTCCGCCGAAACTCCTGCGTGACGGCTGTCCCGGCTGGGCGGTCCCGGACCGGGGGCACCTCGACCGGCGTACCGCCACCGACCCGGTGATTGCCCCCAATGCACCGTTTAGACCCCATCGGTACGGGAAGCCGGGCCGCGTGGTGAGCGAACGAGGCAAGGTGGGGCCGGTGCCCGAGGTGCAGAAGGGGCTCGTGGCCGAGGGCGCGGGCCTGGCCGGCGACCGGGTCGTGGCGGCGGGCAGTACCGCGCGGGTGCTGGTGGCGGCCGCCGCCAGGGCGCTGCGCGGCGCCGACTGCGCCGACCTGGGCCAGCCCACCCCGCTGTCCCGGTTCACCGCCGCGCCCGAGGCGGTACGCCGTGCCGCGGCCGCCCGGGCCGCCGGACGCGTCGCGCTCACCCCGGACCAGACCGCCGAGGTCGAGGCCGAACGGGTGGCCCGGTGGCTCGTCGAGCAGTACCCCCGCCGGCGCTACCCGGGAGTGGTCGTGGGCTCGCCGCACGCCGCCGCGGTGCACCTGGCGGTCGCGCTCGGCGTACCGTGGCTGCCGGCCGGCTTCGAGATGAGCGCGCACTGGAGCCGGGGAGCGGTGGACCGGCCCCGGGCCGCGCTCGACCACGGCGCGGCGCTCGCCGCCCGGCTGCTGGCCGGCAACCCCGACCTGCACGTACGGCAGGTGCACTGCCCGGCCAGCCGGGGCGCGCTGGCCGGGGCGACCGTGTCGCTGCTGGCCCGGTGGCGGGCACTGCCGCTGGCGTACGCCCGCTTCCTGGCCGACCGGCTGCTGCCCGGTGCCCCGGTGCTGGTCGTCCGCGACGCCCGGACCTGGCCGGTGCTGGACGAGGGCCGGGGTCACAGCTTCCAGCTCGGCTGCCCGTCCAGCGGGCTGGAGCCGGTGGACTTCCACCCGGACTCGCCAGCCCTACGTCAGGTGCTGCGGTCCGCCGGCGGCAACGGCGCCCACTGGGAACCGACCGAGGTCTCCTCGGCCGGGGAACACGCCGAGCACGGGGTGGAACCGGGCTTCGCCGAGGCGGCCCGACGCTGGGCCCAACGCCACGGCCACGGCCTGCACGAGGTGCTCTTTCCGCACCCGGCCGCGCTGAGCGCCGCCGTCGCCGACCTCTACCGGCGCTGGCTGCGGCGGGCCGGCAAGACCGGCAACCGGTTGGTGGTCGAGTGCGGCCGGCTGCTCGACCCGTGGCAGGTGGTGCGGGCGGGGCTGGTGCCCTACTGGTGCGAGAACGCCACCCGGCGCAGCGTCGAGGCGGTGGAGTGGTGGCTCGCCGGCAGCGAGCCGTTCAGTTCGGTGGACGTGCTGCCGGAGTCGCCCGGCATGCGTACGCCGGCGGTGGCCGGACTGCCGCAGTGGCTCGCCGTCGCCGCGTTCGGTCGCCGTCGTCGGGCCCTGGACCGGACCGCCGCCCGCGGCTATCCGGTCGCCACCGTCCCCACCCGCCGGGCCACCGAGGTGCTCCGCAACCAGCCGTACGACCTGCCGGTCCCGCCGCCGCTGGCCGCCGCCGAGGCCCTCGCGGCGCTGCGTGAGGGCGGCGCCCCGCTCGGACTGGCCGTGACCTGACGGGCGGAAACCGGACGCCGGGCGGGCTGGCACCCGACCCGGCGGGCCGAGCCGCCGAAACATCCTCGCGAACCCCGGGTCCCGTGATTGAGTACCTACGGAGCGGGAACACCGCTCGCTGCGACGGCCCCACATGCCGTGCGGCGCGCTCTCTGCCGCTCCCGCGCGTCCGGTGACACCGGCGCGTCACGTGACCCAACTTCCGGCCCGGTGCGTGGCCCGACCACGCGCACGACCGGCTCCGATCCGGGCGGGGGACCTTCCTGAGGGAGGCGCGGATGTTCGGACAGACCACCACAACCACACCACCGCCGACGAACGAGCGCGGCCTGGAGGACCTGGACGCCGCGGCGCTGGCGTACGCGGCGCGGATCGAGGGTCTGCCGCCCGAGCGGCGGCAGGAGGCACGGGACGACCTGGTCCGGTTCGCCCTGCCGTTCGCCGGCCGGCTGGCCCGCCGGTACCGGGGGCGGGGTGAGCCGCTGGAGGACCTGGAGCAGGTGGCCCGGCTCGGCCTGGTCAACGCCGTCGACCGGTACGACCCGGAGCGGGGCTCGTTCACCGCGTACGCGGCCATCACCATCGTCGGCGAGATCAAGCGGCACTTCCGCGACCGCACCTGGGGGGTGCACGTGCCCCGCCGGCTGCGCGACCTGATCCTGGAGGTCGGGCAGGCAACCGCGGCGCTGACCAGCGAGCTGTCCCGCGCGCCCAGCGTGGCGGAGCTGGCCGCGCGGCTGGAGACCCCGGAGGAGGAGATCCTCGCCGCGCTGGAGTCGGCCGCCGGCTACAGCCCGGCCTCGCTGAACGCGCCGGTCGGCGGGGAGAGTTCCGCCGAGTTCGGCGACCTGGTCGGCGAGTCGGACAACGCTCTGGAGTCGGTGGACGACCGGGTGACGGTCAGCGGGCTGCTGCACCGCCTGCCCTGGCGGGAGCGGCGCATCCTGGCCATGCGCTTCTACGGCAACCAGACCCAGGCGGAGATCGCGGCCCGGTTCGGCATCTCGCAGATGCACGTCTCCCGGCTGCTGTCGCGCGCGCTGACCTGGCTGCGCCAGGCCATGCTGGCCGACGCTCCGCCGCCCTGGCAGAACGGCGCCGCCGAGACCGGGACCGGGCGCAACCGGATCGCGCTCAAGCGCACCGGCGACCGGGTGGTGGTGGAGGTCGGCGGCGAGATCGACCGGGACGGCGCCGACCAGTTGCGCCGGGTGATGCTGGAGGCGGTCACCGGCCGGCCCCGCGAGGTCGTGGTCGACCTGGACGGCGCCGGTGGGGTCGACGCCGGCGGGATCGCGGCGCTGATGGCCGGCCGGGACGCGGCCGCCCGAACCGGCGTCCCGCTGCGGTTGACCCGGGTGCAGCCGGCGGTACGCCGATCGCTGACGGCGGCCGGTCTGCCGGCCACCGTCGACGCCTGAGCACCTGTCACCCGACCCCGGCGCGGCTGTCCGCGCCGGGGTCGGCCGGCACCGGCCCCTCGTCCCGGCCGTCGACAGCCGACCGTCCGGAGTGGGCGGGCCCGTGGCGACGGCGGCAGAGGAGGCACATGGCCGTCGACGCGCGACCCCTTGCCTTGTGGACCCACCCCTCACTGCGGTGCGGGCCCGCGCGGAGTACGCCCAGGCCCCGCACCCGAGCGGTCTCGACGTACCCCGCTCAGTGCTCCTCGGTGTCGCCGTGCCCGCGCGGGTGCCGCCACCGCTCGCTCTCCTGCGACGCCCGCTCCGCGTCCGGGGCGCCGTTCTCCGGCGCGTCGGTCTCCTCGAAGCTGGGTCGGCGCACCTCCTCCGGCTCCGGCACGTCCACCGGCCGGGCGCCGGACTGCGGGGCGGGGTGGTAGGCCACCGCCTCCCGTGCGCCGTGCGCACCCTCGGCCGCCGGCGACTCCGGTAGGTGCTTCTCCCGGTGCAGCTCCTCGCGGAACTCCTGCGGCGGGCGGGTGGTGCGCTGCGGCAGGTCCCGGCCCAGGTCGGCGACGAGCGGGCCGTACTTGGCGTCGAAGGCGGGCCGCTCGGAGCGGATCCGGGGCATCCGGTCGAAGTTGCGCAGCGGCGGCGGGCAGGTGGTGGCCCACTCCAGGGAGTTGCCGAAGCCCCACGGGTCGTCCACCGTCACCATCGCGCCGTAGCGCCAGGACCGCCAGGCGTTGTAGATGAAGAACAGGGTGGAGATGCCGAGCACGAACGAGCCCACCGTGGAGATGATGTTCAACGTGGTGAAGCCGTCACTGGGCAGGTAGTCGGCGTACCGGCGGGGCATGCCCTCGTTGCCCAGCCAGTGCTGCACCAGGAACGTGGCGTGGAAGCCGACGAACATCGTCCAGAAGTGGAGCTTGCCGAGGCGCTCGTCGAGCAGCCTCCCGGTCATCTTCGGGAACCAGAAGTACACGCCGCCGAAGGCGGCGAAGACGATCGTGCCGAAGAGCACGTAGTGGAAGTGGGCGACCACGAAGTAGGTGTCGGTGACGTGCCAGTCGACCGGCGGGCTGGCCAGCAGCACCCCGGAGAGGCCGCCGAACAGGAAGGTCACCAGGAACCCGACGGCGAAGAGCATCGGGGTCTCGAAGGTGATCTGCCCCTTCCACATGGTGCCGATCCAGTTGAAGAACTTCACTCCGGTCGGTACGGCGATCAGGAAGCTGAGCACGCTGAAGAACGGCAGGAGCACCTGGCCGGTGCCGAACATGTGGTGCGCCCACACGGTCATCGACAGCACGGTGATCGCGATGGTGGCGAACACCAGGCCGGTGTAGCCGAAGATCGGCTTGCGGGAGAAGACCGGAATGATCTCGGTGATGATGCCGAAGAACGGCAGCGCCACGACGTAGACCTCGGGGTGGCCGAAGAACCAGAACAGGTGCTGCCAGAGCAGTGCGCCGCCGGTGGTCGAGTCGAAGACGTGCGAGTCGAGGAGCCGGTCCGAAGCCAGCGCGAGCAACGCGGCCGCCAGCAGCGGGAAGATGAAGATCACGATGACGCTGGTCAGCAGGATGTTCCAGGTGAAGATCGGCATCCGGAACATCGTCATCCCGGGCGCGCGCAGGGTCAGGATCGTGGTGATTATGTTGACCGCGCCGAGGATCGTGCCGAGGCCGGAGATGGCCAGCCCGATCACCCACAAGTTGGCGCCGACTCCCGGCGAGTGTTCGGCCGTGCTCAGCGGTGTGTAGGCGAACCAGCCGAAGTCCGCGGCGCCGCCGGGGGTGAAGAAGCTGGCCATCACGATCGCCCCGCCGAAGAGGTACAGCCAGTAGGCGAACGCGTTGAGCCGGGGGAAGGAGACGTCCGGGGCGCCGATCTGGATCGGGACGATGTAGTTGGCGAAGGCGAACACCAGCGGGGTCGCGAAGAGCAGCAGCATGATGGTGCCGTGCATGGTGAACGCCTGGTTGTACTGCTCCGGAGAGAGCAGTTGCATCCCCGGGCGGGCCAGTTCGGCCCGCAGGAACAGCGCCAGCACCCCGCCGATCAGGAAGAAGATGAACGACGTCAGCATGTAGAGCAGACCGATCTGCTTGGCGTCGGTCGTCCCGAGCAGCTTGATCAGTTTGGCACCGGGCAGGGCCGACCGGACCGGGCCGGGATAGCCCCCGAACCGGGCCGGCGCCAGAATCGCCGGCCCCCGGTCTCGTGCGGGCTCCGTGGTTACCCGTCTGGGCATGGCTCTCACCCCGTCGTCACGACAGAAAGGACGGGCGTGACTACCCGCCCCGCTGCCTATGTAACCAGGCGAGAGAGGTAATTTTCGGTCAAACCGCCGGCACGAGGGCCCAGACCACCTTGCCGTCGCCGAGCGGCGAGCTGCCCCAGCGCTGCGCCACCTCACGGACCAGCACCAGGCCCCGGCCACCCTCGGCGCGCAGCTCCGGGCAGCTGGCCCGGGCCGCCGTCGGGCTGCCGTCGGCCACCGAGACCTGCAGGTACGGCCGGCGCAGCGTCAGCGTCACCTGCATCGGCGTGTGCGCGTGCCGGACCACGTTGCCCACCAGTTCGCTGAGCACCAGCGAGGCCGGGCCCGCCAGCTCCGGGACGTTCCACCGACCGCAGGCCTCCGCGACCAGCTCCCGGGCCTTCCGACAGGCGGTCGCCACCGGCTCCAGCCGCACCCGCAGCCGGGGCGAGGCGGACGCTCCGGCCAGTTCGGTGGCCTCGGCGCAGCTGGGGCGTACCGGCACCACCCGGCAGGCGGTGGACCTGGCCAGCCAGGCCGCGGCGTCGGCCGGGGGAGCGCAGAGCACCACCGGCACGGACGGCCAGTCGGCGGCCCGCCGGGCGGTGGCGGCGAAGACGGACAGCGCCAGCCGGTCGGCGACCTCCACCCCGTCGAGGTCGACCACCAGCGCGTCCGGCTGGCTGGTCAGGCAGCGGTCCAGCACGGTGTGCACCGAGCGCATCGTGGCGAGGTCCAGCGCGCCGGCGAGTCGCACGACGGTCACCGGGGACTCGTCGTGGACCTCACAGCTGATCCGGCTGGCCATCGGCTCCTCGATTCGGCTCGCGTGCTGGCAGATCCCCGCAGGTACCCGGGGCGGACCAGGCCGAAACCGGAACGCATTCGCCCGCCATGGCCGCTCAGCGGCGATCCCCGTCACGTCGGGCGAGCAGGCCCAGACCGAGCATGCCCACCCCCAGCCCCAGGTGCAGCACCGAGACCTGGAACACCCCGAACAAGTCCGTCTCAGGCGGCCTGCAACTGGGGTACCCGTGCGCCCCGCCGGACCTGCTCGTAGAGGCCGACGTACCGCTGCGCCATCACCGCCGGGGTGAACCGGACGGCGGCCTCCCGCCGGCACTCGTCGGCATCCAGCAGGCTGGCCGCGAGCAGCAGGTCACCCAGCTCCTCCTCGTCGCCGGTGAGCAGGCCGGTGCGCCCGTGCTCGATCAGCTCGGGCAGGCAGCCGCGGGCGGTCGCCACCACCGGCGTGCCCAGCGCCAGCGACTCCACCACGGCGGTGCCGCCCGGCTCCTCCCACCGTAGCGGGAAGAGCGAAACCTTCGCCCCGGCCAGCAGGTCGTCGCGCTCCTGCCCGGCGACCGTGCCCACCCACCGGACCAGCTCGCCGTCCACATGGGGGGCCACCTCGTCGTAGAAGAACCGGACGTCCGGGTTCTGCCGGGCCTCGTCCCCGGCCGCGGCCAGGTCCTCCGGCCGGTGGTACGGCCCGACCGGCCCGGCGAGCACCAGCGGCACCCCGACCCGCTGGGCCAGCCGGGCGCCGACATCCTGCCCCTTGCCCGGGTTGATCCGGCCCAGGATGATCGCGTGGTCGCCCTTCTCCGGCCGGGGAGCGCGGTCCGCGCCCACGGCCAGCGGGGTGGACAGGTGCACGTGCCCCACGGAGTGCGCCTGCAACGCCCGGGGGGCGCGGGCGAGCTGGGCGGCGGAGACGCCGTTGACCCGGACCCGCTCACCGGCGTCCAGGTTGCCGTACAGCTCCGGGTGCTTGGCAAGGTCCCAGTGCAGGGTGTGCAGCACCGGCGGGGCGTCCGGGCCCATCGCCGAGAGGGTGGCCAGGCCGACCGCCTCCACGTGGTCGTGCACCAGGTCGATGTCGTCGCGGGCGTGCAGCTGCCGGATGACGCCGTTGAGGTGCGCCTGGGAAACCCCGCACACCTGGTTGTACGGCCGTTGCAGGGCGTGGAACTGCCCGTCGGGGAAGACCGAGAACTTCTCGTCGACCGGCAGGGTGCTGGTGTCGACCGAGGCGAGCACCACCTTCACCCCGAGCCGCCGCAGCTCCGGCACCAGGGTGGCGATGACGTTCTCGATGCCGCCGTAGCCGGGGGGCGGCACGGACAGCCAGGGGCCGGCGTTCATCAGGACCGTGAGACTCATCGCGTTGTCTTCCTTCCCTCGGCGGGGCCCCCGTCGGCCACCCGCTGCACGCCGTCGACCGACCCGTGGGGCCGGCCGTCCCGCGCCGGTCCTCGCGACCGGTCCCTCACGCCGCCACCCGCCGCCGCGGCACCCGGTGGCGCAGCTGCGCCAACGGCGGACGCTCCTGCACCGACACGTCACTGACCACGATCTCCCGGTCCAGGTTGGGCAGCGCGTCCGAGCCGCCCCGGCGGAACTGGGTCAGCAGGGCGGCCGGCATCGTGCCCGGGCTGGCCCAGCCGCGTCGCTGCAGCCGCGACCAGGCGGTCTGCATGATCTGCGCCGACATCCGGCCCAGTGCCGCGGTGTCCTGGTGGCGGTGCTTGCGCTCGCCGAGGTCCACCTGGGCCAGCGCGTCCAGCCCCACCAGCTCCAGCAGGTCGATGAGCATCGCCGTCTCCACGCCGTACCCGGAGACGAAGGGCACCCGCTCCAGCACGTCGCGCCGGCCGGCGTACTCGCCGGCCAGCGGCTGCACGAAGCCGGCCAGCTCCGGCCAGAAGAGGTTGAGCAGCGGCCGGGCCATCAGCTCCGTCACCCGCCCGCCGCCGTCGGCCTCCACGCTGTGGGCACCGACCAGCGGCCGGTGGTAGAAGCCCTTCACGAAGTCGACCGACGGATCGGTCAGCAACGGCCCGATCAGGCCCGTCACGAAGTGCGGCCGGAACTCGCGCAGGTCGGCGTCGACGAACGCGACGACGTCGCCCTCGGCGGCGGCCAGACCGGCCCAGAGCGCGTCGCCCTTACCGGTCAGCCGGGGCAGGCCCCGGGTCATCTCGTCCTGGCCGACCACCTCGGCGCCGGCGGCCCGGGCCACCTGCGCGGTCCGGTCGGTCGACCGGGAGTCGACCACGATCAACTCGTCGACCAGGGTGACCCGGTCCATCAGATGTTCGCGGATCGTCGAAACGATCGCCCCGACCGTAGCCTCCTCGTTACGGGCGGGCAGCACGACGCTGACCCGGCTGTCACCCTTGGCGCGGATGAGCCGGCGTGCCGGCCAGTCCTGCGCCGACGTCGTCCGATACGTGGCCCATGCCTCCACGACGGGTGAGACGATCGCTTCTGTATCCCGCACTGACACACCCCCAGATCGTGGCGGAAACGCGGAGTGGGTTTTCCCGAATCCGCCCGCGCGCTAACCGGATCATGCCTAACAGCTTGATCACCAAGCGTTCTCCGGCCGGTTCCGGTCAGATGAACGGTGCGTTGCGCGCCCGTCGGGTTTCGCCGTCGGCCGGCGGGGGGAGTGCTCTGCCCGCTAGTCGTGACACAGCGTCGAGAGGGTCGGTGGAATGCGTACGTGCCGGGTGGGACTGGTCGGGGCCGGTGGGGTGGCGCGACGCCATGCCCGCGTGTTGGCCGGATTCGAGGACGTGGAACTGCTCGGGGTGACCGACGTGGCCCGGGACGCGGCGGCGGAGCTGGCCGGCGCGCACGGTGGCCGTACCTTCGCCGACGTCGACGAGCTCCTCGCCGCCGGACCGGACGCGGTGTACGTCTGCGTGCCACCCTTCGCGCACGGGCCGGTGGAGGAGGCGGTGATCGCCGCGGGGGTCCCGATGTTCGTGGAGAAGCCGGTCGCGGTGGACCTGGACACCGCCGAGCGGATCGCCGCGCTGGTGCAGGAGAAGGGGCTGCTCACCGCCGTCGGGCACCACTGGCGTTACCTGCACGTCGTCGAGCAGGCCCGGCAACTGCTCGCCGACCGTCCGGTGCGGATGGTCAACGGCTCCTGGCTGGACAAGGTCCCGCCGGTGGCCTGGTGGGCGGTGCGGGAGCGGTCCGGCGGTCCGGTCGTCGAGCAGGCCGCGCACGTGCTGGACCTGGTCCGCTCGCTGGTCGACGAGGCGGTCGAGGTGACCGCGTACGGCGACGGCACGCCACCCCCGGTCGACGGCGCCGACATCGACTCGGTGACCGCCGCCACCCTCCGGTTCGCCGGCGGCGCGGTCGGCACCCTCGCCGCGGCCTGCGTGCTGACCTGGAAGCACCGGGCGGGCCTGGAGATCCTCGCCGACGGGCTGGCGCTGTCGCTGGCCGAGGACGGCCTGGTGATCCGCGACGCCGACGGCGAGCGGCGGGTCGAGTCCGATCCGGACGGCGCGCGGGTCGCCGTGGACCGGGCCTTCATCGACGCGGTGACCGGGGTCGGCGACGACGTCCGGGTGCCGTACGCCGAGGCCCTGCGCACCCAGCGGCTCGCCCTCGCGGTCGCCGAGAGCGCCCGCACCGGGCGCAGCGTCACGTTGCCCACCGGCCCGGCCGCCACCCGGTCGCTCGCTCCCGTGCCGACCGCCGTCACCGAGGGGGTGAGCGTCGATGCGTGACAAGGTCGTGGTGGTCAGCGGCCCCGGCCGGGTCGAGCTGGTCGAGCAGGACGCCGCCGAGCTGCCCGAGGGCTCGTTCCGGGTTCAGACGCTCTACAGCGGAGTCTCCGCCGGCACCGAGCTGAGCTTCGTCAAGGGCACCAATCCGTACCTCAACGTCACCTGGAACCCGGACCTGGGGCTGTTCCAGTCGGGTGCGGCGAGCACCCCGTACCCGGTCACCCGGCTCGGCTACATGCAGGTCGGCCGGGTGGTGCAGAGCCGTACCCCGGCCGTGGCCGTCGGCGCGGTCGGCGCCATGACGTACGGCCACCGCACCGGGCACGTCGCCGACCCGCTCGCGGAACGCTTCGTCGCGCTCCCCGACGACCTGGACCCGATGCTCGGCGTCTACGTCGCCCACATGGGCCCGATCTGCGCCAACGGCCTGCTGCACGCCGCCGCCGACCTGTGCGGCGCCGACGTGCGCTCGCTCGGCGACGGGGTACGCGGCCGGCGGGTCGCGGTGGTCGGCAGCGGGGTGGTGGCGCTGCTCACCGCCCTGTTCGCCAAGCGGCACGGGGCGGCCTCGGTGGTGGTGCTGGATCCGACGCCGCAGCGGCGGCAGGTCGCCGAGGCGCTCGGCCTTCAGACCCTCGACCCGGAGGCCGACGACCCGGCCGTGGTGCTGAAGACCCGCTGGAACCATGCCGCCTCCGACCGCGGCGCCGACGTGGTGTTCCAGTGCCGGGGGCAGGCGTGGGCGCTGCACCTGGCGCTGCGCCTGCTGCGCCCCCAGGGCACCGTGATCGACCTGGCCTTCTACCAGGACGGCGCGGACGCGGTGCGGCTCGGCGAGGAGTTCCACCACAACGGGCTGTCGCTGCGCTGCGCCCAGATCGGCCGGGTGCCGCGTGGGCTCGCCCCGACCTGGGACCGGGAACGGCTCTCCGCCGAGACCGTCGAGCTGCTGCGGCAGTACGGCGACGTGGTCCGCGAGCACCTGGTCTCCGCGGTGGTGCCGTTCGACGAGGCGCCGGGGCTGCTGACCGACCTGGCCGAGCGCCGCCGGCAGGAACTCCAGGTGGTCTTCACCGGCTGAACCGACCCTGGCCGGGGGCGGCTACGGTCGGCGCATGACCGTCGAGACCGCCGGACGGCCGGGTCTGGCCGCCCTGCTGCCCTACCTGCGCGCCCATCGCGGCACTCTCGTCGCGGTGGGCGCGTTGTCGCTCGTCGGCGCCGGGGCGGCGCTGGCCCAGCCGCTGCTGACCCGGCAGGTGCTCGACGCGCTGGCCGCGGCCCGCCCGGTCGCCGGCCTGGTCGTCGTGCTGGTCGTCCTGGTGGTGGCCGGCGCGGCCCTCGGCGGGCTCCGCGACTACCTGCTGCAACGCACCGCCGAGGGGGTGGTGCTGAGCACCCGCCGCCGGCTCGCCGGGCACCTGCTGCGGCTGCCGATCGTGGAGTACGACCGGCGTCGCACCGGCGACCTGCTCTCCCGGGTCGGCTCCGACACCACCCTGCTGCGGGCGGTGGTCACCTCCGGGCTCTTCGAGACCGTCACCGGGGCGGTGATGGTCCTCGGCGCCGCCACCGCGATGGCCCTGCTCGACCCGGTGCTGTTCGGGGTGACCCTGCTCGGGGTCACCGCCGGCGTGGGCTTCGCGCTCACCGTGGCCCGTCGGGTGCGCGGGCTGTCCCGCGCCGCCCAGGAACGGGTCGGCGAGATGACCTCCGCCGTGGAGCGGGCCATCTCCGCCGCCCGCACCATCCGCGCCGCCCGGGCCGAGGGCCGGGAGGCCGCCACGGTCGGGGCCAGCGCGCAGGCGGCGTACGCGGCCGGGCTGCGGGTGGCCCGGGTGCAGGCCGTCGTCGGACCGGTCAGCGCGGTCACCATCCAGGGCGCGTTCCTGCTGGTCCTCGGCGTCGGCGGGGCCCGGGTGGCGGCCGGCGCGATCACCGTCGGCGATCTGGTCGCCTTCGTGATGTTCCTGTTCTTCCTGGTCCTGCCGCTGGGCCAGGCGGTGCACGCGTACACCCAGTTGCAGACCGGGCTCGGCGCGTTGCAGCGGATCGAGGAGGTGCTGGCCGTACCGGTGGAGGCGGCCGTGGACCGTGCCGGGCCGGCGGCCGCGCCGCCCGCCGGCCCGGCGATGATCGAGTTCGACCGGGTGGGGTTCGGCTACCCGGACGGTCCGGCGGTGCTGCACGAGGTGAGCTTCACCGTGCCCGCCGGCACCCGCACCGCCCTGGTCGGCCCCTCCGGCGCCGGCAAGTCGACCCTGCTGGCGCTGATGGAGCGCTTCTACGAGGTCACCGCCGGAGCGTTGCGCATCGACGGCGTCGACGTGCGTGACCTGCCCCGCGACGCGCTGCGGGCCCGGCTCGGCTACGTCGAGCAGGAGGCCCCCGTGCTCGCCGGGACGCTGCGCGACAACCTGCTCATCGGCGCCCCCGACGCCACCGAGGCCGCCCTGCGCGACGCACTCGACCAGGTCAACCTGACCCACCTCGCCACCCGCGCCCCGCAGGGGCTGGACGTGCAGGTGGGGGAGGGCGGTGTGCTGCTCTCCGGCGGTGAGCGGCAGCGGCTGGCCATCGCCCGCGCGCTGCTCGCCGGGTCGCCGGTGCTGCTGCTCGACGAGCCGACCAGCAACCTCGACGCCCGCAACGAGGCGGCGCTGCGCCGGGCCATCGACGCGGTGGCCCGGCGGCGCACCCTGCTGATCGTCGCCCACCGGTTGGCCACCGTCGTCGACGCCGACCAGATCGTGGTGCTCGACGGCGGGCGGGTGGTCGCGGTCGGCACATACGACGAATTGACGGTCACCAGTCCGCTCTACCGTGAGCTCGCCGCCCACCAGCTCCTGGTGAGCTGACCCGGCCCACCCCGCTGAGCTGCGCGGACGCCCGGCCGGCCGGCTCGGCGGCGCGCCCCGGACGAGCCGGGCAGCGATTACCCGCCCGGTTCGCGTACCGTTGCCGCTCATGGGTGTGTCGCAACGCTTGAAGAGCAGGTTCCGGCGGTTCCTCCAGCGCCCGGGGACGACGGTGGACCTGGCCCCGCTGGAGAAGCTGCTGCCACGGATCGCCGCGCGCGAGGAGGAGCTGTCCGCCCTCGACGACGCCGCGCTCACCGAGGCCGCCGCCACCGCCTCGGAGTACGTGGAGATCTGCGCGATCGGCCGGGAGGCCGCCCGGCGCGGGCTGGAGCAGCGGCCGTACGACGTGCAGCTGCTCGGCGCGATGTCGTTGCTCTCCGGCAAGGTCGCGGAGATGGCCACCGGTGAGGGCAAGACCCTGACCGCCACCATCGCCGCGTACGGGCACGTCCGGCTCGGCAACGGCCCGGTGCACGTGCTCACCGTCAACGACTATCTGGCCCGCCGGGACGCCGAGTGGATGTCCCCGGTCTACCGGCTGCTCGGGCTCACCGTCGGCTGGGTCAACGAGGCATCCACCCCTGAGGAGCGGCGCGCCGCGTACGCCTGCGACGTCACCTACGTCGCGGTCAGCGAGGCCGGCTTCGACTTCCTCCGCGACCAGCTCGTCACCGACCTCGCCGACCGGGTCCAGCCGCCGCTGAAGACCGCGATCGTCGACGAGGCCGACTCGATCCTGATCGATGAGGCCCGGGTGCCGATGGTCCTGGCCGGCTCGGTGGTCGGCGAGCAGGATCCGGTGCACGCCGCGGCGGCGCTGGTTCGCGGCCTGCGCAAGGGCAAGCACTACACCGTCGCCGAGGACGGCCGCAGCGTCGCCTTCACCAGCGCCGGCCTGGCCACCGTCGAGGCCAAGCTCGGCGGCATCGACCTGTACGACACCGAGCACGTCGGGCAGCTCTCCGCGGTCAACGTGGCCCTGCACGCGCACGCCCTGCTGCACCGCGACGTCGACTACATCGTCCGCGACGGCACCGTCGAGCTGATCGACGAGATGCGCGGCCGGGTCGCCCAGCGCCGCCGCTGGCCGGACGGCCTGCAGGCCGCGGTCGAGGCGAAGGAGGGGCTCGACGCCACCGCCGAGGGCGAGGTGCTCGGCACCATCGCCGTGCAGGCGTACATCGCGCTCTACCCGACGGTCTGCGGGATGACCGCGACCGCGGTGCTCGTCGGCGACCAGCTGCGCGAGTTCTTCGGGCTGGAGGTGGCGGTGATCCCGCCGAACACCCCGTGCATCCGCGAGGACGAGCCGGACCGCATCTACGCCACCCGGGCGGAGAAGGAGGAGGCGCTGATCGACGAGATCAGGCGCAACCACGAGCGCGGCCGCCCGGTGCTGGTCGGCACCCTGGACGTCAAGGAGTCCGAGGGCCTGGCCGCCGGGCTGAACGCCGCCGGGGTGCCCTGCGTCGTGCTCAACGCCAAGAACGACGACGAGGAGGCGGCGATCATCGCTGAGGCCGGCGCGTACGGCGCGGTCACCGTCTCCACCCAGATGGCCGGCCGGGGCGTCGACATCCGGTTGGGCGGCAGCGACCAGGTCGACCGGGAGCGGGTCGCCGAGCTGGGCGGCCTGTACGTGATCGGCAGCGGCCGGCACGACAGCCGCCGGGTGGACGACCAGCTGCGCGGCCGGGCCGGCCGGCAGGGCGACCCGGGTGGCTCCGTCTTCTTCGTCAGCCTGGAGGACGACCTGGTCGTCCGGCACGCCGGCGACACCGTACCGGCCTCGCCGCGGATGAACGCCGACGGTCTGGTCACCGACGACCAGGTCGACTACGCCGTGGAGCACGCCCAGCGGGTGGCCGAGGGCGTCAACCACGAGATCCACCGCAACACCTGGCGCTACAGCGTGGTCGTCGAGCAGCAGCGCAAGGCTCTGGCCGAGCGGCGCGAGCGGCTGCTCACCACCGACGTGGCGGCGCTGATGCTGCTCGACCGGGTGCCGGAGAAGGCCGGCGAGATGGACGAGGACCTGCTGGCCCGGGTGGCCCGCTCGATCGCCCTCTACCACCTCGACCGGCTCTGGGCGGAGCACCTGGCCGAGCTGTCGGAGGTCCGCGAGGGCGTGCACCTGCGTGCGCTGGGCCGTCTCGACCCGCTCGACGAGTTCCACCGGGCGGCGGTGCCGGCGTTCAACGACCTGGTCCCCGAGATCGAGATCCGGACCATCGCCACCTTCGAGGAGACCGAGTTCGCCGACGACTGGGAGCCGGACGCCGCGAA
Organism: Micromonospora halophytica; assembly: GCF_900090245.1. Classification (GTDB taxonomy): domain Bacteria; phylum Actinomycetota; class Actinomycetes; order Mycobacteriales; family Micromonosporaceae; genus Micromonospora; species Micromonospora halophytica. The sequence goes on from NZ_FMDN01000006.1 coordinate 179,587, forward strand.
GCTGGTCCGACCCAGCGCCACCTGGACGTACCTGGTCCACGACAACCCGTTCGGCTCGGAGCTGGACCGGCTGATCGCCTCGGTGGGCCGGCGGCTCGCCGGCTCGCGCTGAGCTGCCCCGGTTCCCTTCCGGCGGCACCCCGCCGGAAGGGAGCCCGTGCGCGGTTTCGATCCCGGTTTGCGAGGGTAGTAGCCCGGGGCTCACAACGCGGGGGAGATCGGAAGACGATGACACAGGCAATGGCACCGGTCGCGGAGGGCACCTGGTGGTGCACGGGGGTCGTGACCCGGTGAACCTGGACACACGGGAGCCGACGATCGACACCCTCGGCGTGCTGGAGACGGCCGCCCTGCTGCGGGAGCTGACCGCGGGGCTGATCGCGGTCGACGACTTCGACGACGCGCTGGGCCGGCTGGTCCGCATCGCGCGCGACGCCGTACCGGAGGTCGCCTGGTGCGGCTTCACGGCGCTGCGTGCCGGGCAGCCGGCCGGGGCGGCCGCCTCCGACCCGGCTCTGGCGGAGCTGGACGACCTGCGCCACGGCCCGGACTCGCCGCCGATGACCGCGATCCGACGCCGCGAGATGACCATCGCGCCGGACCTCGACGGTGAGCAGCGCTGGCCGGCCTGGACGGACCGGGCGCGCGGCCTCGGCGTGCGCGGGGTGATCTCCGCGCCGGTCGACGTCGACGAGCAGGCGATCGGCGCGATCAACCTGTACGCCGACGCCGCCGGCATCCTCTCCACCCGGCACCAGCTCACCGCGATGCTCCTCGCCGAGCACGCCGGGCTGCTGCTGGCCGCGGTGCGGGACCGGGCGAAGCAGGCCGAGCGGGCCGGTGAGGTCGACGGCGCGCTGCTCGGCGAGGGCGTGGTGAGCCAGGCGATCGGGGTGATCATGACGCAGCGCGGCTGCCCGGCCCCGGAGGCCCTGGAGGTGCTGCGCAGCGCCGCGTCCTCACTGGACATCCCGTTGCGCGAGGTGGCCGAGCGGTTGGTCACCACCGTGTCGCGTCCCCGCGAGGGCTGAGGAGTCGGGTTTCGGTCCGTCCGGAACCCGCGCGTCGTTTCGTCCCGCCCGCGTGCGGGTAGCACCCTGGATTCGTGGGCACGTGACGATCCTGGGAGGACGCGATGGAGAGCCGTCTGCGGGTGCAGGGGCACCCCATCCAACCGATGCTGGTGACGTTCCCGTTCGGGCTCTTCGTCAGTGCCACCGTCTTCGACCTCGCGGACGTGGCCGGCGGGCCGGCGTTCCTCGGCGAGGTCGGCTACTGGACGTCGGTGGCCGCGCTGGTCGCCGCCGCGCTCGCCGCGGTCGCCGGCATGGTCGACCTGTGGGACGTCCGCGCTTCCCGGACCCGCCGCACCATGGTCACCTTCAACCTGGTCAACGCCGGCATGGCCGCGCTGTTCCTGCTCAGCTGCCTGATCCGGGCCGACGCGCCGCAGCGCGGCGCCACCGGCGTGCTGCTGCTGACCGAGCTGGTCGCCCTGGCGGTCGGCACGGTCGGGGTCTGGCTCGGCGCCCGGCTGATACGCCAGTTCGACCCCGGTCGCCGCGAGCCCAGCGGCTTCGAGGCGCTCGACGGGGTGCCGGCCGGCGGTTCGACCGTCGAGATCGTCCGCCCGCGCGCCTGAACAGTCCGACCGCGCCGCCGGCCGCTCGTGCCGGGCCGTCAGGGGCCGACGGTCCGGCGGCGGCAAACCGGTTGCCGTGGGTGGCCGGGTCGAGGACGGTGGGCCGGTGACCGAGCGCAGCTTCGCCGAGCTGGTCGCCGAGGCGACCGGGGCACCCGTGACCGGGTGGGGCTTCTCCTGGCTCGACGGCCGGGCCACCGAGGAACGACCCCCGTGGGGCTACGCCCGCCTGATGGCGACCCGGATGGCGCAGGTGTCCGCCGCGCTGGACGTCGACACCGGTGGGGGAGAGGTGCTCGCCGGGGTGCCGACCCCGCCGCCGCTGCTGGTCGCCACCGAGGGTTGGCCACCGAACGCCGCGCTCGCCCGGCGTACGCTGCGCCGGCTCGGCGCCACCGTGGTGCGGGTCGGCCGGGCCCCCGTCCTGCCGTTCCGCGACGGCACCTTCGAGCTGGTCACCAGCCGCCACCCGATCGACACCTGGTGGGACGAGATCGCCCGGGTGCTGCGACCCGGTGGGACGTACCTGTCCCAGCAGATCGGCCCGGGCACCATGCGTGAGCTGAGCGAGGCGATCCTCGGCCCGCTGCCACCCGCGACCGGCCGGCACCCGGCGCACGCCGTCGCCGCCGCCGAGGCGGCCGGGCTGACGGTGGTACGCCTGGAGGAGGCCACCCTCCGGGCGGTCTTCCACGACGTCGGCGCGGTGGTCTGGTTCCTGCGCAAGGTGGTGTGGACCGTGCCGGACTTCGACGTGGAGCGGTACCGGCCGCAGCTCGCCACGCTGCACGAGCGGATCCGCGCCGAGGGCCCCTTCGTCGCCCACGCCCGCCGCTTCCTCATCGAGGCCCGCAACCCCGCCCCCTGACCCGCCCTGCCCGCCCCCACCCGCGGTGATCATGAAGTTGCTGTCACGACACGCCGATGTGGACGACAACAACTTCGTGATCACTGGAGGTGGGGCGGGGCGGGGGTGGGGTGGGTCAGTGGGACTGGGCGTGGTGGGCGGCGAGGACGTCGGCGCCGAAGTCACCGGCCGGGCGGCGCAGCACGGTGTGCGCGTGGTTGCCGTCGTCGGCGGTGTTGTCGTACTCGATGAGCAGGTCCTCGCCCTGGATCCGGTAGTAGTGGCGACCGCCCGGCCGCACCGGGCCGGCCCAGGCGAAGTGCGTCTCGCCGCCGGCGACCCGGTCGGCCTCCCGGGCGGCCAGCTCGGCGGGGAGCCGGTCCAGGTAGAGCGCGACGAGCTGGTCCAGCAGCGCCCGGCCGGTGACGCCGAGCCGCCCGCGCGACACACCCAGCGGGGTGAGCGGGGCCGGCACCGAGGCCCGGGTGGCGCTGACGATGTCCTCCGGCGCGTCGTCGGCGATGACCGCCGCCGCGCGCCCGGCCGGGCCGATCGCCGCCAGCAGCTCCCGAGCCAGGTCCTCCTCGACCCCGAGCGGGCGGGAGACGGGGCGGCCGGCGTGTGTGACGGTGGCCGGGTTGGCGCCGAGGAACACCGGGGCGGGGGAGACCTCGTCGTCGACCACGGTCATGCTCACCGACAGGTGGTGCCCCTCGAACCGCCAGGCCCACCGGTCGTCGGCGGCCGGGTCGCCGAAGACGGCCACCCAGTAGTCGCCGCTGTGTCGCCCGCGTCGCCACCCCTCCGCCCGGTCCAGCACCTCCTCCAGCGCCACGACCGCCATCGCCTGGGCGTACGCGCCCGGGCTGAGTGCGGTGGCGAGCAGCCGGTGGGCGGCCTTGCGGCCGGCGGTGTCCAGGTCGGCCAGGCAGACGCCGGGCCGCGGCCGGGGCCGGTACTCCAGCCACCGCCGCCCCTCGTCGTCGAAGCGGTGGCCGGCGGCGGCCCGGGCCGGCTCGCCGAGGGCGCCCAGCAGCACGGTGGCCGCCGTGCGCATCCGCTCGGGTACGGGATCGTCCATGGTGACGCCTCAGTGGGAGGTGAGCAGGGTGAGCATCTCCGGCAGGTCGAAGAAGCGGGCGGTCTCCACGGCGGACGGGCTGCCGTGCGCCGGGTCGGCCCCGGCGTCGAGCAGGGCCCGGACGGCGTCGGCGTCGCGCCGGAACACCGCCGCGGCGAGGGCGGTCTGACCCCGGTCGTTGGAACGGGTGTGGTCCGCGCCCCGGGCCAGCAGGGCCGCCACCGTCTCCGGGTGGGCGTGGTACGCGGCCAGGATCAGCAACGTGTCGCCCTTGTCGTTGGTCATGTTCACCGGCAACCCGGCGTCGACGTACCCGCTGAGCTCCTCGGCCCCGCCGCTGCGCGCCAGGTCGAACATCCGATGGGCGAAGGCCAGCGTCTCGGCGTCCAGGTCGTCGGTCACCCGTCCAGGCTAGTGGCCCGGACCGCCGGGCGGGGCTGGTAGCTTGCCAGCCCACGAGGGGGAGGATCATGGACGACGTGTACGTGGGCAACGCCGGTGTGGACGGGGCCACCAACGCCGGCTGGCTGCTCGGCCACTTCATGCCCGCCGGCGATCCCCGGCACAGCACCGACGTCGAGGTGAAGTGGGGTGTGCACCCGCCGGGGCAGGCCCGGTCGCGGTGGGCGACGAGTGAGCGACGCACGACGCTGCTGGTGCTGGTCAGCGGTCGGTTCCGGCTGGAGTTCCCGGACCGCACGGTGGTGCTCGCCAGTCCGGGCGACTACGTCGTCTGGGGGCGTGGAGTCGACCACAGCTGGTACGCCGAGCAGGAGTCGGTCGTGCTCGCCGTGCGTTGGCCCTCGGTGCCCGGCTACCGGGTGGACCCGCCCGTGGTGCGCTGACCGCTGCCGGCGCGGCGTGTCCAGGACCTTCCGCCCTGGTGCGCCGGGCCGGCACCGGCCAATGTGATCGGTGCGGGGGTACCCCCCGTCCACGTCCACCCCGTGACTCTGCTGTAATCATCTGGCTCGTACGCAGAGCGAGGGTTCGGATGCGATGTGTTCGTCATTTGTCACATTCATGCAACGCGGCCGCCCCTTGACCCCCGCTCAGGGGCCCGGAAGCATCGATGAAGCGGCGTCCCGGGCCGTGGGATTACCCGGACCAGCCAAGGAGGACCATGTCGGTCAGCCCCGCCTCGTCGCGCGCCGGATGGCATACGTCCCAACCTGCGGTCCCCGGTCGTCCCCCCGGCGGCCAGCGCCGCCCGGCCAACACCGCCGTGCCCGTCCTCACCGTGACCCTGTCCATCCCGCTGGCCAACGAGGAGTCCCTGACCCCGCCGGCTCGGCGGCTGCTGGAGGCCGCGCGGGAGATGCTGGAGCGGGGCGAGGGCACCATCACCACCACCGGCGTGCCGGCCGAACGGCGGCCCGAGCCGCTGCCCGCCGGCCGTTCCCCGGGCCGGTCGCTCGCGCCGGCCATCCCCGCCCTGCACATCCTGGCCGCCTCCCGCTCGGTGCTGCGTGACGGCGAGCCGTTGCCGCTGACCCGGCTGGAGTTCGACCTGCTGCTGCACCTGGTGGCCCATCCGCGCCGGGTCTTCACCCGGTTGCAGCTGCTCAACGCGGTCTGGGGCTACGAACACGCCGGGGTCCGGACGGTCGACGTGCACGTGCGGCGGCTGCGCGGCAAGGTGGGGGTGGACGTCCCGCTGGTCACCACCGTCTACGGCGTCGGCTACCGGCTCGCCGACGACGCCCGGGTCACCATCGACCGCACCGGCTGAGCGGCCGGCACGCCGACCGGCCCACCACCGGCCCCGCCGTGGCCGTCCACGCCGTCGCACCGGAGTGGTCGGCGAGGGGACGCCCCGACCGCGCCGACCCCGGCCGGGGCACCATGGTCGGATGCGTGTCCGACCCATCTCGCCCGAGCGGCTCGTCGCCGAGCTGACCGAACGCGTCCTCGCCGCCGCCGACCTGGCCGCCGCCGCGTCGCCGTCCGGCGCGGGTCCGGCCGCCGAGCAGCCGCCGCCCCGGCTCCGGGTAGCCGTCGACGGTCCGCCCGCCGCCGACCCGGACCGGCTCGCCGACGCCCTGGTCGACCCGCTGCGCGCGGGCGGCCGTCCGGTGCTGCGGATCCGCGCCGAGGACTTCCTGCGTCCCGCTTCGGTCCGGTACGAGCATGGCCGGACCAACCCGGACGCCTACTACGAGGGCTGGACCGACGAGGCCGGGCTACGCCGGGAGGTGCTCGAGCCGGCCGGCCCGGGCGGCTCCGGGCGGGTCGTGCCGTCCCTGTGGGACGACCGGGCCGACCGGGCCAGCCGCGCCCCGTACCTCGAGCTGCCCGCCGGCGCGGTGCTGCTGGTCAGCGGGGCGCTGCTGCTCGGCGGCGGCCTGCCCTTCGACCTGGCCGTGCACCTGGCGCTCTCCCCGGCCGCCCTGGCCCGGCGGACCGACCCGCAGCTGCGCTGGACGCTGCCCGCCTTCCACCGGTACGCCGACGAGGTCGACCCCGCCTCGTTCGCCGACGTCGTGGTCCGCGTCGACGACCCCCGGCACCCCGCGCTCGTCGAGCCGGCCTGACCGGAGACGGAACCTCGGGAGAATTCGTCGGTTTGGTCGGCTCGGCGGGTGGGTAATCGCCCGGCTCACAAGGCACGGGTGATCTCGCCCGTGCGCACCGGGTCCGGGACGAACCGCCCCGGACAGCCACAGGCCCACGAAAGGCAGGCAGTGATGCTCGTCCACGACACGGTCGGTACGGGCCGATCCCAGGCGGAGATCGACCAGATCCGACTCTCCCTGCAGGCCCGCCACGACGAGCTGTCCGCGGAGTACGAGCAGGCGGTCGCGCAGAGCCAGGTGCTGCGGCTGGTGGAGGTCGGCGACACCGCCGGCGACGACCATGCCGACAGCGGCACCAAGACCGCTGAGCGGGACACCGCGCAGTCCCTGCTGCGGACCATCCTGGAGCGCCGCGCCCAGTTCGAGCACGCTCTGAGCCGGCTCGACGAGGGGACCTACGGCTTCTGTGAGGGCTGCTCCGCGCCGATCCCGGTCGAGCGGTTGGAGATCTTCCCGTCGGCCACCTCCTGCGTGACCTGCAAGCAGACGCGGGAGCGGCGGGCCGCCTGAGCGACGTCGTGATCGCGGGTCGGGTCGGGGACGCGGTGGACTATCCCCATGGGTGAGATCAAAGTGGGCACCGCGTCCTGGACCGACCGGACCCTGCTGGACTCGGGGTGGTACCCGCAGACCGCGGACACGCCGGAGAAACGGCTGGTGTACTACGCGCGCCAGTTCCCCCTGGTCGAGGTCGACGCCACCTACTATTCGCCGCCGGCCGAGCGGACCACGCGGCTGTGGGCGGAGCGGACCCCGCCCGGGTTCACCTTCAACATCAAGGCGTTCAGCCTGCTGACCGGCCACCCCACCCGGGTCTCCGCGCTCTACAAGGACCTGCGGCCGGACACCGACAAGCGCAACCTCTACCCGGACGACCTGCCCGCGCAGGCGTACGAGGAGGTCTGGACCCGGTTCCTGGCCGCGCTCGACCCACTGGTCGAGGCCGGCAAGCTGGGCGCGGTGCTGTTCCAGTTCCCGCCCTGGTTCACCATCAGGCGGGCCAACAGGGAGTACCTGCTGGAGGTCCAGCGGCGCTGCCACCCGCTGCGGCCGGTCTTCGAGTTCCGCCACGCCTCCTGGTTCGACGGCGACAACGCCGGCGAGACCCTGGACTTCCTGCGCCGGCACGAGCTGGCGTACGTCTGCGTGGACATGCCGCAGGGCCACCGGAACTCGGTGCCGCCGGTGCTGGCCGCGACCGCGGACCTGGCCGTGGTGCGCTTCCACGGGCACAGCGACAAGTGGACCAGCAGGGACATCCACGAGAAGTTCGGCTACCGCTACTCCGACCGTGAGCTGCGGGACTGGGCGCCGAAGCTGCGGGAGCTGGCGAGGGACGCCGCGCAGACGCACGTGCTGATGAACAACTGCTATCGGGACTACGCGCAGACCAACGGCCAGCAGTTGCAGGGACTGCTCGCGGCGTGACGCCGGGCGCCGTCCGCCGGCTTCACCCGCAGCGGGTGAGGTGGGCTCACCCGGTTCCCGCGCAGCATGGGCGGTGCCGGTCACCGAGCGACCGGCCGACACCGACGAGGTACGGAGGTGACCGGTATGGGAGTGCGGGTGGTGGCGGACCCACGGCGTGGTGCCGTGCTGCACGTCGTCGGCTCGGGTGGTGGCAGCAGCATCCGGCGGCCGGCGCGGACCGACCGGCTCAGTCCGGTCCGGCAGGAGCGGGGGCCGTCCGGGCCACCGCGACGCGACGACGACCGACGGTGGGAGAACGAGACGCGGGGGTGGCGTGATGGCTGAGCAGCTGCATTCGGCATTCGAGACCTCGATGGACAAGACCAACCTGATCCTCAAGGACATCGAGCAGGCGTACGGCTGGCCCAAGGCACAGCGCAACCAGTCCTACGCGGCGCTGCGGACCGTCCTGCACCTGCTGCGCGACCGGATGACGGTGCAGGAGAGCGCCGAGTTCGCCGCGCAGTTGCCGGTGCTGGTCCGCGGGATCTACTTCGACGGGTGGCAGCCGGACAACGTCCCGATCAAGCTCAACCGGGACGACTTCCTCTACGAGGTCCGCCAGGGCTTCCCGTACGACGTGGAGGGCGGCGCCGAGCGGGTGACGCAGGTGGTGCTCGACACCCTGCGCCGGCACATCACCCAGGGGGAGTGGGAGGACGTCAGGTCCACCATGCCCAAGGACATGCAGCAGCTGATCCCGTGACCGGATGACATCCCGCCCGTCCCGCCGTGTCAGGCGGGGCGGGCCTCGTCACGGATGACCGCTCCCGCCGGTCGCGGTGCTGCCGACGCGTGCCGACCAGGAACACCACGCCCTAGTGCAGGCCCAGCGGGAAGATCTCGAAGGCGGCGCCGTGGCGCACGCCCAGCCGGCTGCCCGCAGGCCGGCTGATCCCCTCCAGGAACTCCTCCGGGTCGAAGCCGCCGTCTCCCAGCCCGCGCAGGTACGCGTCGTGCGCCCGCAGCGACGCCAGCCCTGCGTCGAAGGTGTCGGTCACGTCCACGCCGTGCCGGGCCAGCGGTGAGGCGGCGGCCCACACCTCGCGTACCCGGTTCCAGGGCTGCACGCCGCCGGTCAGCTGTTCGGGGAAGATCCAGCGGTTGCCCGCGTCCCGGGCGGCGTCGAGCACCGCCCGCCCGGTGGCGATGTGGTCGGCCTGGTTGAGCGTGTACGCCCCGTCCCAGGTCTCCCGAAAGTTGTTGGTGATCACCACGTCCGGCCGGTGCCGGCGGATCACCTCGGTGATCGCCCGGCGCAGCGGCACGCCGTACTCCAGCAGGCCGTCGGGAAGGCCGAGGAAGTCCACCGTCTCCACCCCGACCAGCCGGGCGGAGAGCCGCTGCTCCTCCTCACGGACCACGCGGGCCCGCTCCGGGGTGATCGCGTCGATCCCGGCCTCGCCGCTGGTCACCAGGCAGTAGACGACCTCCTTGCCCTGCCCGGTCCAGCGGGCGACCGCGGCGGCGGCGCCGAACTCCAGGTCGTCGGGGTGGGCCACCACGGCGAGCGCACGCTGCCAGTCCTCTGCCAGCGGCGTCAACGGCTCCGGTTGCGGCTGCCCCATCAAGTCCCCTCTCCCTCGGCTCCTCCCGCCATCCTGGCACCGACGCCGGCCCGCCGGTCGCCTTGACGTCGACCGGGGCCGGTGCAAGGATCGCGGAAGCGCTCCCATCGTCGTTCGTCACCGGTCGTCACCGTCGTGCCGACCTCCACGAAGGACAGGGACCGCATGCGCATCCACCACACCTCCCGTCGGGCCCGGTCGGCCGTGCTGGCCACCGTGCTCGCCGCCGCCACCGTGCTCGCCGTCGGCGTCACAGTCAGCCGACCCGGCACCGCCGAGGCCGCCACCAGCCTGAAGAGCCTGGCCGACGCCAAGGGCCGCGACATCGGTTTCGCACTGGCCCCCGACCGGCTCGCCGAGAGCGCGTACCGGCAGATCGCCGACGCCGAGTTCAACCTGGTCGTCGCCGAGAACGCGATGAAGTGGGACGCCACCGAACCCACCCGTGGCCAGTTCACCTTCGCCCAGGGCGACGCCGTCGCCGACTACGCGGCGGCCGGCGGCAAGAAGCTGTACGGTCACACCCTGGTCTGGCACTCCCAGCTCCCGGGCTGGGCGTCCGGCCTGTCCGGGCCCGAGCTGCTGCAGGCGATGCGGGACCATATCGCCGGGGTGGCCGGTCACTACCGGGGCAAGGTGTTCGCCTGGGACGTGGTGAACGAGGCGTTCGCCGACGGCGGCTCGGGTGGACGCCGGGACAGCGTCTTCCAGCAGCGGATCGGCAACGGCTGGATCGAGGAGGCGTTCCGCGCGGCCCGCGCCGTCGACCCGGCCGCCGACCTCTGCATCAACGACTACAGCACCGACGGCGTCAACGCGAAGAGCACCGCGATCTACAACCTGGTCCGGGACTTCAAGTCCCGGGGCGTGCCGATCGACTGCGTCGGCTTCCAGGCGCACCTGATCGTCGGTCAGGTGCCCGGCGACCTGCAGGCCAACCTCCAGCGCTTCGCCGACCTCGGCGTCGACGTCCGGATCACCGAGTTGGACATCCGGATGCCCACCCCGGCCACCGCGGCCAACCTCGCCACCCAGGCCGCCGACTACCGGAAGGTGGTCACCGCCTGCCTGGCGGTGAGCCGCTGCGCCGGCGTCACCACCTGGGGCATCACCGACCGGTACTCCTGGATCCCGCAGGTCTTCCCCGGGCAGGGCGCGGCGCTGATCTGGGACGACAACTACGCGCCGAAGCCGGCGTACCAGGCGGTGGCCGAGGCGCTCGGCGGGGGAGTGACCACCCCACCCAGCACGCCGAACACCTCACCGTCGCCGACCACGCCCGGCCCCACCACCCCGGCCCCGGTGGGGTGCGTGGTCAGCTACGTCCCGAACTCCTGGAACAACGGCTTCACCGCCGAGGTCCGGGTCCGCAACGACGGCCCCGCGCTCGACGGCTGGACCGTCGGCTTCGCCTTCACCGCCGGCCAGCAGGTGACCAACGCCTGGAACGCCACGGTGACCCAGTCCGGCGCCCAGGTGACCGCCCGCAACGCCGGCTGGAACGCGACGGTGCCGGCCGGCGGCACGGTGAGCTTCGGGTTCCAGGGCACCCACGGCGGGTCCAACCCGACTCCTGCCTCCTTCACCCTCAACGGCGCGACCTGCCGCAACGGCTGAACGACGGCGAGGCCCGGCGAACCGTCCCGAACGCCGGGCCCGGCCGTCTACGGTGTGGTTAGAGAAGATTGCGCGTGGGGTACCACCCGCTGCACGACGAACCCCGACCTACGGCGGGGCGGCACACCCGAGGGAGCACCCATGGCACTCAACGACGATGACATGCAGACCACCAGCGGCGGCGGCCTCGAGGGCCCGGCCGACGGCGGCGCGACCCCGGGTCACCAGGACGGTGGCGCCGATGGTGGTGCCGAGGGTCCGGCCGACGGTGGCGCGACCCCGGGCCAGCAGGACGGTGGCGCCGATGGTGGTGCCGAGGGTCCGGCCGACGGTGGCGCGACCCCGGGCCAGCAGGACGGTGGCGCCGATGGTGGTGCCGAGGGTCCGGCCGACGGTGGCGCGACCCCGGGTCACCAGGACGGTGGCGCCGACGGCAGCGCCTCCTGACGGAGCGTCGTGACGAGCATCGACCCGCCGGGCGGCCACTGCCGCCCGGCGGTTCCGTCTACCGCCGCATCGGCCCTCGCGCGCTGCGTCAGCGTCGAGCCGGCCAAGTTCGCCGCCGCGTACTGGGGCCGGGAGCCGCTGCTCTCCCGGGCCGACGAGCTGCCCCACCCGCACGGCTTCACCGACCTGCTCAGCCCTGCCGACGCCGACGAGCTGCTCAGCCGACGCGGCCTGCGTACCCCGTTCCTGCGGGTGGCCAAGGACGGCCAGCTCGTGCCTGCGGCCCGCTACACCGGTGGGGGTGGCGCGGGTGCCGAGATCGGTGACCAGGTCCTCGACGAGAAGGTCCTTCAGCTGTACGCCTCCGGCGCGACCCTGGTGTTGCAGGGCCTGCACCGCACCTGGCCCGCCCTGGTCGACTTCGCCCGCGACCTGGGCGCCGCGCTCGCCCAGCCGCTCCAGGTCAACGCCTACCTGACCCCGGCCGGCAGCCAGGGTTTCGCCACCCACTACGACACCCACGACGTGTTCGTCCTGCAGGTCGACGGCCGTAAGCACTGGCGGATCCATCCGCCGGTGCTGCCCGACCCGCTGGAGAAGCAGCCGTGGGGTGGCCGGGCCCACGAGGTCTCCGCCACCGCCACCGGCCCGGCCGCCCTCGACGTGGTCCTGGAACCGGGGGACGCGCTCTACCTGCCGCGCGGCTGGCTGCACAGCGCCCAGGCGCAGGAGTCCAGTTCGCTGCACCTGACCGTCGGCATCCGGGCGCTGACCCGGTACGCCCTGGTCGAGGAGTTGATGGCGCTCGCCGCCGAGGACCCCCGGCTGCGGGCCGGCCTGCCCTTCGGCACCGACGTCGCCGACCCGGACGCGATCGAGCCCGAACTCACCGAGATCGTCGAGGCGCTGCGGGACTGGCTGCTGCGTGCCGACCCGGCCGCGGTGGCCGCCGGGCTGCGCCGACGGGCGTGGCCGGCGGCCCGGCCGGCGCCGATCCGGCCCCTCGCGCAGGCGGCCGCGCTCGCCGCGCTCGACCCGGACCACCGGATCGCCCTGCGCGGCGGACTGCGCTGGCAGCTCGCCCCGGCCGGCGACGGCAGGGTCGCGCTGCGTCTGGTCGACCGGACGATCACCCTGCCCGGACAGTGCGAGGCGGCGCTGCGCGCGCTGCTCACCGGCGAGGTGACCCGGGTGGGGGACCTGCCCGGACTGGACGATGACGCCGACCGGCTGGTGCTGGCCCGCCGGCTGCTGCGCGAGGCGGTCGCCGTTCCGGCCCAGTGACGCGCCCGCGGCCAGCCCTCTGCCGGGGCGGGCGGGCCCACGCAGCGGTGGCGGCGGTGGGTCGGACTCCATCGGCACCGTCCTGCCGGCCGGCGTGCTCAGCCGCTCACCCGGGGCACAGGCGCGTCCCCTCCCGCCGGCAGGTCTCCAAGGGTGGCCGGGCGGTGCGCCCCGCACCTCTCCGATGCGCTGGGCGGGCAGGTCACCCGGAGTGACCGGCCTGCCGGCTCCGGTTCCTTCCAGCACCGCCTTTGCTCTGCACCCGCCGACGCGCCAGACGCGGAGCGTCACCGGGAGGGGTAACCCGGAGGATGGCCGCGACCCCGAAAAGCCCTGGTCAACGCGATGGTGCGTCCGCGGGTGCAGAGCAAAGCGTCGATGATCCCCACCTGCCTCCCACCGTCGACGTCACGGACGGTGAGCCGCACGGTCAGTAGCGGCAACCGCGGTAGCCACCTGCCACCGACCGCGGTGACCCGGGAGCGCAGGTGTCAGCGGGTCGCCACCAGCAGCGTCACGGTGGTCGCCAACCCGGCGATCAGCACGATCGCGGCCGGGCGCGGGCCGAGCAGCGCGTGCCGCCGGTCCGCCAGCCGCTTCGCCGGGGCCAACCCCACCAGCGGGCCGAGCAGCGTCACCACCAGAGCCAGCACCGGCATCCCCGCCGCCAGGTCGCCGCCGTAGCGCAGCCCGAGTGCGCGGGCGCCGGCCCCCAGGGCGTACGCGAGCAGCGCGCCGGCCACCCCGCAGAGCGCCAGCAGCGGGTTCGCCGAGCCCGGCAGCTCGCCCGGCTGCCCGGCCCGGTCCAACAGGTTCCGTACCGCGCGCAGCGACGCCACCGGGTCGCCGGTGGCGTCCCGCGCCGGCCCCGGCGGCGGCCCCAGGCGACGGGTGCCCAGCCCCACCCGGCCGCGCAGCTCCGCCCAGAGGTGACCCACCTCGGCGTCCACCCGGTCCACCATGGCCCGCGCCTCGGCCACCTCCGCCTCGGCCCGGCGCAGCTGCTCGGCCGCCTCGGCCACCGCCCGGTCGGCGGCGGCGCACTGCTGGTCGTGCCACGCCTGCGCCTCGGCGCGCTGGGCCCGGACCCGGCCGGTCAGCTCGGCGAGGCGGCGGACGTGAGCGGCGTACGAGTCACTGGCGACCGGTTCGTTCATCGGGACGGACCATAAGGGATGATGACCTGTCCGGTGCGGTGCACCGCGCGGTCGAAGAAGAGCCCGCGCCACGGACGGGGGTACCAGTCCGGCCCACCGCTGCCCGGGTACAGCGCCGAGCCCAGCTCACCGCCCTGCACGTCGAGCGCCACCCACGCCCCGATCTGGTCGGTGCGGGCGGCCGGCCCACCCAGGTCCGCCCGCATCCGGGCCACTCCGCGCCACCAGGCCAGCACGTGGGTACGCCGCTCCGGCCCGTCGTGCAGGATCCGGCGCAGCCGGTCCAGGCCGGTACGCCCGCCGACCGACACCGACAGCGCCCCGGCCGCCGCGTCGACGGCGAACAGCAGCACGTAGTGCGGGGTGGCCGGGGTGCCCGGCCGGGTCAGCGTCTCAGCCGTCTCGGCCATCAGCTCCGGCACCGTCTCCTCGTCGTACCAGGAGGCGTCGTCGGCCAGGTCCTCGTAGAGGGCGCGGGCCGCCGGGTCGGCGTCCGGGTCGAGGCAGGCGATGGAGAACCGGGCGGTGCCGGGCCGGTGCTGCCGGGCGAGGGAGCGGGCGGCGGCGTCGAGCACCGCGCACGCCTCGTCGACCCGGGTGCCGAGCACCGCCAGGTTACGTCCGGGCGCCCGGGGCAGCCGCAGCGCCGCCGAGCGGGCCTGCACGTCGATGATCTCCCCGAGCAGCGCCACCGGACCTCGGGGTGGGCTGTCACCGGTCGGCGCGGTCAGCGCCCGGAAGTCCGGCGCGTCGGCCAGCCGGGGGACCGCGTCGCCGTCGAAGAGCCGGGCCGGGGCGGCGTCGGCCGGGCGCATCCGCCACAGCCGGTGCTGCAACTCGCTCCAGGTCTCCCAGTCGCTGGCCGACGGGATCCGCGCCACCTGGTTGCCCTCGGTCATCCCCGACTCGGCGTTGACCACCGCGTGGTACTTCGGCAGTGCCTGCGCGGCGTCGTTGCGCTCGGCCAGGATCCGCAGCGCCTTCGGCAGCGCGATCCGCAGGGTGAACTGGGCGACCAGCGCCGGCCGCCCCCACAGCGCCTCGATGCCGCGCACGTCCTGCGAGGCGAGCACCAGGTGGATGCCCTGCGAGCGGCCACGCCGGGCCAGGTCCTCCAGCAGGTCCGCGGCCTCCCGGGCCACCACGTCCCGGCCGGCCAGCAGCGCCTGGAACTCGTCCACCACCGCCACGATCCGCGGCCAGTGCCCGGTCGGGTCCACCGCCCGCAGTTCGGCGAGCTTGGTGACCTCGTGCTTCTTCGCCGCGTCGGCGCGTCGGCGCAGCTCCTCGGCGAGGAAGCGCAGCAGCGCCAGCCCGAACTCCCGGTCGGTGTTGACGTTGATGCCGACCAGTCGCATGTGCGGCAGCCAGCTCGGGTCGCGCCGGCCCTGCGCGAACCGGGCGAAGGACACCCCCTCCTTGAAGTCGAGCAGGTAGAACTCCAGCTCGGAGGGGGAGTACCGGGCGGCCAGCGCGCCGATCCAGGCGAAGATCAGGTTGGTCTTGCCGGTGCCGGACGGGCCCCCGATCAGCGCGTGCGGCGGGTAGTCGCCCAGGGTCAGCAGGACCGGGCGGCCGTGCGGTCCCTCACCGATCGGCGCGGTGAGCCCGTGCGCCGAGTCGTCCTTCCACATCTGCTCCGGCGGGGGCAGCAGGTCGGTGAAGGGGGTCGGCGGGGGGCCGGCGTTGACCCGGGAGGCGATCTCCCGGCAGGTCTCGGTGACCAGCGTGGCCGGCGGCGGCGGGTCGAGGCGTACCGGCAGGCCGCTCGGGCCACCCACCCGGGCCTGGCCCGGGTCGGCGGTGATCCGGATGAGCGTCGGGTCGTCCGGCAGGTCGATTCCCCGGACCACCAGGTGCACGCCGCAGGCCGCTCCGGTGCGCACCACCCGGTCGAGTTGGCCGCGCTCGTGCCGGGACAACTCGTCCCCGCCGAGCAGCACCGCCACCCGCCACGGCTCGGGCCGGCGGCCGGTCGCCGCGGCCAGTTCGCGCAGCGAGGCGTACTCGCCGGCGAGGACGGTCTCGTTGATCCGGCGGATCTGCTCGACCAGGTCGTCCAAGAGCCGCCCCAGGCCGCCGGGGCCGACGAAGGTGAGCAGCCCGGCGGTGCCGAGCGGGGCGAACCCGGCCAGCCCGCCGCCCAGGTGCTCCGGGTCGTACCCGTGCAGCCGCACCGCGCCGGGGTCGACTCGGCCGACGCCGCGCAGCAGCAGCGCGGACACCACGGCGTCGCCGCCGTGGCGGTCGGTCCCGGCCAGGTGCACGTGCCCGGCGTCCAGCAGCGGCACCAGCGCCGGGACCGGTTCCGCGCCGGGGATGCGCAGCGTGCCCACCCGTACCGGACCGACCGGCTCGCCCCGCGCGGCCGGCGTCGCCTGCCAGTCCGGCCAGGGCGCGGACGCCGCACCCGGAGCCTCCCGCAGCGCGGCGGCGGCCGTGCGGCGGGCCAGCTCGCCGATCCGTGCGGCGTGCCGGTCGTCGATCTCGGCCAACCGCCGGTCCCGCTCCGCGGCGACCCGCTGCGGTACGGCGGCAGCGGCCCGCCGCGTCCGGGCCAGCCGCTCCCGGGCGCCGGTCAGCTCCGTCTCGGCGGCGGCCAACCGGGTACGGGTGGCGCCGAGGGCCTCGGAGAGCATCCCGCGTACCCGGGAGACGAGGTGCCCGCGCAGGTCAACCACGGCGTCCGCCGTCGGGCCGGCGGTCGGGCACCGGCTGGCGGCGCGGGTCGGGCTCGTCGGCGCGGGGCAGGTCCCGGCCCAGCCGGGCCAGCAGCACCCCGGTCGCCACCCCGGCCGTCACGGCGGGGTCGGCGGCGTGTGGCTGCTCCTCGCCCTCGCCCCGGCGTGGCGGGGGCATCCGGCAGATCCGGGTGAGCAGGGTGCCCAGCACCGGCGGCGGCAGGCCGGGCAGCAGGTCGCGCACCCGGCCGTCGAGTTCGCCGCGCAGCCGGCCCAGGTCGTCGGCGCGGGGCGGATGCCCGAGCAGTTCCCCGGCCAGGTCGCGCAGCAGGGGCGGGGCGAGGGCCGCCATGCCGAGGCCGACGTCGGCGTGCGCGCGCCGCAGCTCCCGGTGCAGCCGGTCCCGGTCGCCGGAGCGGACGCCGTCCACCACCCGGCGCAGCAGCTCCCGGGAATCGGCGACCCGCTCGTCCGGCTCGTCCGGTGGGCCCTCCGTCCTGCCGGTCAGCTCGGCCACCCGGACCGACCACCAGCGCTTGACCGTCGGGTCGGCCGTCGGCTCGGCCGCCGGCGCGGCGGGTGGCGGCCCGTCCTCGCGGGGCGCGTCGTGTTTCGGGGCCCGGTCGGTGGCCGGTGGCGGGGACGCGCCGTCGGGGGCGAGCCCGATCGCCGCCAGGTACGCGGTGAGCTGCTCCTGGGCCACCCGCAGCGCGTGCCCGGCCGCCTCGGCGTGCTCGACGGCGGCGGAGAGCTCCGGCACCCCCATCGGGTCGGCCGACTCCTGCCGGACCCAGCGCAGCCGTTCGGTGGCCTGGCCGAACTTCTCCAGCGCGAGCGCGAGCTGGGCGAGGGGGAACTCCTCCGCGGCGGCGCGTACCTGCGCCCCGACGTCCTCCACGATGGACACGGCGGCCGCTCAGAGCGTCGAGACGTAGAGCTGCGCCTGCTCCACCGCGACCAGGGTCGCGGCGAGGCATTCCTCCAGCTCCTGGCCGGCCTGGGTGAGCGAGGCCTGGGCGGCCTCCACGGTCTCGTGCCCGCTGCCCTCCAAGGCTCCGGCCAGGGTCTGCTGCGCCTCGGAGAGCTTCTCCCCGGCAGCCTGCACCGCTGTCTGACCGTCCCCGATCTGTTGGAGGGCGACCTCGATGGCTGCCTTCAGCTCGGCGACGCTCGCCACGATGACCTCCTGGGGGCGGGGAGACGTCCATTACAACGCATCCCTGCGCGGTGGAGAACATCCGGCCTGCGGGTGTCCCGGCCCGGCTGTCCCGTTCCGTCCCCGACGTGCGCGAACCCGTCCATCGCCCGATTTCCCGGTCCCACCCGAGCCCCACCCGGTCCCACCCACAGGACCCGCCCCCGCCCCCCGTCGCGTCGATCATGAAGATGTCGGCGTGGGGCCGGGCGGGGGCGGTCAGGGGCGGGGGAGCCAGCGGGGGCCGTGGACCTCGGCACCGAGGGCGGTGACCCGGGTACGCAGCTCGCGGTCGGCGGTGACCACCAGGCGGCGGCGCTGCGGGGCGTCGCGGACCAGGGCGACGATCGTGTCGTCGCCGGACCCGGGCGCGGGGACGGTGCGCACCCCCTCGGCCCCGGGGACCTCCCGGGCCGCCCCCTCCACCACCAGCACCACCTCCAGCGGCGGCGGCAACTCGGGCGGCAGGCCCCGAACGGCCAGCGGGGCCAGCGCGTCGCGCAGCCGGGCCGCCGCGCCGGCCCGGTCCCGCCACCACCCGTCGGGCCGGGAGCCGACCACGTTGGCGCCGTCGACGATCAGCAGGGGGCGGTTGTCCATGCCCCCAGCCTGCCACTCGGTGGCGTTTGCCGCGCCGGCCGCCGGGTAGCCACCGGCGACCGTGCCGCGCCCGCGGTGTCGCCTCGGCGACCGTGCCGCGCCCCGACTGCGGAGGACAGAGATGATGGGACCCGGTGACTTCGGCTCGGACCCGTGGGACGAGTTCCTGGCCCGGTACTTCGGCCGGGGAGAGGGCGGACGCCGACCGGCCCACCGGGTCGACATCACCCGGCTGATGACCGCCGACGCCCGGGAGATGCTGGCCGACGCGGCCCGCCGGGCCGCCGAGAAGCACAGCAACGACCTGGACACCGACCACCTGCTCTGGGCGGCGTTGCAGCGCGAGCCGCTGCGCGACCTGGTACGCCGGGCCGGTGCCGACCCGGACGCCCTGGTCAACGCCCTCGGCGGCCGGGGCGAGGGCGCGCCCCGGGGCGAGGTGCCGCCGAACCTCTCGCTCACCCCGGCGGCGAAGCGGGCGCTGCTCGACGCCCACCAGTTGTCCCGCGCGATGGGGGCGAACTACATCGGACCCGAGCACATCCTGATGGCGCTGCCGCTGAACCCGGAGTCGCCCGCCGGTCGGATGCTCGCCGCCGGTCGCATCCAGCCCGAGTCGTTGCAGGCGGCCAGCGCCGAGCGCGGCCCGATGCCCGGCCCGAAGCCCGACCGGGGCACCCCCACCCTCGACCAGTACGGCCAGGACCTCACCGACCTGGCCCGCAACGACCAGATCGACCCGGTGATCGGACGGGCCGACGAGATCGAGCAGGCGGTGGAGATCCTGTCGCGGCGGACCAAGAACAACCCGGTGCTCATCGGCGAGGCGGGTGTCGGCAAGACCGCCATCGTCGAAGGGCTGGCCGAGCGGATCTGCGACGGCGACGTGCCGCAGACGCTGCTCGGCAAGCGGGTGGTGCAGCTCGACCTCGCCGGCCTGGTCGCCGGCACCCGGTACCGGGGCGACTTCGAGGAGCGCCTCAAGAAGGTGATCGAGGAGATCCGGGCCCACCGGGACGAGCTGATCATCTTCCTGGACGAGATCCACACCCTGGTCGGCGCGGGCGGCGCCGGCAGCGAGGGGGGCATGGACGCGTCGAACATGCTCAAGCCGGCCCTGGCCCGGGGCGAGCTGCGGGTGATCGGCGCGACCACGCTGGACGAGTACCGGCGCAGCATCGAGAAGGACGCGGCGCTGGCCCGGCGCTTCCAGCCGGTGCTGGTGCCCGAGCCCACCGTCGAGGACACCGTGGCCATCCTGCGTGGCCTGCGCGACCGGTACGAGGCGCACCACCAGGTCCGCTTCACCGACGAGGCGCTGGTCGCCGCCGCCGAGCTCTCCGACCGGTATGTCACCGACCGGTTCCTGCCGGACAAGGCGATCGACCTCATCGACCAGGCCGGCGCGCGGGTGCGGCTGCGTACCCGCACCCCCGCCTCGGACGTGCGGGAGCTGGAACAGCAGCTCGACGAGGTACGCCGGGACAAGGAGCAGGCCGTCGCCGACGAGCAGTACGAGAAGGCGTCCGCGCTGCGCGACCGGCTCGCCGAGATCGAGGAGCAGATCCGTCGGGCCCGCGGCGACGGGGAGGTCGGCAACCACGTACCGTCGGTCGGCCCGCAGGAGATCGCCGAGGTGGTGTCCCGGGCCACCGGCATCCCGGTCAGCCAGCTCACCGAGGAGGAGCGGGACCGGCTGCTGCGGCTGGAGGGCCAGCTGCACGCGAAGGTCGTCGGGCAGGACGACGCGGTCACCGCGGTCGCCGAGGCGGTGCGCCGGTCGCGGACCGGGTTGGCCGACCCGGAACGGCCGATGGGCAGCTTCCTCTTCCTCGGCCCCACCGGTGTCGGCAAGACGGAGCTGGCCCGGGCCCTGGCCGAGGCGCTCTTCGGCGAGGCCGACCGGATGGTCCGGGTGGACATGAGCGAGTTCCAGGAGCGGCACACCGTGGCCCGGCTGGTCGGGGCGCCCCCCGGATACGTCGGGTACGAGGAGGCCGGCCAGCTCACCGAGGCGGTGCGCCGGCGCCCGTACGCGGTGGTGCTGCTCGACGAGATCGAGAAGGCGCACCCGGACGTGTTCAACGTCCTGCTCCAGGTGCTCGACGACGGTCGGCTCACCGACGGGCAGGGCCGGACGGTCAACTTCAAGAACACCGTGCTGATCATGACGAGCAACCTGGGCGCGGAGCTGATCACCGGTACCCAGCGCGCGGTGGGCTTCGGCGCGGGCGAGCCGGGCGGTACGGCGGAGACCGACGAGCTGCGCGAGCGGCTGATGCGCCGGCTCCAGGAGACCTTCCGCCCCGAGTTCCTCAACCGGATCGACGAGACCATCATCTTCCGCCGGCTGGAGGCCGAGCAGCTGCGCCAGATCACCGGGCTGCTGCTGGAGGAGACCCGCCGCCGCCTGCACGCCCAGGACGTCCAGGTCGACTTCACCCCGGCCGGCGTCGACTGGCTCGCCGAGCACGGCTACCAGCCGGAGTTCGGGGCCCGCCCGCTGCGCCGGGTGATCCAGCGCGAGGTGGACAACCGGCTTTCCCGGATGCTGCTGGAGAGCGAGATCTCTCCCGGCCAGAAGGTCACCGTCGACGCGCGTGACGGCCGGCTCGCCTTCGAGGTGGCCGCCGGTGACCGTGGCTACACCGCGGCCACCACGTCCCACCCACGATGATCCGGAGGGCGGACGACATGACCGAACCGGAGGAGACCAGGGAGAGCACCGAGCGCACCGAACCGATCCTCGCGCCTCCGACGGCGAACCCGGCCCGGGTCCAGGTGCCGCCGGAGGGCCTGAAGCAGCAGAGCGACGACGGGGACCCGGTGCCGTCCGGGCGACCGGAAGAGGAGGCGTGATGGTACGCGAGAAGCGACTCGACCCCGAGGTCGAGGTGATCTGGGACGACTTCCACGCCGAGGTGAACGTCCCCTCCGAGCAGCTGCGGCAGTGGCTGCTGACCCGGGGCTCCGGGGAGGAGTCGTTCGGGCCGAACCCGGATCTCGACCTGCCCGAGCCCGGCCGGCAAATCCTGCGGGTGCTCAGCAAACGCAAGGTGGACCTGACCCCGGAGGACATCGCGGTGATGCGGGAGGCGATCGACCGCATCCGGGCGCTGACCGCGGAGAAGCCGCGCGGCGGGAACGCCGACGACGAGTGGCGGCACTCCCTGCTGGACCTGGGCCACGACGTCCTCGTCGAACGCTGACCCGGCCACGGCGTGCGCCCGCGGACCGCTGCGGTCCGCGGGCGCCGCTCGTCGCACCCGGCGGCGGCGAGCCCGACGACGGCCCCACCGCTGTCGGGGTCAGGACTCCACGCTGGGCAGTTGCAGGCCGGCGGCGTCGGCGGCGGCCTGACGGTCGGCCAGGGTGCGTTCCTCCCGGCTGAGCAGGGTGGCGTACTCGGTGATGTCGGCCGGGTCGGGCACCTCCGGCAGTCGACGCAGGAAAGCCTCCACGTCACGAGCGGCGGCGGTGTGGGCGGCGGCGGCCTGACGCAGCAGTTCCCGCTGGTCGGCGGCGGGGTAGAGATCGGTCATACCGGCCTGATACCCGTCGTCACGCCGTTCGCACCCCCGGCTGGGCGGGCACCGTACGGGCGCCGAAGTCCGGGTGCCGCAGCAGCCAGGCCAGGTAGTCGGGGTGCGCGGCCAGGGAGTCGGTGTACGCGGCCACCGCGTGCTCCAGCACCGATTCGGCGACCCGGGCGGCGGGGGAGTCGGGGTGCCAGCCGAGCAGCAGCCGCCAGCGCAGTGGCGTGCCCGCCAGCCGGCGGGTCACCAGGCCGGCCACCGGGCGGAAGGTGGCCTGGCAGAGCGCCACCGCCTCCCCGGCGTCCACCAGGTCCATGCAGCCACGTACGTCGGCCTCGTACACCTTGCGTGGGGTGAAGCCGGCGCGGGCGCAGGCGGCGGCGAAGCAGTCGCCGAAGCATCCGTCGCCGGGCGCGGCGACCCACTGCTCGCGGCGCAGCTCGGCCAGGCTGACCTCGTCCCGGTCGGCCATCGGATGCGACTCGGGCAGCAGCACCAGCACCGGGTCGACCGCCACCTCCCGCCAGCTGAGGCCGAACTCGGTCGGCGGGGCAGCGTCGCCGCAGACGCCGGTCAACGCGAAGTCCAGCCGTCCGCCGGCCACCAGCGAGGCCAGCTCGTCGCCGGACCAGGAGGCGTACGTGGTGATCTGCGCCTGGGGCTGCTCCGCGGTGAGCCGGTGCACCAGCCGTCCGAGGATCGGGCTGTTCACCCCGCCGAAGCGGTACCGCCCGAGGGCGCCGTCCTGCCCGGCCAGCCGGGCCGCCTCGTCCTGCAGGCCCTTCATCGCCGGCAGCAGCACCCGGGCCCGGGCCAGCACCAGCTCGCCGAGCGCGGTCGGGCGGGCGCCTCGCCGGTCCCGTTCGAACAGCGGCCCACCGAGTGTGCGCTCGATGCGCTGGAGCTGCGCGGTCAGGGCCGGTTGTGCCAGGCCGAGGGTGGATGCCGCCTTGGTCACGCTCCCCGTCTCGGCGATCGCGCAGACCACCCGCAGGTGCCGCAGCTCCAGGTTCATAAGGTGACGGTAGGACCACGCACCGGCCGGGGGAAGGCCCCGAACGGATCGGCGTACGTCATTCCCCCGAGTCGCGGTGGAGATCGGCCGGGTACGTGCGCCGTCCGGTGACCGCATCGCGCACCTTGTCCACCACACCCAGCGCCGGTTCGACCACCCGGTTCCACGGCGGGCTCGCCGGGGTGCCGGGGTGCGGGCGGGTCGGGGCGGCCTCCTCGGCGATCTCCCAGCGGTTGCCCAGCCGGATCAGGTCGGCGTCGGAGGTCACCTCGCGCAGCCGCGCGGTCAGCACCCGCACCTCGTCGACGTGGTGGCGTACCCGTTCGGCCACCTCGGCCAACGTGCCGTCCTGCGGGCCGGTGACCGCCTTCAGCACGGTGAGCAGCGCGGCGTCCCCCGCCAGCACCGCCTCGACGCGGTCGGCGGCCTCGGGCAGCGCGGCCCGCACGGCCGGCAGCAGGTACTGCTCCTCGGCGGAGAGGTGGCGCGAGACCGCGGCGGTCAGCACCTCGACGACCTCCCGGCGTCCTTCGCCGTCCAGCTCCGGGTCGTCGACCTGGCCGGCGAGGCCGAGCAGTTGACGGTGCTCGGTGTCGGCGAGGTCGGCCACGCTGTGACCGCCGGGCCGGTAGGCGTCGTCGGCGGCGGGGGGCAGCGGGGGCAGGGGAACGGACATGGTGCCCTCCTCGGCGGGCGGCCGGGGGCGTTGGGGGAACGGCCGGCGCGACGGGCGGTGCGGGGACGCCGACGCGGTACCCGTACCCGCTGATGGTGAAACTCGCCGCGCCGGGCACGCGGGCCCGGCCACCGGCGGCCGGGCCGCCGTGGCGCACGGGCCGACTGGTAGAAAGAGGCGATGACGAGCGACGCCGCTTCCGCCCGACCCGACCCCACCGACGAGGTCGTGGAACTCTGCCGTGACCTGCTGCGTATCGACACCACCAACACCGGTGACAACGCCACCAGCGCCGGGGAGCGCCGCGCGGCCGAGTACGTCGCGGAGAAGCTCGCCGAGGTCGGTCTCGACGCCCAGATCCACGAGTCGGCGCCGGGGCGGGCCAACGTGGTCGCCCGGATCGCCGGCACCGACCCGGGCCGCGACGCCCTGCTGGTGCACGGCCACCTCGACGTGGTGCCGGCCGACGCCGACGAGTGGTCGGTCCACCCGTTCTCCGGCGAGGTCCGCGACGGCTACCTCTGGGGCCGGGGCGCGATCGACATGAAGGACTTCGACGCGATGGTGCTGGCCGTGGTGCGGCACTGGCAGCGCACCGGGGTCCGCCCGCCGCGCGACATCGTGCTCGCCTACACCGCCGACGAGGAGGCGGGCAGCGACTACGGCGCGCACTTCCTGGTGCAGCGCCACCGGGAGCTCTTCGACGGCTGCACCGAGGCGATCGGCGAGGTCGGCGGCTTCTCCTACTCGATCAACGACTCGCAGCGGCTCTACCTGATCGAGACGGCCGAGAAGGGGCTGGACTGGCTGCGCCTGCACGCCAAGGGCCGCCCCGGGCACGGCTCGTTCGTCCACGACGACAACGCCGTCACCGCACTGGCCGAGGCGGTCGCCCGGGTGGGGCGGCACAAGTTCCCGGTCACCGTCACCCCGACCGTGCGGGCCTTCCTGGAGGAGGTCTCCGACGTCCTCGGCGTGGAGCTGGACCCGGACGACCCGGAGACCGCGATCGCGAAGCTCGGCCCGATCGCCAACATCATCGGCGCGACCATCCGCAGCACCGCCAACCCGACCCGGCTCGCCGCCGGCTACAAGGACAACGTCATCCCCGGCCGGGCCACCGCCACCATCGACTGCCGCAGCCTGCCCGGCCAGTCGGAGATGCTGGAGCGCCAGCTGCGCGAGCTGGTCGGTCCGGACATCGAGATCGAGTACGTCCAGCGTCAGCCGGCCCTGGAGACCACCTTCGACGGTGACCTGGTCGAGGCGATGTCCGCGGCGCTGCGGGCGGAGGACCCGGGCGCCCGGCCGGTGCCCTACATGCTCTCCGGCGGCACCGACGCGAAGGCGTTCTCGCAGCTCGGCATCCGCTGTTTCGGCTTCTCCCCGCTGCGGCTGCCGGCCGATCTCAACTTCTCCGCCCTGTTCCACGGCATCGACGAGCGGGTACCGGTGGACGGGCTACAGTTCGGCGTGCGGGTTCTGGACCGGTTCCTGCGCGCCTGCTGACCTCGTCCGGTGCCGCGACCTGCTCCATTTTCGAAGGGATCACCTCATGACCGACCAGCACGGTGAGCTGGACGCCGCTCTCGAGCGTGTGATCGACGCCGCCCGGGCCCACCTGGCGGCCGTGCGCGCGGCCCAGGGGCGGATCGACGACGACGACGTCTGGCAGGCGTACGTGGCGTTGAACAACGCCTCGTACGCCTACGACGAGCAGCTGCTCGACGCGTTCGGCGAGGTCACCCCCTGGGACGTCGAGTCGATCGACCCGGACGAGGCCGACGAGCGGTTCGGCGGCGCCGAGGGGGCCGAGGCCACCGACGCGCACCCGCAGGTCATCTCGGTGCGCCAGCGCCGCGACTACCGGGTGCCGAGTGTCTCCGCGCTGATCCGGGTCGCCGAGGCGGCCCGCCGCGAGGGCACGCCCGAGGACGACGAGCCGGCGCCGGTCGAGGGGGTCGGCGAGGCGGTGCTGGAGCTGCTGCAGAGCGGCGACGGCTCGCTGAGCGCGCTGGACGTGCCGGAGCTGGAGCCGCTCGACGGCGTGGTGATGGTCAGCGAGGTCGGCACCCCGGTCGACCTGGAGTCCTTCGACGACGACGACGCGGTGGGTCCGTTCCAGCCGGCTGCCGACGACCGCCTGGTGGGGCGGCTCGACGAGCACCCCTTCCTCGACGAGGACGAGCACGAGCACGACCACGCCGGGCACCAGCACTAGGCACACCTGGTCATGCCGTTCCCGGGGCCCGACCGGCTGGTCCGGGTCCCGGGGACGCGCGCGGCCACGCCGGTCGGCGTACCCGCTCAGTAGGACAGGCCCGGCTGCGGCTGGGCGACCCGGCGACGGCGCAGCACGACCTGCCGCGTACCGTCCCGGAACAGCCGTACCCGGGCCAGCTCCCATCCGGAGAACTCCGCCTGGATCGCCAGCTGCGCCGCGGCGGTCAACCGGTCGACGTTCGGCGGCAACCGCAGCGGCGCGTACTCGTAGTCCATGTGTTCCATGCTGCCCAGCCCGGCGGCCGTTCGCCACCCCCGGTGGTTGGCTCGCGCCGCTGCCCGACGCCGCGTCCGGCGGGCGGGCCCGGGCGTCGTGTCCGATTCGTCCCCCAGGGCGGCCCGCCGCCCGGACCGGCGCCTAGGGTGCGGGCATGGTGACCGTCCGGCTGGAGCCGATGACCGACGCGCAGTACCTCCGCTACCGCGAGCGGGCCGAGGACGACTACGCCGCGAACATCGCCGCCAGCGGCGCAATGGCCCTGCCCGAGGCACGGCGCAAGGCGGGTGAGGACTGCGCTCGGCTGCTGCCCGACGGGCTGCGTACCGAGGGCCACCACCTCTGGACGGCGTACGACCGCGACGACGAGGTCGGCGTGCTGTGGCTGCACGTCGAGCGGCGCTCCGACGGCCTGCACGCCTTCGGCTACGACTTCGAGGTCCGCCCCGAGCTGCGCCGGCGCGGCTACGGCCGGGCGATCGCCGAGGCGGCCGAGCAGGTGTGCCGGGAGTGGGGCGCGGTGTCGATCGGGCTGAGCGTCTTCGGCTTCAACACCGGGGCGCGCGCCCTGTACGAGAAGCTGGGCTACGAGGTCACCGCGGTGCAGATGCGCAAGCGGCTGTGAGCACGCGGCGGCTCACGACGACACGCAGTCGGTGGCCCCGTCCTGCCAGCCGTGGTCGTAGCGCCCCGCCACCTTCGTGACGAACTCCTCGACGGCCCGCTCGTCGAGCCGGTCGAGCCGGTGCAGGCGCTGCCAGCCGGTGAGCCCGATGCCCTGCCCGAGGGCCGGGTACGGCGCGACCACCACGTCCCGGGGGTGGCGTCGGCCGAGGCGTTCCAGCGCGTCGACGTCGGCCGCCGGGACGTCCGGGGCGTACTGCACCAGCACATGTCCGTGCTCCAGCACGTGCACCTGCAACTCCGCCGGCACCGGGTCGCGGTAGATGCCCGGGACGACCACCCGGGGGGAGTGCGGCCCGGAGGTGGGCGGCATGGTCCGGTACGGCTCGTGCGGCGCGCCCTCGTACGGGATGTGCCGCTCGCCCTCGAACGGCTGCGGGGTGCCGGGCACCCGGTCGCAGGAAAGCGCGGCGGTGTCGTCGGTCAGGCCGAGGAGCACCCCGACGCCCAGGCTCGACATGGTGGCGACGCTGAGCACGGTGACGACGGCGCTGACCACCGTGCCGAGCCATCTGCGTTTCATGCGAGGGCCTTTCTCGTCCGGCGACGATTGCGCACGATCACGCCGAGGGGCAGCAGGATGTTGAAGGAGGCGAATACGAGTAGCGCGATCCCTTCCCACCAGTACGCGCTGGCGAGTGGTGCGCCGATGAGCACTCCGGCGGCCCAGCCGAACGTGACTTTCGCGCTCGGCCACAGAAAGTGGATCGCGAACCAGATCATCCAGATCAGACCGGCCAGGTAGAGCAGCCGGTACCAGCGCGACACCCGAAGATCGGTTCCGTGCGCGTTGTGCAGAATGGCGTTCTCCTCGGCGGTGAGCCGGCGTATCCGGCGTTTGAGGGACAACCGGGTGATCTGATGCAGGTTCCGGCACCCGGTGGCGGTCGCCATCACCAGGTACATGTCGGTGCGCAGGTAGGCCAGCGTCTGGAAGGCCAGCTTGACCGCCTGGCTGAACACCACCATGGCGAGGAACCGGACCAGCTCCGGCGGCAGCTCGACCCAGCCGCGCGACCAGGCGAAACGGGGCGCGACCGCGGCGAAGAGCAGTACCGAGTCGATGGCCATGCCGGCGAGGAACGGACCGTAGCGCCGCTCCGGCGGTAGCGCCCACAGCCCGGTCAGGTCGGTCTCCAGCACCGGGAAGATGCCCCGCCGCTCCACGCGCAACCGGGACGGCACCCCGACGGCCGCCCCGGCCAGGGCGTGCCACACCTCGTGCACGATCGTCAGGACGACCACCACCACGTTGGTGATCAGCAGGCTCAGCACCACGTCCGGGAAGATGAAGGTGTCCTCGTAGTGCGGCAGCAGGGACGGCTCGGCGGCGAACATCACCAGCGTGGCCAGCAGCGCGGCGACGTAACCGGTCCATGCCACCCGGCCGAACAGGGGCCGGACCAGGCGGGCGGGGATCCGCGACACCGACCAGTACCGGGCCGGCGGGGCCGCCGCCGCGTCGTCCGGACGGCCGTCGATGACGCCCGCCTCGACCAGCACCTCGACGAAGTCCAGGGCATCGACCGGCTCGCCGGTCTGGCGCTCCACCTCGTCGGCGGCCTCGGCCACCGAGCGGCCGGCGGCGAAGAGTTCGACCAGCCGGGCCCCCACCTCGCCGACGACGACGAAGGTGCCGGTGGCGGGGTCGCCGACGACGTACTCGTCCTCGTCCTCCTGCCGGACGACCAGGTTGCCGACGCGGGGCCGGCTGTCGAGCCCGAGCCCACTCACGCCTCCTCCTCGACCCAGCCGCAGGTTCCGCACGTGCGCCCCGGGCGCGGGTTCACCACGTAGTGGTAGGTCAGGTCGGTCAGGCTCAGGTGGAACATCCGCCCCCGGGTCGTCGTGGGGATGCCGCCGAGGTGGTAGACCGCGTCCAGCGCGGCCAGGTGGCCGGTGAGGTTGGCCGTCGGGGCGATCACCGCGTGGCCGGTGAACGGGAAGAGTTCCTCCGGCTCGGCGCCGTGGTGCTCCCGCAGCCGGTCGTTGACGCTGGGCAGGCAGGCCTGGCAGCAGGTCTGCCCGGGTACGAAGAGGCCGACCACCGCCATCGGACCGGCGTACTGGGCGATCATCCAGGGTGTGCCGGTCTCCAGGGCGGCCCGGTTCGTCCAGTCCCGGATCGCGTGCAGTGGCTGGTCGGCGCAGAGCACCAGCAGGTCCCGCCCGGCCATCAGCGCGGCGACCGACTCGACGGAGTCCACCCGGGTCTCCGTGCCGGTGACCGTCACGTACGGGTTCATCCGGGCCAACCGCCGCACGGCCACGTCGAGCTTCGGCCGGCCCACGTCGTCCTCGGTGTAGAGCAGCTGCCGGGTCAGGTTGGCCGGCTCGATCCGGTCGAAGTCGACGCAGTGCACCGTCCCGATGCCGGCGGCGACCAGGGACGAGGCGACGGCCGAGCCGGTGCCGCCCAGCCCGACGACCACGACGCTGCTCGCCTTCAGCCGGGCCTGCACCTCGTACCGGGACCGACGGGGGGTCAGGTCGACCCAGGCGTGGTAGGTCAGCGCGCGGTCGTAGCGGTCGATCTCGGCCGGGCTCAGGGCGGGTGGCACGGGGGCGGCGGCGTCCTCCACGTAGCCGGCGTCGATGATCGTCCGCAGCGCGTCGTCCGCCTCCTCCGGCTCCATCCCGGGGTGCCGGGCGAGCATCGCGGCGATGATCTCCGCGCGGGTGCGGGTGCCGTCCATCAGGGCGAGCAGCGCCCACAGCGAGCCGTCCTCGTCGTCGATCTCCGCCCCGATGCCCATCTGCCGACCGCCGATGCTGATCAGCGTGGGGCTCAGCCGTACGGGTTTGTGGATGCCCTTGATCCGGGGGCGCAGCATCCGTGACCTCCTCCGCGAAGGGTGACCGGGGCGCGGCGAGCCGCGCCCCGGTCGGGAACGTGATCAGCCGCAGAGGTCGTTGCGGCAGCCCGGGTCGATGATGGCGGCGGTGGTCTCGAGCTTCTCCAGCTTGCGCACGACGACCTTGGCCGGCTTGCGCTTGACGTCGGTCTTACGGTCCACGGTTTCCTCCAACGAATTGAGAGGGACGACGCGGCGAGCTTGCTCACGTCGCACTCATTAGAGCACCGCGAACAATGGCTCTCAATATTTAGTTCTGTCAAAACCTGGACGCGCTGATGGTCTGTATTCGGATATCCGTGGCGGGTGTCGGAAAACGGACGAGATAAATGCCCCGTGAGTGCCGCTGTGTGGCTCAACCCCGGGTTTCGGGGCACAACAGCCCTGCCGGGTTGATCGAATTATGGGTGCCCGACGGTCGGTAAATGGGGATCGGTCGACATGACCCCGCTGCGCGCGTCTTTGCCACGATCCGGGACGACGAGGGCACGCAGGGTCACCGTCCTGGCCTGCCCCGCCACCACGGACCGGCGAGTGCGACCGGACCCTCGGCCCGGCTACCGACCTCCGTCGGCGGACGGCCCGGGCGGGGCGGCGCCGAGTCCGGCCGGGCCGGGCGCGGCACCGGCAGGGTCGGGCGCGCTGCCGACCCCGGCCGGGCTCGGCGCGGTGCGCGCGCCGTCCGGTGCGACGAGCCCGGCGACGTCGTTGGCGGCCAGCAGTGCGCTCAGCGCCGGCGCGCTGAGCGTCAGCCCGTGCGGGGCGCCCGGGTCGACGGACAGCCCCCAGCCCCGGTCCGGCCAGTCGGCCAGCAGGTCGGCGGCGGGTGCCGCGACGAACGGCACGCCGGCGCCGGCGAACGCGGTGAGCGTGTCCGGCGAGGTGAAGACCGGCAGCAGTGGCTCTCCGCCCGCGCCCAGCACGACGGTCCAGGGGAACTCCCGGTCGGGCGTCGGCTCGCCGGCCAACGGCACGCACACCCCGCCGGTGAGCAGCACGCCCAGGTAGCCGGGCAGGTCGTGGCGGGCCGCCGCCTCGGCGAGCAGGCCGGTGGCGTCGGCCGTGGCCTCCCGCCCCGCCGGGGAGCCGGCGTCCGGCCCGGGGTCGTCGTCGGCCCGGTGCCGTCCCCCGGCCGTCCGGTCCGCCCCGCCGCCGGGCGGCACGGCGTCGGCGGGTGAGGTCCCGCCGTGTCCCGGTGGTGGGTCCGCGACCGGGGTGGCCGCGACGGGGTCGGTGATCGGCTCGCCCGCCGGCAGGACCCGGCAGGCCAGCGCGGCGGGGTCGGTGGTCAGCACGGCCGCCGCGGTACGGCAGGCGAAGCCGCTCCACCAACGCAGCGCCTCCGGCGTGCGGGGTGTCTCGTACCAGAAGGCGCTGCCGTCCGGTGTGGCGTGCCAGCCGAGGTCGGCCAACTGCCGCGCGTCGTGCGGCGGGCAGATCCCCCGCACGGTCGCCCGCCGCACCGCCAGGTGCAGGCGGCGGGTCCCGACGGCGAGTTCGAGGTCGGTGTCGCGGTCGCAGCGGACCAGCGAGTCGTGCAGCCGTGCCACGATCTGCGGCCAGCCCGGGGAGGTCATGCCGACTGCCCCGGCAGGCGGCGCTCCAACCGTTCCAGTCGGCCCATCGTCTCGTCGAGGCGGCCGAGCGCGGAGAAGTCGCCGGGCGCGCCGAACAGGTCGCCGAGGCTCGACCCCAGCTTCACGTCCAGCCCCTCGGTGCGCTCCTGGATCTGCTCCGTCGC
Organism: Micromonospora halophytica; assembly: GCF_900090245.1. GTDB lineage: Bacteria > Actinomycetota > Actinomycetes > Mycobacteriales > Micromonosporaceae > Micromonospora > Micromonospora halophytica. The sequence goes on from NZ_FMDN01000006.1 coordinate 210,759, forward strand.
CGCGGTCCGGGCCTTGCGGTACGCCTGAAGGACCATGTCGGACAGTCCCTGGCTGCCGGCGCGCAGGGCGACCGGCTCGAACGTCACGTCGGTCAGCTCTCCGGCCACGTCGACCGTCACCGTGACCAGGCCGGTGTCGTCGGTCCCGGTCGCACGGAAGGCGGCCAGTTCGTCCTGCAGGCCGGCGAACTGCTGCTCGATGGCGGCCAGCCGGCCGGCGAGCGCGTCGAAAGCGGATGCTGGATCGGTCATCCCTCGTTCCTCCCCGTCCTGGCGTCGACCGGGGTGGCGGCCGACGGCCGGTGGATCGTATCGTCACTGCGCCGACTGACAGGGGGAAGCGGCGATGCCGGACATCGAAGTGGACGTGGCGACGGTCCGTCGCCTGCAGGCTGCCGCGGCGGAGGCCGCCGCCGGGCTGGGCGGGCTGCACACCGCCATCGCGGGGGCCGCGGAGGTGCCCCCCGGTGCGTTCGGTCACCTGCCCTTCGCCAGCGACATCCTGCGCGACAAGTACGCCGAGCAGGTGCGCGGCGGCATGGAGATGTTCCGTGCCGGGCAGGACGCCTTCGACCGGGTGGGGACCTCGCTCGGGGCCACGGCGGACTCGTACGAGCGCAACGAGCAGCAGATCGACGCCGGCTTCACCGCGATCCGCTCGGGGCTGGGCCGATGAGCGGGCCCGCGGGCAGCGCCGTCGAGCTCTGGAACAACATCGACGGCGCACTGTCCACGGTGGACAAGGCGGTCGACAGTGTCTGTCGTACCCTCGCCTGGCCGCTGATCCAGCTGGTCGACATGGTCGACGGCGACCCCGAGGTGCTGCGGGCGCACGCGACGCAGTGGGACGCGGTCGCAGCCCGGGTACGCGAGATCGCGCTCAACCACCGCAGCGTCCGTGAGGCCGAGCGGTCCGGCTGGCGTTCACCGGCGGGCGACGCGTACGGGCAGCGCCTCGCCGGGACCGAGCAGCAGTTGCTGGACGTGGCAGACCAGTTCACGGCGACCGCGGAGTACCTCCGGGGGGTCGCCGACGGGTTGCAGATCACCCACGAGGTGCTGGTCGACATCTGCGTCGAGTTCGTCAACTTCCTGCTGGTCACCCTGATCACCGCGTTGCTGATGGCGCCGTTCACGGCCGGCGCGTCCTGGGCCACCGGCATGGCGGTCACCGCCACCCGCTTCATGATCACTCTGGCCCGGGCCGTGAAGGCCATCCGGCCGCTGGCGACCCACCTGCCGAAGGTGGTCCGGCTGCTGGAGCGGATCATCCTCAAGCTGGAGAAGATCATCACCCAGCTGCAGAAGCTGGGCCGGCACCTGAACAAGCTCGCGGACAAGCAGAAGGCCCTGATGAAGGGCCAGAAGTACGCCGACAAGCGGGCTGCCGCCGGCAAGGCGGACAAGTGGTACCACAAGGTTACCGACCCGGCGAAGGGCACCTTCAAGCTCGGCAAGTCCGGCTCGCCGTTCGACATGGGCATGTTCGACCGGATGGGCGCGCTGCGCAACAACGGCCTCGTCGACGGCGGCAAGATCATCGCCCGGGACTGGGCGACCAACCTGCCCTGGAACATCCCCAACACCGTCATCCACGGCGTCACCTGGGGCACCGTCGCGATCGGCACCGGGCTGTCCGTGCCCGGCTCCGAGCAGGTCGGCGACCAGGTGCAGGAGGCCGTGCAGAGCGGGGCCGACTGGATCGACCAGAACGTCTTCGGGCAGCCGCCCGCCGGGCAACCGGCGGGCCGGTAGCCGTCCGGGCCGTCCCGGCGGGGGATCATCCGATCGGGATCGCCGGTGTCGGCGAGGGGCCGCTCCACCGCGGGCACCGGCACGGTCGCGGCGGGCACGGACACGAGCACGCGCCGCGCTCGCCCGGCGGTGGGTCCGGCTCGACCGGGTCGGCCACAATGTCCTCGGACCACCCACCGGGCCCGGCCACCGGCGCGCAGGCGACCGCCATGACGGAGAGGACGACATGACCGGAGCGTGGAACCGGATCACCCGGCTGACCGGCTCGGTGGTGGGTCAGGCGCGCAGCGTCCGCGACAAGGCCCGGGAGCTGCGCGAGGAATTCCGCGGCACCGACGAGCCGGAGCGGCTGCTGGTGGCGCCCCTGGTGCCCGGCCAGCAGGTCCGCTACGTCAGCCAGTTCGGCTTCTACAGCGACGAGTACCACAAGATGGGCGCGCAGTTCGCCGACCAGGTGGGCGACGCCCTCGCCGACTCGTTCGACCCCCGGGTGCTGTTCGGGCTGCTGAACATCGTCAACCCGGTCGCCTGGGTCGACGCGGTGATCACCCCGGTGCGGATCGCCGCCGGTGTGCTCACCCTGCCCGCCAAGGCGGTGGTGGCAGGCGGGACGGATGCCGGGCGGGTACGGGACGGGCAGCTCGTGCCGCCGAGGCGGCCGCTGCCGCTCACCGGAGAGCAGGAGGCGTTCCGGGCCCTGTTCGGCTTCGACGCGTACGAGCCGCTCGCCGACCAGCTCGCCGAGTTCACCTACCACTACCGGTACGCGTTCAGCGGCGACCTGACCAGCCTCGCCGGCGGCATGCTGCTGTTCCTGGCCCGGTTCACCGACACCCCGGTCGCGGTCACCGACACCCACCTGCACGTGCTGGAGCTGCCCGAGCGTCCCGCCCCGGGCCAGCCGGACGGGCGTCGGCCCCGGCTGTTGTGGAGCGTCGAGCGGCGCCGCCTGGCCCGGATCGACTTCGACTACGGCCCCACCCGGCTGCTGCAGTTCCCGGCGACGATCGTCTTCGACGACGGCTCCTGGATCCACGTGGTGAACCCGACCACCAGGGACGACCAGAACCGCTTCCTCCAGGCGTTGGAGGGCGTCCCCGGCAAGCGGCCCGCCGGCCGCTGAGCGCTCAGCCGTCCCGCTCGGGGTAGCCCACCGGCACGGCGGAGACGTCGTCCAGCGCGGTGGTGATCTCCTCCGGCAGGGTCATTCGTTCCACCTGCAACGCGCCGAGCAGTTGACCCACCGTGCGCGCGCCCAGGATCGGCGCGGTCACCCCGGGCCGGTCCCGGATCCAGGCCAGCGCCACCTCCAGCGGTGAGACGCCCAGCCCGCCGGCCGCGATGGCGACCGCCTCCACGATGCTGGAGCAGCGCGGTTCCAGGTAGGTGGTGACGAAGCGTTCGAAGTGCGCCGAGGCGGCCCGGGAGTCCGCGGGCCGCCCGTTGCGGTACTTGCCGGTGAGCACCCCCCGGCCCAGCGGCGACCAGGGCAGCACGCCCAGCCCGAGCGCCGCGCACGCCGGCAGCACCTCCCGCTCCACGCCCCGCTCCAGCAGCGAGTACTCCACCTGTGCGGCGACCACCGGAGCCCGCCCCGGCCAGGCGGCCTGCCAGGCGGCGGCGCGGGCGGTCTGCCAGCCGGAGAAGTTCGACACGCCGACGTAGCGGACCCGGCCGCTGGCCACCGCGTGATCCAGCGCCGCCAGGGTCTCCTCCAGCGGGGTGTCCGGGTCGTACCCGTGCACCTGCCACAGGTCGACGTGGTCGGTGCCCAGCCGGCGCAGCGACGCGTCGAGGGTGCGCAGCAGGTGGCCCCGGGAGCCGTCGCGCCGCCGTCCGCTGCCCGGCCGCAGGCCCGCCTTGGTGGCGATGAGCACCTCGTCGCGGGGGACGAGAGCACCGAGCAGCGAGCCGAGCACCGACTCGGCGTCGCCGTCGCCGAAGACGTCGGCGGTGTCGACCAGGTTGCCGCCCGCGTCGAGGTAACTCTTCAGCTGGGCGGCCGCGTCGTCGGCATCGGTGTCCCGACCCCAGGTCATGGTGCCGAGCGCGAGCCGGGAAACCGCCAGCCCGCTTCGGCCGAGCGGTCGCTGTTGCATGGGTGAACCTTATTTCGAACCCGGCGTCACGGATATCCTCGCTCCCGTCATGTCTGGCCCCTGCGTCGCCGATCCGACCGTCGGCGGGGTCCGTGCCGGTCGTCGACCGCCCGCACGGGTGGGGTGAGCCGGTGATCGGGGCCACCTCCGCCATTGCGTACCCTGGTGCGACCTGTGCTGCGGATGGGGGAGGACCAGTGCGACTCGGGCTCAGCCTCGGATATCAGACGGCGTGGAGCACACCCGCCGACCACCTCGCGCTCGCCCAGGAGGCGGACCGGCTCGGCTACTCGGTGGTGTGGGCCGCCGAGGCCTACGGCTCCGACTCGCCGAGCATGCTGGCCTGGATGGCCGGCCAGACCGAGCGGATCGACGTGGGCAGCGCGGTGATGCAGATCCCCGCCCGGACCCCGGCGATGACCGCGATGACCGCGGCCACCATCGACGCGCTCTCCGGCGGCCGGTTCCGGCTCGGCCTGGGCGTCTCCGGTCCTCAGGTCTCCGAGGGCTGGCACGGCGTACGCTTCGCCAAGCCGCTCGCGCGGACCCGGGAGTACGTCGACATCGTGAAGCTCGCGGTGGCCCGCAAGGAGGTCGCCTACGACGGCGAGCACTACACCCTGCCGCTGCCCGACGGGCCGGGCAAGGCGCTGCGGCTGGGTTTCCACCCGCCGCGCGAGCACATCCCGATCTACCTGGCCGCCGTCGGCCCGAAGAACCTCGAACTGGCCGGCGAGATCGCCGACGGCTGGCTCGCCGTCTTCTACGCTCCCGAGTTCGCCGAGGAGCAGCTCGCCTCGGTCAGCGCCGGCCGGGCGAAGGCCGGCAAGGAGCTGGCCGGCTTCGACGTCGTCCCCTCGGTGCCGGTGGTGGTCGGCGACGACATCGCCTCCTGCGCGGAGCTGGTCCGGTGGTACGCCGCCCTCTACGTCGGCGGCATGGGCAGCCGGCAGCAGAACTTCTACAACCAGCTCGCCACCCGGATGGGCTACGGCGACGCGGCCCGCGAGGTGCAGGACCTCTACCTGGCCAAGCGGCAGCGTGACGCCGCCGCGGCGGTGCCGATGGAGTTCATCGACCGCACCTCGCTGCTCGGCCCGAAGGAGCGTATCGCCGAGCGGATGCGGGAGTACGCCGCCGCCGGGGTGACCACCCTGTCGGTGACCCTCTTCGTGGCCGACCGGGACAGCGGCGTGCAGACCCTGCGTACCGTGGCCGAGGCCCTCGACCTCTCCGGGGTCGGCGAGTGACCTGGGTCGAAGCCATCGTCCTGGGCATCGTCCAGGGACTCACCGAGTTCCTGCCGGTCAGCTCGTCGGGACACCTGCGGATCACCTCCGCGATCTTCTTCGACCGGGACGCCGGCGCCTCCTTCACCGCGGTCACCCAGCTGGGTACCGAGGCGGCGGTGCTGATCTACTTCGCCAAGGACATCTGGCGGATCACCCGGACCTGGCTGGTCGGCCTGCGGGACCGCTCGGTGCGCGCCAGCCTCGACTACCGGATGGGCTGGTACGTCATCGTCGGCTCGATCCCGATCGGGCTGTTCGGGTTCCTCTTCAAGGACCAGATCCGGGAGACCGCCCGCAACCTGTGGGTGGTCGCCACCACGCTGATCGTCTTCGCCTTCGTGCTGGCCTTCGCCGAGTACTGGGGCCGGCAGACCCGCACGCTGGAGAACTTCCGGATGCGCGACGGCGTCGTGATGGGCTTCGCCCAGGCGATGGCGCTGATCCCGGGGGTGTCCCGCTCCGGCGGCACGCTCACCGCCGGCCTGCTGCTCAACCTGACCCGGGAGGCGGCGGCGCGGTACTCCTTCCTGCTGGCCATCCCGGCGGTGGTGATGTCGGGGATCTTCAGCGTCGGTGACGTGTTCGAACCGGCCGCGCCGGGCACCTCGGTGCCGACCGTGGCGCAGATGGTGGTGGCCACCGTGATCGCCTTCGCGATCGGCTACGCGGCCATCGCCTGGCTGCTGCGCTACGTCGCCCACCACACCCTGTACGTCTTCGTGCTCTACCGGGTGGCGCTCGGCACGCTGGTGCTCGCGCTGCTGCTCACCGGCACGATCAGCGCCACCTGAGCCAGCCGCCCGGCGTCGGTACGCCGGGTGGACGCGACATCGCCGGCGGCCCCCGACACCACCTGTGTGCCGGGGGCCGCCGGCTGTCCGGGCCGCCCGTAGGGTGGACGGCGTGGCGACCCTTCTGCTTCTGCGACACGGCCGGACGACGGCGAACGCCGACGGCGGGCTGGCCGGCCGCCAGCCGGTCGAGCTCGACGACACCGGCCGTGCCCAGGCCGCCGCCGTCGGCGAGCGGCTGCGCGGGCTGCCGTTGGCGACGGTGGTCACCAGCCCGCTGATCCGCTGCCGGCAGACCCTGGAGCTGGCGCTGCCGCAGGCCGCGCCGGTGGTCGAGGAGGGGCTGATCGAGTGCGGCTACGGCGCCTGGGAGGGGCAGCCGCTGAAGAAGCTGGCCAAGGAGCCGCTCTGGCCGGTCGTGCAGCAGCACCCCAGCGCCGTGGTCTTCCCGGCGGGGGAGTCGATGGCCGCGATGGCCGCCCGGGCGGTCGCCGCGGTGCGCACCTGGGACGCCCGGGTGACCGCCGAGCACGGCCCCGAGGCGGTCTGGCTGGCGTGCAGCCACGGCGATGTGATCAAGGCCATCGTGGCGGACGCGCTCGGCGTACACCTGGATCTGTTCCAGCGCATCGTCGCCGACCCGGCGTCGGTCACCGCGATCCGCTACACCCCGCTGCGCCCCTTCCTGGTCCGGCTCAACGACACCGGCGGTGACCTGGCCGCGCTGGTGCCGCCGCCGCCGAAGCGGCGCCGGCGGGCCAGTCGGCGGGCCGACTCCGACGCCGCCGTGGGTGGCGGCGCGGGGGCCGCCGGCTGAGCGGCGCCGCCACGCCGGGGGCGTTCGCGCGCCGCCCGCGGCGTTTCGCCCTCGGCTGAACCACCCTCGGTGCGGTACGCGACGCTTCCGCCCGCCGGATAGGGTCGTGGGCATGACCCACCAGGTGCACGCCTTCGAGCCGCCGGAGCGGTTCGTCGCCGGGACCGTCGGGCCGCCGGGGGAGCGCACGTTCTTCCTGCAGGCGCGCGGCGGCGGCCGGCTGGTCAGCGTCGCGCTGGAGAAGGTGCAGGTGTCCCTGCTCGCCGAGAAGCTGGAGGAGCTGCTCGCCGAGGCCCAGCGCCGCTTCGGTGTCCAGCTGCCCGAGGCGTCGGCCGCGCTCGGTGACAACGACCCGCTGGACACCCCGGTCGACGAGGAGTTCCGGGTCGGCACCCTCGGCCTGGCCTTCGACGTCGACAGCGCGACCGTGGTGATCGAGGCGATCGCCGCCGGTGAGACGGAGGTCGAGGTCGAGCTCGGCGGCGACGACGAGGACGACGAGGACGACGAGGAGCCGGACGAGGATCTCGACCGGCTCCGGGTGCGGCTGACCCCCGAGGCGACCCGTGAGTTCATCGAGCGGGCCCGCCGGGTGGTCAACGCCGGTCGGCCACCCTGCCCGCTCTGCGGGCAGCCACTCGACCCCGCCGGTCACCTCTGCCCGCGGCACAACGGCTACCACCGGTGACCTCGTCGGAGTTGCAGCCCCGCCACGACGGCAGTGCGGCGCTCCGGCTGCTGCGCGACGGCGAGCTCGACATCGAGGGGCGGCTGGTCGACGCCTCCAACACGACCCTGCGCGGGATTCTGACCCTCGACGGGCGAACCGCCCGCTGCGTCTACAAGCCGGTACGCGGGGAGCGTCCACTCTGGGACTTCCCCGACGGCACCCTGGCCGGGCGGGAGGTCTCGGCGTACCTGGTCTCCCGGGCCACCGGGTGGGGCCTGGTGCCGCCGACGGTGCTGCGGGACGGGCCGTTCGGCCCCGGCTCCTGCCAGCTCTGGATCGACGAGCCGGAGGACGCGGAGCCGCTGGTCGGGTTCGTCCCCGCCGCGGCGGTGCCGCCGCGCTGGTTCCCGGTCGCGGCCGCCCGGGACGACGACGGGGCCGCGTACGCGCTCGCCCACGCCGACGACCCGCGGCTGGCCCGGCTCGCGGTGCTCGACGCGGTGCTCAACAACGCCGACCGCAAGGGTGGGCATGTGCTGGTCGGCCCGGACGACCGGCTCTACGGCGTCGACCACGGCGTCTGCTTCCACGTCGAGGAGAAGCTGCGTACGGTCCTGTGGGGCTGGGCGGGCCGACAGTTGCCGCCGGACGTGGTCCAGATGCTCGACACCCTCGCCGGTCTGGTCGCCGGTGAGCTGGGCGAGGAGCTGGCCGAGCACCTGACCCTCGGTGAGGTCGCCGAGCTGGCCGCCCGTATCGACCGGCTGCGCGAGACCGGTCGCTACCCGCAACCACCGCAGGACTGGCCGGCGATGCCCTGGCCGCCCATGTGAGCCGTTGTCGTGTTGATCACCCGGAGGGTGCCCACCCGCGGCCTGACGGCTCGTTAGGCTGACGGTCATGGAGTCTTGGGCGGGACACGAGGTGCCACGGCTGCCGGGGAACGGCGGGCCGCTGAGCTTGTACGACTCGGCCCGGCGCGGTGTCCACCCCAGCCGGCCCGACGGCGCGGCCCGCATGTACGTCTGCGGTATCACCCCTTACGACGCCACCCACCTGGGGCACGCCGCCACCATGATCACTTTTGATCTGGTGCAGCGGATGTGGCGCGACGCCGGCCTGACCGTCCGGTACGTGCAGAACGTCACCGACATCGACGATCCGTTGCTGGAGCGGGCCGAGCGCGACGGCGAGGACTGGAAGGTCCTGGCCATGCGGGAGACCGCGCTGTTCCGCGAGGACATGGAGGCGCTGCGGATCATCCCGCCGGCGCACTACGTCGGCGCGGTGGAGTCGATCCCGGACATCGCCGAGAAGGTGCAGGTGCTGCTCAAGGACGGCGCGGCGTACCGGCTCGACGACGGTACCGGCGACGTCTACTTCGACGTCAGCGCCGCACCGGCGTTCGGCTACGAGTCCAACCTGACCCGGGAGCAGATGCTGGAGATCTTCCCGGAGCGTGGTGGCGACCCCGACCGGGCCGGCAAGCGTGACCCACTGGATCCGCTGCTCTGGCGCGGGGCCCGCGAGGGGGAGCCGTCCTGGCCCGGTGGCGAGCTGGGGGCCGGCCGCCCCGGCTGGCACATCGAGTGCGCGGTGATCGCGCTGAACCTGCTCGGCGACCGGATCGACGTGCAGGGCGGCGGCAACGACCTGCTCTTCCCGCACCACGAGTGCTCCGCCGCGCACGCCGAACGGCTCACCGACGCGGCGCCCTTCGCCGATCACTACGTGCACGCCGGCATGATCGGCCTCAACGGCGAGAAGATGTCGAAGTCCAAGGGCAACCTGGTCTTCGTCTCCCGGCTGCGGGCCGACCGGGTCGACCCGATGGCTGTCCGGCTCGGGCTGATGTCCGGCCACTACCGCGCCGACCGCACCTGGACCGACGAGCTGCTCGATGCCGCGCAGGCGCGGCTGGCCCGCTGGCGGCGGGCTGCCGCCGCGCCGATCGGGCCGTCCGGGGAGGCGTTCCTGGCGGGGGTACGCGCCCGGCTCGCCGACGACCTGGACACCCCGGGAGCGCTCGCGCTGGCCGACGACTGGGCCGAGCGGACCCTCGCCGGCGCCGCCGACGACCCGCAGGCCCCGGCGCTCTTCACCACCACCGTGGACGCCCTGCTCGGCGTCCGCCTCTGAACCCTCGCCCCGTCGCTCGCCCCTGCCTGCCGTCGATCTTGCAGTTCCGGCCGCCGACTCGCGGCTTCCGCACCTTTCGTCGCGGCCCGAACTGCAAGATCGTCGAAGCCGCGGTCAGCCGAGCACCAGGCCGGGGTCGGGGTCCTGTTCCGGGGCCGGGGCGGGGATGCGGTACTCCTCGGTGAGGGTGGTCATCGGGCCGGGCCAGGTGGCCTGGGCGACCTCGATCGGCTTGCGGTCACCGTCGTAGGCGACGTGCAGCAGGTGCAGCACCGGTGTGTCGGGGCGGATCTGGAGGGTCTCGGCCTCCTCCCGGCTGGGCTGCCGGGCGCTGATGGTGTCGGTCGCCGAGACGTACCGCCGGCCGGTGGCCTCTTCGGCCTCCTGGTAGAGCGGCCGGCCGAACGCCTCGGCGCGTTCCAGCGAGGTGCCGGCGGTGTCCTTCGGCAGGAACCAGGAGGCGCCCACCTCGACCGGTGAGTCGTCGGTGCGCACCAGGTGCCGGCGGCAGAGCAGGTCGGTGCCGTCGGGTACGCCGAACGCGTCGGCCACCTCCGGCGGGGCCGGCGCGCGGCCGACCTGGACGAGTTGCTGTCGGTATCGGGCGGCGAGGTCGGTGTGGTAGCCGCGGAAGCCGCCGTACCGGCCGCGGGAGAGCCGGTTGAGCCGGCGCCGGGTGCCGCGGACGTACGTGCCGGAGCCGGGCTTGGTGATCAGGATGCCCTCGACCCGCAACTGGTCGACGGCGCGCTGCACGGTCTGCTTCGCCACGCCGAACATCTCGGCGATGGCCGGGATGGACGGCAGCCGCTCGCCCGGTGCCCAGTCGCCGCGGCGCACCTGGGCCTTGAGCTGCGCGGCGATCTGCCGGTGCGGGAACTCGGCGGCCCCCGGGTTGATCTGCACGCCCGCCTCCTCTTGACAGCTAGGTTCCTAGGATGCCGTAGAGGTGGTGACGTCGCCACCCCGGACACGCGAAAAGACCCGGCCCCCGGACGTTTCGTCGTCCGGGGGCCGGGTCGGTGTAGGGGGAGGGGCTACCAGGAGCCTGCGGTCGGGCCCGCCGAGCCACCCCGGCGGCGCAGGTACTTCTCGAACTCCTGGGCGATCTCGTCGCCGGTCAGCGGGGTGATGCCGGCGTCGCCGACGCGCTCCTCCAGCTCACGGACGTACTCGCCCAGCTCGGCGTCCTGCTCGGCCGCGCCGCGCACCCGCTGCTCCCACTCGGCGGCCTCCTCGGCCAGGTCGGCCATCGGCACCGGCAGATCCAGCACGTCCTCCACCCGGTGCAGCAGCGCGAGGGTGGCCTTCGGGCAGGGCGGGTTGTTCGCGTAGTGCGGTACGTGCACCCAGAACGAGACGGCGTCCACCTGGGCCCGGATGCACGCGTCGTGCAGTACCCCGACGATTCCGGTCGGTCCGTCGTAGCGGGTGGGGGTGAGCTGGTAGCGCTCGGCTGCCGCCGCGTCGGAGGCACTGCCGCTGATCGGCAACGGTCGGGTGTACGGCACGTCGGCCAGCAGCGCGCCGAGCAGCACCACCCGTTCCACCTCCAGGCTGTGGCAGATCTCCAGCACCTGCTCGCAGAAGGTGCGCCAGCGCATGCTCGGCTCGATGCCCCGGATCAGCACCACGTCCCGCTCGGTGCCCTCCGGGCTGGCCACCATGAACCGCGTGGTGGGCCACTCGACCCGCCGGGTCTCGCCGTCGGCCATGCTGATCGTCGGTCGGCTGACCTGGAAGTCGTAGAAGTCCTCCGGGTCCAGCTCGGTGACCGGTCGGGCCTGCCAGACCTGTTCCAGGTGCTCCACGGCGGCGGTCGAGGCGTCCGCGGCGTCGTTCCACCCCTCGAAGGCGGCGATCGCCACCGGGGACCGCAGCACCGGCAGCCCGTCGAACTCGGTCACGCCGTCACCTCACCCTGCTCGTCGGGGACGGCGCCGGGCGTCCGCCCGCTCGTCCGTCCGCCTACGACAACTCCAGCTCGGCGCGTCTGACGCCGCGCCGCGACCTGGAGCTGTCGCACGGTCGCGTCGCTGATGTCCTTCACGTCCGTCAGCCTACGTGCCGTGGCTGGACACGGCCCGTCGGCCGCGCCGGTCCGCCGATCCGCCAGGCGGCGAACCGGTACGAATCGGAAACGGTGATTCCGCTGACAGAATGTGGGACCCGCCAGTGGGTTGCAGCGGTCGCCCGGATGGTCGGATTAACCTGAAGGCGTGCGGACTTCGTTGCTGGATGTGCTTGCCGACCGGATCCTCATCGCCGACGGCGCGATGGGGACGATGCTGCATGCCGCGGACCTGACCCTCGACGACTACGACGGCCTCGAAGGATGCAGCGAGATCCTCAACGTCACCCGTCCCGACGTGGTGCGCGGGGTGCACGAGGCGTACCTGGCGGTCGGGGCGGACTGCATCGAGACGAACACCTTCGGCGCCAACCTGGCCAACCTGGCCGAGTACGGCATCGAGGGGCGGATCCGGGAGCTGTCCGAGACGGGCGCCCGGCTGGCCCGGGAGGCCGCCGACGCGTACGCCACTCCCGAGCAGCCCCGCTTCGTGCTCGGCTCGATCGGCCCGGGCACCAAGCTGCCCACCCTGGGCCACACGGCCTACGCGACGCTGCGCGACGCGTACCAGGAGAACGCCACCGGCCTGATCGCCGGCGGCGCGGACGCCCTGATCGTCGAGACCTGTCAGGACCTGCTCCAGGTCAAGGCCGCAGTGGTCGGCTCGAAGCGGGCGATGGCCGAGCTGGGTCAGCGGGTGCCGATCATCTGCCACGTCGCCGTCGAGACCACCGGCACCATGCTGCTGGGCAGCGAGATCGGTGCGGCGCTGACCGCCATCGAGCCGCTCGGGGTGGACCTGATCGGGCTCAACTGCTCCACCGGCCCGGCCGAGATGGGCGAGCACCTGCGCCACCTGTCCCAGAACTCCCGGATCCCGCTGTCGGTGATGCCGAACGCCGGCCTGCCCGTGCTCACCGCCGACGGCGCGTACTTCCCGCTCACCCCGGTCGAGATGGCCGACGCCCTGGAGCGTTTCGTCACCGAGTACGGCGTCTCGCTCGTGGGTGGCTGCTGCGGCAGCACCCCGGAGCACATCCGGATGCTCGTCGAGCGGCTGCGCGGCGCGACACCGGTGGCCCGCGAGCCCCGGCCCGAGCCGGGCGTCTCCTCGATCTACCACCACGTGCCGTTCGCCCAGGACGCCAGCGTGCTGATGGTGGGGGAGCGGACCAACGCCAACGGCTCGAAGGCGTTCCGGGAGGCGATGCTCGCCGCCGACTGGCAGGCCTGCGTGGAGATCGCCCGCAGCCAGGCCCGGGACGGCTCGCACCTGCTGGACCTCTGCGTCGACTACGTCGGCCGGGACGGCACCACGGACATGCGCGAGCTGGCCGGCCGGTTCGCCACGGCGTCCACCCTGCCGATCATGCTGGACTCCACCGAGCCGGCCGTGGTCGAGGCCGGGCTGGAGATGCTCGGCGGACGGTGCGTGGTCAACTCGGTCAACTTCGAGGACGGTGACGGCCCGGAGTCCCGCTACGCGCGGGTGATGCCGGTGGTCAAGGAGCACGGCGCCGCCGTGGTGGCGCTGCTCATCGACGAGGAGGGCCAGGCCCGCACCAGGGACTGGAAGGTACGCATCGCCTCCCGGCTGATCGACGACCTGACCGGCCGGTGGGGGATGCGCCGCTCCGACATCCTCATCGACGCGTTGACCTTCCCCATCGCCACCGGTCAGGAGGAGACCCGCCGGGACGGGCTGGAGACGATCGAGGCGATCCGGGAGATCGCCGCCCGCTATCCGGGGGTCAACTTCACCCTCGGGATCTCCAACGTCTCCTTCGGGCTCAACCCGGCCGCCCGGCAGGTGCTCAACTCGGTCTTCCTGCACGAGTGTGTGCAGGCGGGGCTCACCTCGGCGATCGTGCACGCCAGCAAGATCCTGCCGATGTCGAAGATCCCCGACGAGCAACGGCAGATCGCGCTGGACCTGGTCTACGACCGGCGCCGCGAGGGGTACGACCCGGTGCAGCGGTTCATCGAGGTCTTCGAGGGCGTCGACGCCGCCTCGGCGCGGGCCGGCCGGGCCGAGGAGTTGGCCGCGCTGCCGCTGGACGAGCGGCTGAAGCGGCGGATCATCGACGGGGAGCGCAACGGCCTGGAGGCCGATCTGGACACCGCGATGGCCGAGGGCCGCACGCCGCTGTCCATCATCAACGACATCCTGCTCGACGGGATGAAGGTCGTCGGTGAGCTGTTCGGCTCCGGGCAGATGCAGCTGCCGTTCGTGCTCCAGTCCGCCGAGGTGATGAAGACCGCGGTGGCCTACCTGGAACCGCACATGGACAAGGCCGACGACGAGGGCAAGGGCCGCATCGTGCTCGCCACCGTCAAGGGCGACGTGCACGACATCGGTAAGAACCTGGTCGACATCATCCTGTCCAACAACGGCTACGAGGTCGTCAACATCGGCATCAAACAGCCGATCAACGCGATCCTCGACGCTGCCGAGGAGCATCGGGCCGACGCGATCGGGATGTCCGGGCTGCTGGTCAAGAGCACTGTGATCATGAAGGAGAACCTCGCCGAGATGGCCTCGCGCGGGGTCGCCGAGCGCTGGCCCGTGCTGCTCGGCGGCGCCGCGCTCACCCGCGCGTACGTCGAGGACGACCTGCGGAGCATGTTCCCCGGCCAGGTGCACTACGCCCGCGACGCCTTCGAGGGGCTGTCCCTGATGGACCGGGTGATGACCGCCAAGCGTGGCGGCGCGCCGGTCGTCGACCCCGAGCGGGAGGCGGCGCTCGAGGCGCGGCGGGCCCGCCGGGAGCGGCAGAAGGCGATGGTCAGCGAGGTCCTGCCCGAGCTGGACGACGCCTCGGTCCGCTCGGACGTGGCCACCGACGTGGAGGTGCCCACCCCGCCGTTCTTCGGCACCCGGGTGGTCAAGGGTGTGCCGCTGGCCGACTACTCGGCGCTGCTCGACGAGCGGGCCACCTTCCTCGGCCAGTGGGGGCTGCGCGGCGCGCGCGGCGGCCAGGGCCCGTCGTACGAGGAGCTGGTGGAGACCGAGGGTCGCCCGCGACTGCGCTACTGGCTGGACCGGCTGATCGCCGACCAGGTCCTGGAGGCGGCCGTCGTCTACGGCTACTTCCCCGCGTACGCCGAGGGCAACGACCTGGTGGTGCTGGACGAGAACGCCAGCACCGAGCGGGCCCGGTTCTCCTTCCCCCGGCAGCGGCAGGAGCGCCGGCTCTGCCTGGCCGACTTCTTCCGGCCCAGGGGCGACCAGCTCGACGTGGTGGCGTTGCAGCTGGTCACCGTCGGGCAGCCGATCAGCGAGTACACCGCGAAGATGTTCGCCGCCAACGAGTACCGCGACTATCTGGAGGTGCACGGCCTGTCCGTGCAGCTCACCGAGGCGCTCGCCGAGTACTGGCACCGGCGCATCCGCAGTGAGCTGACCCTGCCCGGCGGGCGTACGGTCGCTGCCGACGACCCGGCGGACCTGGCCGGCCTGCTGCGCAACGACTACCGGGGCTGCCGGTACGCGTTCGGCTACCCGGCCTGCCCGGAGTTGGAGGACCGGGCGAAGATCGTGGAGCTGTTGGGCGCGGAGCGGATCGGGGTGCAGCTGTCGGAGGAGTTCCAGTTGGTGCCGGAGCAGGCCACCGACGCGATCGTGGTGCACCACCCGGAGGCGAACTACTTCAACGCCAAGTGATCACGTCGGGTGCTCCGACCTGCGGCGGAGCACCCGGAATGGCCGTGACTTGCATGATCATGCCGTCTCCGTCGACGTTGTCCCAGTCACTCGGAAGAGCGTCCCGGATCGCCGCCGCTCTGGCAGTCGGTGCCGTCGCGGGCGTCTTGGCTCGGTTGATGGCGACAAGCACAGTGACTTGCCCGAACAGTCGGCGGGCCCGATCGATGATGTCGAGGTGCCCGGGCGTGAGCGGGTCGAAGGTGCCGGGATAGACCGCTCGGCCGCCGAGCGCGGACCGGGTTGTCACGCGTCGAAGCCTAAAGGATCAACGGGGAAAGGACGACAGCACTCATATCTGCATGGTCTCGCACCTGCGAAAATGTCGCTCATGCGGCCGTCGGCCCGCACACCGCGTCACCAATATCGAGTTGCCTGGTCGCCACGCCTGCGGAAGCCTCTCCGCATGATCGTCCCACGGGTGCCACCCCTGCGGGACGCGGCCGAGGCGTAGGTGACCACCTCGTGGGGGCGGTCGAGCAGTGGGCCCGGCTGGTGGGCACGCAGGGCTGCCACGCACCACAGCTCAGCATCGTGGGGCCTGGTCCGGATCATTGCCGGTGGCTCTCCACGCCTCGGCAACCATCTGCGTGCCACGCAACGCGGAGCAGGCGTCGGACACCACCCGATCGGGGTCGGGATCCACAATATTGATCTGCGAATGCACCCCGGCCATGGCGATCAGCCCGGTACCGGGCTGCACGGCAAGACCGTCCAGAGAGGTGGATGTGCGCACCGTCGCCAAGGGTTTTTGTGCCGATACGTCCCACAGTCGCAGCGACATGTCATAGTCGCTGACCGAGGCAAGCGTGTCGCCGTCCGGCAGGAAACCCACTCCCCTGATGGCGCCACTATGCCCGCTCAACGCACCGCCGAGCTCTTTTCTGCTGGAGACATCCCACAGCCGCAGGTTTCGGTCGCTGCCCCCGCTCGCCAGGATCGTGCCGTCTTGGTTGAACGCCACCGCAGTGGCAAATCCATGGCGGCCATCCAGGGTGTCAACCAAATCGCCGGTACGCGGATCGCGAAGCTCGATCGTTCCGTTGCTCAACGGGACGGCGATCAAACTCCCATCCGGGGAGAAAGCGATCTGGCCTCCTGGATAAGGGTCGCGCGTCACGTCCTCAGGTTCATAAGTTATCCGAACCGGCGGAGAGTCCGGATTGGATAGGTCCCAACGCATTAGCCGAAAGCGTACAACTTTGGCGTCGCCCGAGTCTATCGCCTCCCGAGACGGACCACCGTGCGCAACCACAGCCCTGCTGTCCGGACTGTACCGGACGGAGTAGGGCACCATGCCATCTCCGATGGCTCCGGGCCTGCCCGCTTGCCCGCTCGCGACATTCCACAGACGCACAGTTCCGTCGGCGCCTGCCGTCGCCAGTTCGGCACTGTCCGGCCTGAAAGAAAGCGAATTGATCACCCCGGTGTTCAATTCACGAACCACGGACCGTCTGGTCATGTCCCACAGCGTCACCACCTTGCCTCTCGGGAAGGCCAGCAAACGCCGGTCCGGACTGAACGCCACGGCAGTGGGTGCGTGGGACTGGTCGAGAACATTGGTCTGCGCTCGCCACAGAATCGCCGAGCGGTCGAGGCTGCCGCTGAGCACGGCATGGCCGTCTCGGCTGAACCCGACTGACGCGACGCCTTCGGTGTGTCCGACAAAGGAGCGGACGGTGGCACCGTCGACAACCCGCCACCACTGAACGCTCTTGCTCCTGCTCAGGCCAGCGATCACGTGTCGCCCGTCCGGGCTGAACTCCGCCTCCTTGATGAACTCGTTCCCGCCGGGTGGGCGCAGTATCGGAACGCCCGCGGCTCGGCCGTTGCGCACGTCCCACAACCGCACCGTCCCGTCGGCACTGCCACTGGCCAGCAGCCGGCCATTCGGACTGAAATCCGCGCTTGTGACGTATTTCTCGTGGCCGGCCAGAACCGCCACCCGGCGTCCGGTGGCGGTCTGCCAGACCTGGACGCTGTTGTTTCCGCCACCCGCCGCGAGCAGCGAGCCATCGGGGCTCAACGCGACTCCGAACGCGGCGCCGCCCTTGTCGTAGGAACGCACCCGCCGTCCGCTCGCCACCTCCCACAACACAATGGTGGGCTCGTTCCTGGATGCGGTTGCGAGGGAGGTCCCGTCCTGGCTGAATGCCATACTGAGGGCGTCACCGGGCAAGCTGCGAATGAGTTTGCGCGTGCGTACGTCCCACAGCCGTAGCCGGTGTTCGGCGCGTTCAGTGGAATGGGCGGTGCCGAGTATGTTTCCGTCCGGGCTGAACTCGACGATCGGCAGCCCGCCATCCGTGCCGGTCAACTCGGCCACCTGACGATGGCTTTCGGTGTCCCACAACGTAACTGAGCCGTCGGTGGCCGCCAGCGCGGCGAGCGTGCCGTCGGGACTGAGAGCCGTATCGAACAGCCGGGCCTCAACGGGGCCGAGCACGCCCCGGTAGGGAATGCTCTGCGCACTCAGGATGGCGCCGCGCGACTCCTCGGTCGGCGCGACCTGCCAGGCTGCTATCGCCAGCAACAGTGACCGGTGCGGATCGGCGTCGCGTGCGGTCAGTGACTCCGACGAGTACAGCCGCGACAACGCAACGGCACGCTGCTGTTCGGCCCGGTATCTCTGCCCGTCCGCTACCCGCTGCTGCCACACCGCGAGCCCGCCCGCAACCACGGCGGCAACGAGCAGAAACGCGAGCGCCACCACCCCGCGACGCAGTCGCCGGTTGTTGCGCCGGACGGTCTCGTGCGCCGATTCCTCCGCAGCCTCGCTCGCCGCGACGAACTCGCGTTCCGCATCGGTGAGGTTGGCCACGCGGTCGTCCCGCTCGTCCAACCACGCCCGGAGGACAGCCAGCCGAGCGCCCTGATACAGGCTGCCGTCATCCCGATCCAGGTTGAGCCAGTCGTTCGTCGCATCGGTGAGCCTGCGGTGTACGACGAGGCCGGTCCGGTCCTCGCTCAGCCAGGAGGTCAACCGTGGCCACGCGCGTAACAGGGCTTCGTGGGCGATCTCGACGGTGTCCTTGTCCACGGCCACCAGCCGGGTGGCGACCAACCGGTTGAGCACGGTCACCGAGTCGTCGTCACCACCGGTCAGTTCCGACTTCGGCACCCTGCGACGAGTGTCATCGACACCGTCACCGACTGCCACCATCGCCAGCAACAACCGCCGTACGATGTGTTGCTCCGGCTCGGACATCGAGGTGAACAGCTTCTCCGCCGTCTCGCTGATCGCGCCCCGAACGCCACCGGATTCCTGGTAGCTGGCCAGCGCCATGGTGTTGCCTCGCCGCTTGTTCCAGGTAGCCGCCAACGCATACGCAAGCAACGGCAGGGTGCCCGGTTGATGACCGGCGGCGTCGACGACGTCCTCCAGCACCCGATCGACCAAGCCCCGCTCAACGCCAAGACCGACGACGGCTGCGGGTCCTTCCACGACGCTCCGCAGTTCGGAGATTCTCATCGGACCGACCAGAAACTGGTTGTCCTGCAGGATCTCGGCCAGGCCCGGTTCCTGCGCGCAGGAGGAGAAGAAATCTGTCCGCAGGCTGGCGAGCACCAGCGCGCTCGGGGTGGTCTCGTCGTCGGCGACGCTGACGGCTGCCGCGCGGAGGGCCGCGATGAACGCGGCCCGTTCGGCGGCGTCCCTGCAGAGCGTGAAGATCTCTTCGAACTGGTCGACGATCAACACCACCGGCCCGGCAACGTCGAGTCCCTTCCTGCTTGCGTCCGCGAGCGCCGCCTGGCGGGCCAGCGCTGCGAACCGAACCGGGTCGTCCCGTACCTCGTCCACCGAGGTCCCGACCGAACTGCCCGCCAGAACCGCCATGTGGCTGACCAACTCGGTCAGCGGCCTCGAGCCGGGTGTCAGCCGGACCTGCGGCCAGTCTGCGGAACCGGGAATCGGGAGGTCGCCACGCGACAACGCGGGCATGAGACCGGCCCGCAACAAGGACGACTTGCCCGAGCCGGATACGCCTACCACCAGCAACGGCAATCCGCGATCCTTGGCCGCGACCAGTCGGTGCACCAGTTTCGCGGTCAGCTCCTCGCGGCCGAAGAACCACTCGGCCTGGCCCGCGGCGAACGCGGACAAGCCTGGATATGGGCAAATGCCTGGTATGGGCGGTTCGGGGTATTCGGCCTTCTCCCACGCCCGCAGCTCGACCCCGACGTCGCGCAGCAGGGGTGCCAGGTCCTCTGTTCGCGCGACCCACACCGTGTCCCGGCCCCAGCTGTCGTTGGTGTTGTACCTGGCCGACACGACACCCACGACCATGCCGTCGACACCCCGCACCGGGGCACCCGACATCCCCCGCATCACCGCGCTCGCCGTCAACCGACCCAGCCGCACCCCATCCCGGGTCGTACCACCCGCCCAGTGCCCTGGCGCGTCCAGGAAGCGATACTCCTGATAGTCCGGCAGATCCACCGAGCCTGTGACCACCACCTCGGCCCTGAGCCCGACGCCATCCGTGGCCGCCACGCCCGGCACGACCGCAGGAAGCCTGCTTTCTGCGCGCAGCACACCGAGGTCGTGCACCCGGTCAACGTTGATGATCCGCGCGGCGAAACCGCCCCCACCAGCCAACGGATCAACCTGCACCACACCGTCGATATCTCCTGCGTCTGCGGTGCCCGCGTCAATGTTCCGCAGCACATGCCACGCCGTCACGAACACGCCAGGCGCTACCTGAAAACATGTGCCTTCGGGGCGGCCAGCCGCATTGAGAACCCGGCCAAGAAACCCCGGAACCCTTTCGTCAGGCGCCATCAGGGAAGTGCCCCGCCGCAGCGCGGTAGGTCAGTGCCACCTCCATGGTCGCCTCGCTCGACACACCCGCGACGATCACGTTTCCCTTCGCCGAGAACTTCAACCCGAACTTGACCTGAACTTCGTCGGGCCGCAGCGACTGCTGACCCAGTTGCGCAATGGTGCCCACGGTCGACGCCGCCACCGCGACAATCGCCTCCTGGGCGCGATCGAACGCGTCCGTCACCGTGTCGCGTACCATCTCCCCGCGCCCGGTCTCCTCTGAGCCGACCGGGCGGGCCACCTCGACCTCAAGCTCCACACCCGCCACGGAGACGGGAAGTACCACCGAACGACCAGTCAACAATGCCTCCCCAGGCCAATGCCACTTCCCCGGAACCCGATCGCCCTTGTGACGGGTCGACTACGGCCACACCACGATCGGTAGCACACGGGCGCAACGGCCACCGTCAACGGCCTTCTGATTCTTCCCGGGGCGGCCGGCTACATCGCCCCCGAGGGGGCGACCGGCCGCCGGACGGGCCGTCCGCCTGTTCGTGCTGGTCGACATCGTCGGCGTGGGGGATGGTGACGATCCTCGTCGCGCGGCGCCCCGGACACCTGAGTCGTAGTACTCATGCCGCCGCGACGGGCACGGGGAGCTGACCGGGCGCGGCGGGGAAGGCGACCCCCTGGGGCGTGTCCTGCCGACCGTGATCTGTATGGATCATCCGGGGCAGCGCCAAGACCCAACCGGATGTCATCGTGGCACCATGAAGGCAGACCTGCACAGTTACCTGAAGGGCGGCCGCGACGCGCTGCTGTGGAAGCTCGACGGGCTCAGCGAATACGATATTCGGCGTCCGTTGACCCGGACCGCCACCAACTTGCTCGGTCTGGTGAAGCACTCGGCGGCCATGGAGATCCTCTACTTCGGCGTCGTGTTCGGTCGACCGTTCGAGCAGGAGCTGCCGTACGTCGGCGACGGAGCGGAGATCAATGCAGACATGTGGGCGACCGCAGATGAGACCCGCGATGAGATCGTCGACTTGTACCGTCGCGCGATCGCCCACGCCGACACCACCATCGAAGCCCTTGCACTGGATGAGGTCGGCCGAGTGCCGTGGTGGGGCGATGCGGCGGTCACGTTGCACCACGTCCTGGTCCACGTCATCGCGGAAACACAACGGCACGCCGGCCACGCTGACATCGTGCGCGAACTCATCGACGGCGCGGCCGGGCTGCTGCCCAGCAACGACAACCTGCCCCCCGCCGACGAGTCATGGTGGCTGGACCACCGCCAGCGGGTGGAGCAGGCCGCCCTCGACGCCAGCAGACGCAGCGACTAGCCGGCCGGCAGCGACGAGGGCAGCCCGAACGCGGTGACGTGCTCCGCCCCCACGAACGAGCTGACCTCGCTGATCCGGTCGTCGCGCAGCGTCAGCACGTTGACCGACCAGGCCAGGAACGGGCCGTCCGCGCCCCGGCGCAGGTAGCAGGCCAGCGCCGGTTGGCCGTTCGCGGCGGTGGGCAGGTGCCGCCACTGCCCGCACCGGGTCAGCGGCACCTCCCGGGCGAAGTCGATGACCGCGTCGAGGCCGCGGTACCAGTGCGGCATCGGCGGCATGGACCAGGTGACGTCCTCGGTGAGCAGGGCGACCAGCGCGTCGGCGTCGCCGTTCTCCAGGGCGGTGGCGTAGCCGTCGACGAGCCGGCGCAGGCGGGCGTCGTCCAGCCGCCGCAGGGTGCGCTGCTGGCTGAGCGCGGGAACCTTGTCGGCCACCATTCGGCGGGCCCGGGCCAGCGCGGAGTTCACCGAGGTCACCGAGGTCACCATCATGGTGGCGATCTCGGCGGCGGAGAAGCCCAGCACCTCGAAGAGCAGCAGCGCGGCCCGCTGGTTGCCGGGCAGGTGTTGCAGGGCGGCGACGAACGCCAGCTCGACGGCCTCGCGTTGTTCGTAGCGGGCGTGCGGGGCGGCGGGGGAGTCGGGCAGGCCGGCGTCGGGGTAGGGGCCGAGCCAGGCGACGTCGGTGACCGGCGGGTCGTCGGTCACGGCCCGGTCGCTGGCCGGGCCGAGGTCGACCGGCAGGGCGCGGCGGTTGCGGCCGGCCACCAGGTCGAGGCAGGTGCGGGTGGACACGGTGTACAGCCAGGACCGCAGTGAGCTGCGCCCCTCGAAGCGGGGCAGGCCCCGCCAGGCGCGCAGCAGCGCCTCCTGGAGGGCGTCGTCGGCGTCGTGGCTGGAGCCGAGCATCCGGTAGCAGTGCGCGTGTAGTTCCCGGCGCAGCGGGGCCACCAGCTGCGTGAACGCCCGGGCGTCGCCGTCGCGGGCCCGCGTCAGGCCCGGCTCGTCGGCCGCCCGTCCGTCGCGCTCCGCGGAAATCACCCTCACGAGCGACGATTCTGCCGTACGACGGGAGTCCCTACTGCGTACGCGGACGCGTCACGACCCGGAAGGACCCTGATGAGCACCACTTCCACCGAGAATGTCACCGTCGGCGCCCTGGAGGTTCCGGACGGTCTGTTGCACTACGAGGTACGCGGGCGGGGCCCGCTGGTGGCGTTGGTGGCCGCCCCGATGGACGCCGGGGCGTTCGTGCCGTTGGCCGAGTTGCTGGCCGTCGACCACACGGTGCTGACGACCGACCCGCGCGGTATCAACCGCAGCCGGTTGCACGACCCGCACCAGGACTCGACGCCGCAGTTGCGCGCCGAGGACCTGGCCCGGCTCGTCGCCCACCTCGATGTCGGTCCGGCCGCCGTGCTCGGCTCCAGCGGTGGTGCGGTCACCGTGCTGGCGCTGGCCCAGGCCCACCCGGAGGCGGCGCACACGGTGATCGCCCACGAGCCGCCCCTGGTGACGATCCTCGACGACGCCGAGGAACTGCTCGCCCGGGAGGAGGACATGATCGCCACGTACGTCTCCGGGGACCGCCTGGGCGCCGGGCGCAAGTTCCTCGCCATCGCCAACATCGAGCTTCCTGAGGAGGTCGTGCTGGGCATGTTCGGCGGCGAGCCGGAGCCGCAGGCCGCCGCCGACGAGCACTTCCAGTACGTTCACATGATCCGGGGCACCATCGGGTTCCAGCCGGACGTCGCGGCGCTGCGCGCCGGCCCCACCCGGGTCGTCGTCGGCATCGGCGAGGAGTCGACCGGCGAGATCTGCGACCGTACGTCCCGGGCGCTGGCCGCGTCCCTGGGCGTCGAGGCGACCCTGTTCCCCGGCGGGCACATCGGTTTCGTCGAGGACCCGGGCACGTTCGCCGTCCGGCTGCGCGAGGTCCTCGCCGAGGGCTGACGGCCGGTGGGGTGGAGCCGACGGGTCAGTCCGGCGTGGCGAGGCGGGCGGCGCGGCCGTACAGGTAACGCTGCTGCGGCAGGTTCATGGACCGCCGGGCCGCCTGCTCGTACGCCGCCCGCGCCGCGTCGAGCAGGCCGGCCCGTTCCCACAGGTGGGCGCGGGCGGCGTGCAGCCGTGGGTCGTCGGCGATCCGGGGGTCGGTGGCCAGCCCGGCGAGCAGGTCGAGCCCGGCCGACTCGCCGGTGGCCATGGCCACGGCCACGGCGTGGTTCAACGCCACCACCGGGTTGTCGGAGAGCCGCATCAGCAGCCCGTAGAGCGCCGCGATCTGCGGCCAGTCGGTCTGTTCGGCGCTGGGCGCCTCGTCGTGCAGCGCGGCGATCGCCGCCTGGAGCTGGTACGGCCCGACGTCGCCGTGCGGCAGTGCCGCCTCGACCAGGGCGACGCCCTCGGCGATCTGGTCCGCGCGCCAGAGCCGGCGGTCCTGCTCGGCCATCGGCACGAGTTCGCCGCCCGGCCCCACCCGGGCCGGGCCCCGCGCGTCGGTGAGCAGCATCAACGCCAGCAGCCCGGTCGTCTCGGGGTCGTCGGGCAGCGCCCGGTGCAGCATCCGGGTGAGCCGGATCGCCTCGCTGCTGAGGTCCACCCGGCGCAGCCGGGGGCCGGCGGTGCTGGCGTACCCCTCGTTGAAGATCAGGTAGAGCACGTGCCGGACGGCGTCGAGGCGGGCCTCGCGCTCGGCGCGGGCCGGCAGCGCGAACGGCACGCCGCTGTCCCGGATGCGTTGCTTGGCGCGGCTGATCCGCCGGGTCATGGTGCCCTCGGGCACCAGGAAGGCCCGGGCCACCTCGGTGGTGCTCAGGCCGCCGACGGCACGCAGGGTCAGCGCGATCTGCCCGGCCGGGGGCAGTTGCGGGTGGCAGCAGAGGAAGAGCAGCACCAGGCTGTCGTCGACCGGTTCCCGCCGGTCCGGCGGGTCGGCGAGCCACTGCCCGGGCGGCAGCCGCCGGGCGGCGTCGTCCTCGCGTCGCCGCCGGGCCTGCTCGCTGCGCAGCAGGTCGGTGAGGCGACGTGCCGCCACGGTGATCAGCCAGGCGCGCGGGTCGTCCGGCACGCCGTCGACCGGCCACCGGGTCGCCGCCGCCAGCAGCGCCTCCTGGGTGGCGTCCTCGGCGAGGGCGAAGTTGCCGTACCGGCGGGCCACCGCGCCGAGGACCTGCGGCGCGTGCCGGCGCAGCAGGTCCTCGACGGCGGGCGGGCTCAGTGCAGGTCCTCGATGCCCTCGGCGACCGGCCGCACGTCGACGTACTCGCCGTCGGCGTCGGGGTTGACGAACCGGGCGGCGATCTCGGTGGCCCGGTCGAAGCTGTCGCAGTCGACGATCGTGAAGCCGGCCAGCACCTCCTGCGTCTCCGGGTACGGCCCGTCGGTGACCACAGGCGCGCCCCGGCGCAGCCGGATCCGCCGGGCGTGCACCGGGGCGGTGAGCCCGTGTCCGTCGACCAGCTCACCGGACTCGGCGATCTCGGCGTGCACCGCCTCCATGTGGGCGTGCATCGCGGCGACCTGTTCCGGCGTCATCGGCGGCGGGTCGTCGCCGGGACGGCCCGCCATCGCGTCGTAGTCCCGCTGCGACCCGTACAGCATGATCATGTACTTCATGTGTCACTCCTCTCGGTCGGCCCAGCACAGGGCCTGCGCCGGGTACGTCGGAGCCACCGGGGCGCGCCGGACACGTATCGAGGGTAGGAGACCGTCCGCCGGCCGTGGCGCAGGCGGCGGCCTGACCTGTGTCCCCGGCCCGGCCCGTCACCAGCGGGAGTGCCGCGTGGGGTGGCTCCGGCGGGCACGGGCGCAGGTGCCGACACCTGCCGCGACCCGGTGGGTGCCGCGCCCGCGGCGCGGGTTCGGCCGAACTGGTGCGTTCCGGCGATGGTCATGGCGACCTCCGACCGGCATGATCGACATACGGCCGGGTACTGCGGCCGTGTTCGGCAGGGACGCCAGGGGAGGCACCGGGTGACGGCACGGTCGGGACGGCAGCCGCGAGGGTCGCTGGCTGCCACGCTGGCAGCCCTGGTCGCGGTCGGCTGCGCGGTCGGCGGGGTGGGGGAGAGCGGGCCGCCGGAGCCGGCCGAGCCCCGTCCGCAGCAGTCCCGGCAGGCGTCACCCGGCCCGCAGACCACCCGGGCCGACGGCACCACCAGCGTGGCCGAGTTCAAGAACGACATCAGCGACGCCGTCGACATCGCCGAGCGCTACTGGGCCGCCCAGTTCCAGGCCTCCGGCCAGCGGTTCAGCCCGATCCGCCGGATCGTGCCCTACCAGCGGGAGGGGGAACTCTCCTGCGGCGGCCAGCCGCTGCCCCGTAACAACGCGGTCTACTGCTCCCAGGGCGACTTCATCGCCTACGACGTCAACTGGTCGGTGGCCGCGTTCCGGCAGGTCGGCGACGCGTTCGTGTTCTACCTGCTCGGCCACGAGTACGCCCACGGCGTCCAGGTGCGCCTGGGCATCCGCTACAGCTTCACGATCCAGCAGGAACTCCAGGCCGACTGCATGGCCGGGGCGTACCTCGGCGACTCGGTGCGCGACGGCACCCTCACCCTCGACAAGGGCGACCTCGACGAGTTCCGCGACGGGCTGCTCGCCGTCGGCGACGACCCCGACCAGCCGTGGTTCGCCGAGGGCTCGCACGGCACCGCCGAGCAGCGCACCGACTCGTTCTTCCGGGGCTACCGCAACTCGCTGGACGCCTGCGACCTCAGCTGAACGCGTCGGCTGCGTCACCTGGGGCCGGGATGCCGGGCGGCGGCCCGGGCGCGGCTGAGAGGATCCGGCGCAGACCGCCCACGTCCGAGGAGGCCCCGCTGAGCAGCTCACACCCCGCCGCCGTGCTCTTCGACATGGACGGCACCCTGGTCGACAGCGAGAAGCTGTGGGACGTCGCGCTGCGCGAGTTGGCGCAGGAGTACGGGGCCGTCCTGTCCGACTCCGCCCGGCGGGCGGTGATCGGCACCAGCATGGCCGAGGCGATGCGGATCGTGCACGACGACCTCGGCCAGCCCGAACGTGACCCGGCCGTCAGCGCCGCCTGGATCGACACCCGGATCCTGGAGCTGTTCCGCTCCGGCCTGCGCTGGCGGCCCGGCGCGCTGGCCCTGCTCCGGGCGGTCCGCGCCGCCGGCATCCCCACCGCGCTGGTCACCTCCAGCGGGCGAGCGCTGGTGGAGGTGGCCCTGGACACCCTGGGGCGGGACAGTTTCGACGCGGTGGTCTGCGGTGACGAGGTGGACGCCACCAAGCCGCACCCCGAGCCGTACCTGACCGCCGCCCGGCTGCTGGACGTGCCGATCGCCCGGTGTGTGGCCATCGAGGACTCGCCGACCGGGGTGGCCAGCGCGCTCGCCGCCGGGGCGGCGGTGCTGGCCGTGCCGGCGGAGGTGCCGCTCGCGCCGACGGACGGCGTACACCAGCTGGAGAGCCTGACCGCGGCGGACCTGGAGCTGCTGGCGGCGCTACTCGGCGAGCCGCCGGCCTGACCGGCCACGACGAGGGGCCCCGCCGTCACCGGCGGGGCCCCGTGTCGGTCCGGGTCAGTCGTGCGCGATCGCGCCGAGCACGTTGATCCGGGCGGCCCGCACGGCGGGCAGCACCGCGGCGATCACCCCGATGATCGCGGCCAGGCCGAGGAAGACCGCCATCTGGCCCCAGGGCAGGATCAGGTCGGTGATGCCCTCGTCCTTGAGCGCCTCGACGACGGCCGCGCCCAGGCCGGTGCCGACCACCACGCCGAGCAGGGCGCCGAAGATCGAGATCACCACGGCCTCGACGGTGATCATCCGCATGGTCTGCGCCCGGCGCAGCCCGATCGCCCGCAGCAGGCCCAGCTCCCGGGTCCGCTCCAGCACCGACAGCGCGAGGGTGTTGATGATGCCCAGCACCGCGATCACGATGGCCAGCGCCAGCAGGATCTGGATCATCGTGAGCAGGGTGTCCACCTGGCTGGTCTGCTGCTTGATGAAGGCGTCCCGGTCGGCCACCGACACCTCGGGGCTGTCGGCGAGCAGCCGCTCGAGCTGCGGCTGCACGTCGGCGACCCGGGCCCCCGGGGCGAGCTGCACGAAGCCCTGGATCGGCTGCGGGACGGCGAAGTCCTTCGTCGCCTGCGGCGGCAGCACCGCCGGGTTGGTCAGCTGGGAGCTCTCGTAGATCCCGCTGACCGTGTAGGTCCTGGCCTCGCCGCGGGACAGCTGCACCGTGACCTGCGAACCGACGGACACGTTGCGGGACTTCGCGGTGTCGGAGCTGACCAGCATCTCCTCCGGCCCGAGCCGGCTGATGTCACCGGCGACGGCCTTCGCCCCGAACATCCGCTCCAGCGCCGCGACGTTGCTCGACGCCCCCACCCAGGTGCGCTGCCCGTCGATGCTGGCCATGTCGCCGTACTCGCCGTCGACCAGCTGCACGCCGGGGATCCGGGCCGCCTGCTCCAGCACCGCCGGGTCGAAGCTCGGCGGACGCGGGCCGGACTGCGCCCCGGAGATCACCAGCTCCGCCTTGATCCGGTCCTCCACCAGCGCGCTGAGGCTGCCCTTGGCCGAGTCCAGGATCACCGTCACGCCGGTGACCAGCGCGATGCCGACCATCAGCGCCGCCGCCGTGATCGCGGTACGGCGCGGGTTGCGCCCCGAGTTGAGCCGGCCCAGCTTGCCCGGCACCGACCAGGCGAAGACCGCCCCGAGCAGGGAGACCACCGGACGGCTGATCAGCGGGGTCAGCAGCGCCACCCCGATGAAGGCGAACAGCACGCCGCCGAGGATGGTGGCCAGGGTGTTGTCGCCGGCGTTGCCGCTGAGCCCGAGGAAGAGCAGCGCCGCCCCGATCGCGGTGACGACCGCCCCGCCCACGGTCACCTTGGTCAACGGGCGGTCCGGGGTGGCCACGTCCTGCATGGCGGCGATCGGCGGGATCCGCGCCGCGCGCAGCGCCGGCAGCAGCGCCGCGATCATCGTGATCACCAGACCCACCGCGAACGCCCCGATGACCGCGGCCGCCGGCACGCCGAGCCCGGCCAGGCTGAGCCCGCCGGCCAGCTTGCCGAACAGGTACGCCAGCAGCGCGCCCACCCCGATGCCGGCGGCGAGCCCCAGCACCGAGGCGATCAGGCCGACCGCCACCGCCTCCAGCACCACCGAGCCGATGATCTGCCGGCCGCTGGCCCCGATCGCCCGCATCAGGGCCAGCTCCCGGGTTCGCTGCGCCACGATGATCGAGAAGGTGTTGAGGATGAGGAAGGTGCCGACCAGCAGCGCCACCGCCGCGAAGCCGAGCAGGACCTTGTTGAAGAAGGACAACCCCTCCTTCAGCCCCTCCGCCGCGTCGGCCGACATCTGCTCACCGGTCTTGACCTGGAATCCGGCGCCGAGTGCGCGGGCCACGTCGTCGCGCAGCGTCTCGTCGGCGACGCCGTCGGCGGCCGTGACGTTGATGTTGGTGAACACGTCCGGCTCGCCGAGCATCAGCCGCTGCGCCACCGGGGTGGTGAAGGCGATCTCGTTCGCCCCGCCGATCGAGTCCCGGTCACCGCTGTAACCGAAGACGCCGACCAGGGTGAACTCCTTCTTCGGCTCCAGGGTCAGCACCCCGACCCGGTCGCCGACCTTCACCTTCGCCGCCTGGGCCAGCGCCGCGTTGACGACGATCTCGTCGTCCGCGCGCGGCTCCCGGCCCTCCCGCAGCGTCACCAGGTCGCTCTCGCCCAGCCAGTTCTCGCCCAGCTGCGGCGGCCCGAACGAGGTGACCACCTTGCCGTTGCTGCCGATCAGCCGGGCCCCGTCGGCGGCCACCACGCCGGTGGCCTCGGCCACCCCGGGCACCGCGCGCACCTTCTCCACCAGTGCGGCGGGCACCGGCGCGCCGACCGGCTCGCCCTCCATCTCGCCGAGGGTGACCTTCGGTTCGGCGGCCACGTTGACGTCGATGCCCTCGTACGCGTCGGCGAAGACCTGGTCGAAGGAGCGGCCGAGCGTGTCGGTGAGCACGAACGCGCCGGAGACGAACATGACGCCCAGCACCACCGCCAGGCCGGAGAGGATGAGGCGCACCTTGCGCGCCAGCAGGCTCTTCCACGTCGCGCGGAACATCAGCGCGCCACCTCGGCGGGCGTGTCGAGCTTCTTCATGGTGTCCAGCACCGTGTCGGCGGTCGGCTCGATCAGCTCCGAGACGATCTGCCCGTCGGCGAGGAAGATGACCCGGTCGGCGTACGCGGCGGCGGTCGGGTCGTGGGTGACCATGACGATGGTCTGGCCGTGCTCGCGTACCGAGTTGCGCAGGAAGTTGAGCACCTCCGCGCCGGAACGTGAGTCGAGGTTACCGGTCGGCTCGTCCGCGAAGATCACCTCGGGGCGGGCGACCAGCGCCCGCGCGCACGCCACCCGCTGCTGCTGACCGCCGGAGAGCTGCGACGGGCGGTGCCCCAGCCGGTCGCGCAGGCCCACCGTGTCGATCACCGTGTCGTACCAGGCCGGGTCGGGCTTGCGGCCGGCGATCGACAGCGGCAGCAGGATGTTCTCCTGCGCGGTCAGCGTCGGCAGCAGGTTGAACTGCTGGAAGATGAAACCGACCTTGTCCCGGCGCAGCTTGGTCAGGCCGGCGTCGTTGAGCCCGGTCACCGTGGTCTCGCCGATCGCCACCGTGCCCCGGGTGACCGAGTCCAGCCCGGCCAGGCAGTGCATCAGCGTCGACTTGCCCGAGCCGGACGGGCCCATGATCGCCGTGAACCGGCCGCGCTCGAACTCGGCGCTCACCCCCCGCAGCGCGACGACCTGCGCCTCACCGCTGCCGTACACCTTCCACACGTCGTTGGCCCGGGCCGCGGCCTGCGCCTGGCGGCCTACCGTCGCCGTCACGTCATCTACCTCTTCCATATGCCTGCGGTATCCCCACCGCCCCCGCTGGTCGGTGGGGCCGTTCCATCCTCGCCGCGCCGTGGCCCGGATCCGTCCGCCCGAGGACTGATCCACGGCGGAAATCCCGGTGCGGGTCGGCCCCGACGCCGTCTCAGGGTTGTCCCCGATCCGGGGGATCCGCGTGGCCCCCGGCCCGGCACGCCCGCCGACGCTACGACCCGACGCCACGTCATGGTCAACCCCGCCACGCCGCCTTTCGTCACGGTAGGTGACGACGGCCACCGCGCCGTCGTCCCGTCCGGGCCCCCGGGCGTACGCCGCGCGACGTCGTCACGCCTTCGGGCGCACCAGCCCGGTCTCGTACGCCAGCACCACCGCCTGTACCCGGTCGCGCAGCCCCAGCTTGGTCAGCACGTGCCCGACGTGGGTCTTGATGGTGGTCTCGCTGACCGACAGTTCGGCGGCGATCTCCGCGTTGGACAGGCCCCGGGCCACCTGGACCAGCACCTCCCGCTCCCGTTCGGTCAGCGTGCTCAGCGCCCGCGGCGGGGTCGCCGCCGGATCGGGCAGCACGTCGGCGAAGCGGTCCAGCAGCCGCCTGAGGATCCGGGGCGCCACCACCGCCTCCCCGGCGGCCACCGTGCGGATCGCGGTGACCAGGTCCTCCGCCGGCACGTCCTTGGCCAGGAACCCGCTGGCCCCGGCGCGTAGCGCACCCACCACGTACTCGTCGAGGTCGAAGGTGGTCAGGATGAGCACCCGTACCGGCAGCCGGGCGTCGACGATGGCCCGGGTGGCCGCCACCCCGTCCATCCGTGGCATCCGGATGTCCATCAGCACCACGTCGGGCAGCAGCCGGCGGGACAGCTCCACCGCCTCCTGTCCGTCGCCCGCCTCGGCCACGATGTCCAGGTCCTCCTCGGTGCCCAGCACCATCCGGAAGCCGGTCCGCAGCAGCGGCTGGTCGTCGGCGAGCAGGATCCGTACCGGCCGGGCCGGTGCCACGCCGTCGCTCATCAGTTCTCCCCGTCGTCGCTGGTGGTGCCGGTCACGCCGGCACCGTGCCGGCCGGCTCCACCGGGATCCGGGCGGAGACCCGGAAGCCGCCGCCCGGGCGCGCACCGGTGCGCAGGGTCCCACCGTAGAGGGCGACCCGTTCGCGCATGCCGACAAGTCCGTGCCCGATCCGGTCGGGCCCCGGCGTCGGGCCACGGCCGGTGTCCTCGACCTCCACCGTCAGGTACCCGCCGTCGACGGCGACCCGCACCTGCGCGGTCGCCACCCCGGCGTGCTTGAGGGCGTTGGTCAGCGCCTCCTGCACGATCCGGTAGCTGGTCAACGACACACCCTCCTCCACCTGGCCGGGATCGCCCTCGACGTGCAGGGTGACCGGCAGCCCCGCCTCGCGTACCTGCTCGACCAGCGCCTCGATCCCGGCCAGACCCGGCTGTGGGGTCAGGTCGGCGGCCGGTTCGGCGTCGGTACGCAGCACGTCCAGCAGCCGGCGCATCTCCCGCAGGGTCACCCGGCTGGTGTCCTCGATGGTGGCCAGGGCCTCGTCGGCGGTGCCCGGGTCGCGGCGCAGCACCCGACGCGCCCCGGTCGCCAGGACGCCCATCACGCTCACGTGGTGGGCGACCACGTCGTGCAGTTCCCGGGCGATGCGGCGGCGCTCGTCGGCGACCGCCTGCTCGGCCAGGGACCGCTGGTTCTCCTCGGCGACCCGGGCCCGCTCCCGCAGCGCCTCGGTGGTGACCCGGCGGGCCTGCACCGCCCGCCCCACCGCGTACGACAGCAGCGCGGTGAGCAGGTTGTTCAGCACCAGGTACGCGGGGCCGACCTGCAACCCGCTCTCGACCGGGGCCAGCACGTTCGCCACCACCACCGGCACCCAGAGCAGCACCGCCGCGACCGCCGCCGGTCGGGCCGGCCGGTGCGCGGCCATCGTGTAGGTGAGCACGACGAAGGTCAGGCTCTGGCTGGCCGGGGCCTGGTCGAGGAAGGCCGGAATCGCCAGGGTGGCCACGGCGAGACCCACCGCCGGCCAGGGCGCCACCCGGCGCAGCGCCACCGGCGTGGCGCACAGCACGCTCCAGGCCAGCCCGAGCGGCAGCCGGCTCGGCCAGAACTCGCGGGGGGTGAGCAGCGTGAACGCGACCTCCATCAGCACCAGGGCGGCGGCGAAGAGGGCATTGCCGGTGAGCGGGTGATCCCGCCACCACCGGGCGGGTGGACCGGTCATACCCGCGACGCTAGCCGCCGGGCCCGGCGGCGCCGGTCATCGCCGACGGTGATCCGGTGCTCATCCTCAGGGAGGAGACGCCTCCACCCGCCGTCTCAATCGTCGGCGCCGGGCGTGGCCGGGCGGGAGCGGGCGTCGCGCAACGGGTCGGGGGCCGCCGACCGGTCCGGGAACGGCGGCGGGGTCCCGCCGAAGCTCGGGCAGAGCGCCTGGTGGCTGCACCAGTCGCAGAGCCGGCTCGGCCGGGGACGGAAGTCCTGCCGCTCGGTGGCCTGCTCGATCGCCTGCCAGAGCGCCACCACCGTGCGTTCGAAGCGCAGCAGCTCGTCGGCGTCGGGGGAGTAGTCGCAGACCTCGGCGTCCTTGAGGTAGAGCAGGCGCAGCACCCGGGGCACCACGCCCCGGGTGCGCCACAGCACCAGGGCGTAGAACTTGAGCTGGAACAGGGCCCGGGCCTCGAACGCCTCCCGGGGCGCCCCGCCGGTCTTGTAGTCGACCACCCGCAGCGCGCCGTCCGGGGCGACGTCGAGCCGGTCCAGGTAGCCCCGGATGAGCAGTTCGTCGTCGACGACCGCGGAGATCAGGGCCTCCCGCTCGGCCGGCTCCAGCCGGCGCGGGTCCTCCACCGCGAAGTAGCCCTGCAACAGCGCGGCCGCGGAGCGCAGGAACTCGGCCGTGCCGACCGCGTCGCCGGGATCGAAGAGACCGGCCAGCTCCGGCTGCTCGGTGACCAGCCGGTCCCACTGCGGGGCGACCAGGTCGCCGGCCGCGTCCGGGGTGCGCCCGGTCGCCGGCAGGTCGAACAACCGCTCCAGCACGGCGTGCACCAGGGTGCCGCGGGCCTGCTCGACGGTGGGCCGCTCGGGCAGCCGGTCGATGCTGCGGAACCGGTAGAGCAGCGGGCAGGTCTTGAAGTCGGCCGCCCGTGACGGCGACAGCGACGCCCGGACGGTGACCGGCAGCGCGCCCGCCCCGGGAGTGCCCTGCTGGTCGATCACCGGTTCCGCCGTCATGCCCCGAAGGTTAGGGCACCGGTGTGACAGGCCGGTGATCGCCGCACCGGAGCATGATCCGCACCGCGTAGCATCGGGTCGGTGAACTCCCCGACCCCAGCTCCGCGTCGCACCGGTCGGCGCACCGGCCTGACCGTGGGCCGGGTGCTCGGGGTGCCGCTGCGCGTCAACGTCTCGATGCTGCTGCTGACCCTGCTCATCACCGTGACGTACGCGCAGTACGCCCGGGACCGGCTCGACCTGCCCCCGCTCGGCGGCTACCTGATCGGCCTCGGCTTCGTCGTGTCGCTGCTCGGCTCGGTGCTGCTGCACGAACTGGGCCACGCGCTGACCGCCCGTCGCCACGGCATCGGTGTGCGCGGGATCACCCTGGAACTGCTCGGCGGCTACACCGAGATGGACTCCGACGCCCCCAACCCCCGGGTGGAGCTGCTGGTCTCCCTGGCCGGGCCGGCGGTCTCCGCGGTGCTCGGCGCCGTCGGCGTCGGCCTCACCCTGGCACTGCCCACCGGCACCCTGGCCCACCAGCTCGCCCTGCAACTGGCGTTGAGCAACGTCGTCGTCGCGATCTTCAACATGTTGCCCGGGCTGCCGCTGGACGGTGGTCGGGCGTTGCGCGCCGCGGTCTGGGCGCTCACCCGCGACCGGCACCGGGCCACCGAGGTCGCCGGCTGGGTGGGCCGCGCCGTCGCCCTCGGCACCGCCGGGCTGGTCGTCCTGCTCACCGTCGAGCGGCTCCTGGTGCCCCTGGCGCTGCCGCTGATGCTGCTGGTCGCCGTCACCCTGTGGCGCGGCGCCGGCCAGTCCATCCGGTACGCCCGGATCAGCCGCCGCGTCCCGTTGATCGACCTGGGCCGGCTCACCCGCCCCGTCTTCGGCGTGCCCACCGGCACTCCGCTGGCGGAGGCGCAGCGCCGGCACGCCGAGCAGGCGCCGCCCGGCGCGGCCGTCACCGTGCTCGACTCCGCCGGCCGTACGGTCGCCCTGGTCGACCCGGCTGCGGCGGACGCCGTACCCGCGCAGCGGCGGCCCTGGCTGGCGGTGGACGCGGTGGCCCGGTCGCTGGCACAGCTGCCGACGCTGCCGGCGGGGCTCGACGGCGAGCGGGTGATGGAGGTCGTCCAGGCACACCCGGCCGCACGGTACGTGGTGACGGCAGGCGAAGATGTCGTCGGCGTTCTGCACATCGCGGATCTGGCACAGGTCCTCGAACCCACACGGAAGATGAACAGGTGACCGCACATCCCTCCGCACTCCCGGCCGAGCCCGGCACACGCACCGCCGTCCCGGAGCTGCCTCCGGTGCACCGGGGGCCGTTCCGCCCCGGCGACCGGGTCCAGCTGACCGACCCGAAGGGGCGGATGCACACGGTCGTCCTGGAGCCCGGCAAGGAGTTCCACACCCACCGCGGGATCCTCAAGCACGAGGCGCTGATCGGGCAGCCCGACGGCAGCGTGGTGACCACCTCCGGCGGTGGCACCGCGTTCCTCGCGCTGCGTCCGCTGCTGTCGGACTACGTGCTGTCCATGCCCCGCGGCGCCCAGGTGATCTACCCCAAGGACTCGGCGCAGATCGTGGCCATGGGCGACATCTTCCCCGGCGCGAAGGTCCTCGAGGCCGGCGCCGGCTCCGGCGCGCTGAGCTGCTCACTGCTGCGCGCCGTCGGCACCGGCGGCGAGCTGCACTCGTACGAGATGCGCGACGACTTCGCCCAGATCGCCAAGCGCAACGTGGAGGCCTTCTTCGGCGCCCCGCACCCGGCCTGGACGTTGCACGTCGGTGACGTCGCCGACTGCCCGGAGACCGGTTTCGATCGGATCATCCTGGACATGCTCACCCCGTGGGAGACCCTCGACATGGTCGAGCGGGCGCTGCTGCCCGGCGGCGTGTTCATCGGGTACGTGGCCACCACCCCGCAGCTGTCCGAGCTGGTGGAGGCGCTGCGTGAGCGCGGCGGCTGGACCGAGCCGCGGGCCTGGGAGTCGCTGGTGCGCGACTGGCACGCCGAGGGGCTGGCCGTCCGCCCGGACCACCGGATGATCGCGCACACCGCGTTCCTGGTGTCCGCGCGTAAGCTCGCTCCGGGCGTCACCGCCCCGCCTCGGCGCCGCAAGCCCAGCAAGGGCGCCGAGGCGTACGCCGAGCGCAAGCAGGCGTTGCGCGATGCGGCGGCGGCCCGCCAGGCGGCGGCCGCGCAGGCCGCCGGCGTCGAGCCGACCACGACGGGCGAGGTGGACCGGCCGTGACGGTGCGGCGGGGCGGCTGGGAGTGATCGGGCGGATTCCGCCGGCCGGTGCGGGTCGGCGGCACGACCTGGGGGAGATGGCATGAGTCGGCCGGGTTTCGGCGGTGGTGAACTGCCGGCCGTGTTCCCGGACTGGTCGCCCTACACCGACCTGGAGTCGGCCGCGCGGGCGTACCTGCGCGACCCGGACATCGCGCTCGAGGCCCTCGGCGGGGTGCTGCGCGGGGCGTCGGTGCTCGGCTTCACGCTGGAACGCTTCGTCAACGAGGTCAACGGGGTCTGGCAGGAGGTCGTCGTCTGCGACGGCAGCCGGCTGGTGCTGTGGCACGGCGAGGACGTGCCGCCGGGGGAGGGACCGCCCGGTTCGATGACCTCCTCGCTGCGGGTGGTGCCGGTCTCCACGGTCACCGAGGTCGGCTGCCGGCGGCGGCTGACCCGCGCCGACACCGGCGAGGTCCGGGTCGACAGCATCGACGTCTACCTGCTGCTCACCTCGCTGGACGAGGCGCCGCCCGGCGACGAGGTCGTCGGCGCGCCCCGGCACGACGCGCTGCGCTTCGGCAAGACGCTCGACGACGGCGGGGCCGGTCAGATCGCCCGGCTGGAGGAGTTCGCCCGGCTGGTCGCCTCGGTGGTCGGCCGCCCGGTGCTCTGAGTACGCGAGAGCCGCGGACGACCCTGGTCGTCCGCGGCTCGTACCGCCGCGCGTGGGCGGGTCAGTCGTCCTCGGCCTCGGGGCCGGCCACCTCGACCCCGTCGCTGCCGCGCACCACGTGGATGCACTCGCCCGGGCACTCCTTCGCGGAGTCGATCACCTCGAGGCGCAGGTGCTCCGGCACGTCGACCTGGGCGCCCGGCGCCTGCCGCAGCTCGCCGTCGGGGCCCTTGACGTACGCCAGGCCGTCGACGTCGAACTCGAAGACCTCCGGCGCGTACTGCACGCAGAGCCCGTCGCCCGTGCAGAGGTCCTGATCCACCCAGACCTGAAGCTGGTCCGTCGCGACCTCCGCCACCGGTGCACCCCCCATGTTCTCCCGTCCCACGCCTCGACGGTACCCGAACGCCCGGACCTGCCCCTCAGGCGACCCTTCGCGATCAAGGTTCGGTGACGAGGGTGTTGCGTAGGACCGAATCGGCCTCATAGCGGCTAGTGTTAGGGCAGAACGTTCAAGCCCCCCGGGGAGGTGGGACGTGGCACGCAGCGACGACGCGGACTCGCGCGCCGCACGGTGGGAGAAGGAAGCCCACGATCTCTCCACGCAGGTCGCGTTCCTG
Source organism: Micromonospora halophytica (assembly GCF_900090245.1). Taxonomy (GTDB): domain Bacteria; phylum Actinomycetota; class Actinomycetes; order Mycobacteriales; family Micromonosporaceae; genus Micromonospora; species Micromonospora halophytica. The sequence goes on from NZ_FMDN01000006.1 coordinate 247,850, forward strand.
CAAGAGGAACTCGCTCTGGTGCGGCGCAAGTTGACCGAAAGCCCCCGACACGTCCGGCAGCTCGAAGAGCGGCTGGCGGCCACCCAGGCACAGTTGGCGCGGCTCACCGAGAACAACGACCGGCTCGTGAGCACCCTCAAGGAGGCTCGCGCGCAGATCGTGACGCTCAAGGAGGAGATCGACCGCCTGGCACAGCCGCCGAGCGGTTACGGCGTCTTCCTCGCGCGGCACGACGACGGCACGGTGGACATCTTCACCGGCGGGCGCAAGCTCCGCGTCGCCGTCTCACCCTCGCTGGACGCCGCCGAGCTGCGGCGCGGCCAGGAGGTCCTGCTCAACGACGCGCTCAACGTCGTCGACGCGTTCGGCTACGAGCGGGTCGGCGAGGTGGTGATGCTCAAGGAGATCCTCGCCGGTCCCGACGGCACGCCGGGTGACCGGGCGCTGGTGGTGTCGCACTCCGACGAGGAGCGCATCGTGCACCTCGCCGACACCCTGATCGGCACGTCGATCCGGGCCGGCGACTCGCTGATGATCGAGCCCCGCTCGGCGTACGCGTACGAGCGGATCCCGAAGAGCGAGGTCGAGGAGCTGGTCCTGGAGGAGGTGCCCGACGTCGACTACACCGACATCGGTGGCCTCCAGGCGCAGATCGAGCAGATCCGCGACGCGGTGGAGCTGCCCTTCCTGCACGCCGACCTGTTCCGTGAGCACCAGCTCCGCCCGCCGAAGGGCATCCTGCTGTACGGCCCGCCGGGTTGCGGCAAGACGCTCATCGCCAAGGCGGTGGCCAACTCACTGGCCAAGAAGATCGCCGAGCGGCAGGGCAAGGAGAAGCACACCAGCTTCTTCCTCAACATCAAGGGCCCGGAGCTGCTCAACAAGTACGTCGGCGAGACCGAGCGGCACATCCGGCTGATCTTCCAGCGGGCCCGGGAGAAGGCCGGCGAGGGCACCCCGGTGATCGTGTTCTTCGACGAGATGGACTCGATCTTCCGGACCCGGGGTTCCGGTGTCTCCTCCGACGTGGAGAACACCATCGTGCCGCAGCTGCTCAGCGAGATCGACGGTGTGGAGGGGCTGGAGAACGTCATCGTGATCGGCGCCTCCAACCGGGAGGACATGATCGACCCGGCCATCCTGCGCCCCGGCCGGCTCGACGTGAAGATCAAGATCGAGCGTCCGGACGCCGAGGCGGCCAAGGACATCTTCTCCAAGTACATCCTCCAGGGCCTGCCGCTGCACCCCGACGACCTGGCCGAGCACGGCGGCGACGCCCAGGCCACGGTGGCGGCGATGATCGACGCGGTGGTGCTGCGGATGTACTCCGAGACCGAGGAGAACCGCTTCCTGGAGGTCACCTACGCCAACGGTGACAAGGAGGTCCTCTACTTCAAGGACTTCAACTCCGGCGCGATGATCCAGAACATCGTCGACCGCGGCAAGAAGATGGCGATCAAGGAATTCCTCACCTCCGGGCGCAAGGGGCTGCGGTTGCAGCACCTCCTCGACGCCTGCGTCGACGAGTTCCGCGAGAACGAGGACCTGCCCAACACCACCAACCCGGACGACTGGGCCCGGATCTCCGGCAAGAAGGGCGAGCGGATCGTCTACATCCGCACGCTCGTCTCCGGCGGCAAGGGCGCGGAGGCCGGCCGCTCCATCGAGACCGCCAGCAACACCGGCCAGTACCTCTGACCGGACGACGTCGGAAGGGCCTGCGGCGCACACCGCAGGCCCTTCCCGCCTGTCACGACACGTTCGCCGGGGCGACGCCCTCCCGACGGGCGGAATGCCCGACTCGTCGGTAGACTTCCCGCACCGCCGTCGACCCGCCGAGGAGCCTCGTGCTGTCCGAGCTCACCGTCGTCGAGCCGCCGACCCGCCCGGCAGCCGAGGACCAGCAGCACCCGCCGACCCCTACCCGACACCGTCGACGGCGTGCGCTCGTGGTGGTGCCGGCAGGGCTCACGGTCGCCTGGCTCGCTCCCCTCGCCGCGCACGCCCTGCACCGCGAGTGGCTGCTGCTCCCGCTGGTGCTGCTCGCCACGGCCAGCGTGCTGCGCGGTGGGCGTACCCTCCTCGACCGGCTGATGCTCGCGCTCGCGCTGCTGCTCGGCGCCGCCACCGCCGGCGGCCTGCTCTTCGCGGTCTGGCCCTGGGGCATGCGGCCCGTGCCACTGACCGGGCTCGCCCTCACCGCGGTCGTCCTCAGCGCCGCAGCGCTGCGGCGGCGACCCCGACTGCCCCGCCCCGGCTGGTCCGACCTGTTCCCCGTCGTCGCCACCGCCGGGATGATGATCTACCTCAGCGGGCCCTGGCGACGCGCACCGGACCTCGCCGACCAGTTGAGCATCCTCGGCCGGGGCGAGGACAACTGGCGCCACCTGGCCCTGTTCGACGTCGTCGGCCGCCTCGGCGGGTACGCCTTCGTCGACCCCGCCGCCGCCAAGGACCAGATCCTCTCCCAGCTCCTGTACTACCCCCAGGGCTGGCACCTCGTGGCCGCCATGCTCGACGGGTTCCTCGTGCCCGTCGGCGTCACCCCCCGGGGCGCCGACGCCGTCGCCCACTACGCCGGCTGGACCCTGGCCGGCTTCGGCCTCCTCGTGCTGGCCGTGAACTGGGCCGCCCAGCGGATCTCCGGTCCCATCCACCCGCTGCACCGCACCGCCCTCACCGTGGTGGTCTGCGCGCTGCTGCTCGGCACCCAACTGCCCCGGCTGCTTCTCTCCGGCTATCCGACCGAGGTCCTCGGGCTCACCCTCACGGTGCTTCTCGCCGCCCTCGTCGGCCGTCCCGTCGCCGGCACCCGGGAGCAGTTCGTGCTACTGGTCGCCCTGCTCGTCGGCGTCGGCTTCACCTACTACCTCTTCCTCCCGCCCGCCGCCGTGCTCGTGCTCTGCTGGCTCGTCGGGCACTGGCGGGAGGCGCTGCGCCGCTGGACCACCGTCCTCGTCGTCGGCCTCGCCGGCACCGCGCTGGCCCTCGTCGCCCCCCTGCTCGGTGTGCTGCGCGCGGAGCAGACCGAGGCCCTGGACATCGGCGGCGGGGTGGGGGCGCGCACCGAAGCCTGGCGTGCCCTGATCTGGCTCGGCGGGATCGTCGGCGTCGCCCTGCTCGTCCAGATCCGCCGCGCCGACCCCGCCTGGCGGCGCTGGCTGCTCGTCTGCGTCGTCGGCGTCGCCCTGCCGCTGGGCATCGCGCGGTACAACACCATCTCCGGCGTCGAACCCGGCTACTACTTCATCAAGTCCACCCACCTGGCCACCGCGCTGCTCGTCGTCGGCGCCGCCGCCGTCGTCCGGCTGCTGCCCGCGCCGCGCCTCGGCCGGTCCTGGCGTGCGGTGACCGCCAGCGTCACCGGCGTCCTCGGCGCGGTGCTCGTGGCGGCCCTCGCCGTCACCCTGTGCGGGGTCACCGGATGGCACCACGGCCTGCTCGTCGCCCACCCCCAGACCTGGACCCAACGCTGGGTCCACCAGGACCTGAGCCTGCCGTCCAGAGTGGCCTGGATCTGTGCCGACGCCCAGCAGCGCTACCCCGATCAGCCCGGTGTCACCACCATCGTGCTCGACCGCGGCGCCTACCGGGCGTACGGGGAGACGCTCTGCCTCTCCGCCCTGCACGGCACCACCGCCCGCACCGAACCCGGCGTCTACAACATGGTGTTCGACGAACCGGACCGCACCCACGAGACGGCCCGGCGGGTCACCGGGCCGATCCGGTTCATCGCCGCCGACCACCCCGCCCAGCGGCGCGTGCACTGGATGCTGGTCAACGACCCGGCGCTGCGGGAGCGGGTCACCTGGGTGCCGCTGAGCGTGCCCGAGTGCGACGTGCTCCCCTCGGATGCGCCACCCCCGCCCGGCACCCCGCAGACGACGCCGGCTGTGCCGGCATGCCCCTCCACGCCCTGAGGGCGACTACGCTCGACGTGGACGGGGGACCGGGTTGGGCCGAGCGGAGCAGGTAGGTCGATGAGCGTCAGACGAATCATGGGCACCGAGGTCGAGTACGGCATCTCCGTGCCCAGCCAGGCCGGAGCCAACCCGATGGTCACCTCCTCGCAGGTGGTCAACGCCTACGGGGCGCGTCCGGAACTCAACCGGGGCGGCCGCGCCCGCTGGGACTACGAGGAGGAATCGCCGCTGCGCGACGCACGCGGCTTCACCTACTCCGGCGCCGCGTACGACCCCGCCGAGGCGCTCGCCGACGAGGATCTCGGCCTGGCCAACGTGATACTCACCAACGGCGCGCGGCTGTACGTCGACCACGCGCACCCGGAGTACTCCACCCCGGAGGTGACCAACCCGCTGGACCTCGTCCGCTGGGACAAGGCGGGGGAGCGGGTGATGGCCGAGGCGGCCCGCCGCGCCGCCACCATCCCGGGCACCCAGCCCATCCACCTCTACAAGAACAACACCGACAACAAGGGCGCCAGCTACGGCGCGCACGAGAACTACCTCATGCGGCGGCAGACGCCGTTCGCCGACATCGTGGCGTACCTGACGCCGTTCTTCGTCACCCGGCAGATCGTCTGCGGCGCCGGCCGGGTCGGTATCGGCCAGGACGGCGGCACCAGCGGCTTCCAGATCTCGCAGCGGGCCGACTTCTTCGAGGTCGAGGTGGGGTTGGAGACGACCCTGAAGCGCCCCATCATCAACACCCGCGATGAGCCGCACGCCGACGCCGACAAGTACCGCCGGCTGCACGTCATCATCGGCGACGCCAACCTGTCGGAGATCTCCACCTACCTGAAGGTCGGCACCACGGCGCTGATCCTCACCATGATCGAGGAGAAGGCGCTCGGAGCCGACCTCGGCATCGCCGATCCGGTCAGCGAGTTGCGCGCGGTCAGCCACGACCCGTCGCTCAAGCACCTCATGCGGATGCGCGACGGCCGCCGGCTGACCGCCCTGGACGTCCAGTGGGCGTACCTGGAGCGGGTCCGGTCCTTCGTGGACGACCGGTACGGCGTCGATGTGGACGCGCAGACCGCCGACGTGCTCGACCGTTGGGAAAGCGTGCTGGACCGGCTCGGCCGCGACGCGTTCCTCTGCGCCGACGAGCTGGACTGGGTGGCCAAGCTGCGCCTGCTGGAGGGCTACCGGGAGCGGGAGAAGTTGGGCTGGGGCTCGCACAAGCTCCAGCTGGTCGACCTGCAGTACTCCGACGTACGCCCGGAGAAGGGCCTCTACCACCGGCTGGTGTCGCGCGGTTCGATGAAGACGTTGCTCGACGACGAGCAGACCCGCACCGCGATGGTGGAGCCGCCGGAGGACACCCGGGCCTACTTCCGGGGCCGCTGCCTCGCCCAGTACGCCTCCGAGGTGGTGGCGGCGAGCTGGGACTCGGTGATCTTCGACATCGGCCGCGAGTCGCTGGTACGGGTGCCGATGATGGAGCCGGAGCGGGGCACCCGCAAACACGTCGGTGCCCTCTTCGACCGCTGCGAGAGCGCCAAGGACCTGCTGGAGACGCTGACCGGCGGCTGATCGGCCACCGATGGAGCCCGTCGGGTGCCGCAAGCCGGCGCGCGACGGGCTTTTCGTCGCTCAGGCGAGGTAAGTTCATCGGAGACGATCGTGGAGGAGGCAGCCATGGCCACTCGTGACAGCGGCGGGCAGTCGCAGTCGGGCAAGGCCCGTCAGGGCGAGGAGATCGAGGACGTCACCACCGAGGCGAACCCGGAGGTCGCCGAGCGGCACGCCGAGATCACCGAGGACGTCGACGACCTGCTCGACGAGATCGACTCCGTCCTGGAGGAGAACGCCGAGGAATTTGTCAGGGGCTACGTGCAGAAAGGGGGCCAGTAGGTAATAGCCGGGCAAACCGGACATGCCTCGGCCTCTTGATGATCGGGACGGCCTCCGCCGTTGTCGCGACTGCGATGAGTGGAAGCCCCTCGATGAGTTCTGCGCCAACAGTCGTCGGCCTGACGGTCGCGGCAGCTACTGCAAACCCTGCTTCAGCCTTCGTTCGAAGGCGAGCTACGCAAAGCGGCTGAAGGAAGAGCACGGTCGGGAGGTGCGCGACATGCCGGTGGTGCCGGACGGTCACCGCCGCTGTCCCACGTGCGGTGAGACCAAGGCGCTCGCGGACTTCCCGGGTAACCGGGCCGGCCGGGGCGGCTACGGCCGCTGTTGCAAGCCCTGTCACAACGAGAAGGGCAAGGAGAGCAAGCTTCGTCTGCACGGCGGCAGCCGCGAGTATCACCTGCGCCGCCGTTACGGCGTCGGCGAGAAGGAGTTCCAGGACCTCCTGACCGAGCAGGGCGGCGTCTGCGGGATCTGCGGCGGGGAAGATCCCCGACATCTGGACCACGATCATCGCACCGGCTGGGTGCGCGGGATACTCTGCTTCAACTGCAACGGTGGTCTTGGCCAGTCCCGTGACAGTCCCATGAGGCTGGCCAGGGCGATCACGTACCTGAGAGGAACCACGTGGCAGCGGGTTTTGATCCATCCGGGCGTCTACCAGATGTGTTCACCAACGCGGGGACGTCCTCCTTCACTACGTTCCTGAGCCGGGTGGCCCCCGAGATGCTGCCCGGCCGTCGGCCGCTGCCGCCGGGCATGGCCGCCGACATGGCACCGCACGCGACGACCATCGTGGCCATCTCGGCCGCCGGTGGCGTGGTGATGGCCGGCGACCGACGGGCCACCATGGGCAACCTCATCGCCCAGCGTGACATCGAGAAGGTGCACCCGGCCGACGCGTACTCGCTGGTCGGCATCGCGGGCACCGCCGGCATCGGCATCGAGCTGATGCGACTGTTCCAGGTGGAGCTGGAGCACTACGAGAAGATCGAGGGCGCGATGCTCTCGCTCGACGGCAAGGCCAACCGGCTCGCCTCGATGATCCGGGGCAACCTCGGCGCGGCCATGCAGGGCCTCGCGGTGATCCCGCTCTTCGCCGGCTTCGACCTGGCCGCGAAGGACCCGGCCGGGGCGGGTCGGATCTTCAGCTTCGACGTGACCGGTGGCCCGTACGAGGAGACCGGCTACGACGCGATCGGCTCCGGTTCGCTCTTCGCCAAGTCGGCGCTGAAGAAGCGGTTCCGTGCGGGGCTGTCGATCGACGACGCGACCCGGCTGGCCGTCGAGGCGCTCTACGACGCCGCCGACGACGACACCGCCACCGGCGGGCCGGACCTGACCCGCCGGATCTACCCGGTGGTGATGACGGCGACGGCCGAGGGCACCCACCGGCTCACCGACGCCGAGACGGCGTCGATCGCCGAGTCGGTCGTCGCCGCGCGGATGGAGAACCCGGGCGGCTGACCCCGCTCCCACCCACCCAGTCAGCAGTCGTCAGCACAGCGCCCGAAGGAGAACCGCCGCCGTGGCCATGCAGTTCTACGCCTCGCCCGAGCAGATCATGCGCGACCGCTCCGAGCTGGCCCGCAAGGGCGTGGCCCGGGGCCGTAGCGCGGTGGTCCTGAGCTACTCCGGCGGGGTGCTCTTCGTCGCGGAGAACCTCTCCAGCGCCCTGCACAAGGTCAGTGAGATCTACGACCGGATCGGCTTCGCCGCCGTCGGCCGGTACAACGAGTTCGAGAACCTGCGCCGTGCCGGCGTGCGGATGGCCGACCTGAACGGCCTGAGCTACGACCGGCGCGACGTCACCGGCCGCGCCCTGGCCAACGCGTTCGCGCAGACCCTCGGCGCGATCTTCACCGAGCAGTCCAAGCCGTTCGAGGTGGAGATCTGTGTGGCGCAGGTCGGTGCTACGTCCGAGGAGGACGAGCTCTACCGCATCACCTACGACGGCTCGGTCAACGACGAGCCGGGCCGGATGGCGATGGGTGGCCAGGCCGAGGCGATCACCAACGTCCTCAAGTCCGACCACCGGCCGGACATGTCGCTCAGCGAGGCGGTGCGGGTGGCCGTGCGGGCGCTGAGCACCGTCGGCGGTGAGGGCGGCGCCGCCCGCACCATCGCGGCCAACCAGCTGGAGGTGGCGGTCCTGGACCGCGCCCGGGTGGGCCGTACCTTCCGGCGGATCACCGGGGCGGCGCTGACCGCCCTGCTGGACGGCGATGCGGCGGGCGACGCCGCGCCGGCCGGCGGCCGGGCCAAGACGCCGACCGTGCCGACGGAGGAGGCGCACAAGCCGACCACCTCCGCCGGCTCCGCGGACCTGGAGGGCAACCAGAACGAGCAGCCGGAGGCGTAACAGCCTCAGCTCCACGGGGGTCGGGGATTTTCCCCGGCCCCTGCGGCGTGTCCGGGCCCGACCGGTCCGCCGGCTCGCGCCGCATGCCGGCCGCGACGGGTGTACGCCCCCCGACGCCGCGACCCCGCCCGGGCGGGGTCGCCGTCCGGCACCAACCAGCCCAGGGCGTGCCGCCGTCCGATGCGACCCCGCCTGGCGGCCCCGGCCGGCGCGATCCGGCCGGCCGACCCCGCCCGGTGCGACCCGCCCGGCCCGGGATACGCCGAACGGCCGCCCGGATCCTGCCGGGGCGGCCGTTCGCGGAGACGGTCAGCGCTTGCGCAGCAGCGGCCGGGCCAGGGCCCAGTAGCCGGCGGCGACGGCGTTGAAGACGCCCATACCGGGTGGCGAGTCGACGTTCGACGGGGCGACCGTGGCGGTCATCCGCTCGGCGATGATCCCGTCGGGCACGGTCCGCTCGGCCTGCAGTTGCCGGCGGCGGGCGCGCAGCCAGGCCCGGTTGGTCCAGAGCCAGCCCCAGCCCCTGAACTTCTGCCGGGACCAGCCGCCGGCGAGGGAGGCGGCGAGCATGGCCACCTCGGTGAGCAGCAGGACGGGCGCGAGCACGACCAGGGTGCGGGTCTCGTACGCGGTGAGCAGGGTGACCAGCCGGTTGCGTTCGACCAGGTACAGCTTCAGGGCGTTGCGGGAGAACTCGTAGTGGTGCCGCACGACGGCGTCCGGGACGTACTCCAGCCGCAGGTTGCGCTGCCAGAGCCGCAGGCTGAGCTCGGTGTCCTCGTGGTAGGCGAAGTACTCGGCGGCGAAGCCGTCCAGCTCCCGCCAGAGCGCCCGGTTGATCACGAAGCAGCAGCCGCTGAGCGACGGGACCGTGGTGCGTACGGCGTGGGCGCTGGCCGGCTCGCCGTTGCCGCCGGCCCAGGAGAGGCCGGTGAAGTGCAGCGGGTTGCCGGAGGTGTTGATCAGCTCGGGGTTGTCGGCGAGCCGGATGGAGGCCATCGCGGCGCCGACGCCCGGTTCGCCGGCCACGGCGACGACCTTGGCCAGCGCGTCGGGGGCGACGACGGCGTCGGAGTTGACGAACGCCAGCCACTCGCCGGTCGCCTCGGCGGCGCCGACCCGGCAGCCACCGGAGTAGCCGGTGTTCTCCTCGGGGCGGATCACCCGGACGCCGGGGAAGCCCTTGACGATGTCGATGCCGTCGCCGGTGCAGCCGTTGTCGACCACGATCAGCTCGATCTCGACGTCGGCGCTGTCCAGTACGGCGCGGGCGGCGTCGACCAGGTACGGCTCGGCGCCGTAGGCCAGCATCACCGCGGAGACCTGCGGGCGGGTCATCGGATGCCTCCGGAAGCTCCGGTCGCCACGGCCTCGTCGAGGGGCCGGGTCGGGGTGGGGTGGGGTGGGGTGCCGCGGCGCAGCAGCAGCGCCATGGTGGCGGCCACCACGACGGAACCGACGGCGTAGGCCAGCTCGACGCGGAGCGCGATCGACATCGGGGCGAGCGTCACGGCGAGCAGGGCGGCCACGCCGATCGTCCAGGCGACGGCCTGGGCCCGGTGCCGGTCGAGGGCCAGCAGGCCCTGGCCGAGCACCATCGCCCACAGGTAGGCGAGGGTGGCCCCGGCCAACCAGGCGAAGTCGCCATGGCCGAGCACGTCGGAGGCGTCGAAGAGGGCACCGACCAGCCAGGGGCCGAGGGCGACGGCACCGACCGCGCCGAGCACGCCGAGGGCGGTGACGATGCCGAGCGCCCGCCGCAGCAGGTTGTGGAACCCGCCGAGGTCGCCGGTGCTGGCCGAGGTGGCCAGGCCGGGCAGCAGGGACGCCTGCAGGGAGGCGAAGACGAACAGTGGGATGCGGACCAGCACCAGCGCGGAGAGCAGCGCCCCGGCGGTGGCGACGTCGGAGGGGTCGAGCAGCCGGACGTTGATCACGCCGATGTTGACCACGACCTGGGAGAGCAGGCTGGAGACGGTGAGCAGGCCGAGCCCTCGCAGCAGGGCGCCCCAGGCCACCGGTACGCCGCCACCGACGGCGCGCAGCACCGGCGGCAGGGTGAGCAGGACGCCGACCAGCGGGGCGATCACCAGGACCAGCCCGTACCAGAGGGGCGAGGTGACGCCGGTGAGCCCGAGCAGGGCGACCATGGCGATGCGCAGGCCGCCGTCCACGCCGAGTTGTCCGCCGTACCAGCCGAAGAGCTGCAGGCCGGAGAGGACGCCCCGGGTGGTGTAGGCCACCGCCATGGCGGCGAGCGAGCCGATGAGCACCCAGACCATCGCGGCGTCGCCGGCGAAGAGCCGGTCGGCGAGCAGGTCGTGGCCGGCGAGCAGGACCACCACCATGAGCGCGAGCGCACCGGCGGCGAGGGCGGTGCCGCGGGTCAGCACCGGCCCCGGGGGCAGCCCCTGGCTGCGGCGGGTGGCGACGACCCGGGCGATCTCCTGTTCGACGGGGAGGAACACGCCGATGCCGAGGGTGAAGACGATCGACCAGAGTACCGACAGGGAGGAGTAGTCGGCCCCGGTGAGGCTGTGCCCGGCGACCGCGAGGTGGACGTAGGAGGCCAGCCCGAGCAGCGCCAGCCCGGCACCCACCGCGAGGGTGCCGGGCGGGACGAGGTTCAGCAGGCGCCGCATCACCGGCGGATGAGCGCGAGCGTCAGTACGGCGAAGGCGCGGCCCAGGTAGATCATGGCCTTGGCGGGGGAGTGGCTGGGGGTGCCGGCCATCCGCTTGCGCATGGCGACCGGAACCTGGCGGATCGTGTAGCCGCGTCGGGCGGTGTGCACCAGCGTCTCGACGGTGTCACCGAGGTACTCGGCCGGGTACCAGCCGGCGAACATTTCGATGACTCGCCGGTTGGCGGCCCGGAAGCCGGAGGTGGTGTCGGTGAGCTTCGTCTTCGCGACCCTGGACAGCACCAGGGACAGCATGACCATCGCCCAGCGGCGGGGGCCGCGGACGCTGTAGTCGCCCTCGCCGGCGAACCGGGCGCCGATGACCAGGTCGACCTCGTCGAGCTGGTCGACCAGCTTCGGCACGTAGCGCGGGTCGTGCTGGCCGTCGGCGTCGATCTGGATGGCGACGTCGTAGCCGTTGTCCCGGGCGTACCGGTAGCCGAGCCGCATGGCCCCGCCGACGCCGAGGTTGTACGGCAGCTTCGCGACCCGGGCGCCGGCGGCGGCGGCCACGGCGGCGGTGCGGTCGGTGGAGCCGTCGTCGACGACCAGCACGTCGACGCCGGGCAGTTCGCCGCGGACCTCGCCGACGACGTCGGCGATGGAGCCGGACTCGTTGAGCGCGGGGATGATGATCAGTACGCGCTTGCCGTTAACCATCGTGGGACACCAGTTCGTTTCGGGCTGATTCGGTCCGGGCCGCCCGTTCCGCCTCCACCTCGGCGCGGAGCAGGGCGAAGTCCTCGGCCAGGGTGCGGGTCTCCTCCTCCAGGGCGCTGACCTCCCAGCTCAGGTGCACGCACACCAGCAGCAGGAAGACGATGCCGAGGAAGAGCACGAGGCTGACACCGGAGGCGACGCCGAGCGTGCCGGCCACGTTGTCCAGCAGCCGGGGGAACAGCGACAGCGGGACGACGATCAGCAGGACGGCGAGCCAGAGCATGCCGTACTTCTCGCGCAGTTGCCGACGACGCAGCAGCTCGACGATGGTGACGAGCAGGATCAGACCGGTCAGGCCGGTGACCAGGGTGAGCTTCATGCGTCCTTCCACGGGGCGGGTGGAGTGGGGGAGGCGAAGGCGTCGGACAGCGTGTCGTGCCAGTCCGGCAGCGGCGGCAGACCTGCCACCGCCCAGCGGTCGTGCCCTAGCACACTGTACGCCGGTCGGGGGGCCGGACGCGGATACCGGTCGCTGGTGGTGGGGCGGATCCGCTGCGGGTCGAGCCCGGCGAGGGCGAACGTGGCGCGGGCCAACCCGTACCAGGTGGTGCGGCCGGAGCAGGTGCCGTGGTAGATCCCGGCGGGGGCCCGTCCGGCCAGCGCCGCGTCGGCGAGCGCCACCAGTCGGGTGGCCAGGGCGTACGACCAGGTGGGCTGGCCCTGCTGGTCGTCGACCACGTCGAGGTGCTCACGCTGGCCGGCCAGGCGCAGCATGGTGGCCACGAAGTTCGGGCCGTGCGTGCCGTAGAGCCACGCGGTCCGTACCACGTAGCCGGTTTCGGGGAGAAATCGGACGACGACCCGCTCCCCGGCCAGCTTGCTGCGGCCGTACGCGTTGATCGGGTCGGTCGGCGCGTCCTCGGCGTACGGGGCGTCGGCGTTGCCGGGGAAGACGTAGTCGGTGGAGACGTGGACCAGGCGGGCCCCGGTGTCGGCGCAGGCCCGGGCGAGGTGCGCCACGCCGTCGCCGTTGACCGCGGTGGCGGCGGCCTCGGCCCGCTCCGCGCCGTCGACGTCGGTCCAGGCGGCGGTGTTGAACACCACGTCGTGCCCGGCGACGGCGGCGCGGACCGCCCCGGCGTCGGTGACGTCCAGCTCGGCGCGGGTGGCGGCGCTCACCGTCAGGTCGGAACGGCTGCCCAGCACGGCCAGCAGGTCCTGCCCGAGCATGCCGCCCGCGCCGGTGACGAGGACGCGCGTCATGCGGTCTTGGCCGCCTTCAGCGGCTCCCACCAGGCCCGGTTGTCGCGGTACCACCGCACCGTCTCGGCGAGGCCCCGGTCCAGGTCGATGCTCGGGGCGTACCCCAGCTCCGCATTGATCTTGCCGATGTCCAGCGAGTAGCGGCGGTCGTGACCCTTGCGGTCGGCGACCGGGACGACCCGGTCCCAGTCGGCGCCGCAGGCGTCCAGCAGCCGGCCGGTGAGCTCCTTGTTGGTCAGCTCGGTGCCGCCGCCGATGTTGTAGATCTCGCCGGCGCGGCCCTTCTGCTGCGCCAGGGCGATGCCCCGGCAGTGGTCGTGCACGTGCAGCCAGTCCCGGACGTTGCCGCCGTCGCCGTAGAGCGGGACGGTGCCGCCGTCGAGCAGGTTGGTCACGAACAGCGGGATGACCTTCTCCGGGAACTGGTAGGGCCCGTAGTTGTTGGAGCAGCGGGTGACCACCACGTCCATGCCGTGGGTGCGGTGGTACGCCAGGGCGAGCAGGTCCGAGCCGGCCTTCGAGGCCGAGTACGGAGAGTTCGGCGACAGCGGCCAGGTCTCCGTCCAGGAACCGGAGTCGATCGAGCCGTACACCTCGTCGGTGGAGACGTGCACGAACCGGCCGGTGCCGTGCCGCAGGGCGGCGTCGAGCAGCGTCTGGGTGCCCAGCACGTTGGTGGTGACGAACGGCGCGGCGCCGGCGATCGAGCGGTCGACGTGTGATTCGGCGGCGAAGTGCACGATCACGTCGTGGCCGGCGACGACCTCGTCGACCAGCGCCGGGTCGCAGATGTCGCCCTGCACGAAGCGCAGCCGTGGATCCTCACGGACGGGGGTGAGGTTGTCCAGGTTGCCGGAATAGGTCAGCTTGTCCAGCACGGTCACCGCGGCCGGTTCGACGGCGGGCACGCCGGACGCGTCGCCGCCGGGCACGCCCAGCAGCATCCGTACGTACTCCGACCCGATGAATCCGGCTCCGCCGGTGACGAGAATCCTCACGGGTCCGGAAGTCTACGCGAATCCGCAGGAGAGCCGGGGGACGGCGACCCCGGTGTCCGGTTCACACCGGTGCAGGTAGTCTCGCCGGGTGCGCGGAATCCTTCTCGCTGGTGGCACCGGGTCCCGGCTCTGGCCGATCACCCGGGCGGTCTCCAAGCAGCTGATGCCGATCTTCGACAAGCCGATGGTCTACTACCCGCTGTCGACGCTGGTGATGTCCGGTGTGCGCGAGATCCTGGTGATCACCACGCCGGAGGACCAGGCCCAGTTCCAGCGGCTGCTCGGTGACGGCAGCCAGTGGGGCCTGCGGCTGGAGTACGTCACGCAGGCCCGCCCGGAGGGCATCGCGCAGGCGTTCGTGCTGGGCGCGGACTTCATCGGCGACGAGTCGGTGGCGCTGATCCTGGGCGACAACATCTTCCACGGCGCCGGCCTGGGCCGGCAGTTGGCCGCCGGCGGCGATCCGGTCGGCGGTCGGGTGTTCGCGTACCCGGTGGCCAACCCGGAGGCGTACGGCGTGGTCGACTTCGACGCCGACGGCCGGGTGCTCTCGATCGAGGAGAAGCCGGAGAAGCCGAAGTCCCGCTACGCCGTGCCGGGGCTGTACTTCTACGACAACCGGGTGGTCGGGATCGCCCGTGACCTCAAGCCCAGCGCCCGGGGCGAGCTGGAGATCACCGCGGTGAACGAGGCGTACCGGGTGGCCGGCGAGCTGTCGGTGAGTGTGCTGGACCGGGGCACCGCCTGGCTGGACACCGGCACGTTCACCTCGATGATGCAGGCCGGCGAGTTCGTCCGGGTGATCGAGGAGCGCCAGGGCATGAAGATCGGCTGCGTCGAGGAGATCTGCTGGCGGGCCGGCCTGATCGACGACGACCGGCTCCGCGAGCTGGCCGAGCCGTTGACCAAGAGCGGCTACGGCGACTACCTGCTCGGCCTGCTGGCCGAGAAGAACGAGGCGGCGGGGCGATGAAGATGCGTGAGCTGGGCATCGAGGGCGCCTGGGAGATCACCCCGCAGCAGCACGGCGACCCGCGCGGGCTGTTCATGGAGTGGTACCGCTTCGATCACCTCGCCGAGACGGTCGGGCACCCGCTGCGTCTGGCGCAGGGCAACCTGTCGGTCTCGGCCCGGGGTGTGGTGCGCGGCATCCACTTCGCCGACGTGCCGCCCGGGCAGGCGAAGTACATCACCTGCGTGCGGGGCGCGGTGCTCGACGTGGTGGTGGACCTGCGGGTCGGCTCGCCCACGTTCGGCCACTGGGACAGCGTCCGGCTCGACGACGTCGACCGGCGGGCGGTGTACCTCAGCGAGGGGCTGGGGCACGGCTTCTGCGCGCTGACCGACGACGCGACACTGAACTACCTCTGCTCGACCACCTACAACCCGACCGGCGAGCACGGGGTGCACCCGCTCGATGCGGAGCTGGCCATCGAGTGGCCGGCCGAGTTCCCGCAGCTGTCCGCCCGGGACGCCGACGCGCCGACGCTGGCGCAGGCGCGTGAGGCCGGCCTGCTGCCGGACTACCAGACCTGCCGGACGTTCGTGGCGAGTCTGGGCACGGACGGTTTGTCATACTCGGACGGGATTTGATCGACCGGAGCGCACGACCTGTGCTGTGACCGTGACGATCGGGGCCCCCGGGCGGCTAATGTCACATCATGGAGCGGCGAATCTTCGGCCTTGAGACCGAGTACGGCGTCACCTGTACCTACCGTGGGCAGCGTCGGCTGTCCCCTGACGAGGTCGCCCGGTACCTCTTCCGCCGCGTCGTGTCGTGGGGCCGGTCGAGCAACGTGTTCCTGCGCAACGGGGCCCGGCTCTACCTGGACGTGGGCTCGCACCCCGAGTACGCCACCCCCGAGTGCGACTCGGTCACCGACCTGGTCGCCCACGACCGCGCGGGTGAACGGATCCTGGAGGGTCTGCTCATCGACGCCGAGAAGCGGCTGCACGACGAGGGCATCGCCGGGGAGATCTACCTGTTCAAGAACAACACCGACTCGGCCGGCAACTCGTACGGCTGCCACGAGAACTACCTGGTCTCCCGGCACGGGGAGTTCGGCCGGCTCGCCGACGTGCTCATCCCGTTCCTGGTCACCCGGCAGTTGATCTGCGGCGCGGGCAAGGTGCTGCAGACCCCGCGCGGGGCGGTCTACTGCCTGTCCCAGCGGGCGGAGCACATCTGGGAGGGCGTCTCCTCGGCGACCACCCGCAGCCGCCCGATCATCAACACCCGCGACGAGCCGCACGCCGACGCCGAGCGGTACCGGCGGCTGCACGTCATCGTCGGCGACTCGAACATGAACGAGGTCACCACGCTGCTCAAGGTGGGCAGCGCCGACATCGTGCTGCGGATGATCGAGTCAGGGGTGGTGATGCGCGACCTGACCCTGGAGAACCCGATCCGGGCGATCCGCGAGGTGTCGCACGACATCACCGGGCGGCGCAAGGTCCGGCTCGCCTCCGGCAAGGAGGTCAGCGCCCTGGAGATCCAGCAGGAGTACCTGGCGAAGGCGACCGAGTTCGTCGAGCGCCGGGGCGGCGACCAGACCGCCAAGCGGGTGGTGGAGCTCTGGGGCCGGGTGCTGCGCGCGGTCGAGACCGGTGACCTGGACCCGGTGGCCCGGGAGATCGACTGGGTGAGCAAGCTGCGGCTCATCGAGCGTTACCAGCGCAAGCACGACCTGCCGCTGTCGCACCCCCGGGTCGCCCAGATGGACCTGGCCTACCACGACCTGCGGCGCGGCCGGGGCCTGTACGGGTTGCTGGAGCGGCGCGGCCAGGTCGACCGGGTCGCCACCGACCCGGAGATCTTCGAGGCGAAGGAGACCCCGCCGCAGACCACCCGGGCCCGGCTGCGTGGCGAGTTCATCCGGCACGCCCAGGAGAAGCGGCGCGACTTCACCGTCGACTGGGTGCACCTGAAGCTCAACGACCAGGCCCAGCGCACCGTGCTCTGCAAGGACCCGTTCCGGGCGTACGACGAGCGGGTCGAGCGGCTGATCGCCAGCATGTGAGACGCCGGCGGCGGCCGGTGCGCGGCGCACCGGCCGCCGCCGCACCGGTACGCTGGCGTCGCGATGATGACCTCCGACCCGGCCGACCGCGAGCGCGGCGGCACCGAGAAGCTGAACTGGATCGAGCGCCGCCGCGAGAAGATCCGCGCCGAAGTCGAGCGTAACCGCCGGGGCGAGTACACCGTGCCGACCTGGGTGCTCGCGGTCGCGTTGATCGCCATCGTCGGCGGCTGGCTGGCGCTGATCTTCCTGCTCGGCTGAGTCGGGGGCACATCGCGGCCCACGGCTACGGCGCGTGCCGGGTCCATCGGGCCCGGGTCAGGGCTCAGTGGGCGAGCCGCGCCGCGTGTCGTCCGGCCGCCGCCGCGGCGAGGAAGTAGGCGTGGTCGGCGTCCAGGCCCCGGCCCATCGTCGACAGCGTCACCGGCAGGGCGCGCAGCGCCGCGTCCAGGCCGTCGGTGGGCACCCGGACGAGCGTGTGTCGCCCCGCGAGGGGCGCCAGCGCCGCGTCCACCTCGGCGGCCAGTGCCACGTCCAGGCCGGTGGGCACCACCAGCTCCGCCGGGGCGAGGGCCACCCGGCCGTACGCGGTGAGGCTGTGGTGCGACACGCCCCGGTGCCGGGGGCGCGGGTCGGCGTCGGAGATCCGCAGCGAGCCGACCGGTCGCCCGCCCAGCGTGGCGACCGCGTTGACCGCCTCGCCCACACCGACGCCGGAGAAGCCCCAGCGGGTGCCGGTGCCCAGGTTGCCGGGTCCCTGGGCGACGATCGCGACGTCGGCGCGGAGCACGTGCCGGGCGGCGAGCAGGCCGCTGTGCACGGTGGTGGCCTCCAGGTCGCCGCCGAACGCCTGGCCGACGCTGACCGTGCCGACGAGCCGGTCGCGCAGCCCGTCGAGGGTGCGGGAGAACCAGGCCGGCAGCGCCCCACCGTCGGTGAGCAGGTACGCCACCCGCGCCTGCGGCGCGTCGGCGTGCACGCCCGCCACGATCGCCGGCAGTGCCGAGTGCAGGTCGGCGGTGACCACCGGCAGGCCGTCCAGACTGTCCACGCCGGCCAGCAGTTCGTGGTGCGGGGACGCCTCCTCGTCCACTCCGAGCATGATCGCCTGCAACGGGGTGTAGCGGGCCTTGACCAGGTGCCCGGCGTCGCGGGTGTCGCCGGCCTGCGGCGGGTCCGGCGGGAGCCGGTCGGGCAGCGCCACGACCAGGGCGTAGCCGCCGGTGCCGAGCCCCATCAGCAGGGCTCCCGCGTTGAGCAGCACCCGGTCGCCGGGCTGCGGGTCGCCGACCAGCGCGGGGTAGGCCAGGGCGCGCATGCCGCCCCCGTCGGGCAGGTCGACGTCGAGTTCCACGGCGCCGGCCCACCGTCGCCGTACCGCCGCCACCGTCCCGGACCGCCATCGCACCATGCCCGGCACGCTATCGGCGCGACGGTCGCCGCCCACGTCCGGGGCCGCTCCCGGTCCTGACCTCGACTTCCAACCTGGGGCTCACCCTGGGTCCATCCGGTTGACACGGTCCGGCACCGTCGGGTGGTGTCGGGCGGCACGACGCGCCCGCGCGGGTGCACGGGTCGCCCGCGCGGGCTGCTAGCGTTCACCCGTGTCGCGGAACCGCACCGAACGCCTGGTCAACCTGGTGATCTGTCTCCTGTCCACACGACGGTTCCTGACCGCCGCGCAGATCGCCGCGACCGTGCCCGGCTACGAGCACGATCCGGACGACCCCAAGGAGCACGAGGCCTTCCAGCGCAAGTTCGAGCGGGACAAGGCCGAGCTGCGGGAGCTGGGCGTCCCGCTGGAGACCGGGACGGCCAGCGTCTTCGACGCCGAGCCGGGCTACCGGATCGCCCACCGCGAGTACGCGCTGCCCGACATCCCGCTCGAACCGGACGAGGCCGCCGCGGTCGGCATCGCCGCGCGGCTCTGGCAGCACGCCGGGCTGGCCGCCGCCGCCTCCTCCGGGCTGGCCAAGCTGCGCGCCGCGGGCGTGGACGTCGACCCGCAGGCCACCCTGGGCCTGGAGCCCATGGTCACGGTCGACCCGGCGTTCGCGCCGCTGACCGCTGCCGCCCGCGACCGGCGGCAGGTCAACTTCGACTACCGGGTGCCCGACCGGGACGCCCCCACCCGCCGCCGGTTGCAGCCGTGGGGGGTGGTCTGCTGGCGTGGCCGGTGGTACGTGGTCGGCCACGACCTGGACCGTGACGCCACCCGTTGTTTCCGGCTGTCCCGGGTGGTGGGCGCCGTGCGGGTGACCGGCGAGCCGGGAGGTTACGAACCTCCGGCCGGGGTGGATCTGATCAGCCACGTCGCCCGCTGGTCCGGGCCGGTGGAGCGGACCGGCCGGGCCACCGTGCTGGCCGCCCCGGGCCGGGCCGCCGGCCTGCGTCGCTGGGCGGTGCGGACAGTGCCGGATCCCGCCGGGGACCGGCTGACCCTGCCCTACGCCGACCCGGACTTCCTCGCCGGTCAGCTCGTCGGGTACGGCCCGGACGTGCGGGTGCTGGATCCGCCGGAGGTGCGCGACGCGGTGATCCAACGGCTCAAGGAAATCGCCGCCCGGCACGAGGATCTGGCCGTGGCCGGGGGTGCCCGGTGACCCGCCCGGCCGCGAAGGGCGGCTCACGCGCCTCCGCCGACCGGCTGGCCCGGCTGCTCAACCTGGTGCCCTACCTGCTGGCCCGCCCCGGCATCGAGATCGCCGAGGCCGCCGGGGACCTGGGCGTCACCGAGCGGCAGCTGCGCGAGGACCTGGAACTGCTCTGGGTCTGCGGGCTGCCCGGGTACGGCCCCGGTGACCTGATCGACATGGCCTTCGACGGCGACCGGGTGACCATCACCTACGACGCGGGCATCGACCGGCCGCTGCGGCTCACCCCGGACGAGGCGCTCGCGCTGGTGGTGGCCCTGCGGATGCTCGCGGAGACCCCGGGGGTGGCCAACCGGGAGGCCGTCGAGCGGGCGCTCGCGAAGATCGAGAGCGCGGCCGGAGACCTGGTGGGCGCGCCGGTGGCGGTGCGGCTGCCCGGCGACACCGAGCGGGTGCGCGAGCTGAGCGCCGCCGTCGAGCGCGGCCGGGCACTGCGGATCACCTACTACACGGCGGCCCGGGACGAGACCACCGAGCGGACCATCGACCCGCTGCGGATGCTCATGGTGGCCGGCCGGGCGTACGTGGAGGCGTGGTGCCGGCGGGCGGAGGGGGTGCGGCTGTTCCGCGCCGACCGGATCGACGCGGTCGCCGAGCTCGACGAGGCGGCCGTCGTGCCGCCGCAGGCCCGCCGGCACGACCTCACCGACGGCGTGTTCCGTCCCTCGCCGGACCTGCCGCTGATCACCCTGCGGATCGGTCGGGGCGACCGGTGGATCACCGAGTACTACCCGTGCGAGCGGGTGGAGGTGGACGGCGACCACTGGCTGGTGTCGCTGCGGGTGACCGACCTGGGCTGGGCCCGCCGGTTCGTGCTCGGGCTCGGGCCGGACGTCACCGTGCTCGCCCCGGTCGAGCTGGCCGAGCAGGTCCGCGCCCAGGCCGCCGCCGCGCTGGCGGCGTACGCCACACCGGCCGGCGCGGCACCGTCGGCCGATCAGGCGGTGGGGGCCGTCACCCAGTAGGCTGACCGCCGTGGTGAAGTGGATCGTGCTCGCGGTGGTGCTGTTCGCGCTCGTCGTGCTGGCCCTGGCGGTGCGGCCGGTCATGGCGCGGCTGCCCCGGCTGCGCCGGGCGGCGGTGGCCCTGCAGCGCCGCCACGCCGACGCGGAGGCGCTGCGCGAGGCCGCCGAGGTGCTCCAGGTACGGGCGGAGGCGTTGCAGCAGCGCGCCGAGCTCGCCCAGGACCGGATCGAGCTGATCAAGGCCAAGCGCGGCAGATGATCGACTGCGGTCGGTGAATCGCGCGCGATCTGCGCGATCGACGTCCGTTTCGCGCAGCACCGAGCGCCGGTAGGTGGTTGACGGGACACTCGCAGGTGGTCAAGACTTCACCGGCCGGCCGCGTCACCAGCGGCCCGGCGGGTGGCAGCGGCCCGAGACGCACGTACGATGGGCGGCGACACACCCTTCGACACAGAGCGACTGGAGCTTCCCATGGGTGCCCTCAAGCCGTGGCACATCGCCGTACTCGTGGTTGTGCTGATCCTGCTCTTCGGCGCGAAGCGGCTCCCCGACGCGGCCCGCTCGCTGGGCCGCTCGCTGCGGATCATCAAGGCGGAGACCAAGAGCCTGCACGACGACGACAAGGACCTGGCCGAGAAGGCCGACGCGCAGGCCGGCTTCCAGCCGCTGCCGCCGCAGGCTCAGCAGCAGCAGTACGTGCAGCAGCCGTACGTCCAGCCGCAGCAGCAGTACGCCCCGCAGCAGGCTCCGCAGCAGCCGGTCGCCCCGCCGGTCGACCCGGTGCAGCGCGTCCGCGACAACTGATCGAAGGGCCCGAACACCGTGGCCTTCGCGCTCCGCAAGCGCGGCCCGAGCAACTTCGCCCGGGCCGCCGACGGGTCCATGACGCTCATAGAGCACATCCGTGAGCTGCGTAACCGCCTGTTCCGCGCCTCGCTGGCGATCCTGGTCGGCTTCGGCTTCGGCATCTGGCTCTCCGGCCCGGTGCTGCACCTGCTCCAGCAGCCGTACTGCGACCTGCCGAAGGCGCGGCTGGTCAACGGGTCGTGCAACTTCGTCCAGCTCGGCCCGGCGGACCTGTTCCTGCTCCAGTTGAAGGTCGGCCTCTGGGTCGGCCTGATCATCGCCGCGCCGGTCTGGCTCTACCAGCTCTGGGCGTTCATCGCTCCGGGCCTGCACCGGCACGAGCGGCGGTACGCGTACTTCTTCACGGCGCTGGCCGCCCCGCTCTTCGCCGCCGGCGCGGTGCTGGCGTACTTCGTCACCGCCAAGGGGCTGGAGTTCCTGCTCAACATCTCCGGCGGCGGGGACATCACCACCACACTGGACATCACCCGGTACATCTCGTTCGTCACCAACCTGATCATGCTGTTCGGGGTGGCGTTCGAGTTCCCGTTGGTCGTGCTGATGCTCAACTTCGTCGGCCTGGCCAGCGGACGGAAGCTGCTGAGCTGGTGGCGGGTGGCGGTGTTCGTGTTCTTCGCCTTCGCGGCGGTGGTCACTCCGACCCCGGACCCGTTCGGCATGACCGCTCTGGCGATCTGCCTCTCCGCGCTCTACTTCGCCGCGGTAGGCGTCGCCTTCCTCAACGACAAGCGTCGTGGGCGGGGCAAGGAGATCTATGCCGGCATCGCCGACGACGAGGTCTCGCCGTTGCAGCTCGACGACGAGCCGGTGACCGCCGCGCCGGAGCTGAGTCACTCCGGGCCGATCACCGCACCGGAGCCGGTCGCCGCGCCCGCGCCGATCGACCGCCGCTACGACGACATGACCTGACGGCGCTCGCGCCCGTCACGTCCGCCGATGCCGCTCCCGCCCAGCGGGGGCGGCATCGGCCGTTGGTGCCGACCGGCGCGGCGTGGCCCGAGCGCTGCCCGCCGAGGGCGTGACAGGTGCTGCTGTCGGCGTGCCGACCGGCGCGGCATCGTGCGAGGGCTGCCCGCCCTGGCGACAGGTGCCGCCGCCGGCGTCAGAGCCGGTCCAGCAGTTCCGCGAGCGGGCGGGGGACGCGGTCGGCGTCGAGTGATCCGGTGAGCAGGCGGGCATACTCGATCTTGCGGCCGCTGCGGGTGCCGATGAAACGCCGCAGCTGGGCGTCGGTGGGGCGGAGCCGTTGCGCGGGCTGCCGCTGGAAGCGCCGGAACGAGGCCAGCTCGCCGTGCGCCTCGACCAGCTCCAGCACCCCGACGGTGCCGTGGGCGCGGATCAGCTCCTCCTCGAGGTCGACGACGCAGACCGAGAAGCCGGCGGCCGCCAGCTCCGTGCCCAGTCCGGCGCGCGCCAGGTTACGACGGACGTGGAAGGCTTCCCCGGCGTCGCAGAGACCCGACATGCGGACGTCGAGCCCGTGCGGGCCGAACAGCTCCAGGAAGTGGCCGATGTTGGTCACGCCGCCCATCGGCACCACCCGGACCCCGTCCAGGTGCCGACCGGTCCGCTCGGCCAGCACCTCGATCGCGACCTGGTCGCTGACGCCCTCGACGAGCACCACCGCCCTGGCCGGCGTCCGGGCGGCCTCCGCCAGACCGGTCCGCAGGTCCACGGTCGCCCCCTTCGACGTCGCGGTACGCGGTTAGTGCCCACCTTCGCCGCCCGGGCGCCCGCCGGCAAGCGCATTGTCCCGACCGGAGGCCGTCGCGCCGGTTGCCGGCACCGCCTGGCCGGCGATCCCCTGCCCGGGCTCCGCCGCCGGTCGACAGCTCGGGCGGCCCGCCGGCCGTGGTGCGGAACGCCGCGCACCGCGCCGCACCTACCGCGGATGTCCCGCACCGTCGGTCTCGTACGACTGGGAGGTGAACTTCGACAGGAACACGTCGTAGCGACCGTCCGGCCGGAACACCACGGTGGCCCCGTCCTGCCAGGTCCCGTTCTCCGCCCACCACTGCGAGCCGGCCGGATCGCCCTGATTTTGGTGGATGTTGTGCATGCCCAGCCCGCGCTCGAACGGTTCGCCGAAGATCGCGGTACGGGCGCCGGGCACCAGGATCGACTCCAGTGCCGTGGCGGCCTCCAGGTGGGATCCGGCCGACCACGCCCGGGCGGCCAGCCACCGGCGTACCGGGCGGGGGAGCAGGGCGGTCAGGCAGCCGTCGGTGAGCCGGAACGCGGGATGCCGGATGTAGTCGAGCGCTCCCGAGGACGAGGTCGTCGCCAGCGGGTGGTAGCCGGTCGACAACGTGCCGAGCGTCGGGAGGAGGTCCGGAGGCAGGGTCACCAGCCGCCACTGCACCCCGGTCGCCGACTGCTTGCTGTCGACGTCCACGGCACAGCGGTAGTGGCCGGTGGGCGCCGCGACCGTCAGGTTGACGTGGAACCAGCGGCCCTGCTCGTCCGGAGGGTCGCGGTGGTGCTCGGTGAGCGTCCCGACGAGCACGCCGTAGCGGTCCAGTGGCATACCGGCATTATCGGCGCGGACCGGCGCCGATCCGGCCGGTCACAGCACCTGGGACAGGAACCGGCGCAGCCGGGGGTGCTCCGGGGCCTCGAAGATCGCGGCCGGCTCGCCGGCCTCCAGCACCACGCCGTGGTCCATGAAGGCGACGGTGTCGGCGACGGAGCGGGCGAAGCCCATCTCGTGGGTGACCACCACCATGGTCATGCCGCCGGCGGACAGGTCGGCCATCAGGGCGAGGACGCCCTTGACCAGTTCCGGGTCGAGCGCCGAGGTGGCCTCGTCGAAGAGCATGATCTGTGGTTGGAGGGCCAACGCGCGGGCGATGGCCACCCGCTGCTGCTGACCGCCGGACAGGTGCGCCGGCCGGGAGTCGGCCTTGGCGGCCAACCCCACGAGGTCCAGCTGGGCCCGGGCGAGCTGGACGGCCTCGTCCTCGGAGAGCTTCTTGAGCTTGCGCAGCGCCAGGGTGATGTTGCGCAGCACGCTCATGTGCGGGAAGAGGTTGAACTGCTGGAACACCATGCCGATCCGCTGGCGCAGCGCGTCCGGGTCGTCGCGCAGCACGCTGCGCCCGTCGAGCAGCACGTCGCCGGAGTCCGGCTCGATGAGCCGGTTGATGGTGCGCAGCAGGGTGGACTTGCCGGAGCCGGAGGGGCCGATCACGCAGGCGGTGGCGCCAAAGGCGACGTCCAGGTCGGCGCCGCGCAGCACCCGGTTGGCCCCGAAGGCCAGATGCACGTCGCGGACGCCGAGGCTGACCGAGGTGGTGGTGGCGGTGGCCGTCATCGCGGGTCCTTCCTGGTCGGGTTCGGCCGCGGCAGGGCGCTCTCGCCGGCCAGGGCTGCCGGCCCGCCGTCGTCGTCCGGGTGCACGGTCACCGTGCGGCCCTGGCGCAGCCGCCGGTCGATCCAGTTGACCGCGTGGGTCAGCGGCACGGTCAGCGCCAGGTAGAACAGGCCGGCCAACAGCAGCGCGGACTGGTTGCCGGTGTTCGCCGCGTAGTCCTGCCCGATCCGGAACAACTCTCGCTGACTGGCCAGCAGGCCGAGGAAGTAGACCAGGCTGGAGTCCTTGATCAGGGCGATCAGCTGGTTCACCCAGGCGGGCAGCACCCGGCGTACGCCCTGCGGGACGATCACCAGGCGCATCGCCTCACCCCAGGAGAAGCCGAGCGCGCGGGCCCCCTCCAGCTGTGCCACCTCCACGCTCTGGATGCCGGCGCGGAAGATCTCACCGATGTAGGCGGCGGCGATCAGCGACAGCGCCAGGATGCCCAGCGGGTACGGGTTGGGCCCCCAGATCTCCATGCCCAGCGGCGCCAGGCCGACGCCGATGAGCAGGATGGTCGCCGCGGCGGGCAGGCCGCGGAACACGTCGGTGTAGACCCGCGCCGGCCAGCGCAACCATCGGGTACGGGAGATGCCGGCGATGGCCAGCAGCATGCCCAGCAGCGAGCCGAGCAGGGCGGCGGAGACCGCCAGGATCAGCGTGTTGGGCAGCCCGACGGTCAGCATCTCGGGCAGCGCCTCGCGCATGGAGTCGGTGTCGAAGAAGGTCTCCCACAGGGTGCTCAACGGATCCATCAGCGCTTTCCTACCGCCCCGCTCGCTCGTGTGGTCGTACCGTCAGGAGGTGGCCGATGCCGACGGGACGGCGACCGTGCCGCTGCCCGGCGTGAACTCGGCCGGGATCGGCCGGCCCGGGTAGTACTGCTCCTGCAGCCGGGTCCAGGTGCCGTCGGCGATGACCTCGTCCAGGCCCTTGTTCAGGGCCTCGCGCAGCGCGTCGTTGCCCTTGGCGAAGGCGTACGCGGTGGGGGCGCGGCTGAGCTCCTTCGCCGCCACCGTGATCTTGCCGTTGCTGTCCGCGGCCGACTTCTCGCCGATCTCGGCCGGGGCGATCCAGGCGTCGGCGGTGCCGGCCTTGAGCTGGTTGATCGCCCCGTTGTAGTCGGGCACCCGGACCGGGTTCAGGCCCTTGGTGGTGGCGTAGTCGTCCTGGACGGTGCCCTGCACGACCACGACCCGCTTGCCGGCGAGCTGGTCGAAGCCGGTGATCGGGGAGCCGGCGGGTACGTCCAGGCCGAAGTAGCCGAAGTCGTAGCCGTTGCCGAAGTCGACGGTCTTCTTCCGCGCCTCGGTGATGGTGACGGAGGAGCTGCCGATGTCGAACGTGCGGTTGTTGACCTGGGACAGCAGCGCCGAGAAGTCGGTGCCGACGAACTCGACCTTCAGGCCGACCTTCGCGGCGGCGGCGACGAGCAGGTCGTTGTCGAAGCCGGTGAACGCGCCGTCCTCGAGGTACACGTTCGGCGGCGCGTCGGTGAGCGTGCCGGCGCGCAGCACGCCCGGCTGGAGCAGGCGGTACGGGTTGTCCGCGGCGGCGGCGGAGTCGTCGCCACCGCACGCGGTCAGCGTGGTGGCGGCGAGGACGGCGGCGGCACCGAGGGCGACCACCCTGGTCAGGGCGGGAAGGAGTCGCACAGTTGTCTCCGAGGATGTCGGTCGGCGTACGTGGGCACGCCGGATCACCGCCCGCCCGCCGGGCGCACCGCTTGGCGGTGGTACGAGGAAGAGGGGCCGTCGACTACGCGGACAGGCGGCGACAGCCGTCGCTGCAGACCCGCATCAGGTCGACGTGCCGTCGTTTGACCAGCGCGATGCCGGTCGCCGACGGGGCCGCGGGCGCGGCGCCGCCGACGGGCGGGGCGCACAGGTGAGCAGACATGGTTCTCCCGGGTCGGTGCTGACCTGGGGACCAGGCCACGCTTGCACCGGCGCTGCGCCGGTGCCTGGTCTTCACCCGGAGCACCCCACCGTGGAGGAGGGTTGCCGGCCAGCGAGCCGGGGCTTCGCGCTGGCGCTCATGACCTGCCGTGAAGGCTAGCAACCCGATCGGGGTGGGCGTCCAGCCGTTATGACGGCCCTCACGTCCGCTCCTTACCGCCCGGACCGTCGGGGCAGGTCGGGCCTCGCGCCGTGCCGGCCTCGGGGCGAATCCGGGCGGGCCAGCGCGGCGGAATCGGCTCGCGCGACGGCCTGCCGGGTGGTGCCAGGGTGGAGACGGCCGGCGCTACCGCCCGGCGCGGCCGGCTGCCCGGTGCACGACCCGGACAGCGTCGCCCTGCTCGGCGAGCTGTGGCAGCCGGCCGGCGACGCGCGTTGCGACCGGCGATCGTCAACCGGCGTTCCACCGAGGCCGACGTGGACCTGCTGGTCGACGTGGTCCGCGAACTCACCGCGATGGTCGTCGCCGAGAGGGGCTGAGGACGGTGCGTCAACCGGCGACGGCGCGGACAACGCGTTCCGGGAGCTGGTCCGGGACGTCACCGGCGCCCGCCCGGACGAACAGTGGCCACAGCCGGTCCACGTCGAGGTACGTGACGATTTTCCGTACCCGGCCGTCGGCCACGTCGAGCAGGACCAGGGCGAACGGCGTGTGTCGCCCGTCCGGGCCGGGACGGGTCTGCCAGAACGCCGGTGACCCGTTCGCCGCGGTGGGCACCAGCCGTGAGCCGGCGCAGGAGCTGCGCGGGTCGCGCAGCGCCTCGGCGATCCGGTCCCGCCCCCGCAGCCGCCAGGCGAACGGCGGCATCGACATGGTGGCGTCCTCGTGCAGCAGGGCGACCAGCGCGGCGACGTCGTGTCGGGCGAAGGCGTCGCAGTAGCGGGCGAGCAGGTCGCGCTGGGCCGCGTCGGTGGGGCGCAGCACGTCCCCGGCCGTCAGTTCGGCGGCGCGCAGGGTGGCCCGGGCCCGTTGCAGGGCGCTGTTCACCGCGGCGACGCTGGCGTCCAGCAGGTCGGCGACCTCCTCGGCCCGCCAGCACAGCACGTCCCGCAGGATCAGCACGGCCCGCTGCCGGGCGGGCAGCCGTTGCAGGGCGGCGACGAGCGCCAGCCGTACGGTTTCCCGGCGCAGCGCCGTCTCCTCCGGGTCGCCGTGCCTCGGCAGCACGAGGGCGTCCGGGACGGGCTGGACCCAGTGCTGCTCGGGCAGGGGCGGGCCGAGGTCCGCGCCGCCCGTCGCGGGGTCGCCGAGGTCGATTGCGCGGGCCCGGCGCTGCGGGCTGCGCAGCATGTCCAGACAGGTGTTGGTGGCGATCCGGTAGACCCAGGTGCGCAGCGAGCCGCGCCGCGCGTCGTAGCGGTCCCGGGAGCGCCAGGCGCGGGCCAGCGTCTCCTGTACGGCGTCCTCGGCCTCGAAGCCGCTGCCGAGCATCCGGTAGCAGTAACCGGTCAGCTCGGTACGCAGCGATTCCAGCCCGTCGTCCAGCGATGCCTCGCGCACCCGGTCACCATACGTGCCGTGACCGGCCACCGATGAGTTCCGGGCGGCCGCCCCGTATCCCCGTCGAGGAGCCCGCAGCGGGCTCACGAACCCGACGGGAGGTCCACGATGGGCGAGGACGAGCTTCGCGCGGCGGTGGCGGCGGAACGCAGGGAGCAGGCGGCGCTGCTGGCAGCGCTGGAACCGGAGCAGTGGGACGCGCCGACCCTCTGCGACGGCTGGCGGGTCCGGGAGGTGGTCGCCCACACCACGATGCCGTTCCGTACGTCGGTCGGACGGGTCGTGCTGGAGCTGGTGCGGGCGCGGGGCAGTGTCAACCGGATGGCCGACCGGTGCGCCCGCCGGGACGCCGGGCGGCTGTCGCCCGCGGACCTGGTCGCGGCGTTGGCAGACAACGCCGAGCACCCGTGGACGCCGCCGGGTGGCGGGTTGGCCGGCGCGCTGTCGCACGACGTGATCCACGGCCTCGACATCATCGTCGGCCTGGGAATGGACCGGCGCGTCTCGCCCGATCGGGTGGCGGCGGTGCTGGCCGGCATGTCGCCGCGCAGTATCGGGTTCTTCGGCGCCGACCTGGCCGGTGTCCAACTCCAGGCGACCGACCTGGACTGGCGTTTCGGCACCGGGACGCCGTTGCGCGGCCTCGCCCAGGACCTGCTGCTGGTGGTCTGCGGGCGCCGGCTACCGGCGGGGCGGCTGGCGGGTGCGGACGCGCACCGGTTCACCCGGCGGCCGTGACGTCCCGGCCGGGTCGGCGGGCGTCGTCGTAGCGGGCCCGGGTGGCCCGCACCTCGGTCAGGTGCGTCCGCGTCCACGGCCTTCAGCCCCGGGGGCGGGAAGAATCCGCTCGCACCCGGCTACGGGGGTACCCCACAATGCGGGAGTGGATCAACGGGCGCTGGTGCGGGTGAGCAAGCGGATGTCACTGGCGCTGCGGCACCAGCCCGGGAGGTTCGGGCTCGTCCCGGACCGGGCCGGTTGGGTCGCCGTCGACGACCTGCTCGCGGCGATGCGGATAGACCGGGCGGACCTCGACGCGGTGGTCGTCGGCAACGACAAGCAGCGCTTCGCGGTGCAGCGGGACGCCGACGGGGTCGAGCGGATCCGGGCCAGCCAGGGCCACTCCATCCCCGTCGACCTGGGCCTGGAGCCCTCGTCCCCGCCCGTGCGGCTCTACCACGGCACCGGCGCGGCGGCACTCGACTCGATCCGGGCCACCGGACTGCACCGGGGCGGGCGGCACCACGTACACCTGTCGGCGGACGTGGCGACGGCCCGGCGGGTGGGCGCTCGCCGGGGCGGCGCGGTGGTGGTGCTGACCGTGGACGCGGCGGCGATGGCCCGCGACGGGCACGTCTTCTACCGCAGCGCCAACGGGGTGTGGCTCACCGACGCGGTGCCGCCGGACTACCTGGCCTGACCGCCCGCCTGCCCGGTGGTGGCATTCAGGTCCGGGCCACGGGGTGCTGCGCGGCGGCGCGCAGCATCGGCGGGTACAGCACGGTGGCGCCGCCGGCCCGGTAGAGCGCGGCGGGCCGACCGACGTCGGGCACCCGCCGGGTGCCGGTGGCGACGAGGAAGTCGTCGGCGTTGACCACCTTGCGGTGGAAGTTGCGGGCGTCGAGGCTCACCCCCCAGACCACCTCGTAGACCCGGCGCAGCTCGGTGATGGTGAACGTCGGCGGGCAGAACGCCGTCGCCAGCGTCGTGTACTCCAGTTTGGCGCGGGCTCGTTCGAGGCCGTCGGCCAGGATCCTGGCGTGGTCGAAGGCCAGGTCGCCGGGCCCGAGGTCGGCGACCGGCGTCCACCGGGCGCGCCGGGCGTCGGTGCCGGCCACGGGGAGCGGCAGGTCTGGGGCGAGCGCGAGGTACGCCACGCTGACCACCCGCCCGCGCGGATCCCGGTCGGGCCGGGTGTAGCTGCGCAACTGTTCGAGATGGAGGGTGCGGCCGTCGAGGCCGGTCTCCTCGGCGAGTTCGCGCAGTGCGGCGGCGTCGCTGTCCTCTCTGGACCGGACGAACCCACCGGGCAGGGCGGTCTTTCCCCGGAACGGCTCCTTACCCCGCTCGATCAGCAGGACGTGCAGCCGATCGTCCCGCACGGTGAGCACGACCAGGTCGACCGTCAGCGACACCGGGGTCACCGTTCCTGGACCGTTCACAGGTCGAGCCTACCCTTTCGTCATCTTGACGATAAGGCGACCGGCCGATTACCTTGGGAAAGGGTTCTCGTCGATCTGACGAAAGCTCTCACGATCCGTGACGCCACCATCGCCTCGTCGCGGTCCACTCCCAGTTCCCGCTCCCCTCTGCCCGGGAGGTCGCGCCATGACCGATCAGACCTCGTCCGTCCCGCAGCCCCGGCCGGCTCCGCCGCCGTCCGCCGGGGCGACGCATCCCTTGTCGATGAGCACCGCCACCCGGCATCTCGTCGCCGGGGCCTACCTCGACGAGCGTTTCTGCCGCGCCGCCCTGGAGGAGGTCTACGACCAGCCCCGGCGGGCGGTCGCGCCGTCGTACGGGTTCGACCTCGGCACCGTCCTCGCCCACTGCCGCCGGGCCAGCAGCATCCTGCTCGTCCGGGACGCCGTGATCGTCGGCGTGTTCCTGCTCAGCCTCTGCGTCACCGGCCTGATCGGGATCGTGGTCGGTGGGGTACTGCTGGCCGGGACGCAGTCCGCCGTCTCGACCGCCCGCCTGTTCCGCGAGACACTGCACCGGCTGACCGCCGGCGAGCCGCCACGGCCGTACCAGATCATCCGGACCGCCGTCACCGGCACGGTCGGCTTCGCCGTCGCCTCGACGTGCCTGCTGCTGCTCACCACGCTGGTCGGTGGCCTGGCGGTCAGTCAGTTCGTCGAGGGCGGGGCCGACAGCGCCGTGTCGGACGTGGCCGGCATGCTCATCGGCACGTTCATGGTGACCGTCCTCGCCGGATTCGGCCCGCCGGTGACCGCCCGGGTGCTGCGCTGGCACCATGCCGTCCAGCACGGGCCCGCCGGGCGACCGGCGGCACCGGTCCTCGACGCCCGCATCGAGGAGATCCGGCGCCAGCAGGGCGGCAACACCATCGTCTACTCGGGCTACTCGCCGTTCGTCGGATCCGGCCCGGTGCTCGGCACGACGAACATGGCGCTGCGGATGATCCGCGAGTCCGAGGGCTTCGACGACCGCACCGCCGAGGCGCAGCGGGAGTACGAGCAGCTGCCGTTCGTCGCCGAGCAGCTGGTCGGGTACGTCCGCGACCGGCTCGCCCCGCTCGGTCGGGCGAGCGACCCGGAGCACCGCCTGCCGGGGCTGACGGTCACCGACCACGTCTTCACCGTCGGTACCGAGACCACCGAGCTGGCCCTGTCCACCGACGGGCCGACGATGATGGGCATCATCCGCCAGCCCCTCGACGCCCGCCGGCACTATCTCGCCTGCCAGGTGACCTCCTGGAAGGGCGAGCTGGTCACCAGCGTGTACGTGCACTTCGCGCTCCAGGGCCGCACCCTCTACCTGGAGACCGCAACGTGCGCCCTCGCGCCGTGCCGGGACGAGTACCGCGTCGTCGACGACGTCCGCAGCCTCGGGCCGGTGCCCTACCTGCGGGCGGCCTGGACCGGGCTGGCCGAGTCGCCCCGGGTCGTGGCGCAGGCACCGGTCAACCTGATCCGGGCGGGAATACGGTGGGTGGTGCGACGCGTGCAGGACAACCACGGCGTCCTGCCGTACGGGGTGGACCGTGGCGCCCGCGTCGGGGTGCGGGAGCTGGCCACCCTGGATGAGGTCCGCAACGACTTCCAACAGCAGGACGTCGCCAAGTACCGCGAGATCATCACCCGTCGCGTGGTCGCGGCCACCCTCGACTTCCTCGTGACGAACGGGGTGGACGTGACGGAGTTCCGCCAGCGGGCCAACGTCCTGATCAACAGTGGCGTGTACGCCGGCGGCAACATCGGCGCCATCGGCGACATCAAGGACTCCTTCAACCCGAGCACGAAGTGAGCGGGCGCATGGACCGTCAGACCGGCAACAGCGGCATCTCCGTCGGTGGCGACATCGGCCACATCGGCGACATCTCGGGCTCGTTCAGCCCGGTGTACGGCGGCCCCGCGGCTCGGCCGGAGCAGGAGAGCCCCGGTGACCCGGGACCGCAGCGGCGGGCCGACGTGGGTGTCCTCACCGTCCTGCCCCAGGAGACCCGCGCGATGATCTCGGTCTTCCGGCAGGCCGACGACTACCGGCAGCGCACCCTGCCCGACCGCACCCGGGTGCACGAGGCCACCTTCGGAACGCCGTCCGGCTCGCTCGACGTGGTCCTGCTGCAGACCCTGGACCGGGGTCAGCGTTCGGCCACCGCCGCGTACGCCAAGCTTCGGCACTGGTACGCCCCGCCGATCGTCGCCCTCGTCGGTATCGCCGGCGGCATCAACCCTCGGCTCGACGTCGGCGACGTGGTCCTGGCCGACCAGATCATCTACTACGACGAGCGCCGGGAGACCGCCGAGGGAACCCGCTGGCGGGGCGAGTCCACCGCGCTGACCGCGCCGATGACGATCGCGGTCAACGACCTGTTCAGCACCGAGGGCGAGCCGCTGATGATCCCCTCGCCGGAGCGTGACGGCGCCTTCCGGGTGGCCCGGGGGCCGCTCGGCTCGGGCAGTGCGGTGATCACCGACGAGCACTCCCGGATCAGGGAGTTCCTGCAGGGGTTCCACGAGAAGTGCCTGGCCGTCGAGACCGAGTCCGGTGGCCTCGTACAGGGGTTCCGCGAGGAGTACGCCGACAACACCGGAGTGCTGGGCTGGCTGGTGCTGCGCGGCATCTCCGACCACGCGGACGCCGCCAAGGGACACCGGGACCACGACCTGGCGGCCCGGCACGCGGCGGCGGCGTTCCGCCGCGTGCTGCCGTACCTGTGGGACGCACGGAACTGACCGGTGCGGCCCGGGTCCGACGTGGACCCGGGCCGCACCACTCGCACCGGGAGGACGCGATGCCAACCCCCGTCCGGCGACGGCGGTCGCTCGGTGGCCAGCTGAACCACCTGGACACCGCGGTCACCGTCGCGCTCGCCCTGACCATCGGCGTACTCGGCGTCCTCGACGTCGTGAACGCCGCCACCGTGGCCGCCGCGACCCTGGCCACCCTCGCCCTGCTCGCCACCACCCTGGCCGGGGAACGCCGGCAGTTGGGCCGGGTGGTGCGGCTGCTCGACCGCACGGCGCGGATGATGCGGCACCTACCGGCCCAGGCCGGCGGCGCACTGCTGCGCGCCTCCACCTCCGGGGCGGACGTCGACCTCACCGACGCCGACGACATCGCCATGGTCGGAGTGACGCTCGGCCGGACCCTGCGCAACCGGGCCGACCAGATCGACCGCCGGCTCGCCGCGGGTGCCCGGGTCCGGATCACGCTCATCGACCCGGCCACCTCGGCGCCGGCCGAGGCGGCCCGCCGGGCCACCCTGCCGGACGACCGCGACATCTTCGTCAACCGGGTCCGGCCCACGTTGGACCTGCTGCGGGAACTCGCGTTGACGGACCGCCCCGGCGGCGGACGGCTGGAGGTGCGGTTGCTGCCGTTCGTCCCGGCGTCGGGGATGATCCTGCTGGACGCGGGTGACGACACCGGACGTATCCACGTCGATCTCTACTCGCACCGCCCGGCGGCACGGGAGCCGATGCTGCTGGTGACCGCCGCCAGCGCGCAGTGGTACCGCCACTTCCGGGAGGAGTTCGAACACCTCTGGGCGCACGGCCGACCCGTCGACCTGACGGCGGGACCGCCGGGCCGTACGGCGGAGGCAGCCTGACCGGGTCCGGCTGCTGTACCCGCCCACCCGACGCGCCGGTGATCCTGCCGGCGGGGTCCGAGAGACTCCGCCGGCAGGTACCGGTCACTGCGGCCGGCCCGACGGGCCGGACAGCCGTGCCGTCACAGGGTGATGCTGGTGGCCGGGCTGCCGGTAAGGAAGGTGAGCGGCGGCGGGGACCGGGAGGAGCCGGCCGGCGCGTCAGCAGCGCCCTGACGGGCGGAAGGGGCCAGGCTAGAGGTCGAAGAAGTCCAGGTAGGAGTCCAGTTGGTGGGCGAGCATCGGCTCGCCGGGGTGGGTGGCCAGGCCCCGCCCGCCGGCCGCCCGCAACAGCGCCGTCTCCGCCGGCTGCATGATGATGTCGGCCACCACGGCGTGCGCCGGCAGCCCGGTGACCGGGAACGGCAGCGGGTCGTCGGGCCGCAGCCCCAGCGGCGTCGCGTTCACCACGACGTCGAGGCCGGCCAGCTGCGGCCCGGTCGCGGCGGTGACCCGACCCGGGTACGCGTCGGCCAGCCGCCGCCGCAGCGTGTCGAGCCGGCTCGGATCGGTGTCGACCAGGCGCAACTCGGCCACCTCCGCGTCGAGCAGGGCGACCGCGATGGCGCTGCCCGCCCCGCCCGCACCCACCACGCACACCCGCAACCCCTTCGGGTCGTGCCCGGCCTCGACCAGGCCACGGACGAAACCGTCGCCGTCGAAGGTGTCCGCCGACCAGGTGCCGTCGGGCTCCCGGCGCAGCGCGTTGACGCTGCCGGCCAAACGCGCGCGGGCGGTGGCCCGGTCGGCGAGGGCCAGGGCGGCCGCCTTGTGCGGCACCGTCACGAGGATGCCGTGCAGGTTGGCCACCTGCCGCAGGGCGTGCACCACCGGCGTGACGTCGCCCGGCGCCACCTGCATCGGGACGAGCACGGCGTCGGTGCCGCGCCGAGCCAGCACGGGGTGGAGCAGGCCCGGGGCCCGCACCTGCGCGATCGGGTCGCCGAGCAGCGCGTACACCCGGGTCGTGCCGCTGATCGTGGGCTGCGGCGGGACGGTCACGGCTGGCGCAGCGCGCGCAGCGCACCGCCCCAGGCGACCACCTGGTCGAGCATGCTGGACACCGCCTGCTCCTGATCGGCGGCGGGGCGGAAGTCACGGAAGTTGACGAAGTCGGTGTGCAGGGAGAGCGCCACCTGGGACCGGACGGCGGCCACCTCCACCTGGGCCAGCACCAGCCGCAGGTGCTCCGTGGCCCGGGTGCCGCCGTGCACCCCGTAGCTGACCAGACCGGCGGACTTGTTCTGCCACTCCTGGTAGAGGTAGTCGACGGCGTCCTTGAGCACGCCGGGGATCGAGTGGTTGTACTCGGGCGTGACGAAGACGAACGCGTCCAGGGCGGCGACGGTGCTCGCCCACCGGCGAACCTTCGGCTGGGTGGACGGGGCCATCGCCGGCGGCAGCGGCGAGTCGAGATGCGGCAGGTCGTGATCGCGCAGGTCGACCAGTTCCGCCGTGGCGTCGGCGCGCTTGGCGGCGATGTCGCGTACCCAGCGGGCGACCACGTCGGACTTACGGCCGGGGCGGGTGCTGCCGGCGATGACGCCGATCCTGATCATCAGATTTCCTCCACTGCGATGCGTTCGGACGTGGTGACGAGATCACGGGCCAGCTGGACGGCGCCGTGCAACGACGACAGGCCGCCGAGGGCGGCGGCGCGCACCGCCGGCGCCGGCCGGCCAGGGCGGGCCGCCAGGCGGGCCGTGCGCCCGACGAGCGGCACGAAGCCGGGCAGCCCGTCGGCGAAGCCACCGCCCACGATCGCCACCGCCGGGGCCAGCAGTTCGCCGAGGCTCACCACCGCCGCCGCCAGCGCGGCGCAGCTCGCGTGGACCGCCTCGACCGCCCAGGGCCGGCCGTCGTGCAGCCCGGCCCGCAGGTCGTCGAAGCTCACCTCGCCGCCCCGGGCGAGGCCCGCCCGGCGGAGGGTGGCCGGACCGGAGGCCACGGACTGCAGGCAGCCGGTACGCCCGCAGTCGCAGCGTGTGCCGTCGAGGTCGACCACCATGTGCCCGACCTCCGCGGAGACACGGCCCGGGACGAGCCGTCCGTCGAGGACCACGCCGCCACCGACTCCGGTACCCACTCCCAGGTAGACCACGTCGTCGTGACCGGCGTGGCGGGCCTCGGCCAGCGCGGCCAGGTCGCCGTCGTCGGCGTACGCGGTCCGGCTGTCGGGGAAGATGCGGCGGCACGCCCCGGCGAGGTCAAGGCCCGTCCAGCTCGGCCGGCCCGGCCAGGTCAGCACCGTGCCGGTGGCGTCGGTGGTCGCCGGCATCGCGATCCCGACGGCGTGCACCGGCCCCCAGGTGGCGCGCAGCGCGACCACCTCGGCGTCGAGCGCCGCCAGGTCGGCGGCCGGATCAGCTCCCGCCGGCCAGCGGAACGTCCGTTCGTACGCGGGCCGGCCGGTCGCCTCCGCCCGTAGCGCGACCTTGGTGCCACCGACGTCGACACCCAGCAGACCGACCGGGGCGGCCCGCGTGGTCGGCACCCCGGACCCTCAGCCGTTCACGACGTGCAGGACGGCGAGCGCGCCGGCGGCGACGGCGAACACCACCGGGACGACGGTCACCGGGACCGGGTCCTTCGCGCGGGCGTGGTAGACCGCCGCCCCGATCATCAGCAGGGTCAGACCGACCGCCGCGGCGACGCCGATCGGCGTCCAGAGCAGGCCGAGCAGCAGGCCGACGACGGCGGCGATCTCCAGGCCGCCGATCATCCGGGTGAGGCCGGTGGAGACGCCGAGGTGGGCCATCCGCTCGCGCATCTGCGCCTGGCCGGTGAGCTTCGGGACGGCCACGGCCAGGATGACCGAGGCGAGGATGAGGGTCAGGACGACGACGGGGATACGCACACAGTGTCCTTCGGGTAGTGCCGGACGATCCGTCGACCGTGCCGGGGCGGGTCCTGCGTCGACCGGACGTCGGCCGTGGTGTGGCCCCGGTCGGTCATGCGACGGTGCTGACGAGGGCTCGGGCGGCCAGCCGGTAGCCCAGCGCGCCGAGCCCGACGATCACGCCGCTGGCCAGCGGGGCGAGCACCGACTCGTGCCGGAAGCTCTCCCGTGCCCAGACGTTCGACAGGTGGACCTCCATCCACGGGCGGGGGTAGTTCGCCAGCGCGTCCCGCAGGCTCCACCCGGCGATCATCAGGGCGCCGGGGTTGACGATCGCGCCCACGGTGTCGTAGCTGCTCTGGATCGCGCCGATCAGCGCGCCCTCACAGTCGTGCTGCCGGGCGATCACCCGCCAGCCTCGCGGCGCGACCTCCTCGGCGACGGCCCGCTCGATGTCCGCCAGCGTGTCGGTGCCGTAGATCTCCGGCTCTCGCCGTCCGAGGATGCCCAGGTTCGGGCCGTTGAGGAGCAGCACGTCGGACACGGTTCACCTCGCGCGGGACGGTCCTATCCGGACAGAGGACCGACGACAGTCACCACATTATCGCTTCGGCGCGGCCCGCGGCGGCCGGGCCGCCGGGGATCTAAGGGGCGCCTAGGGGCCGCTAGGGGCGCAGGCCCGTGTCGACGCCCGCCGGTCGCCTCGTCATCGGCCCAGGTCACATGCGCCACCCCGGACCGACGCCCGTGCGGCTCCGGCCCACCCAGGCGTTCCATGTCCACCTGCTCACCGGTGACCGACCGCACCACATCCGGCCCCGTGACGAAGATCCGGTCCGCCCCACTCGTCACCGCGTGCGGACGGCCGCCGTCGTCGGCGGGTACTGCCCCGGCCCGTACCGGCGGCCCCGGCCCGCCACGAGACGCCGGCGGTCGCCGCAGCGTGTGGGGCGACCCCGGCCGCGGGTGGCGTCGGGTTCCCGCAGTCCTACTACGCCGCCGCCCCGCACGGGCCGGCCAGCCGTCGGACTAAGGGGTGGGTAGGGGCCGTTAGGGGAGGTGAGCGGCCTGCCAGGTCGGTTAGCGTCCATCGCGATGCAGAGCACTCGCCGCGACCGCGGCGACGTCCACCTCGAACCCGACCGAGCGGCACGGGTCCACCCCGGTGCGCCCGGTGTCGCGGGGACGGCGCGCAGCCGAGGAACCGCTGGTCCTCCTGGATTGGGAAGTGGGAAGTCATGAGTGGTGAGCCGTCGACGGTGCCGGAGTTCCCCGAGTGGCCGCAGTTCGGTGACGAGGAGCGGACCGGCCTGATCCGCGCCCTCGAGCAGGGCCAGTGGTGGCGGGTGGGCGGCAGTGAGGTCGACACCTTCGAGGCGGAGTTCGGGGCGTACCACGGCTCGCCGCACGCGCTCGCCGTCACCAACGGCACCCACGCCCTGGAGGTCGCCCTCGAAGTGCTCGGCGTCGGGCCCGGCACCGAGGTCATCGTCCCGGCCTTCACCTTCATCTCGTCGTCGCTGGCCGCGCAGCGCCTCGGCGCGGTCGCGGTGCCGGTCGACGTCGACCTGGACACGTACTGCATCGACCCGTCGGCGGTCGCGGCCGCCGTCACCCCGCGGACGAAGGTGATCATGCCGGTGCACATGGCCGGCCAGTTCGCCGACATGGACGCGCTGGACAAGATCGCCGCCGATGCCGGGGTGGCGCTGCTCCAGGACGCCGCCCACGCGCACGGCGCGCAGTGGCAGGGCAGGCGGGTGGGCGAACTCGGCTCGGTCGCCGCGTTCAGCTTCCAGAACGGCAAGCTGATGACCGCCGGTGAGGGCGGCGCGGTGCTCTTCCCCGACGAGGAGCTGCGCGAGCGGGCGTTCCTTGTGCACAGCTGCGGCCGGCCCCGCACCGACCGGGACTACCTGCACCGCACCACCGGCTCCAACTTCCGGATGAACGAGTTCACCGCCGCCGTGCTGCGCGCCCAGCTGACCCGGCTGGACGCCCAGATCGCGGTGCGCGAACAGCGCTGGCCGCTGCTGGCGAGCCTGCTCGCCGAGATCCCCGGCGTGGTGCCGCAGGGCAGCGACGGGCGCGGCGACCGCAACCCGCACTACATGGCGATGTTCCGCGTCCCCGGCATCACCGTCGAACGTCGACGCGCCGTGGTCGACGCGCTCATCGCCCGGGGCGTCCCGGCGTTCGTGGCGTTCCGGGCGATCTACCGGTGCGAGGGCTTCTGGGAGGCCGGCGCGCCCGACGAGACGGTCGAGCAGATCGCCGCCCGCTGCCCGAACGTCGAGCAGATCCACGCCGACTGCGTGTGGCTGCACCACCGCACCCTGCTCGGCACCGAGCAGCAGATGCACGACATCGCCGCCGTGCTGGCCGACGTCCTCGCCGGATGACCGCCGTCCCCCCGGCCACCGCGCCCGACCGTCCGGTCCGGGTCGCGGTGGCCGGCCTCGGGTGGGCCGGCCGCGAGATCTGGCTGCCCCGGCTCGCCGGGCACCCGGCCTTCGAGGTGACCGCCCTGGTCGATCCGCAGCCGGCCGTGCGGGAGCGGGCCCGCGACACCCACAACGTGCCGTTCGCGTACGCCGACGTTGACGACCTGCCCGCCGGCGCGGCGGACCTCGTGGTCGTGGCCGTGCCGAACCACCTGCACGCCGCCGTCGCCGCCCGGCTGCTGCGCCGGAGCATGCCGGTCTTCCTGGAGAAGCCGGTCTGCCTGACCTCCGCCGAGGCGGACCTGCTCGCCGAAGCGGAACGCGTCGGTGGCGCGGTGCTGCTGGCCGGCAGCGCCGCCCGGTGGCGGGCCGACGTCCGGGCGCTGGTCGAGGTGGCCGCCGAGCTGGGCCCGATCCGGCACGTCGACGTGGCCTGGGTCCGCGCCCGAGGGGTGCCCGACGCGGGCGGCTGGTTCACCCGCCGCGACCTCTCCGGCGGGGGCGCCCTGGTCGACCTCGGCTGGCACCTGCTCGACACGGCGCTGCCGCTGCTCGGGACCGCTCCGATCACCCACGTCGTCGGCAGCGTCTCCGACGACTTCGTCAACGACGACGCCGCCCAGGCCGCCTGGCGCGGCGAGGTCGGGACGGACGGCCGCGTCCGCGGCGACGTCGAGGACACCGCCCGGGGCTTCCTGCTCACCGCCGACGGCGCGTCCGTCGCGGTGCACGCCTGCTGGGCCTCGCACGAGGCCCGGGACCGCACCACGATCACCGTCCAGGGCGCCGCCGGGTCGGCGACCCTGCGCTGCACGTTCGGGTTCAGCCCGAACCGGGAGCCGACGCCGGTGCTCACCCGCACCCGCGACGGCGATACCGTCCGGCTGCCGCTGCCCGCCGAGCCGATCGGCGCCGAGTACGACCGCCAGCTCGACGCCCTGCCGGGGCTGCTCGCCGACCCGGCCAGCCGGGGGGCGGCCGCCGCCGAGGCACGCCGGACCATCGACGTCATCGAACGGATCTACCACTCCGCCCGGCCCACCGAGCCGGAGCGGCAGCACGCGCTGGCGGGCCATCGCGACCGGTGAGAACCACCGGCGACCTCACTCGCTCCGGGGAGCAGCCATGAGCCATCCACCATCCACTGTCGACGTGTCCCGACCGGTGCCGAGCCGGGGCCCGATCCGCGCGGTCGTGTTCGATCTCGACGGCGTCGTGGTCGACAGCTCGGACGTCATGCGCGAGGCGTTCAGCATCGCGTACGCCGAGGTGGTGGGGGACGGGCCCGCGCCGTTCGAGGAGTACAACCGGCACATGGGCCGGTACTTTCCGGACATCATGCGCCTGATGGGCCTGCCGCTGGGGATGGAGGAGCCCTTCGTCCGGGAGAGCTACCGGATGGCCCACCTGGTGCCGCTCTTCCCCGGCGTCCGGGAGACGCTGCAGACGTTGCGGTCCCGGGGCATCCGGATGGCGATCGCCACCGGCAAGAGTGGCCCCCGGGCCCGCTCGCTGCTCGACATCCTCGGCGTGCTGGACCTGTTCGACCAGGTGATCGGCTCCGACGAGGTGGCCCGCCCCAAGCCCGCCCCGGACATCGTGCTCCAGGCGCTGGGCCACCTCGACGTGCCGCCGGAGCAGGCGATGATGGTCGGCGACGCGGTCATCGACCTGCTCAGCGGCCGCGAGGCCGGTGCCACCACGGTCGCCACCACCTGGCACGGCGGTGACGTCACCGCGCTGCTCGCCGCCGGCCCGGACCTGGTCGCGCACGCCCCGACCGATCTGCTCGCCCACTGCCCGGCGGCCCTCGTCCCCTGACGCGCGCCCGCACCCGGGGCACCATCCACACAAGACTGAAGGCCACCTTCCCGGCTCGGGAGGTGGCCTTCAGCCGTTCCGTGGCAGGGGACGGGGCGCCTTGCCCGTCGTCCGGGGGGCCGGGAGGCGCAGTCCGGCGCGGCCCAGGGGCTGACGGACTTCGTCCTGGTCTGGGTGGGTGCGTGGACCCGGGCGGTGGGGGAGCGCCGTCGTCCAGCGGCAGCTGCCGGCCGGACAGATCGAGCCGCGCGGCTCCCGTCGTGACCGACCGACGAGCGGTCGGTCACGACGGGAGAGCTCGTCAGTCGACCCGGGAACCGGCGGCCCCGGGCCCGGCTTCGAGGAAGCGCAGCATGTGGGTGCCCAGCTCCTCGGCGAGGCTGAACGGGAGCAGGTCGGTACGGATGGTGATGCGCAGGAGCGCGTCGGAGTGCCGGGGGATCGCCTCGACGGTGAGACCGCTCATCACCTCCCGCGCGTACGGCTCGACGATTTCCTCGGTCCGGCAGCCGGGCAGCTCCAGCGGAAGGACCACGTTGTCCTGGTAGGCGAAGCCCGGCAGGCCGGCCACCACCTCGCCGGGCAGGCCGAGGGCCGGGTCGGCGGCGCTCTCGGAGAAGGGGACGTCCTGGGCGGCCATCAGCTCGTCGACGGTCTGCTGGACGTGCCGGATCAGGTCCCGACCCGGCTGGAACCGGACCCGGACGCAGTTCGAGTTGATCCGGGTGGTGAAGGCGGAGTCGAGGATGCGGCTGCCGCGCTTGGCGACGATCATCAGTAGGCCGATGTCGTCCTGTCGGTGGACGGCGCGCAGGGCGGAGGCGAACGCGGCGAGGAAGTAGCTGGAGCGGCTGAACCGTTGTTCGCGGGCCGCCCGGTCCCACCGCTGAATCGTCTCGGGGCTGACGGTGACGATGTGGCCGGCCTTCGGGCCCCAGGCCAGCGCCTGCTCCAGCGGCACCGTGAGCTGGCCGTCGCCCTGGCGGGGCAGCCCGCGCAGCTGTTCGCGCCAGTAGGCGCGTTGTGTCTCCAGGTCGGCGGCGTCGCGCAGCCGCATGTATTCGTCGTACGACTGGCGCAGGGTGGGTGCGGGCCGGTCCCACACGGGGGCCTGACCGGAGGTCCTCGCCGTGTACGCGTGGCTGAGGTCGCGGACCAGCAGGGCGTGCGACCAGCCGTCGAAGGCGATGTGGTGGATGCCGATGCCGAACAGGACGCGGTTGGTCGACGGGTGTCGGATCAGTGCGGCGCGCCAGTTGCGGCCCTGGGTGTAGTCCAGCGGCTGCTGCACGGCGTTCGCCAGTTGGTCCAGTGCTTCCTGTTCGGTGGCGGCGTCGGTCAGCAACTGCAGCTGCGGCATGCCCGGGTTCGGCGG
>NZ_FMDN01000038.1 GCF_900090245.1 Micromonospora halophytica
GACCCGATCGGGTCCTGGCTGACAAGGCGTACAGCTCGAAGGCCAACCGTGACCACGTGCGTCGGCGCGGTATCAAGGCCACCATCCCGATCAAGGCCGACCAGGCCGCCAACCGGCGCAAGAAGGGGTCGAAGGGCGGCCGACCACCCACGTTCGACCCCGTCGCCTACAAGCAGCGTCACGCCGTGGAATGCGGCATCAACCGGCTCAAACGCAACCGCGCCCTGGCGACCCGCTACGACAAACTCGCTGTCCGCTATGAAGCCACCGTGCACATCTCCATGATCAACGAGTGGCTACCCCGCTTATGAAACGCGGCCTAGGGCAGGTCGGCGCTGAGTTCTTCGCGCCATTGCGCGAAGCGTTTGCGCATTTCGCTGATGTGGGCGGGGTGGGCGCCGTAGGCGGCGAAACGTCGGTCCGGGTAGCGCTCCAGCATGCCGAACAGGTCCGCCAGGATGCGCCGGTCGAATCCCGCGTCGGATTGTTCGGCCAGCTCGCACAGCCGTGTCCGGGTGTAGCGACCGGTCATGAGGGCCGCGTCGATATCCAGGAAGTCGCGGGGCTCGGCGCGCGTATACAGGGCGGACATCTTGCCCGCGACGACGTCGTCGGCGTGCAGCACCGGCCCGACGTCCATCATCACCGGCGGCAACGCGCGCCAGTTGGCCGCCAGTTCGACCTTGTACGGATGGGCAGGTTGAGCGGGATCGGTGACCGCGAGTCGGGCGAAGGTGTCGAACTGCTGCGTCACCTCGACGGAATACCCGCCGTCGCGGTAGCCGTCGACTACCGCGTCCACTGCTGCGGCGAACTCGCCACGCCGCTCCCACGCCGTGAACAGGTCGATGTCCTCGCTCGGGCGGTCGAGGATGCCGTGGGCCTGTACGGCGTAGCCACCGGCCAACGCGAATCCGTAGCGGGCAGCGACCCGCAGCCCGATCTCCGCCAGGCGGAGGTGAACCTGATCCACCCTTACCCGGCCAGCGTCTGCGGCGGCGTGCTCAGCTCGGGAAAGCGCGCCTGCCACAACGCCCGCAGCCGGGCCGGGAGCCACAAGCTGGGCCACAAACGGCGCAAAGTCGGGCCGTGCAACCACCGGCGCAAGTCGTCGACCGAATTAGCCTGGTTCAGCACCGTCTGGTACATCAGCTGCAGATCACCGGCGTCGTCCAGGTCATAGGTGCTGTCGCCGGACCAGTCCAGCCACCGATCGAGCGTCACCACACCGCGAACCGGACCGCGCAGGTCGGACAGGGTGGCGGCGACCACAAAGTGCCGCTGGTC
This sequence comes from Micromonospora halophytica, assembly GCF_900090245.1. Taxonomy (GTDB): domain Bacteria; phylum Actinomycetota; class Actinomycetes; order Mycobacteriales; family Micromonosporaceae; genus Micromonospora; species Micromonospora halophytica. The sequence goes on from NZ_FMDN01000038.1 coordinate 1,288, forward strand.
CACATACCGTGACCCAGGCGGTGCGCCATTGCCGCTGGCCATGTCTCTACCTCCCGCCCAGATCGTACGTCTGAGTGGTGTCGCCGGCTGGTACGACATCGACCTGCCGGCCATCTGATCTCCCAGGATCTGCCCGCGGCCTGATGATGATCGCTGGAAAGGACGAACACACGCGTGCCGATCCGCACTGAACGCGGGTCGGGTGCCGCCGCCTGCGGGGTTCGAAGTTCTCGCGCTGGCCGTCGGCAGCCTCCGGTCGACCATCCCGGGCCGCGACCCGCTGGTGCCCGAGCCGACGGGGCGGACGGACCCGGTAGCGCTGGGCACTGCAAACCTTGCGGCTCCCGATGATGGCGGTCACCGACCGGCAGCAACGATTGCCTCGATCGACCCTGTCTCGATCGGGGGCGATTGTCGTGGCTGATCGTTCCGTGGCTCCTGTCATCCCTCCCGTGCGACTGTCGGATCGGTAGCAGGGCCACCGTCGGCCTGGTGGTGGAGCTACTCGCCGCCCGCCGCTGCCGGTCGTCCGACGCCATGCGCCGGCACGATGGTGTACGGCCTCACTGCCATCGACAGTAGCGGCCGGATCGCCGACCGTACGGTCATCCGGCCCCCGGATGGGGGACGGGCACGCGGCTGCACATCCGCGAGGGCTCAGGATCGTCGTCCGGCTGGACCGGCAGGGTGTCTTCACCGTCACCGGCCAGGGCCATCTCCAGCTGCCTGCGGCTGTCCGGCAGCGGGCGAATCCATGTGGTTCTTCCGCCCGTCCTCAGAAATTCCTCAGACAACCGACAAGTGTCAGAGCGGCCGACTCCCGCAGGCTTTGCACGGGCCCGGACCGGCGGGCCCGCATGTCGAGGGGGAGATTGCCGCAGTGACTACGGGCCAGGCTATCGCCACCGATTCCGTCGGCGTCGGATCACAGCAGGAGCTCCAGCATGCCGTAAGGCAGGGTGCCCGCAACGCCGTTCGGAGCGGTCGCGGTGGATCACCGCGTGAGGCGGCCACGGCCCGGGCACACAGGCAGACCGGAACTGTGGAGACAGTACGTGTCCCGGACCCCGCGCCCACCGCCGAACAGGGCTATGCGGACATGGTGGCCTGCTACGGCGAGCCGGTGCGGGCGTACGTTGCCCGGCTGACCGGGAACCGGAGCATCGCCGACGACGTGTACCAGGAGACGCTGCTGCGGGCGTGGCGGCATCGGCGGGCTCTGTTCGGGCGGGAGGGGTCGGTTCGCAGTTGGTTGTACACGGTCGCGCACAACGCCGCTGTCGACGTGCTGCGGGGACGGCGGGCGTACCCGGTGGCCGACGAGACATGGGCCGTCCTGCAACGCCCGGTGCAGGATCACGCCGACGCGGTCGTGGCCACCGCCTACCTGATGCCCGCACTGCGTCGGCTCACCGCCGAGCACCGCGACGTGATCTTCGAGCTCTACTTTCGCCGCAGCACGGTGACCGAGGCGGCCAAGTCCATCGGCATCCCGCCCGGAACAGTCAAGTCGCGCGCCCACTATGCGATCAGGGCGCTGCGCGCCGAACTGGTGCCACTGATGCCGGAGTTCGGCTCCGCACCGTCGACCCGTTCGGAGGACCTCCCGTGAGCAGGCGGCACACCTCCGGGTTCGACATTCTGGGCATGGCCGGGGACCCGACCCCGGGCGATCCGGACCAGATCGACCAACTGGCTCGCCTCTACGAGGAGATCCGGGACGACGCCCAGACCGGCGTACGGGTCCTGGGCCGTGGCGGTTCGCTGTCGCAGGCGCGCGGTGAGTCCATGGAGAAGCTCCGCGACATGCTCGACAAGCTGCCGCGAAAGCTGCAACAGACGGTCGACTCGTTCGACGCGGCGGCGCAGGCGTACCGGACGTATGCCCGGGCGCTGCGTGACCAGCAGACGCGGATCGACACAGCGATGGATCAGGCCACCGCCGCCGTGGGTGTCGCCCGGCGTACGGCGCCGAAGTCGCCGGCAGCCGCCACGCCCGCGGAGATCGCGGAGGTGCAGGCGCAGGCCGACGAGATCGCCGGGGCACGCGCTGAACTCTCGGCTGCCCAGCGGCTCGCCGCGGACGCCCGCCGGCTGCGAGAGGTGGCCTCCGCGCGATGTAACCAGGCGCTCGACGACGCCGCCTCGAAAGCGATCAAACCGCCGCCCCGGCGAAGATTTTTCCAACGCATCGGCGACTTCTTCCGGAACAACCCGATCTTCCGGCTGATCATCGACATCGCGATCGCGATCGTAGGGGTGGTCCTGCCCGTGGTCGGCATCGTGCTCGCCCTGGTGGCGGTCGTAGTCACGGCGGCGGTCCAGGCCGCGAACGGCAACTTCGAACTGGGCACCCTCCTGGTGGGCCTGGTGACTCTCGTCCCCGGCGCGAAGCTGATCGGCTCGTTCACGCGTGGCGCGAAGAGCGTGGCACCCGGGCTGGTCGCGACTGCTCGCAGCGGCGCCAAGGCTTTCGGTGAGATCGGCAAGAACAACAAACTGATCACCGGGGTCCTCACGTTCGGCGGCCGGGGCGGCGCCTTCGGCAGGCAGGTGGTGACGGACTTCGGCAAGGGCGTCGTCGAGGAGGTCGCCACCGTCGGACTCAACAAACTCGGCAACAAGGACAGCGCGGGCTTCAACGCCGCCTCGATCTTCGGCGGCGCGGCGGCCGGCGCGGCGGCCGGTGGGGTCGTCGACGGGTTCCAGAAAGGTGGTTCCCGCGGTGCGGACTTCGACGTGCCGTCGGGCGGCGGCGACGTCCCGGCTGGGGGCAGGACGTCGGGCGACACCGGCGTTTCTGCTGGTGACGGACCATCCAGCAACGAGGGGCCAGCCAGCGGGAGCGGGCCATCCAGCGGGGGTGCAGCATCCAGTGGGGGCGAGGCGTCCGCTGGCGGTGGCACGTCCGGTAGCGGTGGACCGGGCGGTGGCAGCGCGTCCGCCGACGCTCCACCTCCCACGGACGCTCGACCTTCCACGGACGCCGCACCGGTGGCAGGCCCCGCCAGGAACGACCCTGCGGTCGGCGCCGCGCCGACCGTTCCGGCGGCCGGTGGTGCTTCGGCTACCCAAGGTGCTCCGGCTACCCCAGGTGCCGGGGCAGGAACCGGCGCCCCGGCCAACACTCCGGAGCCGAAGTCGGATGGGACCAGGATCCCCGCAGGAGGTGACCCGGCTGCGGTCGGCTCCGATGCGGACACCGGGACCTCGTCACCGGACGGCGGCGGCCCGGCCGGTGGCGCAGACCCCGGCGAAGGACAGGCCGTGACGGATACGGGGAGTGGTTCCCAGGAGCCCGTGGGCCGTGCGGACGGAGGCACGGCCGGCTCCACGCCCGGCCCCGCGCCGACGAACGGGGGAGGCACCGGGGGCCCGGTGCAGGAGGGGCCTGTCCCCGCAGCCCCGGCCCGGGCCGATCCGGCGCCGGTCGACTCGATTCCGGCCGGATCTGGGCCGGGAGGGCCGACACCGGACGGCGTCGCGCCCGAGGTCCCGTCCGGGCCGACCGGACAGCAGAGCCCGGAGCCGGCTGCGCCGCCGTCGGGTGGCACTGGCCCGGAGTCCGCGAGCGCGTCCGGCACCGGTCGGGAGACCGGGAACTCGGAGCCGCCGCCGACCGCGACGCCCGCTGTCCCCGGCACCGCGACGCCCGCTGTCCCCGGCACCGCGACGCCCGCTGTCCCCGGCGCCGATGGTGCGCCGGCCACACCCCCGGCGGGTGCGGGCGGCGGGACGACGTCCGGTCCGGGCGGATCGCGGCCGCGATCGGAGTCCGATGCCGGAGCCGGACAGGACCCCGGTCCGCAGGCGGCAGGGCCGCCGTCCCCTGCCGGTGACACCCCCGACGCCCGGAACGCCGATACGCGGCCGGACGCCGACGACGACATCGAGAAACGTGCGGTCCAGGCCGTCAAGGAAACCTCCTCCGACATAGCGGGCCACGCCGCCTCGACCGCCATCGAGAACCGGCAGGGCGAGGACGAGGACGATGCACTGGCCGACGCCACGGTCCAGGTTGGTGGCGCGCCCGCGACGGCCCAGGACGACAGGACCGGGTTCACCAAGAGATTCCGCAGGTAGCGACTTCGCCGGTCGAGGGCCGGCGACCACTCAGAGAGATCAAGGAGTATCACCATGCCCGATTTCGCGGTCAACAGTGACGAGACAGCCCAGACTTCGGCGGCGCTGCTGAACGACTTCACCCAGCTGCAGGACAAACTGGTCGAGGTGCGAGGCAAGGTGCAGAACCTGCTCGCCCAGGGCTATCGCACCCCAGCGGCACAGCAGAAGTTCCAGCCCTTCTTCGACGAGTTCGCCAAGGGCTTCGACCAGGTGAACCAGGGCCTGCAGGGGATCGGCAACTACGTCCGTTCCGTCGGGGAGGCGTTCGCCTCCACCGACCAGGATCTCGGCTCGCGCCTCGGCTGACGGCAGCGGCGGCAGACCCTCAGACACGCCCGGAGCACATCCGCACCGGGCGTGTCCGCTGTTGACGAAAGGAGGAGGATCGAAGTGCGTCTCAATGTCAGTGTGCTGTCCGACGCCTCGCCGGCTGCGGAGCCGCTGGTGGTGGAGGCCGAGCCGGGCACCTCGGTGGGTGCGTTCACCGCCGAGCTGGCCGGTGCCGTCGGCGGGCGTCCGGGCACGCTCTTTCACGGTGTCACCCCGCTGGACCCGCGGTTGTCGCTGGCCGAGGCGAGGATCGGCGCCGGCGCCGAGCTGGGCCTCAACCGTCCGGCGCGGCCCCCGGCCGGTCGGGCCGGTGCCGTGGAGGTGCGGCTGGTGGGCGGTCCGGGCGCCGGGGGCATCGTGCTCCTGCCGCCCGGGGAGTACGAGGTGGGCAGTGCGCCCGCCTGCCGGGTGCGGCTGGCCGGCGATGTGCCACCGGTCGCCGCCCGGCTGCTGGTCACCGCGGGGCGCACGGTCGAGGTGACCGCCGTGTCGGCGATGGAGATGGACGGCAAGCCACTGGACGGCACCGCCGAGTGGCCGGCGGGCCGCCAGGTGGCGATCGGCGGCATCCTGCTGGAGCTGGCGGCGGGGGTGCCGTTGCGGGCTCCGCTGACTCGCGCGCCGGACGGTTTCACCTGGGAGTTCAACCGCCAGCCGCGGTTCTTCCCGCAGATCCCGGGCGGACAGTTCCGGCTGCCGGTCGAGCCGACCAAGCCGGACAAGAGTCCCATCCCGCTGGTGACGCTGCTGTTGATGCCGGCGATCGGTGCCCTGGTGGGCATCCTCGCCACGGGCAACTGGCGGTTCATCTTCCTGGCGTTGGTCTCGCCGCTGGGTGCGTTGCTGACCCAGTTCGGCACCAAGCGGCGCGGCAGGCAGAGCTTCGCCGAGCAGACGCAGGAGTACGAGGAGAAGCTCGCCCGGGTGCGGGCCGACATCGACGAGGCTGTTCTTGAGGAGCAGCGCGCCCGGCGGTACGCCTACCCGGACCCGGCATCCACCGGACGGATCGCCACTCTGCCCGGCGAGCGGCTGTGGGAGCGTCGGTGGCGCGACGACGACTTCCTCGCGTTGCGGGTCGGCACGTGCTCGATGCCGTCGGCGGTCCGGGTGGAGGACCCGGCGCTGGACGAGCATCGCCGGATCACCGTGCCCGAGCTGGGGCAGGTTCCGGTGGCCGTTGACGTGCGCGACAGCGGCGTGGTCGGTGTGGCCGGGGACCGCCTGGCCCGCCTGACACCCTGGCTGGTGGCGCAGGCGGCGGCCCTGCACAGCCCCGATGACCTGCGCATCTGTGTGCTGACCGAGGCCTCCGGCGAGCAGCGCTGGTCGTGGCTGCGCTGGCTGCCGCACGTCCGGCCCGACAGCGAGGAGGCGTACGTGCGGATCGGCACCAGCGCCGAGTCGGTGTCGCGGCGCATCACCGAGCTGAACCGGGTGATCGCGGCGAGGTCCGCCGGTGACCGGCAGAACGGTGCCGAGCGGGGCGGGACCACCGGGGAGCCGGACATCCTGGTCGTGCTCGACGGCGCGCGGCGGCTGCGGTCGATGCCCGGCGCGGTCACGCTGCTGCGTGACGGGCCCGCGGTCGGCGTCTACGTGCTCTGCCTGGAGCCGGAGGAGCGGCTGCTGCCGGAGGAGTGCCGGGCCGTGGTGGTGTCCGGTGCGGGCGGGGCCTCGCTGCGTACCGCCAAGGCGGCGCAGGTCGTCGGCATCCGTGCCGACGAACCGGACGCCGGATGGTACGAGCGGGCGGCCCGGCGCATGGCGCCGCTGGGCGCGGCCGGTGACGGGGACGATGCGGTCCTGCCGCAGTCGGCCCGCCTGCTCGACATCCTGGACCTGGAGCCGCCGACCCCGGAGAAGATCGAGGCGGGCTGGGCGGTCCGGCCGCGGAGCACCGAGGCGGTGCTCGGCGCCGGACTGGACGGCCGGTTCGCGATCGACCTGGTCCGGGACGGGCCGCACGCCCTGATCGCGGGAACCACCGGAGCAGGCAAGTCGGAGCTGCTGCAGACCCTGGTGGCCACGCTGGCCGTGGCGAACCGGCCGGACGAGATGACCTTCGTGCTGGTCGACTACAAGGGCGGCAGCGCCTTCGCCGAGTGCGAGCAACTGCCGCACACCGTCGGTATGGTGACCGACCTGGACACCCATCTGGTGGAGCGGGCGCTGACCTCGCTCGGCGCGGAGCTGCGCCGGCGGGAACACGTACTGGCCGATGCCGGCGTCTCCGACATCGTCCGTTTCCAGGAGCGCCGGGCCCGGGACAGGAGCATGCCTTTGATGCCGCGGTTGGTGCTGGTGATCGACGAGTTCGCGTCGATGGTGCGGGAACTGCCCGACTTCGTCACCGGTCTGGTCAACATCGCGCAGCGGGGCCGGTCGCTCGGCATCCATCTGGTGCTGGCGACGCAGCGTCCGTCCGGCGCGGTGACCCCGGACATCCGGGCGAACACGAACCTGCGAATCGCGCTGCGGACCACTGACCAGGGCGAGAGCCGGGACATCATCGACGCACCCGATGCGGGTGAGTTGTCGCCGCGCACGCCGGGCCGGGCGTACGCCCGCCTCGGATACGCCGCGCTGCTGCCGTTCCAGGCCGGGCGCATCGGCGGCAAGCGGCCGGTGCTGGGGGAGCGGGCCGACCAGGTGCGCGTCGAGGTCACCCATGTGGACTGGACCCGGTTGGGCGACCCGGTCTCGGCCCGCAGGGTTGCCCCGGCCTCGGCCGTGGGTGTGGCCGACACCGACCTGCGGGAACTGGTCGGTGCGATCGTCGCGGCGACCGAGCGAATGGGTGTGCCGAGGCAGCCGAGCCCGTGGCTGCCGCCGCTGGCCGAGGTGACCCAGTGGGCGGAGGTGCCGCAGCCGGCGGTCGCGGCGGTGCCGGGCGATCTGGGTGCGGTGGCGTACGGCATCGTGGACCTGCCGGCTGCGCAGAGCCGCGAGCCACTGCTGTTCGACCCCGACCGTACCGGCCACGTCTTCTTCATCGGGTCCAGCCGCAGCGGCCGTTCGCAGGCGCTGCGTACCCTGGTGGCCGCGCTGGCCGCCCGGAATTCCACCGCCGACGTGCACGTCTACGCCATCGACTGCGGCAATGGGGCGCTCCTGCCGCTGGCCGGTCTGCCGCACTGCGGTGCGGTGGTGGACCGGTTGCAGACCGAGCGTCTGGATCGCATGCTGACCTGGTTCAACACCGAGTTGACCCGGCGGCAGTCGCTCTTCGGCGAGCAGCGGGTGGCGGACCTGGCGGAGCAGCGGCGGAGTGCCCCGCCGGAGCAGCGCCTGCCGCACCTGATGCTGCTGGTGGACCGTTTCGAGGTGTTCGAGCGGGACTTCGCGACTCACGACAACGGCAGCTACCTGGAGCGGCTGAGCCGGCTGTTGCGCGACGGCGCCGGGGTGGGCATCCACGTCGTGCTGGCTGGCGACAAGGTGCTCGGCTCTGGCCGCTTCGCCGGCGCCACCGAGGAGAAGCTGGTGCTGCGCCTCAACGATCGCAGCGACTACTCGCTGTTGGGTCTGAACCTCAGGGACGTGCCGCCGGAGCAGGGTCCGGGCCGAGCGATCCGGATCTCCGATCACGCCGAGGCGCAGATCGCCGTGCTCGCTCCGGACACCACGGGGCAGGGGCAGGCAGCGGCGCTGACCGAGGGGGCCAGGCGGATCACCGACCGGGACGCCGCGGTGCCGGCGACCGCCCGGCCCCGCCGGTTCGCGGCGCTGCCCGACCTGATCGGGTACGCCGAGGTGCGCCGGATGGCGCCGGAGAAGGGCAGGGCCCTCAGCGCGTTCGTCGGGGTGGGCGGCGACGAGGTGGTCCCTCTCGGGCCGGACTTCGTCGACATCCCGACCTTCGCGATCGGCGGCCCGCCCCGGTCGGGTCGCAGCACGGCGCTGTTGACGGTGGCCCGTTCGCTGCTGGAGAACGGCACGGGGCTGCTGGTGGTGGCACCACGCCGCTCGCCGTTGCGGGACCTGGCCGGGCATCCGGGGGTGACCGGGGTGGTGACCGATGCCGGGGTCGCCGCGGTGGACTTCCGGCAGTTGCTGAAGAGCATTCCGGAGGAGACCGGGGCGGTGGTGGTCGACGATGCCGAGCTGCTCGCCCAGTCGGACATCGACGGTGACCTGAACATGCTGGCCCGCGGTGCGGCGGGCAACGGGTGGGGTCTGGTGGTGGCAGGCAATGCGGAGGCGTTGAGCCTCGGTCTGGCCGGCTGGCTGACGCAGCTCAAGCGCAACCGGGCTGGCCTGCTGATCGGCCCGCAGAGCATCACCGACGGTGAGCTGATCGGCATGCGGATCCCGCGGGGCATCGTCGGGCAGGCCGCCCAGCCGGGGCGCGCCTACCTGCACCTGGGCGACGGGGTGCTGACCGCCGTGCAGGTGCCGAAGGCGGACTGAACACATGGGGGCCGGTGCTGCCAGGTGGCAGCACCGGCCCTCGTGCGCCGGGCCGGGCCAGGCTGTGTCAGGCGGGCCAGGCGGTCAGGTGAAGCGCAGTGTGCCGGTGATCGCATCGAAGACGTCGTGGAGCGCGTCGGCGAGCGGCAGGTTCGGGCTCATGCAACTGACCACCAGGTACGACCCGGGCTGCGCCGGGACCGGGACGATCGTGTGCATCGCGACCATCACGGCGGACGTGGTCCCGGTCAGCTCGACGATCTCGGTGCCGGTGATCCGGGCGACGACCCCGACGCCGGGAATGGTCGTCGAGGTGACGGTGCGGTCGCCGTGGCCGTCGACCCGCGCCGGGCGGGACACCTGCTGGGCGATGTCGGCCACCGACAGGTGCGTCCCGTCCGGGACGGTCACCCCGAACACCCCGACGAACGCCATGAGGAGCCCGCCGTCGTCGTCGCGGGCGATCAGTCCGGCTGCGGAGGCGGCGCCCCGCTGCCGGGCGGTGCGCAACAGGCGGCGGGCCTGGCGCAGCGCGTCGTCGACGGCACTGCGCTGCTCGGGAGTGGTCGCGGCCGCCCGCAGCTCGCTCTGCTGCCGGCTGAAGTCCTGCCCTGCGAGGTCGTAGTCGAGCCAGCCGTCCGGCACCTCGAAGGTGAACGATCCGGGGGTGTGCACGGGGGCGGTCACCTGCCGCCGCCCAGGCTGTTGCCACCCTGCTCGTCGACCGCCGTGAAGGCGTCGAGGATCATGTCGATCGCCTGCACGATGTCGTCGCACTCCTCACGCAGCTGCTTGCGGCCGGCGTCCCAGCGGTCCTCGAAGTTCTCGGCCGCGTCGCGGACCGGGCTGCCGACGACCCGGTTGAAGTCCGCGGAACTCCGCTTCACGTTGATGGTCTGAAGTACCCGGCGCATCGCCTCCGCCGCCTGCTGGAGATCCTCACCCGGGACCACGATGTCTGATCTGGCCATGGGCGTTTCACGATCGGGCCGCCCAGAACGGTTCGTGGACTGTGAGCTGGATCACTTACACCAAACCGAATCGGCCGGTGGGTCGTGCAGACCGTACCTGTCGACTTCAACCGAATCCGGAGGTGTCATCGTGGCCCGGACCCCGGCCCGCGCACTGACCGCCCCTCTTGCCGCGGTGGTGCTCCTCGCGGCCGCCTGCGCGGGCAACGACTCCAGCGCCCCGGCGCCGGCACCCGTCCTCGCCGGCGGCGAGATCCAGCTGGTGGACGCGCCGGCCGCAAGCGCCGGCCTGACCGGTGACGGCCGTGCCGACGACGCCGCTCCGGCGGCCTCCACGAAACCAGCGGACACGGCGGATCCGGTGGACCCCGCGGCCACCACGGAGCCCTCGGCGCCCACCGCCGCGGCGGCGGAGGCCCCGGCACCGGCGAAGTGGGTCCAGCTCTCCACGAACAAGGCGTCCATCGGCGAGACGGTGACCGACGTGACCGGGTTCACCCTGTACCGCTTCGCCGGCGACTCGGCCGAGCCGCCGACCTCGAAGTGCACCGGTGAGTGTGTCAAGAACTGGCCGCCGGTGCTGATTCAGGCCGGGGGCCGGGTCTTCGTCGACGGGATGAAGACCGACGACATCGGTGCGATCCGACGGCCGGACGGTGGCGTGCAGGTCACCATCGGAGGCTGGCCGGCCTACCGCTTCACCGGCGACACCGTGCCCGGTGACCTCAACGGTCAGGGCGCCGACAACGCCTGGTTCGCGTTCGCGCCCGACGGCAAGGCGATCGATCCGCTGATCGCCACGGTGGTCGTCAAGGCCGCGCCGCCGGATCGGACCAGGACGCTGACCGCCAGGAAGAGCAAGGACGGGCCGATCGTCGTCGACGACGACGGCGCGACGATCTACCGCTTCGACAAGGACGACACCGACCCGCCGGCCAGCAACTGCACGGGCGCCTGCGCGGCCCTGTGGCAGCCGGTGGTCGCCCAGAACGGCGGCAAAGTGAAGCTCGATGGCATCGACGGGGACCGGGTCTGGTGGTTGAGCCGCAAGGACGGGACCAAGCAGGTGACCCTGGACGGATCGCCGCTGTACCGCAACGTCGCGGACAAGAGCACCGACACGATCATCGCCAGCGCCGCCGCTCAGGGCTGGACTGCGGCCCGATGATCCGGCGGATTCTGCTGCTGGTGGCCCTGGTGTTCACCGTCGCCCTTGTCGCACCGGCCGCCGCCCAGGCGGCTGCGGACGACGTGGTCAAGGTCGCCGTGGTGCGCGCCCCCGAGAACAACGGCGGACGCCCCGACTCCCTGCCGCAGATCGCCCAGCGCACCCTCGGCGACCCGGCTCGCGCCACCGAGATCCTCGGCCTGAACCGCGGGCGGCCGCAGAGCGACGGCGGGACGCTCACCGACTCCGGCGAGGTCCGCGCCGGGTGGATCCTGCTGCTGCCGGCCGACGCCAGCGGCCCGGACGTCCGGCTCGGCCGGGTCGGGTCGGCCCCGGACTCCGGCGCAACCTCGTTCTTCACCTGGAAGGTGGTGTCCGCGCTGGTCGGCGCGGTGATCCTGGCGCTCCTCAGCCTCCTGGTGATCTTCCGACGCCGGATCGTGCGCCGGGTGCGTGACCGCTACCACGGATACATCGAGAACGCCCGCTGGCACCGCCAGATCCAGGAGCGGATGCGGGTACGCGCCCTACTCTCCGCCGAGTTCGCCGCAGACCGGGCCCGGCCCGCGCTGGCCTGGCACGCCGCCGCCGAGCTGACGGCCGAGCAGGTCGAGGCGTACGCCCTGCGTGTGGGCGAGGGTGCGGTGACCGCCTGGGTGACTGCCGATCACGCGCCCCGCACGCCGTGGCAGGCCGAGACGGACGGAATGTGGACGCGCCCCGCGGAGGCGTCCGGCAACCCTCCTTCCCCGGGCGATGCGATCGCCCCGTGCCTGGTCCGGGTCGGCGGCGGCGGGGAGGGAACGCTCTTCGTGGACCTCACCTGGCTCGACGGGGTCCTCGCGATCGGCGGATCCGCCGGGGTCGCCATCGATGTCCTGGCGAATCTCCTCGCCGACCTGACGCGGTTCCGCCCGGATCTGCCGGTGTTGTCGGTGCCGGGACTGTGCGGTGAGGCGCCGGGCCTGCCATCCACCGCGGTACGCATGGGGTCGGTGACCGATCTTCGGGTGACCGGTCGCGGCCCCGGCACCGACGACGGGATGGTGCGCCTGGCCGCCCACCGGCGTACCCTCACCGCCCTGGCGGTGCTCCCCGAGGGGCCGTCGGCCGACGAGGCTGCGCACCTGCTGGCCGCGTGTGGGCCGGGCAGCGGGCAGGTCGCGATCGTGCTCGGTGATCTACCAGGTGCCCGCTGGCGCTGGCACGCGGAGGCCGACGGGAAGGTCCGCCTCCCGGAGATCGGTGTGACGGTGACGGCGCCGTCCCGGTAGACCCCAGGCTTCCCTTCTCGCCCCCCTCGTGGCACGCTCTCCCACCGGCCCCGGCCGTTTCAGGAAGGTTCGCGATGTACACCGCAACTCCGCCGCAGGTGCGCCGCACCGGCCAGTCCAGAGCCGCCTACCTGACACTCTGGATGTTCCTCCTGGTCAACCTGGTGATCGTCGAGGTGATGTTCGTCAATCCGAGCAGGCCGGCGCCCAACACCCTGACCGCGATCGGCCGGTTCCTCGGCCTGCATCTGGGCTTCGTGATGGCGCTTCAGCTGCTGCTGATCGGGCGCGTGCCGTTCCTTGAACGGCGGATCGGCATGGACAAGCTCACCAACTGGCACCGTTGGACGGGCTTCACGATCTTCTGGCTGGTGGTGCTGCACCCGACGTTCGTCCTGCTCGGGTACTCCCGGCTCGACCAGATCTCGTTCTTCGCCGAGATCCCGAATCTGGCCGAACAGATGCCCGTACTGCTCGGCATGATCGCCGCAGGCCTGGTTTGCGTCATGGCGTTCACCTCGGTGCGGATGGCCCGCCGCCGGATGTCCTACGAGGCCTGGCACGCCACCCACATGGTGGTGTACGTGATGATCGTGCTGTCGGTGATCCACCAGGTCTACGAGGGCAGCTCGTTCGCGTCCAGCACTCTCACCAAGGCGTACTGGTGGGGTCTGTGGGCCTTCGCGATCGGTTCGCTCCTCGTCAACCGGCTGTTCGTGCCTCTGGCGCGCAACGCCCGTCACCGACTGCGGGTCGTCGCCGTCGTCCCGGAGACCGATCAGGCGGTCTCCGTGTACGTCGGTGGCGACCGGCTCGACAGGCTGCGCGCCCGGCCCGGGCAGTTCTTCTGGTGGCGGTTCCCCGGTCACAACTCCTGGTGGCAGGTCAACCCGTGGTCGCTCTCGGCGGCACCGGACGGTCGCACCCTGCGGCTGACCGCGAAGGCGATTGGTTCCACCAGTGCCGGGCTGCGGCAGCTGCCGGTGGGCACCCGGGTCTACATCGAGGGACCGTACGGCGCGCTCACCACCGCCAGCCGCACCCGCCAGAACGCGTTGCTGATCGCCGGAGGCATCGGCATCACGCCGATCCGGGCGCTTCTGGAGGACCCGGACCTGACCGGTGACATCGTGGTCCTCTACCGAGCGCGAACGCCCGCCGACGCGGTGCTGATCGGCGAGCTGCGCAATCTGGTGCAGGCCCGGGGAGCCCGGTTGCACCTGCTGACCGGCCGTACCACCGACGGCAGCCAGCCGTTCAGCCCCGAGAGTCTGCGCGGCCTGGTACCGGACATCGCCGAACGTGACGTCTACCTGTGCGGCCCGGCCGCGATGGCGGCCACCGTGCAGCGCAGCCTGCGTGCACTGCGGGTGCCGGCCCGTCAGCGGCACATCGAGGCGTTCCGCCTGGGGGTGTAGGTGGAGGTGAACGGCGAGCTAACCGAGGCGTTCGAGGAGTCGTTCGCTGTGGCGGCGGATGCCGGCGAAGCCGAATCGACCGGTGGTCGCCCTCGCGTCGGTGGCGAGGGCGCGTGCCCGGTCAGGGTCGGCCCCGGCGAGCAGTTCGGCGCAGGCGAGTTGCGTGCGGGCGACGAACAGGGGGGCCCGGAGGCGGCGGTTGACGGTGAGGGCCAGGTCGTAGGCGGCGGCCGCGTCGTCGAGGCGGCCGAGGGTCGCCAGCGCGCGCCCGAGTCCGTAGGCGATGGCACCCTCGGTGGTCGCGCCGGTGCTGGCGACCTGGCCCCGCCAACCGTCGAGGATCGACACGAGTCGGGACGCCGACGCGGGAAGCGCGAGAGTGTGGCAGGTCTCGGCCCACAGCATCAGGGCCGTCGACCAGAACTGGGGTGCGCCGCCGGGGGAGACGTCGAGGGAGTCGGCGAGCGCCCGGGCGTCCGATTCGCGGCCGAGCTCGCACCACACGTGGGCCAGGCCGGCCCGGAAGACCTGCAACGTGGGATTTTCTTCGAGGACCTGCTCGAGGGTCTCGGCGACTTCGGCGACGCGGCCCTGGGCTCGGCGGATCTGGAAGACCTGGCCGGCGTAGCCGAAGAACGCCTCGGGTTGTCCGGTGGCGACGCCGAGTTCGAACGCGGCGTGGGCGGCGGCTTCGGCCCCGTCGAGGTCGCCGTCGAGGAAAAGGTGTATCGACTGTGTCTGGGCGTTGGTCCAGCGGACGAAGGGTTCCGGGCTGCGCTTGGCGAACGTGTCCCGGATGTCCTTCTCCCGGTTCATCGTGTCACGGTCGCCGCGTTCGAGTGCGATCTCGTGGTGGGACATCGAGAGCATGCCGCGCAGCAGCGGGTCGCCGGTGCGTTCCGAGGCGGCGATGCCCTCGTGTAACAACTGTTCACGGCGTTCGAGCGCGTCCAGCGTGCGTAGCGCGCTCTCGGTGAGGCGCGCGACGTGCGCGATGACGCGGTCTTCGCCGGCCTCGCGGGCGAGCGCGAGCGCATCCGAGGCTGCTTCCTCGACCTGTTCCTCGGGCCCGGCGTGAATCTCGATGGCGAGCATCGCGTGCAGGAGCGCACCGTCGGCCTTGCGGGGCCGTGCCGCGATCGCCCGCCGCAGGATCTCAACCCGTTCGTCGTCGACGGCCCCGAACTGACTGACGTCGCCGCGGTTGTTGGCGAGCGCGGCACGCACGAGGAGTTCGTCGTGGTGCAGGTCGATGGCGAGACGGCCGGCGTCGAGGAGCGTATCGCGGTGTGCGGGGTCGCCCGCCTGGCGCTGGGCGGTACCGAGGCCGACGAGGGTTTCACAGCGTTGGGTCGTGTGGTCGGTGGGGAGGAGTTCGAGGGCGCGGAGATACCAGCCGACCGCATCGTCGGGCGCGAGGCGGGTCAGCGCGTAGTCGCCCGCTTGCTGCGCATACCAGGCTGCCTTGTCGCGGTTCTGAGGCCCGATGGCGTGGATCCAGTGGTGGGCTATCTCGCCGGCCCGCTCGCCCGCGTCGTCGCCGACACGTCGCTCCAACGCCGCAGCGACCGCCTGGTGGCCGAACGCACGCGCGGTGGGGCTCAGTTCCGCATACAGGGTGTGGGCGACGATGGCGTGTGTGAACGCGAACCGCCCGACTGCGTCGGTGACGAGTGCGTTGTCCACCGCCGGCACGAGGCGCGCGAACGTTCGGGCGGGATCTTCGCTGAGCAGCTCGGAGAGGAGATCGAGCTCGAAGTCCCGACCGATGACCGACGCGGTGTCGAGTGCCCTACGAGTTTCGGGGCCGAGTCGTTGGACGCGGCGGCCCACGACCTCGCGCACGCTGACGGGCAGCCCCTGGTTGCGCAGGTAGGTCGGAGCCGCCCAGCGGCCGTCGTCGTGTTGGCTGATGGCTCCGGTCTCGGTGAGGTGGCGGAGGATCTCGGTGACGAAGAACGGGTTGCCTTCCGTCTCGGCCCGCAGCACGTCACACAGCGCGAGCCCGTCGCGGTCCATCTCGTGGCCCGCGACCGTCTCCAGGAAGCTGAGCAACTCGCTGTCGTCGAGACCCCGCAGGGCCAATCTGGTGGTGCCCGGTTCACGATGGGTCGCGGCCAACAACGCGGCCAGCGGATGCGAGGCGTCGAAATCGGTATCCCGGAACGTCGCGATCACCAATACCGGTGTCGTCAGGGCCCGCTCGACGAGGTGACGCAGGAGAGCGAGCGTCTGCACGTCCGCCCAGTGCAGATCGTCGAGCACGACGACGGCTGGCCCACCACGTACCGAGACGGCGTCGAGCACGTCGACGACCGAGTTGTAGAGCGCGAACCGGGCCGAATCCGATTCCAGGTCCACCGCGCACGCACCGCCCAACAACGGCGCGAGCGCTTCTCGACGGCCGGCGAGGATGTCGGGGGCGTCGCGGTCGAGGCTCGTCAGCAGCTCTCGCCAGGGCTGATACGGAACGGACAACTCCTCGTCGCAACGCCCGTACAGCATCACCGCCTCGCGGTGCGCCGCTGCCGCGAACACCGAACACAGCGTCGTCTTGCCGATCCCCGCCTCTCCGCTGACCAACACCACCCGCCGCTGTCCCGACGCGGTCACCTCTTTCCACACGTCCGCGAGCACCGCGCGCTCGTGTTCCCGGCCCGCGAAAGCCAGGCCCGACGACACCGCCAGCCGGGCGGGCAGGGGAACGCCGTGCCCTGACCCTGGCCGGCCCCTTGCCGCCGCCTGCATGACTGCTCCGACGAACTGGTAACCGCGGCGATATGCCGTACGGATCAGCCGCTGTTCCCTGCCGGCGTCACCGATCGCCACGCGGATGGTCCGGAGCACGGTGGTGACCGCAGCGTCGCTCACGAAACGGTCGCCCCACACCGAGTCGAGAAGCTCTTCCTTGGATACGACCCGGTCACGATGCGAGATCAGGTGGTGGAGGACGTCGAACGCCCGGGGTTCCAGCGGGATGCGCTTCCCCGCACGTCGAAGCTCGTAGAGGGAGGTATCAAACTCGTATCCATCGAAATGGTATGTACCTCCATCCACGCCACGGAGGGTATCAGTCGAGGTGCCGAGCCATCCGCTGTCAGCCCGCCACGGTCTCCTCCCCGGCCGGTCACCGGATGCTGCGGATGCGGAGCATCAGCAGGCCCGACACCACCGCACTCAGGGCGCCGAAGACGAACAATGCGGGGTAACCGCCACACCAGGTGATCACCGCACTGGCCACCGCCCCGGCGAGCAGCTGGGGCAGGCCGGTGGCCACCTGAAGGATCCCCAGGTCGCGGCCCTCGCTGTCGGCGTTCGGCAGCACCAGGGACATGACCGCCAGGTCGATGGCGAAGTAGGTGCCGATCGAGGCACCCAGGCAGGCGGAGTAGATCAGCATCCCCGTCCAGGTGGGCGTGGCGAGGGGGATCGTCATCGACGCGGCGACGCCGAGGGCGCTCGCCCCGACGAACAGTTTGCGACGGTCCATCCTGTCTGCGATCCAGCCCGCAAGACTGGCAACGACCACCCAGACCCCGACGCTCAGAGTGAGCAGGGTGCTCACTGCCGTCGCGACGTCGCCGTCGGGCACATTGCCGGTGCCGACATAGTCCTGCAACGTGTAGAAGGTGTAGCCGCTGACCACGAAGTAGGAAGCGAAGAGCATGAACCGGCTGAAGAAGGCCAGTCGGAAGTCCCGGGTGGCGAACGCGGCGAAGAACGACCGGAGGGACTGCCCCGGACTACTCCGGTTCCGCGCAGCGACCGGCAGGCCGCGCGCTGAGCCCTCCCGGGCGCCGAGCAGCAGCAGTGCGGTGGTGACCAGCAGAACCGCGCCGATGACGGCGTAGGCGGTCAGGTGGCCCACCCGGCTGGCCACCTGGACGCCGAAGACGATGCCGACCGGGGTGCCCAGCCCGATGACGGCCGACGCCACGCCACGACGTCGCGGGGGAACGCGGTCGGGGAGGATCGCAGTGACCGCGCCCGAGTAGAAGTTCGCCGCGAACCACAGCACCACGGTGGTCGCGATCAGCCCCGGCAGGCTCTCGGCCAGCCCCATCAGAATGCAGGCGACGGCCGAGACCGCGGCCGCTGCGGCGATCCATGGCGTCCGACGTCCGTAGCGGGAGCGGGTGCGGTCGGAGATAGCGCCACCGGCGGGGATGGCGACCATCGACGCGACAGCCGCGAGCGTGGTGAGCAAGGCGAGATTGCCGACTTTCGACGTCGGGTCCACGGCCTCCACCTGGGCCGGGAGGATGACCGCCGAGATGCCGTTGAACAGCGCGTACATGGCCGCCACAGCCGGGAAGAGCAGCACGAGCAGGCGGCCGACGCGCGGTCGTAGCGCCGGTGCACCGTCGATCGTGACCAACTGCTGAGGGGGATGGACGTCGGTCATGAGGTCTCCGGGGCCAAGGCGATCAGAGCGAGGGGCTCAGCATCCGATGCGAGGTGGGGTGGCCGGTGCATTATGGGTGCGTTTCCGTGGCGCGCGACAGACTGCGGATCAGATCGTGCCCTACCTGGCCGTTCCCAAGAGCGTCAACTCCCCCTACTCAGGCCACCCGCTGGCCTGCGCCGCCAGTGGCACCGATCCGGGCCATGAAGATGAGGGGACCGCCGAGCATGCTGGGCCGAGTCGCGGATCCTGCCGGCGGTGCCTTCGCCTGCGGCGTCGGCTCCCGTCCGTCCATCCGAGCGCCGCCGCCAGTACAGCCCAGACGAGGTAGGGTTCCCCGTCGACGGCCTGCAACTGCTGCCGTACGCTCGGGGACGAGTTATGGCGGTGCCTCCCGGGAGGCGGTCCTCAGCACCGCCAGTATCGCCTCAGCGGTCCCTGACTCCAGCTCCAGCAGCCTCGACATGTCGACTTCCACCCGGATCGGTCGATGTTCTCGCAGTAGTCGGCCGGCGGCATCGGCGACAACAGCGATGTCGGTACGACGCACCGACCCGCGCAAGACCACCACGACTTTCCCGGTCGCCCGAACGGCCGGTGTGATCGACGGCGACATCACTAGTACGGCAGCCGCCGTTCGGGATCATGGTGGAGTTCGAGGTTGAGGCGTCGGGCGTAGTGGGATCGTCGGGCTCGGGCCTGACCTGAGTTGTAGCGGTTTAGTGACCACGCCAGCCGAGGGCGGTCAGGAGGGTTCGGGTCTCGGTGGGGATGCGCGGGTGGGCGGTTACTTGCTGGGTGCCGATGGTGATGGTGGCTGAGCGGAGGGGCCGCAGGGTCTTGAGGATCTTGTTGATGCTCAGCCCGGAGCGGGCTTGGGCTTCGCGGGAGATGGCGAGGGCGGCGAACACGACGGTCAGGTGGGCTTGGATGCTGTCTTCGAGGCGGTGGAAGACCGGTCGTGCGGCCAGGTCGGACTTGGTCATCCGGAAGGAACGCTCGACCTGGTAGAGGTCGTGGTAGGCGGCGACGACGGCGGGGCCGTCCAT
>NZ_FMDN01000030.1 GCF_900090245.1 Micromonospora halophytica
ACAAGGGCTTCGCGTCCAAGGCATTCGAGCGGAACCTGGCCGAGCAGGGCATCGAACTGCTACGGCCGTCACGCAAGAAGGAGAAAACCCGTTACGGCGAGGCGACGCTCAAGAAGGTCCGCCAGCTCATCGAGTCAGTCAACGACACCCTCAAGGGCCAGCTTGACCTGGAGGAACACGGCGGCCGTACCTTCGCCGGCGTTGCCGTGCGGGTGGCTCAACGTCTCCTGGCCATGGCCGCCGCGATCTGGCACAACAACAAGACCAACGCACCCGTCACCCGATCACTGATCGCCTACGACCACTGACCAGACTTCGGAACAACTCGTCTAGAAGCCGTGCGGCGGCTCTCCCCTCGACAACTGGCAAACCTCGTCGTGGAACACGCCCTGCGGGACCGCCTCTTCGCCACCCAGCTACTCGCCGAAGCCGGCCTCCTCGACACCACCACCGACCACACCGGGTTGCACGATGCCCGCGCCGCCATCCGCGACGCCTCCAATGCCACCACCGGCAGCAGGTGGCAGATCTCCGACGTCGAAGCCGCCGGCCATCAGCTGGCCGCCGAAATTGAGATTCTCTGCGCCCGGCCCGCCACCACCGCCATGCTCGATCTCGTCGAAGAAGCCATCCTCGTCTGGGACGACCTCTCCGGACACCTCCGCGACGCCTATCACATCACCCGCACCGAACCCGAGGAAATCACCGAGCCGCTGGTCAACGCCCACCATGACCTGTGCGAACGCCTCGACCTCGACGCAGAGGAGGTCGGCCATCGATTGACACGGCTCATCGAACGCTGCCACCACGACACCATCGACATCGACACCTATACCGACCTCCTCGGCTAACACGCCAGGACGATCACCCGCCCCAACCACTGGTAACGGCAACCGCTCTCACACCCGGGACGCCACAGCTGCAGCCCGAGTACAGCTGTCGCATCGGGATGCCGGGCACCGTCACCGGCGCTGACCGGTCGGCGCAGCCGGGGACTGTACAAATAACGGCTGATCGACCGATCAAGGGAGAGACGCCAGATGGCGACCGAGACCTCCGTGGGACAGCCGGCCGTGGAGCCGGTGGGTGCGGTCACGGATGAGCAGTTGATTGCGATGCTGGTCGATCGGGTTCGTGGTGACGGGCTGAGGCTGACTGGTGAGGGCGGGCTGCTGCAGTAGCTGACCAAGCGGGTCCTCGAGTCCGCCCTCGAGGGAGAGATCACCGACCACGTCGGCTATGACAAGCACGACCCGGCCGGTCGGGGCAGCGGGAACACCCGCAACGGCAGCCGGACCAAGACCGTGCTCACCGACGTCGGCCCGGTCGAGGTGCGGGTCCCCGGGACGCGGCGGGCACGTTCGAGCCGCAGATCGTGCGCAAACGACAACGGCGCCTGACCGGTGTCGACGACATGGTCCTGTCGCTGTCGGCCAAAGGCTTGACGCACGGCGAGATCGCCGCCCACTTGGCCGAGGTCTACGGCGCGGAGGTGTCCAAGCAGACCATCTCCACCATCACCGACAAGGTCATCGACGGGATGGCCGAGTGGCAGAACCGGCCCCTGGACCCGGTGTACCCGGTCGTGTTCATCGACGCTATCAACGTCAAGATCCGGGATGGTCAGGTCGCGAACCGGCCGATCGACCTGGTGATGGCGGTCACCGTGGACGGTCACCGCGACATCCTCGGCATCTGGGCCGGTGACGGCGGCGAAGGCGCCAAGCACTGGCTGCACGTGCTCACCGAGCTGAAGAACCGCGGCGTGGCCGACGTGCTCATGCTCGTCTGCGACGGCCTGAAGGGCCTGCCGGAGGCGGTGGAGACGGTGTGGCCGCGCACGATCGTCCAGACGTGCGTGGTGCACCTGCTGCGCAACTCGTTCCGCTATGCCGCCCGCCAGGACTGGGACAAGATCGCCAAAGCACTCAGGCCGGTGTACACCGCGCCGACGGAGGATGCCGCGACCGAGCGGTTCCTCGAGTTCGCCGAGGCGTGGGGCCGCAAGCAGGGCGATTGCATAGTCGGCCGGCGGGCCGTTGACCAGGAGTTTCGAGACGAGTTCGGCCTCTGTGGAGGTGTAAGAACGGGTGAGGTCGCATCGGTGATCATGGAGTTGCGACGCTTCACGACTCCGAGGAAGACCCCACCCGCCGATGGCATCGTCTCTCATCCCTGCGCTGGCCGTAGCAGCACCCACCTCCATCGCCGAGGCCGTGCCAGTCACTGACGGTGAACACGGTGGTCTGCTGCACGCGCTCGCCGCTGTTCCTGATCCACGCGACCCACGAGGCGTGCGTTACCCGCTGACCGCGCTGCTGGCGGTGGCGGTCTGCGCCGTCATGGCCGGGGCGTCGTCGTTCGCCGCGATCACGGATTGGCTACACGACCTGGACGAACGCGCCCAGGAGCGGCTCGGGTTCACCGCAGGAGTGCCGGTCGGCAGCACTGTCTGGCGGATCCTGACGCGCCTCGACGACACGCTGCTCGGCACCGTCCTGGCCGGCTGGCTGCGCACCCGCGCTCCCGTCGAGGTGACCAGGCCGAGGCGGTACCGCACGGTGATCGCCATCGATGGCAAGACACTGCGCGGCGCCCGAACGGGCGGCGGCCGCCAGGTGCATCTGCTGTCCGCCCTGGACACCACCACCGGGATCGTGCTCGCCCAGGTCACCGTGGACGCCAAGAGCAATGAGATCCCGGCGTTCGCCCCGCTGCTCGACGCCGTCGAACAGGTGCTCGGCACCCTGGCCGGGGTGCTGTTCATCGCCGACGCCCTACACACCCAGACCGGGCACGCCGACGAGGTCACCGCCCGCCGAGCGCACCTGCTCGTCCAGGTGAAGGCCAACCAGCCGACCCTGTTCAAACAGCTCAAACAGCTGCCCTGGGCGCAGATCCCGGTCGGTGACCGCACCCGCGACCGCGGCCACGGCCGCCGCGAAACCCGCACCGTCAAAGCCGTCACCGTCGCCACTCCCGGCGGCATCGCCTTCCCACACGCCCAGCAAGCCGTGCGGATCACCCGCACCCGCATCGTCGCTGGCAAAACCAGCCGCGAGACCGCCTACCTGACCGCGTCACTACCCGCCGGCCAGGCCCTGCCCCGGGACCTGCAGACCTGGATCCGCCGGCACTGGCACATCGAAAACAAGATCCACCACGTACGCGACGTGACGTTCCGTGAAGACCTCCACCAGGCCCGGACAGGCACCGGACCCGCCGTCATCGCAACCCTGCGTAACACCGCGATCGGCTGGCACCGCACCACCGGCGCGACCAACATCGCCCGCGCCACCCGCCACGCCAACCGCCGCTCACACGACCTGATCACCGCCGTGACCAGCAGTTACCCGACAACGCAATAGCCCTGGTTGGCGGGGTCGTATGCGTACGTGGTCCAACTCGCCCCGTTGTTGGTCCGGCGGGAGATGAGATTGCCGATAGCGTCGTAGCTGTTCACTTCCTGGACGTAGGTTTTGACGCCGTCGGTGCGGGTGACCTTGGTGACGTTGTCGTTCAGGTCGTACTCGTAGCTGGTCACCCAGTTCATCGCGTCGGTCTCGGAAGCGAGGTTGCCGTTGGCGTAGTACGCCTTCGACGACACCTGCGTGACGACGCCATCGTGCCCGGTCACCGTCGCGGTGAGTTCCTGACCAGCGGCGTCGTAGGTGTTCTCTAGGGTGCGCAGCCGATCACCGGCCGGGCATGGGGTGGACGGGGCGGGACTGCTGTCGCACACCACCGCCTTGGTCGTGTTGCCATAGACGTCGTATTCGAACAGGGTGACCGTCCCGGCGGCGTCGACCGTCTTCACTTCCTGACCGAAGCTGTTGTAGGAGCTGGTCGCGTCGCGGTAGGCGTCGCCGCCGGTGGTGTCCTCGACCTTGCGGGAGGTCACGTTGCCGTCGGCGTCATGGACGGTGCTCGTCTTCCGGGTGTGGATAGCGCCGGTCACCTGGTTGAGTACCGGCGGGTCGGTCTGCTCGACGACCTGCCCATCGGCGTCGTAGACGAACGTGGTGGTCAGGTCACCCGTCGGTGGCCCAGCTTTGACCGTCTTGGTCAACGTCCGGCCAGGACCGTCGTAGGTGAATTCGGTGACGAGGCCGGCGGCGTCGGTTATCCGCATCACGTCGCCGGCGGAGTTGTATTCGGTGCTCTGCTGGGCTCCGCCGGGGGATCTCGTGGTCAGTGGCAGGCCGGCGGGTGTCATCCCGCCGCCGACCGCCGGGGTGGTCGCGGTCGTGTACGTCATGGTGGTGCTGCGTCCGCTCGGGTAGCCGGGGATCGGCGGTGAGGTCATGCTCAGCCGGTTGCCGGACGTGTCGTAGGCGAACTTGGTCAGGTATTGGTTGTCGGTCTCGCTTTGCGACCGAGCGTCCCGGATCTCAATCAGCTGGTCGTTGCGGGCGTCCGGGGTGAGGTTCGCCGTCGTCGCGTCAGGCCAGTACTTGTAGTAGGTGCTGTCACACCATTCCTGGTCCCGGCAGACGGTGGAGCGGATCGTGTTGCCCCGTACGTCACGGCCCGACACCGTCTTCATCCCCAGCGGGTCGAACACGACCGACTCGAAACCACCGACGTCGTAGCCGAAGGATGTGGTGCGACCCAACGCATCAGTTGAGGCGATCATGCGGCCGCCGTTGACCAGGTCGAAGACCTGCTTCGAAGCCTTGCCTGTCGGGTCGGTGACCGTCACGCTCGACACCGGAGTCAAGGTCGCGGTGGGCCCGGATTGCAGGGCGCTCTTCGACGCTTTGAAGTGCGCGTCGACCTCTGTCGGCGGCAGTTCCCGGTTGTAGTAGGCGAACTCCGCGATGTTGCCCTTGAAGTAGCTCACGTCCCCGGATGAGCTGGGCCATCCCTTGGTGAAGCCGGCGCCGATATAGGAGTACTGGGCGCTCGTGCCCGCAATCGCGCCGAGCGTGCCGACGATCTTGTTGTCCAGGTAGAGCGTCTGGCGGGTGGTGGACGCCGACAGCACGACGTGGTGCCACTGACCGTCGTTGACCTTCGTGCTGGACCTGATCGGCGTGCCGCTGGTCCAGAACTTGCCGCGCAGATATCCGTCCGCACCCACGTAGAGCGCGGGAATCCACTCCCCGGCGACGGGGCTCGTCAGCAAGGCGCTCTGGTAGGAGTAGAGCACTCCGCTGGCCGCGTGGTTGGCCGGGGTCTTGAACCAGATCTCGACCGTCGTCGGGTCGGCCACCGGGTAGTCGACGCCCGGCAACGCCTGATTCCTGGGGTTGTAGGGCTGCACGAACGAGGAGGTGCCGTTGAAGACGGCCCCGTAGGTGTCCGAGAACGGGCTGGTGCTGTTCGGCTGGGTCGTGTCGAACGTGACGTTGTTGTAGCGGGCCTGGTGGCTGTGCACGACGTTGACCGCGTCGACCGGCGCCTCAATGTCACCGAGGCGCCAGTAGTCGGTCGGCTGCGACCCGAGCACCGAGGAGACGTAGACCTGGCTGGAGCCGTAGGCGGCCGGTGTGCCGATCTGCCAAACGCCGCCGTTCTCGTCCGTGACCTGGCTGACCCGACCGGTGACCGTGTCATAGGCGACCTGCGCCTGGACCCGGCCCGCTTCGCTCGTCACCGTGGACAGCTGCGCGGTACCCGCCGCACCCGAGTCGTACATCGCCGAAACGGCCGTGCCGGTCAGCGGCTTGTTGTAGAAGGCGACGTCCGCGATCGACCCGTTGAAGAACGTTGCGGTGGCGGTGGTGTGGGGCTGGTTCGGCCACGAGCCGCCGAGGAAGCCGGCCCCGATATAGCTGTTGGTGGCGTCGAGCGTGTTGAGGGTGATCGCACCGGGCAGCGTCGCGACCTGCGTTCCGTCCAGGTAGAGCTGCTGGCTGCCGCCGTTGCCGACCAGCGCGACATGGTGCCATTGGCCGTCAGTCACCGTACCGGGCGACGCCATCGCCGCCGTCTGGCTGCCCATCCACAACTCGCCGTGCAGCTTGCCGTCCGAGCCGACATACAGGGCCGGAACGTAGCTGCCGGTCGTCGTTGCCCCCGGGGTGACCGCATCCTTCTGGTAGCTGAACAGCACACCGGTGGGCGTGCTGGTCTTGAACCACATGCTGATCGACTGGTACGAACTCTCCGCCACCGGCTTCGACGGCAGCGTGACAAGCGAGGACGTGCCGTCGAACGCGGCGGACGTGGAGGTCGAGTTGACCAGCGGCGTCGGGCCGCCGAGCGTGACGTTGGTGTACGTCGCGTTGTCCGTGCCGTCGTTGGACAACACCGCGCTCACCGCGGCGGTTGCTCCTTCGGCCTCGTTCATCCGCCAGAACGAGTAGGGGCCGGTGTTCAGCACGGTGTTGGCGTGCTGCGACGCCCACGTGTAGTCGTACGAGGTACAGGCGGTGGTCTCACCCGGCGGGCAGACCTCGACCAGCAGGTCGTTGCCGTACGTGTAGTTCCAGGTCAACGCCGTGCTCGGGTCGCCTGGTGCGACGGGGTCGGTGCTGACGGACGCGACGTGTGGGTAGGTGGAGTTCGGCGGTGTTGACCAGGAGATGGTCAACGTGCGGTTTGAGGACAGCGATTTCATCTGGTCTACTCGACCGCTGGCGTCGTAGCGGAACGTCACCGCCCGGCCCGACGCGTCGATGATCTTCGTGATCCGGTAGATACCGGTGCCCGCAGCTTGTGTGAACTCGTAGGCGGTGGCGTCCTTGTCGGTCAGCGAATAGCCACCGGTGATGCTCTTGAAGACCGAGAACCGGCCCGACGGCGCCGCGAAGGTGCCGTCGTTGCTGCGACCAAACGCCACCTCTTGTCCGGAGGGATAGCGCACATCGCCGAGGCCCTCGGCTTCCACCAAACCACCGCCCGCCCGCCAGGTCACCAACGCCAGCGGAACCTGGAGCCAGTACGCCCCCGGCGAACACACACCGTCATCCTGATCCCCTATGGAGGATTGGTTGCACATGAGACCCGACTTGGCTCACGGCTGGTTGATTCTGGGGTCGGCGGGGCTGTGACCTGGGGTGTTGTGTCGGGAGGCACGCACTAATTGGTCGGGTTTCTACCGTGTCGGCTGTGGCGTACGTGCGGACGGTGAAGACGGTGTCCGGAGCGCGGGCGGTGCAGATCGTGCACTCCCTACATCGACCAGTCGCTATCCATGGCGAACCCGCCGGAAGGCTCTCAACCGGACGTAACGCATAGATCAGATCAAGTTACTGCGGACCGCCCTCTGAGAGACCGTCGGGTAACCAGTTCGGTGCGTTGCGTTACGGTGAGACACGTCGATGTTGAGTGCTCGACAAATAGATCATCCCCGCCATGATCGCGTTGTGTGCGCAACTGCAACTGTGGCGGGGATGACGCCCGTTCATGCTATCCGTCGAACTTGACCGATGCGATGTGGGCGATCCTCGCGCCCTTGATGCCGGTGCGTGACCTGCGTAAAGGCGGTCGGCCTCGTAAGTGGGGAGATCGGTTGATCCTGGATTCGATCTTCTATGTGCTGCGGTCGGGCTGTCCGTGGCGGATGATGCCGCGGGATCTGGCGCCACCGGACGCGGCGCATCGCTGGTTCACGACGTGGCGGAAGAACGGAACGTGGGACGTGATCCACGACGAGCTTCGCCGGCAGGTGCGGGTGGCGGCCGGTCGTGAGCCGGAGCCGACCGCGGCGGTCCTGGACGCCCAGTCGATCAAATCCAGTGAGGGCGGCGAATGCCGTGGGTTCGACATAGGCAAGAAGACCACCGGCCGCAAACGGCACCTGGTCGTGGACACGATGGGGCCGATCCTGGTGGTCATGGTCACCTCCGCCTCCGTCAACGACCGTCCCGGCGGCCGGCGGATCCTGCAACGGCTGGCCGAGACATTCACCACCATCACCCTTGTCTGGGCCGACGGCGGATACGCCAACAGCATCGACTCCACCTTGGTGAGCTGGGCGAAAGACAAGCTCGGCATCCTGCTGGAGATCGTCAAGCGCACCGACGACGTCAAGGGCTTCCAGGTCCTCCCACGCAGGTGGGTGGTGGAGAGGACCCTGGGATGGCTGGTGCGTAACCGACGCCTGGCCCGGGACTACGAGCGGCTGACCGCCAACTCCGAGGCCATGATCAAGGTAGCGATGATTCGACTCATGACGATACGTCTGGCCGGTCAAGCGATCCGCTGGGCCAACGCCACCGAACGCGAAGCCGCCCAACGCATCAACGTTGAGCGACTTCTCGCCACGTAGTCACCTGGTTACCCGACGGTCTCTTAGTCGCCAGGGACGATCACCCGAGCGTGGTCGGGCAGCGAGGTCAGCACCCGACGCCGGCCGGTGGCCGGGTCGGCGGCGACGAGCTCGCCGCCGTTCGCGGTCCAGCGTTGCAGGAGGACCTCGGTGCCGGCGAGACCGAGGAAGTTCTCACCTTCGCCACCCCGGGGCACGACGAGGTCGATCCGGCCGGCCGGTTTGCCGGACCGCAGATCGACTCCGACCAACGTCATGGGGGGCACCGCCCGTGCCCCCTCCGGCTGGCCGGCCGGGATCTCCTCCCGCCGAGTGACCAGAGCCCACACCGCCGGCGGATCACCGCCGCCCCGAACGAGCGGAACGAGCGCGTTGCGGATATCGCCGGGGCCGACCTGTTGGGTGGTGGCGAGAGACACCGAGCGGGCGGCGCGGCCGTCGACGTCCTGAATTGCGATGGTGAGCTGCCTGCGCGGCCGGGCGTTCGGGCCGACGTTGAACTCCGCGGTGGCCAGTTCACGCCCGTCTAGAAATGCCAGCATCCGGCGACCCGGCGTCCCGCGTAACGCCAGCGGGCGCAGCTCCCCGAAGGGCAGGGTGAACGCTGCGTACGCCTCGCCGGCGCCGGAGGGTTGCCCGAGCAGCAACGCCCGTCCGTCGGTCGACCACTGGCGCAACTCGTACCCGGGCGGGACGGTCCGCTCGGTGATCCCGGTGAGGTCGCGGATCCACCACTGCCCGTCTCGGCGCTGGGCGAACCACCGCCCGTCCGGGGATAGCGTCTGAGTGATCTCGCCCATGGTGGTCGCCAGCCCGACGCCGAATTGTTCACCGGAGGCCGTCACCAGGTACATCGGCCGTCGAGGCAAGGCGCCGGTCGCCACGTTGAAACCATCGGGGTCGTTGATCTGGTAGAGCAGGGCTCCCCGTCCCACGGCCCGGTCGGTGGGCAGGGCGGTCGGGGTGGCCGGCGGCAGCAGCCGGCCGGGCAGCCCGGCGAGGAGTTCCCTGGCCGTGACCGAGGCGGCGACCTCGGCGGGTGCCGGTGACGGGGTGGCGTTCGTCCGCCAGACCGTCACCCCGGCGGCCCCGCCGACCAGCACCCCGGCCAGCGCGACCGCCAACCATCCCCGAAGTCGGTGCGGTCCCGGCGGCGTCACGGGTGCCGGTCCCGGTGCCGTGGATTCCATCGTCCTGCCCCCGATCCAGGCGTCCTGCCTGCGCACAGCACACGGGAGATGCACCGGACCGTCAACGGCCCGGTCGGACCCGACTCCCGATCGGGGTCCAATCGTGATCTTCAGCCTATTGGTCTGAACGTCCGCCGACCAGGTGGATATGACGTAGCCCCGGACCGAAGGCGGCAATGTGGTCGGCGGTGCCGTGGTGGGCTTTCGACGGTGTGAAGCGGCCTTCGTTGACTGCGACGTCGTAGGCGCCGCCGTGGGGGTACTCGGTAAGGATCCCGGTCACGTGGTGCTCGGCTGCCCAGGCGAGTCCGGCGCCCAGCGTGTCGAGCACACCGGAGGCGTGTCGGGCGCGGTCGCCATGGAAGATCCAAACGGTTGACCTGAGCTGGCTGCGCTGGTCGGCAGTGGGCTTGCGGTGCAGGCCCTCGGGCGTGAACGAGAACGAGCCGGGAAAGTTTTCTGGCCGGTGACGTACGGCGAGCACCACCGGTTCGGGATGGACGCCCCGCGCGCCGGTCTCGGCTGTGGTGTTCGCGAAGGCATTCCACAGGTGGAAGCAGATCAGGTCGTTGCCGCTATCGGCGGTGGTGTAGGCGAGGGTCTTGGGGTGGAACCGGCTGGTCCCGCCGATCCACAGCGACGGGGGCCCGAACGTCTCGATGACCTCGGGCAGCGTGCGGTCCTGCGTCACCCACCCGTCAGTGTCGCCGCTCAACTGCTCAAACTCCGCCTCCGACAGCGCCCGATCCAGCTTCAGCCAGCCGAGATGATGAGCGATCTCGGCGTAGACGGAGGCCGTGGTCGTCACCCGTGGACGCCGCTACCTCGTTGATCTCTGCCAACCGGTTGTCCGCCAATGCCCGCCGGGTGCTCGGCAGCCGCCGTGGCTTCGCGACCTTCAGCGCAGGGTTGTCTGCCTCTGACAGGTGCCCGTCGGCGACCGCCCGCCGATACAGGCATCGCAGCGCCGCGATCAGATGCTCCGCCGCACTGCGCCCACCCCGCGCGTTGCGGCGGGCCACCACATGCGTCTTGACGTACTCCGCAAGCCGCTCGATCTCCGATGGTGTCGGCTCATCGATACGCCGCTGGCCCCACTGCTCGACCACGCGCTTCCAGTACGACCCGTACGCCCGCCGCGTGCCAGCACTGACCGCAGCTGCCACCACCGGCACGTACTCCGCGAACGTCGGAGCCGGCGGACGATCGGACGCCGCCGCCACCAGATCCGCTGGAGAGATACCCATCCGCGACAGCAACAACCGAGCGGCCTCCAGCTCGGCCTTTCCCGCCACACCGCTCACGACTCACCACCCGCGAACGCCTCGTCGTGCACTCGGGCCACCACCGCGTCCAGCGAGGCCGGCGGGTGAAGCACGAGACGTCCGGCCTTCGGATCGGCCGCCAGCAGCACCCGATCGCCAGCCGTCAACCCGCACCACTGGCGGACCACCGCGGGCAACCGCACATGGCCCTCCTTCGTCACCCGGAACACCCCACCCGGGTCAGGGTCGACGATGATCAGACCGCCGCTTTCCCTGATGCCCAACCTGAGGCCAGGAGCCCAGCCGAGAGCGATCATCACCGCCCGATCAGCGACGCGGCCGTGCACATCAAGAGTCGCCAGCCCATACACCGTGCTGCCGTCACGAGTAGGAGCCAGTCGCGCCAGCGGCAGAGGCGGTCGCTTCATCGCGGCACCCGAGTCACCGCGGATCTTGAGCCCGCCTGACGGAACCACCGCCGGGATCACCGAATCGATCAGCCGGTCTGTCATGACCCACCTCGCCCAACGACGAGGCTGCCACCAACGGTGGTAACAGAGAGTGAAAACAGGTGGTCAAGCATGCTTGACCACCTGTACGTCCAACGTCGCACGGATGCTACGCGGGAGTGTCCGAGGGGCGAGCGTGACCGTGACGCCATGATCGTCGTCCGGGGCGAACTACAACTGACACGCGGATAGCCACCGCCTTCGATCTTGTTGTCCTCACAAACAAATGATCTACAGGCGGCTGCGTCCACGTTGCACCACCTCACGCGTCCCACCAGGTCAGACCGCCAATGGCGGCTGCCGTAGTAGGCGGGACGCGCAGTGACGGCAGTGGGCAGTCAGCTCACCGCGTACCGGCGGTTGCATGTGTCGCGGACGCCTAGCGTGCCGCCCGTTCGTAGTGTCAGCCGTATTCACTTGGGACGGCCGACGCAATTCGCGCTGGACTCCGCGGTGTTGGCGTCGCGGTCGACCTGTCGTACCCACCAGCAGGAGGGGCAGTCTGATGAGCCTGGTCGATGTGCACACGGAATGGGATGCGCTGGAGGAGATCGTCGTCGGGACCGTCTCGGGCGCGCAGGTGCCGGTGACGGACCGCAGTCTGGTGGCGGCCGAGTACGGGGACATCGACGACCCGGGGGAAATCCAGACCGGCCCGTACCCCCAGCATGTGCTGGAGCAGACGGAGGCTGAACTCGAGGAGCTGGTGGGTCTGCTCACCGGGCTCGGCGTGAAGGTGCGACGGCCGGGCGGCCGCGACCACAAATCCATGGTGTCCACACCGGACTGGAGCTCGGACGGCTTCCACGACTACTGCCCGCGTGACGGGTTCCTCGCGGTCGGCAACATGCTCATCGAATCGCCGATGGTGCTGCGCTCCCGGTTCCTTGAGGGTTTCGCCTACAAGGACCTGTTCGTGGAGTACCTCAACAGCGGTGCGCGGTGGCTGTCGGCGCCCAAGCCCCAGCTGACCGACGACCTGTACGACCCGACTGCGCCGCTGGGGCAGCGGCTGCGGGATCTGGAGCCGGTCTTCGACGCGGCGAACGTGCTCCGGTTCGGTACGGACGTGCTCTACCAGGTCTCTGACAGCGGCAACAAGCTCGGTGCGCGCTGGCTGCAGGCGGTGCTGGGGGAGCAGTACACCGTCCACGCGTGCGAGGGACTGTACCCGTCCACGCACATCGATTCGACGATTACGCCGCTGCGGCCGGGACTCGTGATGGTCAACCCGGCTCGGGTCAACGACGCCAACATGCCGGAGTTCCTGCGCGGCTGGGACCGGATCGAATGCCCGGAACTGGTCGATACGGGCTTCGTCGGCAAGCACCCCCGGGGGTCGGTGTGGATCGGGATGAACTTCCTGGTGACCGCCCCCGGCCAAGCCATCGTCGACAGGCGGCAGACGGACCTCATCCGGGTGCTGGAGAGCCACAAGGTCGAGGTCATCCCCTCGCAGCTCACCCACGCCAGGTCGCTCGGCGGCGGGTTCCACTGCGTGACCCTCGACGTGCGCCGCAGGGGCGAACTCGCCACCTATCGCTGACGCCTGCGGGCGGTCGGCCCGGCACCCTGCGGCGCCGGAGGCACCCCTCACCGACCCCGGGCGATCGGGAGCAGCGGTGGACATCCTCCAGGCGGGAGCAGCAGACCGGCGAGCCCGTCGGCGGGGTCGCCGGTCTGCTGCTCCCGCCGGCCGAGCCGGATTCCCTCCGATCAACCAGAACCACTGCACCCAAGCTGCTCTGCCCAGTGGCAGCGGGTTGAGGTGACCTGTTACCCCCGGCTAAGTGATCACGTAGCCGGGTCTCCTCGCCGGCAGTCCTCTCGCTGGTCACGGCGTTGCAGTACGCCGAAGGGATGACCGACCGGCAGGCCACGCAAATGGTGGTCCGGGCCATTGACTGGAAGTACTGCCTGGGCCTCGAATGACCGATACCGGGTTCGACTTCACGGTGTTGAGCAAGTTCCGGACCCGCCTGGTCGAGCATGGCCTGGAACGGGCCGCGTTCGACCTGCTGCTGACGGCGTTTACGGACAGGGGTCTGGTCGGCGCCGGTGGCAGGGCGCGTACCGACGCCAGCCATGTGATCTCGGCGGTGCGTGACCCAAAACCGCTTGGAGTTGGCCGGGAAGCAGTCCGCGCCGCCCTCGAAGTCCTGGCCGTGACTGCTGCCGACTGGCTAGCCACGGTGGTCGACATCGGTGAGTGGGCGCAGCGTTACGGCACCCGCGTCGACTCCTGGCGGCTTCCGTCCTCGCAAGCCGACGGGATCGGCTGGAGCAGGTCTACGGCACCGATGCGGTGAGCCTGCTGCGTTCGGTCTGGTCGCCGACCGCGCCGACGTGGCTGGCGCAGCTGCCCGCGATCGAGACGCTGCGCCAGGTGCTGGTGCAGAACTACCACATCAGCGTCGACGCCCGAGGACGGGAGGTGATCAAGCAGCGGCAGGCCGACGACGAGGGCCTGCCGCCGGCCAGAACAAGGATCACCAGCCCGTACGACACCGATACCCGGTGGGCGGCCAATGTTCGTGTACACGCCTCCGCTGCCGCGAGAGGTTCTGACGCTGCGCGGCTGCCCACGCGAGAGCCTCGGCGGTTCGCCCTGTGGTTCCCCTCGATCCGGGAAGACAACCCATCGGGCGGCTGCTGTTCCATTGACGGCCTTTTCATCCCGCGCCCGTCGCGGCCCACCCAACCCGTGCACCTGAACGGCTGCGAACCCGCCTCACCGCTGCTGTCCCTGCGGCGTCACCCCGGCCCGCACGAGGGCGACCCGATCACGCTCTGGCGCCTCGATCGCCACGGCCGCACGATGACCGGGGACCACCTCGACCTGAACACCGTCGAACGCCCATCCGTCCTCGGCGAAGTCCTGATCGATGTCACCATGGCCGAGCGCGGTGACGACCCCCCAACCCGGCCGCCCGGGCGGTGTGGGAGTTCTGGTCCATCGGTGTTCCCACGCGGCCCAACCAGTAGGCACAGTCCGACGCCGGCGGCCAGTCCGATTGGCTCAACCTCACCCGTGCCGACCCATGGGGGCAGCCTGGCCTGTCCGGCGGAACGTACCACCTGGACGGACAGCACGTCACTGACAGGACGGGCTTGCTCCTGGCACTGGGGAAAGCCCTGCTCGGCCCTGGTGCCAATTACGGCAAGAACCTGGACTCGGTGGAGGACTACCTGTGTGGCGGGCTCTCCCCTCGCGCCCCCCGTTCACCGTCGTGTAGCACCACGCTGCCATCGCTTGCCACGCCCTCGCCGGACACATCCGGCACCACCTCGGCGGTCTGTCCTACTTCGAGGTGACCGTGAACATCCTGCGCAGGGAAGGCGTCACCATCGTGCTTCAGTGAGCGAGGCGGCGGACAATCATGATCGCGGCCGGCTGCCCGCCGTCACCGTCGACTGCGGAACAGAGCCAAAGATCTCCCTTCGGAACCGGAACCGACACCTTGCAGGGGCTGCGGCGCGTCCTCGGACAGGCGTTGGAAGCCGCGGTCGCAGTAGATGAGTGGTGCGCCGTCACCCACGTGCGTCGCCTCGACGCGTCCGATGAGGATGGAATGATCGCCCCCGTCGAGGACCTGGTGCAGTGAACAGGCCACCCGGACCAGGGCTTCAGGTATGCCCGGCAGTCCGCGTTCCAGCGGCACGACGTCGCCGTCGGCGAACCGGTCCACTCCTGACCTGGCGAAGCGCAGGGCGATGGCGGACTGTTCCCTGCGCAGAACGTTGATCATGAAGCGGTCGGTGGTGGCGAACGCCTCATAGGTGCTGGCTGCCTTGTCCAGGCAGATCAGCACCAGAGGCGGACTCAGCGACAGTGAGCTGAACGAGCTCGCGGTGAAGCCCCAGCGCTGTCCGGCAGCGTCGATGGTGGTGACCACCGTGACCGGACCTGGGACACGCGCCATGGCACGGGTGAATTCTGCAGGTGGGATGGCCATCCGTGATCTCGCTTTCCGGGAGAGCCGGGGAGGGACGGTCGGCGGACAGCCGCTCGGAGCGGCATCTCCCGGCGTACGGGCACAGTGTCCGGCGCACGAGCCGACCGGTGACGCCAGTTGGACGTCGCCGGCGTCGACTCCCGCTATCCGGCTGCCGTGTTCGTCGTGGCCGGGGTTCCCACCGCCCAGTCGACAGGCGGCGGGGTGCCGTTGAGAAGCCAGTCCCCCACGGCCCGCTGTTTGAACACCGCCGGGTTGTGGCTGGCGACCGTCCTTGAGTTGCGCCAGTGCCGGTCGAGAGCGCGTCCGGAACTCGTCGCCGAGGCACCGAGCGCGTCGAACAGCAGGGTTGCCGAACGCGGGACCAGTTGAGAGAGCATCACCTGGGCCTGCTCGGAGCGGATCTCCGCCACGAGGTTCGCCTCCCGGTCCTCCTGCGAGTCACGCCCGGCAGCACCCGTCTCCGAGGCCCGCTGCAGGGTCTCCGCCACTGCTCGGGTCAGGGCGCGGGCCGTGAAGGCGATGGACGAGATCTCTCCCACGACCGACTGGATGTTCGGGTCGTCCTTGGCGAGCTCGGCAGAGCTGTGCGAGTAATTGCGCGTGCGGTTCCGCACCGCCTCGGTGATGTCCCGCTCGACGGCGACCGCGATGCCCGTCTGCACGACGAGCAGGATCCACTGGTAGAGCGGTGTCTGATAGCGGAAGCGCTGGTCGAGCGGGGCGACGTCGCACGGGTCGACAGCCGCGGCGTCGAGGATCAGCGTACCCGTGCCCGTGGTGCGCTGTCCGAATCCGTCCCAATCGTCGTGAACCGTGACCCCTGGCTGACGCGTCGAGACGAATCCGGCCACGTTTTGTCCCTGGTGGACTCCTGACACGTCCGCCCAGTCCGCGAAGATGGAGCCGGTAGTATAGTACTTCCGGCCGGAGACCGTCAGCTCGTCGTCCTTCCAGGTGAAGAGCGTGTTCTTCTGCCCCATTGTGATCGGACCCGCCTCGGCCCAGGCGTTGCCCACCAACTCCCCGTCGAGAAGGCGACCCAGCCACAGCTTGCGGTGGCTGTCGTCGGGCCGATGCAACATGTCCTCGACGAACGCGATGTGGCCCCGGAGGATCTGTGGAATGTTGGAGTCGGCGGCGGCGAGCTCGATGAGCACGTCTCCCCACTCGGGGATCGTGAGTCCGTCACCACCCCACTCCTTCGGAAGGCGGAGCCGGCTGAAGCCGGCGTCGGCCACGGCGCGTACCTGCTCGCGCGGCAGCTCTCGGGCGAGGTCACGCGCGGCCGCGCCCTCGGCCAGACTCTTCGCCACCGCCAGCACCCTTGCGCTCGCCGATGCGGTGCCTGTGTTCTCGGCTGTCATCTACGCGGCATCCTTCCTGGGCTTCCGCACGACCTGCAGCGTCGAGTTGCCGAACGCTTCGGTGTTGGTGTCGAGGCGTGCGAACTCCTCGAAGCCCGCGGCGGTCAGCTCGGCGAGCAGGGACTCCGGGGAACGCTCGGAGTAGTGGAGCACTTCAAGGTCGATGGGCCTGCGCTCGCCCTCGACCTCGACGTAGCGCGTGATGGTGCGACCCGGCACCAGGTCGGCAGCGATGGTGTCGTAGTCCTTGATCGTGTGGAAGCCGCGGCCCCACTCCGAGGCACAGTGGTCGACGACAAAGTAGCCGCCGGGACGCAGCACGTCGAAGACGCGGGCGATGTGGCGTTCGCGGTCCTCCGGCCGGTCGAGCATGTGCAGTGCACCCATGTTGAGGGCCACGTCGAAGGACTCCGCCGCGACGTCGCGCAGGAAGATGATGTCCTTCTCGATGAATCCGTCGGTGGGAAGACCCTCCGCACGTGCCCGCCCGCGCGCGTTCTCGAGGGCACTGTGCGATACGTCGAAGGACGTCACGCTGCGACCGATCCGGCTGCGCAGCAGAAACAGGCTGTCGCGCCCCTCACCTGTGCCCAGGTCCAGGATGTCGCCCTCGATCACCTCCGGGTGACGGGCCAGGACCTCACGCAGGCTCGCATTCTCGGAGAGTGCCTCCCAGGACTGCGCGCCGTGCTCGTAGACCTTTGCGTAACGGTCCTCGTAACCGAAGTAGTAGCCCTTGTCCGCAATGCACTTCTGCATGGTGGAGACGATCGGGTAGTCCGCCGGAACCGTGTACTGCTGCGGCTCCACCGCGCTGTCGCAGGTGAACTCCGTATCCGGCTGTGCGGCTGCCAGTAGGAGCTTCTCTCCTGCCACGATGCCGACCCGCTCGCCGACGCCGACGACCGCCACACCCTCGCGGAACTCTTCCTCGGAGTATCCGCCCTCGGGCAGCCGGTAGAAACCAACCCTGCCCCGGGTGACCGTCAGCGACGCCGGCTCCGGGCAGTCGAGCTGCACCACCCCGTTCCCGTCCTTGAGGACGGTTAGGTTTTGGGCCATCAGCTCATTCCTCCGTTCGTTCGTGAGTGAGTGTGAGAAGAAAGGAGGTCGCGGGGGCTGCCGCCGCGGAGATAGGCATCGGCGGCATTTCGAGTCCAGTGGAAGATGCCCTGCTGCAGCTTGCTGCCGCCGATGCGCAGGTGCTGCCGGTCCAGGGCCCGCTGCATCTTCCATGTACAGGTGGCGTAGTCACGCTTTGCGAAGGCCGCAATGCCGTCGAAGAGCGGCCGGCACACCTGCTGGAAGAACTCCGGCGCCTCCCGGTCGCGGCAGGACGTCACGATGCTCTCGAAGAGGTGGTGGTTCTCAACCTTCGCGAACGCCATCGCGGCGTGCAGATCGTTGAAGATGTAGCCAGGATCCCCCGCATAGGCGGACCAGTCCTCCGCGAGCGCCGCCCAGTGGGGCACCAGCATCTGGGAGAAATCCTGCCCGCCCAGCATCTCCAGCCGCCACAGCAGCGCGACCGCGTCGAGGTCCTCGAGTGCTCCCGCGCTGGACTTGCGGCGCACCTCCAGCTGGAAGCAGCGCAGCGCCTCGTCCAGTTCGCCCTCATCGAGCAGCGCGACGGCGAAGTGCCACCACATGTGGATGCGCATCGGCTCCCCCGTCCCCCATCCTCTGGGATACCGGGAGATGGATTCCTGCGCCGCCTTGTTCTCACGCATTCTCTGCAGCACGTGCACCTTGGCGTGCAGCGCGTAGACGTCGTCGTGATTGACGCTCATCGCGCGCTCCGCGGCCGAGATCGCGTCGGAGTAGTGCCCGCACTCCTCCAGTGCGAAGGCGAGCAGCCCGTCGCTGAGACCTGCGCCGTGGCGGGACATCGTGGAGCTCAGCTCGACGATGACGCGGCCCGTTTCGAGGAGTCCTTCGTTGTCCCCCAGGAAGAAGTTGGCCATATGGGCCAGGTATCCGGTGAGCAGCGCATGCTCGCCACGGGAGTTCTGCAGGCATTCCGTCAGCACTTCGCAGGCGCCCGGCAGATCCCCGCGCGCCCAGCTCAGCACCGCCTCGCGTGTGGTACGGAACTCGGGGCCGAGGGTGTCGGGTGCAATGCCCTCGAGAATCTCGACGGCCTCGCGGAAGCGTGCTGCCTCCATGCTGGTGACGCCATCGGCGGCCACGATGAGACCGTGGAACGGGTCGTTGGCCCGCACGGTTCTGGGATCGAGCCGGAGGGCCACCAGGTCTTCAACGATGCTTTCCATATCCGTATTCCTTGGAGAGTAGGAAACAACGATGACGAGCAGGAACAGCGCGAACGTGGCTGACGCCGCAGCGGAGCCGCAGGTTTGACCGGGGCACCGGCGCCGGCCCAGTCAGCCGTGCCGGCATGGGGAGAATGGCGTAGCGGACCATAGACATCCTGATGAGACCTTCCTCGTGCCCGGTTTGCGGTCAGCCGAAGATCTCCTCGGAGAGGCCGTCGGCGATCTCGACGGGCTCTGTGGTGCGCTCGGTGAAGATCTCGTCCCACACCATCTCGACCACGCCGTCCCGGGTGCTCCAGTCTGCGAGGGGCTTCGCGACGTCGCCGGGCTTCTTGAGCGTGACGACGGAGACCACGCTCTCGGGGAGCTTCTCCGGGATCCGCACCGAGGTGACCTCTCCCGGCCGTGCCTTGAGGAACGCCACGGCACTGCTACACACGGGCTCGTCCTGCACCAGGGGGAACGGGTCGATCCCCAGGTAGGAGGCCACATGCAGGGCGTAGGGGTTGTACCCGTAGGCACGCTCCATCTGGTCCATGATGCCGTCACCGCCAGGACGGGCCGCCGCCTCGATGAGCCACGGAGCGCCCGTACTGTCGAACTTGATCTCGACGTGCGCGATCCCGCGGTCGATCCCGAGGGCTTCGCACGCCCTTTCCGCCAGGGTCCTCAGGTTCGCTTCACCCGTGCGGTGGCTGGGCACGAGGTGCCCCACCTCGGCGAAGACGGGAGGCGCGGAGAGGAACTTCTCGGTGACCGTGAGCGTCTTGCGGCGGTCGCCGTGACACAGCACCTCGACGGAGACCTCCTCCTGGGAGTCCACGTACTGCTCGACCAGGTAACGGGTGCCGTCGATGGGGAAGTCGTCGCGGTAGCGCTCGATGTGTTCCACCGAGGCAGCGAACGCGGCGATCGCCTCGTCCTGTGTACGGGCGAGGCGGACCCCGCCGCTGCCGCTGAAGTCGGCAGGCTTGATCACGACCGGGAACCCGATCTCCCCGGCCGCCCCGAGCATCTCCGCCTCGGAGGTGACGGATGCGGAACGCGGTGTGGGCAGCCCTGCCGCCTCGAAACGCGCCTTCATCGCGTACTTCTCGCGTGTGACGTGCGCCGAATCGGCCGAGAGGCCGGGCAACCCGTATTCCTTGGCGACAGCACTCGCCGTCGGAACCCCCCAGTCGTTGACAGGCACGACCGCCGCAGGAAGCCAGCCGCGCCGCTTCCACTCCGCCACCGCCGCGAGCACGGATTCGGCGTAGCCGTCGTCCGCCGCAATCACCCGGTCGAAGAAGCGCTGCGGGCTGCGCAGCGGGTCGAGAGAGGTCATCCACACAGGGAGGGCACTCGCGTCCTTGGCCCCCGAGAAGGCGCGCTCGCGCAGGAAATAGCTCGTACCGAGCCCCAAGAGAAGAACATACGAACGATTCGTATCCATCTGATCAAGTCTCCGAAGGTTCGGTTTCGGGATGTCAGGCCGCACAGTGATTGAAGCGGGCGATAGCTCGGGTGTCGCTGCACGATCGCCGACGAACGACCATGGCCCAGGCCGCCCTCGGCAGGTAGACGACCGCAGCGCCGGCCCGCGCCGATACTGCCTGACGACCCGGTCTGCTCAGCGGGGGCGCGGCGGCCACGGTCATGCCGGCACTCCTGCTGCGCGCACTTCACGGGAACCGCCGTCGTACAGGTAGTCGCCCTCGATCTGCCGCAGCTTCTGATAGTCGGCGAGGATTTCTGCCGGATCATCAGAGACGAGGTACACGAGTCCCGGCGCCGTCGCGGCATCGACCGTGCGGGGAAGCCGGCGCGCTTCCGGATGCCACATGCTGGTATAGGCGTGGGACGGCAGTGCGCGGATTTCCGCCATCAACTCGTGAGAGGGGACGACACCGTCGTCCTTCGGGTTGATGAGAGATACCGAACGTACGCCTCGCAGCAACGGGAGTGCGCCGGTGGGCAGACGGTCGAACTCATCCGGCTTCGCCACGGACAGGGCGAGCAGATCCATCTGGTAGGTGCCGAAACAGCGCCTCAGGACGTCCGGCGCGTGTGCACCGCCGGGGCGCGCGGCGCACTCGACGAGCACCGGCCCACTGTCGGTCAGCATGACCTCGGCATGGGCTGCCCCGTTGCGGATTTCCAGAGCGTCGAGCACCTGGCGCGTGTAGGCCACCAGCTTCTCGGAGTCCGGGTCCTGCGGCGCGAGCGGCTCGTCGTAGTCGTAGACGAAGCTGCCGCTGGCGAGGTCCCGACGCTTGTAGTACCGCCAGATGTCGACGACGTGGTGCCTGCCGTTGCGACTGACCGTGTTGACATAGTACTCATCGCCTTCGAGGAACCCCTGCGCGAGAACAGTCTTGTTCGCCTTTCCGAAACGGTCGGTGCTGGCCATGATCTTCTTGTGGGCGGCGCGCACCTGCTCCCGCGACGCACAGGCCACGACGTTGTCCGTGCCGCAACTGGCGACCGGCTTCAGCACGACCGGGTAGCCCGCGGTGGTCTCGGCCCACTCGATGACTTCGTCCGCATCGGGAGAGAGAATGGAGGCTGCATGCGCCAGGCCGGCATCGCGCAGGGCCAGAATCATTTCGTACTTGTTGCGACGGCAGTTCGGCCGGCTCAAGCCGTTGCCGGGAGTGCCGAGTTCGGCGTTGAGCTGTGCGACCAGCTCCACACCCGACTCTCCGATGGCGATCACGCAGCTGACCCCGTAGTCGCGAAGGGCGGACGCCGTGGCCCCGACGTCACCCGTGTGTTGTATGCCACCGACGAAGCCCTCGGGGTCGAACGGCTGGCCCAGGACGACATCGGGGTCCGGCGACTGGACGTGCACGCACTCCGTGCCGTGCTGCTGGAGCGCAGCCAGCACCTGGCTCTTGGCCGAGTTCACGTCGACGATCGCCACTCGGTTCGGTGTACGGGAGTTGGTTGGCATGGTCAGCTGCTTCCCTTCTGCCCGGTGGGTTCCCGCCGTTGCGCGTCGGCGGCGGTGCGGGCAATCTGTGGTCGGTAACCGGCATCCGCACAGCGAACTGCCGAGAGTGCTGTGATAACGTCCGAAAGTTCCGACCCGGTCGCACAACCGCGTGATGGTTACGGGTTCCGGCAATTCAGGCGAGTTGCCTCTCGCTCCCGACGTCGTCTGACAGCGCAAACTTAGACCGCCGGTTCGCTATGTTCGTCCGCCCAGCGATTACCGCGCCCGTTCGATCCGGTTCCTGTATCAACTCGCCGAATCATCTTGCTGATTACTTCGGCGGAGCAGTACGGTCCGCCGCTGACCGGCCGGGCCGTAGCCCATGTAGTACGCGATCTCACCGGTGGCGAGGCTGCGCCGGGCCAGGATCCAGCGGACGAAGGCCGGTCCGCCGTCATCGGGCTCCGCAAAGTC
This sequence comes from Micromonospora halophytica, assembly GCF_900090245.1. GTDB lineage: Bacteria > Actinomycetota > Actinomycetes > Mycobacteriales > Micromonosporaceae > Micromonospora > Micromonospora halophytica. The sequence goes on from NZ_FMDN01000030.1 coordinate 22,173, forward strand.
CGGAACGTAGGGCAACTCGCCGACGGCCCAGTCATAGATTCGCGGCCCCTTGTGTCGCCCCAACCCACGCCCGCAGGAACGTGTTCACCCCAAGAGACTGCCCCGGGTTCGGTTGACTCGCGGGTTCTGAGTGGGCGTCCATGGCGACCATCGTTCGTCGGCTGACCGAGCCAGCACCCCGTCCTGGCGGCACCGGTGAACCTCACCGTGATCCTCGACCTGATCACCGCACGCGGAGCCACCGCCGGTCACACCGCCGATAGGCTACGTGAGGTGCCCCCTACCAGCAGATCCTGGACGTGCTCACCACCGCGCCCGCCGGCATGTGCGCCAAAGCCATCTGCATCGCACTCGACGTCGAGCCCTCACCGAACCCCGTCGAGAGCACCCGCGCGAAGCTGAAACCCGACTTGGATCATTTAGAGGTCCTAACAAGATGATCTCTGGGTGTTGTCCTTTGTAAAGGATGATCTACGATGTGGGGTCGTGAGGCGTGGTGAGCAGCCGCCGCGGATCGTGCCGGACGGGCTGTGGCAGCGCATCGAGCCGTTGCTGCCCAGGCCTGAGCGCAATCCACGGCATCCGGGACGTAAGAGGATCCCGGACCGGCAGGTGCTGTGCGGGATCCTGTTCGTGCTGCACACCGGCATCCAGTGGGAGTTCCTACCGCAGCAGCTGGGGTTCGGGTCCGGGATGACCTGCTGGCGGCGGCTGGAGGAATGGAACCGGGTCGGGGTGTGGCAGCGGCTGCACGAGCTGCCGCTGGCCGAGCTGCAGGCAGCCGGCAAGCTCGACTGGTCCCGCGCCGTGATCGACTCCTCGCACGTGCGGGCCGCCCGACGTGGCCCAAAAGCGGCCCGAGCCCGGTCGACCGCGCCCGCCCAGGCTCGAAGCACCACGTCCTGACCGAGGGCGCCGGCATCCCCCTGGCCGTGTCGCTGACCGGCGGCAACCGCCACGACGTCACCCAACTGATCCCGCTGATCGACAAGATCCCGCCCGTACGCAATCGGCGCGGCCGACCCCGCCGGCGCCCTGACCAGCTCTTCGGCGACCGCGCCTACGACCACGACAAGTACCACCGGGCCATACGCGGCAAAGGCATTCGTCCGCGCATCGCCCGCCGTGGCCAGCCCCACGGCTCGGGACTCGGCATGCACCGGTGGGTCATCGAGCGGACGATCGCCTGGTACCACGGCATGAGACGACTACGCATCCGCTGGGAACGCCGCGACGACATCCACGAAGCCTTCCTCGGCCTCGCCACCTGCATCATCACGTACCGACACGTCCTACGACTTTGTTAGGACCTCTAAGTGCGTACGACGATCGGCGCCGTGTTTCCGCTGGTGGTCGCGGTGCCGCCCGTTGAGCGAACTGACCGAAGGGACAACTTCGCGCTGGATAGCGGCGCGTCGGCTTGACGGATATTCGGCATCTGCTAGCGTGGACCCTGGTGCACGACTCGCGGTCGGGGATTCTGGACCCTACAGTCCGGTTGACCATCCATATCGGATGGTTCTGCTTCTCCCGGGAGGCCTGAGAAATGCCGTCGAATAGGGACTTTTCGACGAGGCCGTGGTGCCGGTTAGTGCGCACATCTCGGCGCGGTCACAAGCAACAAAGCAGGTCACAGCGCTGAGATCGAAAGATGATCATCAACGTGACCCAAGTCGGGTCGAGAGCACCCGCGCGAAGCTGAAACGCATGGTCGACCGCGACGTCCTGACCGAAACGAACCCGGCGTATTCACCCTCACTCCGAAACGGACCTAACCCTTCGAACCGCCTTCACAGGTCAGGAGTCAACCGAACCGGGGGCAGTCCCCACCTCGGACGACCTGGATCCCGGCCCCACACCGCCATCAGGGCCACCCACCGCGCGCCTGCTCAGCCGGTCACGCAAGGCGACCCAAGCGGCCTGATCAACTCACGCCGCGTGGCATTGCCTCGGCAGGTCCCTGCGCTTGACGTGTTCAAACTGAAGTCGGAGAACGTCGACCGGCTTGAGTCAGTGTGAGCTCCACCGCATAACTCTGACCTTCAGTCTCGATCTCCGTGATCTCCCAACCGGTGCCGACGACCAATTCCCCCAGCTCCTCGGGGGTGAGATACAAGTAGTCAAACCAGTCTGTCGCCAGGTTCTTGTGCCGTATGCGCATGCGAGAGGTGCCGGGCAGGCGGCCTTGGCGTCGGTTCTCCTCCCGGTAACGAAGGTGATCAGGGTGTGAGGTCATGGCGGGATTCAGGGAGTTGCCGAAAAGGCGGGTGCCGACGTTGGCCTTGCGCGCGAGACCGGAAAGGAGCTGTGGCGCTTTCTGGCACGACTCCAGAAGGCCCAAGTTGTAGCCAAGGAGGAGTATGCAATCAAATCTTCCGATATCATCTCCTTGCTCCTCGACCGTCCCCCTCAGCACGCGCACGCCACGCTGCCGGGAAACGTAGACAGCACCAGGCGACGTATCGACTCCTACGACATCCGCGCCCCGCTGAGCCAGAGCGATTGCATGTCTTCCTGCACCACAGCCGACATCGAGCACCCGGCCGCCGGCGCGCTTGATCACCCATTGCTCATGTCGCTCATGCTCGTCGAGCTCATCGAAGTATTCAGCGACATCGGTGGTGAAGAGGAAGCCGTCATCACGCTCGACCGTCGCATAGGAGTGCCCAGCTTTTCCGCCCGCTGCCCAGCACTCCTTCAAGGCCTCCCCGAACCCGTCACCCAGTACCGGACCTCCGGCCTTGCGCTCTGCCTTGATCACAGCTCTCCTTCCTCTACCTGCTGGTGCCGTTGGCGTAGTCGCCGACCGAGCACGCTGTCGTCCACGGCGGGCACCGTGTCCGCCGGAGCAATGCACAACCGGCCTTCCAGGTGGGCGGTCGCACGCGCCGCCTCGTCTGATCCGGGCGTCCCCGCGGACGTGATCGGCGGCCATGACCGGCATCAGCGGGCACACCACCTCCTGGTCGGCCACGGCCTCGGGTGGTTCATTTGCGCGAAGAAGCCAGGTCCGACCCGGAGGGCAAGGAGTCGGACACGACCACTTCGGACGCCGCACGGCGACGCGGCAGAGCGAGCAGCGCGGACAGCAGTCCGAGCACGGCGACCCCGACCCACATCGCCGACGGCTCAATCGCGTAGACGGCGCCACCGATGACCGGCCCGACGCATATCCCGGTCGTGGACGCGGCTCCGTACAACCCTTGGTAGCGTCCGACCATTCCGGGCGGCGTCAGATTCGCCACGTGCGCCTGGCCGATGGAGGTGCTCAGCATCTCGCCGAAGGTCCAGACAACCATCGTCGCCAGCAACGGTCCCATGGTGACGGCGAACCCGGTCAGTGCGAGGCCGACACCGATGACCAGGTTGCCGAGGGCCACCATGTACTCCGGCCGGTACCGGGAGGCCAGAGCGGTGATGGGAAGTTCCAGCACCAGCACCAGCAGCCCTGACAAGCCCATGAGGTATCCGAAGTGGCGATCGCTCAGGCCCACGTCGTTGATGTGCAGGGGCAGACCGACGGTGACCTGCGTGTAGACCAACTCGGCGCACACGGTCATCAGCAGGAACCGCACCAGGACACGATCGCTGAACGCTCGCCGGTACCCCACCGACCGGTCCGTCTGCGTGTCTGCGTCCTCATCATCGGACCGCGACCGGGGCGTGCCGCGCAGCAACACCGCCACGAACACACCGAACAGCAGACCCGTGGCGGCATTGGCGAGGAAGAGCCACTCATACGAGATGCTGGCCAGCACACCGCCGATGCCGCCGCCCAGCGTGAAGCCGAGATTCTGCGCGAACCGGAGCACCCCGAACGCGGCGAGCCTTTGCTGATGGGTTTCCACGGAGTCGATCAGCACGGAGGCCGCAGCGGGCCGGGAGATCTGCGACGCCATGCCCCCAAGTCCCACCACCACGATGATGGCGGGCATGGACTCGAGGAACGGAACACTCGCCACCAGTCCGGCATTGGCCACGGCGGAGCCCACAATGGTCCACCGCCGGCCGAGCTTGTCCGCGAGATGGCCGCCCACCGTGTTACCGAGCACCCGGGCCACACCGGACACGCCGAGTACGACCCCCGCAAGACCAGCGGAGTAGCCGCGCTGCACCAGGTAGAGCGTGATGAAGATCGGCAGGAAGTTGCCGACCTGATTGATCAGAGCACCGATACTGATGAGCCACACACGGCTCGGCAACCCGCGCAGCGTATCCCGGAACGACGGGCTGGTGGTGGCCGACGAGTCCGGAGGCGCAGTGCTCACGCGACAGGCTCGGTGCGCACGCGAATCGCTGCCGCCAGCCGCTTGCTGTTGGCGACCGCTTCAGCGGTGGTGACACCGCGCGCCAAGACCCACCCCGCGATGTCCTCGTTCCACGTCAGCGGCTGAACCACATCGTCCGGCTTCACCCTCACGTTCACATCGATGAACGCCGGATCCGCGCGCACGGCGTCGACACCGGTCACCTCCACGACCCGCCCAGGCTCCGGCATGATCGCGGCGTGCGCCGCCGCGCCCCGAGGCTCAGGCGACTCCGTCAGCGGCTCCAGCACGCCGAGCCCGGCGGCCAGCGCGTAGCGCTCCATGTCGATGCCGTAGACGGTCTCGGTCATATCGTTGATCCCGCCGCCCCCGATGCGATTGTGCGACTCGACGATCCGCGGACCGCGCGAGGTCAGCTTGACCTCGGTATGTGCCGGACCGTTGCGCAGCCCCACCGCGTCGAGGAGATCGGCCACCAACCGCGTGGCCTCACGCAGCGTCTCACCCGGCTGGCGGCTGGGGGTCGAAAGTCCGACCTCGGCGAAACCGGTGCCGCCGAGTTCCTTGTCCGTTACCGCGACGACGACATGCTGGCCATCGAAGCTCAGTGTCTCCACACTGACCTCCGGGCCGTCCAAGAACTCCTCCATGAGGAAGTCGTCGAAGGAATCGGCGAAGCCCAGGTCCCCGGGTTTCCATTCCTTGTCGGCGAGGGAGAGGTACCGGTCGGCGACCGTATCCGCGTCTTCCTGGTGGCGGACGTGGAATATCGCCAGACTACCCGACTCGCGGGTCGGCTTGACGATGATCGGCAATCCGGTGACCTGGACGAACTCCTTGACGTCCTGGTTGGTACGGCCGACCCCGGAAGCCACCGGGCCGATGCCTCTCTCGGCAAGCCGCTCGCGCATCCGCGACTTGTCCAGCAGCAGTTCCACGGTGGTGACGGACTCGCCGCCGATGCCGAATGTCTCACTGAGCTGTGCCGCCGGCAACAGCCCGAAGTCGGACAGTGTCAGAACTGCCTGGAACGGGGACATCTCGTGCAACGTCCGGACCAGCGGCAGGAGTTCGTCCGAGTCGGCGTAGTCGAGCAGCAGCGCGTGGTCGACGTAGGGCCAGTGGCCTTGGTCATACCTGCCCGGGTGCTGGACGTAGACCACATCCAGACCCAACTCCCGGGCTTTGCACACCTGACGGGGCGGACCACCGATGAGCAGGACCCGAGGTCGTCCGGTGGCGGCCGTCGAGGACGGCTGGTCGTTGGGTACAGCGTGATTGGACAAAGCGGCCCCTCCTTGATGTCAGTCGCGAATTCCTGGCGCCCGGAAAACACCAAGAGCCAAGGTTCGAGGCGTCTCGTCGCGAGTGAAAGCGCGATCCGGCGCCCCTCCTCCAGCCTTGCCGCGCATAGTTCCATCGGTGTTGGAAAAGAAGGCAAGGTTGAAACCTTGCGCCGCCGCCCGACCTGAACTCGGCATTGAGAGACGGTACCGGCGCATCGATTCCGTACGCATCAGTGGCAAGGTGATCCGTCGAGGTGCCTGGCGTGAACTCCGACTACCCGCGGCTACGCATGTCGCTTACCTCGCCTCACCTTGCCTCGCCCCGTCGCGGCAACTGCCGGACGCCCCCCGTTCCCGCCTCCTCCGCCCCGGCCGGGGCGTGTGTGGCACCCGGCGGCCCCGCCTGTCCGCGCTTGGCCGCGCGGTACGCCCGCATCTTCGCGCGGCTCCCGCACACGGCCATGTCGCACCACCGTCTGCGCCCTGCCGGGCTGCGGTCGAAATAGACCCAGCGGCAGTTCTCCATGCTGCACGCCTTCACCCGGGCCCAGCTTCCGTCGGCGCAGGCCCCCGCCACCGCCGCGGCCACCAGCGCCGTGAGTCCGGCCGCGCCCCGCAGCCCCGGCACCGGAACCAGCTCCGCGCCGCCGTGCGCGTCGAGCCGCACGGTCAGCGGGGCCGCGCCGAGGAGGGCGTTCAGCCCGGCCACGGCGTCCTGCTCGCCGCTCGGCTCCGTATGCAGGGTGAGCACGGCGCGCAGGCCCTCCCACAGCTCCACCGCAGGCGCCGCCGGCCCGAGGCCGGCCAGCCGCTCGCTGGCCAGGAAGCTGGGTAGCGCGTACACGCCCGACTCCACGTCATAGGTGTTAACGAAGTCGAGCAGCAGCCGCACGCCCGGGGAGACCTCCATACCGCCCAGATTACCCGCCCACTCTCTTGCCGCGTTACTGCATAACCTCCATTATGTAGTAACCAACCTCGGCACTGGTACACCACATTAAGGAGCACACGCATGGCCATCGCCACCATGGGAGTGGTGGTCCTCGACTGCCCCGACCCGCAGGCGCTCGCCGGTTTCTACGCCCGCGTGCTCGGCGGTGAGGTCACCAGCGACGAGGACGGGTCCGCCCTCAGGCAGGGCGACAGGGTGCTGCTGGCCTTCCAGCACTCACGCGGGTACGTGGCGCCCGAGTGGCCGCGGGCCGACCGCTCGCAGCAGCTCCACCTGGACCTGGAACTGCCGCGGGAGGAACTGGACGCCGCGCACGAGCAGGTTGTCGGCTGGGGTGCGAAGCTGCTGGACGACGGCGGCGGCGACCGCAGCTGGCGGGTCTTCGCGGACCCGGCGGGCCACCCGTTCTGCCTCTGCGGCGTGCGGAGCTGACCGAGCGAGGGCCTCGCACCACCCTGATGGCCTGCATGGTCGTCAGTAGATCCCGCAGCCGCTCGGCTGGTGTTTCAGTTGAGCGTTTTGCGTGGCCGGCCCTTGAGTTGTCGGGCGACGTCTTCGAGGTCATCGGCGCGGTCGTACCCCTTGACTCGTAAGTGGAACACGTAGCCAACGGGAAACGACCGTAAACGCAGTTCGTAAGCTGGCCTGCTCCTGCAGTGGACGCGCATGACCGTCGCACGCTCTTACCGTAGGCGCACACCACTCCCAGAGAAGGGCGTCTATCGATGACGAACACGCCGCTGGCCTCGCCTTCCGGAGACGGATGGACATGCGCACCGTCAACCCCCAGAGAGATCCACTGGGAACGTGACGCCGCCGAGAAATTCTCCCGGCTGATGGGAGACGAGGAGCGTCCGTTCCCCTGCGTCTACAGCGTGGACGCGTTCCGGACGGAGAGCCTGCGCTATGCCTTCATCCCCCAAGGGGAAGACGCGGTGGCGCACCTTGCCATGGCACTGCGCGAATACGTCCGGGAAGCGCCGTCTCTGGGCCGGCGCACCTCGCTGGTCACCTTCTTCGCTCCAGCGTCAGGGCGGACGACGCTGGAGGACTACCGCAGTCTCTTCTGGGAGACACTCCAGGCGCTTCACGACCTGGACGACGAACCCTGGCCCTCGGAAGTGCCGACGGACACCGACAGCGAATGGTGGGAGTTCTGCTTCGCCGGCATGAAGCTGTTCATCGCCGCGAACGCACCTGCCTACAACTTCCGGGACAGTCGCCACTTCGAGTACTTCAGCATTGCGTTCCAGCCGCGGTTCGTGTTCGACGACATCACGGAGGACACGCCTGCAGGGAAGAATGGACGGAATCTGATCAGGGAACGCCTTCACCTCTACGACAAGATTCCCCCGACCCCGGTTCTCGGCGATTTCGGAACCCCGGGAATCCGCGAGTGGCACCAGTACTTCCTCGAGGACCACAACGACATGCCGCAGAGCGATGCGAAGTGCCCTTTCTCGAATCGCGTCGAGCACTCGACCTGACCGCAGCGGCGGGTGATTCGGCCACAGCGCCTCGCGAGCACGGCATGGGGAATCGTAGGGGTGTTCAGGGGAACCGGCCGGGAAGCAGATTTGCGAGACTCAGCGGCGCCGCAACGTCGCGATTCTCTCAAGGATTTTCCCCATGCGTGTCGCCTCTGCCGCCGCCTGTGCCGCGGTCGCCGCCTTCGGGGCACTGCTGGGCGGATTCACGGCGTCCTCCGACGCGTCGCAGACGGTCCAGGACACCATAATCGCCCGCCGCGCCTCCGCCGTGCAGCACGCGGACGACCACGGCAACGGCTGAACAGGTGGGTCGCAGTCGAAGGCAGCGGCCCACCCCCGCGCCTGGAGACTCCTCGAATCCCACGCGTTGACGCCCGTCATGGCTGAGGCCAGAGAAGCGTCCCGCGCTGCGAATCCTGCGTTCTCCGGCTCCTTGCTCACTTACTTCTAATCCGGGGGACAACACCATGACCATCCGAGTCCTCATCTGTGATCAGCTGCCCGTCATCGCCGACGGGCTCAAGACCCTCCTCGACGCCGTGCCGGGCATCGAGGTGATCGGCACTACCCAGAACGGCATGGAAGCCATCATTCTCGTCCGTACCACGCACCCTGATGTCGTGGTCACGGACCTGAACCTGCAGACCATCTCCGGCCTGGAGATGATCCGTCGCCTCGCCAAGGAGGAAGAGCCACCGCAAATCGTCGTGTTCACCGCGGCGGACACCGACCAGACAGTGAGCGACCTGCTGCACGCCGGCGCGAGCTGCCTGTTCGGCAAAGACGCGAGTCCGCAGGAGCTGATCACCGCCATTCAGGGGGCGGCGGCCGGGCAGACCATCCTCGCGCCGACCATCGCGGAGCGCCTGGTCTCCTGGTTCCGTGCGCAGCCGGAGCCGAGGACGAGCGAGACCTGCCCGGAGCTCACCAAACTCACCCCGAGGGAGCGGGAGGTGACCCGGCTGGTGGCCGAGGGCATGTCCACCGAGGACGTGGCCCGCGAACTGATCATCGGCGAGGCCACGGTGCGCACGCACCTCTACCGCGTGCGTACCAAGCTCGGCGTCCGCGACCGGGCCGAGCTCGTGTCACTGGCCTATCGGACCGGGCTGACTCACTCGGCCGTCGCCGACCGGTCCCCCGGCGACCGACGGGCGCTCGTGCGCGCCCACTGAGGGCTGACGCGTCACGGCACGGCCGGCGCCGCGACCGGGGGCTCTGCACCCGCCGCGGCGCACCGCGCTGTCCGGACGCAGTCGGCGCCGACCGCCCGCCACAGCGCGGCGGGATCGCCGTACCGGGTGGACTCGGCCGCGGTGAGCCGGAAGTAGCGGTGCAGGCCCAACTCCGACGTCAGCGCACGCACCCCGCAGCTCTGCATGCTGAGCCGGACGACGTCGCGCGCGGTCTCGCCGGCCATCGCCAGCGCCGCGAGCGGCGCCGTACCGGTGCCGGCCGGCTCGTGGTCGACCAGCCAGGCCGCCCGGTACACCGCGGCCCGTGTCGCACGCAGCGCGACCAGGGCGCGGGCCAGCGGGATGGAGACCGCGGGCAGATCGCGCAGCCGGGTGCCGAACTGCCGCCGGAAGCCGGCGTATGCGACGGCTGCGTCGTGCGCGCCCCCGGCGATGCCCAGCAGATACGCAGCCTGCCGCACCCGCGCCCGCGCGAGCGGACCGGTGGGCGACTCGTCGAGGGTGCCGACGACGTCCGCCGCAGCGACAGGCGTGGCCGCGAACCGGACCACCGGAGGCCAGCACCCGTCCTCCGTGGTGACGCCCGCCGTTCCGCGCGCGACCGCGACCAGCACCGGCACGCCGGCATTCCGGGCGGCCACCAGGAACATCGCGGCAGACACGTCGTCGACCACGGCCGCGCCGGTCAGCTCCCACCCCCCCCTGCGCGGGGTCGCGACGACCGCGCCGCCGGCGGGCAGTGCCTCCAGGCCGGCCAGCGCCGCGCCTGCCGGGCACCCCAGGTCGGCGGCGAACGCGTCCGCCCGGTAGGGGTTCCCGCGCGCCGCGCGGCCGAGCTCCTCGCTGACCAGCGCCCCGGTGGTGAGACCAAGGTCCAGCCCGTCGGCGGCGGCCGGGCGTTCGAAGGCGAGCGCCTCCAGCGCGTCGAGCACCGGACGGGTCGGACCGCCGGCGCCGTCGGTCACCGGGGCGCCGTGCAACTCCATCCGGGCGGGAACGCCGGCAAGTCCCGTACGCAGCGCCGTACGCAGCTGGACGGCGAGCGGATCGGGGGTGAGGTCCGCCTCAGTGCTCTCTCGCAGGGAGTCGAACGAGGCGGCCACGATCTGGAGCATCACCTCGGAGGTCCCCGCCGACAGCGTGAGCCCCGGCGCCTCCCGGTAGGCGGAGTCCAGGGTCATGGCCGCCCTGCTGCGGTCCGCCCGCTGCCCGGGGTCCGGGAGGGCGGCGGCCCAGGCCGCGACGGACCGGGCGAGTTCACTGCTGTGGTACTTGGCGACGGCGGCCGCGATCTGGTCCACCTGCTCCGCCGCGATTCCGGTGAGGACCTCCCAGGCCAGGACGTGGTCGGCGGCCAGCTCGCCGTGCCAGCGCCCGAGCTGCTCCAAGCGGTCGCCGGGCAGGGCAGCGGGGCCGCTCTGGGCGAGGACGTCGAGGGCGGCGTCCAGCCAGTGCTCGGCCTTCAAGTAGTAGTCCAGGCCGGTGCGTTCGATGGCGAGCGCCTCGTTGAGCAGGGGCCAGCCCTCGTCGCGCGTGCCGAGGAGGTTGCCGGCCGGCACCGCGACCGCGTCGAGGTCCACGCGGTGGAAGTGCTCGTCGCCGATGCCGGGAATGACCGACACGGTCACGCCAGGGGCGGACATGTCGACCAGGAAGAGGCTGATGCCCTGATACTTGCCCGCGCCCGGGGTCGTCCGGGCGGCGCACAGGCCGAGGTCCACGAAGCGGGTCTTGAGACTGAACACCTTGGTGCCGGTGATCCGGTAGCCGTCGCCGTCGTGCTCGGCCACCGCCCGCAGTGCGCCGAGGTCGGAGCCGGCGTCCGGCTCGGTGTAGAGCACGGAGGCGAAGCTCTCGCCGCAGGCGATGGCGGGCAGGTGACGCCGCTTCTGCTCGTCGCTGCCCGCCATGAGCAGGAACTGACCCACGATCTGGACGGTGTTGACGTGGAGCGTGTCGGGCACGCCCGCGCGCACCAGCTCTTCGGCGACTATCGCGGCGTCGGTCGGCGAGCGGCCCGCGCCGCCGTACCGGACCGGCCAATGCACGGCGAGCAGGCCCCGCTCACCGAGCAGCCGGTAGAGCGGGCGGGCGTCCGGCTCGATGCCACAGGAGCCGGTGGCCGCGGCCGCCGCTGCCTGTACCTCAGCGGAGCGCAGCACCGTGCGCACCTGTGCCCGGAACTGTTGCTGGTCCTCGGTGAATCCGAACCGCATGTACGTCTCCTCAGGCCCTGAGCGTCTCTTCGATCGCCGCGACGACCCGGCTCAGCGCCGGTGCGGTGAACAGGGTGTAGTGGTCGCCGGGCACGCTCTCAGCCCGGAACGGCCCCGTGCACACCGCCCTCCACTGCTCCTCCATGGCGGGGTTCGGTCCGGCGGTGACCAGAGTGACCGGCCCGCCGTACGGGGTCGGCGGGCGGTACTCCTGCTGAGACAGGGCCGAGGACCGGAAGGTCGCGAAGCGGCGGGCCAGCTCCTGCCCGGTCAGCTCCAGTTCGACGCCGAGACCGGTGAGCGTCTCCCGGATGTCGGCCGTCCCCGCGTCCGGGTCGTTGAGGACCGCGGTCACCTCAGGGCCGTCGTGGCCGTTCAGCCGGGCGACGTCGTGGACGAAGCGCCGGCGCACGGTCGCCTCGTCCAGCGGTTCGGCGTCCTCGTCGTAGGCGGCGTCCAGCAGGACGACCGAGGGCCGTTCGCCGGTCTTCTGCTCAATCTGGCGGGCGACTTCGAAGGCGAGCACCCCGCCGTAGGACCAGCCGGCCAGACAGCACGACGCGAGCAGCCCGCCCTCGACCAGCGACCGTGCGATCCGTGCCGCGGTCGCCGCCATCGCCTCCGCCGGAGCCGCGTCGGCGTCCCGCGGGTCGGCGGCGAAGCCGGTCACGCCGATCTCGCCGCCCAGCGCCCTGGACAGCGGGACGTAGCAGAACAGTTCGCCGCCTGACGGGTGCAGCAGCACCACCTGCGCGGGCCCTGCTGCTCGTATCACCACCGGAGCCCGGACGGCCTCCGGCCCCGGCGGGTCCGCCGGCGCGTCGAGCGGATCGCCGTCGTCGACGCGGCGCATGCTGCGCGCGGCCTGCGCCGCGTCGACGGCGGCCGCCAGATGCGCGGCGGACGGCGAGGCGAAGAATTCGCCCGGCGCGATCTCCACGCCGAACCTGCGGCGGATCGTCGACATCAGCTGCACGGCCTTGAGGCTGTTGCCGCCCGCCAGGAAGAAGTCGTCGTGCACGCCGATGCGTTCGTTGTGCAGCAGCGGCACGAGCACGTCGCGCAGCAGCCGGCGCTCGGTCTCGGTGAGCGGCGTGCCGCCTGTCCCTGTTGCTGTCCCCGCCCGGCTCAGGTCAGGCGGGGGCAGCCTGCGCCGGTCGACCTTGCCGCTGCTGGTGAGCGGGAGCTCGTCGAGGACCACGAAGAACGACGGGATCATGTACGAGGGCAGAAGCGCGCGCACGTGCTCGCGGACGGCGGGGACATGCTCCGCGGTGACCCCGGTCAGATAGCCGACCAGGTGCCTGTCGCCGCTGTCGTCGCTCCATGCCTGGACGCTGACCGGGCCGATGCCCTCGAAGCCGGTCAGCGCCGACTCCACGTCGCCGAGTTCGATGCGCAGCCCGCGGATCTTGACCTGCTGGTCGATGCGGCCGAGGAAGACGAGCCGTCCGTCGGGCAGCCGCTTCACCAGGTCCCCGGTCCGGTACAGCCGGCCGCCGGGGGCGGTGCCGAACGGGTCGGCAAGGAACTTCTCGGCGTTCAACTCCTCCCGGTTGAGGTAGCCGCGCGCCAGCCCGGCGCCGCCGATCACCAGCTCCCCCGGCACCCCGACGGGCACCTGGCGCAGGTCGCCGTCGAGCACGTGCGCTATGTGGTTGGCCATGGGCAGGCCGATCGGCGGCGACGCGTCCCAGGTGCCCTGGCACTCCTCCACGATCATCGTCACTGTGCACTCGGTCGGCCCGTAACCGTTGAACAGGCGCCTGCCCGGGTTCCACCGGTTCACCAGCTCGCCGCTGAACGCCTCGCCGCCGACGAACGCGATCCGCAGGGCGGTGAACTTCTCCGGCGCCAGGAGCGGCAGCACGGTCGGGGGCAGGTCGATGACGGTGATGCCGGCCTGCACCATCAGGGACTGCAGCCGGTCGACGGACAGCCGCTCGTCGTCGGTCGCCAGGCACAGGCGAGCGCCGGTCAGCAGCGCCGAGAAAATCTCGAAGACGGAGACGTCGAAGGTCACCGAGGCGAACCCGAGCACCCGGTCGGCCGAAGTCAGATCGAACAGGTCGCGTGTCGAATCGGTGAAGTTGACCACTCCGCGGTGTTCGAGGAGCACGCCCTTCGGCTTGCCGGTGCTGCCGGAGGTGTAGATGACGTAGGCGACGTCGCCGGGCTGCGCCGCGAGGGGCGGATTGCCCTCGGGTAGCGCTGCCAGTTCCCCGCGGACGTCGTCCAGCACCACGACGGGCACGGCGACCTCGCTCACGGCCCGGCCCGCCTCGGCATGGGCGAGCACCACCCGCACTTCCGCGTCGGCGGCGATCTCCGCCACCCGTCCGGACGGGTGCGTCGTATCGAGCGGTACGTAGGCCGCGCCCGCCTTGAGCACGGCGAGGATCGCGGTCACTACGTCCAGGCTCCTGCGAAGGCACAGGCCGACCCTCGCGCCCGGCCCGACACTCCGCTCGCGCAGCAGCGCGGCAAGCCGGTTGGCCCGGGCGTTGAGTTCGGCGTAGCTGGTCTCCCGGCCGGCGACGACGACCGCCACGCTCTCCGGGGCCTCCTGGACGCGTGCCTCGAATTCTTCGACGATCGTGGACTCGCGCACCGGCCGCACCGGTCCCATGGCGGCCTGGGCCAGGAACTCCCGCTCCGCCGGGCTCAGCATCCCCGCGGCGGACAGCGGGGCGTCCGGGGCGGCGGTCAAGGCGTGGAGCAGTGCGTCGTAGTGCCGGGCGAACCGGGCGACGCTCCCGGCGTCGAACAGGCCGGTGTTGTACGTGATGGCGAGGGACGCGTCGACGCCGGCCGCGGACTGTTCCGTCAGGGTCCACCTCATGTCGAACGGGGAGGTGCCGGCCGGGACGGCCTCCTGCGAGGTGGCGATGCCGGGCAGACCGGGCGTGCTCTCGGTGCTCTCCGTGCTCTCCACGCCGAAAACGATCTGGAAGAGCGGTGCGCGGGAGGGGTCGACGACCGGGTCCGCCACGTCGGTCAGGGTCCGCAAGGGCAGACCGCCCTGCTCGTGCGCCTCGGCGGACACCCGCGCGACCCGCTGGACCAGCTCGCGGAAGGCCGGGTCGCCGGAGACGTCCGCGCGCAGCACCCGCAGGTCGGTGAAGAGGCCGATCAGCGATGCCACGGCCGCGGGCCGCAGGTGCGCGTCCGGCGAGCCGATCACCAGGTCATCCACGCCGCAGTAGCGGTGCAGCAGCGCGAAGAACGCGGCGACGAGGACGTCGGACAGGCTCGCGTCCACCGCCCTGGCCAGTTCCCCGGCCCGCTCCATTGCCTCGTGCCCCACCGTGAAGCTGCCGCCGGCGACTGCGAAGGTCCGTACCTCCGCCCGCGGGCGGTCGGTCGGGAACTCCACCACCTCGACGCCCGCCAGCTTGTCCCGCCAGTACGCGGCCCGCTGGTCCAGTTCGCCGCTGTCGAGCCGGCCGCGCTGCCATATCGCGTAATCCCCGTACTGCACGGGAAGGCCGGGCGGTTGCGCTGCGTCACCGGACTCCGAGGCCCGGTAGAACACGGCGAGTTCACGCAGCAGGAGGATGCGGGACGGGGCGTCGCAGAGCACGGTGGGGACGTCGAACAGGAACAGGTGGTCGTCGACCGCCACCCTGACCAGCACGGCGCGCCACGCCGGCATCCGGCTCAGGTCGAACGGTTCGCCGGCCCGTTCCACGACCAGGGCCCGGGCAGCGGCCAGCGGCTGCCCGTGGTCGTCGCCTTCCGCTTCGACCACCGGCAGCGAGACCGGAACCTCGGTGGCGACGACCTGCATCAGGCCGCCCTCGCGCTCCACGATCTGGCTGCGCAGGGTGTCATGCCTGGCCACGACCGCGGCCAGCGCCGAGCGCAGCGCGTCCAGGTCCAGTGCGCCCCGCAGTCGAAGGCACAGCGGCGTGCCGGAGGCCGGACCGTTCGGCACCGGGTGGTCGAAGAACCACAGGTTCTGCTGCGCATACGACAGCGGTGTCGGACCCGTGTCACCGCGCGGTGTCGGACCCCGCCCGGCCACGGCTTCTGCGAACTCCCGCAGCCGGGCCAGGAACTGCGCGCGGCGCGGTGCGGGCAGCGCGGCGAGCCGCCGGGTCAGGTCGGTCACCTGAGACTCCTGAGGGGCCGCGGAGCAGCGTCCGCCCGGTCGTCCGAGCGTGCGGGCAGGAGGGCCAACGCCGAGAGGGCGGTGGTCAGTACGTCGATGCCACGCAGGTACTCCGAGAGCACGATGTACTCGTCGTCGGCATGGTCGAGGCTGCTGTCGCCCGGACCATAGACCGCCATCGGGATGTCCCAAGCCTCGGCGAGGGTGTTCATGTCCGAGGTCGCCGTCTTCACCACGAGGCGCGGCTTGGCGTGCTGCAGCCGGATGCCCGACACCAGCGCACGCACCACCGGATCGGCCCGTCCCACCCGGCACGCCGCCACCGAGTTGAGTACCTCGATCCGGCCTGCCGGCAGCCGGTCCCGAAGACCGCTCAGCAGCGCGTCGACGTCGAATCCCGGTGGCGTGCGGACGCTGAGGTCCGCCGTCGCCCTGGTCAGGTCGCCGTTCACCTGGACCAGAGTCGCGCCGGGCTGCTCGAACACGACATGACTCGCGTCCGGCCCGAGCAGGTCGAGCAGCGACTCCCAGCAAACCGCGGCCAGTTCGGACGCCTTCGGCACCGGATTGGTGGGGTGGGTGGCTGGACAGGTGACGCTGTAGCGCAGGTCGAGCTTGCCCTTGTAGCCGAGCACCACGCTCGACCAGCCGCTGGGTTCGCCGATGATCAGCGCGTCGGGCCGGGTCAGGGTGGCCCGGATCGCCATCGCGCCGCGCGAGCGCGGGGTCTCCTCCTCGACGACGCCGACCACCACGATCCGGCCGGGGAAGCCGACCGCGCCGGCCGCGGCGCAGATCATGGCCGCGAGCGGTCCCTTCGCGTCCACCGCGCCCCGGCCGTAGAGCCGGCCGTCCTCGGAGAGGACCGGCGGCCCGCCCGCGACGGTGTCCAGGTGGCCCAGCAGCATCAGCGTGGGACCGGCGCCGCGGTCGATGACGCCGATGACGTTGCCCACCGAGTCGATGTGCGTCTGGAAACCCAGCTGCGCCATCGTGTCGGCCAGGAAGCCGGCCAGGTCACGCTCCTGGTAGGACGGGGAGGGGATCTCCAGCATCACCCGCAGCAGCCCGGCGGCGTACGTCTCGGTGACGCGGCCCGACGTGGTGAACGCCCAGTTCATCGTGTACCCGCTCAAGTAGAAGGTGACGGTCTGCCCGCTGCAGTAAAAGGTCGACGATGCGGTCCGCGACATCGACCCGGCCGACGAGCGCGGACTGGAAGCCGGTGAATTCGACCCGGTGGTTGACCTCCAGGACCAGCAACCGGCCGTCGCGGTCCTCGATCAGATCGACACCCGCGATGTCGGTGCCGACAGCACAGGCCGCCTCAAGGGAGAGCCTGGCGATCTCAGGCGTCACCTCGCACGGCCGGGTCTGCCCGCCGAGTGCCACATTCGTCCGCAGGGACACGCCGGTCCGGTAGACGGCGCCCAGCACCTGGCCGCCGACCACGACCACCCTGATGTCGCGTCCAGGCTTGTCGATCAGCTCCTGCACGTAGCCGAGGTGCGACTGCGGGTTAGGCAGCGCGGCGACGTACTCGAGGAGGCCCTCCGCACCGGCGCGGTCGGGCAGTTGCACCACCAGCCGGCCCCAGGAGCCGACCAGCGGTTTGATCAGTGCCGGGTAGCCGATCGACTCCAGGGCGTCCAGCGTGGCCTGCGGAGTGAGGCCGAGTGCAGTGCGGGGCGTCGGTATCCCTGCCGCCTCCAGGGCCAGAGTGGTGCGCCACTTGTCGCCGCACACCTCGGTCGACTCCGCGCTGTTGACCACGTCCACTCCCGCCGCGGTGAGGCAGTGGGCCCCGTACGCGGCCCGGACCTGGCCGATCTCTCGATTCAGCGCGACCGCCCAGGGCCGGCCCGGCTGACCGGCCGCGAACCACTGCCGGCGTGTGTCGACATGGTCGAAGGGGATGCCGCGCCGGTCGAGCGTGTCGAACAGCCGCTTCTCGTCCGCGCCGATCCTGCTGGCGAGCACCGCGATCCTGCGGTCACCCGGTCCCTCTGGTGTCGCTGACACGTGACCTCCGTATTGGGACCACTTGTTGGCCGAACGGAAAGGAAATCCGTCGTGTGGCACGGAGACTACGGGCCGGCCGGCAGTGCGGGCGTCCGCAGCAAGTTCATGCGCGGGCGCGCGGTGCGTTGACTTCTGCCGCCTGCGGCTGCGATTTCTGATTACCCGTCTCCGGCACCCGCTGTGCCACTCTTGACCGCATTCCTGCTTGTCGCAGCAGTTCACTACCGTCAGATGAAGATGAGGGAATTGTGGGACACAATCCGGAGCGGATCCAGGTGCTCGCCCTGTGGAGCGCGCCGCGCTGCCGCTCCACCGCGTTCGCCCGGATGATGACGGAGCGGGGGGACCGCGCCGTCGTACACGAACCGTTCTCCCGCGTGGTCGACTTCGGCGCGGTGGAGGTCGGCGACCGCACCGCGAACGACGAGCAGGACGTGCTGGCGGCGCTGCGCGCCCTCGCGTGCACGCAGCCGGTGTTCTTCAAGGACACCACCGATTTCCACTACCCGGCGCTGCTCGCCGACGAGGACTTCCTCTCGGCCGCGACGCATACCTTCATCATCCGCGACCCGGCCGAGGCCATCGCGTCGCACCATGCGCTCAACCCACGTCTCGGCCGCGATGAGATCGGCTTCGCGTGGCTCTACGAAATCTTCACCGCGGTGCAGGACGCCACCGGCACCACGCCGGTCGTGGTCGACTCCGACGACCTCCTCGCCCGTCCGGCCGAGACCGTGCGGGCGTACTGCGAGGCGGTGGGGATCACCTTCCTCCCGGACGCGCTGAGCTGGGAGCCGGGCATGCGGCCGGAATGGCGGTCGACCAGCAGGTGGCACCAGTCGACGAGCGAGACCGCCGGCTTCACGCCCGGCAGGACCGGCGGTGCCGAGACGGTCGCGGCGGACCCGGTGCTGCGCGCCTACCGCGACTACCACCAGCCGTACTACGAGAGGCTGCGGGCCGTCGCGCTCCGGCCATGAGGTGCCGGCCGGATCACGTGGGGAACCGCAGCGCCCTGTTAGAGAGGTGGGTCAATTGACGGCTACTCCAGTGACCTCCGCCATCACCAGGCTGTGCGATCCGGTCGACATCTCCGGCCATCGCAACAACACGGCTGTCTCCGCGGCGACGGAGACGAAGGCGGGGGAATTCAATGTGTGGGGAAACTCGTTCGCGGCGGAATACCTGCCGAAGGGCAGGAGTACCGTCCATGTGGACGGTGTCCCCTTTCTTTTTCCTCCGGTCTGCGAAGGGCCGGACAACATCCGCTGCGCCGGGCAGTTCATTGAGGTGCCTGAGGGCCGCTACGACTGGGTCCACGTCCTGGCGGCGTCTGAACGGCGCTGCGAGGACACCGTCGACCTGAACTTCGCCGACGGCTCGGTCGACGCCGAAGCGCTGCGGGTCTCCGACTTCTGGGCGGCGCCCGCGTGGTTCGGCGAGGTCAAGGCGTTCCAGAGCCTGGTCATGCACTACCCGCACCACGTACAGCGGGGCGTTCCCGCAGTCATGTGGGCGCAGCGGGTCCCGGTCACCCGGCGCGCCGACCTGACCGGCATCCTGCTGCCCCGCAACGTCGCGGTGCACGTCTTCGCGGTCACCCTCCAGCGGACGGAGTCTTGAGATGACCGTCGACGCGACCGCACGGACGTACATGATCACCGGGCCGGAACCGGAGTGGTGGTACCGCGATCTGGTTAGCTGCCTTCACGCCACGGTCGGTTCCGTGCTCGCCCGCGCGGGCGCCGACCCGCTGGCCGTGCTCGGCGCCGGCTGGCAGTTCCTGCACCTGCCGGGTGACGTCCGCTCCGAGGAGTTCTACTACCCGTGCGCCGAGGGGGAGCAGGGAGCCGCCCTGGCACCCCACCACGACCTGAGCGCCCGCTGGTGGCAGCCCGCCGACGAGGGCGACGTCTGGCGCGAGGTGCGCGAGGCACTGGCCGACGACCGGCTCGTCATCGCCGCCGTGGACAACTTCCACCTGCCGTTCCGGCCCGCTTACGGGGACGTGCACGCCGCGCATCTCGTGCTGGTCTGGGGCCTGGACGAGCGGCGGGGCGTGGTCCACGTCTCGGACGCCATGCCACCCGCCTTCCGCGGCGCCGTCCCGATCCGGGACTTCCTGAGCAGTTGGGGGTCGGCGAACCCGATCGATGTGCAGGACGCCTTCTTCAGCGACTCCAGGATCGGCCGGCGCTGCCTCGACGTCCGCCTGAACGCTCAGCCCGCGGACCTCACCCCGGAGCTGCTCGGTGGCTTCCTGCGTACGAACACCGAGGGCTTCACCACGAAGACCCCGGCGCGTACCGGCCTCGCCGGCTACGACGTGTTCGCCGCAGAACTGGTGGAGCGGTGCCGGGCCGGCGACGCCGGCGCGCTGCGCGAGCTGTACCCGTTCGGCTGGGCCATGCAGGCGCAGGCTTCGCTCCACGGCGAACTGCTGCGCCGCTCCGGCCGCGACTGGGGCGACCCGGCGCTGGCCGGGGCGGGCCGCAGGGTCGAGTCTGTGGCCCACGCGTGGACCGGGCTGCGGTTCACCGGCGCACACGGCCTCGCCGACCCGCGGTCGGCCGCGTCCGGCATCGCGCACCACGCCACGCGTCTGCGCGGCGCCTACGCGCGCGCGGTCGACGCCGTCGGTGCCGTGGCGGCACGGCGGTGACCGCAACCTGAGCGACCATCGTGACCGAGTGGACTGGAGAATGATGAGCAAGCTGGCAGCGTTCGGCGGCACGGCGGCCGTGCCCAGGGACCGGCGCCATGTGCCGTGGCCGTTGATCACGGACGAGGACCGCAAGGCCGTCCTCGACGCGCTCGACGGACCGCGTCTGGTGTCCGACACCGACGGCGCGAACGCGGTGTCCCGACTCGAGGAGGCCTGGGCCTGCCGCTTCGGCCACGAGCACTGCGTCGCGGTGTCCAACGGCACGACGGCCCTCGCTCTCGCCCTCGCCGCGCTCGGCGTCGGCCCCGGCGACGAGGTGATCGTGCCCGCGCTCAGCTTCATCGCCACCGGGCTGGCGCCGGTGCACCAGATGGCGGTGCCGGTCTTCGCCGACATCGACCCGGTCGCCTTCACTCTCGACCCGGACGATGTGGAGCGTCGGATCACGGCTCGTACCAAGGCGATCATCCCGGTCCACCTGCACGGCGCACCCGCCGACATGGACCGGCTCACCGCGATCGCCCGCAGGCACGGCATCGCGGTCGTCGAGGACTCCGCCCAGGCTCCCGGCGCGACCCACCGCGGGCGACCGCTCGGCTCGATCGGCGATGCGGGCGCCTTCAGCCTCCAGGTCAGCAAGAACATACCGACCTGCGGCGAGGGCGGCCTGCTGGTCACCCAGGACGCCGAACTGGCCGGGGCGATGCGCAGAGGACGGCAGTTCGGTGAGGTGATCGAGGCCGGCCGCGACCGCGACTACATCTCGTACGGCCTGGGCTGGAACTACAAGATGAGCGCTCTGCAGGCCGCGTTCACCCTCGCCCAGCTCGACCGCTACGACGACTACGAGCGGGCCCGGCAGGAGAACGTCACCGGCTTCCTCGCCCGGCTCGCCGAGCTGCCTGGGCTGCGGGTGCCGGCCCCGCTGCCGGACACCACCCACGCCTGGCACATCCTGCGCTTCCGGTTCGACCCGGCCGCGTTCGGCCTGCACGGGGTGCGGCCCGAGGCGCTGCGCTCGACGCTGCGCCGTCTGCTGCGCGCCGAAGGCGTGCCGATGTCGCAGTACCAGCTGATGCCGCTGCCCGACCAGAAGGTGTTCACCGACCGTATCGGCTTCGGCTCCGGCTACCCGTGGTCGGTGACCGGTGCACCCGGCACGACGGCGAACGAGGGCTACCCGGTGACCCGCGCGGTCATCGCGGACTCGCTGACCCTCCAGAAGCGCCACCTGCATCCGGGCGCGGGCGCACTGCTCGGCCTGTACGGGGACGCCTTCGAGAAGGTCTGGGCGAACAGGGACATGGTCGCCACGCTCGCGAAGGCGGCCTCGTGACGTCGACACGAGCGCGCCGGCAGAGCACCCTGGAGCTGGTCGCCGCACGCATCCGCGCGCACGTCGTCGACATGTGCGCGGGACCCGAAGGCGGCCATCTCGGCGGCGCGTTATCCAGCGCCGACATCCTCGCCGCGCTGTACTTCTCGGTGCTGAACGTGGATCCGCAGCGGACGGACGACCCGGACCGCGACCGCTTCGTCCTCAGCAAGGGCCATGCCGCCGTCGGCCTGTACGCGGCGCTGGCCGAACGGGGCTACTTCCCGGTCGAGGAGCTCACCACGTACGGGCGGCCCGGCAGCCGGCTGATGGGGCATCCGGTGCGCGCGGTGCCCGGGGTGGAGCTGCCCACCGGCTCGCTCGGCCACGGACTCGCGCTCGGCTGCGGGTTTGCGCTCGCCCACCGGTACGCCGGGCGGGACGCGCGCACCTTCGTCCTGCTCGGCGACGGCGAGCTCCAGGAGGGCTCGGTGTGGGAGGCGGCCATCGCGGCCGCGTCGCTGCGCCTGGAGCGCCTGACCGTGATCGTCGACCGCAACGGGCTGCAGCTGACCGGCGCCACGGACGGCATCGCCCCGCTGGAACCGCTGGCCGACCGTTGGCGCAGCTTCGGCTGGGCGGTCCGCGACGTCGCCGGGCACGACCCTGACGAGCTGGCCCGGCACCTCGATGCCGGGCCGTGGGAGCCGGGCCGGCCCAGCGTCCTGATCGCCCGCACGGTCAAGGGACGCGGCCTGCCCTTCCTGGAGGGCCGCAGTTCCAGCCATTACGTGACGCTCTCGCCGCGCAACCACGCGCGGGCGGTCCGCGCCCTGCGCACCACGGAGGACGCCGGATGAGCCGCGCAACCCGGGAGGCGTACCGGGACAGCCTGCTCCCGCTGCTGCACCGCCACCCCGAGTTGATCTGCCTGGATTCCGACACCGGCCTGTTCAACGCCGCGTACGCGGAAGAGGCCGGCGAGCAGTACCTCAACCTCGGTATCGCCGAGCACAACCTGATGGGGATCGCCGCCGGCCTGGCCGCGTGCGGGCGGGTGCCGTTCGTCAACACGATGGCCGCGTTCGCCGCGTCCCGGGCGCTGGAGGCGATCAAGATCGACATCGCCTACAACCGACTGCCCGTCCGCATCATGGCCACGCACGGTGGTCTCGCCGCGGGCCATCTCGGCCCCACCCACCAGGCGCTGGAGGACCTCGCGGTGATGCGCGTCCTGCCGGGGATGACCGTGGTGGTGCCTGCCGACGCCGCGGCCACGGAGGCCTTCGTCGAGCAGAGCCTGGGACTGGGCGGGCCGCTCTACGTCCGGCTCGGCCGAAAGCCGACACCACCGCTGCCGCTGGCCCCGGCCCCGGTCATCGGACGGGCGCAGACGCTGCGGCAGGGCGGTGACGTGGTGCTGGCGGGCTGCGGCCCGTACCCGGTGCTCGCCTGCCTCGCGGCAGCGGACGCCCTGGCCGGCGAGGGCATCGAGGCCACCGTGCTGAACATGCACACGCTGCGGCCGTTCGACACGGAGACGCTGGTGGCTGCGGCACGGCCGGCCTCGCTCGTGGTGACCATCGAAGAGCACTGGTGCCACGGCGGTCTCGGCGGCGCCGTAGCCGAGACCCTGGCGGAGGCGGCGCCCACCCGGGTGCTGCGGCTGGGCGTGCCCGACCAGTTCGTCACCGAGGTCGGCAACCATGAACACCTGGTCGCACACTACGACCTCACGGCGGAACGCCTCGTCCGGACGGTGCACAGCGCCCTCAGTCCGGCCGCCAGGTAGGCGCGATGAGTAGCCGCCGGTAACACGGATCCGCACGAGGTGTCCTCGTGCCTGCAGTTGTCGCGGATGCCCGAGGCTTCGGAACGGTCGTACCGTCCCTACTCGGCGGAGCAGACCGGTGTCCGCTCCGGAACACGCAAGGGAAGGAGAACGGTCACATGTCCACCATACTGGCCTGTCCCGAGTGCGAGGACGACGTGGAGATCAGTCCCTCGGCGCGCCTCAACGAGATCATCGACTGCGCGGGCTGCAGCACCGAACTGGAGATCCTGTCGCTGTGCCCGGCGGTGCTCGCCTGCGCACCCGAGGTCGAAGAGGACTGGGGTGAGTGAGGGTAGCGCGCGGCCCGTACCCCCGCTGACTCCCACCTGATTCCCGGCGAACTGGAGACACCGTGACCACCGGACCGCTGACGGTCGTCAAGTGCGGCGGCAACCCGTCCGTCGATTCCGCCGGCATCTGCGCCGACGTCGCCGGGCTCGTCGCTGCGGGGCAGTCGGTCCTCGTGGTGCACGGCGGCTCCGGGGAGATCACACGGCTGGCGGGGAAGCTGGGTATCCCGCAGCGCACCCTCGTCTCCCCCGACAACGTAGCCACCCGCTACACCGACCCGGCGACGCTGGAAGTGGTGGTCCTCGCGCTGGCCGGCGGGGTCAAACCGAAGCTGGTCGCGGAGCTGTCCCGGCTCGGGGTGCCCTCGGTCGGCCTCACCGGCCTGGACGGTGGCATGCTGCGGGCCCGCCGTAAGTCGGTCGTGCGGTCCGTCGTGGACGGCAAGACGATCCTGATCCGGGACAACCTCAGCGGCCGCCTCGACGAGGTGCGTCCCCGACTCGCCGAGACCCTGCTGCAGTCCGGCTTCGTGCCGGTGGTCTCGCCGCCCGCGGCCGACGAGCACGGTCATCCGGTGAACGTCGACGCCGACCGCGCGGCGGCCGCGCTCGCGGCGGCGCTCGGCGCCGACCGGCTCGTGCTGCTGACGGGCGCGCCGGGGGTGCTCACCGATCCAGGTGACGACACCAGCGTGCTGGACACCTACGAGGTACCCACGACCGGGGCGCCCGGCCGGTTCGCCCGCGGCGGCATGGCGCTGAAGCTCATTGCGGCACGTGAGGCGCTGGCCGGCGGCGTGGCGTCGGTGCGCATCGCGGACGGGCGGGTACCAGGGCCTGTGAGCCGGGCACTGGCCGGCTCGGGCACGGCGGTGACGATGAGTCCGCTCCCCGTTCCCACGGCCGACCGGAGCTCCGTGCCCGGGAACTGACGCCCTCCCCGGGGAACGTCGCCGACGACGCGGCCCTGCTCAGCACTCCGACTGAGCAGGGCCGCGTCGTCGGTTCCGCTCGGTTACAGGGCACCAGTTCCCCGGTCCCCCGCTCGCGCGTCGGCCATTCCCGCCGCGAGCGTCGCCCCGTCCTGCGGGTCGATGAGCAGGAACGGACCGATTCGCCGGTTGTCGGCGTCATCGTCGACGGCGAGCGGTTCGGCGATGCGGATCCGCACACGGTGAGGCGATCGGAGGCGAGTTGTCCGGCCAGCCAGCGCTCCACCACCTGCCGGCGCTCCGACCGGTGCCGGATCACGTACGGCACCGGCAGGCGCAGCGGCTTGCCGACCGGGTCCGCTCCGACCGGCACGCTCTCGAGGTGCGCCAGCAGCGCGCCGGACCCGTACCAGTCCATCCTGGTCGACGGCTCCACCACGTTGTCATCAGTCAGCGCCGACATCGGGATGGCAGTGACGTCCGTGAGGCCCAACTCGCGAAATGTCGACGGCACCCGTGCAGGACATGTCGCCGACCGTGCGGTACCGGACCCGGCGCTCGCGCACGGACTCCTCGTCCCGGGGGGCCGCCCCACACGCCGGGCGCCAGCCGCACGCCGTCGCGCTGCAACACCTTCCGCCAGTGCACGAAGTAGATCTCCGGCAGCTCGATGCCATCGTGTTCGATGTACTGCCAGACGTCCAACTCGGTCCAGTTGGACAGGGGAAGACGCGGAAGTGCTCGTCGGGCAGGTGGCGGCCGTTGTAGAGCTGCCACAGCTCGGGCCGCTGCCGGAGCTGCTCCCAGGTGCCGAACGCGTCGCGCAGGCTGAACCTCCGTTCCTTGGCGCGGGCCTTCTCCTCGTCGCGCCGCCCGCCGCCGAACACCGCGCCGAAGCGGCCCTCGCGGATCGCGTCCAGCAGCGGGAGGGTCTGCAGCGGGTTGCGGGTGTCGTCCGCCCGCTCGGTCAGTGTGCCGTCGTCGATGTACGACTGCACCGATGCCACGTCGAGCCGGAGGCCGTGGTTCTCGACGATCCGGTCCCGGTAGGCGATGACCTCGCGGAAGTTGTGCGCCGCCCCGGCCTCCAGCAGGTCGAGGTGCGGCAGCGGATCCTCCTGCGGGCCGGGGCGCCCTGCGGGCAATCGTCCCCCGCCTGGGCGGCAACAGCGGCGCCCGGCCGTGCGACGACGCTCATGACAGACCTCGGGCCGTGAGTAGCGCCCATACCTGCCGGACGCAATGGTTCACCGTCTGGTGCTGGGTGTCGACCCGGAGATCGGGGTTGACGGGCACCTCGTACGGGTCGACCGCGCCGGTGAGGCCGGTAAGTTCACCCGCCGCCTGCCGGGCGTACAGGCGCTTGACGTTCCGGTCGGCGCAGACCTCCACCGGAGTCGCCACATGCACCTCGACGTAGCGGACGCCACCCGCCGCGTGCAGGTCCCGGACCAGCGTGCGGGTCTTCGCGTACGGAGCGATGACCGGCACCAGCACCGTGACGCCGTGCTCGGCGAGCAGTCCGGCCACGTAGCCGATGCGCCGCACGTTGGTCCCGGTCCTCCGTGCCGCCCGCCCTGCCACTCGCCCGGGGTGCTGTTCGGCTCGCTCATGTGCGCATCTGCCTTTCGCGCGAGGTGCGGGCTCACAGGGGGTGGAGACCGGGAAAGGTCAGGCCGAGGGTCTCGGGCCGGCCCATGCGGATGTTGAAGCACTGCACGGCGTTGCCGGCGCCGCCTTTGACGAGGTTGTCCAGGGCGGCGATCGTGGTCAGGCGGCCGGTGCCCTCGTCGACGGCGAACCCCACGTCGCAGTAGTTTGACCCCAGGAGGATCTTCGGCTCGGGGTAGCGGAAGATGCCCCGTTGATGTGCGACGACGCGGACGAAGGGCTCGTCGGTGTACTGCTCGCGAAAGGCCCGGCGCACGGTCTGCCTGTCCACGCCGGGACGCAGAGTGGCATGGCAGATGGTCTGCACCCCGCGGACCGCCTCGACGCCGGTGGCGGTCATCGCGGCCGACAGGCCCAGATGCCGGGAGATCTCGGCTTCGTGCCGGTGCCCGGTCGGCGCGAACACGCGCATGGCGCCGCTGCGTTCGGCGTGCAGGTTGGCCGGGCCGGCCGTGGCACCCGAGCCGCTGGAGCCGGTGCGGGCGTCGAACTGGGCCCCGCTCTCCAGATCGATCAGGTCACGGGCCACCAGCGGGTACAGGGCGAGTACGCCGGCCGTGGCCATGCAGCCAGGCACGCTGATCAGGTCCGCGGTGCGCAGCCTCTCGCGGTGCAGCTCCGGCAGGCCGGGCACGAAATCACCCAGCAGTCGCGGGGCCTGGTGCTCCTCGCCGTAGTAGCGCCGGAAGACCTCGGCTTCGTCGAGCCGGAAGTCCCCGGTCAGGTCGACGACGAGCTTGGACCGCTGGACCCAGTCGCCGATCTGGGTCATCGCCACCCGGTGCGGCAGTGCCAGGAAGACCGCGTCGCACTCTCCGACGTTGTCCACCGAACAGAACTTCAGATCGGTGACGGCCCGCAGGTTCGGGTGCACGCCGTCGACGCGTTTCCCCGGGAAGCGGGACGAGACCGCGCCCACTACCTCGACCTCGGGATGTCCCAGCAGCAGTCGCAGCAACTCCCCACCGATGTAGCCGGCCGCACCGGCCACCGCCACCCGCATCACGGCAGCACCCTCCGCACCGTTGCATTCCGGTCCACGATCACGACTCCTTCCCGCCCGAACCAGCCACTCCTGCGCTTGGAACCTACGAACCCACCCGCCGTGTCCGCGTCCGCGGTACACACATTCCCGGGGAGGCACCAGAACTGCTTTCGCACCGCGTGGCTAAGCGCTCCGATTACCCACCGTGGACCCAGCCCGCCCGAACGTCGCCCCGAGCCGGTACGACAGCGGCGTTCGCGTTCATGTCGGGCACCGGGAGCAGCGGCCGGCCTGTACGGGCCGTCGGAGCGACGGCTCTCCACTCACCGCGTAGCCGCACGGGGGAAAGTCAGCAGGACGCTTCCCCCGGCATGCGTTTCCCGCGGACGCGTGCCGGGCGGGCGGGTCAGTACGGTTCATGCTCCGCGCCTCCGACGTGCGCGCCCTTCCCCACGACGACGGCGCCACTGGAAACCGGCAAAAGGAGCTTCGCCATGCATGCGGACGTCCTCACCTCTCAGGACCACATGGCCCTCGCCGAGCGCTGGGGGGCCCACGACTCCGTGCCCTTCCCCGTGGTGCTCAGTCACGGGGAAGGCGCGTGGGTGAGCGATCTGGAAGGTCGCCGCTATCTGGATTTCCACGGCGGGTACTCCGCGGTCAACTTCGGCCACCAGCACCCCGACCTCATCGCCGCCGCCAAGGCGCAGCTCGACCGGCTGACGCTGAGCACCCGGGCATTCCACAACGACCAGTACGGGCCGTTCTGTCGCGAACTGGCCGAGCTCACGGGTACCGAGATGGTGCTGCCCTCCAACTCCGGCGGCGAGGCCATCGACACGGCAGTGAAGATCGCCAGGAAGTGGGCGTACCAGGTGAAGGGCGTGCCGGACGGGGCCGCCGAGATCATAGTCGCGGGCGCGAACTTCCACGGCCGCACCACGACCATCGTCTCGTTCTCCACGCACCCCAACCACCGCGCCGGCTTCGGCCCGTTCACGCCCGGCTTCAGGGTGGTGCCGTTCGGCGACATCGACGCCATGCGCTCAGCGGTCACCGCGAACACGGCGGCGATCCTGCTGGAGCCGATCCAGGGCGAGGCCGGCATAGTCGTTCCGCCAAAGGGCTATCTCGCCGAGGTACGTGATCTGTGCAACGAGACCGACACGTTGCTCGTCGCCGACGAGGTCCAGTGCGGACTGGCTCGGGCCGGTACGACCCTGGCGCTGGACCACGAGGGTGTCCGTGCGGACCTGTACACCCTGGGCAAGAGCCTTAGCGGCGGACTGATGCCGGTGTCCGCGGTGATCGGCCGCGCCGACGTGCTCGGCGTCATCACGCCCGGCGGCCACGGCTCGACCTTCGGCGGCAACCCGCTGGCCTGCGCGGTCGGCCGCGCGGTGGTCCGGCTGCTGGCCACCGGGGAGTTCCAGGCCCGCTCACGCGAGCTCGGCGCGCATCTGCACGCGCGGCTCAACGAGTTGGACGGGGTGACCGAGGTCCGCGGACGCGGTCTATGGGCCGGTGTACAGATCGCCGAGGAGCAGGTGGCCGGGCGCCGGGTGACCGAGAGGCTGGCCGAGCGCGGCCTGCTGTGCAAGGAGGCCAAGGGGCATCTGCGGGTCGCGCCCCCGCTGGTCGTCACTCGCGAGGAGATCGACCTCGGCGTCAACATGATCGCCGACGTGCTGGCCTGAGCTGAAGCCGCGGCACACCGGTCCCCGTACCGGGCTGTACGCGACCACCGAGTGAACGGGAGTGCATGGATGAACGACTTCGAAGGACGGGTCGCGATCGTCACCGGCGGCGCGTCGGGCATCGGCCTGGCCACGGCCAGGCTGCTCAGCAGCAGAGGAGCCCGGGTCGCCGCCCTCGACCTGAAACCAGAAGGGCTGCCGGACGGCATCCTGGGCGTGCAGGCCGATGTCACCGACGATCTCCAGGTCAAGTCCGCAGTGGAGGCCGTGGTCGACCGCTTCGGCGGGCTGGACGTCGTGGTGAACAACGCCGGCATCGGCGCCATCGGGGACGTCACCGTGAACAGCGACGACGAATGGCTGCGCGTTCTGGACGTGAACGTGGTCGGGATGGTCAGGGTCGCCCGACACGCCGTCCCGCACCTGCGGCGCTCAACCGCCGCATCGATCGTCAACACCTGCTCGATCGTGGCGTGGGCGGGTGTCCAGCAGCGGGTCCTGTACTCGGCCAGCAAGGGCGCGGTCTACGCGCTGACGCTGGCCATGGCGGCGGACCACGTCCGCGAGGGCATCCGGGTCAACTGCGTGGCTCCCGGCTCCGCGGACACGCCGTGGATCGGCAGGTCGCTGGAGCAGGCACCGGACCCGGCGGCCGCCCGGGCCGCGCTCGAAGCGTTCCAGCCCACGGGCCGCCTGGTGACGGCGGACGAGGTTGCGAGCGCCATCACCTACCTGGCGAGCCCGCTGTCCAGCGCGTCGGTGGGCACCGTACTGGCCGTGGACAACGGCATGCACGGCCTGCGCCTGCGTCCCGGGCCGGGTTTGTCGAGTTGACGGTGCAACTGGAGTTGGTTGATCTTCTACTTGCGGCCGGTGGAGAGGCGGCCGTCGAAGGTGATGTCGAAGGCGTTGAGTGCGCTCTTTCAGAGGGCATTCGATGACGTCCTGCCCGCTTTTTCGGTTTCGCCTGCCGTACTATTGGCGTTATTTGCCCGATCCGGGGCGATGCATCCACCGACGGGGAAGCGGGCACAGTTCCGTTTCAAGGCGGAATGCTCCTCGGGTTCCGTCTGACGTAGACCCGAACGGGAATCGCCGCTTCTGTCGGGCTGCGACTCGAGCGGTACCGTCCAGAGTAGATCTGTGACGTGACCGCTCGCCGCGCCTACCCCAGCGACATCTCCGACGCCCGTTGGGCACTGATCGCACCGACACTGCTCGCCTGGCAGAGGCCCGCATCGACCGGCGGCCCACCGGCGAGCCGGCCCGTACCGACGTCCGGGAAGTGTTCAACGCCATCCTGTACGTCAACCGCACCGGGATCGCCTGGAAATACCTGCCTCATGACTTTCCGCCACACACCACGGTGTACTACTACTATGCCGCCTGGCGCGACGAAGGCATCTTCGCCCAGCTCAACGTCGATCTGACCGCCCTGGCCCGAGTGAAGGCCGGCCCTGACGCGCAGCCCACCGCTGCGGTCATCGACACACAGAGCGTGAAGACATCCACGAACCCGCCGACCGCCACGCAAGGAACCGACGCGGCCAAAAAGATCGTCGGACGTAAACGCAGCGTAGTCACTGACACTCTCGGAGTACTGCTGGCCATCGTCGTCATGGCGGCTCATCGAAGTTAAGCGGGGTTGAGTTGTCCGCGGTGGCGTCGGGTGGTGGCGGTGCGGGTGCGTAGGCGCTGGTTCTCGGGGTTGCGGAAG
>NZ_FMDN01000032.1 GCF_900090245.1 Micromonospora halophytica
CCTGAGTTCGGTCATTTCGTTAGTGCCCGAGGTCCGCCCATGGTGAGTGCGTCGATGATGGCTTGTCGTTCGGGGTCGATCTGGGGTGGGAACGTCTGCGTGGCGTTGTTGATCGCGAGGGTGGCGGAGCGTAGCGGGCGTAGCTGACGCAGGACGTTGCGGATCGCGAGTCCGGTGCGGGTCTGCACTTCGCGGGTCACGGCCAGGGCGGTGAACACGATGGTCAGGTGTGCCTCGATGGCGTCTTTCGTGTGGTGGAACATGGGTCGGGCGGCGAGGTCGGTCTTGGACATGCGGAAGGACTGCTCGACGTGCCACAGGTCGTGGTAGTTGGAGATCACCTCGGCAGGGCTCATCACGTTGTGGGTGATGTTGGTGACGTAGCCCTTGAGTCCGACGAGTTTGCGTGCCCTGGCCAGCGACGCTTCGTCGAGGGTGCGGGCGGTGCCGTTGATGGTGACGAATCTCGGGGTCCTGGTCGTCTTCTCCCCGGCGATGACGGCCCGTGCTTTTGCCTCTTGGGCGTTGAGGGTCTTGTTGTCCCGGACGGCGCGGGTGGCCGAGTAGGACCACACCGCCCGCCACGCCGACGGGTGTGTTCCTGGGTTCCACACCGGCTCGGCTTTGAGGGCGGGGTCGTTGTCCCGGTTGGCGCCGGTGCGGGGGGTGATCGTGTCGATGATCTGTCCGTCGGTGAAGTAGTCCCCGTGCCAGCGGTAGTGGGACTCCAGGTCGATCGGCGCCTTGGTGGTGCGTGAACCGACGATGAAGCCGAGGCCGGCCTCGTCGAGTTCGCGCAGGTTGGTCGCCGACAGCATGCCGGCGTCGGCGACGATGACCATGCCCGCGATGTGGTGGCGGGCCTGGAACTGGCGGATGACCGGCAGCAACGTCAACGTCTCGGCCTTGTTGCCCTCGAAGCAGCCGATCTCCAACGGGAACCCGTATCGGTCGACCAGCAGCCCGACGACGATCTGCGGGTCCACACGTCGTTCCTTGGAGTATCCGACCTTGCGCAGGTCGTCTTCCTTGTCGGCCTCGAAGTACAACGTGGTCACGTCGTACAGGCAGAGGCTGACATCGCCGCTGCCCGTGGCGTGGGCGAAGCACAGTCGTGCGATCTGATCGCGGTAGCCGCCCTCGTGTGCGCGGATCAGGGTGCGGCGCATCGTCTTCTCGCTGGACGGCTTACGGCCCAGGTCGATCAGCACCCGACCGGTGTCGCGGATCGAGGTCGGTTCCACGATCCGCGCGATCACCAGATCCCGAAAGACCTTGTCGCCCACCGCGTCGAATCCCAAAGTGGTGAACACTGCGGCCAGCACGTCGTAGAGCACCCGCGACGCCGTCGACACCACCCGCGGCGCGGCGACCACCGCCGGCCCACGCACCGATGAATTCTCGACCTGGAACAACGCCGCGTCACCGACCGGGCCGACCAAGGCCGCCTTCGGCGCGACCGGCTCGACACCCAGCTCAAGCTCACCCTGCCCAGGATCGGCAAGAAGCTCGCGGGCCCGCGCGATCAGCAACCCCAACTCGGCCTCGGTATGCGCCGAGCCCACATGAGCAATGATCCGCCGCCGCCCACCGACGGACTCGGCGATCTGCACCGCCGTCGCGCCCGAGGCCGTCCGCACCCGCCGAATCCACGCCACGAACCCGAGCGTAAGACACCAATTAGTGCCTCAGAAACAACCCACCAACACCCAACACCCCAGGTCAGCGCCCTACACCCCATCGCCCCGCAAGCCGGTGACCAAACTCAGGTTCTACGCTCAACTCTCTCGCTCCACATGCCGCGCCACATCCTCGGCGCGCGGCAGCACCCCATCGTGTCCGAATCCTAGGCGCGATCGAGATCGGGCCCCGGGCCACGCCCGGGGCTCTGTGATAGCAGGGGCATACGACCCGTTAGGTGTCGGCGCGCCACCAGGTACCACCGTTCCTGCACGCGCCTACCTAATCGGCCACCCGGGCCGAACGTCCTGCTCCCAATCTGCTCCCAATTTAAGGGGTCACACGGCAGAAGCCCGTTACCGCTGGTTCCGGTGACGGGCTTCTGACCTGCATACATCTACGGTGGGCGATACTGGGATCGAACCAGTGACCTCTTCGGTGTGAACGAAGCGCTCTCCCGCTGAGCTAATCGCCCTCAGCGCCGTTGACTCTACCTGATCGAGGGACCGGACCAAAAACCCGGGGTCCCGCGCGTCCCGGACGAGTGGTCAAGGCGAGGTCAGTTCGTCGCGAGGTAGTGCAGCAGCCGCGCCACCAGGTCGATCCCGAGGCTGTACTTGAGCGACAGCCACACCACGGTCGCCACGAAGACCAGGCCGACCGATCCGAGCACGAAGCGCACCGGAAGCGATCGTGACGTCACCCATCGCGTCCAGTTGTGCACGTGCCGCCGGGTGAAGCCGAGCAGCCGTCGCGCCCAGTGGAACTCGACGGCCCAGATGGCGAGGCCGGCGATCACGATCAGCCAGCCCGGGCCGGGCAGCGGGATGAGGGCGATGCCTACGGTCACCACCAGCGCCCCGGCGACGGCGACGAAGATCTTGAGGGTGACCCGGCCGGTGGGGTTGGCGCGGATCAGGTCGAGGGTGGTGCGGATTCGCTGCCGCCAACCGGAACGCGGTCGGTCGGCCACGGCGGTGCCGGCGCCACCCGTCGCGGCAGGGCGACCGGGGCGCGAAGAGGCGGGACGGCGGCCGGAGCGGCCGTCGGCGACCGTCCGTCCGTCCCGGTCGGGCTGATCCATCGGCACCGCGTCTCCCCGCCTTTCGGCTGCTCGGACCCCTACTTCTGGTGAGCCGGTCGCGGTGCGCACATCCATTGAGGATCGGTTCGTGACCATTTCACCCCTCAGTGTCGCCCCGGCCCGTCACTTGCGCAGACCACTGGACGTTACCGGAGTAAGTCGACGACTGAACCACCCGACTTCGGGCGGGCTCCCGCACTGGGCAGAGCCGGAAATCCTACAAGAATTTTCACATTCTGGAGGCGTTTCCGACCCCCTTCCCACCACTGGGTGAAGTCAGCGTATGGCGGAGCGTAGCCAGAGGTAGCACCTGAGTATGGGAAAAGCGGGACACGCGCGTTCCGCAGCGGTGCCGGGGGGAGAACGTCCATGAGTGTCATCCGACCGACGACCGTAGAGGTCGAGACGTCGCTAAGGCTCGTCGCGCCTGACGCCACCGCATTGCCGGTGCGTGCCAGCCTGCGCTACGACCCTGCTGACCCGTACGCGGTCCATGTCCTGTTCCACGCCGAATCCGCCGGTGGCGAGGCCGTGAGCTGGTCCTTCGCCCGAGAGCTGTTGGTCACCGGCCTCGACGAGCCGGCCGGGATCGGTGACGTCCGGGTCTGGCCGTGGGCCACACCGCGCGGCGACTTCGTCGCGCTGGCGCTGTCGTCGCCCGACGGAAACGCCCTGTTCGAGGTGCCGCGCAGCGTCCTGGTGCGCTTCCTGCGGCGGACGTACGTCGTCGTCCCGCGCGGCCGCGAGGCCGAGCACCTGGACGTCGACACCGCGGTGAACCGGCTGCTCGCCGGTCGCTGAACCACCCGATCGGAGCCGCGCGGATCTGCCGAGTCCGCGCGGCTCCGGCTCGCCTCCTCCCGGGTACGACCACCGCCCGACCCGGGACGGCCACGCTCAGCCGTGCGTGGTGATGCCGCCGTCGACCGGGATCACCGCGCCGGTGAGGTACGCCCCGGCCCGGGACGACAGGTAGATGGCGGTCCCGGCCATGTCTTCGGGCCGGCCGATCCGCCTCAGCGGCACCTGCTGCTCGATCGCCGCGCGCGACTGCGGGTCGTCCAGGGCGAAGGCCATCATCTTGCTCTCGAACGGCCCGGGCGCGATGGCGTTGACCGTGATGTGCTCCCCGGCGAGCTGGTGGGCGAGGCTGCGGGTCAGCATGTGCACGGCCGCCTTGGTGGCCGAGTACGCGTACACCTCCATGAACGGCACGCGGAGGCCGTCGATCGAGCCGATGTTGATCACGCGGGCGGGGTCGTCGGCGCCGGCGGCGGCGGCGCGCAGCGCCGGCAGCAGCGCGGTGGTGAGCCGGAAGACGGCCTTGACGTTGACCGCCCAGAGCTTGTCGAATGCGGCCTCCGGGTACGACTCCAGCGGCGCACCCCAGGTGGCGCCGGCGTTGTTGACCAGCACGTCGAGCCGGTCGGTGCGCTCCCTGACGGCGGCGGCGAGCCCCTCGGCGCCCTCGTCGTGGCCGAGGTCGGCCGGGATGGCCTCGCAGCGCCCCTCGGCGGAGAGTTCCCTGGCCACCGTCTCGCAGACGTCGGCCTTGCGGGACGAGATGATCACGCGGGCGCCGGCCTGCACGAAACCTCGGGCGATCATCAGCCCGATCCCGCGCGAGCCTCCGGTGACCAGGACCGTCTTGCCGGCGACCGAGAACAGTTCCGTCATGCCCGTCCCATCACGCGTCGGTGGACCTACCGCTCGGTAACGTAGCCCGGCCCCGGTGCCCGGACAACCCCGCGTACGCGACAGCAGTCCCGTCGCCGGGATGCGACCGCGGCCGGCTCGGGCTACGGTCGAGCTGATGGTCCCTTCCGGTCAGCTCTCCCCGGCAACCTGTCCCGACCTGTCCGAGGTCGGCCTGCTCGACCTCGGCGACCTTGCGCCCGAGCCCGGCTGGCGCCGCCCGGTCCTGCTCGACGCCGACCTGCTCATCCTGGTCACCGGCGGCCACGGCACCGCCGAGCTGGACTTCCGCGCCCTGCCCTGCCGTCCCGGCACGCTGCTGCGGGCCCGCCCCGGCCAGGTGCTGCGCTGCTCCCCCGGCCTCGACGCGACGGTGGTGCGCTGGCACGGCGAGGCGCTGCACGGCCTGGACGTCGACGCCGACGCCGTCCCCACCCACCACCAGCTCGCCGGCGAGGACGAGGACGCGGTCATCAACGAGGTGACCCAGCTGATGGTCGACGTCCGCCGGCACCGGGGCGACCCGGCCGCCCGCCCGCTGCTGCGCCACCAGCTCGCCGTGCTGCTGCTGCGCCTGGGCCTGCTGCCGGCGAAGGCGGGGCCGGAGGCGGACGGCGCGCACCGTGCGGAGGTGGCCACCTTCCGCCGGCTCTGCCGCGAGATCGAACGCGGATATCAGCACACCCGCCGGGTGGAGGACTACGCGGCCCGGCTCGGCTGCTCGGTGCGTACCCTCACCCGGGCCTGCCTGGCGGTGACCGGGCGCAGCGCCAAGCAGGTCGTCGACGAGCGGGTCGCGCTCCAGGCCAGCCGGCTGCTCGCCGCCACCGACGAGCCGGTGGCCCGGATCGGTCGTCGGCTCGGCTTCCCCGAGCCGACCAACTTCGGCCGCTTCTTCACCCGGGAGGTCGGGGTCAGCCCGGGGGCCTTCCGGGCGGCCCGCGCCGAGCCGCCGCCCCGGATCGTCCGGCCCCGCCCGCCCGCCGAGCCGACCACCGGCATCGGGCGGGCATGATGCCCGGGGGCCGATGTCCGCGCGCGGCGACCACCGGGCCGGGCGGGTCCGGTACGAGGGCGCGGCGCGGAGTCCGCCGCGAATTCGGGTGGTCGGGGCGGCAGGTCCCCGACGAGTTCGGCCTCGCGGAGATAGAGGGCCGCCTCCCGGCGCACGTCCGTAGGTTGACGGCTCCGCCCGACGCCTGGGAGCCGCGCTGATGCCCACCCCCGTCCTGCACACCGACCGGTTGCTGCTGGAGCCCTACCGCCCGGACGACGCCGAGGACGCCGTCACGCTGCTCACCGACCCCGAGGTGGGCCGGTTCATGGGCGACGGGCCGCTCACCCCGGCCGAGGCCGCAGCCCTGTTCGGGCGGGTGTTCAGCACGGTGTACGCGAACGACCTCTTCGACGTCTGGGCGGTACGCCGCGACGGCCGGTACGTCGGGCACGCCGAGATCAAGCGGACCGACCAGGTGGACGGCCACGAGATCATCTACGCCCTGACGAGGCCGGCCTGGGGCGGCGGCCTCGGCACCGAACTGGCCCGCGCCCTGGTCCGGTACGGCTTCGACACCCTCGACCTGCCCCGGGTGTACGCCACCGTGGCGGCCGAGAACCACGCCTCGCTGGCGCTGCTGGCCAAGCTCGGCTTCGTCCACGAGCGCGACGTCACCGAGGACGACGGCAGCGTCACCCGGGTGCTCGCCGTCGACCGGGTCGCCGTCACCACCTGAGTCCACGGGCTCACCGCGCCGCAGGCCGGCTCGGCGTCGACGCGGCTGCCTGCACGTTCGCCCGGCGCGGCACGTTCCGCCCACCGGGGACCTCGGCGCCGTCCAGGGCGGATCGGGAGCGGGTTTCGGATTTCGGCGATCCGGGCACGTTCGAGGTCGAGACGGCGGGGAAAGACAGGGAAGGCGAAGGGAGCCCCACCATGGGTCTGATGTTCCGCAAGCGCAAGAAGTACGGGCCGATCATCCTGAACTTCACCGAGAACGGCTTCTCGTCGTGGAGCGTCAAGATCGGTCGCTGGTCCTGGAACTCCCGTGCCAAGGCGCACCGCGTCGACCTGCCGGGGCCGCTCTCCTGGAAGCAGGACAAGTCCCGGGCGTGACGTCCCGGGGCCGAGCGGGGCGCCGGTGGTCCACCGGCGCCCCGCTCGGCCTTCCGCTCGCCTACTTCCCCGTGCCGGTCGAGCCGGACGTGGTCAGGCGGTTGGCCGGCCGGCCCCGGCGCTGATCACCACGTCGCCGCCGAGGCGACCCTCGGCCGGGTCGCGGGTGACCGCTCCGGAGTGCAGCAGGCCGGTCAACGCGCCGACCGTGTCGGTGGCCCGGTAGGCGGTCGCGGTGACGGTGTGCCGGCGCAGCTCGGTGACCGTACGGGGGCCGGAGCGGGCCAGCTCGGCCAGCAGTTCACGGCGCAGCGGCGCCGGGTCGGGGTGCAGGGCGATGTCGAGCAGCCCGCCGGCCGGGTCGGCGGGATCGCGGTAGCGCACCCCGGCGAACTCGTCGACGGCCCAGAGCGTGTCCTTGAACGCCTCCATGTTCTTGTCCAGCCCGGTGCCGAAGGCGACCATCCGGGCCGCCGAGCCGTCGGCGGGGACCAGTTCGACCTCGCTGACCAGCGGGAATCCGGCGGCCGCCAGCGCCGGCCGGAGGGTGCCGGACGCCCCGGCGGTGAGCAGCAGCTCGGCCGGGCGACCACCGGCCGCGACGGCGCGCAGCGCCGGCTCGGGGGCGGCGCCGTCGACGAGGGCCAGCAGCGGCGCGCCGGCCGCGCCGGCCGCCTTGAGAGCGACCGGCAGCCGGGAGGGGTCGCCGGGCACCACGTGCACGGCCACGTCGGCCGGCAGGGTGGCTTCGACCGCGCCCAGCCGGGCGGGCAGGTCGGGTCCGCCGCCGGCCAGCACCAGGACGGTCAGCCGCCGGCCCCGGAACCGGTCGGCGAACTCGGCCACCACCCGCAGCGCCGCTTCGGCGGTGCCGGGGTCGCCGGCGTACGCGAGGGCGAGGGTGGCGCGTCGGGAGCGGTGCATCGCCCCGGGCAGCCAGTGGTCGAGCTGCCGGACGAGCAGTTCACGCAGGACGGCGTCGGTGGACATCCTGCCGTTCTACCGTACGGGCGATCAGGCC
This sequence comes from Micromonospora halophytica, assembly GCF_900090245.1. Lineage (GTDB taxonomy): Bacteria > Actinomycetota > Actinomycetes > Mycobacteriales > Micromonosporaceae > Micromonospora > Micromonospora halophytica. The sequence continues at coordinate 7,594 of NZ_FMDN01000032.1, forward strand.
GGGACGGAGATCCCCACCCCGCCGCGGGTCTGGCCGCCGTAGCGCTGCCGCTCTCGGTCGATGTCGAGCCGGCCGATGCGCTTGCGGGCGGCCAGCGCGGCGTCGTCGAGCAGGTCGGCCGGGACGATCCAGACGATCTCGAACTCCAGCCCGTCGGGGTCCTGGCCGTAGAGGCTCTTGGTGGTGCCGTGGTCGGAGGTGCCGACCAGGGCGCCCGCGGCGGCCAGCCGCTCGGCGGTGCGGGCCAGTTCGTCGAGGGTGTCCAGCTCCCAGGCGAGGTGGTAGAGGCCGACGGTGGCGCGGCCGGCCTGGGACCGGCCGGCGGCGGCGCCGATCTCGAAGAGGCCGAGGTCGTGGTCGTTGGTGGAGTCGGGTGCCTGGAGGAAGGCGGCGCCGGCGAACCCGTCCGGGGTCATCGCGACCGGGCGGAAGCCCAGCACGTCACGGTAGAAGGCGACGCTGCGCTCCAGGTCGCCGACGTAGAGGACGGCGTGGTTGAGGCGGTGGATTCCCATGGGAGCCACGGTAGCGCGGCTTGGTTGAGCCTTCAACTAGTGACGCTATGATAGCCGTCATGACCCGGTGGCTGGACCACGACGAGCAGCAGACCTGGCGAGCCTTCCTGACCGCCTCACGCGCGCTGACGGAGACCCTCGACCGCGAGCTGCAGCACGACGCCGGGATGCCGCACGCCTACTACGAGATCCTGGTCCGGCTCTCCGAGGCTCCGCAGCGACGGCTGCGGATGAGCGAGCTGGCCGAGAGCACCGGCTCGTCACGCAGCCGGCTCTCGCACGCCGCCGCCCGGCTGGAGGCCGCCGGCTGGATCCGGCGCGAGGAGTGCCCCACCGACCGGCGCGGCCAGATCGCCGTGCTCACCGACTCCGGGTTCGCCACGCTCGCCGCCGCCGCGCCCGGCCACGTCGAGGGCGTCCGCCGCCACCTCTTCGACGCGCTCAGCCCCGCCCAGGTCGACCAGCTGCGCCGGATCAGCGAGACCCTGGTCGCGCACCTGACGCGTTGACGACGGATCAGATCACTTCCGGGTCTTGTACATTCCGTCGCCGGACCAGCACGATGGGGCGTGTCCTCCGGCTTCGGTGAACTGACCTTCCAGGCGCACCAGCTGGTGTCCGCCGGTGACCTGGCCGGCGCCCAGCGGCTGCTCGCCGACGCGCTGACCGACGCCGACCCGCGCCCCGACCACGCCTCGCCCGAGCTGGCCGACGCCGCCGGCCTGCAGGCCCGGGTGCTGGTGGCGCTCGGCGAGCCGCACTCCGCGCGAGGCTGGGCGGCCTTCGCGTACGCCGCGGCCGCCCGGCTGCACGGGCGCTCCGACGAGCGGACGGTCTCCGCCGCGGCCACCCTGGCGGCCGTGCTGCACCGGGTCGGCAGCGACGCCCGCGCCGCCCGGCTCTACTCCGAGGTGATCCTGGAACTGACCGCCCGCGACGGTCCCGAGTCGCTGCGGGTGCTCGCCGCGCACGCCGACCTGGCCACCGTCGAGTACGCCCGGGGTCAGTGCGCGCAGGCCCGGGAGCGCCTCCAGGACGCCTGGGAGTTGCACCGGGAGGTCTACGGGGACGGGCATCCCAGCGGCATCAAGATGCTCGCCCGGCTCGGGGCGATGCAGCGCGACTGCGGCCGGTTCACCGAGGCGCAGGACAATCTCGCGCTCGCCCGCGAGCTGGCCCACCAGCACCTGGACGCCGAGGACCCGCTGGCCCGGCAGGTCGCCACGCTGGCCCGCTCGGCCGCCGACCCGGACCACGTCTGCGACGACGAGCCGCCACCGGAGCGGGAGGTGCCGGTGGTGCCCGCGGCGCGTACCGCCCCGCCGGACGAGGGGCCGCCCGAGCCGCCGGCCTGGCCGGTCGGGCCCGCCGCGGGCGACCAGACGTACCCGCCCACGGTCCCCGGTCAACGCCTGCCCACCGAGGACGTCGACGCCGCGTACCCCTACGACCCGGACGCCGACCGGTGGCCGCCGCAACCCACGCCGGATCCGGCGTACGACCCGGCTCCCGCGTCCGTGGCCGGCGGATACCCGGAGGAGGCCGACGGGGTGCACCGGGTCGGGCAGCACCCCGATCCGTCCCGGCTGCTGCCGGTCGTGGTCCCCCGACACGTCGCGCCGCCCCCGCACCGCAACCTGGCAGTGCCCGCCGTGGTGGCCGGGGTGGCCGTGGTGCTGCTCGGCACCGTCGCGGTCGTCGCCGGGGTGTCCGGGGTCGACGGCGGCGATCCCCCGGCCGCCCCGCCCACCGGGCCGCCCGGTGTCGCGTCGACCGGGCCCGGCACGGCCCCGCCGAGCACCGGGGCCCTCACCGCGCCCGGCACGCCCCCGGACCGGGTGACCCTGGACGACCGGCGCGGCGACATCGCCCTGTCCTGGCGGTACCCGGCCGGCGCGGAGGGCCCCGTCGTGGTCTCCGGCGGCCGGGCCGGTCAGCAGCCCCGCGCCTTCCAGGAACTGCCCGCCGGGACGGAGAGCTTCGTCGTGTACGGCCTGGACCGCACCAACGACTACTGCTTCACGGTCGCGGTGGTGTGGTCCACCGACAGCGTGGGCCGCTCCCGCGAGGTCTGCACGAAGCGCCGCTGATCCCCCGCCCGCCACCGGTGTGACGTGGCCGCGCGGAGGGCCCGGCACGCTTGGTGGGACGACTCGCCGCGCGGTATCTTTCTCAGTTCAGACACAAAAAAGGAATGGCACCGAATGCCATTCCTGAAGTTATTCTAATTGACGAGGAGACGGCTTGTCAACGCACTCCGACAGGTCCGCCAGGCAGCAGCGGGACGACGACGAGATCGGCCGCGAGCAGGAGTACGTCTCGATGCTCTACGGCCAGCTCGACGGCATGCGCGAGCAGGCCGCCCAGCGGCTCACCGAGCAGTTGTGCACCACCGGCGGCACGTTGCAGGCCCGGTCCCAGCGGGACAGCTCCGTGCGGATGTACGCCGAGCAGGTCGAGCAGTTCTCCGCCGTGGAGAACGGCCTCTGCTTCGGCCGGCTCGACGGTGCCGACGGCGCCCGGCGCTACATCGGCCGGATCGGCATCTTCGACACCGGCGGCGACTTCGACCCGCTGCTGATGGACTGGCGCGCCCCCGCCGCGCGGCCGTTCTACCTCGCCACCGCCGCCAACCCGCAGGGGGTGCGGCGTCGGCGGCACCTGCGTACCCGGCAGCGCAAGGTGACCGGGCTCAACGACGAGGTGCTGGACATCGCCACCGCCTCCCCCACCGCCCACGAGGAGCTGACCGGCGAGGCGTCGCTGCTCGCCGCGCTAAACGCCGGACGTACCGGGCGGATGCGCGACATCGTGGAAACCATCCAGGTCGAGCAGGACCGGATCATCCGGGCCGACCTGCCGGGCGTGCTGGTGGTGCAGGGTGGCCCGGGCACCGGCAAGACCGCGGTGGCGCTGCACCGGGCGGCGTACCTGCTCTACACCCACCGGCGGGAGCTCTCCACCCGGGGCGTGCTGCTGGTCGGCCCGAACGCCACCTTCCTGCGCTACATCTCCCAGGTGCTGCCCACGCTGGCCGAGACCGGCGTGCTGCTGCGTACCCCGGGCGACCTCTTCCCCGGGGTGAGCGCACGGCGCACGGAACCGGCGCGCACCGCGGCGCTCAAGGGCCGCACGGTGATGACCGAGGTGCTCGCCGCCGCCGTCCGCGACCGGCAGTGGGCGCCGGACGAGCCGCTGGAGATCGAGGTCGAACGGGAGACGCTGCTGCTGGCCCCGGAGACCGTCCGCGAGGCCCGGGAACGGGTACGGCGCACCGGCCGCCCGCACAACCTGGCCCGCGCGCTCTTCGACGTCGAGATCGTGCACGCCCTCGCCGACCAGGTCGCCGAGCAGATCGGTGCGGACCCGCTGGGCGGGGAGAACCTGCTCTCCGAGGCCGACCGCGCCGAGATCCGCCGGGAGCTGCGGAACGAGCCCGGGGTGCGCGCCGCGCTGGACGAACTGTGGCCGGTGCTCACCCCGCAGCGCCTGCTCGCCGACCTGTACGCCTCGGCCGACCGGATCGCCGTCGCGGCACCGATGCTCACCGACGCCGAGCGGACGCTGCTGCACCGGGAGCCCGGTGGCGGCTGGACCCCGGCCGACGTGCCGCTGCTGGACGAGGCCGCCGAACTGCTCGGCGAGGACGAGCGGGCCGCCGCCGCGCGCCGCGAGCGGATCCGCGCCTTCCAACGCGAGTACGCCGAGGGCGTGCTGGAGATCTGGCGGGGTTCCCGCTCGATCGACGTCGAGGACGAGGCAGACGGCGGCGAGATCCTCGGCGTCACCGACCTGCTCGACGCCGACCGGCTGCTGGAGCGGCAGGAGGAGGCCGACCGGCTGACCACCGCACAGCGGGCCGCCGCCGACCGGGGCTGGGCGTTCGGGCACGTCATCGTCGACGAGGCGCAGGAGCTGTCGCCGATGGCCTGGCGGTTGCTGATGCGCCGCTGCCCGAGTCGGTCGATGACCATCGTCGGCGACGTGGCGCAGACCGGCGCGCTCGCCGGCACGCCCTCCTGGGCCGACGCGCTGGAGCCGTACGTGGCGCAGCGCTGGCGGCTGGAGGAGCTGACCGTCAGCTACCGCACCCCCGCCGAGATCATGGCGGTCGCCGCCGACGTACTCGCCGAGATCGACCCGGCGCTGCGCCCGCCCCGCTCGGTACGCTCCAGCGGCGTACCGCCGTGGGACCGCGCGGTCGAGGACGGATCGCTCGCCGACGAGCTGGTCGCGGCGACCGCGCGCGAGGCCGCCGGGCTGGCCGACGGCCGCCTCGGCGTCATCGTGCCGCAGGGGCGGGCCGACGAGCTGGCCGCCGCCGTGGTGGCCGCGCTGCCCGAGGCGGCCGTCGGCGAGCAACCGGAGCTGGAGAGCCGGGTGGTGGTGCTCACCGTCGACCAGGCCAAGGGCCTGGAGTTCGACAGTGTGCTGGTGGTCGACCCCGACCGGATCGTCGCAGAGTCCCCGCGCGGCCGCAGCGACCTCTACGTCGCCCTTACCCGCGCCACCCAACGCCTCGGCATCCTCCGCCCCACCCCCTGACCCTCGGCCCGTTGATCATGAGGTTGTTGTCGTCCACATCGGCGTGTCGCGACAACAACTTCATGGTCGACAAGCGGGACGGGAGCGGGACGAACCGGAGGCGCGCGGGCGGGGCGGCGTCCGGCGGGACGCCGTCCCGGGGCGGGAGGGTGGGGGTGGTCAGTCGTCGGTGACGTTGCCGACCTGGGCGCCGGTGGCGGAGGCGTCGCTGGTGGAGCCGCCGGCCGGGGTGCTCATGCCACCCGTGGTGGCGTCGCCGGTGGTGGTCGGGGCCACCACGCCCGGATGCCGCTCCGGCTGCCGGGCCAGCCGGCGCACGCTGGCCGGGCCGGCGGTGCCGCCGGTGGTGGTGACCGCGCCCTGACCACGGGTGGGGCCGCCGTCGCGCAGCACCTGCGGGTCGACCGGGACGTGGGCCGGGTCGTCCGGGTCCTCGTCCTGGAGCACCCGGTTCACGTCCGTCTGCGGCGTCGTCACCTCGTCCAGGGCGCCCTCGCCGTACACACCGGTGGTGAGCCGCTCCTCGGCCCGGCGGGCGGACTCCCGCATCCTGTCGTCGTCACGCACGTCCATCACCTCGCAGAGATATCGCGGATCTGCCTGCGTGCCCGACGGCCGGCGGGCCAAACCGGCGGCCCCGGGACGGGTGGGCGGGCGTACCCCGGGCGGGGCACGTCGCGCCGGCGGTGCCCGGGCCCGGGGATCCGCCAACTATCCGGGCAGCCGGGGGTGTTACCTCTCGGGGCCCCTCGGGTAGACCCAGGGTGCCCCCGCCACAGAACGCGAACCGTGCCGTGGCCGATACGCGGTAGCGGGGCGAGGGAGTGCAGGTACTCATCAAATCCTGAGGAGGACCAGATGAGCACGCAGGCTGCATCCACCAGGGCCACCAACCGGCCGATGCAGGACATGCCCAACCGCGCCGCCATGAACGAGGCGCCGACCCGTCCGATGCCGATGATGTACCAGGACGGGCACCGGGAGCAGGCGATGCAGGCCCCGGGCACGGAGACGAAGCCGTCGTTCGCGACGACCGAGTTCTGGGTCTACATCGCGTCGGTGATCGGTATGCTGGCCGCGTCGTACCTGGTCGGCAAGAACTCGGTCGGGGTGGACATCTTCCGCGCCCCGCAGGCCTGGTTCTTCATCACGCTGCTGACCATCGGCTACCTGGGCAGCCGGGGTCTGGCCAAGGCCGGCAGCAACTTCCGCAGCAGCGAGGAGCGCAAGGCCCGACACTGACCGACGAGATCAACACCAGCACGGTGGCCCCCGGGATCCGTCCCGGGGGCCACCGTCGTCCTCACTCGAAGTCGCCGCCCCAGTCCTCGGCGAAGTCACCCTCGATGGCGTCCTCGATCATCTCACCGGCGATCATGCCGCCGACCACACCGAGCGCCGCTCCGGCGACCACGCCGCCCATGCCGGGCCCACGGTGACCGTGGCCGTGGCCGTGCGGGACGCCGAAGCCGGAGGCGCGCAGGCTGCCGTAGCGGGAGGTGGTCTCCCGCAGCCAGCCGTCGACGACAGCCGTCCAGTCGAGCCGGTCGGCGTCGGCGTGCGAGACCTGGTAGCGACCGAAGACGTCATGCCCGGCGCTGAGGAAGCCGCCGCGCTTGTCGCACTCCAGGACCACCTCGACACCGTGCGGGGTGGTCACGAAGGTCAGCTCCACCTCGGTGATGGTCTGCGCGTACTGCGGCGCGGCGAAGAACTCGATCTCCTGGTAGAACGGCAGCGTCTGCTGGGTGCCCCGGATGTGGCCGCGCTCCAGGTCGGCGACCTTGAACCGGAAGCCGAGGCGCTGGAAGGCCTCCAGGATCCGCTCGTGCACCGGCAGCGGGTGGACGTTGACCTGGTCGAGGTCGCTCTTGTCGACCGCCCGGGCGATGGCCAGCTCGGTACGCAGACCCATCGTCATGCCGTGCAGGCGCTGGCCGTAGACGTCCGTGATCGGGGTCTCCCACGGCACCGGCAGCTGGAACGGGATCGACACCTGCTGCTTCGGCGCGAGCTGGAGCGGGCCGCTGACCGCCATCCGCTGGAACTCCATGATGCCGGCGTACTCGGTGTCGCCGCCCTCGATCTCGACCCGGGTCACCAGGGCCACGGTGATCTGCTCGATGTTCGACGCCGCGTCCCCACCGACCAGGTTGACCTGGCCGTCCAGGATCAGGCCGGGCCGGGTGTTCGGGTTGGCCAGGACCGTGTCGACGCTGGGCCCACCCACGCCGAACGCGCTCAGCATCTTCTTGAAGACCATCGGAACTCCCGCTTCACGGTGGGCGTGCTCCACCGTGGAGCACGCACGGTTTCCCCGGGAACCCTAGCCGGACCTGCTGGGAACTGCCTGGGAGGCACGACGGGGCCAGCTCACTCGACGTCGACGACGATCAGCTCGCCGACCTGCTCACCGATCTGGCGGCGCCCCTCCGGCGGCAGCCTGCCGTCGGTGACGAGCACGTCCGCGGCGTCCAGCGGGGCGATGGTGGCGATGCCGATGGTCTCCCACTTGGTGTGGTCGGCGAGCACGACCAGGCGGCGGGCGGCGCTGATCAGCCGCCGGTTGACCGCCGCCTCCAGCAGGTTGGGGGTGGTGAAGCCGGTGCGCGGGCTCATGCCGTGCACGCCGAGGAAGAGCAGGTCGACGTTGAGCGTGCCGATCGCCGCCTCGGCCACCGGCCCGGTCAACGCGTCCGACGGGGTGCGGATGCCGCCGGTCAGCACGACCGTCTGATCGGCGCGGGGGTTCTGGTAGAGCGCGTCGGCGACCGGGATCGAGTTGGTCACCACGGTCAACCCCCGGACCTCGGCGAGCCGGGTGGCCAGGGCGGCGGTGGTCGTACCGGCGGAGAGGGCGACCGCCATCCCGGGCTCGACCAGGCCGGCGGCACGTTCCACGATGGCCCGTTTCTCCGCCTGCTGACGGATCGACTTGGCCGCGAAGCCGGGCTCCTCGGCGGAGCCGGGGCCGGCGAGGGTGGCGCCGCCGTGCACCTTGTCGACCAGCCCTCGCTCGGCCAGCACCTCCAGGTCCCGCCGGATCGTCATGTCGGAGACCCCGAAGCGGCTGACCAGGTGGCTGACGCGCACGCCGCCACGCTGCCGGATCAGCTCCAGGATGGCGCTCTGCCGTTGCTGGGCGAGCATCGAACCTCCTAACCGGGCGGACGGGGAAACAGTACGCAGCTCAGGCCACCGTGGACGGGCGCGGTTCAGCCGCCGGGATCGCTCCCACGCCGGTCTGCCCCTCGCGGACCACGGCCACCTCACCGGCCGGCACCCGCAGCCCGCCGGCGCAGATCGTGCCGGTGAGCAGCTCGGCGCCGGTGACGTCGAGGCGGACCTCCGCGTCGGTGTGGTTGACCACGAACAGCCAGGAGCGGTCCGCGGCACGGCGGCGGACCACCTCCACCCCGGAGGGCGCCCCGACCACCGGGGGGCGCGCCCCGGACTCGGCGAGCAGCCGGGCCACCAGGCCGTCGGTCGCCGCCTCGTCCAGCCGGGTGCCGAGGTACCAGGCCGCGCCGGCGCCGACCCGGTGCCGGGTCAGGGCCGGCACACCGGGCAGCGGCCCGTCGGAGTACGAGGCGAGCACCTCGGCGCCCTCCGGGTGCAGCCACTCGGTCCAGACGTCGGCGGTGGCGCCGTCGTCGAGGCGTACCGCCTCGCCGTGGCGCAGCGGGAAGAACTCCTCGGTACGGATGCCCAGCAGCTCGCGGAACACGCCCGGGTAGCCGCCCAGCCGGACGTGGTCGTGCTCGTCGACGATCCCGCTGAAGTACGTCACCAGCACGGTGCCGCCGGCCTCGACGTACCGGTGCAGCGCCTCGGCGTCGGCGTCGCGGACCAGGTAGAGCGTGGGCGCCAGGACCAGCTTGTAGCCGCTGAGGTCGGTCGACGGGTGCACGACGTCGGTGGTGACGCCGGCCCGCCACAGCGAGCGGTACAGCGCCTCGAGGCGGTCGGCGTAGGTGACGTCGACGCTGGGGTGCGAGTCCAGCTCGACGCCCCACCACGCCTGGAAGTCGAACAGGATCGCCACTTCGGCCTCGACCCGGCTGCCCCGCACCTCGGCGAGGGCCTTCAGGTCGGCGCCGAGCCGGCAGACCTCGCGGAAGACCTTGGTGTCCGGGCCGGCGTGCGGCACCAGCGCGGAGTGGAACTTCTCCGCCCCCGCCCGGGAGGCCCGCCACTGGAAGAAGAGCACCCCGTCGGCGCCGCGCGCGACGTGGGCGAGGCTGTTGCGGCGCAGCTGGCCGGGGGTCTTGGCGACGTTACGCGGCTGCCAGTTCACCGCGCTGGTGGAGTGCTCCATGAGCAGCCACGGATCGCCGCCGGCCACACCTCGGGTGTGGTCGGCGGCCAGCGCCAGCCCGAGGTGCGACTGCGGGTCGGCGGCGGTGAGGTAGTGGTCGTTGGAGACCACGTCCACGTCGGAGGCCCAGGAGTGGTAGTCCAGGTACTTGATCCCGGTGCCGATCATGAAGTTCGTGGTGACCGGCTGGCGGACCAACCGCTTGAGCACCTCGCGCTCGGCGCGCAGCTGGGCGCGCTGCTCGTCGGAGGAGAAGCGCAGGAAGTCCAGCTGCTGGGTCGGGTTGGCGAAGGTCGGCGCGGTGCGTGGCGGGTTGATCTCGTCCCAGTCGTGGTACCGCTGGCTCCAGAAGGTGGTGCCCCAGGCGTCGTTGAGCCGGTCCAGGCCGCCGTAGCGTGCGCGCAGCCAGCCCCGGAACGCCTGGGCGCTGACGTCGCAGTAGCAGTGCACGTTGTGGCAGCCCAGTTCGTTGGAGACGTGCCACATCACCACGGCGGGGTGCCCGGCGTACCGGTTGGCGACCGCCTCGACCAGGGCGAGCGAGCGCTCGCGGAAGACCGGTGAGCTGGGGCAGTACGCCTGCCGGCCGCCGGGCCAGAGGACCGTGCCGTCGGCGGTGCGGGGCAGCGTCTCGGGGTGCCGGTGGGCCAGCCATGGCGGCGGGCTGGCGGTGGCGGTGGCCAGGTCGACGTTGACGCCGCCGGCGTGCAGGACGTCGAGGGCGCGGTCCAGCCAGCCGAATTCGTACCGGTCGGGGGCCGGTTCGAGCAGCGCCCAGGAGAAGATCCCGACCGAGACCAGGTCCACGCCGGCCCGGCGCATCAGCGCCACGTCCTCGGCCCAGACCTCCTCGGGCCACTGCTCGGGGTTGTAGTCCGCGCCGTAGAAGATGCCGTCGCCCTGCCAGGTGCCCTGCTGTCGCATGAGAGCAGAGCGTGCCCCTCCCGGCCCGCCAAGTCAACACTTTCCAACATCGCCGACGTTTCCAACGTTTACCGCCGGGGACCGCGTTGGAAACACTGCGGTATCGATCCCGACCTGCCCTCTTGACAGCGCCGCGCGGAGGGGTAGCTTCAACCGCCACCGGCACTTTGTGTTTGCCAATGTTGGATCGCGGTGAGATCCATGTTGGCATTCGCGGACACCGGCCCCCGCCACTTCTGACGACCCTTGGGCGCAGCACCTCTTCATCCGCAGGAGGCACCATGTCCCGTCCCCGCACCGAGGCCGAGTACCTGGCCCGACTCGTTCCGCCGTCCGTCGCCGGCATCGGGCGCCGTCGCCTGCTCGCCGGCACGGCCGGCGCGGGCGCGCTGCTCGGCACCGGCCTGCTGGCCGGCTGCGGCTCCGACTCCGAGTCGGGCAGCTCGGACTCGAAGACCGTCTCGCTCGGCTCCAACCAGTCCGACCCGACGCCGAAGAACGTCATCGCCAAGATCATGGACGGGTTCAAGTCCTCGTCCGGCATCGAGGCGAAGATCAACACGGTCGACCACAACACGTACCAGGAGAACATCAACAACTACCTGCAGGGCAAGCCGGACGACGTGTTCATGTGGTTCGCCGGCTACCGGATGCGGTTCTTCGCCGCCAAGGGCCTCGCGGGCGACGTCAGCGACGTGTGGGGCAAGCTGTCCGGTCTCTCGGACGCTTTCAAGAAGGCATCCACGGGTGACGACGGCAAGCAGTACTTCGTGCCGTCCTCCTACTACCCGTGGGCGGTCTTCTACCGCAAGTCGGTGTGGAAGCAGTACGGCTACGAGGTGCCGACCACACTGGATCAGTTCAACGCCCTCGGCGCGCAGATGAAGAAGGACGGCCTCAGCCCGATCGCCTTCGCCGACAAGGACGGCTGGCCGGCGATGGGCACCTTCGACATCCTCAACCTGCGGGTCAACGGCTACCAGTTCCACGTCGACCTGATGGCCGGCAAGGAGTCCTGGACCTCCGACAAGGTGAAGAAGGTCTTCGACACCTGGCGGGGGCTGCTGCCGCTGCACCAGCCCGACAGCCTGGGCCGGACCTGGCAGGAGGCCGCGCAGTCGCTGCAGCAGAAGAAGTCCGGCATGTACCTGCTCGGCCTCTTCGTCGCCCAGCAGTTCAGCAACGACGAGCAGGACGACCTGGACTTCTTCACCTTCCCGGAGATCGACCCGTCGATCGGGGCGAAGGCCCTGGACGCGCCGATCGACGGCTACATGATGGCCCGCAAGCCGAAGTCCGAGGCGAACGCCAAGAAGCTGCTGGAGTTCGTCGGGTCGAAGGAGGCCGCGGAGATCGGCGTGAAGATCGATCCGGCCACCCTGGTCGCCAACAGCCAGGCCGACACCAGCGGCTACACCGCGCTGCAGAAGAAGGCCGCCGAACTGGTCGGCTCGGCCACCGAGATCGCCCAGTTCCTGGACCGGGACACCCGCCCGGACTTCGCCTCCACCGTGATCATCCCGGCGCTCCAGCAGTTCATCAAGAACCCGAACGACGTCGACGGGCTGGTCAACAGCATCGAGAACCAGAAGAAGAGCATCTTCACCAGCTGACGGCGAGAGGGGGAGGACCGCCGTGTCCGACCTGCCCCTGATCCAAGCGGATCGCGCCGTGCCGTCGCCGGCCGCGACCGCCACCTCCACGGGTGGTGGTCGCGGCCGCCGGCTACGGCTCCTGTCCCGCACCGACCGCGTGGTGATCACGCTGATGGTGCTCGTACCACTGCTGCTGGTGGTCGGCCTGGTCTGGCTGCCGGCACTGGCCACCGTGGCGCTCTCCGGCACCAGTTGGGACGGCATCGGCCCGCTGAGCGAGATCGAGTGGGTGGGCGGCCGCAACTACTCCGACGTGGTCAACATCTACCCGCCGTTCGTGCCGGCGATCCAGAACAACCTGCTGTGGCTGGCGGCGCTCTTCGTGGTCGCCACCCCGATCGGCATGTTCCTGGCCGTCCTGCTCGACAAGGAGATCCGCGGCAGCCGCTTCTACCAGACCGCGCTCTACCTGCCGGTGGTGCTCTCGCTGGCGCTGATCGGTTTCGTCTGGCAGCTGATCTACTCCCGCGACCAGGGCCTGCTCAACGCCGTCCTGGGCACACAGACCGACTGGTACGGCGACCCGGACGTCAACATCTGGGCGGTGCTCTTCGCCGCCGGCTGGCGGCACGTCGGCTACATCATGCTGCTCTACCTGGCCGGGCTGAAGGGCGTCGACCCGTCGCTGCGGGAGGCCGCATCGGTCGACGGCGCCTCGGAGGCCAGCACGTTCTTCCGGGTGGTCTTCCCGGTGATGCGGCCCATCAACATCATCGTGCTGGTGGTGACGGTGATCGAGTCGCTCCGGGCGTTCGACCTGGTCTGGGTCATCAACAAGGGGCGCAACGGACTGGAGCTGATCTCCGCCCTGGTCACCTCGAACGTGGTCGGCGAGGCCAGCCGGATCGGCTTCGGCTCGGCGCTGGCGACCATCATGTTGATCATCTCGCTGGTCTTCATCACCGTCTACCTGGCCGTCGTCATGAGGGAGGACCGGCGATGAGCGCCGCGACGTTGACCCGCGAGCCGGCGGCCGGCGCACCGACCCCCCGCCGCGCGCCGCTGCGGCCCGCCCGGGTGGTACTGCACCTGTTCCTGGGCGCGATGGCGCTCGGCTGGCTCTTCCCGATCGTCTGGGCGGTGCTCACCTCGCTGCGGTCGTACGACTACACCGCCGCCAACGGGTACGTCTCCTTCGGCGGCTGGACGTTCGACAACTACGTGACCGCCTGGCGGACCGCGGAGTTCGGCCAGCACTTCCTCAACTCGGTGTACATCACCGTCCCGGCGGTGCTGCTCACGCTCTTCCTCGCCTCCTGCGTGGCGTTCGTGATCGCCCGGTTCAGCTGGAAACTCAACATCATCCTGCTCGGCCTCTTCACCGCGGCGAACCTGCTGCCCCAGCAGGCGCTGCTCATCCCGCTGTTCCGGATCTTCACCGAGGTGCCGCTGCCGGCGTTCATGAGCGACTCGGAGTTGCTCTACGACAGCTACTGGGGACTGATCCTGGTCAACGTGGCCTTCCAGTGCGGCTTCTGCGTCTTCGTGCTGAGCAACTACATGAAGGCGCTCCCCCGCGACCTGTACGAGGCGGCGATGGTCGACGGGGCGAGCATCTGGCGGCAGTACTGGCAGGTCACCATGCCGCTGTGCCGGCCGGCCCTGGCGGCGCTGGCCACCCTGGAGGTGACCTGGATCTACAACGAGTTCTTCTGGGCCACCGTGCTGATGCGCACCGGCGACAAGTTCCCGGTGACCAGCTCGCTGAACAACCTGCGCGGCGAGTTCTTCACCGACAACAACCTCGTCTCGGCCGGTTCGGTGCTGGTCGCGATCCCCACCCTGGTGATCTTCTTCCTGTTGCAGAAGCAGTTCGTCCGGGGTCTGACCCTGGGAGCGTCCAAGGGATGACGATCGTCCACCTGCGCCGCGCGCGGACCAGCCTGGTGCTCGACGCGCGCGGCGAGGGCCTGCCCCGGGTCGTGCACTGGGGTGCCGACCTGGGGCCGCTGCCCGCCGACGACCTGCCCGCCCTGGTCGCGGCGACCGTCGCGCCGGTGGTGCCGAGCAGCTTCGACGCGCCGACCGTGCTGTCGCTGCTGCCCGAGGCGAGCGCCGGCTGGAGCGGCCGGCCCGGGCTCGCCGGCCACCGCGACGGGCAGGACTGGTCCACCGCCTTCCGCCTCGACGGGATCGACGTGGACGACGACGTCCCGGCGCACCGACCGCTCGCGCCGTCGGGCGGGACCGCCGCCCGGGGCGACGGTGGAACAGCCGCCCCGGAGCCGGGCCGCACCGCCCCGGGCGGTGACGCGGTGGTCGTATCCCGAGGGGACGGTGCCCGGGGCGGGCCCGGCGCGGCGCGGGTGACGGTACGGGCGGCGGACCCGGCCGCCGGTCTGGCCCTGACCGTCGAGATCACGCTGGACCCGGCGGGCCTGCTGACCCTGCGGCACCGGCTGCGCAACGACGGCGAACACCCCTACGAGCTGCGCGAGCTGACGCCGGTGCTGCCGGTGCCGGCCGTCGCCACCGAACTGCTCGACCTGACCGGCCGCTGGTGCCGGGAACGCGCCCCGCAGCGACACCCGTGGCCGATGGGCGCCTGGGTCCGCGAGGGCCGGCACGGGCGGACCGGGCACGACGCGACGCTGCTGCTGGTGGCGGGCACCGCCGGTTTCGGCTTCGGGCACGGCGAGCTGTGGGCGGTGCACACCGCGTGGAGCGGCGACCACCTGACCGTCGCCGAACGCCGCCCGACCGGGGAGTCCACCCTGGGCGGCGGTGAGCTGCTCACCCCCGGCGAGATCGTGCTCGCCCCCGGCGAGGAGTACGCCACTCCCCTGCTCTACGCGGTGCACTCGACCGCCGGGCTGGACGGGCTCAGCGACGTGCTCCACACCCACCTGCGGGCCCGCCCCGAGCACCCCCGCACACCCCGGCCGGTCACCCTCAACGTCTGGGAGGCGGTCTACTTCGACCATGACCTGGACCGGCTGGCGGCCCTGGCCGACCGGGCCGCCGAGGTGGGCGTGGAACGGTTCGTGCTCGACGACGGCTGGTTCCGCGGCCGGCGGCACGACCGGGCCGGGCTCGGCGACTGGCACGTCGACGACGAGGTCTGGCCGGACGGGCTGCAACCGCTGATCGACCACGTGCGCGGGCACGGGATGCAGTTCGGGCTCTGGGTCGAACCGGAGATGGTCAACCCCGACTCGGACCTGTTCCGCGCCCACCCCGACTGGGTGCTCCAGGCCCCCGGGCGGCTACCGCCCGAGTGGCGGCACCAGCAGGTGCTCGACCTGGCCCACCCGCAGGCGTACGCGCACCTGCTCGACCGGCTCGACGCGCTGCTGGCCGGGCACCCCGGGATCGCGTACCTGAAGTGGGACCACAACCGGGACCTCACCGAGGCGGGGCACGCCGGCCGGCCCGGGGTGCACGCGCAGACCGTCGCCGCGTACCGGCTGCTGGACGAGCTGCGCCGCCGGCACCCGCACCTGGAGATCGAGAGCTGCTCCTCCGGCGGGGCCCGGGTCGACCTGGAGATCCTGCGCCGCACCGACCGGATCTGGGCCAGCGACTGCAACGACGCCCTGGAGCGGCTGTCGATCCAGCGCTGGACCGGGCTGCTGCTCCCGCCGGAACTGGTCGGCACGCACATCGGGCCGGAGCGCTCGCACACCACCCACCGGGTGCACGACCTGGGCTTCCGCGCGGTCACCGCGCTCTTCGGCCACCACGGCATCGAGTGGGACATCGGGTCGGTCAGCGCCGCCGAACGGGCCGAGCTCACCGCCTGGGTGGCGCTGCACAAGCGGCTCCGACCGCTGCTGCACACCGGCCGGGTGGTCCGGGTCGACCACCCGGACCCGGCCGTGCAGGCGCACGGCGTCGTCGCCCACGACCGCTCCCGCGCGGTGTACGCCGTGTCCCGACTGGCCACCTCCGCCGCGCAGGTCCCCGGGGCGGTCCGGCTGCCCGGGCTCGACCCGTCCCGCCGCTACGCCGTGCGCCTGCCCGAGGGCGTGCCGGAGCCGGCCGTGTTGCAGATGACCGAGCCGGGCTGGCTGCCGGCCGGCGTGACGCTCGGCGGGGCGGCGCTCGGGTCGGTGGGGCTTCAACTGCCGGCCTTGCACCCGGAGCAGGCGCTGCTGCTGGAGGTCGTCGCGGTCGACTGAGGGCGTACGACACGTCGGAGGCGCTCTGCCGACCCTCCTCGACGTACCGGAAAGGGTGGTGGCCGGGTCCGCGCGGACCCGGCCACCGGTGGGGTGCTCAGCTCGCGGCGCAGGTCACCGCAGGGACGGAGTTGGTGCCGTTCCAGCTGCCGATGAAGCCGAAGCTGGTGCTGGCACCGGCGCCGAGCCGGCCGTTGTAGTCGACGTTGTGGGCGGTCCAGGTCGACCCGCTGCTGCTCAGCGTGGCGTTCCAGGACTGGCTGACCGACTGGCCGTCGGCGAAGGTCCACTTCGCCGTCCAGCCGTTGATGGCGGAGCTGCCGGCGGTCACCTTGACCTCACCCTGGAAGCCGCCCTGCCACGAGTTGACGATGGTGTAGATGGCCGTGCAGCCACCGCTGGGCGGCGGCGTGGTGGGCGCCGGGGAGCTGGGCGCGGGTGAGCTCGGGGCCGGGGAGCTGGGCGCGGGGCTGGTCGGCGTGGTGCCGCCGTAGACCGACGCCTCCCTGGCGGTCTGCTTGATCCCGTTCGGACCGTTGAAGATCCGCTGACCCCAGCTGCTCAGGTTGTCCGGGTCGAAGTTGACGGCCATGTCCAGGTACTCGACGCCACCGCCGTTGCCGCTCCAGGACCAGCCCAGGTAGCCGATCCCGTTGGCCTGGCTGTACGACAGGATGGCGTCCTCGTCGGGGTTGCCGTCGGAGTGGTCGTGGCCGAACTCGCCGACCACGATGGGCAGCCCGGCGCTGCGGAACCGGCCCAGGTAGTCGCTGACCTCGGCGGCGGTGTCGAAGACGCCGTACATGTGGATCGAGAAGACGGTGTTCTTCTGCGGGTCGGCGTTGAACACCGAGGCGGCGTTGTCGCGCATGGTGAAGGACCAGTCCTGGCCCCAGTTGGGCGCGTCCACCATGATCGTGTGGGTGATGCCGTTGGCGCGCAGCCGCTTGATCGCGTTGGCGGTGTCGGTGGCCCAGGTGCCGTAACCCTGGTTGCCGTACGGCTCGTTGCCGATGTTGACGATGACGTACTTCTCCTGGCCCTGCAGGGCGCCGGCGATGCTGAGCCAGTAGTCGACCGCGCGGTCCAGGGTGATTGCGCCGCTCTGCTCGCCGTAGCCGGTGGTGTCGTGCACCTCCAGCACGCAGATCAGCCGGTTGGCCTTGCACAGGGAGATCACGTTGCTGACGTCGGTGGCGCTGTTCTTCGTCCAGCGGTCGCCGCTGGCCAGCACCACCCGGACGGTGTTCGCGCCGAGCGCCTTGATGTCGGCGAACGAGCTGGTCTGCTGCGGGTACCAGGTGTGCGCGTGGTTGACGCCGCGCATGACGAACTCGGCCCCGTTGGCGTCGTAGAGCTTGCCGCCGGAGACGGTGAACCCGGCCGCGGCGTGCGCCGGCTGGACGAAGGCGAAGACGGCGGCGAGCGCGGTGAGCAGGGCAACGCCGGCGACCCAGAGTCGCTTTCTCATGGTTTTCCTCAGGAAGTGTCGACCCCGTGCCCTGGTGGGGTGAGTGGTGGTGACGGTGGCGGACGACTGTAGCCCGGCAGCCGCCGCCCGACTCCCCGGTCGCGCAGGGATCAGCGTAGGACGATGTTTCGAGGAAAGCAACCGGTTAAGTTCGTGACCTGTTCACCGGGTCGACCTGCGGCGGCCCACGCCGACCGTGGGCCGCCACAGGGGCGGTCATCCCCACCACAGGATGTGACGCCGCCGGCCTGAACCGGTTAAGCGGGACCCTAGACCGGGCCTGCGTCCCCGTCAAGGATCCGCACCTGGCGAGCGGTGTGTTGGCAGCGGGGCGCGCGAACCGGACAGCAGGGTTGGCCACCGCCGGCCGGGGTATCCGGTGACGATCGCCGGGCGGAAGGAGAAACCAGGATGGTCAGCGTCGGCTACACCCTGATGTGCGAGCAGGCCGGTCCGAAGCAGCTGGTCGACTACGCGGTGCGGGCGGAGGCGGCCGGTTTCGACCAGCTGGTCATCTCCGACCACTACTACCCGTGGCTGGATTCGCAGGGCCACTCCCCGTACGCCTGGTCGGTGCTCGGCGCGGTCGCGCACGCCACCAGCCGGGCCGAGCTGATGTCCTTCGTGACCTGCCCCATCCGCCGCTACCACCCGGCCGTCGTCGCGCAGAAGGCCAGCACCGTCGGGGCGCTCTCCGACGGCCGGTTCACCCTCGGCCTGGGCGCCGGGGAGAACCTCAACGAGCACGTCGTCGGCGCGTGGCCGCACGTACAACAGCGGCACGAGATGTTCGAGGAGGCGTTGCAGATCATCCGGCCACTGCTGGGCGGCGAGACACTCAGCTTCTCCGGCAACCACTACGACGTGCCGGAGGCGTACGTCTGGGACCGGCCCGATCGGCCCGTGCCGATGGCCGTCGCCGCCTCCGGGCCGTCGTCGGCCGCGCTCGCCGCCGAGCACGCCGACGGCATCGTCGCCACCGAGCCGGACCCCCGGATCATCCAGCTCTACGACGACGCGGGCGGCGTCGGTCAGCCCCGCTACGGCCAGGTCGCCATCTGCTACGGCCCGGACGAAGCCGAGTGCCGCAAGATCGTGCACGACCAGTTCCGCTGGTTCGGGATGGGCTGGAAGGTCAACGCCGATCTGCCCGGGCCGGAGGCGTTCACCGCCGCCACCCGGTACGTACGCGAGGAGGACGTCGCCGAGGGCATCTCCTGCGGCCCGGACCTGGACGCCCATGTCGAGGCGTTCAAGAAGTTCGTCGACGCGGGCTTCACCCATGTGGCGATCGTGCAGGTGGGCGGCGACACCCAACCGATGTTCCTGGACTGGGCGCAGGAGGAACTGCTGCCCCGACTGCGCGAGCTGTGAGACCGACCGTGCCGGGGCGGTCCGGGGCCCGACCGAGCGGGCCGGGACGCTTCGGGGCCCCCGAGCTGCGGCTCGCCCTGGCCGCGCCCCGGCCCGCCGCCGGCCTGACCAGCGAGTGGCGGCTGGTCGACGGGCTGCGCGCGCACACCCGCCGGGCGGCCGACCCGGGCGGCGACACTCCCCCGGTGGTGCTGGTGCACGGGCTGGCCGTCTCGCACCGCTACCTCACCCCGCTGGCCGTCACGCTGTCGGCCACCCATCCGGTGTACGTGCCAGACCTGCCCGGCTTCGGGCTGACCGAACGGCCCGGTCGGGCGTACGACGCCCGGCAGCACGCCGCGTTCCTGGCAGCATGGCTGGCCGCGTACCGGCTGCCGCCGGTCTGCCTGGTCGGCCACTCGTTCGGCGCGGAGGTCGCCGCCGCGCTGGCCGCCCGCCGGCCCGACGCGGTACGTGCCCTGGTGCTCGCCGGCCCGACCAGCGACCCGGCCGCCCGGACCCGCCACGGGCTGTTCGGCCGCTGGCTGGTCGACACCGTGCGGGAAGCGCCGTTGCAGGCGCCGATCCTGCTGCGCGACGTGTGGGACGCCCGCCCCTGGCGGGTGTACGCCACCCTCGCCCACTCGGTCCACAACCCGATCGAGGAGGACCTGGTCCGGGTCACCGCGCCGACCCTCGTGGTGACCGGCTCCCGGGACCCTGTCGTACCACCGGCCTGGCGCTCCCAGGTGGCCCGGCTGGTCCCCCACGCCCGCCCGTTGGCCGTGCCGGGCGCCGCGCACAACGTCGCGACCACCGCGCCCCGTGAGGTGGCCGACGCGATCCGCACCCTGCTCGCCCCGCCCCTGACAAGGTGAACCCATGCGCATCGGCAACACGGAGATCCGGCCCGCCGGCGGCGGCCTCGGCTGCCTCCTGATGATCCTCTTCTCGATCCTCGCCTCGGTGGTGCTGACCGTCCTGCTCAACCTGGTGCTCTGAGCCGGTCGGCCGGCATCGGCCACCCCGCCTTCCGGTTGCCGGCCTTACGGATACCGGCGGGGCGGGAACGGTTGCACGCTGCGTACGGGCGACCAGCCGGACTCGTCCTCGTGGCCGTCGACCAGCCGGACGGCGGCGGCGAGAGCCAGCGCCCCGTCGGGGCCGCCGAGCGCGGCCAGCCCCCGGAAGGTGACGGCCACGACCTCGGCGGCGACGCCCAGCCCCGCCCCGGCCACCCGGAACGCCCCGAGCCCGGTCGCCGCCCGGGCCGCACGGCCGGCGACCGTGGTGGTGCCCGGTCCCTGCGGGTCGTCGTCCCGGACCACCCCGACGGTCAGGTCCTCGTACGGCAGGGCCGAGCCGGGCACGCGGTGGCCGAACAGGACCCGGTGCCATCGCCCGTCGCGCCGCTCGACCAGCGTGCGGTGCAACGGCGCGTCCAGCGGCGGCGGAACGGGCCGGACGGGCACCCGGAGCGGTTCGTCCGTCCACACCAGCCCTTCGGCGACCCGGAGCAGCGCGGCATCGGCGGCGGACAGCCCGGTGGCCATGACCGTCGCCCCGACCCCGGCGACGGGTTCCCAGCGGAGCGCGGTATGCCGACCGTCGACGCTGGACCGCAGGACGGCCGGCAGACCGTGCACCCGGGCCGTCCGGCCGCCCCGCCAGCGGATCGACGCCTCCTCGGCGGTGGGGCCGAGCTGTACGGTCACCACCCGGCTCCCGGCCACCGGCTCGTCCGCTGTCAGGCGCGGCACCGGACCGGTGGACCGGCGCAGCGGCGCGAGGGCGACCAGGCAGTGCGCGTCCCGCCCACCCGACCACGTCCGGTGGCTCAGCCCTTCCGGCAACCAGCCCACCCGGAACGACCGTCGTGCCGGATCGAACTCCTGGTACCGCATCGGCGCCTCCCCGCGTTGCCGGCCCTGTCACCGTAGCGATGCCGCCCGGCGGCGGGAACGGTTGCCCGGTCCGCGGCGCGGCGGCCCGGGCACGGGTCACGTCGTCACGACGCCGGGGGCCGCGAGCACGGTCGACGCCGGTGGCCGGCTCAGGCCGGGTCCAGCTCCAGCTCCGCGACGACCGGGTAGTGGTCGGAGGCATGGTCGGCGTCCCCGCCACGGACCACCCGCACCTGCCGGGTGAGGGTGGCGACCCGCGCGGTGCCGAGCAGGTAGTCCAGCCGCATCCCGGAGAACTCCGCCCCGCCGTGCCGGGTCGGCACGGTCAGCCCGGCAGCGTCGGGGGCGGCGCCGGCACGCAGCGGCCAGAGGTCGACCAGGCCGGCCGCCCGCAGCCGGGACACCGCACGGGTGTCCACGGTACGGCCGTCGCGGCGCAGGTGCCGGCGGCGGTGGTGCGCCGACAGGCCGGCCAGCCGGGCGGTGTGGTCGACGGCCGGGTCGAGGGTGTTCAGGTCACCGGCGAGCAGCGTCAACTCCCCACCGGTACGCCGGACGGCCGCCGCCAACCAGTCGGCCTCCATCCGCCGCCGGCCGCCCGAGTACGGACTCAGGTGGGTGCTGAACACGGTCAGCGGTCCGGCCGAGGTGTCCACGACGACGCGGGCAGCGGCGTGGTGGAAGGGGCGGCGCACCCGCCCGGCGTACCGCACCCGCAGCGACGGGCGGACCAGCACGGCGACGGGCTGCCCGAAGCAGGAGCGGGCCAGGTGGGGACGCATCCCCACCCGGTCCGCGACGTCGGCGAGCAGCCCATCCCGGTCGAAGTCCCGCAGCTCCTGCACCGCCAGCAGGTCGGGGTGCTCGGCGGCGACCACGCCGGTCACCAGGCCCAGCCGGTCGGCCCCGCCCCGGTCCCGACCGCCGGTCCTGATGTTCCAGGTCATCACCCGCAGCACGGTCGACCCGTCAGTCCACCCGGCCGGCCTTGGCCAGCTCGTCGTCCAGCTCGCCGATCTGTTCGGACTCGATGGCCGGCCGATTGCCCTCGCGCAGGTCCTCATTGGGTCGGACCACCCAGTAGAGCAGTCCGATCCAGAGCGCGCTGAGCAGGATCGCGCCCATGAAGTCGGTCGGGTGGTGCATGCCCCGGTACATCCGGGAGACCGCCACCCCGACCGGCATGATCACCGCGAGTGCCACGAAGATCCACCGCCACCACCGGTCGGTACGCGGGAAGACGATCAGCGTGACGGCGAGCCAGACGCAGATCGTGGCGGCGATGTGCCCGGACGGGAACGACGAGGTCGGCATCGGCCCGTCGAGGTTGCCCACCGGCGGGCGCGGCCGGTCCACCGCCGCGGCGGAGGCGAGGAAGAGGCTCAGCTCACCGAACATGGCCAGCGCCACGAAGAGCACCGGACGCCAGCGCCGCCACACCGCGAGCACCAGCGGGCAGAAGACCAGCGAGATGAGCAGGATGGCGTGGGTGTCGCCGGCCTTGCTCCACCAGTAGCTGACGTCGTCCCGGCCCGGGGTGCGGTGCTCGGCGAACCAGCGCGGCACGTCGGTGTCGAGGGTGGCGAAGAAGGTGCCGCCGGCGTGGTAGCTGACGAACATGCCGAAGCCGTACAGCACGCCGAGCACCAGCACCCAGCCGACCAGCAGCTCGAAGACGGCGGCCCGGGGATGCGGCAGCAGGTGCGCCTCGTCGGGGGCGGGCGCCACCTCGTGCGCGGCCTCCGGCTCCAGCCCTTCGGTCAGCGACGGGACCCGCCGGCCGCGCTCCACCCGCCACAACCGGAAGGCGTACCCGGTGACGCCGAGCCAGGCCGCGCCCAGCAGCCAGGCCCCGAGCACGTCGGAGACGAAGTGCACGCCCAGCGCGATGCGGGTCAGCCCGATCAGGAACACGAGCGTGCCGACCAGGGCGATCGCCGGCTTGCGCCAACGGCGGGACATCGCCGGCAGGAAGACCAGCAGCAGCGCACCGTACGCGACGAAGGAACCGAGGGCGTGCCCGCTGGGGAAGCTGTTCCCGGCGTACGCGCCGATCGGCACCTCCACCTCGGGGCGCAACCGGTCGACCAGGGTCTTGAGCGCCGGGTCGAGGATCAGCGCGCCGAGGCCGGTGACGATCAGGAAGACCGCGAGGCGGCCCTGCCGGCGGATCAGCAGGCCGATCACGGCGACCGAGACCAACCAGATGATCACCGCCCGGCCGCCCAGGTCGGTGAGGGCGTTGAGCACGGTGACCAGCGGCCCGTGCGGGGCGATCAGGTCGTTGAGCCAGGCGGCGACACCGTGGTCGACGTCGTAGAGCGGGGTCCACCGGACCCGGACCAGCACGAGCAGCAGACCGAAGCCGACTCCGGTGCCGAGCACCAGCGCCAGACCGGCGAGCGTCCGCTCGGTGAAATGACCGAGGGGTCGTCGCAACACCTCTTTGACCGCGCTCACGGCAGCCTCCCTCCGCTCCTGGCGAGGCGCTGTACCCGATCGGCGTTGCGCGTACACGCCGGGTGCCGCGCGCCGGGTCAGAGCGACGTCATGTCACCGGTGTCGTGGAGCCCCTCCCGCTCGGCCTCCGGCTCCCAGAGGTCGGGTTGGGCCGGCTCCCGCACCCCGATCCGCATCGCCTCCAGCTGGGCCGCGAAGGAGAGGCCGCCGAAGAGCGCCATGCCGGTCAGGTTCGCCCAGAGCAGCAGGGCCATCATGCCGGTCAGCGCGCCGTAGGTCTGGCCGAACCCGCCGCCGAACTTCACGTACCCGGCGAGCAGCAGGCTGGCCAGCCACCACAGGGCGGTGGCGATGCCCGCGCCGAAGAAGAGCCAGGACAGGCCGGGCTGGTTGCGTCGGGGCGCGTGCCGGAAGATCACCGCCACGGCGAGCACGGTCAGCCCGAGGCTCAACGGCCAGCGGACGACGTCCCAGGCGCCGGCGGCGAGGTCGCCCCACTCGTAGTGCCGCTCGACGGAGTCGCCCATCGCCCCACCGCCGACCAGGATGAGAAAGCCGGCCAGCGCCGGCAGGCCGGCGGCCATGGCGAGGACCGCGGCCCGGACGTACTTCCACAGCGCCGGCCGGTCCCGCTCCACCCCGTAGATCCGGTTGGCACCGCGTTCGATCTGGGCCATCGTGGTGGTGAGCGCGACCAGTCCGGTGAGCAGACCGAGGCTCAGCGCCACCTCACCCGCCCGCTCGACGCGGTCCCCCTCACCGAGCAGCTCGCGGACCACCTCCTCGCTCTGACCGGGGGTGAGGGCCAGCACGGTGTCCGCGACGACCTGGCCGCCCTCCTCGACACCCAGCTCGGTGATCAGGCCGGTCAGCGCGATCATGAAGGGCACCACGGCGAGGCAGAGCTGCAACGCGAAGGCCCGGGAGTGGCTGAACCCGTCGCCGTAGCGGAACCGGATGAACGCGTCGCGCAGCAGGCACCAGCCGCCGTGGCGACGCAGGGTGTGCCAGGCGTCGTCGGCGGAGAGTTCCTCCTCCGACATCAGCCGGGTCTCGGGGACGAGTTTGGTGCTACTCACGGCGCGCTTTTCCGATCAGCTTCTCGCCGCGCTTCGCCGCCGCGTCGGCGTCCACCGCGAGGTCCGGGGCCCGCTCGGGTCGCGGCACGCAGAGCCAGAGCGATCCGGGCCTGATCTCGGCCCTGAGCGAGCGCCCCGGCTCGATCAGGTCGCCGTCGAGCTGCCGGGGCTGGGCCCGGTTACTGGTGATCTCCACCCGGCGGGCCCGGAAGACCTCCATCCGGGGCACGCTGCCACGGCGGCGCACCAGCGCCCACCCCATCGCGAGCCAGTGCCGCAGGGTACGGGGGGTGAGCACGGCCACGTCGAGCCAGCCGTCGTCCGGCTCGGCGTCGGTGAGCAGGCGTACCCCGCCCTGGAGCCGGCCGACGTTGGCGATCAGCACCGTACGGGCGCGGCGGCGCAGCGGTGGCTTGTCGTCGATGGCGACGGTGACCCGCATCGGTCGGTCCCGCAGGTGCTTGGCGGCCCCGACGACGTACGCCGGCCAGCCGATCCGCGCCTTGGTGGTCTCGGAGGTGTCCTGGAGCATCTGGGCGTCGAAGCCCATGCCGGCCATCACGGCGAAGTACTGGTCACCGACCGCGCCGACGTCGAGCCGGCGCATTCCGCGCTCGACGGCGACCTCCAGCCCGGCGGCCAGGTCGTTGGAGAGGCCCAGGTTGGCGGCGAGCAGGTTGCCGGTGCCCTGGGGCAGCACGGCCAGTTCCGCGTCGGTGCCGACCAGCCCGCTCACGCAGGCCATCACGGTGCCGTCGCCGCCGCAGGCGAAGACGACCTGGGCCCCGTTGCGGACGGCCTCCTCGGTCTGCCCCCGCCCCGGGTCGTCGGCCGTGGTCTCGTACCAGACCGGCTCCGGCCAGCCGGCGGCGGACAGGGCGTCGTTCACCGTCCGGCGGAACTCGTCGAGATCGGTCACCTTGGTGGGATTCACCACCACCGCCGAGCCCGGCGCGCGGTCGTCAGCGGTCACCGGGCGCTTGTCGTCTCCACCATCCACGGCGCAAGTGTGCAGCAACTCTGGCCGGTCAGCGAGCCGACGGCCGCCGCCGATGCCTTCCCGGTCAGCGAGCCGACGGCCGCCGGGCGTCCGCCGACACGATCGGCGGACGCCCGGCGCGTGGCCCCGCCGGTGTTACCGTCCGCAGGTGTTCCGTCGCCGCCCCACCGCTCCGCCCGTCGAGGCCACGCGCCGGCTGACCATGGGCCGACTCTGCCTGGAACTCGCCGGCGGCACCGTGGTCGGCAACCGTTACCGGGCCAACTTCGACGTGCTGCACCTCGATCCGGAGCTGCCGCTCGTGGTGGTCGCCGACGGCATGGGCGACGGCGAGGGCAGCCGGACCGCCGGCACCACCGCTACGACGACCCTGGTCGAACAGGTCCGCGCCGGTTGGCCGGCCGTCGGGGCGCGTGAGCTGCGCGGCGCGGTGGCCGAGGCGCAGATCCGGGTACGCCGGGCCGGCGCGGGACTGGCCGAGCTGACCGGCTGCACGCTGACCGCCCTGCTCGCCGAGCCGGACGGTGAGCAGGGCTGGGTCGTCCAGCTCGGCGACTCGCGGGCGTACCGGCTGCGCGACGGCGTCCTGGAGCTGGTGACCGTCGACCACACCATGGCCTGGCTGGGGTTGCTGCACGGCTGGTGGCCGGCGAACTCCCCGGAGGCGGCCCGGGCCCGCTACCAGCTCCTGCGCTACGTCGGCCACCCGGACAAGCCCGAGGCGGACCTGCTGGCGGTCCCGCTGCGCCCCGGAGAGACCTGGCTGCTCTGCACCGACGGAGTGAGTGACCAGCTCGACTATCACCGACTGCGGGAGCTGCTCACCGAGCCGGACCCGGCGCAGGCGGTCCGCGCCCTGCTCGCGGCCACCCTCGCCGAAGGCGGCGACGACAACGCCACCGCTGCCGTCCTGCACGTCCACCCCGCCTCCTGACCTCCGGTACCCGCGCCTTCCCCTGCCGCTGGCGGCTGCCCGCGCCACCTCGCGGACCAGGACCGTCGACCCACCCCGCACCCGGCAGCTCGGCCTCACCGACCACCCCGCCCTGGCCGGGTGGCGCACCGACCTCCCATCACACTCGGTGACGCTCGCGGCCAGCACATCCACACCCCTCGGCAGGACGGCAGGCCGCTTCGCGCCGGGCCGGCGGTCGGGTGTGGCGATCCCGGCCCGCCCGCCCGGTGGCCGGACTAGCGTCGGTGGGGACGGCGTGGCCGTGCCCTGCGGGACGCCCGGGAGGTGAGCCGGATGACCGGATCCGCCGGCACGCCGGTGGTGGCCGGCGTCGGCCCGTCCGCGCAGGGCATGCAGGTCGTCCGGCTGGCCGCGCGGGAGGCCGCCGCGCACGGCCGCGACCTGGCCCTGCTGCACGCCTTCAACTGGGAGGCCGCTCTCCAGGCGCCCTCGGTAGTCGGCCCCCGGGCCCAGGCCGAGGAGCTGATCGCCCGGGCCGCGGAGATCGCCAACGAGGTCGAGCCGGGAGTGTCGGTCAGCGCCGAGATCGTCGAGGGCTCCCCGGTCGAGACGCTGGTACGCCGCTCCGAGACGGCGTTCATGGTGGCCATCGGCGACGGCGGCATGGCCGGCTGCGAGGGCTGCGTGCCGGCCGACTCCCCGGCCGTCCAGCTCGCCGCCAGGGCCGGCTGTCCGGTGCTGGTGGCCCGACGTGAGCCGCCGCCGAGCGGGCCGGTGCTGGTCGGGGTGGACGGGTCGGAGAGCGCCCTGACCGCCCTCGGCTTCGCCTTCGACTGCGCGTTCCGGCGACAGGCCCGGCTGATCGCGGTGCGGGTGGTCGAGCCGGGACGCCCCGACGTCGGCGAGGAGGTGCTCGCCGAGGCGGTGGCCCGGGCCGGCCGGGGTCACCCCACGCTCCCCACCGAGTGCCACACCGTACGCGGCGACCCGGGCACCGTCCTGGTGGAACAGTCCCGGTCCGCGCAGGTCGCCGTGGTGGGGGCCCGGGGGGACGAGCCGTGGCGCGGGATGCTGGGCGCGGTGAGCCAGACCCTGCTCTACCATGCGCCGTCCCCGGTCATCGTCGTCCGTGGATTGACCGAGGCGGCGCAGGACGGGACGTGACGCCCCCGCGTACCGGGACCAACGGCCCTGATCCACTTCGCCCGACTGGGCAAAGCTGGGGATGCCCGGAGACGAAATCAGGCTTCCGGGTGCAGAATTCCGCGACCCGCGAGAGGCTATTGCAGCATGGACACCGCTCTCGACCTGCACGGCCCACTGACCGAAGACGAGCTGCGCCGGCTGGACGCCTACTGGCGGGCGGCCAACTACCTCACCGTCGGCCAGATCTACCTGCTGGACAACCCGCTGCTGCGTGAGCCGCTGAAGCCCGAGCACGTCAAGCCCCGGCTGCTCGGCCACTGGGGCACCAGCCCCGGGCTCAACCTGCTCTACACCCACCTCAACCGGATCATCGTCAACCGCGACCTCTCGGCGATCTTCGTCACCGGCCCCGGCCACGGCGGCCCGGCCCTGGTGGCGAACACCTGGCTGGAGGGCACGTACAGCGAGCTGTACCACTCGGTGAGCCGCGACGAGACCGGCATGCAGCGGCTGTTCCGGCAGTTCTCCTTCCCCGGCGGCATCCCGAGCCATGTGGCGCCGGAGGTGCCGGGTTCGATCCACGAGGGCGGCGAGCTGGGGTACGCGCTCAGCCACGCGTACGGCGCCGCGTTCGACAACCCCGACCTGCTGGTCGCCTGCGTCATCGGCGACGGCGAGGCCGAGACCGGCCCGCTGGCCGGCAGCTGGCTGTCCAACGTCTTCCTCAACCCGGCCCGCGACGGCGCGGTGCTGCCGATCCTGCACCTCAACGGCTACAAGATCGCCAACCCGACGGTGCTGGACCGGATCTCCACCGAGGACCTGCTCGACCTGATGCGCGGCTACGGGCACCAGCCCTACATCGTCGAGGGCGACGACCCGACGAAGGTGCACCAGACGCTGGCGGCCACCCTCGACCGGGCCTGCGACGAGATCGCCGAGATCCAGCGCCGGGCCCGCTCCGGCGGCACCGTCGAACGTCCCCGCTGGCCGATGATCATCCTGCGTACGCCGAAGGGCTGGACCGGCCCCGCGCGGGTCGACGGCAAGCAGGTCGAGGGGACGTACCGGGCCCACCAGGTGCCGATCTCCGAGGTTCGGAAGAACCCGGAGCACCTGGCCGAGCTGGAGCGCTGGCTGCGCAGCTACCGGCCGGAGGAACTCTTCGACGCCACCGGCGCGCCGGTCGGCGACCTGGCCGCACTACCGCCCACCGGTGACCGGCGGATGAGCGCCAACCCGGTCGCCAACGGCGGGCGGCTGCTGCGCGACCTGGACCTGCCGGACTTCCGCGACTACGCGGTCGACGTCAAGAAGCCGGGCGAGCCGGCGGTCGGCGCCACCGGTGTGCTCGGCACCTGGGTCCGGGACGTCATCAGCCGCAACCCGCAGACGTTCCGCCTGTTCGGCCCGGACGAGGTCGCCTCCAACCGGCTCGGCGCCGCCTTCGAGGTCACCGACCGGGCGTTCGTGGCCGACACCGTCGAGGGCGACGACCACCTCTCCGCCGACGGCCGGGTGATGGAGGTGCTCTCGGAGCACCTCTGCGAGGGCTGGCTGGAGGGCTACCTGCTCACCGGCCGGCACGGCATCTTCACCAGCTACGAGGCGTTCATCCACATCGTCGACTCGATGGTCAACCAGCACGCCAAGTGGCTGAAGGTGACCCGGGGCATCCCCTGGCGGGAGCCGGTCGCCTCGCTGAACTACCTGCTCTCCAGCCACGTGTGGCGGCAGGACCACAACGGCTTCTCGCACCAGGACCCGGGCTTCATCGACCACGTGGTCAACAAGAAGGCCGAAGTGGTGCGGGTCTACCTGCCGCCGGACGCCAACACCCTGCTCTCCACCATGGACCACTGCCTGCGCAGCCGGCACTACATCAACGTGGTGGTCGCCGGCAAGCAGCCGGCGCCGAACTGGCTGAGCATGGACGAGGCGGTCCAGCACTGCCGGCGCGGCCTGGGCATCTGGGACTGGGCCAGCACCGACGAGGGCGCCGAGCCGGACGTGGTGCTCGCCTGCGCCGGCGACGTGCCGACCCTGGAGACCCTCGCTGCGGCCGAACTGCTCCGCCAGCACCTGCCCGAGCTGAAGGTGCGGGTGGTCAACGTGGTCGACCTGATGCGCCTGCAGCCGCCGTCGGAGCACCCGCACGGCCTGCCGGACAACGAGTTCGACACCATCTTCACCCGCGACAAGCCGATCATCTTCGCGTACCACGGCTACCCGTGGCTGATCCACCGGCTCACCTACCGCCGGGCCAACCACGACAACCTGCACGTACGCGGGTACAAGGAGGAGGGCACCACCACCACGCCGTTCGACATGGTGATGCTCAACGACCTGGACCGGTTCCACCTGGTCATCGACGTGATCGACCGGGTTCCCGGGCTCGCCTCGCGCGCCGCCCACCTGCGTCAGGAGATGGTCGACGCCCGGCAGGCCTGCCGCGACCACACCCGCCGGTACGGCGAGGACGACCCCCGGGTCGCCGAGTGGCGCTGGATCCGGGAGACGGACCAGGCGCTGCGCGGCGAGCAGTGACCGATCGAGAGGAGGTGGGCGCGGTGAGCGCAGACGAGATCCTGGTCGGCTACGACGGTTCGACCGACGCCACCCTGGCGCTGAACTGGGCGCTGGACGAGGCGCAGCGCAGCGGCCGACCGGTCCGCCTGACGTACGTCTTCGAGTGGCTGACCGTGGCCGGCTGGATCGGTCCGGGGGTGGCCCCGGGGATCTGGCCCGACGAGACCGCCCGCCGGCAGGTCGAGGAACTGGTCCGCAAGGCGGCGGCGGACGCCGCCGCCGAGCGGCCGGACGTGACCGTGCACGGGGACGTCCTCGACGGCCCGCCGGCCCTGCTGCTCCAGGAGCGTTCCGCCGACGCGGGGCTGCTGGTGCTGGGCAGTCGGGGCCACGGCGGCTTCGGCGGCCTGCTCGCCGGCTCCACCGCCGTCTCGGTGACCGCCCACGCGCACTGCCCGGTGGTGGTGGTCCGCGACGGGCAGGCCGACGCAACGGGGCCGGTGGTGGTGGGCGTCGACGGCTCCGAGTCGTCCCAGGCGGCGCTCGGCTTCGCGGTGGAACGCGCCGCGCAGCGGGAGGTGCCGCTGCGGGTCGTCCGGGTCTTCGATCCGCCGGGTGAGCGGTGGCGGCCGTCGGACCACGACGAGCGGGCCACCACCGACGAGGAACGGGCCGCCGTCGAGGAGATGCTGAGCCGGTGGCGGCAGACCTTCCCGGACGTGGTGGTCGAGGTCGACGTGCGGCCCGGCAACCCGGCGGCGACGCTGGTCGAGGCGAGCCGGGACGCCCAGCTCGTGGTGGTGGGCAGCCGGGGCCGGGGCGGGCTGCGCGGCATGCTGCTCGGCTCGGTCAGCCAGCAGCTCATCCAGCACGCGCACTGCCCGGTCGCGGTGGCCCGGGAACGCTGAACCGTCACCGCCATGCCCGGTCCCGCTGTCGTCGGGGCCGGGCACGGCCGTATCCGCCCCGATGGTCCACGCCGTGGCGCCGATGTGGCGGGGTCGTGGCGGCTGGGACCCCGCCACATCGGCGCCACGGTATCGATCAAGCGCCCGATGGGTCAGCCGCCGGCCGCCGTGGAGTAGATGATCCGCCTGGGCGGGTCGGGGTCCCCTCAGCGGCGGTCGCCCTCGCCGGGGGCGGCGGGACTGAGGGTGAAGTAGTCCTCCTCCTCCTGGGCCAGGTGCAGGCGCAGCACCGCGTCCAGTCCGTAGAGGGCGGCGAGCAGGTCCGGCACCTGGTCGCGGCGCAGCGGCCCGGCACCGGCCTGGGCCAGGTGAGCGCCGATCCGGTCCACCAGCCGGCGGATCTCCAGATGCCCCCGGCTCATCGTGGACGTTGCCTCGGCGCTGCCCAGCGGCCCGGCCAGGGCCGGGTAGAGCTCGCGTTCCTCGGCCGACTCGTGCGGCAACACCTCGCCGGTCAGCCGCCGGTGCGTCGCGCGCAGCGCCGGCAGGCACTGCGGGGCGTCCGGGCGGGTGGCCACCAGATCGGCGGTGTCGCGCAGCCCGGCCAGCACGTCGCGTACCCCGGTGTGCTCGCCGGCGTACCGGTCGAGCAGCGCGCGGGTGGCCGGCGGGACGTCGCGGCGGCGCAGCCCACCGCCCAGGGCTCGCAGCGCGTTGAGGATCACCAGCACGTCGATGCCCTCCTGGAGGAACGCCCCGCCCACCGGGGGCAACCGGCCGGCCGCGGCGACCAGCATCGCCGCCACCGCCAGCCCCATCCCGACCGTGGCGCTCTGCACCGCGATGCGGCGGGCGTACCGGGCGATCTCCACGGCGTCGGCGAGCCGGTCCAGCCGGTCGACGGTGAGCACCGCGTCGGCCACGTCCGCCGAGGCGGTCGCCCCGGTCGCGCCCATCGCCACGCCCACATGCGCCGCGGCGAGCGCCGGGGCGTCGTTCACCCCGTCGCCCACCATCACCGTCACCGCCCGCGCCGACTCCTGGCGGACCCGGGCCACCTTCCCCTCCGGCGAGCACTGCGCCAACGCCTCGTCCACCCCGACCGCCTGGGCCACCTGCTCGGCCGTGCGGGGCCGGTCCCCGGTGAGCATCACCAGGCGGGTCAGCCCCGCCTCGCGCAGCCGGCGGACGGTGCGACGGGCGTCGGGACGTACCGGGTCCTCCAGCAGGATCGCGCCGAGCGGGCCACGCTCGTCGCTCACCCAGACCGTGGACCGGCCGGCGATCTCGGCACGCTCACGGGCCGACATCGCCCACTGCGGCGGCTCCCCGGCGAGCTGGCCGACCTTCACCAGCCGCCCGTCCACCCGCCCGGTGACCCCCCGGCCGGGCTCCTCGGTCACCTCGGTCGGCTCGGCCAGCGGCAGGCCCCGCTCCCGGGCCTGGCGGACCAGCGCGGCGGCCAGCACGTGCGGGGACAGCTGTTCGACCGAGGCGGCCAGCCGCAGCACCTCGTCCCGATCGCCGCCGGGGGCGACGACCGTCTCGGCGGCCCGGGGCCGGCCGGCGGTGAGCGTGCCGGTCTTGTCCACCAGCAGGGTACGGGCGCGGCCGAGCAGTTCCAGCGACCCGCCGTCACGGACCAGCACCCCGCGCCGGGCCACCCGGGACAGCCCGGAGACGATCGCGATCGGGGTGGCCAGCAGCAGCGGGCAGGGGGTGGCCACCACCAGCACCGCGACCGCCCGGACGAACTGCCCGGACCACAGCCACGCCGCACCGGCCAGCACCAGGGTGAACGGCACGAACGCCGCCGCGTACCGGTCGGCGAGGCGGACCATCGGGGCCTTGCGCGCGGTCGCCTCCTCGGCCAGCCGGACGATGCCCGCGTACGTGCTCTGCGCGGCGCTGCGGGTGGCGCGCAGCCCGACGGCCGCCCCCGCGTTGACCACGCCGCTGGCCACCTGCTCCCCCGCCGACCGCTGGATGAGTTGCGACTCGCCGGTGACCACCGACTCGTCGAGGGTCGCCGCGTCCTCCAGGATGCCGTCGACCGGCGTGACGTCGCCGGGGCCGACCAGCAGCCGGTCGGAGACCGCGACCCGGTCCAGCGGGACCACCTCGATGCCCCCGCCGGGGGTGCGCCGGCGTGCCTGCCGGGGCGCCCGTTCCAGCAGTGCCCGCAGGTCGCGCGTCGCCCGCCGCTGGGCGTACTCCTCCAGCGCCCGGCCGGTGGCGACCATGACGGCGATCACCGCACCGGCCAGGTACTCCCGGACCAGCAGCGCGCCGACCAGGGCCAGCACGGCGATCACGTCCACGCCGAACTGCCGGCGTACCAGCTGACGCAGCACCGCCCAGGCGGCCGGCAGCAGCGCCACCAGGGTCACCCCGGCCCAGACCAGGTCGGCGGCCCCCCGCAGACCGGCGAAGCGGAGCGCGGCGCCGGCGAGCACCGCCAGGGTGAGCAGGGTCAGCGGCGCCCACTCACGCCAGTCCACCCGGCGCCGCGCGACCGGCTTCTCCGGTACGCACCCGCGCGAATCGGCCCCCACCTGGGGATCGTCGCAGGGATGCCGGCCGGGACGGAGCGATCCGGAGGAAACGGGCGGGCCGACACATCCGACGGCGGTCCCGCTGCGTACTCTGCGACGGATCCGGGCATCACGCAGGATGCAGCCGCAACCCCGCCCACGGCACTGCCGGGCTGGGGCACGATGGGGAGAAACGGAAAGGTCGTGACGATGAGCCACGAGACGCCGGGACAGGACCGCCCGCTGACCACCGCGCTCGCGGAGGCCGCCGCGACCGCCGGCTACGCCCCGTCGGTGCACAACACGCAGCCGTGGCGGTGGCGGGTCCTGCCCGACGCCCTGGAGCTGCGGGTGGTCCGGGACCGCCAGCTGACCGCCACCGACCCGGAGGGCCGGCTGCTCGCGCTCAGCTGTGGCGCGGCGCTGCACCACGCCCGGCTCGCGCTGGCCGCGGAGGGCTGGACGGCGGTGGTGGAGCGGCTGCCCGACCCGGCGCAGCCGGACCTGCTGGCCCGGTTGACCGGGCTGGCCCACGCCGGCGCCGAACCGGACGCCATGCGCATGGTGCAGTGCATGCAGGTCCGGCACACCGACCGGCGCCCGGTCAGCGACGAACCGGTCTCCACCAGTGCGCTCGGTGAGATCGCCCGGGCCGCCGCCGACGAGGGCGCGAACCTGCAGATCCTCGACTCCGGCCAGGTGATGGAGCTGGCCGCCGCGGCCGGGCACGCCGGGGCGGTCGAGGCCGAGGACCCGCAGCTGCGCGAGGAACTGCTCTATTGGACCAACCGGGCCGGCACCGGCACCGGCCTGCCGGCGGAGGTGCTGCCCGAGCAGCAGGCGCAGACCACCGTGCCCGGCCGTGACTTCGGTCGCACCGGCACCCTGCCGGTGGGCCCCGGCCACGACAAGGCCGCCGTGTACGCGCTGCTCTACGGCGACGAGGACGAGCCGGACAGCTGGCTGCGCGCCGGCGAGGCGCTCTCCGGGCTCTGGCTGACCGCCACCCGGCTCGGCGTCTCCGTGGTGCCGCTGTCGGGCGTGGTGGAGGTGGCGGGCACCCGGCAGACGTTGCGTCAGCTGCTCAGCGGGATGGGCCACCCGTACATCGTGCTGCGGCTGGGGATCGCCGATCCGGCGCACGCGGGGCCGCCGCACACGCCGCGGCTGCCGGTCGAGCAGGTGGTGGATACCACAGCGGTGCGCGAGCAGCGGTCCTGACGATGTCGTGTTGGTCGGTCACCGGGCGGTAACATCGCCCGGTGGCCGCACCGAATCCTCGCAACGAGCACACCTCCCCGTCGCTGGGCCTGAGCCCGCTGTCGCGGGTCCGCCTCGACGAACTGCTCCAGGAGATGCTGGACCGGGTCGGCGAGGTGGTGACCAGCCGGGAGCGGCTGCGCGCCCTGCTCGACGCGGTGGTGGGCATCGGGTCGGACCTCGACCTGCGCAGCACCCTGCAACGGATCGTGCAGTCGGCCTGCGATCTGGTCGGCGCCAGGTACGGCGCGCTCGGCGTGATCGGGCCGGACCGCATGCTGCACGACTTCATCATCCACGGCATCGACCCGGAGCTGCACGCGAAGATCGGCGACCTGCCGCACGGGCGGGGCGTGCTCGGCCTGCTCATCGACGACCCGCGCCCGGTCCGCATGCCGGACATCACCCAGCATCCGAAGTCGTACGGTTTCCCGCCGAACCACCCGCCGATGCACAGCTTCCTCGGTGTCCCGGTCCGCATCCGCGACCAGGTCTTCGGCAACCTCTACCTCGCCGAGAAGCAGGGTGCCCCCGAGTTCACCGAGGACGACGAGGAGATCGTCGTCGCGCTCGCCGCCGCGGCCGGCGTGGCCATCGAGAACGCCCGCCTGTACGCCCTGGCCCACCGGCGGGAGCGCTGGCTCGCCGCCACCGCCGAGATCACCTCGGTGCTGCTGGGCGAGGTCCGCCGCACCGACGCGCTGACCCTGGTGGCCCGTCGGGCGCGGGAGGTCGCCGAGGCGGAGCTGGCCCTGGTGCTGCTCTACGACGAGGACGCCGGCCAGTTCACCGTCGAGGTGGTCGACGACGCCGACGGTGCCGCCCGGGCGTTGGTCGGCGCGGTGCTGCCGGCCGCCGAGACCACCTTCGCCGGCTCGGTCACCGAACGCCGTCACGAGCTGGTGGAGAACCTGGTGCAGTCCGCCCCGTGGCCGACACCGGTGGTGGCCGGGCCGGCCGTGGTGTCCCCGCTCGCCGCGGCGGACACCCTGCACGGTGTGCTGGTGATCGCCCACCGTCCGGACGCCACCCGGGCGTCCGACGACGACGTGAAACTGCTGGGCAGCTTCGCCGGCCAGGCGGCGCTGGCCATGGAGCGGGCCCGGGGCCAGGAGGAACGGGAGCTGCTGGTCGTCCTGGAGGACCGCGAGCGGATCGCCCGGGACCTGCACGACGTGGTCATCCAGCGGCTCTTCGCCACCGGGCTGCAACTGCAGAGCGCCGCGCCGATGAACGTCCGCCCCGAGATCGCCAAGCGGATCAACGCGGCCGTCGACGACCTCGACGCCACCATCCGGGACATCCGCCGCACCATCTTCGAGCTGCGTACCCCGATGAGCGCGGCGCTGCGCACCGAGATCCGGGAGGCGGTCGACGTGGCCGCCGAGTCGCTGGGCTTCCGCCCCACGCTGGACCTGGACGGGCCGATCGACAGCGCGGTGCCCGAGTCGGTCCGCCCCGACCTGGCGGCCGTGCTGCGCGAGGCGCTCTCCAACGCCGTGCGGCACGCCGAGGCGAGCCGGGTCGCCGTCGCCGTCCGGGTGGAGGGCGGTCGGGTCGCGGTGACGGTCAGCGACGACGGTGTGGGCTGCGATCCGGCCGCCGCCCGGGGTGGGCTGGTCAACCTGCGCGAGCGCGCCGAGCGGCACGGCGGCGAGTTCGAGGTACGCCCGGTCGAGCCGCACGGCACCGAGCTGTTCTGGTGCGTGCCGCTGCGCGACTGAGCACGGCGACGCGCCGGGGGGTGTCCCCCGGCGCGTCGGACGATCAGTGGTGGCGGGCGCTCAGTGACTCTTGCCGAGCAGCCGGGTGGCCAGCACCGCCGCCTGGGTACGCCGCTCCAGGCCCAGCTTGGCCAGCACGCTGGAGACGTAGTTCTTCACCGTCTTCTCGGCCAGGAACATCTTGCCGGCGATCTCCCGGTTGGTGAGCCCTTCGGCCACGTACTCCAGGATGCGGCGCTCCTGCTCGGTGAGCGTCTTCAGCTCGCGCGGCTGCTCCACGCCGCTGCGGATACGCTCCAGCACCCGGGTGGTGATCGCCGGGTCGAGCAGCGACTGGCCGGCGGCCACCCGGCGCACCGCGTCCACCAGGTCGGTGCCGCGGATCTGCTTGAGCACGTACCCGGCCGCCCCCGCCATGATCGCGGCGAAGAGCGCCTCGTCGTCCTCGTACGAGGTGAGGATCAGCCCCTTGATCGAGGAGTCGACGGCCCGGACGTCCCGGCAGACGTCGATGCCGTTGCCGTCGGGCAGCCGGGCGTCGAGGATCGCCACGTCGGGCCGCAGCGCGGGGATGCGCCGGGCAGCCTCCTGCGCGGAGCCGGACTCGCCGACCACTTCGATGTCACCGCTGCTCTGCAACAGGTCGGCAAGGCCACGACGGACGACCTCGTGGTCGTCGAGGAGGAACACCCGGATCATCCCTCGTTTCTACCCGCCGGGGCGTCCTTCATGCACGGGCCGAAGGTCCCTACCTCGACGCGTCCCGGCGGGAAGGGGTGCCCGGCCGGTCGGGCCCTCCGGCCCTGCCCGGCGTACCCCCTGGTGACGGACTGTGGAGAGGAACCACCGGGGGGCGGCACCACCGCCACGGAAGGAGCATCACCATGGACACCGGCTACACCGTCGCGCAGCTTCGGGCTGCCGCCGCGGACGCTGTCCGCGCACCTTCCCTGCACAACACGCAGCCGTGGCGGCTGCGGCTCCGCGACGGCGGGATCGAGCTGTCGGTCGACCGGACGCGACGGCTGCCCGCCACCGACCCGAGCGGCTGGGGCGCGCGGATCGCGTGTGGGGCGGCGCTGTTCAACCTGCGACTGTCCCTCGCCGTGGCCGGCACGCCGGCCAAGTTGCGGCTGCGTCCGTACCCGGCGGAACCGGACGTGATGGCCCGGCTCGTGCCCGACGACGCACCGCGGCCCCCGACCCCGGCCGAGCGAAGCCTGTACGCGGCCATCCCCCGCCGGTTCAGCAACCGCGCGCCGTTCTGGCCCGACCCGGTGCCGGCGGAAGCCCGGTGGCGGCTCGGCGAGGCGGCCCGTGCCGAGCAGTGCTGGCTGGAGCTGGTGATCGGCACCACCGCGGTCAACGCCTTCGCCGAGATCGCCCGCAGCGCCCACCGCGTGCTGGAACGCGACCCCGGCTACCGGCACGAACGGGCCGAATGGATCCGCCGTGAGCCCTCCCCCGACGGGGTGCCGGCCGCCGCCGGCGGCCCGCAGAGCGAACCGCAGGACCTGCTGCCGATGCGCGGTTTCGGCGGACGCAACCGGGCCCCCGGCCGCGACTTCGAGCCGGAGCCGCTGGTCGCCGTGCTCGGCTCGGCCGGCAACACCACCACCGACCAGATCCTCGCCGGGCAGGCCCTGCAACGGGTGCTGCTCACCGCGACCGACGCCGGGCTGAGCGTCTCCATGCTCTCCCAGCCGATCGAGGTGCCGGGCGCCCGGGAGGCCCTGCGGTTGTCGCTGGGGCGGTTCGGCACCCCGCAGATGGTGATGCGGATCGGGTACGGCCAGCCGGGGGTGGCCACCCCCCGACGCGACATCGACGACGTGCTGGATCTGCCGGTGTCCGTCGCGCCGGCCACGGGGCTGCCCACGCCGAGCTGACCGGGGTACCGCGCGGCTGGCGCCACCGAGGCCGTGGGGGCTGCTGAGGCCGTGGTGCGCCGGTTCCGCGCCCCCGTCCGTCGCGGGACCGGCGCACCACGGCCCGGATCAGGCCGCGTGGTGGGCGGCGAGCAGCGCCGCCTCCCGCTCGGGATCGAGCCCGACCGGTGCCCGCGCCGGTCGGCCGGCCCGCTGCGGCGCCGACCCCACCCGGCGAAGCCAGCGCCAGGTGTCGGCGACCGTCTCCGCCACCGGGCGGCAGGTCAGTCCCGCGGCGTACGCCTTGTCGACGCCGCGCTCCTGCAACCAGCGGTACTCGTGCCCCGGCGGCACCCAGATGGGCAGGTCGTTCCAGGGCACCACCCCGGCGGCGAGGATCGGCTCCGGGTCGGTCCAGCGCAGCCGGGCGTCCGTTCCCGTCACCGCGACGGCGGCGGCCAGCAGCTCACCCATGGTGGTGTGCCCGGGGCGGCTGATCACGTTGAACGCCCCGCCGGTGCCGGCGACGGCCCGGTCCAGCGTCCACGCCGCGAGGTCCCGCACGTCGACGTACTGCACCGGCAGGTCGGCCGGGCCCGGTGCCAGCACGTCCCCGCCCCGGGCGACGCGGTGCAGCCACCAGGGCAGCCGGCCGATGTCCTCCCCCGGGCCGAGGATCAGCCCGGCCCGGACCAGCAGCGCCCGGTCGCCGAACACCTGCGCGGCCGCCCGTTCCCCACCCGCCTTGTTGTGCGGGTAGTCGCCGTCGTCGGCGTCCGGGGCGGCGTCCACCACCGGCGCCTCCTCCCCCGCGCCGGACGGCAACGGGTGAGCGTAGACCGAGCCGCTGGAGACGTAGGCGTAGTGCCGGACCCGGTCGACCAGCGCGCGGGCCGCATCCCGCACGCCGCGCGGCGCGCCGTCCCAGGTGTCGACCACCAGGTCCCACGCGCCGCCGGAGAGCGCCGCCAGGCCGTCGTGCGCCGTCCGGTCACCCCGTAACCGGTGTACGCCCTCGGGCGCGGCCCCGTGCAGCCCGCGGTTGAACACCGTCACCGACCAGTTCCGTCGTACCGCCTCCGCCACCACCGCGCCGCCGACGAACCCCGTACCGCCGAGTACCAGGAGTCTCATGCGTCCCAGCCTGTCCCGCCCCGGGCCGTGGCGACACCCGTGTTCACCGGCAGCGGATCTGCCCTCGGCAGAAGATCGCACTCCGCCGCGCGTCGATGTCGACCGCCGTCCGTGCGCGCGGCGTCCGTTTCGCCGGTTTCGGGTACGTGGGCGGGGGTGTCCGCCTTCGGTCAGGCGGACGGGTGTCGGGTGTGGTTGTTGCTGCCTGGGCGATGACAACCGCACGCGAGCTGGTGTGGGGGGTGTGCGGTCTGGGTCGGGTGTCCGGTTCAGGTGGGCTGCGGTTGTGGTTTGTCGGTGTCGGGTTCATGCCTGGTTGGTGTGCGGGGTCCTGTGGCCGGCGGCACCGTGGTGGCGGAATGGTGGCGGGCCGCCGGTGGTTACATTCTCTGTACGACCGCAGCAGCGCGCCCCCGCTGCCAGGCCTGGTACCGAGGCCCGGCTGGGGATGTGCCCGGGCCGGGAATGGTGGTGGCCCGCCGGTCGTTACACATGGTCCCGGCGCCGCGAGCCCTCCGGCTTGCGTGACCGTGAACCCCTCCTCAGGGTTTGTGTGGAGTCCGGGTATCGGCTTTCCCCCTGTTTGAGCGCCTGTCGAGGTGCCCGCACGCGATGTCGTCCCCCACGGCGTGTGTGTGTCGACCCCCGTGAAGGAGCTTCCTGATGAACACGATCATGAACTCGACTCTGCTGCGTAAG
>NZ_FMDN01000027.1 GCF_900090245.1 Micromonospora halophytica
ACCAGGCGAAGGTCCGCTCGATGACCCACCGGTGCCGGCCGAGGCGGCTCGCCGACTCGATGCCCCGGCGGGCGATGCGGGGTCGGATGCCACGCTGGCGCAGCATCCGCCGCAGGTGCGGGTAGTCGTATCCCTTGTCGGCGTGCAGCTTGTCCGGCCGTCGTCGGCGGGGGCCGCGCCGGGACTTGACGGCGGGGATGGCCTGGACGAGAGATTCCAGGCAGCGGCTGTCGTGGGTGTTCGCCGCGGACACGCCCACGGACAGCGGGAGCCCGCTGCGTTCCGACAGGGCGTGGATCTTGCTGCCGGGTTTCCCTCGGTCGACCGGGCTCGGGCCGGTCAGACGGCCCCCCTTTTCGCCCGCACGTAGGCGGCGTCGGCGGTGGCACGGGACCAGTCGATCAGTCCATGCGCGCCGAGCTGGTCCAACGCAGCGATGTGAAGTCGCCGCCACAGTCCAGCGGCCGTCCACGCCGTGAAGCGGCGATGCGCGGTGGCTCTGGACACGCCGAACCCGGGCGGTAGGTGCCGCCACGCGCAACCGGTGGTCAGCACGTACACGATCGCGGCGAACACCGCCCGCGCGTCGATTGGCGGTGTACCTCCGCCCTGCGGACGTCGAGGCGGTGGCGGGATCAACGGACCGGCCAGGTTCCACAAATCGTCAGGCACCCACTGCTGGATCAACCGCTCGTCCACAGTAGAAGTGATCTACCATCCCAGGCCACCCGACCGCCACCCGAGACACGCTCTAAACCTCGAATGCCGTTCGAAGCCGCGTGTTGCGGTGGATGAGGAATGCCCCATAACTGGGCAAGGCGTTGCCGAGGCCCGGGTTGGTGGTCGGCTAGGGGGGTGTCCCTATGGGCTCCGTCAAGTGGCGATTGAGGCGGCTGGGCGGGGTTGGTAGGGGATCTTGTCGCGGAGCATGGCGAACAGGACATCGCAGCGGCGGCGGGCGAGGCAGATGAGGGCGGCGTTGTGGCGTTTGCCTTCGGCGCGTTTGCGGTCGTAGTAGGCCTTGCTCACGGGGTCGGCTAGGGCGGCGAACGCGGTGAGGAAGAACGCGCGTTTGAGGTTCTTGTTGCCGCCGCGGGGTGGGTGTTCGCCGCGGATGCTGCTGCCGGAGCGTCGGGTCACCGGTGCGAGGCCCGCGTAGGCAGCGAGGTGGCCGGGGGTGGCGAAGGCGGTGCCGTCACCGACTTCGAGCAGGATCCGGGCTGCGGTCCTGACGCCGATGCCGGGCATCGAGGTCAGGACCGGGGCAAGAGGGTGAGCATCAAGCATCCCCTCGACCTCTTTGGCGACCTGGTCACGCTGGCGCAGGACGTCGCGGAGGCTGTCGGCGAGGCGAGGCAGGATCGTCTCCGCAGCCTGAGTGCCGGGGACGGTGACGGTCTGCTCGTCGAGGGCGGTCATGATCTGCTCGACCAGCCGCTTACCCATGCGTGGTGCGTGGACGGCGGCGATGGACAGCAGTTTGCGGCGGCCGGCCTTGCGCAGACCAGCCGGCCCACCGCAGCGCGACAGCAGCTCCAACACGGCCTTGTGGTGCACTTTCGGGCCGAGGACCCGTTCCAGCGCGGGATGGATCTGCGTCAGCAGACCCCGGATGCGGTTGGACACCCGGGTGGCTTCGCCGGCGAGGTCGTCGTCGAAGCCGACCAGGATCTCCAGCTCAGCCAGGGCCTCGTCACCGACGTCGACCCGCCGCAACGTGTGCGGCAGGGTCCGGGCGGCGTCAGCGATGACATAGGCGTCACGGGCGTCGGTCTTCGCCGCACCCGGGTGCAGGTCAGCGATCCGGCGCATGGCCAGGCCGGGCAGGTAGGCCACCTGATGCCCACATGCCCGAGCCACCGCGACCGGCAGGGCGCGCCCTCCGGGTCGCGCCAGCGCCACGGCGATCGGCGCTCGCCTGGTTAATAGTGTCGACAGGCTGAAACAGCACCCCGGAGAAGGTGGGGTTGACCCGCCGCTAGGTATCCGAGCCGAAGCAGGCATGCTTGGGTGGTGGAGTGTTGGTTTGTCGCCTGGCGTCCGGCGGCATCGAGTCGTATCGTCCCGTCGTGTCCTCTCCGCACATTAAGTCCGCCGCGGTCGCGGCGGCGTTGACGGCGCTCGACGAGGGGCGTGCCCCCGAACGGCCGGTGTACCGGGAGGCGGTCCGTGCCTTGTTGACTGCCCTGGCGGATCGTGCTCCCGGCCGATCGGTGGAGGTGCGTGTCCCACCTTACGGTGCAGTTCAGTGTCTTCCGGGTCCTCGACACACCCGTGGCACCCCGCCGAACGTGGTGGAGATGGATCCACCAACCTGGTTGGCGCTGGCCACCGGACGGCTCTCCTGGGCCGACGCGGTCACCGACGGTCGCGTACAGGTGAGTGGAAACCGGGCGGATCTCTCCGCCCATCTACCCCTCTAGCTGCGACGACCGACCCGGCCCTGTGACGCGCTGGAGGCAAATCGTGACTATCTGTATCGACTCCGATTCGCGTACACTGTCAGGCGACGACAGTGGTCCCGGCCGGTGGCGTGGTCGACACACCCCAGGCCAGTCCAGACCAGCATGAGGGAGCGGCAGGTGCCCCGAGGCGACGGCCGGCTGAGCCACGACCTTGATCCTCAACGACCAGGCCCCCAGGACGCGTGTGGTGTCTTCGGCGTCTGGGCGCCCGGTGAAGAGGTCGCCAACCTGACCTATTTCGGTCTCTACGCGCTCCAGCACCGGGGCCAGGAGGCCGCCGGCATCGCGGTGAGCGACGGCTCCGGGGTGGTGGTCTACAAGGATCTGGGCCTGGTGGCCCAGGTGTTCGACGAGCCCACGCTGGCGAGCCTGCGCGGGCACCTCGCGATCGGCCACGCGCGCTACTCGACCACCGGCGCGTCGAACTGGGAGAACGCCCAGCCGACCATCCGGTCCACCAGCTCCGGCACGACCATCGCGCTGGCGCACAACGGCAACCTGGTCAACACCGCCGAGCTGCAGAAGGAGGTCGCCGAGCGGGGGCTGATCGCCGACGGCGCCACCAACGACACCTCGCTGGTGACCATGCTGCTGGCCAGCCGCCCCGACCTGTCGGTCGAAGGCGCTGCCCTTGAGGTGCTGCCACAGCTCAAGGGGGCGTTCAGTTTCGTCTTCATGGACGAGTCGACGCTCTACGCGGCCCGCGACCCGCACGGGGTGCGGCCGTTGGTGCTCGGCCGGCTGGAACGCGGCTGGGTGGTCGCCAGCGAGACCGCCGCGCTGGACATCGTCGGCGCGAGCGTGGTCCGCGAGGTCGAGCCGGGCGAGCTGATCGCGATCGACGAGGACGGCCTGCGGTCCACCCGGTTCGCCGTGCCGGAGCCGAAGGGCTGCCTCTTCGAGTACGTGTACATCGCCCGCCCGGACGCCACCATCGCCGGGCGCAACGTGCACGCCGCCCGGGTGCAGATCGGCCGGCAGTTGGCCAAGGAGCACCCGGTCGAGGCCGACCTGGTGATCCCGGTACCGGAGTCGGGCACCCCGGCCGCGATCGGTTACGCCGAGGCGTCCGGCATCACCTACGGCGC
The DNA here is from genome assembly GCF_900090245.1 of Micromonospora halophytica. GTDB lineage: Bacteria > Actinomycetota > Actinomycetes > Mycobacteriales > Micromonosporaceae > Micromonospora > Micromonospora halophytica. The sequence goes on from NZ_FMDN01000027.1 coordinate 3,554, forward strand.
GGGCCTGATGAAGAACCCGTACGTCGGGCGTACCTTCATCCAGCCCTCGCAGACGCTGCGTCAGCTCGGCATCCGGCTCAAGCTCAATCCGCTGCGGCAGAACGTCCGGGGCAAGCGGCTGGTCGTGGTCGACGACTCGATCGTGCGCGGCAACACCCAGCGGGCCATCGTGCGGATGCTGCGGGAGGCGGGCGCGCTGGAGGTGCACGTCCGGATCTCCTCCCCGCCGGTCACCTGGCCGTGTTTCTACGGCATCGATTTCGCCACCCGGGCCGAGTTGTTGGCCAACGGGCTGGACAACGACGGCATCCGGCGTTCGATCGGCGCGGACACCCTCGGCTACGTATCGCTCCCCGGTCTCATCGCCGCGACCGAGCAGCCCAAGACCCGGCTCTGCCGCGCCTGCTTCGACGGGGAGTATCCGATCGAGCTGCCGGCGGGGAACCTGATCGGCAAGCACGTGCTCGAAGCAGTGGGACGTCGGGTCGCCCAGGAGGCGCCGGACACCCCGGAGCACACCGCCACACCGCTCGTCGCCACTCCGGGCGGCGCGACCGTCCACCGCCTGTAGCACCACCCGGCGTCCTCGGGGCACCCCCGGTACGACGCCGAGAACCACAAAGGGGAGAACCGTGACGCACGTGTCCGAGCGCAGCGGCGCAGGAAGCAGCCCGACCGGCGCCGGCGACGACCGCCAGCCCTGGACGGCCGGCACCGGCCGCACGACGCGCAAACGCTCGGTCTCGTACGCGGACGCCGGGGTGTCGATCGAGGCGGGCGACCGCGCCGTCGAGCTGCTGAAGTCCAAGGTCAAGCAGACCCGGCGCCCGGAGGTCATGGGCGACCTGGGCGGCTTCGCCGGCCTGTTCCGGCTGGACACCAAGAAGTACAAGAACCCGATCCTGGCCTCCTCCACCGACGGCGTCGGCACCAAGCTGGTGATCGCGCAGCAGATGGACATCCACGACACGGTCGGCATCGACCTCGTCGCGATGGTCGTCGACGATCTGGTGGCATGCGGCGCCGAGCCGCTGTTCCTGCTGGACTACATCGCCACCGGCGAGGTCGTGCCGGACCGGGTCGCCGAGATCGGCGCGGGCATCGCCGACGGCTGCCGGTACGCCGGCTGCGCCCTGCTCGGTGGCGAGACCGCCGAGCACCCGGGTGTGCTGCGCCCCGACGAGTACGACATCTCCGCCACCGGCGTCGGTGTGGTGGAGGAGAGCGAGATCCTCAGCCCGGAGCGGGTCGAGGTCGGTGACGTGGTGATCGCCATGCGCTCCTCCGGCCTGCACTCCAACGGCTACTCGCTGGTCCGGCACGTGCTGCTGGGCGCCGGCCGGATGCGGCTGGACGTGGTGATCGAGGACTTCGGCCGGCAGCGCACCCTCGGCGAGGAGCTGCTCACCCCGACCAAGATCTACGCCCAGGACTGCCTCAAGCTGATCGCCGAGGCCGAGGTGCGGTCGATCGCCCACGTCACGGGTGGCGGCATCCCGGGCAACCTGGTGCGGATCCTGCCGGAGCACGTCGACGCGGTGGTCAACCGGTCGACCTGGAAGCCGCAGCCGATCTTCGACCTGATCCAGTCCAAGGGGCGGATCGAGGACCCGGAGATGGAGGCGACCTTCAACATGGGCGTCGGCATGTTCGCGATCGTCTCGGCCGAGGACGCCGACCGCGCGCTGGCCACCCTGGCCGGCCGCGGCGTGGACGCCTGGCCGGCCGGCGAGATCATCGAGGGCACCGGCAACGTGCAGATGATCGGTCAGCACACCCGGGGGTGATCACGCTCCGCTGATCATCCGAGCACCTGATCAGGGCTTCACCCGAGTGGCCATCGCCGCCTAGCCTGAAGGGCACTTCAGGCACCGGGGAGGAGGGCCGATGGCTGCTCGGGCACAGCCGGTGACGGGGATGCGCGGCCTCGCGGTCGTCCCCTCGTACGTGGTGATGCAGCCGACGACGCTCTGCAACCTGGACTGCGCCTACTGCTACCTGCCGTTCCGGGCGGCGGATCGGCGGATGCCGGTGGCGGTGGCCGAGGCGGTCGCCGCCTCGGTCAACCCGTGGGCGGGGTCGGAACGGTTCTCGGTGGTGTGGCACGGCGGGGAGCCCCTCGCCGCCGGGCGGGAGCACCTGGCCGCGCTGATGGCCCCGTTCGGGCCGGAGGTGGAGCACCATGTCCAGACCAACGCCACGCTGATCGACGACGCCTGGTGCGCGTTCTTCGTCGAGCACGGGGTGCGGGTCAGCGTGAGCGTGGACGGTCCCCGGGAGCGCAACGGCGACCGGGTGACCCGGGGCGGGCTGCCGGCGTACGACCGGATCGTGCGCGGCGTCGAGGCGCTGCGCCGGCACGGCCTGCCCTTCTCGGCGCTGGCGGTGGTCGGCCGGCCCGGTCCGGGGCTCGCCACCGAGCTGTACGACTACTTCCTCGACCTCGGGTGCGACGTGCTCGGCGTCAACATCGAGGAGACCGAGGGGGTCAACACCCGGGGCAACGCGCACGACGTGGCGGCGGTGACCGCCTTCTGGGCCGAGCTGGTGGCGGCCTGGCGTCGGGCGCCGAGGATCCACCTGCGCGAGGTGGAGTGGTCGCTGCGGTATGCCGCGGCGGTGCTGGACGGCAGCGCCGACGACCTGCTGCCCCGGCAGCTGGACCCGATCCCGACGGTCGGCCACGACGGCTCGGTGGTGGTGCTCTCCCCGGAGCTGGCCGGCTTCACCGACCATCGGTACGGCGACTTCAGCAGCGGCAACGTCCTGGTCACCCCGCTGGCCGAGATCCTGGCCGGCGCGGCGGGCACGCCGTGGGTCGGCGAGTTCCTGACCGGGGTCGAGGCGTGCCGGTCGTCGTGTGCGTACTTCGGCTTCTGCGGCGGCGGCCATGCGGCCAACCGCTACTTCGAACAGGGCCGGTTCGACGGTACGGAGACCGAGCACTGCCGCAACAGCAAGATCCGCCTACTGGAGGGAGTGTTGGAGCATGCCCGAGACCACGAGTCACCGGCGGCCTGAGCGCGTCGGGGGTGGTGTCCCGGATCCGGTCGTCGACCGGGTACGTCAGGCTGCCACCGGGTTGACCGCCCTGCTCCAGGAGGCCGAGGCCGCGCGGCGGTCACGGGCGGAGGTGTCGGGCTCGGACGGTGCCGGCGCGGTCTGCGCCTGGAACCACTTCGAGAACATCCCGACCTTCTACAACTGGAACAACCGGCCGCGCTGAGCGCCGGACACGCCGAGATCAGGGACCCTGCCGGTCAGCCGGATCATCCGGCACACGGCGGGGTCCCCGATCGTCGGTCGTGTCACCGCTGGGGATGGCACATGCGTGAGCACGCGGGAGGCGCCGCGTGCTCAGATGTGACCGGAGGTCAGCGGGTCGGAGGAACCCAGGTGTCCGGGTCGTCGTCCGCGTGATCCTCATCATCGTCGTCGACATACTCTTTGTAGTCGTCGTCGAAGTTGTGCTCAGACTTACCAGCACCCGCCAGTTCGCGCTGCAAGGCGGTGAGGTCGGTGTTCGGGGAGTGGTACTTCAACTCCCGGGCCACCTTCGTCTGCTTGGCCTTAGCACGGCCGCGCCCCATGGCTCGACCCCCTCGCACAGAATGCGGGGCAGCCCGAAGGCGGGCCCCGATGACGTCAGGCATCTCTCGTGGCTCTTACGGTACATGGGGATGCCACCGTTCGGCACCTCGGGTTACCGTCTGCCGGCCCTGCGCGTCGCAGTCGTCCGGACGTCACCGAGTGTACCCGGTAAGGAGCGGCGACGGTAACCGGTCGTGACACCGGCCAGAAGGTCACGAACCGGCCGAATTCATCCTACCTGCGGGGCGTCCCGGGATGCGGACCGCTCCGCACCCCGGGACGGTCTCCTCAGCGCAGGTGGATCGTGCGCAGACGGCCGATCTCGGCCATCCGGCGCTCGGCGAGCCGGTCGGCCGCCACCGCCGGCGGCACACCCTCGTCGTCGGCGAGGCGGAGGATCTCCCGGGTGGTGTCGTAGATCTTCGTGGCGCGCAGCTTGGCCCGCTCGAAGTTAAAGCCCTCGATCTCGTCCGCCACCTGGATCACGCCGCCCGCGTTCACCACGTAGTCGGGGGCGTAGAGGATGCCCCGGTCGGCCAGCAGCTTCTCGATGCCCGGGTGGGCGAGCTGGTTGTTCGCCGCCCCGGCGACCACCCGGGCCCGCAGCGCCGGCACGGTGTCGTCGTTCAGGGCGCCGCCCAGCGCGCACGGGGCGTACACGTCGATGTCGGCGGCGACCAGCGCGGAGGCGTCGTCGACCAGCTCGACCTGCGGGTGGGTGGCGCGCGCCCACTCCAGGGCGCGGGGGTTGACGTCGGTCGCCACCACCTCGGCGCCGTCGTCGACCAGGTGGCCGACCAGGTACTTCCCGACCTTGCCCAGGCCGGCCACGCCGACCCGCCGGCCGGAGAGCGTCGGGGTGCCCCAGACGTGCTCGGCGGCGGCCCGCATGCCCTGGAAGACGCCCCAGGCGGTGAGGATCGAGGAGTCGCCGGCACCGCCGTGCTCCACGCTGCGGCCGGTGACGTAGCGCGTCTCCCGGGCGATCACGTCCATGTCGGCGACGTAGGTGCCGACGTCGCAGGCGGTGTAGTAGCGACCGGCCAGCGACTGGACGAAGCGGCCGTACGCGCGCAGCAGCGCCTCGCTCTTGATCTGCTCCGGGTCACCCCAGATGACCGCCTTGCCGCCGCCCAGGTCCAGGCCGGCCAGGGCGTTCTTGTACGCCATGCCGCGGGACAGGTCGAGCACGTCGGCCAGCGCGGCGTCCTCGCTGGCGTACGGGTAGAACCGGGTGCCGCCGAGCGCCGGGCCCAGCGCGGTCGAGTAGATGCCGATGATGGCCTTGAGGCCGGTCTGCTTGTCCTGGCAGAAGACGACCTGTTCGTGGCCGGTCGATCCCGGGTCGTCGGTGCTGGCGAATACGCCCATGGCTGACTCCTGTGTCGGTGTGCGTCCTTGTGGGGCGCGGACCTGGTGGCGCACCGGCGGGATGCTGCCGGTGCTGCTGAGCCTAATATCGGTCGTCGCCGGACTGTTGTCCACGTCACGCCCGGGCCCGGGCGGCGACGGCGGTCGGGCCCGGATTCGTGGGAGGATCGCGCCGTGCCGTCGCTCTTCGCTTCTTACCTGCGCGTGTACGAGCCGCTGACCGCCTTCGACCGGGACCGCCAGGCGTACTGGCGGCGCTACGTCCGGGAGGGGCGTGCGGTGGCGCCGCTGGAGGGTCCCGGGAGGCAGCGCACCTCGGTGATCGAGGCGCTGGGCGCGGGCTGGACCCGGCTGCCCGACCTGCCGGACGAGGCGTACGTGCTGGAGGCCGACGACACCCTGCTGGTCTGCCCGTGGAACCTGCGGATCCGGGTGGCCGAGGCGGCGCTGAGCGCCCGGGACGGCGTCCCGTCGGTGATCGCCGACGCATTCGTGCCGCCGGTGCTGGCCGGTCAGGCCAAGGCGGTGGTGGACGACTGGCGCAGTGGTGCCCGGGTGCTGGAGCACGGCGTGCCCCGGCTGCACGAGCAGACGGCGACCTGGGGGGTGCCGCTGCGCTGGTTCGTGCTCTTCGAGTCGGCGGAGCGGGAACTGGTCACCCACCCGGCGCGGCGGGCTTTGCGCTACCGCACCGAGATCTCGAAGGCCCGCCGCCGGTCGTCGCGGGCGCTGTCGGTGCTGCGCAAGTCGGTAGGGGAGGCCCCGATCACCGAGGCGGTCGAGGAGGCCGCCCGCTGGCTGGAGGAGTTCCACCCCCGTTCGGTGGTGGAACTCGACTACGGCGGGCTGGTGCGACTGCTCTCAGACGAGACTCTCACCGCGGACGATTCGACCGAGCTGGTCGCCACCGGCCTGACCGGGCTCTCCCGGGGCGAGGCGGAGGAGGCCTCGACGGCGTACGACCGGCTGGTGGCCCGCTGGCGCGCGGTGCAGCTGCTGGAGCGGTGCAACTGAGCACGAATCGCCCGGAGAGTTGAGCCAGCGTCGTATTTGACGCATCACGAACCGTGATCATGAGTCCGAATAAGGTACTTTCTGGTGTGTAAAAGTCAGATAAATCGGGCATGGTTCATCCGTCCGTCTAGGGACCTTCGGCCGTTCGGCCCATGTCGGACATCGGGGACTAGCCGGACCATGGGAGACGCGTCGGCCGGCGGGACCCCGGCCGATGTCTATACATGTGGAGGAGTGACCGATGGCATCGCGAACGCACGAACCAGAGCCGCTACTCACACCGGCCGAGGTGGCGTCGATGTTCCGTGTCGACCCGAAGACGGTGACCCGGTGGGCCAAGGCGGGGAAGCTCAGCGCGATCCGGACTCTGGGCGGCCACCGTCGGTACCGCGAGTCGGAGGTTCGGGCCCTGCTACAGGGGCAGATCCCGCAGCAGCGCCAGGGAGACTGACCGGCCGGCATTGTAAGGCAGCTTTCCGGTCTCAGGGGCGGGCGGACGTCGCGACAGCGACGATCCACCGCCCCTGAACCGTTTCCGAGGCCGGCGCCCCCTCACTCCTGGACGGTGATCCGGATTCCGATCGTGCCCGCCTCGCCCCGGCGCAGCCGACTGCCGAGCAGGCTCAGCCGGCCGATGAGCCGGTACTTCCGCTTGATCAGGCCACGGATCCGGTGGCTCTCCTGCGGGCCGCAGAGCACGGCGTGCCCGGGCACCGCCGCCCCGTGCGGCCGGCCGCGCACGTCGCACGGAGCCACCGTCACCGCGCCGTCGCGCCGGATCCGCTTCACCTTGCCGGTGTCGGCCGCCGTCCACACCGCGAGCGTGTCGCCGTCGCGGACCGCCCAGACCGGGGTCGACACGGCCCGACCGTCCTTGCGGAACGTCGTCAGCAGGACGTACTTCTCCGCCGCCAGGCGGTCCAGCTCGGTCACGAGGCCCAGGATACGGCCGCGACAGGCCCCGCCCCGGCGGTTAGCGTGGGCGGCGTGACCGCAGAACCCAGGATCGGCGACGTGTTCGGCGAGATGCTGCGCGACGCGTACGCGGTGCACACCGGAATCGGCCCCCGGCCACTGGCGGGCGGACGGCTGCCCCGCCCGGTCATCGAGATCATCGAGCGGGACGACGGACTGGTCAACGGCGCCCCCGCCGCGCACTACCTGGACGGCCCCGAGCACTGGCAGCCGTACGACCACCGGGCCGTCGACCGGGCCCGGGGCGAGACGCTGGACATCGGGACCGGGGGCGGCCGGATCGCGCTGGCGCTCCAGGAACGGGACGTACCGGTGACCGGGCTGGACACCTCCCTCGGCGCGCTGCGGGTCTGCCGGCACCGGGGCGTACGCGACCTCGTCCCCGGCACCGTCGACGCGCACGTCGCCGACGGCCGCCGGTACGACACGTTCCTGCTGCTCGGCAACAACCTCGGCCTGATCGAAGGGCGCGAGCGGGCCCCCGCCTTCCTCGCCGCGTTGGCCGCCATGGCCCGGCCCGGCGCGCAGGTCATCGCGCACGGCACCGACCCGTACGGCACCACCGACCCGCTGCACACCGGCTACCACGAGCGCAACCGGCGGCGTGGCCGGCTCGGCGGCCAGCTCCGGCTGCGGCTGCGCTACCGGGAGCTGGGCACCGGTTGGTTCGACTATCTGGTCTGCTCCGCCGGGGAACTGGCGGAGCTGATCCACGGCTCACCGTGGGAACTGGTCGACGTGGACGACCGGGACGCCCCGTACTACCTGGCCACCCTGCGGCTCGCGGGCTGACCGGACGGCCGGGGCTCCCGGCCGGGATCACACCTGGACGGTCGGGGCGTGCTGCTCGGGCGGCAGCCCGCCGTCACCGTCGACCACCTCGTCCGGGGTGCCGTCCTCATCGATGTCGACCATGGTGATGTCCACCTTGCCGTCACCGTCGGTGTCGAACTGGAACAGGTCGGCCTTGCCGTCACCGTCGGTGTCGACCACCCACACGTCGGTCCTTCCGTCGTTGTTGGTGTCGGCGCGGAGCAGGTCCACGCGGTCGTCGCCGCGTGTCTCCACGGTCTCCGTGCCCTCGGTGCCGTCCACGGGTGCCTGGCTCATGTCGACTCGTCCTTCCCTTGACGTTGCGGGCCGTCTGTACCCGGTCCGGCGATCCCCCACGCATGCCAGCGTCACCGGTGCTGCATAGGGTCGCACGCAGGAGCGCGTGGCACGGCGCGACGGAGACCCCGTGCGTCGCCGCGCGCAGCGAGGGAGCGTCATGAGTGGTCGTTTTGTCGTCGTCGGGGCCGGCACGATGGGCCTCGGGATCGCGTACGTCGCCGCCGGTGCCGGCTACGCCGTCGAACTCGTCGAGGTCGACAGGAGCCGGGCGGAGGCCGCCGCCGCGCGTCTCGGCGAGCTGTGGGACCGGGCCGTGGCACGCGGGAAGCTCGACGCCGGGCAGGCCGCCGCGAACCGGGAACGGCTGACCCTGCGGGCGGCGCTGGCGCAGGTCGCGCCGGAGCCCGACGTGGTCGTCGAGGCGGTGCCGGAGCGGGCCGACCTCAAGCGGACCGTGCTGGGCGAGGCCGAGGCCCTACGTCCGGCGCTGCTCGGCAGCAACACCTCCAGCATCCCGATCGCCGAGCTGGCCGAGGGACTGGCCCGGCCGGAACGCTTCCTCGGGCTGCACTTCTTCAACCCGGTCTGGGCGATGGCCCTGCTGGAGGTCGTGGTGGGCCCGGCCACCGCCCCGGCGACCACGGACGCGGCCGTCGCGCTCGCCGGCCGGCTGGGCAAGGACCCCGTCGTCGTACGCGACATGCCCGGCTTCGCCACCTCCCGGCTCGGGGTCACCCTCGGCCTGGAGGCGATCCGGATGGTCGCCGACGGGGTGGCCGCCCCCGCCGACATCGACAAGGCGATGGTGCTCGGCTACCGGCACCCGGTCGGCCCGCTGGAACTCACCGACCTGGTCGGGCTCGACGTCCGGCTCGACATCGCCCGCACCCTGCAGGCCGCGTACGGGGACCGCTTCGCGCCGCCGCCGCTGCTGGTCGAGATGGTGGCCGCCGGAAAACTGGGCAGGAAGTCCGGCCAGGGCTTCTACACCTGGACGGACGGCCGCAAGGCCGACGGGCCGGCCACCGGGGAAGGGGCGTCGGCATGAGCGGGCTGCGGATCGAGGAACTGCCCGACCGGCTGGTGGTGACGCTGGACCGGCCGGAGAAGCGCAACGCCATCGACGCCGACCTGATCGCCGAGCTGCACCAGGTCTGCGCCGAACTGGAGGCCCGCCCACGGCTGCTGCTGCTCACCGGCGGGGCGGAGGGCATCTTCGCCGGTGGCGCGGACATCGGCCAGCTCCGCGAGCGGGGCCGGCTGGACGCCCTCGCCGCGATCAACCAGGCCGCCTTCGCCCGCGTCCGGGCCCTGCCCATGCCGAGCGTCGCCGCCGTGGACGGGCCGGCGCTGGGCGGCGGTGCCGAGCTGGCGTACGCGTGCGACCTGCGGGTCTGCACGGCGCGGGCGGTCTTCGGCCAGCCGGAGGTGCGGTTGGGCATCCTGGCCGGCGCGGGCGCGACCCACCGGCTGCCGGCCCTGGTCGGCGAGGCCCGGGCCAAGGAACTGCTCTTCACCGGCCGCCGGGTGGACGCCGAGGAGGCGCTGCGCATCGGCCTGGTGAACCGGGTGGTGGCCGAGCCGGCGGAACTGCTGGCCGCCGCGCACGAGCTGATCGACGAGATGGCGAAGGGGTCGGCGCTGGCGCTGCGGCTGACCAAGTTGGCCGTGGACGCGCCGCCGGCCGCGCATCCGCACCTCGACCTGGTGAGCCAGGCGGTGCTCTTCGAGGACGAGGAGAAGCGGCGGCGGATGACCGAGTTCCTCGAGCGGCGGCGCTCCCGCTGACCTGCTTACACAGCGACGGCCGCACCGGACGTCCGGTGCGGCCGTCGTCGTCGGCGGTGCTCAGTGCCGGATCGGCACGCCCGCCTCGTCCAGCGCCGTGATCAGCCCGGCGGACTCGGCGAAGCCGATGACCAGCACCGCCTCCGGGCCGTACGCCTTGATCTCCCTGGCCAGGCCGGTGAAGTCCACCGGGGCGGCCTGGGCGTCCTCCGGCGGCTCGTAGGTCAGCAGCTTCACCCGGTCGGCGCCGATGCCGGCCCGCTCCAGCTCGGCCCGGACGGTCTCCTGCAGGCCCTCGCCGTAGGAGTCCTTGCGGGCCACCACGACGATCCGGTCCGGGCCGTCCCGCAGCATCACGTCCGCCAGGGCGCGGCCCTGGAGGCTGTCCGGCGGGGCGGTACGGAAGTACAGGCCCTTGTCGTCGGCCCTGGTCAGCCCCGAGTCGGTGTTGGAGGGCGAGAAGAGGATCCGCCCGGCCGCCACCACGTCCGGCAGCACGGCGGCGGAGATGCCCGAAGCGCCGGCGCCGATGATGACGTGCACCTTCTCGCGGATGTGCGAGGCCACGGTCGCCTTGGCGACCGCCACGCTGGTGCCGTCGTCGCCGTCGATCCAGACCATCGGCTCCCCGAGCACGCCACCCGCGGCGTTGACCTCCCGGACCGCCAGGGCGGCGCCGGCCGCCAGCGGCGGGTTGGCCAGGGCCAGGTCACCGGTCTTCGGCAGCAGCCCGCCGAGGATCAGCGGGGAACCGTCACCGCGGTCGGTACGCCCACCCTGCTGCTTCTTCGGCTTCGGCGGGAGCTTGGTGCTCGCCCCGGACTCGTCACCGGCGCCGACGAACTCGGTCTTCGCGTCGTTGATCTTCTGGTTGTCGAAGTGCATCGTCGCGTAGCTCGCGGTGGCCGGCTCGCCGACGTCGGTGAAGCCGGCCCGGGACAGCGAGGGGCCGCGGTACTCGACGTCCTGCCCGGCGCGGGCCAGCGCCAGGCAGGCCTTCGGCTCCGTGCAGCGCTGGCCGTTGGTGGTGACCCCGACGATCTGCCGGGCGATGGCCGCCGGGTCGGTGCTGCCGGCGAGCTGCGCCGCCAGCGCGCTGATCACCACCGCGTCGTACGCCTCGGCCGCGTAGAGGAAGTCCTTCAGGTCGGGGTCGACCGCGCGCAGCCGCTCCTTGAAGTCCTCGGTCAGCGGCGTCAGCGGGGTGGTGCCCTTCATGCCGTCGACCAGGTTGCCGCGGTCCTTCAACTCCCCTGGGAAGGAGTTCAGCATGTTGCCGTCGGTGCCGTAGAGGCGCACCTGCGGGGCGGCCGTGTCCTCGGGCTTGTCGGTGGTCCCGCATGCGCTGGTGGCGAGCAGGAACGCCGCACCCGCCGCCAGGATGGCAGCGCGCGGGCCGCGTGTTGCGAGCATCGTCGTCCTTCCTCCAGGGAGGTCCGCTGCGCACCATAGCGCGCCGACGGCCCTGGTGGGAGCGTGGAGTCCCCCCGGTCGGCGGCCCGACAGCCGTCCGCACGCAGCGTCACCGCCATGGAGATGCCGGGTCACCGCTTGACCCCCGGTCCTACCGTTGCGCAGGTGACCGACCTGCCGGAACAGACGTTCGACGACGCGACCGCCGTGCTCCGTTCGGCCCTGGCCGGCGACGGTGACGCGGTGGTGGGGACCTTCGACGCGGTGGTCGACCGGTCGGGGCTCGAAGGGGCGTACGGGGTGGCCTGGTGCCTCGCCGCCACCATGGTCGGCGACCCGCCGCCGGGCACCGCCGCGCTGGACTTCCCCGGCCTCGACGAGGCCCGGTACGACGCCCGCTGGGTGGCCCGCTTCGTCAGCGCGTACGCCAACCATGACGAGGACACCGGCGAGGCCCTCTTCGGGGCGGCGGCCGCCGACGGCCTGCTGCCGGAGTGCCTGCTCACGCTCGCCGGCTCGACCGTGGCCACCCTGCGCAGCCGGGCCGACTGACGGCGGTGGGGCGCCCGTGGGAAGCCGGGCGCCCCACCCGCTCAGTACGCGTGGTACGCGACCAGCGGCTCGTACTCGTAGCGCAGGGTCTCGAAGCGGACCTGGAACCGGACACCGTCGCGGACGTTGGTCGCCACGGTGATGAAGGCGGACTTCGACGGCAGGTACGTCCGATAGTTGCACCTGTCCGTCTTGTCCACGAAGATCACGCACGCCTCGACGCCGAACTCGCTGGCGTTGCGCACGTTGATGTCCCGGCACCGGGTGCTGGTGCGGTACGGCCCGGCGTCACCGCCCCAACCGGCGGTCTGGAAGTACGAGCGGACCGCCCCGCCGTAGCAGGTGGCGTACGACCCGGACAGGTTCGTCTCGGGGGCGGCGTGGGCGGGGGAGCCGAGGACGAGCAGGGACAGCGCCGCCGTGAGTGCCGTCAGGCGGGCGACCGGGGATGCCATGCGGATGCCTCCAGGGGGTGAAGGTGGACCCTGTGTTGCGGACAGGGTGCTGAGCGTGGTGATCGTACCGGTCGATCCGTCCGAGGTGGACCGTCCCGTCCGATGTGATAGCTCTGGTGGCATGTCCGAGGCGATGCTCAGCAAGGTACGCAAGCTGCTGGCCAAGGCCGAGGACCCGGCCTGCACGCCCGCCGAGTCCGCCGCCTTCACCGCCAAGGCCACCGAACTGATCGCGCGGTACGGCGTCGACCGGGCGCTGCTGGCGGCCCGGGACCCGGCCACCGACCCGGTCGGCGACCGGGTGGTCGACGTCGTCGCCCCGTACGCCCGGGACAAGGCGGCACTGCTCGCCGCCGTGGCCGACCCGTTGCGCTGCCGCTGCGTGCGCCGACGGCAGGGCGACGGCTTCGCCATGCACCTGTTCGGCTTCGCCAGCGATCTGGAACGGGTCGACCTGCTGTTCACCTCGCTGCTGGTGCAGGCCGCGCACGGACTGGCCGGCACCCCCGTACCGGCCGGTGAACACCCGGCCGCCTTCCGCCGCTCCTGGCTGGCCGGCTTCGCCCGGGTGGTCTCCGAGCGGCTGCGTTCGGCCGAGGCGGGCGCGGCGGCCGAGCAGGGCGGCCCGTCGGTCGCGCTGGTCCTCGTGGACCGCTCCGACCGGGTGGCGCGTCGGGTCACCGAGGTCTACCCCCGGCTGAGGACGGCCGCCCCGCGCCGCCTCGCCGGTGGCGGCTTCGGCTCCGGTGCCGAGGCGGGCCGCCGCGCCGACCTGGGTGGGCGCGACGTCGTCGACGGTACGCCCGCGAGCCGCGGCCTCACCCGCTGACGCTCCGGCCCGCGTCCCGCCGTCCCGTCCCCATGATCGGGTCGCAGAAAGGAACACGACGCGCCGGAAGACTTGTCGGAAAACGCGACTGGATCATGCTCAGCTGCGGGCTGCGGGCTGCGGGTTGTGGCCGGCTCAGTTGCCGGTGGGGTGCCGGGTGACCGTGGCCAGGAAGCGGCTGAGCAGCTCGTGCCAGCCGGCGGTGAGTGCCTGCCGGTAGCCTTCGGCGGCCTCGCCGTGCCGGTCGAAGTGCCGGTGCTCCACCTCGACCCGGGTCCCGCCGGAGTCGTCGGGCAGGAAGAGCACCTCGACCTCGCTGGCCCGCGCCGGGTCCGGCACCGGCACCCGGTCCGGGCCGATCTGCCAGGTGAAGACCAGCCGCTTCGGTGGGTCCCAGGTGAGCACCCGGCCCCAGTCGCTGCGGAAGCCGTACGGGCCGATCTCGTAGAGCATCCCGCCCGCCCGTGGCTCCATGCCCAGTTCGGCCAGCGCCGCCGGACCGGACCAGGTGTATTCGCGTACCCACCAGTCGGTCAGCGCCCCGGTGAACACCGCGAACGCCAGCTCGGCGTTGACTGGGGCGAGGAGGGTGCTGCGGAGCGCGTACCGCTCGACGTCCTGATGGACCTCCGCCATCTCCTGTCCCATAGGCCCGGACCATACCGGCTCATGCCTCCGTGTGCAGCTTCGCTTTGCTGCCCGCTTCCGGACAGTGGAACGCACCGGCTGGCGCCTTCGTCGGCTTGGCCCAGCCCGGCCCGGGCGATCGACTCCGTTTCGCCGACATGGCGGTGTTTCTCAGCGTCGGACACCGCGATGTCGGTGCCATGGCGTGCGCCTCACCAAGCTCGGCCGGCAGTCTCACGGATGGTGGTCGGCTATCGGGGTAAGCGCGGCTGACGTGGCCCACGGCCGGGCCGCGGGTGGGGAGCGGACGATGAGCGAGGCGCGGGAGCCGGAGCGGACCGGAGGCGGCCACGAGGTCGAGCCGGACGTGCTGCTCGACATCCCGGAGGTGTCGGTCGACTCGCTGCGGCTGGCGGTCGACGGACTCGACGCGGACCTGTCGCTGCGCGCCCGGCTGGCCAACCTGCTCCAGATCGACGCCGGCGTGCGGGTGCACCTGGCGGGGGCGGAACTGGATCTCCAGGGGGTCAGCGCCGAGGCGCTGCTGAAGGTCCGGCTGGAGAAGCTGGTGGAGATCCTCGACCGCGCGCTCACCACGCTCGACCGGAACCCGGAGATCGTCCAGGCGCTGGCCCGTACCGCCGACGTCTCCCTGAACGACGTCAACCGGGTGGCCGACCGGCCGGCGACCGCTGCCGCGCCCGTCGTCGACGAGGCCGGCCAGCAGGTCGGCTCGATCGGCGCGGTGGCCGACCGGTCCCTGCGCGAGGCCGCCCGCGCCGCCGGTCCTGCCGGGCCCGCTGAGCCCGTCGCGGCCACGTCGGCGCAGCGACCCACCGGCCCACGCCCGGAGTCTCCGGCCGGGCCGTCGCCGGTGGGCTCCCCACCGGAACCCCCGTTGGAGCCGCCGCCGACCAGCCGCCCGCCCCGTCCGGGCGCCGAGGTCCCGGCGGGCGGGCCGCCACCCGCGCCCACCGGCCCCCGACCCGCCGACCGGGGTACGACCGCAGGCGACCGTGAGCGCCGTGGCACTTCGCCGGCGTCCCAGTTCGCCGGACAGGCGGGCGAGACGCTGCGCCAGGCCGGCCGTAGCGTGTGGGAGGCGGTCCAGGGCGGCATGGCCCAGCGGCGTCAGGGCCAGCAGCGGCCCGACCGCTGACCGGTCCTGCCCCGGCCCGCCGGCGCAGCCGGAGTCCGGGCGGTGGGTACGAGAGCGTTCAGTGCGGCCGACGCCACCAGGCCGTACGGGCCAGCAGGGGCAGCGCCGCCAGCGGTGCGAGGGTGACCGCCAGGGCCGCCCCGCTGGTGAGGTCCTGAGGCGTCCACACCAGGTTGTCGCCGATCCCGGCCGTGTGCGCGGTGAGGGACAGGCCCACGAAGAGCGCGACCGCCCCGAGCACGGTGACGAGCCGGTGCCACCCCGTCCCCACCGCCGTGACGGGGGTGCGTCGTGCCACCGTCGGCACCTCGGCATCGGCCTGGTGAGGTCGCGTCACCCCGGCATCCACCGGGCGCGCTGGCGCCGCCTCGGCCTCCGCCCGGTGCCACCGCGCATCGGTGAGCCGCCGCTGCACGGCGGTCAGCCCTCGGACGGCCCACGCGATGACCGGGACGACCAGCGTGAGGAGCAGCACGGCGTGGGTGGCCCAGGCCCCGGCGAGGGTGGGGCCGCCCCACGAGTCGGCGTACCCGCCGTCGGCCTGGCCGGAGCGCACGAGCAGTTCCCGCCACGGGTACGCCAGCACGTTGATCAGCACCAGGAAGGCCAGGACGGCGGTCAACGCCGACGAGGCGAGCGCGACCGGCAGCGCGACCAGCGCGCCGAGCAGGTTGCCGGGCCGTCCCCCGCGGACGGCCCGGACCGTCGCCCCGAGAGCCCGTGGCACGGCGAGGACGGAGAACCGGAAGGCGCGGCGGGACTCCGGGCCGTACGCCCACCGCCAGGGAGTGCCGAGTCGACTGAGGAACCTTCTGCCAGGTGTCATGTGCCCAGTCTCGGCTCCGGGTGGACTCACTCACCATCGGGAGGCTCCCGGCCCGTACCCCTAGGGGCGTGGACGCCGCCGGTGTCCTTGACACCCGCATCGACGATGGCCGGATGAGCCTGGGTGAGCGCGGCGTCCTCGTTGCTGTCCCGGACGGCTCCGGCCACACAGTGACGCTGCTGCTCGCTCCCCGCCTGGCGGTCGCCATCGTGAGTGCGGTCCTGGTCGTGGCCGGTGTCCGTATCGCGGTGACCCGACGGCTCCCGCGATTTCGGCTCCGTCCCGGCCGACCGGAGGTGGGCCAGCGACCCCAACCCGTCCGGGTCGGCGGCGGTGTCGCGCTGGCCGCCACGAGCCTGCTGCTCCAGCAGGTGGTGTCCCTCGTGCCCATGCCGTTCCTGGCCGAACTCGCCCTGATGGCGACGTCGCTGCTGGTGGCCGCAGGCGCGCTCGGCTGGTTCGTCCTGCGGCAGGACCAGCTGTCCGGATCCACCGCGCGACTACAGGCGGGTGTCAGGCTCGACCGGACGGATCCAGCCAGGGCACCACGCAGAAACGCCGACCTGCGTTACCGCTGGTCGGCGTTTCAGTAGCCCGGCGAAAGGCTATGTGGCCAGGGGCGGGGTCGAACCGCCGACCTTCCGATTTTCAGTCGGACGCTCGTACCAACTGAGCTACCTGGCCGTGGTGCTCGGCTCATGGTACCCGGAAGGCGGGGTCTCCGCCGAACAGGTAACACGCTCCGATACGCAGAACGCCGCGCAATGGTGCACGCGGCGTCGGCGCTGGCGGTCCTGACGGGACTTGAACCCGCGACCTCCGCCTTGACAGGGCGGCGAGCACTCCAACTGCTCCACAGGACCTAGCTTTTGTTGCCTCCGGCCGAAGCCGGACCGTGCCCCCAACGGGATTCGAACCCGTGCTACCGCCTTGAAAGGGCGGCGTCCTGGGCCGCTAGACGATGAGGGCGGCCCCGCCATCATTGCACACTCGCAACTTCAAGCGGACTTGCTCCCATCCGGCCCCGCCGGAGGCATGAGAAGCATATGCCATGCCTGGGCGGACGACCAAACCGGTATGGCCAGGGGCACAGTGCCCCGAAAAACCGCAGGTCAGGGCGGTTATCACCGGGGTGGAGCGATGCCGAAGCGCCGTTTCAGGTCGGCGATCAGGTGTGGGCAGGCGGCCAGGGTTCGGCTCCGGTCGCCTCCACCGTCGTGCATCAGGACGATCGCGCCGGGGCGTACGCCGGCCTGGACCCGCTTCGTCAGCACGGGGGCGGTGGGCTTCGCCCAGTCCTGCGGGTCGACGCTCCAGTGCAGCGATCGCATGCCGAGCTGACGGGCCACCGCCACCACCTCCGGCGTCCACCGACCGCCGGGCTGGCGGAAGAACGGCACCTCGGCGCCCGGGACGGCCGCCCGGACGGCCTGGTTGGTGCGGGTCAGGTCGGCCCGGATCTCGGCCACCGGGCGGCGGCCGAGATCGAAGTCGTGCCGCCAGCTGTGGTTGCAGAGCTGGTGGCCCTCCCGGACGATCCGCGCCACCAGCTCCGGGTGCTTGCGGACCTGGGTGCCGACCACGCAGAACGTCGCCTTCACCTTGGCCGACCGCAGCTGGTCGAGGACCTTCGGCGTCCAGGTCGGGTCCGGGCCGTCGTCGAACGTCAGCGCCACCGCGCGTACGCCGGTGGCGCGCCGAAGGCCGGCGGGGAGCGTCTTCGGTGTCGGCCGCAACCGGGGTTTCGGCCTGGCGGTGGTGGGCCGTGGCCTGGGGGGTGGTGTGGGGGTGGCGGACGGGTCCGTCGGGTCCGTCGAGGCCGTCGGGGCGGGTGCCGCCACCTGCCGGCTGTTCCGCTGTTCCTCGCCGCATCCGACGAGGAGCAGGACCAGGGCCAGGGCGACCGCCAGGACGGGGCGTGGACGCATCGTCACTCCGAGGGGGATCGGGTACGCGGACGGCCCCGACGGTAGTGGACGAAATGTGAATCCGGCAGGGCCGGTCAGTCCCCCGTCGCCTGGTCCAGCGAGTCCCGGACGGCCAACGCCAGCGAGACCGCCTCGGTGAGGTCGACCGGGCGTACCACCCCGGCGGGCAGGGTGTCGGCCCGCCAGCCCGGCCCGGCGGCCAGCACCAGCAGCGGCCGGCGGGGCACCCCGAGCAGGGCGCTGAGCTGCCCCGGTTCGGCGGTCGCCCGGGTGTGTGACCAGATCACCACCGCCGCCGGGCCGGTCCGGTTCACCGCCTCGATCAGGGCCGCCACCGGCACCCGCGCCCCGAGCATCCGGTACGTGACCCCGGCCTCGGCGAGCGCGGCGGCGAGCGCCTCCAGCGGGAGGGTGTGCTGTTCCTCGTCCGCGCAGGAGAGCAGGATCCGGGGTGGGCCGGTCGCCGTGCCGGCGCGGGTGACCGTGGCGAACGCCTCCGAGACGCAGCGGGAGACCAGGTGCTCCACCTCGATCAGCCCGGCGGTGGCGGCGTGCCGTTCGCCGATGCCGACCAGCACCGGGCGGAGCAGCCCGTCCCAGGTGGCGATCACGCCGTCGCGGGCCAGTGAGTGCGCGATCGTCTCGTTGATCGCCACCGAGTCCAGTCGCATGGCGGCCCGGGCCATGCCCCGGGCGACCGGTCCGGCCCGGCCGACCGGGATGGTCTGCCCGCCGCCGTCCCGGACGCCCCGCATCCGCAGCTCGGCACCGGGGCTGATCGCCGGGCCCTGCTTCGCCCAGCGGGCCGCCTCGGCCGGGGCGATCCCCTCGGTGGTGAGTTTGCGCATGATCTCCAGGCGTGCCAGGTCGGCCGGCGTGTAGCGCCGGTGGTGACCCGGGACGTGGTGACTGGGACCGAGGCCGTAGCGCTGGTGCCAGGTACGCAGCGTGGTGACCGCCACGCCCAGTCGGCGTGCGACGGCCCCCGCGCTCAGCGCCTCATCGGCCACCCGGCCGCTCCGGAGCGTCGTCCGCCGGTACGCCGGACGGGATCGTGGTGCCGGCCGGGCCGCCGGAGCGCAGCAGCCGGCTCACCACCCCGCCCAGCCAGGGCGCGTACGCGCGGGGGTCGGCCTCGATCTCGGTCATCAGCCGGACCGGATCGACCCAGCGCAGCTCGGAGACCTCGTCCGGGTCCGGCAGCAGGGTGACGTCGGCGGGCACGTCGGCGCGCAGTACGTGGTCGTACTCGAACTCGACCCGGCCGGTGACCGGGTCCTCGGCGTAGTAGAGGTAGATCCCCACCTCGGTGAGCGACACCGGCTCGGCGCCCAACTCCTCGCGCAGCCGCCGGTTGGCGGCCTCGGCCGGCGACTGGCGTGGGCCGGGGTGGCCGCAGCACGAGTTGGCCCAGCGCTGCGGGAACCGGGTCTTCACCGCGGCCCGCCGCTGGAGCAGCACCCGCCCCTCCGGGTCGACCAGCAGCACCGAGAAGGCGCGGTGCAGCCGCCCCGGCGCCTGGTGCGCGGCGGCGACCGTGGCCTCGCCGAGGACGCGGCCGGTGTCGTCGACCAGTTCGACCAGGTGCCCTTCCCGGGACTTCACCGCCGTGACCCCCCACTTCTCGTGTGCACCGCGCTCCGCGTGCTCACCGGCCGTCGCCCGTGATGCGGTTCGCGGCGAGCTTGCCGGAGATGAGCACCATCGGCACGCCGACCCCGGGCTGGGTGCCGGAGCCGGTGAAGACCACGTTGGACAGGCTCCGGTGCAGGTTCGACGGGCGGAACGGGCCGGTCTGGAAGAGGCTGTGCGCGGCGGCGAACGGCGTACCGGCGGCCATGCCCTGCTCCTCCCATTCGGCGGGGGTGATCGTACGCAGCACCTCGATGCCGTCGCCGAACCCCACGTACCCGCGCTCCTCCAACGTCCCGACGAGCTGGTCGGCGTAGCGGCGGCTGAGGTCGCCGCGCCAGTCGAACGGCGCCCGCTCCAGGTTGGGCACCGGGGCGAGCACGTAGTAGGTGTGCCGCCCGGCCGGGGCGACCGAGGGGTCGGTCCGGCTCGGGTTGGTGACCAGCAGCGACGGGTCGCTCATCAGTTCGCCGCGCCGGATCACCTCGTCGAAGGTGCCCTTCCACGACCGTCCGAAGTGGATGTTGTGGTGGGCGATCCTGCCATACCCCTGTGTCGACCCGACGTGCAGGACCACGCAGGACGGCGAGTAGGTGAGCTTGCGCTGCCGACCCTCGGGCAGCAGGTCGCGGTAGGCGACGGGCAGGTCCGGGTTGAGCACGACCACGTCGGCCGGGATCAGCTCGCCGTCGGCGGTCACCACGCCGGTGGCCCGGCCGTGGGCGGTCTCCACCCGGGTCACCGTGGTGCCGTACCGGAACTGCACGCCGTGTTTCTCGGCGGCGCCGGCCATCCCCCGGGACACGGCGTGGATGCCGCCGCGCGGGAAGTACACCCCGGCCACCGAGTCGAGGTACGCGATGACGCTGTAGATGGCCAGCGCGTCGTGCGGCGCGAGGCCGGCGTACATCGCCTGGAAGGAGAAGATGCGCTGGGTGCGGGGGTCGGAGAAGAACTGGTTGATCTTCGTCTGGAGCCGCCGGAACGCGCCGTGGGTCAGCAGCTTCACCAGGTTGGCGGTGAGCAGGTCGGTCGGCGCGTCCAGGTTGCGGTCGATGAAGTCGGCCCGCTCCCAGTGCCAGAGGTTGCGCGCGTAGTCGACGAAGCGCAGGTAGCCGTCGGCCTCACGGGGGCCGCAGACCTTGGCGATCTCGGCGGCCATCCGGGTGGTGTCGGTGATGACGTCCAGCGTCGAGCCGTCCGGGTAGTAGGCCCGGTACGCCGGGTCGAGCGGGGTCAGGTCGAGCCAGTCGTCCAGCTCCTCGCCGACCGCGTCCAGCGCCTCGGCGATCAGGTCCGGCATGGTGAGCACGGTGGGGCCGGTGTCGAACTCGTACCCGTCGACGCTCAGCCGCCCGGCCCGGCCGCCCGGCACCGGCTCGCGCTCGACCACGGTCACCTGCCGGCCGCTGCCGGCCAGGTGCAGCGCGCACGCCAGCCCGCCGAGGCCCGCGCCGACGACCACCACCCGGTCCGTACGTCCGTTCACGGTCCGCACGTGACCACCTCCCTCACGAAGTTGCCCATCATGCCCGCCGCTTGGTGGCGGCGGTGGCGAGACCGGTCAGCGCGTTGCGCGCGGTCTCGTCGATCGACGCGGTGTCGAGCGCGGTCAGCGCCTCGGCGACCCGGTCGGAGATCATCCGTTCGACCCGGGTGACGGCCCCGGTGTCGGCGACCACCTCGGCCAGCCGGGCCACCTCGCGGGCTCCGGTCGCCTTGCCGGCCCGGTCCAACGCCCGCCGCTGGCCCGGGTCGGCGAGCTGCCGGGCCACCATCAGCAGCGCGGTCGGCTTGCCGGTGCGCAGGTCGTCGCCGGCCGGCTTGCCGGTGGTCGCCGGGTCGCCGTAGACGCCGAGCAGGTCGTCGCAGAGCTGGAACGCCTCGCCCACCGCCAGGCCGTACCGGGTGTAGGCGGCGATCAGCGGCGCGTCGGCCTCGACCCCGGCCAGGCATGCGCCGAAGAGCAGCGGCCGTTGGACGGTGTAGCTGGCGGTCTTGTAACGGGCCACCCGCAGCGCCCGGTCCACCGACCAGTTCGCCGCGTCGTTCTCGCCGAGCACGTCGAGGTACTGCCCGGCGACCGTCTCGATCCGCATCCGGTCGTAGCAGCGGCGCACCTCGAACAGCCGGGCCGGCGGCAGGGGGGCGTGGCTGAGCAGCCGGTCCGCCCAGACCATGCAGAGGTCGCCGATGAGCACGGCCACCGCCTCGCCGAACCGGTCCGGGTCGCCGGAGTGCCCGGCGGCGCGGTGCCGGGCGGCGGCGGCCCGGTGCGCGGTGGGCAGGCCGCGCCGGGTGTCGGAGGCGTCCATCACGTCGTCGTGCACCAGGGCGAAGGTGTGCAGCAGCTCCAGCGCGGCGAACGCCGGCAGTACCGAGGGCAGCGGACCGCCACCGCCCACCACCCCGCGCCAGCCCCAGTACGCGAACGTCGGGCGGACCCGCTTGCCGCCGGCCAGCACGCAGTCGCGAGCCGTGGCGGCGAAACCACCCATCGCCGCGTCGATCTCGGTGAGCGAGTCGACCTCGGTGGCGAGGAACGCCGCCAGTGTCTCGTCGACCCCCTTGATCAGGTCCTTGGTGAACGCGGCCAGTACGCCGCGGACCGGATCGTCCGTCGCCTCCGGCTGTGCCGGCGCGACGCGGAGCGTGTTACCCGCAACTGCGTCGTTGGCCATGTGGGGGAGCGTACCCTAGGGTTACGAGTTGCGTCGATTGCTGCGTCGAATGTCGAGGAGGGCCGGTGGACACCGATCTCAGCGCGGCCTACGCCCGCTGCCAGGAGCTGCACAAATGCCACGGGCGCACCTACTATCTCGCCACCCGCCTGCTCCCCGCATGGAAACGGCGGCATGTGCACGCTTTGTACGGTTTCACACGCTATGCCGATGAGATCGTCGACCGCACCGAGGACCTCCCGCCGGCCGAGCGCGCGGCCCGGCTCGAGCAGTGGTCGTCCCGCTTCGTCGCCGGCCTGCACGGCGAGCCGGTCGACGACCCGCTGCTCCCCGCCGTGCTGCACACCATCGCCGTGTTCGACCTGGACCGGGCCGACTTCGCGTCGTTCCTGCGCAGCATGGCGATGGACCTGACGGTCATGTCGTACCCGACCTACGACGACCTGCTCGACTACATGGAGGGCTCGGCGGCGGTCATCGGCACGATGATGCTCCCGATCCTCGGCAGCTCGGACCCGGCCGCCGCCCGCGAGCCGGCCCGCCAGCTCGGCTTCGCCTTCCAGCTCACCAACTTCATCCGGGACGTCTCCGAGGACCTCGACCGGGGCCGCACCTACCTGCCCGACGAGGACCTGGCGAAGTTCGACGTCACCCGCGAGGACCTGCTCGCGGCGAAGGCGCAGGGCCGCACCACCGGCAAGATCCGCGAGTTGATCGAGTACGAGGTGAGCCGTGCCCAGGCCCACTACGAGGCCGCCGCGCCCGGGATCGGTCTGCTCAGCCCCGCCTCGCAGGCCTGCATGCGCACCGCGTACGCGCTCTACGGCGGCATCCTCGACGCGGTCGCCGCGCAGGACCACGACGTCTTCGTCCGCCGGGCGGTGGTGCCGCAGCGCCGCCGGATGGCGGTGGCCGCCCGTGCCCTGCTCACCCCGCCCGGCAGCCCGGTCGCCGTCCCCGGACCGACGCCGGTACGCCGGTGAGCGGACGTACGGCGACCCGGTCGCCGAGGCGCTCCGGCTGGCCTACGACCCCGACGGCGGGTACGTGCGCAGGTGGGTGCCCGAGTTGGCGTCGGTGGTCGGCAAAGGCGGTGCGCCAGCCGTGGCGGCTGCCGGACGAGTTGCGGCGGACGCTGGACTACCCGCCGCCGCTGGAGGTGCCCGGAGCCGACCCGGTCCGGCTGCGCTGACCTTCTGCGGATTGGCGTAGCGGCGGGACCCAGCTCCCCGTGGAGTCGCTTTCCGTGACGGTGCTGCCGCGCCCGGGGTAGGTCCTTCCTTTGCACTGCTGCCACGGACGCGCCAGTCACCTTCCGTCACGGCAGGTGTGTCGGGGTCTCGCAGGGCGAATGGCGTTTCCGCTGCTAGCGGCATGTGGTGCGGTGGTGGCAGCAGAGCAAAGCGTCCGAGGTGAGGGAGTGGTCCATCCCGCCCTGGTCACCCAGCGTGAACTCGCGCATTGTTACCGAAAGTTACGTCGCCGGTATGTCGACGGCCGCGAGCCACCACCCGCCGGGTGGCACCGCCGCTCGGGAGTCAGAGGCAGGAGTGCAGAACCTCCACCAGATCCTCCACCCGGTCGTGGTCGGCGAGCCGGCTCGTCGCGTACGCGAAGACGTAGCCGCGCTCCGGGTCGGCCCAGGCGCTGCTGCCACCGACCCCGCCCATGCCCCAGCTCCCGTCCTCCTCCCGCTGCATGCCGAGCGTCCAACAGGTCCGTCGGTCCAGCAACAGGTCCGGGCCGTCGTACTGGGTCCGGGTCGCCTCGGCGACCAGATCGGCGCCGAACAGGCGGACCCCGTCCAGGGTGCCGCCGGCGAGCAGGCCCGCGTAGAGCCGGGCCAGCCCGGACGCGGTGGCGTGCAGGTTGACCGCGGGCACCTCCGCGCCCCGCCACAGCGGGCTGTTCACCACCGCGACGTCCAGGCCGCCGGCGGGGTTGCCCAGCGCCCGGGCGCGCAACGACCCCGGCTCGCCGAGCATCCGCACCGGCCATCGCGGATCGCCGTACGACAGGTCGGCGCAGCGCCGCTGGTCGGCCACGTCCAGCCCGAAGCCCAGGTCGAGCCGCCACGGGCCGGCGATCTCCTCAGCCAGGAAACGCCCCACCGTCCGTCCGTCCACCCGACGCACCAGTTCGCCCACCAGGTGCCCGTACGTCCAGGCGTGCTCGCCCGCGACGGAACCCGGCTCCCACTCCGGCTCGGCGGCGGCCAGGTCGGCGCAGAGCAGCGTCCAGTCGGCGACCGCCTCCGCCGGCCGGAGCACCGGGAAGGCCGGCAGCCCGGCGGTGTGGCTGAGCACCTGCCGGACCGTGGCCGGTGTGCGGAACTCCGGCCAGTACGCCGCGACCGGCGCGTCCAGTCGCACCCGTCCCCGGTCGACCAACGTGAGCAGGCAGAGCGCCGCCACCGGCTTGCCGACGGAGTAGACGTTCACCAGCGTGTCCGGCCGCCACGGATCGCCCGCCTCCGCCGAGGGCGCGACCGCGCCGGGCGCGACGGCCGTACGGGAGCCGCCGACCAGGTCGACCACCGGACGGCCGTCGTACCAGATGGTCAGGCTGGCACCGGCCTCCCGGCCGGCGGACAGCAGGTCGTGGAAGCAGTCCCGGACCGGGGCGAAGCGTGCGTGCACCGGGCCACCGTAAGCCGCGCAGAGGTTACCGGCGCGGGAATTCCGGCGCGGAACGGTGGCCGGCGTCCCCGGGGCTGGAGGATGCTGGCGGGATGGCGGAGCCGGAAATCGTGGACGTGGTGGTGGTCGGGCTCGGCGTCGGCGGCGAGGAGGTGGCCGGGCGGCTCGCCGAGGCCGGCCTGACCGTGGTCGGCGTCGAACGGAACCTGGTCGGAGGCGAGTGCCCCTACTGGGGGTGTATCCCCAGCAAGATGATGATCCGGGCGGCGAACGCGCTGGCCGAGGCGCGGCGCGTCGACCAGTTGGCCGGCACCGCACAGGTCCGGCCGGACTGGGCGCCGGTCGCGAAGCGCATCCGCGAGGAGGCCACCGACACCTGGAACGACCAGGTCGCGGTGGACCGGTTCACCGGCAAGGGCGGCCGGTTCCTGCGCGGCAGCGGCCGGCTCGACGGCCCCGGCCGGGTGGTCGTCGGCGACCAGGTCCTCCAGGCCCGGTACGGCATCGTCGTCGGCACCGGCACCAGCCCGTCGGTCCCGCCGATCGACGGGCTGGCCGACACTCCGTACTGGACGAACCACCAGGCGGTCGAGGTGGAGAACCTGCCCGGATCGCTGCTGGTGCTCGGTGGCGGCGCGATCGGGCTGGAGCTGGCGCAGGTCTTCGCCCGGTTCGGCGTCCGGGTGACCGTGGTCGAGGCCGCGGACCGGGTGCTCGCCATCGAGGAGCCAGAGGCGTCGGAGGTCGCGGCGGCCGCGCTGCGCGCCGACGGGGTCCGGCTCCACACCGGAGTGAAGACCGAGCGGATCAGCCACGACGGCACGGCGTTCACCGTGCACGCGGGCGAGGACTCGTACACCGCCGAGCGGCTGCTGGTGGTCACCGGCCGCAAGGCCCACCTGGCGGAGCTGGGCCTCGACACCGTCGGCGTCGACTGCGCACAGCGCTACCTGCCGGTCGACGACCGGATGCACGCCACCGACGGGGTGTGGGCGGTCGGCGACGTCACCGGCGAGGGGGCGTTCACCCACATCGCCATGTACCAGGCGTCGATCGTGGTCGCCGACCTGCTCGACCACGTCCGTCGGGCCCGGGGCGGCCCGGACGCCAGCGGCACCGCCAGCGTGGTCGGCGGCGCGATGGGTGCGTCCGGCCCGAGCGGCGTGGCCGGCACCGTCCCGCGCGCCGACTACCGGGCCCTGCCCCGGGTCACCTTCACCGACCCGGAGGTCGGCGCGGTCGGCCTCACCGAGCGGCAGGCCCGGGAACGCGGGATCAACGTGCAGGTCGGCATCGCCCAGCTCCCGTCGTCGGCCCGGGGCTGGATCCACAAGGCCGGCAACGAGGGCTTCGTCAAGCTGGTCGCCGACGCCGACGAGGGGGTCCTGGTCGGTGCCACATCCGTCGGCCCGGCCGGCGGCGAGGTGCTGTCAGGGCTGGTCGTGGCGGTGCACGCCGCCGTGCCGCTGCACCGGCTCCGCCACATGATCTACGCGTACCCGACGTTCCACCGGGCGATCGAGGACGCGCTGCGCGACCTGAGCTGAACGCGGCTCACGCGCCGTGCCGGCCGGCGCCGGCCGTGAAGCGGGCCGCGCCGGCCACGGCGTCCGTGGCGAGGGAGTCCAGACCGTAGGCCAGTTCGGTGGCCATCGCCTCCGGCTCGGGCAGACCCGCGCCGGCCAGCACCGAGGCGCGGTCGTTGCGCAGGCAGGCCTGTGGGTGCCGGGCGATGTCGGCCGCGAGCCGCTCGGCCGCCGTCCGCGCCCCACCCGGCGGGACCACCCGGTTCACCAGGCCCATCGCGTACGCCTCGTCGGCGCTGACGGGCCGGCCGGTGAGGATCAGGTCCATTGCCCGGCTCTGGCCGATCAGCCTCGGCAGCCGCACCGTTCCGCCGTCGACCAGCGGTACGCCCCACCGCCGGCAGAAGACCCCGAGCACCGCGTCCGACTCGGCGACCCGCAGGTCGCACCAGAGCGCCAGCTCCAGCCCGCCGGCCACGGCGTACCCGGAGATCGCGGCGACGACCGGCTTGGACAGCGACATCCGGGTGGGGCCCATCGGGCCGTCGCCGTCGGGCTCGACCCGGTTGCCGCGGGGCGTGCCGATCGCCTTGAGGTCGGCACCCGAGCAGAACGTGCCGCCCGCGCCCCAGAGCACCGCGACCCGGGCGTCCGGGTCGGCCTCGAAGGTGCGGAACGCGTCGGCGAGGGCCCGCGCGGTCGGCCCGTCGACGGCGTTGCGGGACGCCGCCCGGTCCAGGATCACCGTGGTCACCGGTCCGTCGTGCGCCACGTGTACGGCCATCGGCACAGCATGCCCTCCGGTGGCGCCGGCCCGCCAGGGGCCGGCACCCGGTGGGTCAGTTGCCGCGCCCGCGGCACGCCTGCCGGTTCCAACCGTCGGGCCGCTAGCATCGCCGACGGCACGATCATGCGAGGTGCCCCGCGGCCGCGGGGAGAATCTGGGAAGCCGGTGCGAATCCGGCACGGGCCCGCCGCGGTGACCGGGGAGCCACCGTCCACGCGCACGCAGCGCAGCCACTGGCCGTACGGCTGGGAAGGCGGACGGCCAGGCGTCGATCCGGGAGTCCGAAGACCGGCCTCGCGTCGACCGCCCACCTGCCGGTGGGCCGAGCGCAGCGGGAGCCTGCCCATGGACCTCTACACCGCCATCCACCGTCGCCGGGACGTCCGCGCCGAGTTCACCGGCGAGCCGGTGCCGGACGACACCCTGCACCGGGTCCTCGACGCGGCGCACGCCGCGCCCAGCGTCGGCTACTCGCAGCCGTGGGACTTCGTCCTGGTCCGGGATGCCGGGATCCGTCGCCGCTTCCACGAGCACGTACAGGTGGAGCGGGACACCTTCGCCGCCACCCTGGACGGCGAGGCGGCCGCCCGGTTCGCCCGTATCAAGATCGACGGGGTGTTGGAGTCGACGCTGTCGATCGTGGTCACCTACGACCCGTCCCGGGGCGGCCCGGCCGTGCTCGGCCGGCACGCCATCGCCGACGCCGGCCTCTACTCGGTCTGCCTGGCGATCCAGAACCTCTGGCTCGCCGCCACCGCCGAAGGGCTCGGCGTCGGCTGGGTGTCCTTCTACCGGGAGCCGTTCCTGGCCGACCTGCTGGGCGTCCCGGCGGGGATCCGCCCGGTCGCCTGGCTCTGCGTCGGGCCGGTGACCCACCTGGAGACCGTGCCCGACCTGGCCCGGCACGGCTGGCGGCAGAAGCGCCCGCTGGCCGAGGCGCTGCACACCGACCGCTGGACCGCCTCCCGCTGACGCCCGCGCGCGGTCACCTCGGTCGGCCCGTCGGCGGTCGGCTTGTCGGCGGTCGGCCCGTCGGCGGTCGGCTTGTCGGCCGGTCGGCTTGACGGCGGTCGGCTTGACGGCGATACGGCGGTGTCCGGCTGGACCGGACACCGCCGTATCGCCGACACGAAGCCGGGCTGCGACGGAACGGGGTCAGTCTCCCGCGAAGCTGACGTCGGTCAGCTCGAGCCACGCCGCCAGCGCGGCCAGCTCGGCCCGGACCGCGGCTGCCGTCTCTCCGTCGAAGGGGACGTCCTGGTGGACGGTGTGCACCCGCAGCACGCCCGCCTTCCGGTCGGCCGTGGCGTCCACCTTGCCGACCAGCCGGTCGTGGTGCAGCACCGGCAGCGCGAAGTAGCCCCAGCGCCGCCTGGCCCTCGGCACGTACATCTCCAGGACGTACTCGAAGTCGAACAGCTCCCGCAGCCGTTTCCGGTCGTGGACCAGCCGGTCGAAGGGCGACAGCAGCGCGGTACGCCCGGCGAACGGCTGGTCCAGCGCCGCCGGATCGACCCGCCACCCGCCCGTGGTGCCCTCGACCTCCGCCGGCTCACCGGCCTCCCCGACGATCGACGCCCGGGCGACGCCCAGCGAGCGCAACCGCCGTTCGTCGCGGATCCGCCGGGCCTCCTCTTCCGGCACGACCCTGGTGCCCGCCGGGTAGACCCGCTCGGCCAGGTCCCAACGCCGCTGCCGCCCGATCCGGCCGGCGATGGCGACCTCACCCCGGGCGGCGAGGAACTCCAGCATCTGGGTGACGTTGCGGTTGTTCGTCCAGCCGGTCGACGGCCACGGCACCACGCTGCGGTCCGGCACCTCCCGGGACAGCAGCGGGCCGGAGTCGCGCAGCAGGTCGAGCACGTACCGGCGGAAGGAGTCGTTCGCCGTCAGCCAGGCGTGCGTGCGGGTGCCCTCCCCTGGCCAGGCGGCCATCTCGGCGAGGTGGAGTCCGAGGTCGGCCATCGGCCGGACGAACGCGTTGTGCTCGTACAGGGTGCGGTCCCGCTCCACCGCCTGCTGCAGGTGCGCCGGTCGGTACCCGGCCCCGAACCGGCACCACGCCACGAGGTCGGCGCTGGGCGCCACGGCCGCCGTGGGGTCGAGCTGGAGGAACGTCAGGTGCGTCACCGCCGCCAGCAGGTCCGCCGGCCGCCGCGCGTCGAGCAGTTGCGCGCGTACCGCGACGCGTCGCGCCTCGGCGCGGGAGATGCGGTGGGGACGCATCCCGAGAGGCTAGCCCAGACCGTCCCCCGTGCGGGGGATCGTGTCGCCCGCCCGGTTTGCGTCCGCTGCTGCCGGGAAGTTGGACAAGGTGCGAGCGCTGATGACGAAGATCGAGCAGAACGCGAAGCTGGACCGGATCGGTGACCGGCTGCAACGCGCGGTGCAGGGGACCCTGCGCCCGCAGCGGGTCCGCGACCTGCTGCACGGTGTCTGGCTGGGCCACCCGCTGCACCCGGCGATGGTGCAGGTGCCGGTGGGCGCCTGGCTCAGCGCCGCCGTGGTGGACCTGCTGCCCGGGCAGCGCCGGGCGGCGACCACGCTGGTCGCCCTCGGCACGGTGAGCGCCGTGCCCGCCGCCGTCACCGGGTTCAACGACTGGGCCGCCCTGGCCCGGGACCAGCGTCGGGTCGGCCTGGTGCACGCCGCCGCCAACTCGATCGGGCTGGCGCTCTACGCCGGCTCGCTCGCGGCCCGGCTCAGCGGCCGGCACGGGACGGGTCGGGCGTTGGCGTACCTGGGGTTGAGCGCGGCGAGCGCCGGGGCGTACATCGGCGGGCACCTGGCGTACAAGCAGGGTGCGCAGGTCAGCCAGAGCATCTCCGAGCTGCACCGGATGAGCGACGAGTGGAAGGCGGTCGCCGAGCTGGCCATGCTGCCGCAGCGCCAGCTCGTCACCCGTGAGGTGGACGACGTCTCGGTGATCCTCTACCGGCACGGCGACGAGGTCACCGTGATGCTGGAACGCTGCCCGCACCAGAGCGGTCCGCTCGGCGAGGGCGAGGTGCAGGAGATCGACGGGCATGCCTGCGTGGTCTGCCCCTGGCACGGCTCGGCGTTCCGCCTCAACGGTGGCGAGGTCGTGCACGGGCCGTCCCCCAACGACCAGCAGATCCTGCCCACCCGGGTCGTCGACGGCGTGCTGCAGACCAAGCTTCCCTGACCCTGGTCAGTCGTGGCGGTGCCGCCGGTGACCCACGCGCCTGGTCAGTCCCGGCGGTGCCGCCCGGTGACCAGCGCGCGGGCCGCGGCGGCGGTGGCCCGGGCCGGGCGGCGGCGCAGCCCCAGCACCGCGCCGATCTGCGCGCCGACGATGCTCGCCACGGCGAGCACGGCCGAGACGGCCAGCGGCCGGTTGATGCCGTCGTCGCCGGTGGCCCGGGCCGCCCCGGCAGCCAGCGCCGGTGGCACCCCCACCGGGCCCTCCCGCTGCGGCTGCGTCTGCTGCGGCACCGGCTGCTCCGGCGACCGCGGGTCGACCCGCTCGTCCGGGGTCGCCCGGGTGTCGGGCCCCGGCGCGCCGGGTGCGGCCGTCTCGGGTGACCCCTGCGGGGTGGCTGCGGGCGGGCGCGGCGACGGCTTGCGGGGCGGGTTCACCACCAGGCGACCGGTCGCGTGCTGCCGGGTGCCGCCGTCGGTGGCCTGCGCCGGCAGCTTGATCAACTGGCCGGGTCGGATCCGGTCCGGGTCGGGCAGCCGGTTGAGCCGGGCCACCTCCCGGTAGCGGTCGAAGTCGTCCAGGTAGCGCTCGGCCACCTCACCCAGGTAGTCGCCCCGGGCGACCCGGTAGACGGGCGGGGCCGCCGACGTGCGGGTGGCCTCGGAACCGCCGCCCTCCGGCACCGCGCCCGCCGTCGTGGTGGGTGGCGCGGCCAGCGGCACCGTCACCGCGCCGGCCGGCAGCGCCGCTGTGGCCGTGGCCGGGTACGCCACGGTCGTCGCCGGGTACGCCACAGCCGTGGCCGCGCTGGCCGCCGGGGCCGCCGCGACGATCAGCGCGACCGACCCGACCAGGGCCGCCGCCGCCCGCTGCTGCCGGCTCATCCCGGGCAGCCGGGGCGCCGGCCGCCGCGCCGCCTGCGCCCCCAGCTCCACCAGGACGGAGAAGGCGAACGTCGCCCAACCGAACCAGCCGAGGACCGCCAACGCCCGCAGGAAGAGCCGCCCGTCGTCCCGGCTGGTCAGCGCGGTGCCCACTTCGCCGAGGGTGGGCAGGTGGTCGGGGAGCGGGTTGCCGGCGAAGGCGAGCAGCGCCACCGGGGCGCCCGCCAGCAGCGCGATCAGCACGACCAGCGAGCCGAGGCCGGTGAGCAGCTGGCCGGTCCGCCGGACGGCGGAACCACGGGGTGCGGTCATGGCGGCCTTCCCTTCCTACGGTGCCTCGGTGAGGGCGCGCGCGGTGGCCTCGCCCGAGACGGTGACGGTGCTGTCCATGCCGAACAGGCCGAGCAGGTGCCGGCGGTAGGTGACGGTGACCCGGACCTGGATCTGCTTCTCGCCGCCGACCACCGGGAAGGTGACCCGGTACCGGGTCACGCCCGCCGCCGCGAGGTAGTCGCGGACGGCGGCCCGGGCATCGGCCTCGTCGATCTCCTTCGGGCCGCCCTCGATCGCCCGGGCCCGGTCGACGGCCTGGCCGCCGCTGCGGGCCGCCTCGGCGGCGAGGTTGTCGGCGCGTTGCAGCGACCGGAGTTGGCCGGCACCGTCGTACGCGACCCCGATGATCGCCAGCACGCCGGTCATGGTGACGGCCAGGAACAGGCTGACCCGTCCCTCGTCCCGCCATAGTCCGCGCGCCCTCATCCCCGGCTCCGGTACCGGTCCAGCGGCGAGGTGAAGGTCGCCGAGGCGGTGGTGCGCAGCGGCACGCCGGGCAGGCCGGGGGCCCGCAGGTCGGCGTGGGAGACCACGCAGGTGATCGTGACCGTCACGCTCGCCGGCTGCCCGACCGGGCTGCGGTACGCCGCGTCGAAGCCGGCCGGCCGGCCGCGTACCGAGCCGCTGAAGGTGATCTTCGGGGTGCCCTCGCAGTTCAGGCGTCGCCAGTCGAGCTGGCGGCGGGCGGCGTCCCGGGCGGCGGTGCGGGCGGTGGCGGCGTCCCGGGAGATCGAGGCGGCCCGGGCGGCGTCGTGCGCGGCCGACTCGACCGCCTCGTCGGCCACCGCCGTCCGCCCGGTCACCCCGGCCAGCACGATCAGCGCGATGAACGCCGGGGCCAGCACGGCCACCTCCACCGAGACCGAGCCCCGGGCGCGGCGGTCCACCGGGGCGCTCACGGGGTGGTCCAGCGTTCGACGGTGCCGTGCGCGGTCTGCCGTACCTCGAAGCTGACGCCCGGTACGACCGACAGGGACCGGCCGGTGACCGTGCAGGTGACCTCGGTGGCGCTGGTGACGCAGGTCGGCTCCGCGCCGACCAGCCAGTCGCCGGCGGCGCCGAGGAACCGGGCGGCGCGGGCCTCACCCGCGCCCGCCGGGGCGTGCAGCGTCCGCTGCGCGTTGACCCCGCTCTGCGCCGCGTGCAGCGCGGTGGAGCGGGCCACGAACCAGACCGCCACCTGGACGGAGGCGAAGAGCAGCAACAGCACCGTGGGCATCACGACGGCCAGCTCGACGGGGTTCGCACCCCGGTCCGTACCCCCGGCGGTGAGGCGTCGCCGGACGGCCCGGACGGCGACGCGCGGACCGTGCCGGCCCGGGACGCGGGACGGCGTGCTGTGGGGCCGGACGGCGACGGCCGTCCGGCCCGGGGGCGCGACGACGGGACGGGTCCGGATCACTTGGTCGGGATGCCGTCCATCCACGCCTCGGCCTTGGTCATGACCAGGGCGGTGACGGTGATGCCCGCCGCGACCAGCCCGGCGATGATCACCGCGGTCGGCACCGGGCTGTCGCCCCGGTCGGCCTCGCGGCGCAGTTCGGACAGGCGGGCCACCGTGGCGACGTAGAAAAAGGTGAGCAGCTGCATGGGGTGCTCCTTGTCGGGGGAGGGGACTACAGGCGGGCGACGAAGGGGTAGAGGATGAAACCGAGCAGGACGAAGACCAGCAGCGAGCCGGGGATGTCGAGCCGGCTGGTGACCCCCTCGGCCCGGGCCAGGTTGTCGGTGCGGATCTGGTCCCGCAGCGAGTCGGCGCGGCTGCGCAGGGTCTCGTGCACCTGCGCGCCCTCGCTGCCCGAGTTACGCATGATCGCCCCCACGTCGCCGAGTTCCGGGATGCCGATCCGCTCGGCCAGCTCCTGGAGTTCGTCCCACGGGGAGTGCATCTGCATCTGCGCGATCCGCAGCGACTCCTGGATCCGGTCGAAGACCCAGCCGTCGCAGACCGCCGCCGCGCGCTCCAGCGACTGCACCGGGCCGTGCGCCGCCGAGAGCTGCAACGCCACCAGGTCCAGGTAGGTGCAGACCGCCTGGCGGAACTCGTCGCGGGCGGCGTCCGCCTTCGCCAGCACCGCCCGGTGGGCGAGCAGCGCGCAGACCATCGCCATCCCGATGCTGCCCAGCACCGGTACGGCCACCGGCAGCCGTACCCCGCCGAGGAAGAGCACCGCGCCGAGCACGGTCGGCGTGGCCAGCCCGACCAGTCCGGAGAGGAGCACGGAGAGGGCGTACTGCTCGGGGGTCTGGTCGATCAGGGCGAGCTGCCGGTGCGGCGGGCTCAGCCAGCGGGAGAAGCCGCCCAGCCAGTCCGGCCCGCGTGCCGGGGCGACCGTGCCCGGGGGCTGGTGCAACCGGCGCAGCGCGGGACCGAGCGCCGGGGACGCCGGCAGCGCCTCGCGAACCAGCAGGAACAGGCCCAGCCCCACACCCGCGCCACTGAGCACGGCGACCGCGAGCTGCCAGTTGAGCATCATGCGACCGCCTCCTGAAGGTCGGGGGCGGGCAGGAACCGGGCCGGCGGCGGGGGCTGGCTCATCGACCGCACCCAGACCAGCAGCCCGATGAAGGCCGCGCTGAGCACCGCCATCACGAGCTGCCCGAGGACGCTGCCGTACGGGCGGACGTAGTCGGTGTTCAGCAGCCCGTACGCCAGCACGACCAGGGTCATCCCGGTGAGGAAGCGGACCGCGAACCGGGGCTGGGTGCGCTTGGCCTCCACCTCCCGCCGGGTGGCCACCTCGGCGGCGGCGGCCGAGGCGATCGAGCCGAGCACGTCGCCGAGGCGTTCACCCCGGTCGGTGAGGTGCAGGATCAGTGCGGCCACCACCTGGTCGCAGACGGGGTCGCCGATCTCGTCGGCGAAGGCGAGCAGGGCGGCGCGGGCCGTCCAGCCGGCCTGGAGTCGGGCGGCGAGCAGCCGTACCTCCTCCTGGATCTCCTCCGGGACGGTGGCGATGGTGCCGATGATG
The DNA here is from genome assembly GCF_900090245.1 of Micromonospora halophytica. Classification (GTDB taxonomy): domain Bacteria; phylum Actinomycetota; class Actinomycetes; order Mycobacteriales; family Micromonosporaceae; genus Micromonospora; species Micromonospora halophytica. Next base: position 37,812 of record NZ_FMDN01000027.1, read on the forward strand.
GCCTGCTGCAGGCCCTGCCCGGTGGCGGAGACGTCCTTGAGCCGGCGGGTCCACTCACCGACCGCCTCGATCCGGGCGATGGTCCGCTGCTCGGCCTTGCCGACGGCGAAGAGCCACGGCACACCGGGCACTGCCACGGCCACGATCAGCCCCACCACCGGCAGCCCGCTGAGCAGGAACGCCACCGCCCCGGCGGCCAGCGCCACGGCGAGTCGCGCCTGGTGGATCCGGCGTTCCCGCCGGCCGGCGCCGGCGCCGACCCAGAGCCGGCGCAGGCCCCGCCCGGCGGCCGGGCGCGGCCGGACGGGCGTGCGGGTGCCGACCACCGCGACCACGGCCAGGACCAGCCCGGCCACGCAGGTCGCCCCGGAGACGACGGCGATCAGCTCGATGTCGCTCACCGCCGCACCGCCGGGCCGAGGCGGCTGTGCCGGGGGCGACGCCAGGCACCGGCTCCGGCCTCGATGAACCTGGTCAGCAGCCGGGCGTCGTAGCCGACCCGCAGCAGTTGGTCGCGGATGCGTTCGGGCAGGTGGCGGGGGACCGCCCGACCGTCCGCCCCAGGGCCGAAGACGGACGTGGTGATGATCCGGTTGCCCTCGCCGACCCCGATCACCTCCTCGACGTGGGAGACGAAGCGGTGCTTGCGTCCGCCGATCGCGGTCTCGTCCTCGACGGTCACGTAGACGATCAGGTCGAGGGCGTTGCCGGCCATCCGGCGGGCCTGGTCGACCGTCATCTCCCGGCCGTGGGCCAGCGCCAGTTCGATGATCCGCTCGCTCACCCCGGCCGGGGTACGGGCGTGGATGGTGCACATCGACCCGCGGCTGGTGGTCATCGCCTGGAGCATCGGCACGATCTCCCGGGACCGCACCTCGCCAACGATGATCCGCAGCACGCCCATCCGCAGCGACACCGGGATCAGGTCGGCGATGCTCACCTCGCCGGCGGGCCGGCCGTCCAGGCCACGCTCGCCGTGGCCCTCCCGGGACTCGAAGCTCATCACCGCCCGGTGCTTGTGCCCGCGCCGGGCGGGCAGCAGTTCGCGGCTCTCCTCCAGCAGCACGTACGGCTCGTCCGGCGGGATCTCGTCCATCAACGCCCGGATGACGGTGGTCTTGCCCGCCCCGGCCAGCCCGGCGACCATGATGTTCAGCCCGGCCCGCATGGACGCGCGGAGGAAGTCGCGCAGCAGCGGGTCGATCATCTCGTCCAGGTCGGGGCGGGTGCCGCAGATGTCCTCCAGGCTGACGTCCAGCGTGTTGTGCTTGCGGATCACCGCGTACGGGCGGTGGCTGACCAGGAAGACCGCCGCGAGTCGGCTGCCGTCGGGCAGTTGCAGGTCCAGCGTCGGCTTCGAGGTGGACAGCGAGCGTTCGGTGGCCCCGGCCCGGCGGGCCGCCGCCTGGAGGATCTCCACCAGCTCCTCGTCGCTGTCGGCGATCGGTTCGGCCCAGTCGACCCCACCGCCGTGCCGGGTGATCCGCACCTGGTCGCAGCCGAGGATGTGCACCTCCTCGATGGAGTCGTCGACCAGCAGTGTCTGGAGCCGTCCCAGCCCGACCAGTTCGGCGGTCACCTGGTCCAGCAGGATCCGCTCCTCGTCGGCGGTGAGCGGGGTGCCGGCCCGGCGTACCGAGTCGGCGTAGCCGGAGACGACGGCGACCGCGAGCCGGGCCCGTTCGACCTCTTCCTCGTTCGCGTCGAAGTCACGGCCGCGCTGCCACTGGGTGAGCCGTTCGCTCAGTTCCCGCCGCAGTTCGCGGACCACGGCGAAGTCCACTCTCGGCCGGGGCGGCGGCGTCGGGGCGGGCGGGACGACCGGCGGCGCGTGGTGGTGGCGTCCGTTGGCCGGGGGCAGCGGCGGCATCGTCGAGGTCGCGCCCGGCTGCTGGTGGCGCGGGTCGTGGTGGACCGGCTCAAACCGCATCGGGGACCTCCTGCGTCGCCGGCCAGGCCAGCCGGGCCCGGCGGCGGTCCAGCAGCGCCCGGACCGGCGCCTCCAGCCCGCCGGCCGCGCGCATCAGCGGCCGTCCGGCGCGCACGGTGCCGCCGAGGCTGAGCACCTGCGCGGTACGCCGGTCCTCCGGCATCCGGCCGATAACCGGCACCCGCAGTGCCTTGCCGATCTCGCCCTTGCCGTGGCCGTCGCCGACCACGAGAAGCCGCAGCGTGCCCGGCGGCACCCGGTGCTCGGTGAAGTCCCGCTCGATCGCCCGGATCATCGACCGGGTCGCCGACAGGTCCGGCAGGTGCGCCCGGGTGACCAGCAGCACCACCGCGGCGGCGCGCAGGATCGGCCACGGTGGACCGGTCACCTGGAGCCGGCCGCAGTCGGCGATCACGTCGTACGCGGGTTGGCCCTTCTCCAGGTCGCCGAAGAAGTCCGCGAAGCGCTGCCAGAGCGGGGTGACGCTGCCGGCCTGGGCCGGGTCGACGACGCCGGGCAGCAGCAGCCGTTCCCGCTTCGGGGCGTCCAGGTCGACCAGTTGGGACCAGAACGCCGACTCCAGGTTGCCGTCGCGGAGTTCGCCGACGGCCAGTTCGCCGATGCCCCGGGGCCCGTCCAGCGCGCCACCGAGGTAGCCGGCGAGGACCGTGCCGCCGGCCGGGTCGCACTCGGCGAGCACCAGCCGCCGGTGCCAGCTCAGCGTGCAGGCCAGCGCGGACGTGGTGACCCCGGGCGAGCCCTTCGCCGAGACCAGCGCGATGATCGCCATGCTCAGGCCGCCTCGACCAGGACCAGGGCGATCCGCTCCTGCGCGGCCAGCACCACCACCGCCGGCACGTCCCGGGTCGGCAGCGCCACGTAGACCACCACGTCCTCGTTCTCCGGGGTGGCCGTGTCGATCACCGTGCCGGTGAACCGGGTGCCCGGTGCCTGGCTGTCGTCGTCGGCGGGGGTGCTGACCAGCAGCACCTTGTCGCCGGGGTGGAGCTTGCGGGCCGGCACCTGGCTGGGCTTCAGCCCGAGCGCGATCTGCTGTTGCCCCGGGCCGAGCAGCGGGGCGTCGGTGAGCTGCTCCAGGGTCAGCAGGGTGCCGGGGGTCAGCCCCACCGCGGCCCGCTTGCCGACCACCTCGTCGAGCTTCTTCGCCGGCACCGGGGACAGCCCGGCGCCGCCGGAGACCTGCACGCTGACCAGGTCGTCGGCGCTGAGCGTCCGGCCGACCTCGACCGGGCGGGCGACGGCCAGGTAGCTGCCGGTGGCGCGTACCGAGGTGACCGCGAAGGCCGCGCCGAGGCCGCCGAGCGCGATCAGCAGCACCGCCAGCCCGAGCAGGCCGGGGCGGGTACGGCGCTGCCGGACCACCTTGGGCGGGGCGACCGGGGCGTCGACCGGGGTGCCGTTGCGGGTGACCAGGCTCATCGGGTAACCACCTGAAGCTCGTCGATCTCGATCGGAATCGTGCCGCTGGTCCGGGTCTGCGGGATGACGCCGCTCTCGCCGCCGCCGCGCCAGGTCACCGTCCAGTACGTGGTGGCGCTGACCCGGTAGGTGCCGGCCTTCGGATAGCCGGAGTCGTAGCCGCAGTCGGGTGACGTCTTGCCGGCGCGGGGCCCCTTCGCGTCGTACGCGGTGCCTTCGTCGGAGCAGGTGACCTTGACGCCGTTGCCCATGTTCCAGACGATCCGGTCGAACCGGGCGGTGAGCTCCACCCGCAGGCCGCGGTCCTCCTCGGCTGCGGTGATCGTCGGTCCGAAGTAGTTCCGGCCGCCGCTGGCCCACATCCAGACCGGCAGGCCGACCAGGCCGGGGCCGGTGCTGCGGCGGGGCGCCATCGCGATCCGGGGCGGCAGCAGGGAGATCCGGGCCAGTGCCCGGCGGGCCAGTTCCTCCGGGTCGGGCGGGCTGCCGAAGCCGGGCGGCGGGCCGTCGCGCAGCACCACGGTCTGGGTGCCCAGGTCGCCGCCGTTGCAGGTCTGCACGTACCACTGCTGGCCCGCGGGGGCCGCGGGCTGCGGTTCGGCCAGCTTGTAGTAGCAGCCGTCACCGTTGTTGAACCAGCCGAGGAACTCGTTGTAGCAGGGCAGCGGCTTGCCGTTCCACTGGCACTTCGGGGCGGTGCCGCCCCCGCCGCTGCTGCCGCCGTCGTTCCCGCCGCCGCCCGGATCGCCCGGGGTGCCCGGGTCGTCGTCCCAGATGGTGCAGTCGTTCTGGCCGGGCGGGCACTCCGGCCCCGGCCCCTCGGCGGCGGCCGGCAGCGGCGCGAGGACGGCCACCAGCAGCGCCAGCAGCGTGCCGGCGAGCAGCCTGCGGGGCGTCCCGGCCCCGGTTCCGGGGACCGGGACGCGCCCTCCTCCCCAGGTCAGCACGGCTGGTCCTCGTGTGCGGCGCCGGTGCTGATCAGCCACCGGCCGTCCGGGTAGCGGGTCGCGGTCGCGGTGGCCAGGTGCCGTCCGCCGCCGGAGCCGGGCACCACCCGCTTGTCCTTGGCGTAGACCAGGCGGTACGCGGTGGCGTCGAGGCAGTCCTGGATGTCCACGGTCGGTGGGGCGGTGTCCAGGCTGACCGAGGTCACCGTGGGGTCCGAGCGGAGCGTCCCGGTGCGTACCGCGCCGTGCCTGCGGGCCTGGTCGAGGGTCACCCGGACCCGGGTGAGCAGCGGGTCGGCCAGGAACCGGGCGAGCGCGGGATGGCGCGGGTCGCTGGCCCGGCTCGCCTCCCGGGAGGCGTCCAGGTAGCCGGCGTACGCCCGCAGTGCCGCCTGTTCGGCGGCCCGTTCGTCCGCGCTCGGCTGCCGTGGGTCGGTGGCCTTGCGGGCGGGTGGCCCGGCGGCCGGTCCCGACCCGTCGCCGCAGCCGGCGGCCGCTCCGGCCACCGCGGCGATGACCAGGCAGGTTGTCCAGCGGCGGGGATGCCGTGTACGCATCGCCGTGCCCTCCTCGGTGCCGCCCGACGGCCGGATCCCGGCAGCGTCCGGGCATGCGGCAGCGCGCCCGGAGGTTGCCGCCCGGACCTGGGATCAGTGCTGCCGCATTTACCTGTGTGGATCTGTGGTGAGACGTGTGGCCGGTTTCCCGGCACCTGTCGGCGGGGGTTGCCTCCTACCCAAGGGGCGAGCATAGGCTGACGTCCGCCGATGCAACAGAGGCAATTCAATCGAACACGTTGAGTGATGATCGGAGGTGGCCGGGGGTGGGCGACGACGAGAGCGGCACGCCCGGACGGCTGGCACTCCCCGATCGTGGGTCGGCAGTCGACGGACGGGCGGCTGGCGGCATCGATCGTGTCGTACCGCCCGGTGATATGGCACCTGTCGATGCGTATGGTCCGATCCGTCCCGGGCCCGCCGTTCCCACAATCGGCAGTTCCCCACCGCTCGACGCGTCGGCCGCCGGGCGCCTGCCGCACATCCCGTCGACACCGGATCGTCACCCGGGACCGACTGCGAAATCACTCTCCGTGCGCGCCCTCGCCGCCCTGGCGCTGGCCCCGCCGCTCCGGCTCGCCGTCGCCCGACACGCCGTACCCCCGGGGTCGCCGGCCCGGACCGGGTGCGACGGCTGCGGCGCGCCCCTGGGCCCGGGTGGGCCGGGGTCCGGCCCGGCGGCCCGCTGCCCGCGCTGCCGGACGCGGATCGGGGCGCCGCCCGGCAGCGTGGAGTTCGGCCTGGTCGCCGCCCTGGCGGTGCTGGTGCTGGTCGACGCGACGTTCGCCGAGCGCGCCGCCGTCGCGTGGTGGCTCGGCTGGGCGCTCCCGCTGGTCCTGATCGACCTGGCCGTACGCCGGCTGCCCGACCGGTTCACCGGGCCGGCCGCGGCGGGAGTCGTCGCGCTGCTCGCGGTGGCCGCGCTGACCGGGCCGGGCATCGGTCCGTGGCTGCGCGCGATGGCTGCCGGCATCGGACTCGGGCTCGCCTTCGCCGCCACCACGCTGCTGCTCGGCCGGCGCGGCTTCGGCCTCGGCGACGCCAAGCTGGCGGTGAGCGTGGGCGCGTTGCTCGGCTGGTCCGGCTGGCCGGTGCTGCTGGCCGGTCTGGCGCTGACGTTCGCGTTCTCGGCGGTGACCAGCCTCGGGCTGCTGCTGGCCAGGAAGGTGACCTGGTCGACCCACCTGCCCTTCGGCCCGTTCCTGGTCCTGGGCACCTGCGCCGCCCTGCTCCTCACCCCCTGATCACCCCGTCGCCCGCGCGTCCCGCCCGTCGCCCGGGCCCGGGGCCCGCTGGGCGCATGATCGACACCGTGGCGCCGGGACGGTGGTGTCGTGGTGCACGGGACACCGCCGTTCCGGCGGAACGGCGTCGATCATGGGTCCGTTCCGGCTCGCGGCGCGGGTGGGTAGGGTGGCGCGGTGCCTGACCTGGAACGGCTCGCCGACCATCACGCCGCCGCGCTGCTGCGCTTCGAGCGGGACAATCGGGCGTGGTTCGCGCGGACCGTGCCGGACCGGGGCGACGACTACTTCGCCGGGTTCGACGCCCGGCACGCGGCGCTGCTGGCCGAGCAGGCCACCGGCCGGTGCCACTTCCACGTCCTGGTCGACGACGACGGCGAGGTGCTCGGCCGGTTCAATTTGGTCGACGTCGCCGACGGAAGCGCCGAGCTGGGCTACCGGGTCGCCGAGCGGGCCGCCGGGCGTGGCCTCGCCACCGCCGGCGTACGGCAGGTGTGCGACCTCGCCCGCGACGAGTACGGCCTGACCCGGCTGACCGCCGACACCACGCCGGACAACCTCGGCTCACTGGCCGTGCTGCGCCGCACCGGCTTCACACCGGTCGGCGAGGTGCTGCTCGACGGCCGGCCGGTGCTGCGCCACGTCAGGGAGCTGGCCGGCTGACCCCGCCGTCCATCCGCTCCAGGACGGCCTCCAGCGCCTCGAAGGCGTACGCCCAGTTGTGGCACTTGAAGCTGCGCAGCCCTTCGATCGGGGTGTGGCAGTCCACGCAGTGCACCCCGGCGATGGAGTCCGGCACCTCGGTGTTGACGTACTTGCGCTCGCCGAGGATGACCGTGGCGACCATCGCCCGGTCGTGGACGCCCTTCAACGCCGAGGAGACGATGTCCAGCCAGGTCTGTCGCCGGCCGCACTTCGGGCAGTCCGGCTCGTCGCCGCTGACCCACAGCGGGGCGCCGATGCTGCGCGCCGGCATGCCGAGCAGCTTCTCGATCCGGCGTACGTCGTGCTCCGGGGTGACCCAGCGGTGCCGGCCGGGCAGCGAGGCGGGCGAGTCGTACACGGCGCGGAACAGCACCGGGTCGACCTCGACGGTCTCCCGTGGACGGGTCATCGCGTACCTCCTCGGCGGTCGGTGCCCTGGTCGTACCGGGAAACACCCCGGCGGGCAGCCGGATCACCGACACGACGGGTCAGCGTAACGTCGCTGCGGGTGCTAGACATGCAGGCGCGACCGACGTCCGTAGGGAGGGGAGTGCCGGTGACCGCGCCGACCGATGCGGAGCACGCGCCGAACGTGGCCCGGATGTACGACTACTTCCTGGGCGGCTGCCACAACTTCGCGGCCGACCGGGCCGCCGCCGAGAAGATCCTGGAGATCTTCCCCGACACCGGCATCGCCGCCCAGGCCAACCGTCACTTCCTGCGCCGGGCCGTGCGCCACGCCGCCGAGCAGGGGATACGTCAGTTCCTCGACATCGGCGCCGGGCTGCCCACCCAGGGCAACGTGCACGAGATCGTCCGCCAGGTCGCTCCCGACTCGCGGGTGGTCTACGTCGACCACGACCCGATCGCCGTCGCGTACGCCAGGCGGCTGCTGCCGACCGACGACCGGACCGTCGTCGTCCACGCCGACCTGCGCCGCCCCGACGAACTGCTCGCCCACCCCGAGGTACGGGCCGCCATCGACCTCGACCGGCCGGTGGCCGTGCTGCTGGTCGCGGTGCTGCACTTCGTCACCGACGCCGAGGACCCGTACGCCGCGGTGGCCCGGCTCCGCGACGCCACCGCCCCCGGCAGCCACCTGGTGGTCTCCCATCTCACGATGGACGGCGCACCGCCGCTGCCGGCGCAGCAGGGGCAGGCGGTGTACCGGCGCAGCAGCGCCCCGCTGGTGCCCCGCGCCCACGCCGACGTGCTGCGCTTCCTCGACGGGTACGACCTGGTCGAGCCGGGCCTGGTCCCGGTGGCGGAGTGGCGGCCGGACGGCGAGCCGCAGGAGCGGGTCTCCCACGGCTACGGCGGGGTCGGCGTCCGCCGCTGACCGGCAGGGGAGGAAGAACCTCCCCTTTTCGACACCTGCCCGGACGCGAGGCGAGCTGGTGTGATTCGTGGTGGGCGCCGTCGGCCTCGTCCTCCGGCCTCGGCCGCCCGGGCGCGTCCGCAAGGTCCGCGCCGTCACCGTCGTCGGGCTCCGATCGACCAGGGGCGTGACGCGCAGGAGGAAACAGGGGGGTGTGCCCTCCGGGGCCGCGTGGAGCGCGACCCCGGAGGGCACGCGTACGTCAGGCCCCGGTCGCGCCCCGGCGGACCGCCTCGCCGGCCAGCCGGGACCGCCGCCGCTCGTCGTTGCTGACCAGCCCGAACTTGTCGTACAGGTTGGTCAGGTGCTTCTTCACCGCGCTCTCGCTGACCCCGAGCGCGGTGGCCAGCGCCCGGACCGTGGGCGGCTCGGGGAAGGCGGTGCCACCGGAGACGTACGGGCGGCAGAGCACCTCGATCAGCTCCTGCTCGCGCCGGGTCAGCGCCGGGGGCGGCGGCGGTGGCTCCACCCCGACCGTGCGGGTGCCGGTGAGCCGGGGTGCGTGGAACACCAGCCGGGCCGGGCCGATCTCCACCCGGTCGCCGTGTCGCAGCAGCCGCGCCTCGCGTACCGGCAGGCCGTTGACGGTGGTGCCGTTGGTGCTGCCCAGGTCGCGGATGGTCCAGCCGGACGGGAAGCGCTCCACCAGTGCGTGCAGCCGGGAGACCAGCTTGCTGTCCACGGTCAGCTCGTTGCCCGGGGCCCGGCCGATGGTCAGCGCGTCGGCGGCCAGCGGCACCAGCCGGACGCCGCCGACCCCGTGGACCTCGAAGTAGCCCTCCATCACCGGTCGCAGTACGGCTCGGTGGTGGCCGACGTCGCCGCCTTCGTCCGGTCGGCGGTCACGGTCGCCGACGCGGTGGTGCAGGTGCCCGCCGACCGGTGCGGCTCGGTCCACAGCTCGTACGGCTGCCCGACCGCGCGCTGCCGGGACACCGGCCGCTCGGTACGGATCGCCAGGCCGACCGTCCAGGTGCCGCCGTCGGTGGCGACGTTGTCCCGGTACTGCTTCCACACCCAGACGTACGCCATGGTCGCCCGGCAGCTCGGCGACCAGTACTGCTTGACCGAGATCGCCTTCAGGCCGCCCGCGTACCCGTAGGCGGACGCGCCGACCTGGTAGGCGTCGGCGTAGCAGGGGCCGGGCGGGGCGTCGTCCCGGCTGGCCCGGCGCGGCTGGGCGGCGCCGGTGAGGGTGGTGGACGCCGACCGGCCGGCGGCGGTCAGCTCCAGCGACGCCCGGATCGGGCCGGCAGTGCGGGGGACGGCGACCACCCGCACCTCGCAGCGGTCGCCCGGCCCCACCGGTCCGGGACTGCACCCGTCGCCGACGATCTCCAGGTCGGCCCGGGACGGCCCGGTCAGCGTCACCCCGGTCACCCGGACCGGCCGGTCGTCGCGGTTGCGCACCGACACCACCTGCTCGTCGGACTCCGCGTAGAGCTCCAACTCGCCGAGGGCCACGGTGATCGGCAGCTCCACCGGGGCGGGCGTCGGCACGGCCTGGGAGTAGCCGGTGGCGAGCACCGCCGCCAGCGCGGTGAGCAGCCCGAACGAGCGCAGCAGCGTGCGCGGGCGTACCCCGGACGGCTGGTGCGCGGCGGTGGCGGACAGTGCCAGGGCGGCGCGGCGGCGGTCGGTCAGCGACAGCGACGCGGCGCCGCCACCCGGCTCGCCCGCCGCCGGCCCGGCGGTGTCGCTCCCGCCGAGGACGAACGGGGTGACCGGCACCCCGGCCGCCGACTGCGCGGCGCGCAGCTCGTCGGCGAACTCCGCCGCCGTCGCGGGCCGCAGCGCGGGGTCCTTCGCCATCGCCCGCTCCAGCGCCGCGCACACCCCGTCGGGTACGCCCTGCGCGCGCAGGTCCGGCACCGGGTCGACGGCGATGCGGCGCAGCAGCGAATCCAGCGACTCGCCGGTGGCGGGGGTGAAGGCGGGCGCGCCGTGGATCCAGTGCAGCACCGTCGAGGCGAGCGCGTAGACGTCGGCGGCGACCGAGGCCGGCGCGCCGCGCAGCACCTCGGGCGCGGCGTGCAGCACGCTGGCGGTGATCCTGCCCCGGGGGTCGGTGCGGTCCGCCGAACGGGGGCGGGCCTGCCCGAAGTCGGCCAGCTTCGGCTCGCCGTACCCGGAGATCAGAATGTTCTCGGGTTTCACGTCGCGGTGCAGCACGCCGGACCGGTGCGCGGTCTCCAGCGCGCCTGCCACGGTGATCCCGCCGGCGACGGCCTCCCGCCAGTCGCCGGCCGTCCCGCCGCGCAGCCGGTGGCTGAGCGAGCCGCCCTCCTCGTACGCCATGAGCAGGTACGGGTTGCCGGCGGCGGTTCGGCCGGCCTGGTGCAGGGTGACGATGTGCGGGTGGTCGGAGAGCCGACCCAGCATCCGCAGTTCCCGTTCGAAGCGGGTGCGGGACGGGCCGTGCCAGTCGGCGGCGAGCACCTTGACCGCCACCCAGCGGGAGAAGGCGGGCTGCCAGGCCCGGTAGACCACGCCGAAGCCGCCCCGCCCGACCTCGACGGCGTCGGTGCAGCCGTCGACCCCGAGGACGGGGTGTGGGCTCTGCTCGACCGACTGCTCGCTGTGCACCATCGCCGCTGAATGCTACCGATCGCCCGAGACAGGGCTGTCAGCCGTTCGCACGCCACGCTCCGGGGCGCTCCTGTCCCGTCCGCCTCGGCCTACCGCTGTCGTGCAACGGCCCGCACCTCTGGGTCGACCGCTGTCAGCGCTGCGGTCGCCTGCCTGGCCGGCGCAGCGGGCTCACCGCGTCCCGCCGCACATCATGGGGAGCGCCGAGATCGACCGGGCAGCCGCGTCGACGCGCGAGGACGCCCGCACCGCGTGCGCGATGCGGGCGTCCCGTCGATCCGGTCAGGGGTTGCTGTAGCCGAGGGCGTAGCTGCCGGAACCGCTGTAGGCGTGCACCCGCCAGCGGTAGTAGCCGGCCGTGCCGGAGTAGGAGACGGTCTCGTCCGCGGCAGACGTGATGCCCTGCGCCACCACGCTCCAACCGCTGCCGTTCCACTTCTGCAGGTACAGGTCGAAGTCGGTGCCGGTCGGGCCGTCGAGGCAGCCACGGTGGGTGCCGGAGGTCGACGAGTAGTAGTAGCTGCCGTTGGGCTGGTAGGCGCTGCCACCGCTGGACAGCGACCCGGTCACGGAGAACTCGTAGCCACTGCAGCCGGTCGGGGGCGGGGTGCCGCCGCCGCTGGTCACCAGCGTCCGGCCGTACGCGGAGAGGATCTCGTTGACCGGCTGGAAGTAGGTGGTGCCGCCGGAGGTGCAGTTACCGGAACCGCCGGAGGTCACGCCCTGCGCCTGCTGACCGCTGAGCCAGGACCCGCCGGAGTCGCCCGGTTCGGCGCAGGCGTTGGTGCGGGTCAGGCCGGAGACGGAGCCCTCCGCGTAGTTGACCGTCTGGTTGTAGGCCTGCACGGTGCCGCAGCGCCAGCCGGTGGTCGAGCCGGAGCGGCAGATGGCCGCGCCGATCGCGGCCACGGTGGAGCCGGCCACGGTCACGTTGCCGCCGGCGTAGTTGTTGACCCACGGCTGCGGGGTCCAGTTGGAGTTGACCGCCACCCAGGCGTAGTCGTTGCCGGGGAACGAGGAGCCCTGGAAGCTGCCCTGGGAGACCTGGTTGTAGCCGGTCGTGGAGTTGCCGGTGTTGCCGCAGTGCCCGGCGGTGACGAAGCCGCCGTTGACGGAGAAGCCGACCGAGCAGCGACCGCCGCCGATGTAGTAGGCGTCGCCGCCGCGTACGTCGTAGAGCAGCCGGGGCTGCTCGGTGGTGCTGACCACCCGTACCGCGGAGGCGTCGACGCCGCTGGCCTTGATGAAGGCGCGGGCAGCGGCGGTGCCGCCGCGTGCCTGCACCACGACGGTGTTGGACTTGGCGTCGACGTACCAGCCGGGCACCGAGGCCGGGGGCGCCTTGGCGGCTGCGGCGTCCAGGCCGTCCTTGACCGCGTCGAGCTTGGCACCGCTGCGGTCCACCAGCTTGGGCGTGGCACCGGCAGCGGTCACCTCGGCGGCTCGGGCGCTGTCGGTGACAGCCACGACCAGCGACTTCGCGTCCGGCGTCAGCCAGGCGCCGGCGAAAGTGGAGCCGAGCCGCTTACGCAACGCCAGTTCGGTACGGCTGGCGGCGTCGTCGGAGGCGATCCGGGCGCGCGCCGCGGCGGCGGTCAGGCCCAGGTCGCGTTGCATGGCGGCGAGCATCTCGGGCGACGCGGCCTCGGCGGCCGGTGCGGCCGGTGTCGCACCGGTGGGCGTCGCGCCGGCGGGCCCGGCGATGACGATGGCAGCCAGCCCGGCTGGCACCAGGATCGCTGTTGCCGCGCCGGCAAGGACTCGTTTCATTCGATGACTCCTTCAGGATGGCGGAGCTGCGCGTGCGGCCGGATCGATCCGGCACCGACAGGTGGCCGTAACGTAGAACACATCTGATCGACATGGGTAGATAGCCTTTGGCTCATACCGCAGCGAGTCGGATCCGCATCGGGGCGGCTGTCGGCCTGGAACAGGGCTGTGTCAGCCGGATCGGCGCGATCCGGATTCAGCCGGGAGGTCGGCTGGCTGTGACCGGCCGGGGCGAGGCCCGGCGAGACCTCAACCGGTGATCTTCGCCAGTGCGCGCAGCCCGGCGACCACGTCGGCCCCGGTGACGGGGTTGTCGGGGTCGGAGAGCGCCTGCATGATCACGCCGGACATCAGCGCCAGCTGCACCATGCCGAGGGTGCGGACGGAGCGTTCCGGCACCTCGGCCTCGGGGACGCTCTCCAGCGTCGCGGCCATGCCGCTGCGCCCCTGGCGCATGCCCTCGGTGAGCTGGGGCAGCAGGTCGGGTTGCCGCTGCGCCCGCAGGAACAGGTCGATGGAGACGAGCCACATCTTCGGGTGGGCGCGGGCCTGCGCGAGGAGTCCGTCCCACATCCGCTCGTACGCCTCGGCGGGGTCGAGGTCGGGCGCGTCGGCCGGCACGAGCGCGCGCCCCGCCACGTCGCCCCACTCGTCGAGGATCGAGAAGAGGGCCTGGAACAGCAGGTTCTCCCGTGAGCCGAAGTGGTAGCCGATCGCGGCCATGCTCACGCCGGCGGTGGAGGCGATGTCCCGCACGGTGGTGCGGTCGAAGCCCTTCTCCAGCAGGAAGCGCGCCCTCGCGGGCCTGGCCGCTGTCGCGCTGGCCGCCGGCGCGATCGGTGTCGCCCCACCGGCGACCGCCGTGTCCGGCGACCCCGCCGTCGTCACCACCGACAAGGGCGCCGTCCGCGGCACCATCCAGGAGGGACTGCGGTCCTTCCAGGGCATCCCGTACGCCGCGCCGCCCGGCCGCTGGACTTCACCAGAGCCCGCGACGCCCTGGCAGGGCGTACGCGACGCCACCCGGCCCGGCCCCGGCTGCGCCCAGCCCGTCGGCCTGCCCGTCGGCGTGCCCGGCGAGGCGGAGGACTGCCTGTACCTGAACGTCACCACGCCCGGCCACAAGGGCGACGACCTGCCGGTGATCGTGTGGATCCACGGCGGCAGCATGGTGTACGGCACCGGTGACATGTACGGGCCGAACCGCCTGGCCGCCGGCGCCGTCGTGGTGTCGATGAACTACCGCCTCGGCGTCATGTCGTTCCTGACCCACCCCGCCCTCGAAGCCGGCTCGACGTACGGCTCGGGCAGCTTCGCGATCGAGGACCAGCAGGCCGCGCTGCGCTGGGTGCGGTCCAACATCGACCGGTTCGGCGGCGACGCCGGCAACGTCACGATCATGGGCCAGTCCGGCGGCGGGTACGCGGTCTGCGACCACCTCGCCTCACCGGCATCGGCGGGCCGGCGATCATCCAGAGCGCGCCCTGCGCCACCGGCGGCTCCCGCACCCGCGCCGAGGCGGAGGCCGACAGCGCCGCCGTGATCAGCGCAGTCGGCTGCGACGTCGCCGCCGACGTGGCCGCGTGCCTGCGGTCGTCCGACACCACGGTGGCGGAGCTGCTGGCGGCGTACGGGCCGTGGGGCGAGCCGCGCCCGGTCTCCGGCACGCCGCTGCTGCCGCTGAGCCCGGCGGAGGCGTTCCGCACCGGCCGGTTCCACCGCGTCCCCGTCCTCGTCGGCGTCAACCACGACGAGGAGAACGGCATGTACGCCGGCATGGAGATCAACGCGGGCGGGAAGCCCGTTCCCGCCGAGGCGTACGAGCCGACGGTCCGCGAGCAGTACGGCGTCCACGCCGACGCGATCCTGGCCCGCTACCCCCTGTCGGCGTACGGCGACTCCGCCGGACTGGCGCTGTCGGCCATCGGCACCGACCGGAACTGGGCGAATCCCACCTACGACACCGCGAAGCTGCTGTCGAAGTGGACGAAGACGTACATGTTCGAGTTCGCCGAGGAGGACACGCCGTGGTTCGTGGGCTACGACGAGCCGAGCTTCCCGTGGCGGGCCCAGCACATGGCCGAGCTGGCGTACCAGTTCGACCTGGCGATCTTCCCCGCGCTCACCGAGGCACAGGACCGGCTCGCCGACCGGCTGATCGGCGCCTGGACCCGGTTCGCCGCGGACGGCGACCCCAACGGTGGGCGTGACCGTGGCTGGCGGCGGTTCACCGAGCGCCACCCACACGTCCACTCGCTGACCTCGGGCCCCTGGAAGCCGAGCGGGTTCACCCGCGACCACCGGTACGCGTTCTGGTCCGGGCTGAGCTGACCCCGTACGTCGCCGTGAGCGGCCCCGGCACGCACCACGCGTCGGGGCCGCCGCGCGTCTCCCGTCGGCCAGCCGCCAGCGGTCGCTCAGGATGAGCAGCACCGTCCGTTCCACTCCACCCCGCGCGGCGAGCCTGCGCCGGTCTGTACACCACAACCGTCACTGTCGCCGCGATCCGCTACGGCATTGCACGGCTGCCGGAGGGCCACCGCCGGGAATCGCTGCACCAGGCCGCCAACGAAGTCTTTGCCGCTTTCCCCCGCCAGGTGCTGTCCTTCGACCTCGCGGCAGCCGGTGCCTTTGCCGACGTGGTCGCCGGCCGGGAAAGGCTCGGCCACCCGATCGACGGGTTCGACGCCCAGATCGCCGCCATCTGCCGCACCCAAGTTGCCACTCTCGCCACCCGAAACACCAAGGACTTCACCGATACGGGCATCGAGGTCATCGATCCCTGGCAGGAGACGATTTCCTGAAGCGCTCAGCGCTCAGCGCCAAGCGCCCGAGCGACCGCCGACACGATTCGACCCGGTCGAGGGTGCCTTCGCCGAGGGCAGCGCCGGCACCGGTCAGCAGTTGGTCGAGCTGGGCCAGGTGGGCCAGCGTCGTGGCCACCATCGCCCGGTACGCCGCCGACATCGAAGTCGTTGGTCCCGGCGAACTGACCAGCTCGGCATCGAGGCCAGGTCGTGGAGTGGGCCGCCAGGGACTCGGAACCTGAACCTATGGATTGCCGGCGAGCCGGCCGGATGGGATGCCGTGCGAGGTCATCCGGGCTGCTCGCGTCCGTCTCGGCCCGGTTCGGCTGGCGCGGTTGCTGTACTTCGCTGCTGTACTGCTGGCGTCGCCTCGTCGGCTTCCCGGGTCCAGCCGAGGATCCTGTGGTGTAGTGCGCCGGCTG
The DNA here is from genome assembly GCF_900090245.1 of Micromonospora halophytica. GTDB lineage: Bacteria > Actinomycetota > Actinomycetes > Mycobacteriales > Micromonosporaceae > Micromonospora > Micromonospora halophytica. Next base: position 53,601 of record NZ_FMDN01000027.1, read on the forward strand.
GCGTCCAGGGCATGTCTTCGGTGGCTTGGACGAGGTAGGAGCCGAGGTAGAGGGCCAGCGACACCGGGGCGTCGGCGTACTCCGCCTGCAGCTCGCGCTTCCGGGTGGGGCAGGGCCAGGGCAGGTCGCAGCCTCCGCAGCTCCAGATCGGCATGACGGGGCCGTGGGTGGTCACCGTTCACTCTCCAGGAAGCGAGCGGTGATCGTCTGGGCCTGCCGGCTGGTTGCCCAATCCACCTGCCAGCACGGGTACGGCGTCAGCCGTGACCACCAGGCGCGGCAGCCGACGCACATGCCATCGAGCCCTCGCACGTGTACGGACAGGATCGCCTGTTCCTGGTCGTCTTTCACTGCGTCTCCTCGCCCGGCCAGTGGCCACGGTTGATAGGGATGCGGTACCGGGCATGGCAGGGCAGGTCAGCTCCACAGCGGCAAACTTGTCGCCACTTCCGCCAGGACCACACCGGCCGGTGCCGGCGAGCCAGGGTGAGGGCGACCGTGACCAGGTACTCCTCATACGCCACCCGCCGCCCAGCCGGCGACAGCTCAACTCTGGCCATGACGCCACCGTCGATCCGGCACCGCCTGCGTGATCTCCTCCACCGGTATCCGATCCGCGTCAGCCTCGGCGAGAACCCGCCGCTTGGCCGCCTCTCGCTCGGCCGCCTGGATCTGCTCGCCCCGGCAGACCGCCGGCTCGTCGCCATTGCTCGGCATCCCCACCTCCGTCACCGATACGTGACGGCAGGCCAGCCGTCGCAGATCCACAATGACGTTGGGATGTCACCGACTGCGACGGCACACGGAGCGACAATTCGGCTATCTTGTCGGCGACATTAAGGCGACATAGCGCTATCGTGACGGTCATGGCAGCCCTCAACACCGCCCTGCGCGCCGTCCGTACCGGAATGCGCATGAGCCAGGACGACTTCGCTCGCGCGCTCCAAGCCGCTGGCCACCGCGTCGGCGAGCCCAACGATGCCAACAAGAGACTCGTCCAGCGATGGGAGTCCGGCGCGATCGCTGCGCCGCGCCCCGTCTACGCTCGCGCGTTGGAAGTCGTCACCGGCCTACCCATCTCGCTGCTGGGATTCGCCGCGGTACCCGGCGAGCATGTCGCCGACGATGAACATGGTGGCCATGACCTGACATCTCCTATGTCCAGCCTGGCCACCCCGACGCCAACGTCCAAGCCCGCCGCGATCCACAGGTCGTACGAGGGCGTGTGGCTCAGTCGCTACCAGTACTACTCCAGCAGTCGAGGGGACTCCTTCGCCGGGCAGCACTTCGTCGTAATGCTCCAGCACGGCGACAGACTGACCGCTCGCAGCCTGCCTGGCTCGGCGGCATCGTCTCTGTCGCTGGACCTGACCCTGGACGGTGCCGTTGTCACCGGCACGTGGGTGGAGCAGACCGACCCAGCCGGCTACTACAGGGGCGCCCGGTATCACGGTGCAATCCAACTCCTGGCCGAGCCGACCGGTCGGCGGATGGCCGGAAAGTGGGTCGGTTTCGGCAAGGACATGGACGTGAACACCGGCCCGTGGGAACTCGTCTTCCGTGACTCCTCAACCTCGAAGGCGACGCTCGACCGGTACAACACATCGGCGACGTAGCGCACTGCTGCCCAGGAGCCTTCGACCTCTCCCATGCAAGCTCTGGGTGCTCCCTATGGCGGTGTCTACCCACGCTCGTCACCTCGGGCGCTCGTCCGTAGGTCATTGTCGCCGGTGTCGTGAGCGAGCCCTTGCTGTCAGCTGCCCTTGACATGATCGAGTGCAGGCACGTGGTAGGGCGTTCGCTCACGATCCCCTGACTCGTCCTTCTACTCGTTGCAGGCAAACCACCAGCATCCAACCGCCCTCTTCAACGAGCGGGGCTCTCGGATCACGGTTGGCACCTTACGTCTGGCAAACTTGCGTCCATGGCGACCATCGAGACAGCGGGCTCTCCGAAGTCCGCTCACAGACGAAACGCATGAGGATTTCGGTTGATGACCATCGCCAAACGGAGGGTCCCGTCGTCGGAACCACCGGTCGCCAGCTCGCGCCTAGACACCAGAGCAACCCCTCTGAGGATGAACGGCTGGTGCGCCGGCTAGCCTCCTGGTGCCGTGCCAACAGCCGGGAAGCGAGCCTCGCAGCTCAAGTGCCGGGGCCAAACGCGACGGAACAAGCGCAGTTAGCAGCACTAGGCGGCGTCTCAAGGTCTCTGATGGGGCCCTTAGCGGATGGCGCTGGGCCCCTACTGCCTCGGGCCGTCGCTGAATGGGCTGCTGATACCCCTCTACTGCCTCCCGAACTTCTTGAGCCGCTGAAGGCTAGCCTAGGCCGTCGAGTGGATCCCCTGGCGCTCTTGTACGAGCGGTTGGTTGCAGCGCCCCGACGTCGACCGCTCGGGACATTCTTCACCCCGCCTGACATCTCAAGCTACATGCAGAAGCTCGTCGAGCAGCGCATTCCCCGCCCACCAATGGCGGTCATCGACCCGGGCGCGGGCGTGGGGGCTTTTACCCGAGCAGCACTTGAGGCATGGCCGGATGCTCGCATTCATGCCGTCGACATTAACGTCGCAACACTCGGCCTGCTTGCAGCCACCCCGCAGATTACCGCAAGCCTGCCTAACCAAGTTTCCCTTCACCATGCCGACTTCCTGGATTGGACGTTGCGCGAGTTGCCTGCGGTTCCGGGGCCACGGCTAATCTGGGGCAACCCCCCCTACACAAGACATCAAGGGCTGGCCCGCGAAGCTAAAGCGCTAGCGAAGAAAGCCTCGGGTGATTTGGCGCCAGGTGGCCGAGCGGGACTGTCGACATATTTCTTGGCAGCATCACTCGCACATCTAGATCCCGCCGATAGTCTCTGCCTCCTACTGCCCTCTAACTGGCTCGAAGCGGATTACGCGAGGAATCTTCGGCGCTACCTGTGGAACGCTAAGGAGCGACCGGTAGAACTCCACATTTTTCCCCACGCCTTGAACCTATTCCCCATTGCCTCTGTCGCGGCAATGGTTCTCTGGGTCGGGCCGGCAAACTCAACCGTTAACAAATTACACGTCATACGCTTGAAGGGCGAGCTAGGTTCGGGGTTTTACCGGGCAACGTCCCAAGATGTTCGGCGAGAAGGGGCCCCACCGAAAAGCTTCCTCTTCGTCACCAGCAGCCATTCAAAACTACGCCAGAAGACCGTCCCGCTAGCTTCGATCGCCCACATACGGAGAGGCGTTGCAACGGGATGTAACCAGTTCTTCCTACTGACGGACGAACAAGTAGCGAAGTTGCCCGGCACCGCATACGTTCCAGCGGCAACCAGGCTCCGTGACATCCCGACCGACCACCTAGACGAAACAGCGCACGACACCATGGGGGATCAGGGATTACGTAGGTGGCTCCTATGGCTAAGCGAACAGGACACGAGCGATCCGATTGTTCACCAATTACTTGAACAGGGTAAGCTCAAAGGCGTTCCTGATGCGTACCTTTGCAGAGCCCGAAACCCTTGGTACGCCGTTGAGAGAATCCCCGCACCGGATTTGCTGTTCGGGCCGATGTCAAAGGGACGATTTCGGCTCATCTTAAACTCTGTGAAGGCAATTCCCACCAACACCTTTTACGGTATCAGAATTCGTCGTGCACCCAGAACAGTTGAGTCCATTGCGTTATTGGCATCCTGGATCAGTGGCCCTGCGGGACAGGATGCCCTAGCCAATGCGTCACGGCAGCACGGCAGCGGCACGCTGAAGATCGAGCCGCGGGACCTTGCTGACCTTCAGATCCCGATCCAGATTGCTCAAGCTCTGGACTGAGCGTAGTCCTAACGCTACGCTCGGCCTTTCACGGGAAGGAGTACGCGTTGGCGCTCAACGAGACCCAGGAGTCTTTCGGGTTCTCAGTCGACACCCACTTGTTTCGGGAGCTGGGCGAGCTCCTTGTCGGCCGCGATAGTACTGCCCTGATTGAGTTGGTAAAGAACGCATATGACGCCGATGCCACGGTGGTCACGGTCCGAGGCGAGGACCTACGAGGGCCGAATGGGCGAATAGTTGTAAGTGACAACGGGGTGGGCATGACCCCTGACGTTTTCCGGGGTGCCTTCCTTCGAATCGCGGGGCGCTATAAAGAAAAGGGAAGCAAACAAAGCCCGCTGTATGGGCGACATTACACTGGGGCAAAAGGCGTCGGAAGACTCAGCGCCCACAAACTCGCTCGCAAGCTTGTGGTCAACTCAGTACCCCGAAACCTTGCCGGCAATGACCTTAGAGGTGTGCAGGCAACGATTGACTGGCAGAAGCTGGAGGAGGAGTACGAGACCTTCGACGACGCACGTCAAGGGCTCGACGTCCGCACTTTCCCGGTAACACCCCAGCATTCCTACGGGACACGACTTCAGCTCGAAAGACTACGCCGCAGATGGACCGGCGCCGCTCTCTCAAGCTTCGTTTCTCAGATCTCGTCATGCACGCCACCAATCGAGCTCACGCAAGGGCCGCCACCAAGCCTCTTCTCATCAAGCGATTTGTTCGATGACTTCGTTGTTTCGTCGCGTACACCTGAGGACCCGGGGTTCCGAATCAAGTTTGAAGGCGACCTTAACGCGGGGGAGGATCTATGGCCGCAACTCCTAGAGCAGACTGGCTGGCTGGTAGAAATCAGAGCTAAGCCAGAGGGCGTTGAGTTTAACATTCAGCCTTCCCTGGGGCAGGTATCCAGCAAGCATGGTGGTCGCGACTACCAGCTCCGCCGCGAGCACCCCGATCCGCATGCAGGGCCGTTCTTTTCGGCTCGAATATATGCGAGAGTTGGTCAAGTACGCGGGATCGGAGCGAGATCGTCCTCACTGCGAAAGTTCGCACGCACATCTCGCGGCGTGCGAGTATACGTCGAAGGGTTTCGTGTTCTGCCTTATGGCGATCAGGGCGATGATTGGCTGAACCTGGATCGCGACTACGCACGCAGAGAGCGTGAGTTTTCTATCGAGTTGGATGATGCATCGAGCCGCCTGCTCATGCCGGTTGAGAGAGAAGCCTACTTCAATCAGGGCAACGATCAGTACGTCGGTGCCGTTTTTATGACTGCTGCCGGCGCTTCCCCGTTGCGCCCCGTAGTGAATCGCGAAGGGTTTGTCCAAGACGCGGCGTTCGAAGTACTGCGCGAGCTAGTCCGAAACGGCGTCGATTTGTTGACCCGCGTGAGGGCGTCCCATGCTCGTGCTGAGCAATCAGCCCGCTTGAACACGATACGTCGCGAGCTTTCTCCACCGCAGGCGCCGCCAGCCGCACCATCGACCGGTCACCAAATACAGCAATCCTCAAGTTCAACTATTGCTGAACCGGCTGACTCCTCCTCCGATGAGACTAGCGATGGTCTCTCCTTGCCAATTTCGATCACTCGCCGCGAGATCCGCACTCTTAAGGTAGAACTAGGCGCAAACAGCGACGTCGCGCCTCGACTAGCCCTCATCGAGAAGGCAATCGATTACATCGAGGAAGCCCAGCGTGGGGACGAGGTCAGAGCGACGCTGCAAATTCTGGCTGGCGTTGGCCTTCAGTTGGCTGCATTCGTGCATGACATCAACGGTATCCTCGGACTAGCCCAGGCGATTCGAACAATTGCTTTGGCTGTTGCTGGCGAGGATGACCAAAGAAGACGCGGTGAATTGCTTGCCGACTTGGAAAAAGCTACAGACGAGCTCGTGCAGTCACTAAGCCGCCAAAGCAGTTACCTAGTAGAGGTGGTTGGCCCTGATGCGAGAAGGCGTCGGCGACGCATCCCCTACCCGGCGGCAATTGAGCCCAGCCTCCGCCTTCTCGCCACAACACTTATGGAGCGCCGAATTGAGGTGGTGCAGCAGGTCGACCAGAGCGCTCGAACCCCGCCGGTGTTCCCAGCGGAGATAACCATCATCCTAACCAACGTTCTTACGAATGCGGTTAAGGCTGCGGGCGAGAAGGGCCGAATTCTCATTTCTGCTACACCGGGCGAAGATGGCGGCTTGGTGCTGAGAGTTGAGAACACTGGGGTCCAAGTCGATCTCGACCAATCGGAGCGTTGGTTCCGCCCGTTCGAGTCCACCACCACGGAGGTCGACACCGTGCTTGGACAAGGGATGGGAATGGGGCTCCCGATTGTGCGACGGCTGGTCGCTGAGTACAACGGAAGCGCAAGGTTCGTCGCACCAACGAGCGAATACAAAACCGCCATTGAAGTCAGAATACCCGGCCGGAGGACAGGTCAGTGAGCTCCAACACCCCTCGCATCCTTCTGATTGACGACGAGGTCTCGAAAGAGGAGTCCGTAGCCGCCGGGCTTCGCTTGTCGAACTTGCAAGTTGAGGTGCGTTCCCCGAATACGGTAACGCGGGATGATCTTCGGTCGTCTAAGGTCATCGCGATCGACCATCATTTTGATTGGACCGTGGTCCCACATCCGTCCGAGTGTCTGTACTGGCCGCAGGACGGCCTCGCGGTCGCGGCCGTTGTGACCGGCCACCTTCGGGATATGGATCATCATGCCGCCGTGGTGCTGCGAACAGGCAATCTGGACAGTATCGCAGGCCCTCTGCCGAGCCAATTACGCCAGCCTGCGGTTGCCGCAGAGAACGGACTCGACTGGGTCTTCCGCAAAGGAGACCCAGCAATCGCTGATGGCCTTCACAGTATCGCGCGTGCCGTCGACGGCCTTGAACCACTTGTAGCAGATCCAACAAGGTGGGACGAAGGCTGCGCTTGGCTGGATGTACCAGAGACCAAGTGGAAAGAGGCTGCCCTCGCAGACGTTCAGGTCTGCCGGCCGCCGGAGAACTTCGTTGCAGCATATACTTCCGGCAGCGCTTGGTTACGCTGGTTCGCCCAACGGGTTCTTCCGTTCCCGACTTTTATCGTTCCCGATATCTGGGCCGCTACCCTGCTGCGCTTACCTCTCGAAGAGTTTCGTGAAATTCTTTCGGAAGATAACGGGTTGTCTGAGGCGCTCAATCAATGCAGGTATACAGGCCATCTAGCGGAACTCGGCGAACAACGCTGGTGGCGCGCCGGACTCGATTCGCTCGTGGACAGTCTTCTGCTGGATGCATCGACTCACCTTCCGGAGGCTGAGGCGCTCGCGGAACAGATGACGGCGCTGCGCGGCAGCTCGGTGCACACCATCGGATTTGACTATCCGGTTGTGACGATTGACAGTGACTACCAGCCTGGCGAGGTCCTTGACGCGAGCGACTGTATTCGCCTGACTCCGGACTTTTGGCCGGTCTTCGGCCAGGAGCCTTGGGCCGCTTTTGATGACTTGTACGACGATCTGCAACTTCGAAAGATGGTCGCCCGAGGTGATCGTCCTCGCTCTAGGAGGGAGGGTGACGATGCATGACGCTACTGCCACCTCGGGAACTCTGGTCACGTTCGACACAGGCCCACTTCTCTGCTTTGGTCATCTTCCGCGTGGGGTCAGGATCGTTCGACAGCGGTACTTCCAGCGAATGCGTTGGACTGAAGCCGTTATGAATGAGATTGCCCATCACGCCGAAAGACGCGGAACGAATACCGACAACGCAGAGCTCTCAGCGGCTGCAAAGAAGTGGACCGGACGCGACCGTAGCGCTTTTGGAGAGCCGCACTGCTTCGCAGAGCGCGCCGATGTCGAGAAGATGCGCCAGTTGGTTCGCGCGGCGTCTCGGTCTCGGAACCCAAGGTCGGACGACTCGGACCTTGGTGAGTCCGAAACGCTTCTCTTTGCCCAACAGACGGCCTCAGTCGCAATGATAGACGAAAATGCTGGCAGGAAGGTCGCCAGCGACCTCGGGATTCGCGCTCATTGCACACTTGACGTGCTGATCGCTGAATATCAAGACGGCCGCCTTCCGTTGACTGATTTGAAGCGGATGTGGGAGTTGCTGCGTAGTTCCGGTCTAGATGGCGGCGACGTTTTGCCGTCGGACAGAGGAGCACTCCGGCGATGGCCCAGTCCGGCGCCACAATAGATGATAGGCAGCTAAGTTAAGTAGCTTTAGCTCTTCGATGAAAGGATGCGACGCTTGAGCTGGGTGGGCGATTTCCTAAATTCGGCGGCCCGCCATGCGCTGTGCAAGGAGAGGTTGCCCCGGCCATCGGCCGGGGCGGCTTCATATGGCCCCAGCAGTCCACCAACTGATCCCTCGAATTCGGTGGCAAGCCGCGGAGCGGCGCGGCAGTCGATCGACCTGCTCTCCGCGCTTGCACGCCACCTCCCCTCCGACCGCGCGGCAAGGCCATACCGGAGTCGCCGGTCCCGCACTGGCGAGCTACGCACCCTCGCCGAGGCCCACCGGCCGGTGGTGCGGCTCCATATACACGTGGCCCAATGAGCCATTTTCATCCTGCGTGGCGGTCGGCTTCGACGTGGTGCAGGACGAGGATGGCCTGCACGATCGCGGTCGCTCGGTGTGGGCAGCAGCGCAGCTTGACCAGGATCTTCCAGGTCTTGAGGGTGGCGATCGCGCGTTCGCCGCGAGAGCGGATCTTCGCGTGGGCCCGGTTGACGGCCTTCTGCCGGCGTGACAGCTTCGGCCGGAAGCGGTGCCGCTTGAACGGGGTGCGCACGCTGCCGCGGGCGCCTTGATAGCCCTTGTCCGCGAAGGTCATCACGTCGGCGGTGGTCAGGCCTGAGTTGTAGCGGTTTAGTGACCACGCCAGCCGAGGGCGGTCAGGAGGGTTCGGGTCTCGGTGGGGATGCGCGGGTGGGCGGTTACTTGCTGGGTGCCGATGGTGATGGTGGCTGAGCGGAGGGGCCGCAGGGTCTTGAGGATCTTGTTGATGCTCAGCCCGGAGCGGGCTTGGGCTTCGCGGGAGATGGCGAGGGCGGCGAACACGACGGTCAGGTGGGCTTGGATGCTGTCTTCGAGGCGGTGGAAGACCGGTCGTGCGGCCAGGTCGGACTTGGTCATCCGGAAGGAACGCTCGA
>NZ_FMDN01000034.1 GCF_900090245.1 Micromonospora halophytica
ACCTGAGTTTGGTCACCGGCTTGCGGGGCGATGGGGTGTAGGGCGCTGACCTGGGGTGTTGGGTGTTGGTGGGTTGTTTCTGAGGCACTAATTGGTGTCTTACGCTCGGGTTCGTGGCGTGGATTCGGCGGGTGCGGACGGCCTCGGGCGCGACGGCGGTGCAGATCGCCGAGTCCGTCGGTGGGCGGCGGCGGATCATTGCTCATGTGGGCTCGGCGCATACCGAGGCCGAGTTGGGGTTGCTGATCGCGCGGGCCCGCGAGCTTCTTGCCGATCCTGGGCAGGGTGAGCTTGAGCTGGGTGTCGAGCCGGTCGCGCCGAAGGCGGCCTTGGTCGGCCCGGTCGGTGACGCGGCGTTGTTCCAGGTCGAGAATTCATCGGTGCGTGGGCCGGCGGTGGTCGCCGCGCCGCGGGTGGTGTCGACGGCGTCGCGGGTGCTCTACGACGTGCTGGCCGCAGTGTTCACCACTTTGGGATTCGACGCGGTGGGCGACAAGGTCTTTCGGGATCTGGTGATCGCGCGGATCGTGGAACCGACCTCGATCCGCGACACCGGTCGGGTGCTGATCGACCTGGGCCGTAAGCCGTCCAGCGAGAAGACGATGCGCCGCACCCTGATCCGCGCACACGAGGGCGGCTACCGCGATCAGATCGCACGACTGTGCTTCGCCCACGCCACGGGCAGCGGCGATGTCAGCCTCTGCCTGTACGACGTGACCACGTTGTACTTCGAGGCCGACAAGGAAGACGACCTGCGCAAGGTCGGATACTCCAAGGAACGACGTGTGGACCCGCAGATCGTCGTCGGGCTGCTGGTCGACCGATACGGGTTCCCGTTGGAGATCGGCTGCTTCGAGGGCAACAAGGCCGAGACGTTGACGTTGCTGCCGGTCATCCGCCAGTTCCAGGCCCGCCACCACATCGCGGGCATGGTCATCGTCGCCGACGCCGGCATGCTGTCGGCGACCAACCTGCGCGAACTCGACGAGGCCGGCCTCGGCTTCATCGTCGGTTCACGCACCACCAAGGCGCCGATCGACCTGGAGTCCCACTACCGCTGGCACGGGGACTACTTCACCGACGGACAGATCATCGACACGATCACCCCCCGCACCGGCGCCAACCGGGACAACGACCCCGCCCTCAAAGCCGAGCCGGTGTGGAACCCAGGAACACACCCGTCGGCGTGGCGGGCGGTGTGGTCCTACTCGGCCACCCGCGCCGTCCGGGACAACAAGACCCTCAACGCCCAAGAGGCAAAAGCACGGGCCGTCATCGCCGGGGAGAAGACGACCAGGACCCCGAGATTCGTCACCATCAACGGCACCGCCCGCACCCTCGACGAAGCGTCGCTGGCCAGGGCACGCAAACTCGTCGGACTCAAGGGCTACGTCACCAACATCACCCACAACGTGATGAGCCCTGCCGAGGTGATCTCCAACTACCACGACCTGTGGCACGTCGAGCAGTCCTTCCGCATGTCCAAGACCGACCTCGCCGCCCGACCCATGTTCCACCACACGAAAGACGCCATCGAGGCACACCTGACCATCGTGTTCACCGCCCTGGCCGTGACCCGCGAAGTGCAGACCCGCACCGGACTCGCGATCCGCAACGTCCTGCGTCAGCTACGCCCGCTACGCTCCGCCACCCTCGCGATCAACAACGCCACGCAGACGTTCCCACCCCAGATCGACCCCGAACGACAAGCCATCATCGACGCACTCACCATGGGCGGACCTCGGGCACTAACGAAATGACCGAACTCAGGTCTGATGTAGTTGAGTTCGTGAGGCCAGGCCGCGGGTGTTCCATCGAACAGCCGGGCGGTCACGAAGTAGTCAACTTCCTGCCCTAGAGAACAAAACTCCTCCCAGAATTCAGGCAGCCCGGAAATCTCGTTCATGCCCTCCCCAAAAAGTCGAGCCGAATACGTCATGAGATGCGCCGCATAGGGTGAGCTAGGACTGTGAAGTCGTCCGTGACTTCCCGAGAAACGCGGTAACAGTTTCTTGTCGTTGACAGTAAGGAATAATGCAGGGAACTAGGACGGCCGGTACCCTGCTTCGATTGCATCTAGGAGCCGCTTGCCAAAAACCGCGTGCGCCTGGCAGTACTCCTTTACCCGGTCCGCCTTGTAGAATGGCGCCGTATACCCCTCCGGCACCGGATTCCGCTGCGGATCTTGGAAGTGCATCATCAACCTCTCATATTGGTCCTTCGTCTGCCCATATCCGAAGGCATACGAGTCACCGGCAATTTTCCGGCCGCTCGCATCGAACCACGTCTGGTCCTCGCGGTCCGTAATAATCGGATAGCGGGACCGCAGAACTGCCAGCAACTCCGCTATTCCAATGTTAAGCCAGACGGAAACAATAGCATCAATCTCAACCAGTGCCGCACGACGCTCTCGCTCGCCACGAAGAGGGGTATCCCACGTCCACTTGTTTCCAACCTCTTCCAAACGCGGAAGGCCGACCCAAGAAGCAGCCCATCCGTCGTCCACCCAAGCCGGATCGTACAACTCTTCCCACAACTTGGCATATGCATCGCTCAGGCAGTTGAGCCGCAGCACCCGAAGCAGGAGAGCATTCGCAAGTGGATGGCGCGAAGATGCTGCCGGCATGCATGCAACATCCGCCACTCGCAGATGAGACCTTCCGGTAATGCGCAATAGATAGTCCACCGGCAACGATGACCAGAAACCTGCGGTGAGGGCGGTCACCTGATTCGACTCGGCTGCCAAGGTATTGACAGCATCAACATGAGAAGGGCCGGGAGGAATAAGCGCGGCAAACATCGATCGTTCGGTATTAAACGGAATCATCACCCGCCACGCCAGACGGTAATAGTCCGTACACTTGCGACCATTCCAAGTTTCCTGCCCAGAGCGACTAACAGCCTCCGTCTCCGATAATATGTAGTTGGTTCTCGGGATGAAGGAGCTACTCAAGTTCGAGTGCGGCAGGCCGTCCCAGTCACTATTTATTCTACAGGGCACTCGGGGTTGCTTATAAAACGGATTCCCTACACCCAGATGAGGTCCCTGCAGGACTAGTTCAGACGGCGAGGTGGGAATTCTTTGCTCCCAGCGAATTTGATTTACCTTCTTCGCAGTGGTCTCGTTGTATCCCCCACCAATGTGCACACTGCGCACACTAATTCGGTCAGAGAATTCGGCGAGCGCAGTGAGAGCACCACCCTCCTGAGTAGTAATTGGGTACAATAGCTGCGCAAGACCGTCGGACCCAGAGAAATCTCCTCTCACCCTTCGCCATTCCTGCAGAACACCCTCATTAACACTAATAACACGAGCTCGATGCGGACGCAGGTCCCACTTCCCCTCAAACTTCAGACCTGGCACCTCACCCGAGCCATCGTGACTCAACGACTCGACGACGATACGAGCACCGTAAAGTTGGCTAAGATGCAAGAATTGAGGAGATCGAGGAGCACCATATATATGGACACCAAACTCGAGAGTTCGTGCGGCCTCACCAAATGCCCAATTTGCCCCGTTGACAAAGCTGGCATGGAGTCGAAGCCGGCGGTACGCTTCTTTCCGAAGTGCGGCGTCCTTAACGCCGCCGAAATGACTGTCTGGGTGCACTAGCCCTGCGGTGCCAAACACCGCAAGGTGATCCCACACTTGACATACCATGCCGCGGTATAGATCGGGTCGAGTGCCAGCCAAAATGGGGTACGTTGTCGCGCTCGCCAGGTAGAACACTGCACCGGAATTTCCGGACAGCTCAAGCAAAAAATACGAAAGGACGCCCAAGTCCTGAAGCAGTGCCGCCTTGCGCGTTTGCCACAACTCGGTTGACGGTCTCTCGATTAGACAGAACCAGGGGTCGCGTTCCGACAGGACAAGGTCCTCCTTCCAGTCGGGCCGCACCCACGGCGGGTTGCCGACCTGGAGGTCGAAGCCGCCCTTCGCGAACGCCTGCGCGAACGTCAACTCCCAGTGGAAGAAGCCCTGCTGCTCGGCGATCCGCTCGGCGGCGAGCAGCCAGGGGAACCGGTCAGCCAGCATCCACGGCGAGTCCACCCCGATCACGCCGTCGAGCTTCTGCTCAAGCTCGCTCATCTCGGCGAGGCTGTCGAGCTTGCGGCCGTAGAAGCGTTCCGTATTCTCGTCCACGTCGCTGCGTCCGATCAGTGCCTCCGCGAAGGTCAGCCAGTCATCCAGGTTGGTCAGCGGAACCTGCTGACGGAGTTGTTCCGCCACGCTCATCCGCCGGGTACCGGTCGCCTTGGTCGGCAGTGTCGTCTGCACCGGCTCCAAGTTCCCGAAGATGTCCCGCTTCTCATAGACCACCGGCTCCTCGTACTCCGGAACGTCCTTGACGTGCGACACCTGGACGGGCGCGGCCGGGTACGCCGGATCGGAGCCGTCGAGCAGCCCGACCTTGTCGAGCGGCCAGAACCACAGCGCGCACCACACGTCCATCAGCGTCTTGAGCCGCCAGTACGGCGTGCCGGGCGCGGTCAGGTCGTCGAGGATCTTCTCCCGCGCCACCGCCCCGGTCACCGGCGGCAGGTCGTCGGCACCCCAGACCGTGATGTCGCGGCGGATCTCGGCCTCGGAGATGGCGAGCCGCTGCTGCACCAGCCCCCACAGGAACTCGACCCGCCGGGCGAGCGCCTGCAACCGCTTGACCTGCGAGTTCTTCCCCTTGGCGGATGGCACGCGCTTCATCGCCGTACGCCATGCCTTGAGCTTGGCGGTCTCGGCCGGCGCCAGCTCGCGGGCCTCCTTCTCCCCCGCGACCGCGCCCCACCCGTCGGCGGGGAGCAGGAAGTGGTGGATGGTGCCCTCGTCGATCGGCCCGTCCCGGAACGGCTTCTCGGCCGGGGCGGTGGTGAGCCACGACTTGTCGGCGAGCTGCTTCGCCTCGTAGGTCTTGCGTCCGCAGCCGATGAGGGAGTTGCCGCGTTGCAGGTGCAGGCCGAACCAGGGGGCCTGGAGGCCGGCGTGCATGACGTTGAGCCAGAGTGACACCTCGGCCAGCTCGACGGCGGTGCGGTTCAGGTCGACGCCGTAGCAGTTGTGCAGCGCGATGTACGCCTTCACCCGCTGGAGTTCGAGGTGGTAGTCCTCCGGGTCCAGGGTGGTGCCGAGTTCCTTCTGCCGGCGACGCAGGTATTCCGCGGCGACCTGGTTGATCGCCTCGTTGAGGAACGCGCCGGAGCCGAGCGCCGGCTCGCAGATCGTCCAGTCCAGCAGCTCCCGGGCCGGCGTGGTCGTGCCGTCCTGGTCGAGGCGGTACTTCAGGGCGAGCTGGACGGTGACCTCGGTCAGCGACTGCGGGGTGTAGTAGGAGGCGCTGGTCTGCCGGTCCCGGCCGGCGAGCCGGTAGACGAACTCCCCGGCCTCGTAGCAGACCCGGCTGCGGATGCCGGTGTAGGCGTTCTCCTTGTAGACGAAGACGCTGTCGTCGTACTCGTCGGCCTTGGACGCCGGGATCATCCACGAGCCGTCCTTCGGGTCGCCGTTCTTGGCGACCTCGTAGAGCTGCTCGGTGGCGACGAAACCGGTGTACGACATCAGGCCCTCGTAGACCGCGCCGAGCTGGTTGATGCCGAGCTGGGCGTACGAGATGAAGCCGCCGCGGCGCTTCTTGCCGCCCTTGGTGAGCATCAGCCGGCGCAGCACCTCGTAGAGGACCTTGTTGCGCAGCCGGGTGTCGATCTTCGGGCCGTCCGGGTCGTCGGGGTCGCTGCCCGGTTCGGCGATGAGCCGGCCGATCAGCTTGGTCTTCTCCGGCAGGAACAGGTCCGAGCGCATCGGCTCGAACCGCAGGCCCTCGCCCTCGCTGGACTTCTCCTCGACCTGCGCGCCGCCGCGCGGCCGGTGGCCCTCGTTGACCATGCGGAACAGCAGGTCCAGCGACTCGTACAGGTGCAAGCCGCCCTCGGCGGAAGGGGCGAGCCGGCGGGAGACCAGGTCACCGATGCGGGCCAGGCTGTAGCCCTCGGCGTACTGGGGGTCGTTGACCGGGAGCACCCCCAGCTCGGGGCGGGCCTCGGCGTAGAGCAGGAACAGGATCCGGTACAGGTAGCGCAGCGCTTCCCGGCCGAGTTCCTTGGCCAGTTCGTCGAGTTCCATCACCTGCTGCGGCTGGTGGCCGGCCTGCCGGATCCGGTCGAGGACCTCGTTGGCGATGAGTTCGACGGAGACCTTCAGGCCCTCGCGGAGTTCGCTGGACACGCCGACGGCGTGCTGGCGGGAGCCGGCGACCAGATCGGCGAGGGGTTCGGTGCCGCCCTCGGCGGGCGGGCGCAGCGAGTCGGCGCCGAACAGGGCGGCGACGACGTCGTACTCCTTGTCGTCGTTGCGGGCGTGCAGCGTGTCCAGGCTGACGGCCAGGTAGCGGCCCTCGCCCCAGGCGGCCCGGTCGGCGAGGGTGATGACGCCGCCGCTGAGGATGAGTACGTAGCGAGGCTTCGGGCTGTCGGCGGCAAAGAGCCAGGAGGCGAGTTTCGCGCCGGTGGTGATGGTGTCGTTGCTGCCCACGGTGACCGGGTCGAGCAGGCGGCCGGCGTCGTCCGGGTCCTGGGCGGCCTCGGCGTCGACGGCCCAGCCGCAGTCGAGCGCGACGACGCCGTGTCCGGTGCCCAGCTCGGCGTGGGCGACGCGGACCTCGTGGTCGTGGCCGGACCGTTCGACGGTGATGGTCTGCGGCTGCGGCGTGAAGCCGAGCGCCTCCAGCAGCTCCTGGTGCAGCTTGCGCAACCGCTCCGGGTCGAAGAAGTCGACGTCGGTCAGCTCGGTCTTGGCGTCGAAGTAGGGGCGGCGCGCACGCCGCAGGAGGGTGCGCGGCGTGTGGTCACCGGCCTTCTCCCGCTCGGCCCACTGCTTGAGCAGCCCGCCCTTGATGGTGGTGGGCAGGATCTCGGCCAGGTAGTGCGCGGAGAGGTACTCGCCACGGTTGGTCAGCGACTCGAAGCTCATGCGGCGTACTCCGGGGACGGGACGAGGACGGCCAGCACCCGCAGCAGCGGGTCACCGGCGGTTTCCAGGCGGTCGAGCAGATCGTTCTGCTCCTGCACGGTGGCGTCGACGCGCCGGCGGCGTTTCTCCCGGTGCGGCGCGGGCAGCTCGTCGAAGAGGCTGGCCTGCTGGAAGTGGGTCAGCTGCTCGCGGTACTTCTGCAGCGGTTCGGCGTTGGCCTGCGCCCACTCGTCGCGCTTGCCCTCCAGGTGCTGCCGGGCGGCCTCGACGGCCTGCGGCAGGAGCCGGCTGAGCGGTTCGAGCGCGACGCCCTGCGCGCGGTTGACCATCGTCGGGCCGACCCCGGCATCGCGGAGCACCTCGTCCATGGGCCGGATCTCCGGTGTGGCGGGCAGCCCGGAGACGGCCATCCACTGCACCACGGTCGGCTGGCCGAGGCGGTTGGCGTAGACGCCCTGGATCAGGAAGACCGGGGTGCTCACGTCGGCGGTGAGCACCGGGGCCTGCTGGCGGCCGAGCCGGATCAGCACCTTGTCGACCAGCCAGTCGACCATCGGGTGGACGTCGCTGAGGAAGGCGATCTCCGGCCACATCGGGGTCCGGCTCTGCCGGGCCTGGTCCAGCTTGCGCTGGGCGAGCTTCCGGTCGAAGGTGACCTTGAGCCGCAGGTCCTCGCCCTCGCGGTGGGCGCGCAGGTAGGAGCGGGGCAGGTCGGTGAGCCGGTGCACCAGGTCGTCGGGGGCGAGGAAGGTCAGCAGCTCGTCCTCACGGCGCAGGTCGATGTGGTCCTCCGGCCGGTCGTCGTAGATTTCCCGCAGGGCGGTGTCGACGAAGTCGCGGGTGGAGTCGAACAGCTTCGGCACCCGGGCCCGTGCGATGTCGGCGGCGACGGGGGCGGTGCCGACCTCGCCGAACAGGTCGGCCATCACGTCGACCTCGGCGTGCGCGGCCTCGTAGGACTCCTCCACCGACCTGCCGTTGAGCAGGTCGCGCACCAGCCGGTCCTCCTCGGCCTTCGCGTCGTAGAGGCCGGTGGCGGCCTCCACGCTGCCGAGGCTGCGGTGGGCGGTCTCCTCCCGCTTGAGCAGCTTCTCCGAGACGGTCCGGTCGTCCTTGGCGTCCGGGCGGTCGGAGGTGAGGATCAGCGCCCGGAACTGCGGCTGGTGCTTCTGCCCGTACCGGTCGATGCGGCCGTTGCGCTGCTCGATGCGGATCAGGCTCCACGGGATGTCGTAGTGGATCAGGTGGTGGCACTGCTGGTGCAGGTTGACGCCCTCGGAGGCGACGTCACCGGTGAACAGCAGCCGCACCTCGCTGCCGGCCAGCTCGAACTCCTGCAGGATCGTCTGCTCGTCTTTGTCGGCGACGCCGCCGTGCAGCACCCGGACGGCGTTCGGCTTCAGGCCGAGCATGCCGGGGACCACCTCGGCGAGCCACTTGATGGTCGGCACCCGCTCGGAGAAGACGACCGCCCGGACGTCGCTGCCCCTGCCGACGCCGATCGCCTTCAGCTCGTCGACCAGCTTCCGCAGCTTGCTGGAGTCGCGGTCGGTCATCGCCGACGTCAGCTCCGCGAGCCGGTCCAGCGCGGCGCGTTCGGTGCCGGTGGCTTTCTTCCGCCGGTTGGTCACCGTCTCGTGCAGCGCCCGGTGCGAAGAGAGGAACGACTTCAACAGCGTGTACGGGAAGAGCCGATGCTGGCCGGTGATCGCCTCGTCGCTCCACTTGCCGGCCAGCCACACGTCGGTCAGCTCGTCGAAGATCTGCTCCTCGATCTCGCCGGCCTCGCAGTGCACCGCCTGCGACGGGCCGCGGTCGGCCCAGCGGTCGCCGATCTGGTCGCGTACCTCCGGGCTGATCTTCGTGCGGCGCAGGTAGAGGTGGGCGATGTCCTTGGCGTCGTACTGCTTCGGGTTGGCGATGGCCGCCGGGTCGAGCAGCGAGATGAGCTGGGCGAACGACTCCTTGTCGCCGTTGTGCGGGGTGGCGCTGGCCAGCAGCAGCGCGTCGGTCTTCGCGGCGAGCCGGCGGGCCAGTTCGTTGCGCTGGGTGCCCTTGTTGATGAGGTTGTGCGACTCGTCGATGACCACCACGTCCCAGGCGGTGGCGTCGAGGTGGTGGCCGAACTGGCCGGCGTCCTTGAGCGTGTCGACCGAGATGATGGCCCGCTTGAAGTAGGTGAACGGGTTGCGCCCCGCCGGGATCTCCTGCTGGATGCGCTGGATGCCGGTCGAGTCCAGCCGTACCAGGGGAATGGCGAAGCGGGTCCACAGTTCCCGCTGGAACTGCTCCAGGACCTGCTGCGGGGAGACGACGAGGATGCGCTCCCCCCGGCCGCGGCGGATCAGCTCGGCCAGGATCAGCCCGACCTCCAGGGTCTTGCCCAGGCCGACCACGTCGGCGAGCAGGATCCGTGGCCGCAGGCCGGCGAGCGCCAGCTCGACGGGGCGCTGCTGGTAGGTCAGCGGGTCGAGCAGGAACCGGTCGGTCAGGGCCAAACCGCGTTCGGTGCGCGGCAGCGGCGTACGCCGCAGCACGGCCTCCAGGAACAGTCGGCTCTGCCGGAACCGCGACGAGGTGTCGTGGACCAGCACGGTGTCCTCAGGCCGCATCGCCTGGATCTCGTCGAGGGCGGTGAAGAAGGTGGCCTCGACGTCCTGGACGAACTCCGAGACACCCACCGCCTTGATCATGGTGCCGTCGGCGGTGCCGGTCTTCACGCTGCGGACCAGCCACTCCTCGTCGCGCACCTCGATGCGGGAACCGGGGGCGAAGGCAGCGTCCTGGGAGATGGTCATACGACGGGAGCCTTCCTACAGGGTGGCGCGGCGGGCGTACTGGCGGCGGATCTTGTCGACCAGCCATGACACATCGGCCTGCGGTGTCACCGGCGGCGGCTCCGGGTCGACCTGGGTCGGCGGCAGCGTCGGCTCGGGGACTGTCGACTCCTCGACGGCCGGCGTGCCCTCCGGATCCTGCCTCGGGTCCTGCAGGTCTGCCGGGACCAGCAGTTCCGTGTCGTCGGCGTAGGTGAGCGCGGCGACGTCCTGCCGCAGCTGGGCGGCGCTGCGGCCGCTGCTGGCGGTGGCGACCGCGAGCAGCCGCTTGCCCACGTCACCGAGCGCGGGCCGGGCACCCGGGTCGAAGGCGAGCATCGCTCCGAGCAGCGGCGTCAGCTCCGCCGGCACGCCGGACAGGTCCGGCAGGTCGCCGGGTTCGGTGATGCGCAGCAGCAGGTTCCAGGAGTTGGTCGGCGGATAGAGGCCGTGCCCGGTGAGGGCGAAGACCAACGTGGCGGCCAACCCGTAGACGTCCACCGCCGCGGTCAGCTCCCGCTCGCCCTTGACCTGCTCGGGGGCCATGTAGGCGGGGGTGCCGACCATGGCGCCCGGTGCGGTGAGGTAGTCGCTGCGGTCGACCAGCACCGCCAGACCGAAGTCGATGAGTTTCGGGCCGTCCGGGCCGAGGATGATGTTCTGCGGCTTGAGGTCGCGGTGCAGCAGCCTCACCTGATGCACCTTGTCCAGCCCGTCGGCGAGCATCGCGCCGACCATGGCCGCTTCGGCGACCGGCAGTGGCCCGTGGGCGTCGACGTGCTGCCGCAGGGTGGCGCCGGGGACGTACTCGACGGCGAGCCACGCCGGGTCGGCGTACGGGTCGGCGTTCTCGAGGCGGGCCACCCGGGAGCCGTAGACGAGCTTGAGGCTGTCGACTTCGGCGGCGAAACGCTCCCGCACGGTCGGTTCGTCGATGAGGTGTTTCCGGATCACCTTGAGCGCGACGCGGTCGGCCGTCGGTGAGACGGCGAAGTAGACGTCGCCCATGCCGCCCGAGCCGAGCGGCTTGATCAGCTCATAGCCGCTGATCGTGCCCAGCGTCATACGCCCCCCACTCACGATGACACCCACCGAACCGTTGCCCGCCGTGTCGGCCCCACGCCTGACGGACGCATGACCGTACAACGGCAGCCGTTCGCCGAGCTACTGACGTCTGGACGTTCTGCGCTGCTGGCGGGGCCTGTCACCCGGCTGGAGATCGCCTCGTGCCAGCCCGTCCGCGGTGAGTTGCACCAGCTCGGCACCGAGCGTGGCAGCCTGTCGGATTGCCGACTCGAATGCCTTGAGCCGGCGGAAGGCGTCCCCCTGCGCGCGTTGCTCGGGCAACGGCAGTCGACGTACCTGCGCGCGCCGGATGTCGAGCCGCAGCGCTCCCGTCAGGCTTGACGCCTGCCGCTGGTTGGTCGACGTGGCCAGTTGGCCCGCGAGGAACCAGGAATCCAGGACGGCGGGGTCGGGGCGCAGCAGGTAGAGGTTGGCGCCCAGCAACGCCTGCTCGTCGGTGACGACACGCACCACGAGTTGACGGGCGACAATCGGGACGGCGACGTCACCGGGCATGAGTGGGACCGGCGGCACGAGCAGGTCGTCCTCCGGGACGGATGGTGCTGTCCCCTCGACGACGTCACGAGCGGTGAGCACCGCGAACCCCGAGTTGTCTTTCACCTGCCCGGCGGAGGCCGGCCGCGCCGCCGGGCGGAGCGGGCCGATCAGTTGCAGCGCACCGGCGCGGGCCAGCTCGTTCACCGTGAGGATCGGTGCGGGTAACTCATCGGCCGGGCTCGGTGTGACCTGGGGCATCAGCACCGACAGGTCGCTGACGACGGCGGCCAGCCGCTCTCTGGTGCGTACCAGCTGCTCTCCGGTGGCCTCGCCCGCGACGGCGGGTTGCCGGCGCGCGGGGGTGAGGTCGACCTCCTCGTCGAGCAGTTCGATCACCGGGACCGCGCGGGCGAAGCCGGCCTGGTCGGTCTCGGCGTCGGGGGCGGCGGTGAAGGCCCGCCAGGCGGCCAGCACCCGCGCGGACAACTCGGCCGCATCGACACCGGCAGCGTCGACCAGCAGGGCCCGCGCCGGTGGGGGCGCGTCGGGCGCGGGCCGCCGCAGCACCCACAGGTGCAGCGGTACGGCGTGCGGCGCGGCCACCCCCGGCGGAAGCGCGACGACGGCCCGCAGCGCGCCACGACGCAGCAGCTCCGCGCGGATGCGCCGGCCGGCACGACGCCCGGCCACCGTGGGGGGCATCAGCAGTACGGCGTGCCCGCCGGGACGCAGGTGGGCCAGGGTGTGCTGGGCCCAGGCCAGCTCCGGTTCGGTACGCGGGGTGGTGCCGACGATCCAGCGTGGATCGTGCCCGAGTTCCTCGTCGCCCCAATTGGTGGCGCCGAACGGCGGGTGGCAGACGACGGCGTCGACGGTGCGGCCGGCGAAGGCGTCGGCGCGCAGCGAGTCACCGGCGACGACCTCCCCGGGCACCTCGCGCAGGGCCAGCCACAGTCCGGCGAGCCGGGCCAAATCGTCGTCGATCTCCTGCCCGTACGCGCAGGTGCAGCCGGCGCGGACGGCGGCCCGCAGGATCGCGCCGGAGCCGGTGGCGGGGTCGAGGACGGAGCCCCCGCCGACGCCGGCCAGCCCGACCATCAGATCGGCCAGGTCGTCGGGAGTGGCGAAGGGGCGGCCGGGGCCGGGGGCGGAGAAACGCTGCCACAGCTCGTCGAAGGCGCCCTGCGCGCCCAGTTCGTCGGCGAGGGCGTCGACGTCGGGTTGCAGCGGCGCGAGGTGGGGGTCGGGTCGTCGTGGGCGTTGACCGCGTTGGCGGGCCAGCAGCAGGGCGCCGACACCGGCGAGGCCGGCGGCCGGTGAGCCGCTGGCTGCGGCGAGGTGCCGCCAGAGCCGTTCGGCAGTGGCCAGCTCGGGGAGCTTGCCCTGGGCGCGCAGCCACTGCTCGACCTGGATCAGGTCGAACTCCGGGCTCGCCGCAGTGCCGCCGACGGGGGTGGGGAAGTCGGCGTGCCGTTTGCGCCAGTTGCTGACCGCAGCCCGACCGACCCCGGCGAGCCGGGCGATCTCCGCCGCCGTGATGGTCGGTGTCTCCTGCACGCCGAAAGTCTCGCACGGCTGTCAAGCACGGAAACGTCTGTTGACACCGCTCTCGGACGGTGCTCTCATTGACGCCGCAACGGTTCACATCAGGAGGCAACCATGCGTAAGACCACCACCCTCGCTCTGACCGCCACTGCCCTCGTCGCGCTCGGATGCGGCTCCGGCGCCGCTGACACCGGCAGCAGCTCCGGCGAGAAGGCCGGCGGCGGCGACACCAAGGCGAAGGTCGCGAAGGTCGGCCAGCCGGCCCGCGACGGCAAGTTCGAGTTCACCGTCAAGTCGACCAAGTGCGGGGTCGCGAAGGTCGGCACCGACCTGCTCGGTGCGAAGGCCCAGGGCCAGTTCTGCCTGGTCACCGTGAACGTCAAGAACATCGGCAAGGAGTCGCAGATGTTCGACGGCAGCAGCCAGAAGGCGTACGCGGCCGACGGCACCGAGTACTCCGCCGACGGCGGGGCCGCCCTCTACGCCAACAAGAACGCCGAGACGTTCCTCAACGAGATCAACCCCGGCAACCAGGTCACCGGCGTCGTCGTCTTCGACATCCCGAAGAAGGTCACCCTCATCAAGCTCGAACTGCACGACTCGCCGTTCTCCGGCGGCGTCGACGTCGCGCTCGGCTGACCGCTCTCCCGTCCGCTCCCGGGGCGGGCAGGTCGCCCGCCCCGGCTGTTCACACCCCCAACCTGTTCACACCCCGGAGGAGCCTCGCCATGACCGATCCCACCATCCCGTCGCAGGCCGACCAGCCCGCCGCGCCCTCCCCCATCGAGCCCGCCGCCACGGCGACGCCTACGTCGAAGGGCCGAAACGTCAAGGCCTGGGCCGTCGGCGGTGTCGCCCTGATCACCGCCCTGTGCTGCGGCGGCGTCGGGATCGCCGCGCTGTCCGACGACGACAGCGATGCCGCTGCCGGAGGCCGTCCCTCGACGTCGGCCGGTCCCACCTCCGCCGCGCCGACGACGGTCACGCCCACCACGGCCGCCGCCACGACGACGGCTCCCACGCCCACCCTCGCGCTGTACGACGAGCCCACCAGGAAAGACTTCAAGCTCGCCGTGAAGGTGCTGCGCAAGAAGTGCTTCGGCAGCGCCGGCTGCAACATCAGCTACCGGATCGACGTCACCTACACCGGCACCGGGTTGGACCCGGCGAAGACGTACGAGGTCACCTACGAGGTGCGCGGTGGCGAGGACCCGATGGTCAACACGTTCGAGGTCACCGGCGACACCGCCTCCGTTCCCCAGGAGGAGGACGGCGGCACCAGGCGCTCCGGCGACAAGCTGACCGCTGTCGTGACCGACGTCGCCGAGCTCTAGCAACCCGCGCCGCCCGACCCGGCTGGCCGATCCATCCACGCCATCAAGTCGGTAGCGCCTCGACAGCTCCCCGATGCTGCGCCGCCCCACCTCAGCACCTCCCCCTCGCCGAGACGCCGGCTGCAGCCTGCGGCAGCACGCGCTGGGCGAGCCAGCCCACCCGCTCAACGAGGCCACGGACGGCGTCGAGCCCGCGAAACCTGCCACGACTCACCCTCCACCGCGACTGGAGAGCGATCATGACCGAACCCGTGCTGGAGCTGGTCTTCGACCGGCTCGCCGCCGACCCCGCCGTACCGGCCGACGTGGCCGACCTGGTCCTCGCCGCACTGAGCAGCGACGACGACCTGGCCACCGCCCTCGCCGGCACCCCCACCCGGCTCGACCCGCCCGCCACCGGCCACGCCGAGCAGCGGCGGGTCTGGCTGAAATCGATCACCGACGCCGACCGGCGTCTGCTGCGCGCCGCCGGGCCGCACGAGGCCGGCATCACGGAGGTACGCGGACAGCGCGCCCCCCTGGCCGCCACGCTGGACGACGTCGCCGACGAGCGGGCGCGGCGGGCCGCCGCACTGCTGCGTCGCCGGGGTCCGGCGGACCTGCCGGCGCTGACCGCGATCCTCGACGAGCCCGACGAGGGCAGCGCCGAAGAGCCGGTACGCCGCTGCCGGCAGCTGGCCGACCTGAGCCTGCCGGGGGTGGACGAGGTGGCCCGGCTCGCGCGCGAGCTGCGCGACGCCGTGGCGGACGTGCTGCGCCACGACGGGGGCCGGTCGCGGGCGGCGCTGCGCGGGGCGGAACTGCTGCGCCTGGCCCTCGAACACCACGCGGACGGCGGTGACGGGCCGTGCCCGGTGTGCCGGACGGGGGCGCTGCACGGCGGCTGGCGGGTCGAGGCAGAGGCGACGGTCGCCGCGCTGCGGAGGCGCAGTCTGGCCGCGCAGACCGCGTCGACCCGGCTGACCGCCCTGCTGCGGCAGGCGCACCACCTGATCGACGACCTCCCGCTGGCCGTCACCCAGAACCCGGCCGAGGAGTATGGCACCGGCGGGGACGCCCCGCCGGTCCGGGCGCTGACCGAGGCGATCGCCTTGCTGCGGCGCGTACCCGGGGACCCGGTGGACCTGGCCGACCACCTCCAGGCGCGGTATCCGGCGCTGGTGGCGGCGGCCTACGCGGCCCGCGCGTACGCGGAGGGTGTCCTGCGGCAGCAGGACACCGGCTGGCAGGCGGCGGCCGGGCAGCTGCGCGCCTGGGTGACCGCCGCCGGTGCACTGGCGGCGCGGGAGGCGACGCTGGCCCGGCTGAAGGCGGCGCGGGTGTGGCTGACCGACACCGGCGCGGCGCTGGGTCAGGGTGAGTCGCAGGCCCTCGGGCTGGCGTTCACAGCGGCCCCAGCACCACCTGCGGGTCGGTGCCCAGTGCCAGCGTCTCCAGGACCGTCAGCAGTTGGCGTTCCTCGTACCTGAAGTGCGACTCCATGATCGCCGCCACGCCCTCCAGATGCCGGAGCAGCTCTGCGGGCGGGGCGGCCCGGGCCACGGCGGCCTGGAGCCCGCCCAACAGATGAGCGATCATCGAGTGGTCCTGCTGCAGATGGTGCAGCGTGTCGCGCAGCTGGGGGTACTGCTCGGCGATCGCCGGGAACAGATGGCGATCCTCGCCCTCGTGGTGGGCGGTGAGCGCGGTGCAGAACCCGTGACAGAACAGCAGGAGGTCCCTGGCCGCTGGTTCGACCGTCTCTCCGGCGGCGAGGGCCTGCTGGGTCACGGTCAGCGCTTCGCGCAGCCTGCCGTGGACGTTGCGTAGCTCGTGGCTCCAGGCGATCAGCCTGGTCTTCTCGCTCTCACTCACCGGTGAAGAGCGAAGGGACAACGGTCATCATCGTTGTGCGCCCTTCAGTCCGGCGCCTCCATACCTGACACGGCCTGCCACCGGTACGCGACGCTGTGGCCCAGGCTAACACCGAGCCTCACCCGCATGATCGACGGACCGGACCGGACCGGACTGTGAGCGCGAGCCGGAGGCCGATCATGCCGAGGCCGAGCGCCCTGCTGGGCTCACGGCTGCCCGAGTCCGGACCCGGCAGCCGCGCCGGTACGGCCGGGCTCGTCCGCCGAAGACGGGGAGCTCGAACAGGTCTCCCCGTGCACGGTCAGGCCGGCGGACGCCACCGCCACCGTCGGCGGTCCGGCCAGCAGCAGTCCGATGGCGCCTGCGGCGACGAGCCGGTGCAGGACCCGGGGACGGGCCGGCGGGGCGAGCATCCGGCGTACCCGGTCGACGGCGCCGGTGCCCGCACCGAGCGCGTGCTGCGGGGTGCGGTCGGCGAGTTGGACGATGGCGGTGGCGACGGCGTGCCGACCGTGGCGCTCGCTGGCGCGGTCGTCGGCCAGGTGCTCGACCAGCCGTCGGATCTCCGCCTCGGCGGTGCCTGCCATCCCCAGTCCGGGCAGCGCGCGGTGGAACGCGACGGCGAGGGCGACGAGGACGTGGTGCCGACCGCGAAGGTGGGCCCGTTCGTGCCGGAGCACGGCCGCGAACTCGTCGGCGGTGAGGGCGTCGCGCGCGGCGCTGGTGACGACGACCTGGCCGGGGCGGCCGGGCAGGCAGTAGACCACGGGTGTGGCGTGCTCGACCAGGGTCCACCCGTCGCCGGCGTCCGGGGCGGCCAGGGGCAGCAGCGCGGCGAGGTGGCGGCGGCGCCAGCGGCGTGCCCCGGCGAACGTGGTGATCAGGCTGGTCGCGAGGCGGGCGGCGAGGACCGTGGTGGCGAGCAGCGCGATCACGGCGAGGGTGCCGTTCGGCGCGCCGATGCTCGCCAGTGCCTGCGCGCAGGCGGCGATGATGCCGGCCAGGCCGGCGGAGAGCGCGGCCGGTGGTACGGCGGCGAGCAGCCCGGCGGTGAGGACGGCGACGGTGATGGAGAGTTCCGCGCCGAGCCAGAGTCCGATGGTGAGCCGCGGGAGTGAGGCCAGCCGCGCCGAGGTGAGGGCGGGCCGGGCGAGGGCCACCACCACGGCCGCCCAGCCGAGCAGTACCAGGCTGGTCACGGGGCTGCCTCCCGGCGCTGGTTCAGTAGTTCGCGCAGGGCGGCCGCCTCGTCCGGAGTCATCGCGTCGACGAACCGGGCCAGTGCGGCGTGCTGGTCGGCGGCGGTGGAGAGCGCTTCGGCCATGAGGTGTCCGACGTGTTCCTCCCGGCTGGCCCGGGGCCGGTAGCGGTAGGCGCGGCCGGCGAGGTCGCGGTCCGCCCAGCCCTTGCGGTGCAGGTTGTCCAGGACGGTCATCACCGTGGTGTAGGCGAGGTCGCGTTCTGCCAGCGCGTCGACCATCTGCCGCACGGTGAGCGGGCCGGGCGCTGCCCACAGGACGTTCATCACGGCGGTCTCCAGCGGGCCCAGCGGCCGGTCGCCGCCGGAGTCCTGTCGTCCTGGCCTGTTCACGGGGCGACCCTACCGCCGACGGTGGCCTGCTCCGGCTGGGCGGGGACCGGGCAGGCGCGTTCGCCGCGCAGCCTGCGCCGCAACGCCCAGGCGAGCAGGACGATCGAGGCCGCCGCGATGACCGGCTGGGCGGGGGCGAACCAGTTCATCGCGCCGCTGTAACCGAGCGCGAGCAGGACGATCTTGTTGCAGACCGGGCAGCCCACGGCGAACAGCGACAGGGTCGCCCCGGTCACGCCGGTGCGGGACTCGCTGCCGCCGGTCGGCTTGTCGCCGGTGCCGGCGACCGGTGCGACGTAGGTCGCCAGGAGCAGTCCGGAGAGCACGGCGGTGACCAGCAGCACCGGCCACGCCCACCAGGTGACGGCCACGTCACGGCCGAAGAACGGGGTGTCGATCAGATCGGTGGGCACGGCGATCACGACCGTGGTGGCCACCGCGGCGAGCACCGCTGCCGCCCACCTGCGCGCGGGCCAGGCGGCAATACCCGACGTGACGCTCACGGCGGGGGCGGCAACGCTCACGACGGAGTCCGTGGCGGAGCGCCGGGCACGACGCCACCGGTACACCAGGACGCCGAGCGCGCCGAGTGCGACGGCGAGCAGGAGCGCCACGTCCGGCACACCGCCGACCGTTGTCGTCACCCACTCCTGGGCGGCGCCCTCGATGTCGGTCAGGCCGAATCCGCCGGCCAGCCCCGCCGTGCCGTCGAAGACCAGGAACAGCACTCCCAGAGCGACGAAGAGCAGCCCGGAGATGGTCGAGGTGGTGTGCAGGCGCAGCCGCCCCACGGAGAACTGCCGGCCGCGCAGCCACCGGCGTTCGCCGATGCGCCACCGGTCCCAGACCAGGGCGAGCAGCAGCAGGGGCACGGTCATGCCGAGGGCGTACACGGCCAGCAGGGCACCCCCGGCCGCAGCCTGCTCGGAGGTGGCGGCGACGGTGAGGATGCCACCGAGGATCGGGCCGGAGCAGAAGCCGGCCAGTCCGTACACCGCGCCGAGGGCGAACACGGACAGCGTGGAGTCGCCGGTGATCCGTCCCATCAGCCGCTGTGCCGGCCCGAAGGCGAATCCCTTGCCGGCGAGCTGCACGACCCCGAGGGCGATGATCGACCATCCGGCGACCAGGATCAGGGTGTCGCGGTGCTGGAAGAACGCGCCGGCCACGACGGTGGACCCGGCTCCGAGGGGTACGAGGACCGCCGCCAGGCCGAGGTAGAAGACGCCGGTACGGGCGAGCAGCCGTCCCGGGT
This sequence comes from Micromonospora halophytica, assembly GCF_900090245.1. GTDB lineage: Bacteria > Actinomycetota > Actinomycetes > Mycobacteriales > Micromonosporaceae > Micromonospora > Micromonospora halophytica. The sequence goes on from NZ_FMDN01000034.1 coordinate 18,917, forward strand.
GCTGGAAGGCGTACGCGAAGAAGGCGGGCAGCAGCATCGCGCTGCACGGGCTGAGCAGGGCGAGCACTCCCCCGAGCAGGGCGGCGAGGTAGCCGATGTCGCTCATTTCGCCTCCAGCTGCTTGTCGATGGCCTGCTTGAAGGCCTCGTACGGCTGGGCGCCGATGACGGGCGTGTCGCCGACGATGAACGCCGGGGTGCCGGTGATGCCCATCGAGGTGGCTTCCTGGACGTCCCGGTCGATCGCGTCACGGGTGACGGCGGACGCCCGGACGGCGTCGAAGCGGGCCAGGTCCAGACCGAGGCGCTCGGCGATGTCGCGCAGCGCGGCGTCGTTGAGGGAGCCGCCGTTGACCCGGCGCTCCTTGGCGTACACGGCGTCGTGGAACTGCCAGAACTTTCCCTGCTCGGCGGCGGCCCGCGCGGCGGCGGCGGTGTCGCGGGACTGCGCGCCCAGGTAGGGCAGGTCGCGCCACTCGATGCGGACCAGCCCCTGGTCGACGTACTCGCGGATCAGCCTGGGTTCGGTTTCGCGGGCGTAGCGTCCGCAGAACGGGCACTGGAAGTCGGCGTACTCGACGATCACGACGGGTGCGTCCGGTTTACCGAGCGCGAGGGGATCGTTCGGGGTGCGCCGGGCCAGGCCGGCGAAGGGGTTCGCCTCCTGCCCACCACCGGATCCTGCGGTGCCGGTGCCGCCGACCGGGTCCGCCGGCTTGTCGGCGGGTCGGCCGAGGATCGCCAGTACGGCGACGATGGCGATGACCACGACCGGTGCCAGCCAGCCGGCCGCCCGGCGGGCCGGGGGTGTCTGCCGGGCGGTACGTGATGGCGTTCCAGGGCGCTGCATGTCTCCTCCAGTCCAGCACCAGGAGGCCTAGTACTATGCGAGATAGTACTAGGCCGGTTAGTGGACGGGCGGTGGCGGGCACCCCGCCGCCGGTCAGGTCATCGGCTGGTCGATTTTTCGGAGAGGCTGGCCCGCACCTCGTCCATGTCCAGGTCACGAACCGCCTGGATCACCTGCTCCAGCGCGTGGGCCGGCAGCGCGCCCGGCTGGGAGAAGACCAGCACGCCGTCCCGGAAGGCCATCAGTGTCGGGATGGACCGGATCCGGGCCGCGGCGGCGAGGCCCTGCTCCGTCTCGGTGTTCACCTTGCCGAAGACGATGTCCGGGTGCCGCTCGCCGGCCTGCTCGAACACGGGCGCGAAGCTGCGGCAGGGGCCGCACCAGCTCGCCCAGAAGTCGACCAGCACGATTCCGTCGCGGGTCACGGTCTGCTCGAAGTTTCCGCCGGTCAGCGCCACGCTGCCCATGTTCAACCTCCGCCTCTCGGGATTGGCTTCCAGCTCGAGCCAACATACTCCCGGGGGTATCTATTCCCCGTCGTCACACATCACTCACCGCCGTACCCGAGGGCCGGAATACCGGACCGGCCCGGCGCGCTATGGTCGACGGCATACCCCCCAGGGTATAGAGATTAGAGATCGGAGGAAGAGATGCGAGAGGTGAACCTGACGGACTTCGCCGCCGCCCACGCCGACGGTGCGGTCGTGGTGGACGTCCGGGAGCCGTTCGAGTACGTCGACGGTCACGTACCCGGCGCCCGTTCGGTGCCGCTGGGCCAACTGCCCGCGACGGTCGGGGACCTTCCCCGCAACCGCCCGGTCTACGTCATCTGCGCCAGCGGCAACCGCAGCCTGGCCGCGGCGCAGTTCCTGGCCCGCGCCGGCATCGACGCCCGCTCCGTCGCCGGCGGCACCGGCGGGTGGGTCCGCAGCGGTCGCGCCGTCGTCAGGGGAGCAGCCGCCTGACGACAGGTGACGCCGGCACGTCGTCGACGTCGAAGACGCACCCGTCGTGCCACCGGCTGCTGGCCGACCTCGAGGTCACCCCCGGCAGCGCCGACGAGGTCGAGGTGGCCCGGCACCGCTGAGCACGAGCCGGCGCTGGCCCTGACCACGCCGACCGGCCTCGTGCGAGCGATCCGCCAGCGCGGCGACGGCACGGGCGCGGCCAACGCTGGTCGCCGCCGGACCGGAGTGACGAGGCGCTGCTGAGCCGGCACTCTCAGGTGCCGGCCACCGACCGTCCGACGAGCATGGGCGCGAGCTCAGCGGTGGCGACGGACCAGGTCCGGTAGCCGCCGTCGAGGTTGGCGACGCGGTGACCGGTGCCGGTCAGCAGACTGGTGGCGGTGTGCCCCCGCATGCCGAGCTGGCAGTAGACGATCAGCTCGCCGTCGGGCAGGTCGGCGAGCCGGCCGGGCAGGTCGTCGACGGGAATGTTGAGCGATCCGGGGATGCAGCCGGCGGCGTGCTCGGCCGCGGTCCGTACGTCGAGCAGGTGCGCCCCGGCGGCGACCCGGTCGGTGATCTCGTGCCACTGCACGGTACGGGTCATCCCGGTGCGGATGTTCTCGGCGATGTAACCGAGCATGTTGACCGGGTCCTTGGCCGACCCGTACTGCGGTGCGTACGCCAACTCGAGGTCGGCGAGGTCCTCGGCGGACAGCCCCGCACGCAGCGCGACGGCGAGCACGTCGATGCGTTTGTCCACCCCCTCGCCGCCGACGCCCTGCGCGCCGAGGATCGCCCCGCTCTCCGGATCGAAGAGCACCTTGAGCGACATCGGGACGGCACCGGGGTAGTAGCCCGCGTGGGACAAGGGGTGGGTGTGCACGGCCTGATGGACGCGGCCGGCCGCGCGCAGACGTTTCTCGTTCCACCCGGTGACCGCGACGGTCAGGTCGAAGACCCGGACGACGGCGGTGCCGATCCGGCCGGTCAGCCTGGCCGGACGGCCGGCGATGACGTCGGCGACCAGGCGGCCCTGGCGGTTGGCGGTGTTGGCCAGCGGCACCGGGATCGACGAACCGTCGAGCCGGTCGGTCTTCTCGACCGCGTCGCCGACCGCGTAGATGTGCGGGTCGCTGGTGCGCATCGACTCGTCCACGGCGATGCCGCCCCGCGGGCCCAGGTCCAGGCCGGCCTGCGTGGCCAGCCGGGTCTCCGGGCGTACCCCGATGGCGAGCACGACGAGGTCCGCGGGGAGCACCTGCCCGTCGCTGAGTTCCACGGTGTCGGGCAGCACCTTGGCCACGCCGGCGCCGAGCACCAGCCCCACCCCGTGCCGGCGCAACTCGGCATGGACCAGGGCCGCCAGCTCGGGGTCGATCGGGGCGAGGACCTGGCTGTCCAACTCGACCACGGTGACCTGGAGGCCGTGCCGGTGAAGGTTCTCCGCCGTCTCCAGCCCGATGAAGCCGCCACCGACGACGACCGCCGTGGCGGGGCGCTTCTCACGCAGCAGCGCGGTGAGCCGGTCGGCGTCGGCGACGCTGCGCAGGGTCAGCGCCCGCTCGATGCCGGGAAGGTCCGGCACGAACGGCGCCGCGCCCGGACTGAGCACCAACCGGTCCCAGGTCTCGAGGTATTCGGTTCCGGCGTCGAGGTCTCGTACCCGCACGGTCTGCGCCTGCCGGTCGATCGCCACGACCTCGCTGCGGACCCGCACGTCGAGGTCGAAGCGGGCCCGCAGGCTCTGCGGGGTCTGCAGGAGCAGGTCGCGGCGGTCGGGGATGACGCCGCCCACGTGGTAGGGCAGGCCGCAGTTCGCGTACGACACCTCGCTGCCGCGCTCGAACACGACGATCTCGTGCTCCGGTCCCAGCCGGCGCAGCCGGGTCGCCGCCGACATGCCGCCGGCGACCGCCCCCACGATGACCACCTTCACGTCTGCCTCCTCCGGTCGTCCACCGTGCGCCACGGTACCCCGGGGGGTATACGTGAACCAGGGCCCAACGACTCCTGCCGGGCGACCTGGGCTACGCCGCCACCCCTGCCTGCGGGCAACGGACCGGCACCGAGACCGACCGTCCACACCGGGGCCGGAAGCCGCCTACGCGGGGCGACCGATGCGTACCCGCCAGCGCTCCGGACCGGCCTCCAGGTAGTCCCAACTGAACCGCCCGGCGTGCTCGGCGGCGAACTGGTAGTACAGCGGCTTCGGGTCGTGGTCGTTGACCAGCACGAAGCTCTGACCCACGTCGAGCGAGTGATACGTGCCGAAGATGAGGTCGTGGCGGCGCGCCGGCGCCTCCTGACGGACGTCGAGCTGACGGTCCTCGATCATGACTGCCTCCCCTGAGGTCGCGGATACCCCTGTTTATACGAACAGTCTCGTCATAAATCTAGGGCTGCACCGCGAGGCCCTCGTCACGAGGGTCTCCCTCAGTTCCGCTCGGCGGGCGGACCCGCACCGGCAATCCTGCGAAAACCCCGATTCACTGGGCCTCCTGGCCCGAGCCGAAGGTCCTATGAGGGTTTTCACGCGGCCTCGATTGTTTCTACCAGCGGACTCGTGTTTTAAGGTCTGGCCGCTGGATCTGGTCGCACCGAGGCAGGATGCCGCTCGCGGCCTTCGCACCCACGAGGAGATCGCATGGTCGTGTCAGAAGCTCCCGGTGCCGCCGTACCCGAGCCGGCCCCGCCCCCCACCGGCACACCGGCGGGCAAGCGGGGCCGCATGATCGGCCGTGGCTGGGTGCAGGCCGCCATCCTGGTCACCCTCGTCGGATTCTTCGTCCTCGGGTTCCTGGCGATCCGCACCTACCAGGCGCAGCCGCCGATCCCCGAGAAGGTGACCACCTCGGACGGTCAGCTGCTCTTCACGGGCGAGGACATCCGCCAGGGCCAGGAGGTGTTCCTGCGCAACGGTCTCATGCAGTACGGCTCGATCTTCGGGCACGGCGCGTACCTCGGTCCGGACTTCACCGCCGACTACCTGCATCGCGCCGCGACCTCGGTGCAGGAGCAGTACGGCGGCGCGGAGGCCGGACACGCCCGCACCGTCGAGGACTTCCGGGTCAACCGGTACGACGAGAAGACCGGCACCCTGGTCTGGAGCCCCGCTCAGGGCAAGGCGTTCACCGAGTTGACCGGCCACTACGCCGCGACGCTCAACTCCCCGGACGGCAAGAACGGGCTACGCCCCAACGCGATCACCGACCCCGCCGAGATCCACGACCTGACGGCGTACTTCGGCTGGACGGCGTGGGCGGCCGCCGCGGAGCGGCCCGACAAGACGTACTCCTACACCAACAACTGGCCGTCCGAGCCGCTGGTCGACAACGCGCCGACCGGGCACACGGTGACCTGGAGCGTACTGTCGCTGATCTTCCTGCTGGTCGGGGCCGGCGCCCTGTTCGCGGCGTTCGGCCGGTGGAACTTCCTCGGCTGGCACAACCGTGACCACCGGGAACTGCGCTTCCACGCCCCGCGCACCGTCCTGCTCACCCCCGCGCAGCGCGCCACCGCCTGGTTCTTCTTCATCATGGCCGGGCTCTTCCTGGTGCAGACCCTGCTCGGCTCCGCCACCCAGCACTACCGGGCCGACCTGGAGAGCTTCTTCGGCCTCCCGCTCGACCACTGGCTGCCGTACAACCTGACCCGCACCTGGCACGTCCAGCTCTCCATCTTCTGGGTGGTCACCTCCTTCCTCGCCATCGGGATCTTCCTGGCGCCGCTGATCGCCCGGGGTTGGGAGCCGAAGCGCCAGGCGCTGCTGACCCGGCTGCTGCTCGGCGCACTCGTCGTGGTGGTCGTCGGCAGTCTGATCGGCGAGATGGCCGGCATGCGCGGCTGGCTCGGCCCGTTGTGGGCGCAGCTGGGCAACCAGGGCTTCGAGTACCTCGACCTCGGCCGGATCTGGCAGGTGCTGCTGACCGCGGGCATGGGCATCTGGGCGTTCATCCTGTTCCGCGGGTTGCGCCGGCGGCTGCGCACGGAGCACGTGGCCAACATGCCGTGGCTGTTCTTCCTCGCCGCCCTCGCCCTGCCGGCGTTCTACGCCGTGGGCCTGCTCGCCAGCCCGGACAGTCACTTCACCGCGGCCGACTTCTGGCGCTTCATCGTGGTGCACCTGTGGGTCGAGGACTTCCTCGAACTCTTCACCACCGCCACTGTCGCCTACCTGTTCGTGCTGCTCGGGGTCGTACGGGAGCGGGTCGCCCTGTCGGTGATCTTCCTCGACATCGTCCTCTACAGTGCCGGCGGCGTCATCGGCACCATGCACCACCTGTACTTCTCCGGGGAGCCGGCCGAGCACCTGGCGCTCGGCGCGACGTTCTCCGCGCTCGAGGTCGTACCGCTGCTGTTCCTCACGGTGGAGGCCTGGAGCTTCCTGCAACTTGGGGCCCGCCGCCAGAGCGCGTCGAGCACCCCGTTCCCGCACCGGTGGGCGGTCATGTTCCTCGCCGCCGTCGGCTTCTGGAACTTCCTCGGCGCCGGCGTGTTCGGCTTCCTGATCAACCTGCCGATCGTCTCCTACTACGAGATCGGCACCGGGCTGACCGCCAACCACGCGCATGCCGCGATGATGGGCGTCTACGGCATGCTCGCGGTCGGTTTCGCCATGTTCGCCCTGCGCTACCTGATCCCCGAGGAGCGCTGGTCGGACCGGCTGGCCTCGATCTCGTTCTGGTCGCTCAACCTGGGCCTGGCGTGGATGTCGTTCGCCACGCTGCTGCCCGCCGGGGCCCTGCAGCTCTACCGGGTCGTCGACGCCGGGTACGCCGACGGTCGCAGCCTCGGCTACCTGCAGGGCGGCACCAACATGTTCCTCGAGTGGCTGCGGCTCCCCGGTGACGTGGTCTTCATGGTCGGCGGCGTGCTGCCGCTGCTGTGGATGACCTACCTGGGCATCCGCTACCGCAGCAAGCGGACCCGGGCGCCCGAGGCGCCGGCCGAGACGCTGCTCTTCACCGAGGTCGTGCCCGACAGCGACGACGACGCGACGAACACCGACGCCGCCGACCTGGTCGTCGGGGTGGCCGACAAGCTGGGCGGCGGATCCGGCGGGCCGGCAGAGGCCCCCCGATGAGCGGCGAGGCGGCCTTCGCCGCCGGGTACGTGCTGGTGCTGCTCGCCGTCGTGGTCGCCCTGCAGATCTGGGGGCGGCAGCCCACCAGCGCCTGGGCGTCGCGGGTCTTCGCCGGCTTCCGGCGGGCCGTACCGGACGCGCCGCAGCCGGCCGACCAGACCGACTGGCCGCACTCGGAGGTGGGCCGCTTCCACGCGGTCATCGCGCTGTCGGTCGCGGCGATCGCCGTGGTCCTGGTGGCGGCGGCGATGGTGCGCAACCACCGACCGGTCGAGGTCGCCGTCCTCGTCGCGGCGGCGCTGCCGCACTGCGTCCTGCTCGCCCGGCAGGCGCCGAGGCTGCTACGTCGGCCGGAGCCCCCTCCCGGCTGACCGTGGTCGCCTCTGGTGATCGCGAGGAGGCGGGGGAACGCCCTGCCTCCTCGCGATCATGCATGACACAGTTTCTACTAGTTTCTATTGGATAAACTACGCTCGTGGACAGGCGACGATGGATCGACCGCGAGCAGCGCAGCGGGCTCGGTGAGAGCCGCGAGCAGGTCCTCGACCTGCTGCGGGCCGCGGAGCAGGCCCTGGGCGTACGGGAGGTGGCCGAGCGGACCGGCCTGCACCTCAACACGGCCCGTTTCCACCTCGACGGGCTCGTCGACGCCGGACTGGCCGTACGCGAGACCGAGGCCGGCGGCCGGCGCGGCCGCCCCCGGGTGATCTACCGGCCGTCGACCACCGCGGCGGACCCGGCCGCCACCGGTGCCCGCAGCTACCGGCTGCTCGCCGAGATCCTCACCGGCGTCGCGACGCGCGCCCACGCCGAGCCCTCCGCCGTCGCGAGGGAAGCCGGCCAGGACTGGGGACGCTACCTGGCCGACCGTCCCGCGCCGCTGCGCCGCATCACGGCCGGTGAGGCGGTCGACAAGCTCACCGCGATCCTCGCCGACATCGGCTTCGCCCCCGAGACCGTGCCGGACGAGCACCGGCCGCAGATCCTGCTCCGGCACTGCCCGTTCCGGGAGATCGCCGAGCACAGCCAGCAGGTGGTCTGCGCGATCCACCTGGGGCTGATGCAGGGGGCGTTGGCGGAGATGCGAGCGCCGGTGACGGCCGAGCGGCTCGAGCCCTTCGTGCAACCGAACCTGTGCCGCGCGCACCTGAGCCGGGAGGACGGGACACGCCCTACCGCCGGGTGACCATCTCGTCGGGGCCTCTGCGTCACGTGTCCGGCCCGGGACCAAGGTCCCGGGCCGGACGGGCAGAAGGTCCCGGATCACGAGCGGAAAGTGAGGTTAGCCTCGCCTTAGGAGCAGGGGAGTCGGCTGGCAGCGGGAGGACCGATGAAGGGCAACGCGGCGAAGGTCCGGCACCGCGGCCTGCACGGCATCGGCGACGGGGACGAGGTGCCGTTGGCCGAGCTGCGTCCGGGCGCGGAGGCGACAGTCGTCCGGGTCGAGTCCGCTGCCGCCCCGGCGGTCGCCCGACGCCTCGCCGATCTGGGCTTCACCCCCGGGACCCGGGTTCGGGTGCAGCGCCGGGCGCCACTGCGCGACCCGGTCCTGTACCGCGTGCGGGACTACGAGGTCTGCCTGCGCCGGGCGCAGGCCGCATGGGTACGGGTGGTCGGAGTGGGCGTGTGACCGGGGGCTGCCACGGTGGCGGCGTCGCAGCGCCCACGCCGACCGAGACGATCCGGGTCGCCCTGGTGGGCAGCCCGAACGCCGGCAAGACCAGCGTGTTCAACGCGCTGACCGGGCTCACCGCCAAGACGGGCAACTACCCGGGGGTGACGGTCTCCCGCCACGTCGGCACCTGCCGCTCGGGCGACGCCCGGTGCACCGTCGAGGATCTGCCGGGCACGTACAGCCTGGAGCCGATCAGCCCGGACGAGCAGGTCGCGGTGGACGTCCTCGACGGGCGGCTGGACGGCTCCGTGCGTCCGGACGCGCTGCTGATGGTGGTCGAGGCCACCACACTGCGCCGCTCACTGGGCCTGCTGGCGCAGGTCCTCGGCCGTGGGCTGCCCACCTGTGTGGTGCTCACCTTCGCCGACGAGCTGACCCGCCGGCAGGGGCACCTGGACGTGGCGAGTCTCGCCACGGCGCTCGGCGTGCCGGTGGTGCCGGTGCTGGGGCACCGCGGCCGCGGCGTGGACGAGCTGCGGGACCGGCTCGCCGGCTGGCGGCAGTGGCCCGTCCCGGTGGTGCCGCCGCCGGTCGAACCGACCGAACGCGACGCCTGGATCGAATCGGTGCTGGACTTCGCCCGCTACCGGACGGCACAGCCGCATCGGGCCACGCAGCGGGTCGACGCGGTGCTGCTCCACCCGGTCTGGGGCACGGTGGTGTTCTTCGCCGTGATGACGCTGTTCTTCCAGACGATCTTCACGCTCGCCGCGCCGTTGCAGGACGCCGTCGAGTCGCTCTTCGTGCTGCTCGGGCACCTGGTGGACCGGCACGTCGACAACCCGTGGCTGTCCGGGTTCCTCGGTGACGCGCTGATCGGCGGAGTCGGTGGCGTGCTGGTCTTCGTACCCCAGATCACCCTGCTGTTCCTCCTGCTCGCACTCCTGGAAGGGGTCGGCTACCTGTCCCGGGCCGCGTTTCTCATGGACCGGGTGATGGCCCGGGTGGGCCTGGAGGGCCGCGCGTTCGTCGCGCTGCTCTCCTCGTTCGCCTGCGCCATCCCCGGGATCATGGCGACCCGGACCCTGCCGTCGGCCCGGGACCGGCTGGCCACCATGCTCGCCGCCCCGCTGATGACCTGCTCCGCCCGGCTACCGGTGTACGTGCTGCTGATCAGCCTGCTGGTCGACCCGTCGGCGCGGTGGGGGCCGTTCGGCGTACAGGGCCTCGTCATGCTCGGCATGTACCTGCTCGGCACCGTCTCGGCGATGCTCACCGCCTGGCTGTTCAAGCGCGTCGTGGACCGGCGCGGCACCGTGCTGCCGTTCTACCTGGAACTGCCCCCCTACCGGCTGCCGTCGGCCCGGTCCGTGCTGATCGCGGTCTGGGACGCCGCGAAGTCCTTCCTCCGCAAGTGCTCGACCATCATCCTGGTCACCACGGCGGCGCTGTGGCTGCTGCTCAACCTCCCCCAGCACTCCGACGCCGACCTGCAAAGCGCCGGGGTGGACACCGGCAACCCGGCCGCCGTGTCCGCGTACGTGGTGGACCACAGCCACGCCGCCGGTCTGGGCCGGCTGGTGGAGCCCGTCTTCGCCCCGCTGGGCTTCGACTGGCGGATCAGTGTCGGGGTGCTGTCGGCCCAGTCGGCCCGGGAGACGTTCGTCGCCACTCTCGGGCAGGTGGCTGCCGCCGAGGACCCCGAGCACCCGACGCAGGCGCTGCGGGACCTGAGGTACCCGGACGGTCCGCGGGCCGGCCAACCGGTCTTCACCCCACCCACCGTGGTGGCCCTGCTGGTCTACTTCGCGTACGCCCTGCAGTGCATGGCCACGGTCGGCGTGATCCGCCGGGAGACCGGCACCTGGAAGTGGCCCCTCGTCGCGTTCGGCTATCTCACCGGCCTCGCCTGGGTGCTCGCCTTCCTGGCCCGGGAACTCACCACCCTGTTCCTGCCATGAGCCTCGTCCCGCTGCACCCGCAGGCGGATCCGGCCCGGCCGGAGCGGGTCCGCTGGGTCGTGGCCGGCGGTGCCGTACCGGCGACCGGCCCGCCGGCCACCGTGCCGGAGCCGCTCGCGGGGCTGCTGGTCGAGGGAGTCCTGACCGCCGTGGCGGTGGAACCCGGCGCCGTGGTGACCGACCTCGCTCCGGGCCGCAGCTGGACCGACGAGGGCCCACGGGTCCGGACGGCGCTGCACGCGGCCCTGTCCACAACGGCCGACTGGCAGTTCGGGTCCACGGCGGGCACCGACCAGGACGCGGCGCTCCGGAGATCGGTCGAGCGACTGCTCGACGGGCCGGTCGGCGACGTCGCCCGGTCCCACGGCGGTCACATCGAGCTGGTCGATGTCCGCGACGGGCAGGTACGGGTCCGGCTGACGGGCGCGTGCGAGGGATGCCCGGCCTCCCGCTTCACCCTGCGGCACCGGCTCGAAGCCGAGCTGCGCCGCTACCATCCCCGACTCGGTGGTGTCGTCGCCGTCACGAGAGTACCGTCCGTCCTCCCGCACCCCGGATGACGAGATCGTCGTCACGGCTGCGGTCGGTGCGCTGCCAATCGAAGTGGATCCGGTTCTTCACCGTCCTGCCTTCGGGCACCTGAATGAACAGGATGCCGGGCACTGGAGCGGGGGCCTCGAGGAGAACCTGCGCCGATCAGCCGTCCAGACGGCGGACCATGTTCATGATCGTCTCCACCTGGTAGCCGCCCTTGATCGGGTAGTTGGTGGCGCCGAGGTAGCCCCACCAGTCCCAGCAGCCGTTCGGGTTCACCCCGGTCGCGATGGCCTGCGGGTAGAGCACGATCAGGCGGTTGGTGTCGGCGTACTGGTTGAGGTTGGCCCGGTCGACGAAGGCCGTGCCGATCTTCGCGTACCCCTGGGCACAGCCGTGCAGGGCGACCAGCAGCCGGCAGGTCTGCCCGGCCGCGCAGGCGCTCGGGACGTACGCGAAGCCGGCGGAGTCCATGCTCAGGCCGTTGGCCCAGCCGTTGACGGCGAAGGTGTTCTGGCTGAACCGGACGAGGGTGCCGCCGAGCGGGCCGGTGTTCGGCGGGGCGAGGGAGCCGAGCAGCTTGCCGAGGAAGGCGCCCTGGGGGTCGCTGCCGCAGTCGTTGAGGTACGGCGAGGCGGTGGCGGCGCAGCCGACGGTGCCGTACGGGGTCACCCAGGCGTGACCGGCGCCGCCGGTGCTGTCGTAGCGGACGCTGGCCCCGAAGTCCTGGTAGTACCGGACGAGGTCGTCGGTGACGGACTTCTTCACGGTGCTGTCGCTGCCGCCGTGGTAGACGTACACCGGCTGGCCGGAGAGGTTGCCGGTGCCGTCGATCCAACCGTAGGACGCCCAGGTGCGGGTGTAGTTCTCCAGAGCGGAGACGTGCGTCGGGTAGAGGTTGTCGCCGCAGCCGTAGAGAGCCTGGGCGACGGTGTTCTGGGCGCAGTAGTACGGGCCGGCGGCGAAGACGGCCGCGCCACGGATCCGTGACGAGTACGCGACCTGGAGCTGGGTGGCCAGGTAGCCGCCGGAGGAGATCCCGGCGACGTACACGGCGGAGACGTGGTAGGTGCCGAGCGACCCGGAGACCGGGGTCTTGGTGTACGGCGTCGTGGCGGCCCGGGCGGCCACGCCGCCGGGCAGGACGAGGAGGAGGGCTGCGGCGAGGGCAGTGACGGCCTTCCACGGTGTCTTCATGGCGTTCTCCCGTCGAGGCGCCGGCGGGACGGGCCGGCGTGCGGGGAACGCTAACGTGAGATCGACCACAGCGGATATCCGTGCGGGCGACACCTCGCCGGCGGCGACGGTGTGGGTCGCCCACCCGGCAGCACACCTGATCCGGGTGGACGACCCGCATGGCCGGCGACGCAGTGGGTACCGCTGCGGCATGGCGACCGACCCGATCCCACCGCAGGCCGACACCCCCGGGCGGCTGAGGAGATGAGCGATCCGCCGTACGGGCCCGCCGCACAGCGGCCCTCCCCCGCCGAGGACGACGCCCGGCTCAACGGCCTGGCCCGCCGGCTCGACAAGCCGATGGGTGTGCTCGGTGTCCTGTTCCTGCTGCTGGTGTTCGGGCAGGCGGTCGCCCGCCACGGCACGCTCGCCGCCGTGCTCAGCGTCGCCGGCTGGTTGCTGTGGGCGGTGTTCATCGCCGAGTTCGTCCTGCGTGCCTGGCTGGCCCGGCACTGCGCGCGGGAGTTCTGGAAACGCAACTGGTGGCAGCTGATCTTCCTGGCCGTGCCCTTCCTGCGCTTCGCCCGTGCCGCCAGCGTGCTGCGGGCCGCTCGCGGTGGCGGGGTGGTCGCCGCCGCCGTACGAGGCTCCCGCTCGGCCGGACGGCTGCTCACCGACCGGTTGGCCTGGCTGGCGGTCGTGACGGTGACGATCATCCTCGCCGCCGGGCAACTTCTCGTCCTGACCCGTTCCTACCGGACGTACGGACTCGCGTTGCACGACGCCGCCCTCGCCACCATCACCGGTGAGCCGCTCACCGCCAACGACCCCTTCGCCCAGGTGCTCGAGCTGGTGCTGGCCGCGTACTCCGTGGTGGTGTTCGGCACCCTCGCCGGGGCCCTCGGCGCGTTCTTCCTCAGCCGTGAACGGGCCGAGGCCCGCGCTGCCCAGCAGACCGCCGAGAGGGAACAGTGAGGCGGCCCCGCCCGGTGCGGACGTGGGCACCGCAAGCCCGGGCTCGCGGATGGGAGCGCACGCCCGGTCACCGTCCCTGCCGCCGCCGCAGAGTGCTCGGCGCGGGTCCGTGGCTGCCGGGTCACCACGCCGCAGGCGCCGTAGGGGAGCGTGCCGGAACCCTGATGCGTCTCGTACATGCGGACGGCGGCGTACAGGCCGCAGGCGGCGGTGAGGGCGGCCAGGAGGGTGGGGTGGACCGCGGCCGTGCCGAGCCCGAGGAGCACCGCGGCGGCGGCCCAGGTGGGGTCCTTCGCCGCCTGGCCCGGCCCACCGAGCCCACGGCTGGCAGGTGACCTGCCTCACGGTATGTCACATCGACCGGTCGGGCGGTGTCTTGGGACCGAACCCCATGAGCGAAGGAGACGCCATGACCGGGAACACCGATGTCGTCGTGATCGGCGGCGGATACGCCGGCGTCCTGGCGGCCAACCGCCTGACGCGGCGCGACGACGTGACGGTGACTCTGATCAACCCACGATCGAGCTTCGTCGAGCGGATCCGCCTGCACCAGCTGGTGGCCGGGTCCGCCGACGCGGTCGTCGACTACCGGGCCGTCCTGGCCCCGAGCATTCGTCTGGTCGTGGACACCGCGACCCGGATCGACACCTCCGAGCGCAGCGTGACGTTGGCGACGGGCGGCACGGTCGACTACGACTACCTGATCTACGCGGTGGGCAGTGGCAACGCCGACCCGGGCGTGCCTGGAGCGGCCGAGTTCAGCTACCCGATCGCGACCCTGGAGCAGGCACAGCGACTTCGGCCCGCTCTCGACGCCGCCCCCGCCACAGCCGCGGTGACGGTGGTCGGAGCCGGCCCGACCGGTATCGAGACCGCCGCCGAACTGGCGGAGGCGGGGCGCGCCGTGACCCTGGTCTGCGGCGGGGTGCTCGGCCCGTACCTGCACCCACAGGCTCGACGCCCGGTTGCCAGGCAGCTGGCCAGACTCGGTGTGACCGTGCTCGACGGCCCCGGCACGAAGGTGACCGGCGTGACGCGCGACGCCGTGCAGCTCGCAGACGGCCGCAGCCTGCCGAGCACCGTGACCGTCTGGAGCGCCGGCTTCGGCGTACCGGACCTGGCCGTACGCAGCGGCCTGACCACCGACGACCTGGGTCGCCTGCTCACGGACGAGACCTTGACGAGCGTGGACGACGTACGCGTCGTCGCGGCCGGGGATTCGGCGGCACCGTCGGACCTGCCGTTCCGGATGAGCTGCCAGGCCGCGGTGCAACTGGGTCCGCACGCCGCCGACACGGTGCTCGCCCGGATCGCGGGTGAGCAACCCGCACAGGTCAACGTGATCTTCGCCGGCCAGTGCATCAGCCTGGGTCGTCACGCCGGCATCTTCCAGTTCGCCCGCCGGGACGACACGGCGGTACGGCTGCACCTCGGCGGCCGCCCTGGCGCGAAGCTCAAGGAGTTCGTGTGCAGGCACACTGTCAAGCAACTGGCGGACGAGGCACGCAAGCCCGGTGCGCTCAGCTGGGCCCGGGCCTGGGCCAGCGATGGCAAGCGCCGGCAGTTGCTGCGGGCCAGGCGCGGCGAGGCGCCGGTCGTCCGCTGAAGGCCGGCCGAGCTTTCCGAGAACGCGTCGATGGCCGAGCGCAGCCCCCGCAGGCGCGCGCTCGGCCGTCCTATAGCCGGCCGGGGTCACCTCCCGCGCCAGGGCAGCGGCGGTCGCTCCCGTCCGTCCCCTCCCGCACCGCACGTCATCGATACGCGTGGAACTGGTCGTCTCCGACGTCCGGGGTGCTTCGGCAACCCCCATCACCGCCGTCGCGGGTGAGCCCTACCTGGTGGAAAGCTGCCAGGCGGGCCACCGACGGTGATTCGGGCCGAGGTGGCTGTGATCGAAGGGAGGTGTTCGACGGCCGCCGGGAACCTCGCTCCGATCGTGGCCACGAGTGGTGACCCGGCTCGGCACTGTTGAGGACAGATACCGGGGAGGGGTATCGTCAGGCTGCCTTCGACGGCATCAGGTGGGCACCGTACGGGTCCCCTGACGCGTCGTCGAACGGAACGCCAGCGATCCCGAGGAGGTCCACATGTGCGGCAACGAATCGAGCTGTGGCTGCGGCACCGTCGACAGCGCCCCGGCAGCCTCCGAGACCACAGCGGGCAGCCGGAGCACGTACGCGGTGTCCGGCATGACCTGCGGCGGCTGCGCCAACAAGGTCACCCGGCACGTCGAGGAAGTCGCGGGCGTGACCGGCGTACGGGCCGACGTGGCCGCCGGAACCATCACGGTCGTCAGCGAGAACCCGCTGGAGATCGGCGACGTGCGCGCGGCGGTGGAGCGGGCCGGTTACCGGCTCGCCGGCTGAGCGTCACGTACGGCGTCCCCTGGCCCCACTGTGGCGTCCCAGGGGACGCGGACCCCTTCCGACGAGCGACTTCAGGAGATCGCGATGGCCGTCCAAGACCTTGCGCACCAGAACGAGGCCGAGCCCGAGTTGGTGGTGTACGGCACCGGCTGGTGCCCCGACGTCCGACGCAGCCGCGCCCTGCTCGACAGCGCCGGCGTCGCGTACGACTACGTCGACCTCGACGAGGACCAGGCCGCGGCTGAAGTCGTCCGCGGGCTGCAGCAGGGGCAACGACGCGTTCCCACCCTGCTGTGGCCCGACGGGAGCTTCCTGGTCGAGCCCACCGACGACCAGCTACGAGCGCGCCTCGGCGGTTGAGGGGCCGCACTCACGCCGCCGGGCGGCCGGGCGGGGTGCCGCCGGAGCAGAGGAGGCAGTGGGGCCTTGCGCCGTTGGTGGTGTCGTCCGGCGGTCAGCCGACGGCGTCGGTGAGTCGGGCGGCGAGGCCGCGGATGTGGGCGATCAGCTCGGGTGGTTCGTGGACCTGGAAGCGGAAGCCCAACAGCACGACGTGGATGGCGAGTTCGTCGAGGGAGTGGGATCCCGTGTGCAGTAGGCAGGTGTACCCGTCGACGGCTTCGATCACGCCGACGGTGGGCGGGACTCTCTCGGCGGCGATCCGGGCTGGCGCGTGCAGAGTGATCCGGGCCTGGTAGCGGTAGGGCGCGGTGGAGACGCCGCGGCTCAGGTAGTCGGCGAGGTCGACGTCGGGTGCCTGTCGTGGGGTGAACCGTGGGCCGGTCGGGGTGCGGGGCCGGACCCGGTCGACCCGGTAGGTGCGCCAGTCGCGCCGGCCGGTGTCCCAGCCGATCAGGTACCAACGCCGCCCGGTGTGCACCAGCCGATGCGGTTCGGTGTCGCGCATCGAGTCGGTGCCGTCGTGGCGTCGGTCCAGTCCCGTGGGGTCTGCAGCAGTGCGAGCAGGCGGAGCAGCCGCGCGGAGGTTTCCAGCATGTCCGGAAGTCTGCCATCGAGCTAGGCGGTGTCTTCAAAGGATCTTGGTGTCGGATGATGTAGCGCGTGGGTCGTCGCTACGAGTTGTCTGACGTCGAGTGGGAAGCGCTGTCCAGGTACCTGCCGTCGGCGGTGACGGGTGGTCGGCCTCGGGTCGATGACCGGCGGGTGCTCAACGGAATCGTGTGGAAGATCCGAGCCGGGGCGGCGTGGCGGGACGTGCCCGCCCGCTACGGATCCTGGCAGTCGATCTACACCCGTTTCCGCAGGTGGGCCCTGGACGGGACATTCGAGCGGATGCTCGCCGGGATCCAGGCCGACGCGGACGCGGCCGGTGACATCGACTGGCTGGTCTCGGTGGACTCCACCATCGTGCGAGCCCACCAGCACGCCGCCGGCGCTAAAGGGGGCGACGAGAAACGGACGAACCACAAGATCACGCCCTCGGTCGAAGTCGAGGTGGACTGACTACCAAGATTCATCTCGCCTGCGACGGCCTGGGTCGAACTCTGGCGTTCGTGCTCTCCGGTGGCAACGTCAACGACTGCACCCGCTTCACCCAGGTCCTCGCCGGCATCCGTGTCGAGCGTTCGGGTCCCGGCCGGCCCCGGGTCCGCCCGGACCATGTCATCGCCGACAAGGGCTACAGCTCCAAAGCCATCCGAGCCGACCTACGCCGACGCGGCATCGGGCACACGATCCCCGAACGCGCCGACCAGCAGGCCAACCGCCGCCGGCGTGGCAGCCGAGGTGGCCGGCCACCAGCGTTCGACAAGCGGCTCTACAAACGGCGCAACGTCGTCGAACGCTGCTTCAACCGGCTCAAGCAGTGCCGCAGCCTGGCGACGCGCTACGACAAGACAGCAACCTCATACCGGGCCACCGTCACCATCGCCGCGCTGCTCCAATGGTTGTGAACCTTTGAAGACACGGCCTAGGGCGGAAGCTGTCCTAACTGGCCCGTAGCGTGACAGTCGTGAGCGCAGAGATCATCCCGTTCCGGCTCGAGGTTCCTCATCGCCATCCAGTCGACCCGGCCGCAGACCCTGGCGTACGGGCTGACTGCCCTTCCCCTCGTAGCGTGGAGGCCAGAATCTGAGGGATAGAGGCTCATGGCTGAAACGAGACGCCGGTTCGATCCGGAGTTCCGCGCGGGCGCCGTTCGGATCGTACGGGAGACCGGGAAGTCGATCGCGCAGGTAGCGCGTGATCTGGGAATCAACAGTGGCACCCTGGCCAACTGGGTGCAGCAGGATCGTGCCGCTCGCGGCGAAGCCGCTGCCGGGCAGTTGTCCGAGGACGAGCGGGCTGAGCTGGCGCGGTTGCGGCGGGAGAACGCCGAGCTGGCGATGGAGCGTGATGTCCTCAAGCGATCCGTGGTCCTGTGGGTCAAGGAAGCGACGGGCCGGTGAGCGTGGCCGCCTTCATCGCTTCCCAGACCCGGGTTCCGCAGCTTGTAGTTAAACGATCATCGGAATCTGGCCGCAGAGCAGCGAAGATTGACGTGTGTCTCCGGAAGGGCGTGTGTCTACGCTCTATCGCCGGTGTCTGGTCTTGGTTAGCGCGGGTCGAAGGTGGTGACCCGGGCTGGCGGCTGGACGGAAAGTGCCTGGTAGATGGCCTTGTGTTCGGGTCGTAGCGGGGTGGTCTGCACGACGGTGCCGGCGGGTCCGGCGAGGGTGACCTGGCTGATTCGCCCGAGTTGCCGGTTGATGTTTCGCCACGTTTCACCGGTGGCGCGTTCGGCGACGCGGACCAGTAGCAGGGCCAGCCAGCAGATGAGGACGTGGGC
>NZ_FMDN01000037.1 GCF_900090245.1 Micromonospora halophytica
CGTGCCCTCGACCACCGCCGATGTCCCGGCCGCGCCCGCGCTGGCGCCGCCGAGGTCCAGGGATAGTTGCCCGCCATGAAGGCGTTCCTCGGCGACCTGCAGCAGCAGTGCCAACTCGTCGTCGGTATGGGCCGAGCCGATGTGCTCGATGCTCAACACGCGCCGGCCTCGCTTGTGCACGATCTGGACCGCGGTCGCTCCCGAGGCGGTCTTCACCCGCCGCACGAAAGTGCCCACCCGGCGAGACTATCCACGCAGACAAGCCGCGTTAGTGACCACACCAGCACCGATCCGCGAGCAAACGCCCACGTCAGCGGCACCCACGATCACAAGATCGCCAGAACGCTACAACTCAGGCCAGGCGGGTCAGGGTGTCGCCGTTGCGCAGGTGGGCCAGGGCGAGCAGGGCTTGCCGGCCGGGGTCCAGGCGTCGCCACCGGGACCGTCGCTGCTGGCGGCGGGCTCGGATGAGGGCGGCGAGGTGGTTCAGGCTGCGGGTGGACAACGGAATCGCGGCAGGGTAAGACAGCACAGCGAGGCTCCCGGTTGGGGCATCTGATCTTGGTCGATTGCTGTCTTACCGGGAGCCTCGTCCTACCTGGACACCGGCCGCCCGAACCACCCGTGACCTGCACCGTCACGATGAAAATGGCTCAATCATCCATCCCGATGCTCCTATGGGGGTCAAGGGGCGAGGGCGGCGAAGTCAGCGCGTAGGGTTGTGTAGACGTCGCGGACGATGTAGCGCTTGGGGCAGGGCAGGGTCTGGACTTGCGGGCGAACTCCTCCACCCTGCTCGGCAGCGTCGAGGTGACCGTCGCGATTGCTGCCGCCACCGCCGGCTGGGAGGCCGACGGTGGCCTGGCCAACGAGGCTGTACTTCGCTGCCGTACCGGCCCTGAGCGCGGCGTTCAGAAACCCGGCCAGGGCTGTTGACCTGCGGAGGAGTGGGCCGCCAGGGACTCGAACCCTGAACCTATGGATTAAAAGTCCACAGCTCTGCCATTGAGCTAGCGGCCCGTTGGCCCTCAGGCTACCGGACCTTGACCGGCAGGGCCTTCCGGCTTCCGGCCGATCCCGCCCGCCTGGACGCCCACGCATGCACCCGAGCGTCCCGGCCATGGCCGCCAGCGGCGCGAAGGGGTGAGCTGGAGGGCATGAGAACTCTCTCCCTCGCCGCTGCCACGGTGGTCACCGGTCTGATGGCGGGGCTCTTCTTCGCGTACGCCTGCTCGGTGGTGCCGGGCCTGGCCGCGGTCGATGACCGTACCTTCGTCGGGACCATGCAGTCGATCAACCGGCGGATCCTCAACGGCTGGTTCGTCGCGGCGTTCCTCGGCGCGGTGCTGCTGACCGGCCTGGCGGTGGCGCTGCATGTCACGGTCGGCGGCCGGGTGCTGGCCTGGACGGTCGCGGCGTTGGTGTTCTACGGCGCCACGCTGCTGATCACCATGCGGCGCAACGTGCCGCTCAACGACCGGCTCGACGCGGCCGGGCCGGTGGACCGGATCGCCGACCTGCGGGCGCTGCGGGAGGGCTTCGAGCCGGCCTGGACGCGGTGGAACCTGGCCCGCACGGTCACCACCGTCGCGGCGTTCACCTGTCTGGTCGCCGCCCTGGCCTCCGGGTGACCGGAGTACCGCGTGAAAGGCGAAGTCCCGCACCGGGTTGGAGCCCGGTTCAACGGGTACCGCAGCCGGCATGCGGATCGTGATCGTGGGTGCCAGCGGCAACGTGGGGACGGCGGTGCTGCGCCGGCTGCGTCGGGAGTCGGGGCTGGAACTGGTCGGCGTGGCCCGGCGGCTGCCCGGCCCGGACGCCGGTGAGCCGTACGACGGGGTGCGGTGGCACTCCTGCGACGTCGGGGCGCCGGACGCCGCCGGGAAGCTCACCGCGATCTTCGCCGGGGCCGACGTGGTCGTGCACCTGGCCTGGCAGATCCAGCCCAGCCACGACCAGCGCACCCTGTACCGGACCAACGTCGGCGGCAGCCGGGCGGTGACCGCGGCCGTCGTCGCGGCCAGCGTCCCCGCCCTGGTGTACGCCTCGTCGGTCGGCACCTACGCGCCCGGCCCGAAGGACCACCCGGTCAGCGAGCGCTGGCCCGCCACCGGGGTGGACGGTTCGTCGTACAGCCGGGACAAGGCCGAGGTGGAGTCGATGCTCGACACCCTCGAAGCCGAGCGTCCCGAACTGCGGGTGGTCCGGCTGCGCCCCGGACTGATCTTCCAGCGGGACGCGGGCACCGAGATCAGCCGGTACTTCCTCGGCCCGCTCGCCCCGGTGCGGCTGCTGCGCTTCGGGCGCATCCCGGTCGTACCCGCGAACCGGCGGCTGCGGATGCAGGCGGTGCACGCCGACGACGTCGCCGACGCGTACGCCCGGGCGGTTCTGGGTGACGCGCGCGGTGCCTTCAACGTCGCTGCGGACCCGGTGCTGACCCCGGAGCTGGTGGCCCGGCACTTCAGAGGCTGGACGGTCCCGGTGGCCGTACCGGTGCTGCGCGCCGCCGCCGCGCTGACCTGGCGGGCCCGCCTGCAACCGGTCGACACCGGCTGGGTCGACTTGGCGTTGAACGTCCCGCTGATGTCCAGCGAGCGCGCCGAGACCGAACTCGGCTGGCACCCGCGGATCGACGCCGTCACCGCGCTCAAGGAACTCTTCGCCGGCATGGCGGAGCACGCCGGCACCGGCTCCCCACCGATGAGCACCGCCCCCGACCTCCCCGGCCGCCCCGCCGCCCTGCTCAAGGCCCGCACCCCCGGCACCGGCAACCCCTACTGACGTCCTCGCACTCCACCGCCCACCGGCCTCCGCCGCGGCCCCGCCACCGCCCTCGTTGATCAAGAAGTTTGCGCCTCGTGAACGCGACTTCCAGACGCAAACTTCTTGATCAACAGTGCGAGGTCGCGCGGGCGGGGCGGTGGGGGTGTCAGGTGAGTTTGGCGGAGGCGCCGAGGAAGAAGATGCCGGGCAGGCCCCTGGTCTCGAAGCCTGCGCTGGAGTTGCGGCGCAGCGTCGAGTCCTCGATCCGCAGGGTGCCGGTGCGGTTGTTGCTGACGAAGAAGATCGCGCCGCCGCCCTCGTTGGCCCGGTTGTCCCGGATCACCGTGCCGGCGATCCGCACGGAGAACTCGTTGCCGTCGCAGTAGATCGCGCCGCCGCTGCCGCCGCCGGGGGTGCCCGCCCGGGCCGGGTTGGCGCCGGTGCCGACCGCCCGGTTGCCGGTGAAGACGCTGTTCAGCACCGTCCAGGAAACCCCGATGCTGCTCAGTGCCGCGCCGTTGGCGCAGGTGCCGCCGGTGAACGTGCTGCCCACGACGTACACCGGGCGGTTGTCGTGCTGGCTGAGCACCCGCAGCGCGCCGCCGCCCAGGTCCGGGCCGGTGCGGTCGCAGCGGTTGCCGGTGAACCGCGAGTTGACCACCTTCACCCGGCCGCCGCGTACGAAGATCGCGCCCCCGCCACCGCCCTCGGCCTTCTCACCGGTGGAGTTCCCGTCGGCGAAGGTCAGGTTCTGCACGGTCAGCGTGGGGTGGTCCTGGTTCTGGCAGTGCGAGGTGGTCCAGCCCTGCGCGCCGTCGCAGGTGTTCATGTAGAGGATCCGCCGTTCACCGCCGCCGGAGAGGGTGACCTTGCCGCCGCCGTCGAGCACCACCCGCGCGCCGACCCGGTTCCGGACCTTCGCGGTGGCCGCCATCCGGATGGTCACCGGGGCCGGGCCGCAGTCGAACGTGATGATCCCGCCGGCCGCCACCGCCTTCACCACCGCGGCCGAGGTGCAGCTCGCCGGGGTGCCCGTGCCGACCGTCCTGGTCGGACGGGAGGTGTCCACCGCCCGCGCCTCTGCCGGGACGGCCGCGCGGCCGTCCGGGTTGCCGGCCGTGAACGCCGGCACCGCCCGGGCGGGGCTCGGTGACGGGCTGCTGCTCGGTGTGCTGGGGGCCGTCGGGCTCGACGATGCAGGGCCGGCCGGTCCGCTCGCCGACGTGGCGGGGGCGGCCCACCGGCCGCTGTCGGGGCGCTCGCTGCCGCAGGCCGGTAGGGCGGCGGTGGAGACACCGAGAACGAGCAGGACCACAGCGGACGTCAGGCGCACCCGCCCGATGCTAGGAGCCCCCCGTCGTGCCCGCCGCATCCGCCACCGAGGATTAACCCGGACCTAAGCCGGCCCGCCGATCTTCGCTGGGCCGGGCGGCCCGGCCGGCGGTGCGCTGAGATGACGGCTCAGAAGTCGGCGAACAGGTACGGCAGTTCGCGCGGGAAGAGCCGCCGCAGCTCGGCCGCCGCCTCCGGGCCGATCGAGCCCAGCCCGCGTACGGCCACCTCGACCGGGTCGAGCACCCCGTACGCCAGGGCGGAGAGGCCGGCGGCGGTGAGCGTCGCCGACGGCGCCGGCCCGCCGGAGGTCAGCTCCAGGTGGCCGGTGGCGCCGTCGAGCAGGTGGGTGCCGCCCAGCCAGCGGTCGTCGACCAGCTCCACCCGGACCCGGCCCGGCCCGGCCGGCAGGCCCGCGAGCGCGTCCACGGAGAGCAGCCGGGCCATCGGGGCGGGCGAGCCGGGGCGGGACACCCGCGCCTCCATGTGCACGGCCAGGTCGGTCAGCCACAGCTCGGGCAGCTCGTCGGCGGGCACCTGGAGGCTGATCCGCTCCACCTGGTCGACGTGCCGGGCGAGGAACCGCAACAGCAGCGCCCGGGCGTACGGGTCGCCCACCAGCAGGTCGTCGCCGTGCAGCTCCCCGCCGTGGTCGTCGATCCGGTAGGTGAGCACGCCGACGGTCGTGCCGTCGATCCGGGCGGTGACCAGCCAGCGGTCGTCCCGGTCGCGCAGCCCGACGGCGCGGAAGTCCGGGAAGATCGCGAAGCCGTGCCGTTCCCGCAGGCAGCGCTCCGTGAACGCCCGGTACCCGGGGTAGCCGGCGCCGATCCGCTCCCAGGTCACCTCGCCCGGCAGGTCCGCGCGCAGCAGCGGGCCCAGGTCGGCGGGGGAGAACCGGACGGTACGCGCCCGGGGCAGCCCGACGTAGCCGAACCGCTCGTAGAAGCCGGCCCGGAACGGGTACAGCGCGCTGAGCGGGTGCCCCTCGTCGCGCATCTCGTCGAGGAGCTGGTGCAGCAGCGCCCGGACGTGTCCCTGCCGGCGGGCCAGCGGATGGGTCGCCACCCCGGCCACCCCGGCCATCGGGAGCACCCGCCCGCGCAGGTTCTGCCGCATCGGGATCGCGCTGGCCGCCGCGTGGGTCTCGCCGCCCTCCTCGACGACCAGCGTCCGGTTGCCCTTGTTGTACGGCAGGTACCGGTGGAACGCCTCCACCCGCTCCCCGGTCAGCGGCGACGCCTCGAAGGCGTACGCCTGGAGCGGGAAGCTGGTGGTCAGGCGTTCTTCGGCGGCCAGCCGGCGGATGGGCATCCATCCATCCCAACCCGGCCGGCCCGCCGTCGCAACCCGGTTGGCCGGGCTCAGACCTCGACCAGGTCGGAGACGACCACGGTGACGTTGTCCGGCGCGCCGGCCTGGTGGGCCAGCTTCACCAGCTGCTCGCCGCACTGCTGCCGGTCGCCGTACGTGGTCAGCGCCGCCTGGATGGCCGCGTCCTCCACGTAGTCGGAGAGCCCGTCACTGCACAGCAGCAGCCGGTCGCCGACGAACACGGTCAGCACCCCGACCGCCGGGGGCGCGTCCGCGCCCTGCACGGCCCGGGTCACCAGGGACCGCTGCGGGTGGTGCCGTGCCTGGTCGGGAGAGAGCGCCCCCTGGTCGACCAGCGCCTGGACGAAGGTGTCGTCCCGGGTGAGCTGGGTCAGCTCACCGTCGCGCAGCAGGTAGCAGCGGGAGTCGCCGACCTGGGCGAGGACCAGGGCGTCCCCGGCGAGCAGGCCGGCGGTCAACGTCGTACCCATGCCGTCGCGGGCGGGATCGGCGGAGATCGCGGCGCGGATGCGCTGGTTGGCGGTGGCGACGACGGCGCGCAGCGCCCCGGCGGCCTCGTCGGGGACGGTCGGTGGGACCAGCTCGTCCAGGATCCGGATGACGATCTCGCTGGCCACCTCGCCGGCGGGGAGCCCGCCCATGCCGTCCGCCACCGCCACGAGGCGGTCACCGGCGAGGGCGGAGTCCTCGTTGTTGGTGCGGACCAGGCCGACGTCGTTGAGGATGGCCGAGCGGAGGATCAGCGTCATGCGACAAGCTTGCCGGAAACACCCGGCCGGCGTCTCTACCGCCCCGGTGGGTGGAGTGGGAGAAATGTTCGGACGGGGTGGGAGTGGTCGTCCGCCGGCCGCCCGTCCGCCGGCTCGGTCCCGTCCCGTGGGCTGCGGATCCGGGCGGGGCACGACCGTCGACCGGCCTGGTTAGGGTGACCCCCGACGACGGGGGGTACGGGGTGGCGGAACGACTGCAACCGGTGCTGGCCGGCGTGGTGACCGCCCTGGTCGGCTTCGCCAGTTCGTTCACCGTGGTGCTCGCCGGGTTACGCGCGGTCGGCGCCGGCGAGGCGCAGGCCGCCTCCGGGCTGCTCGCGGTGAGCGTCGCCTCCGGGCTCTGCGCCCTCTGGCTGGGGCTGCGGCACCGGATGCCGATCTCGATCGCCTGGTCCACCCCCGGTGCCGCGCTGCTGGTGGCGACCGGTCCGGTCCCCGGCGGCTGGCCCGCCGCAGTCGGCGCGTTCCTGGTCTGCGGGGTGCTGATCGTGGCCGCCGGGCTCTTCCCCGCGCTGGGCCGGGCGGTTGCCGCGATCCCCGGCCCAGTGGCCGCGGCGATGCTGGCCGGGGTGCTGCTGCCACTGTGCACCGCCCCGGTGCGGGCGCTGGTCGAGGTGCCCCGGCTGGCCGTACCGGTGATCGTCACCTGGCTGGTGCTGCACCGGTTCGCCCGGCGGTGGGCCGTGCCGGCGGCGCTGGTCGTGGCGGTGGCGGCGATCGCGATCACCACGTCGGGCGGGGGCGTGGGCAGTCTCCGGCCGGTGGTCGAGCTGACCCCGCCGGCCTTCACCGTGCCCGCGGTGGTCGGTCTGGCGTTGCCGCTCTTCCTGGTCACCATGGCTGCCCAGAACGTCCCCGGCACGGCCGTGCTGCGCGGCTACGGCTACCGGCCACCGCTCGGGTCGGCGCTGCGGGCGACCGGGCTGGCCAGTGCACTGGGCGCACCGGTCGGCGGGCACGCGGTCAACCTCGCCGCGATCACCGCCGCCCTCGCCGCCGGGCCGGACGCCCACCCGGACCCGGACCGTCGCTGGATCGCCTCGGTCACCGCCGGGCTGGGCCTGGCGCTGCTCGGCCTCGGCGCGGGGGTGGCGACCGCCCTGGTGCTGCTCTCCCCACCGGTGCTGATCGAGGCGGTGGCCGGACTGGCGCTGCTCGGCGCCCTGGCGACCGCGGTCGCCTCGGCGGTCGCCGACCCGGAGAGCCGGGAGGCCGCCGTGGTGACGTTCGTGGTCACCGCCTCCGGGGTGAGCCTGTTCGGGGTGGGCGGCGCGTTCTGGGGTCTGCTCGCCGGCTGGCTGATGCTGCTGCTGTTCCGTCGCCGTCGTACGCACGCGGCGGGCCCGGCCGAGGGTGACACCGGCGCGCAGGCGGTTCACTCCTCCGGGGGCAGGTCGCCGGCGGGGACGTCGAGGCGTATCTGACCGTCGGCGACCGTGGCGATCTGGTCGGCCAGCACGTAGACCGCGCCGGTGCGGGCCAGTTCGGTCGAGACCTTCAGGTAGCCGGTGCGCAGCAGGCGGGCGGCCAGGTCGGCGGGCACCTCGGGTTCCTCGACCGCCGCCGCCTCGATCAGCTCGTCCAGGCTGCTGCCCGGGTCGGCGGTGGGTGCCTGCACGGTCACGGCGTTGGGGTCGCCGCGCTGCACCAGGTCGACGGTGCCGACTTCGACGCCCTCGGCGTCGACCACCCGCATGCCGGTGGTGACCCGGGAGATGACCGTCTGCTCTCCGATGCCCTGCTGCTCCATGTCCGCGCGGTTCCCGGCCCCGCCCCGCGCTAAACGCGCTCCGCCGACCCCGCCGGGCCCGCCGGAGCGGGCAGGGGTCGTCAGGGCGTGGTCGGCGGGGCCCAGGCGCTGGGCGGGCGGGGGGAGAGCTCACGCCAGGCGTCCGTGCCCTCCAGCAGCGCCCGCACGGTCTCCTCGGCCTCCTCCGCGCTGGCGTACTCGTAGAACTGGGAGACGCCCTCCGCGCCGCCGGCCCGCTGCTCGACGTGCCAGCGGTCGCCGTCCACCCGGAGGAAGACGTCCCGCCGGGCCAGCCGCCCCCATTTACCGTTCCACCAGTGCCTGCGCTGTTCCATGGCGGGACTCTATCGAACATGTGTACGAAACAGGTCGACCCCTGCGGGATTCCCACAGGGGCCGATGTGCATGGGTCGGGTCAGCGCGGCGCCGGCGGCTCCGTACGCCGACCGAGCACGTCGTCGAGCGCGCCCCGCTGCTGCCCCGGGGTGGTGTGACCGGCGGCGACCAGTGCGTCCCGGATCTCGGTGAGCAGCTTGACCTCCTCGCTCGGCGCCGAGGGCGGCGGCTCCTCGCCCCGCTTGCGGCGCTCGGCGAGCCGGTTCATCGGGTAGACGACCAGGAAGTACAGCGCCGCTGCGGTGAGCGTGAAGGTGATCACCGCGTTGACGAAGGCCACCCAGTCGAACGGGATCTCGCGGAAGGTCGGGGTGGAGCCGGTGAGGCCGTTCTTGCTGCCTGTGAGCAGCGCGATGAAGACCCGGACCAGCGGTTCGAGGAACGACTTGGTCAACTGGGTGACCACGCCGGTGAACGCGGCACCGATGACGACACCGACCGCCAGGTCGACGACGTTGCCGCGCATGATGAAGTCTTTGAAGCCCTTGAGCATCCGCACTCCCGTGCTGTTCGATTCTGCGTCCGGGACAACCTATGCCCCCGAGGGTGGCTCCAGAAAAGCGCCGGCCTCGATCGCCGCCCGCGCCGGATCGCCGGCCCGGATCGCCTCGACCAGCCGGCCGTGGTCGACGTACCGCTCCGGCTCCAGCGTGTCGCCCATCGCCTGGGCCACCGTGCTGCGCAGGGCCGTGCCGACCGAGGCGTAGAGCTCGGCGAGCATCCCGTTGTGGGCGGCGGCGACCACCGCCGTGTGCAGCGCGGCGTCCGCCTCCACGAAGTCGGCGACCCGGCCCGATCCCCAGGCGGCCTCCCGGGCGGCGAGCGCGCCGTCGAGCGCGGCCAGGTCCTCGGGGGTACGCCGCAGCGCGGCCAGCCGGGCCGCCTCCACCTCGAAGGCGCGCCGGACCTCGACCACCTCGGCCATCCGGTCGTCGGTGAGCCGGCGGGCCACCACCGGCGCCAGCTCGTCGGTCGACACCACGTACGTCCCGGAGCCCTGGCGGCACTCCAGCACCCCGGCGTGCACCAGCGCCCGGACCGCCTCGCGGACCGTGTTCCGCCCCACCCCGAGCGCGGCGACCAGTTGCGGTTCGGTCGGGATCCGCCCGCCGACCGGCCACTCGCCGCCGAGGATGCGGGCCCGGAGCTGCTCGATGGTCTGTCGTACCCGGTGCCCGCGCGGGGGCACGGCGACGGAATCGACGACGGGTGTCACCGGTTACACCTCCTGCCGAAATTCATCCCATGATTGTAGGTTCGAGGTCATGACCCCGCCACCCACCGCCTGCGCCGAGGCTCCCGCCGACGCCCGTACCGACGCCGACGCGGTCGCGCCGACCGCCGACGGCACCCCCGGACCCGCGTCGACGGTCGCCCCCACGGCGACGTCGGGCCCGGCCACCGGCGGGCTGCTGGTGCTGGTCGGGATGCTGCTGGTCGCGCTCAACCTGCGCGCCGCCGTCACCAGCCTCGGCGCCCTCCTCGACGAGGTACGCACCGGGCTGGCGCTCTCCGGCACGATGGCCGGCCTCGTCACCACGCTGCCGACCATCGCCTTCGCCGCACTCGGCGCGCTCACCCCCTGGCTGGTCCGCCGCTGGCCGGCCGCCCGGGTGCTGATCCTCGCGATGCTCGCCCTCACCGTGGGCCAGGTGCTCCGGGTGGCCACCGACTCGGCGGCGGTCTTCGTGCTCACCAGCGCGCTCGCCCTGGCCGGCATCGCGGTGGCGAACATCCTGCTGCCGATGCTGGTCAAGCAGCACTTTCCGCACCGCACCGGGCTGGTCACCGGGGCGTACACGATGGCCCTGACCGTCGGCACGACGGTGGCCGCCGCCTCGGCGGTGCCGGTCGCCCACGCCTTCGGCTCCTGGCGGGCCGGGCTGGGCGTCTGGGCCGGGCTGGCGGCGGTGGCCGTACTCCCGTGGGTGCCGCTGGCGCTGCGGGCGCGCGCCGCCCGGCGGGCCGCGACCACGACGGCGGCCCCCGCACCCCGGGTGCGGATCCGGCCGGAGCGCACCCGGCTCGGCTGGGCGATGGCCGTCTACTTCGGGGCGCAGTCGCTCAGCGGGTACGCGATCATGGGCTGGCTGGCGCAGCTCTTCCGGGACGCCGGCTACCGCGCCGAGACCGCCGGGCTGCTGCTGGCCGGAGTCACCGCGCTCGGCGTGCCGGTCGCGCTGCTGATGCCGACCCTGGCCGGCCGGCTGCGCACCCTGCGCCCGCTGGTGCTCTCGCTGACCGCCTTCTCCACAGCGTCCTACCTCGGCCTGGCCGTGGCGCCGCACGGCCTCGCGCCGCTGTGGGTGCTGCTGCTCGCCCTCGGCCAGGGCGCCTTCCCACTGATCCTGACCACCATCGGCCTGCGGGCCCGCACCGCCGAGGGCACCGTCGCGCTGTCGGCCTTCGCGCAGAGCACCGGGTACGTGATCGCCGCACTCGGCCCGCTGCTGGTCGGCATCCTCTACGAGGCCACCGGAGGGTGGACCGCCCCGATCGGCTTCCTGCTCGGCGCGCTCGCCGTGCAGACGACCGCGGGCATGGTGATCGCTCGTCCCCGATTCATCGAGGACGAGCGGTGAGGGAGAAGGTCAGGAGGAGGCGGGCGTGGGGTCGCCCGCGACGGCCTGCTCGACCGTCGGGTAGGTGTGCAGGACCTCGACCAGACCGCTGACCTCGAGGATGCGCAGTACGCCGCGCTGTGGGGCGGCCAGCCGCACCACGCCGCCGGCCTCGTCGCAGCTGTTCTTGGCGCGTACGAAGACCGACAGTCCGGTCGAGTCGCAGAACGAGACGTTCGCGAGATCGAAGACGAGGCGGCTGCGGCCCTTGTCGAGCAGGTCGGTGATCTGGTCCTGCAGCTGCGGTGCGGTCGCCATGTCGAGCTCGCCCGCGACCGACACGACGACGACGTCGCCGCGCTGTTCCGTGTGCACCGTCAAGGACATTCGGACCTCCTGTTATCGGTGGAACGGTATCCCACGAACGGGGTCGTACGCAGAACGGGAGCCGCATCCGGTGGGCCTGATCATTCCGTTGCCTCGTGGCAAGTAAGCCGGCAGGTCCCGGTGATAGAGTCCGCCCGTCCAGCTCAGAGGAGGGATCATGGCCCTGACCATCGAGGAGAGTGGCCGGCTCGCCGGCCTGCTGGCCGAGCACGCCGAGCGTGTCGTCCAGCGCTGGACGGAGGTCGTCGCGGCGTCGCTGCGCGGCCGGCTCAGCCAGGCGGAGCTGCGCCTCCAGGTGCAGGAACTGCACCGTAGCATGATCGAAGTCGGTGCCGAGGGGTTGACCGACGTCCAGTCCGAGCGCGCCGCGGAGGTGCGGGCGGTGCTCGCCGAGCTCTCCCGCGGCCGGGCCCGGCAGGGCTTCTCCGCCACCGAGACCGCGATCAGCATCTACGCCCTCAAGGACGTGCTGGCCGAGCTGGCCGACTCCGGCGACGTGGAGCTGCGCGACGTCATCGCCTTCAACGCCCTGATCGACCAGATGGGCCTGTTCACCTTCGAGACCTACGTGCAGACGCGCGAGGGGCTGATCGCCGACCAGGCCGAGCAGCTGCTCGAACTCTCCACCCCGGTGGTGAAGATCTGGGACGGCGTGGTCGCCGTGCCGCTGGTCGGCACACTCGACTCGGCGCGCGCCCAGGTGGTGATGGAGCGGCTGCTCCAGACCCTGGTCGACACCGGCTCGCCGTACGCGATTATCGACATCACCGGTGTGCCGGCGGTGGACACCCAGGTCGCCCAGCACATCCTCAAGACGGTGGTGGCCGCCCGGCTGATGGGCGCCGACTGCATCATCTCCGGCATCCGGCCGCAGATCGCGCAGACCATCGTCGCTCTCGGCATCGAGTTCGGCGACATCGCCACCAAGGCCAGCCTGGCCGACGCGCTGCGCCACGTGCTGCGCCTCACCGGGGTCGAGACCGCCCGCCGCCACGCCCGCCGGGAGGCGTGATGGAGCGGGTGCCGGTCCTCAAGATCGGCGACATCCTGCTGGTCTCCATCCAGATCGACATGTCCGACCAGACGGCGGTCACCCTCCAGGAGGACCTCGCCGAGCGGATCGTGGCGACCGGCGCGCACGGCGTGATCATCGACATCACCGCGCTGGACATCGTCGACTCCTTCGTCGGGCGGATGCTCTCCACCATCGCCTCGATCTCCAAGGTGCTCGACGCCGAGACGGTGGTCGTCGGGATGCGGCCGGCGGTCGCCATCACCCTGGTCGAGCTGGGCCTGTCGCTCAACGGCATCCGGACCGCGCTGAACGTCGAGCGCGGCATGGAGCTGATCGCGGCGACCCGCGAGGACGACCTCGGCGTCGACGAGGCCGAGGGCGCGGAGTCCGGATCGGCGGCGACATCCGCATGACCGCGGGCGTCGACCTGGGCCCCAAGGCGCAGGCGATCGGCAGCGACGAGGACGTCGTCCGGGTC
The DNA here is from genome assembly GCF_900090245.1 of Micromonospora halophytica. Lineage (GTDB taxonomy): Bacteria > Actinomycetota > Actinomycetes > Mycobacteriales > Micromonosporaceae > Micromonospora > Micromonospora halophytica. The sequence continues at coordinate 12,791 of NZ_FMDN01000037.1, forward strand.
CGTCAGCTGGTGCGTACCGTGGCCGTGGCGGTCAAGCTCTCCCTGGTGGACCAGACCAAGCTGGTCACCGCCGCCAGCGAGCTGGCCCGCAACACCCTGATCTACGGCGGGGGCGGCAACGCCGAGGTCAGCGTCGTCGACGACGGGCGCCGTCGGGGCGTACGGATCGTCTTCGCCGACTCCGGTCCGGGCATCCCCGACCTCGACCTCGCGCTCACCGACGGCTACACCACCGGCGGTGGCCTCGGGCTCGGCCTCAGCGGCGCCCGGCGACTGGTCGACGAGTTCGACATCCAGACCACCGTGGGAGAGGGCACCCGGATCACGGTGACCAAGTGGTCCCGGTGAGCGCCGAGACCGTTCCCGCCGCCGGCGCCTGGTTCCGGGTCGAGTCCGGCAGCGCGGCGAGCGCCGCCCGCCGGGCCGCCGAGCGGCTCGGCGGCCAGCTCGGCCTCGGTGCGAACCGTGTCGCCGAGCTGGCCATCGTCACCGCCGAACTCACCAGCAACCTGGTCAAGCACGCCCAGGAGGGCGTCCTGCTGCTGCGCCCGGTACGGGCGGACGGCGAAGCCGGCGTGGAGCTGGTCGCCGTCGACTCGGGCCCCGGCATGGCCGACCTGACCGTCTCCTCCCGCGACGGTCACTCCACCACCGGCACCCTCGGCATCGGGCTGGGCGCCATCGCCCGGCAGGCGACCTGGTTCGACGCCTGGTCCCGGGTCGGCAAGGGCACCGTCACGACGGTGCAGGTGTGGCCGAAGGGGGTGCCCGCCCCGTCGATCTGGTCGGCCGGGCTGAGCCGGCCGATCACCGGCGAACAGATCAGTGGCGACGGGTACGCGGTACGGGTGGCCGAGGGGCGGCACCAGACGCTGGTCTGCGACGGCCTCGGGCACGGGCCGCTCGCCGGCGCCGCCGCCGACGCCGCGCTGGCCGCGTTCCGCTCCGCGCCGGCCGTCCCACCCGCCGCGGTGGTCCAGCACCTGCACCGCTCGATGTCGCACACCCGGGGGGCGGCGGTGGCCGTGGCCGAGCTGGACCCGGCGGCCGGCCTGCTGCGCTACGCCGGGATCGGCAACATCGCCGGTGTCGTCCTCGGCCCGGACGACGGCCGGAAGGGGCTGGTCTCGCTGCCCGGCATCGCCGGTCACCAGCGGCCGGTGATCCGGGAGTACGACTACCCGTTCCCGGCGGGCGCGACCCTGGTCATGCACAGTGACGGGGTGGTCGACCGCTGGCGGATCGAGGACTACCCGGGGCTGACCGGCCGGTCGCCCCTGGTGGTCGCCGCCACCCTGCTGCGCGACGCCGGCATCCGCCGGGACGACGCGTGCGTGCTGGTGGCGAGGACGCCGGCATGAACCGCCCCGAGCCGCTCCTGCGGATGGCGCTCCGGGTCGAGCAGGACATCTTCACCGTCCGGCAGCGGGGCCGGGAGGTCGCCGACGCCGTCGGGCTGGAGCACCAGGACCAGATCCGGGTCGCCACCGCGCTCAGCGAGGTCGCCCGCGACCTGTTGCGTACCGCCGAGGGGGCGGATGTCGCCTTCTTCGTGGTGGACCGTCCGGACGGCCGTACCGCCCTGCAGATCGACCTGACCCCGGCGCGTCCGCTGCCCGACGGCCGGTACGAGCCGCAGTCCGGCGCGGTGGCGCGTCTGGTGGACACCTTGGGCGTGGCCCGCCCGGAGGGCGATACGGTCGTGAGGATGTCCCGACGTGTTCCGGCCACCGCCCAGGCGCTGACCGCCGCGCGGCTGGCCGAGCTCCGCGCCGAGCTCGGGCACACCGCCCCGGCCAGCGCCCTGGACGAGCTCGCCACGCAGAACGAGCAGCTCATCGCCGCGCTGGACGAGGTACGCAGCCAACGCGACGAGCTGGCTGTGCTCAACGCGGAGCTGGAGGAGACGAACCGGGGCGTGATGGCGCTCTACACCCAGCTCTCCGAGGAGCTGGAGGAGACCAACCGGGGCGTGGTGGCGCTCTACGCCGAGCTGGAGGAGAAGTCGGCCCAGCTGCGGACGGCGAGCGAGTCGAAGAGCCGCTTCCTGGCCAACGTCAGCCACGAACTGCGCGCCCCGGTGACCGCGATCATCGGGCTGGGCCGGCTGCTCACCGACTCCGCCTCCGACCCGCTCACCGGCGAGCAGTCCCAGCAGGTGGAGCTGATTCGGTCCTCCGCCGCGGACCTGCTCTCGCTGGTCAACGACCTGCTCGACCTCGCCAAGGCGGAGTCCGGGCGGATCGAGCCGGAGTGGGCGGACGTCGACCTGCGGGCGGTCTTCGGGCAGCTGCGCGGCACGCTGCGGGCGCTGACCGTCCGGTCGACCGTGGAGCTGGTGGTGGAGGATCCACCCGCGCCGGCCGTGCTCCGCTGCGACGAGGTGCTGCTGTCGCAGGTGCTGCGCAACCTGCTGCACAACGCGCTCAAGTTCACCGAGCGGGGCGAGGTGCGGCTGCGCGCGGAGCGGGACGGGGGCCGGTGGCGGCTCTCGGTCTCCGACACCGGGGTCGGGATTCCCGCCGGGCTGCACGATCGGATCTTCGAGGAGTTCTACCAGGCGCCGGGGACCACCCGGATCGGCGGCACCGGCCTCGGCCTGCCGTACGCCCGGCGGCTGGTGACGCTGCTCGGCGGCACCCTGGAGCTGACCAGCGAGCCGGGCCGGGGCAGCACCTTCACGGTCGTCCTGCCGGCGGGCGGGGAGTGACGGTGGTCGGCGACCAGGCGACCGTGCTGGTGGTCGACGACAGTCGCACCAAGCGCTACCTGCTGGTCAGCTGGCTCACCCGGGCCGGCTTCGACGTCCGCGAGGCGGAGACCGGCAGGGAGGCGCTGGAGCGGGTCGGGGCGGACCCGGCGATCGACCTGGTGGTGCTCGACGTACGGCTGCCCGACCTGAGCGGCTTCGAGGTCTGCGAGCGGATCAAGGCGGACCATCCCGCGCTGCCGGTGATCCACGTGTCCGCGCACGCCGTCGACACGGTGGACCGCACCCAGGGCCTGACCCGGGGCGCGGACGCGTACCTGGCGGAGCCGATCGAGCCGGAGGAACTGGTCGCCACCGCGCACGCGGTGCTCCGCTACTACCAGGCGCGGCAGCGGGCCGAACTGCTCGCCGAGCGGTTGACCGGGTTGGCCGACACCACCGTCGCGGTGCACGCCGCCCCGAACTTCGCCCGCCTGCTGGAGGCGGCGGCGGCCGGCGCGGCGCAGATCTTCAAGAGCCCGGCGGCGGTCGTCGCCGAGACCTTCGACGGGGAGTGCCTGGCCGGGGTGGCCGCCGCGCCGGGTGCCGCGCCGTCGATCGTGCCGTGGGTGGTCGACGACACGGGCGTGCCGAAGGGCGCCACGGTACGGGTCGACGACCCGGCGCAGTGGGCGCTGATGCCGTGGCCGGCCGGGGACACGGTGACCGTGGCGGCGGCCAAGCTGCGCGACGACCGTGCCCCGCTCTACGTGGTGGTGCCGACGGCGACCCAGACCAAGCGGACGCCGGTGCTGGTGCAGCTCGCCCAGGCGGTGGCCTCGGCCGTGGAGGCGCAGCGCTCCTTCGACGAGGAGCACCGGATCGCGGTCACCCTCCAGCGCAGCCTGCTGCCCCGGCAGTTGCCCGAGGTCGCCGGCCTCGACCTGGCCGTCCGGTACGAGCCGGCCAGCGCCCAGACCGAGGTGGGCGGGGACTTCTACGAGCTGGTGATGCTCGACGGGCAGCTGCTGGTGGCGATCGGGGACGTGGCCGGCCACTCGCTGCACGCGGCGACCGTGATGGCCGAGCTGCGGCACGCGGTGCGGGCGTACGCGGTGGAGGGTCACCAGCCCGGGGTGATCCTGGACCGGCTCAACGAACTGATGCGTACGCTGCTGCGCGACGAGCTGGCCACCCTCTGCCTGCTGCTGCTGCACCCGGCCACCGGCCGGATCCGGATGGCCAGCGCGGGGCACCTGCCGGCGCTGGTCAGCGTCGACGGCCGGGTGGAGTTCGTCCAGCAGCCCGCGCCGCTGCTCGGGGTCCGCGCCGAGCGCCCCGACGACCTGGAGTTCACCCTGCCGGTCGGGGCCACCCTGGTGCTCTACACGGACGGGCTGATCGAGCGCCGGGACACCACCATCGACGAGGGACTGGCCGCGCTCGCCACCTGTGCCGTCCGGGTGGACGCCGACCTGGACCAGTTCTGCCAGCGGTTGCTGGTCGAGCTGGCCCCGCCGGAGATCCACGACGACGTCGCCGTGGTCGCGGTCCGCCGCCGCTGACGCCGGGCGTGCTGCCGCCGGTCACCGACCGTGACGGCTGGCGAGTTTTACGCAGCGTCATGTGTGCGAGTTGCTGCGGATGGGTCGGTCGTCTCCTTTGCTCTGCAGCCATGGACGCACCACCCTCAGTGAGCTGCCGGTACTCGCGACGGCCGGATTCAGTGCAGCGGCGGTCGCGTCACTCCGGGTAGCTGGCGCGTCGGTGGCAGCAGAGCAAAGGGATGGTGCGGTGATGCCGGCGGGGCGGCGCGGTGGTGACGGTCCGTGGGGGTGCGTGTGGTCAGCGCAGCGAGCGGGCGTACGCGGCGGGGGAGACACCGTGCCGGTGGGCGAGGTCGTCCACCCGCCGTACGCCCCGGTCGGCGTGGATCTCCGCAGCCAGCGCCGTCGCCTCGGCGTTCGCCGGGCCGCCCTCGACCTGCTCGAACACCACGCTGACCGTCGGGTGCGGATTCCTGGACGAGATGGGGCCGATGGGCCGGCAGATGGGCGCGTTCGGCCCGGAGGTGGCGACCGGGCCGGGCTGCACCGAGTCGGACCGGCTGCTCGGCCGGGCGGGACCTGAACTGGAACGCTTGACGGCAGCTATTCACTGAATGAATAGTGGGGCGTGTGTCCACCACGCACGTCCTGCTCGGGCTGCTCGCCGCCGGCAACCGGCACGGGTACGACCTGAAGCGTGCCCACGACACCCGGCTGCCCCGGGCCCGGCCGCTGGCCTTCGGGCAGGTCTACGCGACCCTCGGCCGGCTCGCCCGGGACGGGCTGGTGGTGGCCACCGGCCAGGAACGCGAGTCCGGCCCCGACCGGACCGCCTACGCGCTCACCGGCCGGGGCCGGGAGGAACTCGACGCCTGGCTCGCCGCCGTCGAGCCGCCCGCGCCGTACGTGACCAGCACGCTCTTCGCCAAGGTCGTGGTGGCGCTGCTGGTCGCCGACGTGGACACCGCCCGGGCCTACCTGGTCGCCCAGGCGCGGGCACACACCGACCGGTTGCGCGAGCTGACCGCCATCAAGACGGCGCCGACGGCCACTCTCGACGACGTCGTCGCGGCCGACTACGCCATCGTCCACCTCGACGCCGACCTGAGGTGGCTGCGGACCACCCTGGACCGGGTCGCCGACTGGCACCGGGAGGTGCACCCGTGACGCAACTCGCGGCCCGTGGCGTGGTGAAGGCGTACGGCCCGACACCCGCCCTGCGCGGAGTGACCCTGGACGTCGCCGAGGGGGAGATCGTCGCCGTCACCGGCCCCAGCGGCTGCGGCAAGTCCACCCTGCTGCACTGCCTCGCCGGGATCCTCCGTCCCGACGCCGGGCAGGTGACCTGGCGGGGTGAGCGGATCGACACCTGGTCCGAGGCGGCCCGGTCGAAGCTGCGGCGTACCGAGTTCGGGGTGCTGTTCCAGTTCGGTCAGCTCGTCGCCGAGCTGACCGCGGCGGAGAACGTCGCCCTTCCGCTGCTTCTCGCCGGCACGGGGCGGCGAGAAGCGCGGGCGGCGGCGCTCGGCTGGCTGGAACGGCTCGACGTGGCCGACGTCGCCGACGTCCGGCCCGGCCGGATGTCCGGCGGGCAGCAGCAGCGGTGCGCCCTGGCTCGGGCCCTGGTCACCGAGCCCCGGGTGCTCTTCGCCGACGAGCCGACCGGCGCGCTGGACACGCTCACCGGCGAGCAGGTCCTCACCCACCTGGTCCGGCTCGCCCGGCAGCAGCACACCAGCGTCGTGCTGGTCACCCACGAACCCCGGATCGCCGCGTACGCCGACCGGGAGGTGATGCTCCGCGACGGTGTCGTGGACACCACCGGGCTGGGGCTGGAACGGCCGTTCGCCGGAGAACGCCGGTGAGACCGGCCACCCTGCTCCGGCTCGCCCTGGCCGGCAGCCGCACCGACGTCGTACGGGTGGTGCTGACCACACTCAGCGCCACCCTGGCCACCCTCGCCGGGCTGGCCGCGCTCACCGTGCTGGCCATCCCCACCCCGCCCGGAGGCGACCCGTACGCCCGGTCGGAGCAGTACGCCAGCGCCCTGCTCCGGGAGCCGGGGCTGCGCGGCGGCACCGCGTTCGCGCTGCTGCTGCTCACCGTCCCGGTGCTGGCGCTGGCCGGACAGTGCGCCCGACTCGGTGCCCCGGCCAGGGACCGCCGGCTCGCCGCGCTCCGGCTGGCCGGGGCCACCCCCGGGCAGGTGACCCGGGTCGCGATCGCCGAGACCGGGCTGGCCGGCCTGCTCGGCACCCTGGTCGGGCTGGCCGTGTACCTGGGCGGCCGGGCGCTGCTGCACCGGCCGGACGCACGGGGGCGGCTGCCGCTGCCCACCGACGTGCTGCCGTCGACGCCGGTGATCCTGGCGGTGGTGCTCGGGCTGCCGCTGGTCGCCGCGCTGGCCAGCGCCCTGCTGCTGCGCCGGGTGAGCACCACCCCGTTCGGCGTGGTGCGCCGGGCCGCCCGGGAACGCCCGCCCGGCCCATGGGCCGGCGTGCTCATTCTGGGCGGGCTGGCCGCGTTCGCCGCCATCGACCCGGTGCAGGACTGGTACCGGGACCGTCACCAGGAGCAGCCCGCACTGCTGCTCCCGGCGCTGCTGCTCGCCGGTGGGCTGGCGGCGACGCTCGGCGTGGTCATCGGGACCGGATGGCTGTCGTACACGGCCGGGCGGCTGCTGCACCGGTCCGCCCGGCGGCCCGACACGCTGCTGGCGGCCCGCCGGCTGACCGCCGACCCGTGGGCCGGTAGCCGCACCTTCGCCGCCCTGCTGGCCGCCGTGATCGTCGGCGGTGGCGCGGTCGGGGTCCGGGCGAACATCAGCGCCGAGCTGGAACTGCGCCGGCTCACCGGGGCGGGCATCGCCGGCGACGACAACTTCTACCTCGGCACCCTCGACCTGGTCGACCTGGCCGTCGGCGTCGCCCTGCTGATCGCCGGCGGTGGACTGGTCGTCGCGCTGGTCGAGCAGATCGCCGCCCGGCGGCGCGCGTACGCGGCCCTGGTCGCGACCGGGGTGCCCCGCGCCACCATCGGCCGGTCCATCGCCTGGCAGGCGTTCGCCCCGGCGGTGCCGGCCGTGGCCGTCGCGCTCACCGTCGGCCTGCTGCTCGGCTGGGGGGTCACCGGAGGCGGCACCAGGCCGGGCGGATACGCCCAGGAGATCTGCGACGCCGGTGCACAGCTCTGCGGTGACCCGGCCACCCGGGCGGCGTACACCCGCACCGAGTGGGTGAGCGTCACGCCGGACGTACCGCTGGCGCAGCTGGCCGGGGTCGGTGCCGGCGCCCTGGCCGCAGTGCTGGTCACGGTCGGTGTCGGCCTGCTCTTCCTGCGCGCCAGCACCGCCGTCGAGGAGCTGCGGGCCGGCTGACGTAACGGTCCGTGGTGGGGCGTCGCTGATGACTGCGGAGGCCCGCCAGCGGGCCCCGCCCCGGCGTGGACGATTCGCCGGCGGCGGCAGCACGGCGATCGGGAGATCACCAGATGCACAACCAGCCGGGCGGCGCACCGCCGGTATTCGTCGACCGGACCGGCCGGCGTCGCCGGATCACCGTCATCGCCGGCACCGCGATGGGCCTCGGGCTGCTCACCAGCTTCGGCCTCATCCTCGCCGGGCTGTTCGGCGACACCAGCGTCCCGCTGCCCGGCTGGACCGACCCGAAGGCGCGGCCACCGGTCGAGGCGGGCGTCGACGGGCCCGAGGAGTTCGGTCAGCCCGGCCGTCCGACATCGCGACCCGGGCCGGTGACCAGCACCGCCGTGCCGTCGCCCACGGCCACCCGGACGGCGGCTCCGGCCCCCACCGCGCCGACCGCCGCCGCGCCGTCGGTCACCGACACCGTCCCCGGCCAGGGTGACGAACGCCGGACGGTCAAGCCCAGCCGCACCCCGGGCAAGCCCCACTGACCATGGCGCGACACGTCGCCCGCCGCGACCCGCGGGCCCACTGGGTGCTCCTGCTGCTCGGCCTGCTCCTGCTGCTCGCCGCGCTGACCGTCAACGGTCTGGTCTCCGGGATCGACGGCGGTGCCGGCCCGTCCGCCGCCCCGGCCGGGCCGGCGCCCGAGGAGGCCACCGGCGCCGGCCCGGTGCTGCGGCTGGACCAGCCCGAGCCGGTCAGCCGGCGGATGCCGGACCGGACCGTCGCGCTGACCTTCGACGACGGCCCGGACCCGGAATGGACGCCGCAGGTGCTCGACGTGCTGCGCCGGCACCGCGCGCACGCCACCTTCTTCGTGGTCGGCTCCCGGGTCAACGACCACCCGGAGCTGGTCCGGCGGATCCTCGACGAGGGACACGAGCTGGGCTCGCACACGTACACCCACGCCGACCTCGGCACGGTCTCCCCATGGCGGGCCGAACTGGAGCTGTCGCTGACCCGCAAGGCGGTCGCGGCGGCCACCGGGCGCGAGGTGACCCTGCTGCGGGCCCCCTACTCGTCCACCACCGGCACGCTCAACGCCGCTCTGTACGACGCGCTGCGCCGCGCCGCCGGCACCGGCCACGTGGCCGTCCTCGCCGACCTCGACGCCAAGGACTGGCAGCGGCCCGGCGTACCGGCGATCGTCCGCGCGGCCACCCCGCAGCCCGGCCGGGGCGCGGTGGTGCTGATGCACGACGGCGGCGGCGACCGGAGCCAGACCGTCGCCGCCCTGGACCAGCTCCTCACCCGGCTGTCGGCGCAGGACTACCGGTTCACCGGGATCTCCGAGGGAATCGACGCGCCGCCGTCGACCGTCCCGGCGTCGGCCGGCACCCGGCTCGGCGGGTACGCGCTGCGCTGGACCCAGACCGGGGCGCAGTGGGCGGCCACCGGCATGAACATGCTGCTCGCCGTCGCGCTGGTGCTCGGCATCGTCCGGCTGGCCGTGCAGGTCGCCTGCGCGCAGCTGCACGTACGCCGGGTCCGTCGCCCACACCGGCCGCGCCGGGTGGTCGACGCGCCGGTCTCGGTGATCGTGCCCGCGTACAACGAGGCCGCGAACATCGCCGCGACCGTACGGTCGTTGGTCTCCAGCGCGTACCCGGCGCTGGAGGTGATCGTGGTGGACGACGGCTCCAGCGACGGCACCGCCGACATCGTGGAGCGGATGGGGCTGCGCGGGGTGCGGGTCATCCGCCAGGCCAACGCCGGCAAGCCGGCCGCGCTCAACACCGGCATCCGGGCCGCCCGGGCGAACCTGCTGGTGCTGGTCGACGGGGACACCGTCTTCCAGCCGGACACCGTGCACCGGCTGGTGCAGGGCTTCGCCGACCCGACGGTCGGCGCGATCTCCGGCAACACCAAGGTCGCCAACCGGCGCCGGCTGCTCGGCCGCTGGCAGCACCTGGAGTACGTGATCGGCTTCAACCTGGACCGCCGGATGTACGACGTGCTGGAGTGCATGCCCACCATCCCCGGCGCGATCGGCGCGTTCCGCCGCGAGGTGCTGCTCGCCGTCGGCGGCGTCCCCTCGGACACCCTCGCCGAGGACACCGACCTGACCATGAAGGTGCTCCGGGCCGGCTGGCGGGTGGTGTACGAGGAAGGCGCGATCGCCTGGACCGAGGCGCCCAGCTCGCTGCGGCAGCTCTGGCGGCAGCGGTACCGCTGGTGCTACGGCACCATGCAGGCGATGTGGAAGCACCGGCACGCGCTGCGCGAGCCGGGGGCCGGCGGCAAGCTCGGCCGGCGCGGCCTGCCGTACCTGACCGTCTTCCAGATCGTGCTGCCGCTGGCCGCCCCCGCGGTCGACGTGTACGCCGTCTACGGGCTGCTCTTCCTGCCCTGGTCGACGCTCGTGCTGGCCTGGGTGGGGCTGCTCCTGCTCCAGGGGCTGACCGCCGCGTACGCCCTGCGGCTGGACCGCGAACGCTACGGCCCGCTCTGGTCGCTGCCGTTGCAGCAGCTCGTCTACCGGCAGGTGATGTACCTGGTGGTGGTGCAGTCGGCGGTCACCGCGGTGATCGGCAACCGGCTGCGCTGGCAGCGGATGGTCCGTACCGGTGAGGTGGCGGCCCTGGTCGACGCGCGCCCGCCGGGCCAGCCGGTCTGACCGTCGGACGTCGGGGCCGGGCGGAGTGCTCCTCCGCCCGGCCCTCGTCCGTCCCGTCGCCGCCGCCGGACGGTGAGGTGGCGGCGCGGTACACGGTCAGGCGCGGCCCAGCCGGTCCAGGATCCAGGCGTTGATGAACGCCTCCTCGCGCCAGGCGTCGTACCGGCCGCTCGGGCCGCCGTGTCCGGCGCCCATCTCGGTCTTGAGCAGGTAGTCGCCCTGCGGGGCGACCGCGCGCAGCCGGGCGATCCACTTGGCCGGCTCGTGGTAGAGCACCCGGGTGTCGTTGAGGCTGGTCACCGCGAGGATCGCCGGGTAGTCGACGGCGGTGACGTTCTCGTACGGGGTGTACGACTTCATGTACGCGTAGACCTCCGGGTCGGCGAGCGGGTTGCCCCACTCCTCCCACTCGGTGACCGTCAACGGCAGCGACGGGTCGAGGATCGAGGTGAGCGCGTCCACGAAGGGCACCTGCGCGACGATCCCGCGGAAGGCGTCCGGGGCGAGGTTGGCGACCGCGCCCATCAGCAGCCCGCCGGCCGAGGCACCCCGGGCGACCAGCCGGTCGCTCGCCGTCCAGCCGGCCTTGACCAGGTGCCGGGCGCAGGCCACGAAGTCGGTGAAGGTGTTCTTCTTGGCCAGCAGCTTGCCCTCGTCGTACCAGCGTCGGCCCAGCTCACCGCCGCCCCGGATGTGCGCCACGGCGAAGATGACACCCCGGTCGAGCAGGGAGAGCCGGGCGATGGAGAACCAGGGGTCCATGCTCGCCTCGTACGAGCCGTACCCGTAGATCACGCACGGCGCGGAGCCGTCGCGCGGAGTGTCCCGGCGGCAGACCAGTGAGATCGGCACCCGGGTGCCGTCGTCGGCGAGCGCCCAGTCACGGTGCTGCTCGTAGTCGGCGGGGTCGAACGCCCGGCCGTCCGGCCCCGGGCGGACCGGCTTCTGCCGGCGCAGCACCATCTGCCGGGTGACCAGGTCGTAGTCGTACACCGAGTCGGGGGTGACCAGCGAGGTGTAGCGCATCCGGATCTCCCGGGTGCGGTACTCCGGGTTGGCGTCCAGCCCGACGCTGTAGATCGGCTCGGGGAAGTCGATGTCCCACTCGTCGCCGCCGCCGATCGGGAGGACCCGCAGCCCGGTGAGGCCGTTGGCGCGCAGCGAGACGACGAGGTAGCTCTCGAAGGCGTCGACCGCCTCCAGCCGGGTGCCGGGGGAGTGGTCGATCAGCGGCACCCAGTCGCCGGGGGCGTCCGCCGAGGTCCAGGCCAGCGCGAAGTCCTCCGCGCCGTCGTTGTGCAGGATCAGGAAGCGGTGGCCGTGGTGCTCCAGCGAGTACTCGACGCCCTGCCGGCGCGGGGCGACGACGGCCGGCTCGCCGGTCGGGTTGCCCGCCGGGATCACCCGGACCTCGCTGGTGACCTTGCTGTGGATGTCGATGACCACGAAGCGCTCGGAGCGGGTCAGCTCGACACCGACCCAGAACCGCTCGTCGTCCTCGGAGTGCACCACCACGTCCTCGCCCGACGGGGTGCCGACGACGTGCCGCCACACCCGGTTCGGTCGCCACGCCTCGTCGACGGTGACGTAGAAGAGCACCGAGGCGTCGGTGGACCAGGCGGTGCCGTAGAAGGTGTCGGGCACCTCGTCGGCGAGCAGTTCGCCGGTGCTCAGGTCCTTGATCCGCAGGGTGAACCGCTCGTCGCCGCTGAAGTCGGTCGAGTACGCCAGCCGGCGCCCGTCCGGGCTGACGTCGAACGCGCCGAGGGCGAAGAAGTCGTGCCCCTCGGCGAGCAGGTTGCCGTCGAGCAGCACCTCCTCGCCGTCGAGCGGTGCGCCGTCCGCGCTGACCGGTGGGGTGGTCTCGCCGTCGCGGACCGCCCGGCGGCAGTGCACGCCGTACTGCTGGCCCTCGATCGTGCGGGTGTAGTACCAGTAGCCGCCCTTGCGGGTGGGCACCGTCAGGTCGGTCTCCTGGGTGCGCCGGCGGGTCTCCTCGAACAGTTCCGCACGCAGCCCGTCCAGGTGCGCCGTGCGGGACTCGGTGTACGCGTTCTCGGCGGTCAGGTGGGCGATGGTCTCCGGGTCGTCCTTGGCGGCCAGCCAGGCGTACTCGTCGACGACGGTGTCGCCGTGGTGGGTGCGCTCGGCGGGCACCCGCTTGGCGACGGGCGCGGTGTCGGTGGTCACGGCGTCACGTTACCGGCCGGCCGCCGTCCACGGCGCGGCCTCTTCGTCCGACTTGCCGCCGCGTCGTTCGAACATGTGTACGATGAGCGCCATGGCGGCAGCAGCGCGTTCCACCGGTGCAGCGGAGATCACCCGACGGCTGGCCTCGATCTGCGGCCCGTCCTTCGCCCGCTTCGCGGGGGCCGCCGACGAGGTGGCCGGGCGGGCGGCCCGCTGGGTGGCCGTTCCCGGTGGCCCGGAGGCGACGGCCGAGGTGCTGCGGCTGGCGGCCCGGCACGACCTGACCGTGGTGCCCCGGGGCGCCGGCACGAAGATCGACTGGGGGGCCGCCCCCGCGCGGGTCGACATCATGCTGGACACCGGCCGGCTCGCCGGCATCGGCCACCAGCCGGTCGGATCGCCGGTGGTCGAGATCGGGGCCGGCACGCCGCTGCGCGCGGTCCAGGCCGTCCTCGAACGCACCGGCCGCCGGCTGCCGTTGGATCCCCCCTCGCCCGGGGCCACCCTCGGCGGGGTGCTCGCCGCCGACGAGGCCGGCCCGCTGCGCCACCGCCACGGCACCGCCTGCGAGCAGCTCGTCGGCCTGCGCTGGCTGGACGCCGACGGCGAGCTGGTCGGCGCCGGGGTGGGGCCGGCCGAGCTGTCCGCCGGGGCGGCGCCGGTCGGGCTGGACGTGGGTCGACTGCTCTGCGGCTCGCAGGGCGGGCTGGGGGTGCTCGTCTCGGCAACCGTACGGGCACAGGCCGTGCCGGCCAGCCGGATCTGGGTGATCCGTCCGGTGTGGACGCCGCTGGAGGTGCACGACCTGATCCGCGCGGTGCTCGCCGCCCGGCTCGACCCGGCCGCCATCGAGCTGGACCTGCCGGCGACCGGCACCCGACCGGCCCGGCCGATGGACCCGGCCCGCGCGGCGGCCCGTGCCGCCCACCCCTCGATGGCGGGGCGGCGGGAGACGCCGGCGCGGGGCGGGGCGGGCACCCTGGCGGTCCTGCTGGAGGGTGGCCCCGCCGACGTGGCGGAGCGGGTCGACCGGCTGGTGGCGCTCTTCGACGGTGAGGCGAGCGTGGACAACGCCGCCCCGCCCTGGTGGCGCAGCTACCCGTTCGGTCCGGGCGACACCGCGCTGCGCATCGAGGTGCCGATCACCGACCTGCACGCCGCCGTCTACGCGCTGCGTGACGCGGCCGGCGCCCCCGTCCCGGTACGCGGCTCCGCCGGCCTCGGTGTGCTGCACGCGGCCCTGCCCGGCACGCTGCCCGGCGGCCGGGTCGCCTCGATCCTCGCCGCCGTGCGCGGGGTGCTGCTCGCGCGACGGGGGCGGTGCGTGGTGGTCGCCGCGCCCCCGACCGTGCGGCGGGAGATCGATGTGTGGGGCGAGGCGGCGGTGATCCCCCGGCTCCGGGCGGCGAAGGACCACCTCGACCCGCACCGCCGGCTGGCTCCGGGGCGGCTGCCCGGCGGCCTCTGATCCGCCGGCGGCGACCGTTCCGCGCCCGGCGCGGGAGCCGGGGCGGTCGTAATCAGTTCAGCCAGGGGCTCAGAGGGCGTCGTTGCGCAGGACCAGGATGGCGATGTCATCGCGCGGGGTCTCCACCGAGAAGTTGATCGCGGTGGCGCGCAGCCGGGCGGCGACCACGTCGGCCGAGTACCCGGCCAGCGGGGCGGCGGCGTCGCGCAGCCGGTCGACGCCGAACAGTTCCCGGCCGCGCCGGCGCTCGGTCACCCCGTCGGTGTAGAAGACCAGCGAGTCACCGGGCGCGAGCGGCACCTCCGCCGTCGGCGAGGTGATCGCGTCGAGCAGACCCAGCGCGGTGCCGCCGAGCCCGACGAAGGATGCTCCGCCCCCGCCGCGCAGCAACACCGGGCGGTCGTGCCCGGCCAGGTGCAGCGAGACGTCGAGCTGCCCCCGCTCGCCCGGACCGACGGCGGCGAGCGCGAGCGTGCAGTACCGGCCACCACCCCGCTCGACCAGCGTCTCGTTGAGCCGGGACAGCGCCTCCGGCAGCGGCTTGCCGTCGCCGACCAGCACCCGGATCACGTCCCGGACCAGCCCGGTCACCGCCGCCGCCTGCACCCCCTTGCCGGAGACGTCGCCGATGACGACCAGCCAGCGGCCGTCCGGCAGCGGCACCACGTCGTAGAAGTCGCCGCCGACCTCGGCGTCGTCGCCCGTCGGGACGTACTCGGCGGCGAAGCCGATTCCCTCGACGACCGGCAGCACCGGTGGCAGCAGTGACTGCTGGAGGGTCTGCGCCACCCGGCGGCGCTCGGCGTGGATCCGGGCGTTCTCGATGGCGAGGGCAGCCCGCCGGGCCACGTCCTCCAGCACGGCGACCTCGTCCGGGTCGTGCCGGTGCCGCAGGTGCCGGCCGACCGCCAGGGTGCCGAGGCGCTGACCGCGGGCGATCAGCGGGACGGCGAAGCCCTCCATCGGCGGGCCCAGCGGGACCTGCGTGGCGCTGCGGGACGCCTCCCTGAGCCGGGCCTGCACCGATTCCGGCCCGGTCTCCTCGAGCACCTTGTGCAGCTGGGGCAGGACCGTCTCGTCGGCGTGGCTGGAGGCGGCCAGCCGCAGCTGGCCCCACTCGTCGGTGGTGTGCACCGCGCACCACTGGCCCAGCCGGGGCACCATCAGCTGCGGGATCAACGCCATGGTCAGCTCGACGTCCAGCGACTGGGCGAGCAGTTCACTCGCCTCGGCGAGGAAGGTCAGCCAGGCCTGGCGACGGATGTCGGCCCGGCGCAGCCGGTCGTTCTCCAGGTGCAGCGAGAGCCGTTCCGCGGCGAGTACGGCGAGCGGTCGGGCGTACGCCGAGGGCGCGGCGTCCAGTTCCAGCTCCCCGGCGTACGGGCGGTGCACGGCCAGCGGCACCTGGAGCAGTTCGTTGCCGGGGCGGGGCTGGCGGCCGTACCGGGCGAGCACCTGGGTGCCCTGCCCGTCCCCCCGGTCCAGCCGGACCACGCCTCCGGCCGCGCCGACCATCTCGGCGACCCGGGTCAGCAGGTCGGCGGCGAAGTCGGGCAGCGGGTCCTCGGCGTACGGGTCGGGGTTGGTCTGGGTCAGCTCGCTCATCGCGGTGGCACTCGGCGCGGAACTCGCCGCGACCGTGCCGTCCCCGCCGTTGACCGGCACCTGGTCCAGCGCGGCGGGCACCTCCGGTGCCGCACCGGGCCGGTCCAGCCGGAACCAGACGCCCTTGCCGGTGGGCAGGTACGTGGTGCCCCAGCGGCTGGCGAAGTGGTCGACCAGCAGCAGTCCCCGGCCCCGCTCGGAGACCTCGGTGATCTCGTCGGTGTCGTTGCGGACGCCCACCACCAGCTCGTCCACCGGCCCGGCGGCGAAGTCGGTGACGGTGACGGTGAGCCCGACCGGGTCGGCGGCGACCTCGATGTCCAGTTCGGTGCGGGCGTGCTCCACCGCGTTGGTGGAGAGTTCGGTGGTCAGCAGCAGCGCCTCGTTGAGCAGGTCGTCGAGGTCGGCCTCGGTGAGCACGGAGCGGACCAGCGCGCGGGCGGCGGCGGGCGTACGCCGGTCGGCGGGCAGGCGGATGCGACGGACGTGCTCGTCCCGGCCCCCGTCCGCCGCGGGCCCTGCCTCCGCTGACACCCTCGTATCCTCCACCGGCACGGGCCGGGTGCCAAGCCGGACGGCCTCGCCGGGCATGCTGGGGGACCGGTGTGGCCGGCCGACAGAGGCGGTCGACCGGCGGGCAATATGTCCGCCCGACGGCACCGAACCGACGGCGTTTCCGAGTCACGGGTCGCGCCGCCGTGCGTCAGGTTCCGCGCGCCGCGCCCGAGGTGGGGCGGCCGACGCGGCGTCTGCGGCGTCGACACGGCGTTGGGCACAATGATGGGATGGGTGGCGTGTCGACGCGCCGGGAGGCCCCGAGCTGAGCGAGGAATGATGAGCGCGAAACAGTCGGTGACCGCGGACCCGTCCGCGACCGAGCGCGATGCGCTGTTCGTCGAGCTGGCGGAGGCGTTGCGCCGGGTACGCGGCGGCGACTTCAAGGTGCGGCTGCCCCGCCGGGCGGGCGCGGCCGGTGAGGTCGCCGACGCCTTCAACGACGTGGTGGCGCTCCAGGAGCGGCAGCACCTCGACCTGCGCCGGATCAGTCGGGTCGTCGGCCGGGACGGCCGGCTCACCGAGCGTCTCGACGAGGAGGGCTTCGACGGCTCGTGGGCGGAGGGCCAGCGGGCCATCAACTCCCTCGTCGACGACCTCGGCCGCCCCACCACGGAGATCGCCCGGGTGATCGTGGCGGTGGCCGACGGCGACCTCTCCCAGCACATGGCGCTGGAGATCGACGGTCGCCCGCTGCGCGGTGAGTACCTGCGCATCGGTCGCACGGTCAACACGATGGTCGACCAGCTCTCGTCCTTCTCCAACGAGGTGACCCGGGTGGCCCGCGAGGTGGGCACGGAGGGCAAGCTCGGCGGTCAGGCCGACGTCCGTGGCGTCGCCGGCACCTGGAAGGACCTCACCGACTCGGTCAACACCATGGCGTCGAACCTGACCGGCCAGGTGCGGTCGATCTCCCAGGTGGCCACGGCGGTGGCGAAGGGCGACCTGTCGCAGAAGATCACGGTGGGCGCCCGGGGCGAGGTCGCCGAGCTGGCCGACACGATGAACTCGCTCACCGACACCCTGCGGCTCTTCGCCGAGCAGGTGACCCGGGTGGCCCGTGAGGTGGGCACCGAGGGCAAGCTCGGCGGTCAGGCGGACGTGCCGAACGTCGCCGGCACCTGGAAGGACCTGACCGACAGCGTCAACTCGATGGCGTCGAACCTGACCGCCCAGGTGCGCAACATCGCCCAGGTCTCCACGGCGGTCGCCCGGGGCGACCTGAGCCAGAAGATCACCGTGGCGGCGCAGGGCGAGATCCTGGAACTCAAGGACACCGTCAACACGATGGTGGATCAGTTGTCGTCGTTCGCCGACGAGGTGACCCGGGTGGCCCGTGAGGTGGGCATCGAGGGCAAGCTGGGTGGTCAGGCCCAGGTGCGCGGGGTCTCCGGCACCTGGCGGGACCTGACGGAGAACGTCAACCAGCTCGCCGGCAACCTGACCAGCCAGGTGCGCAACATCTCCCAGGTCTCCACCGCGGTCGCCAAGGGCGACCTGTCGCAGAAGATCACCGTCGACGCGCAGGGCGAGATCCTGGAGCTGAAGAACACCGTCAACACGATGGTGGATCAGTTGTCGTCGTTCGCCGACGAGGTGACCCGGGTGGCCCGTGAGGTGGGCACGGAGGGCAAGCTGGGTGGTCAGGCCCAGGTCAACGGCGTCGCCGGCACCTGGCGGGACCTGACCGACAACGTGAACTCGATGGCGTCGAACCTGACCTCGCAGGTGCGCAACATCGCCTCGGTGACCACGGCGGTGGCGAAGGGTGACCTGTCGCAGAAGATCACGGTGGATGCCCGGGGCGAGATCCTGGAGCTGAAGTCCACGGTGAACACGATGGTGGATCAGTTGTCGTCGTTCGCCGACGAGGTGACCCGGGT
>NZ_FMDN01000061.1 GCF_900090245.1 Micromonospora halophytica
CGTCGTCCAGGAACCCACCCTCCCGGACGTACGAGGTGCCCGGCGCCTCGCCCTCGGGGTCGAAGAGCGCGTCGAGGTCCCAACCCCGATCGGACGGGAACCCACCGATCGCGTCGGCACCGGAAGCGACCAGCTCCCACAGCTCGTCAGGGCCGGCGATGCCGCCGGGGAACCGGCAGGCCATGCCGACGATCGCCACCGGCTCGTCGGCGGCCACCCGGACCACCGTCGTCTCCGCCGCACCCGGCGAGTCCAACAGCAACGAGGCCAGGTGGCCGGTCAGCGCGTCCATGCTCGGGTGGTCGAAGACGACCGTGGCGTCCAGCGTCAGCCCGGTGGCCGCGGCCAGCACGTTGCGTAGCCGGACCGCGCTGAGCGAGGTGAAGCCGAGGTCACGGAAGGCGCGCCCGGGATCGAGCCGGCCGCCGTCCCCGTGGCCGAGCACGGCGGCGACCGACGTCCGGACCAGGTCGAGCAGCTCGTGCCGGGTGCGCGGGCCCTGCCGGACCGGCGTGCGTGCGGGCACCGCCGGCGCCAGCACGTCGAGCAGGTGGCTCGGCCGTGCCTCGGCGAGGGCGGCGGCGAAGCGGGGCCAGTCGGCGCGGACCGCCACGACGGTCGCGAGTTTCCGCCCGACCGCCTCGCCCAGTGCGTCGAGGGCTGCCGACGGCGCGAGCGGGGTGAGGCCGGCCCAGGAGAGGTTACCGGCGGCCCGGTCGGCCATGCCGCCGTCGGCCCACGGCCCCCAGGCGATGCTGGTGGCGGGGAGTCCGAGGCCGCGCCGGTGTTCGGCGAACGCGTCGAGGAAGGCGTTGGCCGCGGCGTAGTTGCCCTGACCCGCCGAGCCCGTCGTCCCGGCCAGCGAGGAGAAGAGCACGAAGGCGGACAGGTTCCGGTCGCGGGTCAGCTCGTGCAGGTGCCACACGGCGTCGACCTTGTGCCGGGCCACGGCGCGGAGGCGGTCCGGGGTGAGCGAGTCCAGCAGGCCGTCGTCGAGCACGCCGGCCGCGTGCACCACGGCGTCGATCTCGGTCGTGGCCAGCAGGGCGGCGAGTTGCTCGCGATCCGCGGCGTCGCAGGCGGCCACGGTGACCCGCGGGTCCGACTCGGCCCCGCCGGGGCCGCTGCGGCTGATCAGCACGACGCGGTCGGCGCCGTTCGCCAGCAGCCAGCGCGAGCAGTGCCGGCCGAGCGCGCCGGTGCCGCCGGTCACCAGCACCGTCCCCGACGGCCGCCACGGCTCAGCCGGGCCGGCCGGTACAGCTTCAAGTCGCAGTCCGTAGGCCGCGGCGCCGCGGACGGCCACCTGGTCCTCGTCGCCGGTGAGCACGGCGGCGAGCAGCCGGCCGGTGCGCGGTCCGGGCTCGGTGGGCACGTCCACGAGGCCGCCGATCCGTGCCGGGTGCTCCAGCGCGGCCACCCGGCCGAGTCCCCACAGCTGGGCCGCGCCGGGGTTGGTCAGCGGGTCGTCGGGCCCGATGGACACCGCACCCGACGTCACGGTCCACAGGGGAGCTTCGATCGACTGGAACAGCGACAGCCAGGCCGCGGGGTCGTCGAGCAGACTCACCACAGCGGCGACGTCACCGGTCTCGCGCACCGATTCCGGGGTGACCGCGTCCACGCGGACGACGTGCGCGCCGTGGTCGGTCAGCGCCTGGTCCACCCACGCGGGGCCGTCGCCGACGACCAGCCAGGTGCCGCGCAGCGACGGACGGGCCGGTGTGGTGACGGGGTGCCAGGCGACGCGGTGCAGCACCTGGGCCGGGCCGGCGGTGGGGCGTGCCGCGTCGAGCCAGTAGCGCCGCCGCTGGAAGGGGTAGGTGGGCAGGTCGGCCGGGTGGCCGGCGGGCAGCACCGCGGCCCAGTCGATCGGTGCGCCGGCGACGTGCAGCCG
>NZ_FMDN01000040.1 GCF_900090245.1 Micromonospora halophytica
CGGACAAGGGCTACGTGTCCGGTGAACTGGACCGCTGGCTGGCCGAGCGTGGAGTGCGGCTGCTGCGACCGTCCTACCGCAACCGCACCCCACGCCCCGGCGAGCACCTGCTCAAGCCGATCCGGCAACTCATCGAATCGGTCAACGACACCCTCAAGGGCCAGCTCGACCTCGAGCTACACGGCGGCCGCAGCATCGAAGGCGTCGCCGCCCGCGTCGCACAACGGCTCCTGGCCATGACCGCCGCCATCTGGCACAACCGGACCACCGGACAACCCCTGACCAGGTCCTTGATCGCCTACGACCACTGACCAGGATTAGGACTTACTCGTCTAGCAGCATGGCCACATGACCGACCGGCAGACGATCACCATCCGACCAGGCGGCCCGGACGACGCCAGCACCGTGCTGCGCCTGCTCGACGACGCCACTGCCTGGCTGGTGGCGCACGGACGGACCGGCCAGTGGGGCACCGAGCCGGCGTCGACCGATCCTCGCCGAATCGCCCAGGCCGAGGCGTGGGCCACCGGTGGTGGCCTGCACCTGGCTGAGGCCGGTGACGCGGCCGTGGGCGCGCTGGTGGTGGGTGCGGCAACCGCCTACGTTCCCCCGGCGACCGAGCCGGAGCTGTACGTGAACCTGCTGGTCACCGACCGGGCGTACGCGGGCCACGGGATCGGGGCGCGGCTGTTGGCGTACGCGGCGCAGCTGGCCCGGGCCCGGGGCCTGGGGTTGCTGCGGGTGGACTGCTACGGCGGCGACGACCGGGCGCTGGTCCGCTTCTACGAGGGCTGCGGCTTCACCGCCACCGATCCGTTCACCGTCGAGCGGCCCGGCCGCGCCCCGTGGCCCGGCCAGGTGCTCCAGCGCCGGCTGACCTGAGCGGCCGGCGGGCTCAACCGGCAGCGCGCAGCTTCGGCAGCACCTCCGCGCCGAAGGTGTCGATGAAGGCCCGCTGCTCCTGCCCGACGTGGTGCAGGGCGATCTGGTCGAAGCCCAGCTCGACGTACTCGGCGAGCCAGCCGACGTGCCGAGCGGGGTCGGCCGAGACGTTGACCACCTCGGTGACCTTCTCCATCGGCACCTGCTCGCTGACCACGTCGAAGTGCTCGGCGGTGTCCAGGTCCCAGCAGACCGGCGGGGCGAAGACGTTGCTGCGCCACTGGTCGTACGCGATGGCCTCGGCCTCGGCCTGCTCGGGCGCCCAGCTCACGTGCACCTGCAGGTGCAGCGGCCCCCGCCCACCCGCGTCCCGGTACGCGTCGATCATCTGCCGCAGGTGCTCGGTCGGGGCGTTGACGGTGATCAGGCCGTCGGCCCACTCGGCACACCAGCGCGCGGTCCGCACGCTCACGGCCGCCCCGATCAACGCGGGCGGCTGCTCCGGCCGGGTCCACAGCTTCGCCCGGTCCACCCGGACGAGCCCGTCGTGGCTGACCTCCTCACCGGCGAGCAGCGCCCGGATGACGTCGACGCACTCGCGCAGCCGCGCGTTGCGCACGTCCTTACGCGGCCAGGCGTCGCCGGTGATGTGCTCGTTGCTCGCCTCGCCCGAGCCGAGGGCGGCCCAGAACCGGCCCGGGTACATCGCCCCGAGGGTGCCGATCGCCTGGGCGATGATGGCCGGGTGGTACCGCTGGCCGGGAGCGTTGACCACGCCGAACGGCAGGGTGGTGGCCTGCAGGGCGGCGCCGAGCCAGGACCAGGCGAAGGCGGACTGCCCCTGCCGGGCGCTCCACGGCGAGAAGTGGTCCGAGGACATGGCCGCCCCGAAGCCGGCCCGCTCGGCGTGGATCACCGACTCCAGCAGCTTGCTCGGGTGGATCTGCTCGTGGGAGGCGTGGAAGCCGAACACCGTCATGGGCAGCGTTCCTACCCATGACGGTGCCCGGTCAATCGCTACTCGGCGTGGGCACCGGCGCCGGCCGAGGCGGCGCCCTCCCCCACCCAGACGGTCTTGGTGTTGCAGAACTCGCGCATGCCGATCGCCGACAGCTCACGGCCGTACCCGGAGTTCTTCACCCCACCGAAGGGCAGTTCCGGGTACGACGTGGTCATCCCGTTGATGAAGACGTTGCCGGCGTCCAGGTCGGTGGCGAAGCGCTCCTGCTCGGCCGGGTCGGTGGTCCAGGCGTTGGCGCCGAGACCGAAGGAGGTGCCGTTGGCGACCTCGATCGCCTCGTCGTACGACGACGCCCGGTAGAGACCGGCGACCGGCCCGAACACCTCCTCGGCCCACATCCGCATCCGCGGGGTCAGGTCGGTGACCACGGTCGGCGGGTAGAACCAGCCCTCCCCGGCGGGCAGCTCCCCGCCGCAGAGCACGGTCGCGCCGTGCTCCACCGCGTCCCGCACCTGGGCGTGGATCTCGTCCCGGCCGCCGGAGCTGGCCAGCGGGCCGACGTCGGTGCCCTCGTCCATCGGGTCGCCGACCCGCAGCGCGGCCATGTTCGCGGCAAACCTCTCGGCGAAGGCGTCGAAGACGTCGGTGTGGACGATGAACCGCTTCGCGGCGATGCAGGACTGGCCGTTGTTCTGGCAGCGGGCGGTGGTCGCCACCTCGGCGGCCCGGTCCACGTCGGCCGAGGGCATCACCACGAACGGGTCGCTGCCGCCCAGTTCCAGCACCGTCTTCTTCAACTCCCGTCCGGCGATCCGGGCGATCGAGCGGCCCGCCCCCTCGCTGCCGGTGAGGGTGGCGGCGCGGACCCGGGGGTCGCCGAGGATCTTCTCGACGGCGTCCGAGCCGACCAGCAGGGTGCTGAACGCGCCCTCCGGAAAGCCGGCCCGGCGGAACAGGTCCTCCAGGTAGAGGGCGGTCTGCGGCACGTTGGAGGCGTGCTTGAGCAGGCCGGTGTTGCCGGCCATCAGCGCCGGCGCGGCGAACCGCAGCACCTGCCAGAGCGGGAAGTTCCACGGCATCACCGCGAGCACCGGCCCGATCGGCTGGTAGCGCACGAAGGCCCGTTTCGCCGAGACCGCCCCCGCGTCGGCGGGCTCGTCGGCGAGCATCTCCGGCGCGTGCGCGACGTAGAACCGGCAGGCCGTGGCGCACTTGGTCACCTCGGCCTTCGCCGCGGCGTACGTCTTGCCCATCTCCGTGGTCATCAGCCGGGCGGTCTCGTCCCGCTCGGCCTCCAGCAGGTCGGCGGCGGCGACGAGCCACCGTCCCCGCTGCGCGATCGTCGTGCGCCGCAACTGGTGGAAGGCCAGGTCGGCCCGCTCGATCGCGGCGTCGACCTGCTCGTCCGACATCGCGTCGTACGACTTGAGCAGCTGGCCGGTGGCGGGGTTGGTGGTGGCGATGGGCATCTCGTACTCCTGTCACTCGAAGAGTGAGTGCCGTGTGCCCGGCTCCTCGTGGCGGCGGGCGGCGCGGCGGCGCTGGATGACGACCAGGTCGACCACGGCGACCACGGCGAGGACCGCGCACGCCACCCCCAGCCAGGCCACGTCGGCCCGGAAGGCGAGCACCGCGAAGACGGTCATGCTGACCAGGCCGAACAGGGCCAGCGTCAGGCGGAGGTTCAGCGCGCTGTAGGCGTGCCCGACCGTGCCACGGGCACGCCGGGGCTGCGATCTCGTCATCTCCTCGGGCTACCCCCGCAGGCATCGGCCTAACCGGCGGACGCTGCCGCCCGATCGGCGCGGGCACACCGCCACGGCCGGGTGATGCCGGCCACGGAACGGGTATCCGGCGGATGCGACGGCCCGGTGGGTTGCGTTACAACCGTGCGCCGCGACCGGACCGACACCGGAGGCGGCGGGAAGGATGAGGGCATGACCACGACCCACGCGGTGCCGGTGACCGTCGCGATCGCCCGGCGTGCCGATCCCGCGCGTGCCCACGAGATGGTCGCCTGGATGCGCGCCGGCACGGCGCTGGCCGAGAGCTTCCCGGGTTTCCTCGGCGCCGGCTGGGTGCAGAGCGCGCCCGGCTCGGCCGAGTGGCACATGCTCTACCGATTCGCCGACGGCGACACGCTGCGCCGCTGGGAGGAGTCCCCGCAGCGGCACTGGTGGCTCACCTCGGCGCAGGGCATCGTCGAGCACACCCGGACGGAGCGGCGCACCGGCATCGAGGGCTGGTTCGACCCGCCGGTGGACCACGTGGTGGAGATGGTGACACCGGCCGTCGGGGAACCGGTCCCGCCGGCCACGCCGCCGCGCTGGAAGCAGGCCGTGACGATCTGGCTGGCGTTCTTCCCGTTGAGCCTGACCGCGACCCTGCTCACCGCCCGGTTCATCGGCGACGCCCCGCTGGCCCTGCGTACGCTGATCATGACGCTCTGCCTGACCCCGTTGATGACGTACCTGGTGCTGCCCCGGATCACCCGGGCGTTGCACTGGTGGCTGCACGGGCAGCCCGCGCCGTGGCGAATGCTGCGCCGAGCGTCCTAGCAGATCAGTGTTTCCAAATATAGACACTGCCTGAAAGTCGACAGGAGCGGGTTGCGCCGGGCGGCCTCCCCCATACAGTCACCGTGCCGTCACCGCCGGACCGGGGGAAGACATGCCACGCCGCTGGGTCGCCGCCGCCGCCTGCCTCCTGGCACTGGTCGCCCTCGCCTGTGAGGAGGGCGGGTCAGGCTCGCCCCGCCCGACACCGAAGCCCGGGCGGCCCGCCACGATGGCCGCGCTGGGCGACTCGATCAGCACCGGCTTCGGCTCCTGCCTGGTGCTCACCTCGTGCCAGCGCAACTCGTGGTCCACCGGCGACGGCATCCGGGTGGAAAGCCACTACCGCCGGCTGCTCGACGCCGACCCGGGCCTGCGCGGCCGGGCCCGCAACCACGCCGCGCCCGGGGCCCGCGCCGGCGCGCTCGCCGGCCAGGCCGAGGCCGCCGTCCGCGACAAGGCGGACTACGTGACCGTGCTGATCGGCGCCAACGACGCCTGCCGCAAGGACGTCGACCAGATGACGCCGGTGGCGACGTTCCGCAGCCAGGTCGACCGGGGCCTGCGGGTGCTGCGGAAGGGCCGGCCGAAGGCGCGGGTGCTGCTGGTGAGCATCCCCGACCTGCACCGGCTCTGGGAGATCGGGCACACCGAGCCGCGCGCCACCCGGGCCTGGCGGGCCGGTGTCTGCCCGGCGCTGCTGGCGAACCCGACCTCCACCGCGCCGGCCGACCGGGCCCGCCGGGCCACCTTCCGCCAGCGGGTCGCCGCCTACAACGCCCAGTTGAAGGCGGCCTGCCGGGCGTACGGGGCACGCTGCCGGTACGACGGCGGCGCGGCGCACCGGGCCCGCTTCACCCTCGACGACGTGAACGCGCTGGACTGGTTCCACCCCAACGTCTCCGGGCAGAACCGGCTCGCCGACGTCACCTTCCCGGCCGCTGGATGGCGGCTCTGACCGCGCCGTCGACGGCACGTCGCCAGCGCCCGGGAGAGCCGGCAGGGCCACGCGAGGCGGTCGCCGTGGCGGGGAGACGACGCCGCCGCCGTGCCCGGGTGCGGGGACGGCGGCGGCGGGACCGCAGGTCAGGGTTGGCGAGGCTGGGGTACGCCGGGCCGACCGGCCCGGTAGAGCGCCCGGGCACGCTCGGCGAGGTCCTTGGTGGCCGAGGAGTTGGCCCAGGTGCCGAGGATGATCGCGGCGCCGGGGACGACCTTGGCGAACATCCGCTTGGCCGCCCGGACGCCGGCCATCCGGGCCAGCCGGACGCCGAGTTGCAGCATCACCCTGCCCAGCGGGCTCTGCGCGGCGTGACCGAAGAGCGCACCGGCCCGTTCCCGCCCCGCGGCGACCCCGAGGGCCAACCGCGCCGCCTCGGCGGCCTTGTGCACCTTCTGCAGCACCAGCAGGTCGGTGGCCCGGTCCGGATGCACCGGGTCCACCCCGTACGCGGCGGCGACGTGCAGCACCAGCCGGGCCTGGGTCCAGGCCAGCACGCCGACGTCGATGACCGCCCCGGGCAGGCCGGCCGCCCCGGAGACCGCCCCGGAGAGGCGGGCCCGGTTGACGAACCTGCGCACCGCCTGCTCGGCGAGCTCGTCGGCGGAGGCGTCGGGCCGCTCGGCGCGGACCCGGGCCGCCCACGCGGCGGCCTCCGGACCGAGCCGGCGGACCGCCTCCAGGGCGAGGTGCTCCGGGGCGTACTGCGGGTCCTCCCGCATCCGGTCCCAGAGCGTCGCCGGTGGCGCCTCGGGGGCGTCCGGCTCGCCGGTCGGCGTGGTGACCGGGGTGGTCGCGGCGGCGGGGGTGGCCGGCGGTGGCGTGGGGACGGTCGGTTCGTCGTCGACGGGCACGGCGTCGGTCACGAGGGCTCCCGGTGTCGAGGGCGTGGCGGGGGCGGTCAGCGCCGGCGTCCGGCGGAGAACCGGCTCGCCGCCTGCTTGAGCCTGGCCTGGTTCTCCGGCTTGGCCAACTCGCGCCGACCCCGGTCGACCAGCTGCCGCCCCTTCGGGGACCGCAGGAACGCGGTGATTCGCTGCACCAGTGACATGTCGTCCTCCGATCGGTGGTCCTGCGTCATGTGTACCCCGGACCGGCAAACGGTGAACGACCACCACGCCTCCTCACCCCAGGACGGCCTCGACCACCTCGACGGCCAGCCACTCGTGCTGGGCGTACGCGTCCGGGAACGCGGAGACCTGCACGGCCTGGGCGGCGACGGTCAGCGGGAGGTTCTGCCAGCCCGGGATCTCCAGCAGCACGGCCAGGAACGCCCGGGTGGCGTACGCAGGGTCCATCAGGTCGGCGACCGTGCCCCAGCCGCTGCTGGGACGCTGCTGGAACAGGCCGACCGAGTCGTGGTCCCATCCGATGGCCTGGTGCGGGTAGTTCTGCGACTCGGGCAGCACACCGCTGGCGTAGTTGTAGAGCTTGCTCTCCTGCATGGCGGTGGCGACGGCGACGACCAGCGCCTGCCGGGGCGCGCCCATCTCGCGGCCGGCCTTGACGATCTTCACCGCGTTGTCCATCTGCATCCGGTCCAGACCGGCCACCGGGGCGATCCGCTTCGGCTTGGGCTTGGGCTTGGGCTTCGGCTTGGCCTTCTTCGTGGCGGTGGGGGACGCGGAGGCGGTCGGGGAGGCGGTCGGGGGGACGGGGGCGGGGGACGTGGTGGCCAGGGTGCGGTCGTGCCCGCGCGAGGCGGGTTCCTCCTGTGCCCGCTCGGCGAGGGCGGCCTCGGCACCGACCGGCGTCACCGGGTCGGTGGGGAAGGCCTGGACGCCGGCGAAGGTGGCCAGCCCCAGGCAGGAGACCACGCCGGTGGCGAGGACCACCCGGGCCGGGCGGCGGGGGTTAACGAGGGCGCCGAGGCGGGTACGGAGGAGACGGGTCGCCGCGGCGCCACGGAGAACGCCGACCTGAACGGACGAGGGGGTATCGTCCGAACGGCCAGTCGTGTCCTCGGGGGCGTACTGGTCGTCGATGGTGTCGTCGTCACGCATCCGACGAGGCTAGGCAGGCCCACCGGCGGTTACCCACCGTCACGCAGTGGCGCTGCCCACACTCGGGCCGCCGACAACCGGACAGCCCTGCGCGACCCGTGCGGGCAGAACACGAACCCGCCGGACCCGGCAACCCGGGAAGACGGCACGGCTCCCGCCGTACCGGGACGGCGGGGCGGAGACCACCCGCCCCGACCGCATGATCGGCATCATCCACCGTTCGGACGATCCTCACCCGGCCACGCGGACAGCGCGGGTCCGGATGATCGCCGAAATGCTGGGCTTCGCCCGGCTTTGATCACCGAATCGACGGCGACCCGCCCCCTGCTGGAATGGATACCCGCGGCGGGTACGTTCCCCGAACCGGGTGCCGTGTGCGCACGGCCCCCGCGTACGCGCGCTTCCTCAGGAGGTCCGAACCGGTGCTCGACCCACACGAGCTGTACCAGCTCACCGACGATCTGCCCGACCTCGGCCAGCCGGTACTGATCCAGGCGCTCACCGGCTTCGTCGACGCCGGCAGCGCCAGCCGGCTGGCCCGCGAGCAACTGCTGACCTCGCTGGAGTCGCGACGGATCGCCACCTTCGACGTCGACCAGCTCTTCGACTACCGCTCCCGCCGGCCGGTGATGACCTTCGTCGAGGACCACTGGGAGCACTACGACGCGCCGGAGCTGGCGCTGCACCTGCTGCACGACGACGACGAGACCCCGTTCCTGCTGCTCACCGGCCCTGAGCCGGACCTGCAGTGGGAGCGGTTCGTGGCGGCGGTCAGCGCCCTGGCCGCCCGGCTCGACGTCCGGCTCACCGTCGGGCTCAACTCGATCCCGATGGCCGTGCCGCACACCCGCCCGACCGGGGTGACCGCGCACGCCACCCGGCGCGAGCTGATCTCCGGCTACGAGCCCTGGTTGCAACGGGTGCAGGTCCCCGGCAGCGTCGGGCACCTGCTGGAGTACCGGCTCGGCGAACAGGGCCGGGACGCGGTCGGCTTCGCCGCGCACGTGCCCCACTACGTCGCCCAGACCGAGTACCCGGCCGCCGCCGAGGTGCTGCTCTCCTCCGTCTCCCGCAGCACCGGGCTGCTGCTGCCGAGCGACAGCCTGCGGACCGCCGCCGAGGTGGTCCGGGTGGAGATCGACCGCCAGGTCGCACAGACCGACGAGGCCGTCACGCTGGTCCAGGCCCTGGAGGAGCAGTACGACGCCTTCGCCCGCGGGCGCGGGGAGAAGAACCTGCTCGCCACCGAGGCCGGGCCGCTGCCGACCGCCGACGAACTCGGTGCGGAGCTGGAGCGCTTCCTGGCCGAACAGAGCCGCCCCGGCGACACCCCGAACTCCTGACCTGCCGCACACCGGCGACGGCGGTGTCCCCCCCGCGCGGGGCACCGCCGTCCGTCGTCCGCGGGGTCGGTCGCGGGCACCCGGGCGGTGACCCGGGGACCGGCGCGGCTGAGACGGCGCGTCGGCACGGGATACGGCAGGCTGGAGACATGCGCCTGGCGACCTGGAACGTGAACTCGGTGAAGGCCCGACTCCCCCGGCTGCTGGACTGGCTGGCCGGCACCGGCCCCGACGTGGTCTGCCTGCAGGAGACCAAGTGCCCCGACGGCGCGTTCCCGGTCGCCGAGGTGGGCGAGCTGGGCTACGAGGTGGCCAGCCACAGCGACGGCCGGTGGAACGGCGTGGCGATCCTGTCCCGGGTGGGGCTGGCCGACGTGGCGGTCGGGTTCCCCGGCGAGCCCGGGTTCCCCGAGCCGGAGGCGCGGGCCATCTCGGCCACCTGCGACGGGGTGCGGGTCTGGTCGGTGTACGTGCCGAACGGCCGGGCCCCCGACGACCCGCACTACGCGTACAAGTTGTCCTGGTTCGCCGCCCTGCGCGACGCGCTGGAACCGGAGCTGGACTCCGGCGGGCCGGTCGCGGTCTGCGGCGACTTCAACGTCGCGCCGACCGACGACGACGTCTGGGACCCGGCGCTCTTCGCCACCTCCACCCACGTCACGCCGGCCGAGCGGGCCGCCCTCGCCGCGCTGCGCGACCTGGGGCTCAGCGACGTGGTGCCGACCCCGATGAAGGGCCCGCACCCCTACACCTACTGGGACTACCGGGCCGGCATGTTCCACCAGAACAAGGGCATGCGGATCGACCTGGTGTACGCCTCCGCGTCGTTCGCCCGGGCGGTCAACTCGGCGTACGTGGACCGGGAGGCGCGCAAGGGCAAGGGGCCGTCCGACCACGCCCCGATCGTGGTGGACGCCGACCTGGTGCCGGCCGTCGAGTCCTTCTGAACGGGCCACCGGCGCCGACGGGTGACTAGGGTGGAGCCATGGCAGTCGTGAAGATCAACGCGATCGACGTCCCGCCCGGCGCCGGCGAGGAGTTGGAGAAGCGGTTCGCCGCCCGGGCCGGCGCGGTGGAGAACTCCCCCGGCTTCCTCGGCTTCGAGCTGCTACGGCCGGTGGCCGGGGAGGAGCGCTACTTCGTGTACACCCGCTGGGAGAGCGAAGAGGCGTACCAGGCGTGGGCGTCCGGGCCGTCCCGCGCCGCGCACGCCGGCGGCGAGGGCGGCGAGCAGCGGCGACCGGTGGCCTCCGGCGCGACGCTGCTGGAGTTCGAGGTCGTCCAGCACGTCCCCGGCAAGGCCTGACCGCCTCGCCGCACCGGCCGCTCAGGGCTGCCCGGGGTCGGCTCAGGGTTGCCGGCTGTCGGCCAGCGAGGCGAAGGCGATGACGTTGTCCTCGTAGCCGGTGTTCCCGCCGACCCAGGCGCCGCCACAGGTGATCAGCCGGAGCGCGGGCGGGCCGTCGTGGCCGTACACCCGGTCGGCCGGCAGGTTCGACTTGTCGAAGTGCTCCACCGAGTCGACCGTGAAGACGACGACCCGCCGGTCGTCCCGGGTCACCTCGATCGTGTCGCCGGGCTTTAGCTTGCGCAGGTCGTAGAAGACAGCCGGGCCGCTCTTGGAGTCGACGTGCCCGACGATGATCGCCCGGCCCGGCTCGCCCGGGGTGGGGCCACGGTCGTACCAGCCGGTCTCGTGGTGCCGGTTCAGCGGCGGCACGTCGATCGACCCGTCCCTGGCCTGGCCGACCGGGGCCACCGGGGCGTCCACCCGGATCGCCGGGACGGCGACGCTGACCGGCCGGCTCGCCGGCAACCCTCCGGCCGCGCCCCGGGCGGCCGGCGGCTCGGCGCTCGCCGTCGCACCGGGGCCGGCGGCCCAGTCGAAGGGCCCGGCCGTACGCCCCAGACCGGCGCCGGTGGCGAAGACGCCGATCAGCACCAGCAGCACGGCGAGCGGGGTCGACCAGGGGCTGCGGACCTGCCGCCGGTCAGGGCGACCGGCGGGTGCGGCGGCGGGCTGCGCGGCCGTCACGTCGATCAGCCCCTGGCCGCGCCACGGGGCCGCCGGGCCGCGACGATGCCGACGGTCGCCCCGACGATGGTCAGCGCCAGCCCACCGGGGACCAGCAGCCCGCCGAGCCCGAGACCGCCGGCCGCCCCGCCGAAGCCGGTGTGCGGGCCGGGACTGGTCTTCACCTGCTTGACCACCTGGAGCATCGTCGAGGCGGTGGCACCGTCGCGGCACTCCAGCTTGACCCGGTAGTTGCCCGGCCGGGTGCGTTCCCTGACCATCGCCGAGGCGGTCAGCAACCCGTACTGGGGGTGCACCTGGACCCGGCCGAAGGCGTCGGAGACGACGGTCGCCGGGATCGAGTTGTCCTTGCAGCTGGCCCGCAGTCCGACCAGGTAGCCGGGGCTCACGACGCTCGGGCGGACCTCGACGAAGACGACGTTGCCGGGCGGTGGCTGCGGATTCCCGCCCGGTTCCGGCCAGCCCCCGGCCGGGTCACCCGGGGCCGGCGCGAGCACGGGCGGCGGCGCGGCGACGGGCCGGGCGGCGTACGCCGGGACGGCAGTGAACAGCGCCGGGGCGAGGGCACCGAAGGTGACCGCCCACGCGGTGCGCTGGAGCGTGACCGACACACTGCCCCCTCTCGGCGCCCTCGGGCAGCGCCGGGGCGGCTGAGCACCGGCCTGCCGTACGGGATGAATCGTCTCACCCCTGGGCGTACCTCACATCCGATACGCCGGAACCGTCGCGTACGCTCGGGTCGCTGTGACCTCCATCGACCAGAACCCCGCCGTCCCGGCGGCGACGCACCCCGCCGGGATCCGTACCTTCCACCCCCGCCGTGGCCGGATGAGCGGCCGGCAGACCGACGCGCTGGACCGGCTCTGGCCCGCGTACGGCCTCGACATCGCCGGGCTGGACGGGCCGTTCGACCCGGGCGTGTTCTTCGGTCGCGGGGCTGCGGTGGTGCTGGAGATCGGCTCCGGCATGGGCGACGCCACGGCCGCGATGGCCGCCGCCGACCCGGGCCGAGACTATCTGGCGGTCGAGGTGCACACGCCGGGAATCGGCAACCTGCTGGAGCTGGTGCAGCGGCACGGCCTGGGCAACGTCCGGGTGGCCCGGGGGGACGCGCTGGACCTGGTCCGGGCGATGCCGGAGGGTTGCCTGGACGCGGTGCACGTCTACTTCCCCGACCCGTGGCCGAAGGCCCGGCACCACAAGCGGCGGATCATCCAGCCCCGCCATGTGACGCTGCTGCGCTCCCGGCTGCGCCCGGGCGGGACGCTGCACTGCGCCACCGACTGGGCCGAGTACGCCGAGTCGATGCGCGAGACGCTCACCGCCGACCCGGAACTGGTCGACGTGCACGGCGGGTACGCGCCCCGGCCGGCGCACCGCCCGGTGACGAAGTTCGAGCGCCGCGCCCTCACCGCGGGTCGCCCGATCTTCGACCTGGTCCACACCCGCCGCTGACCCGGCTTCGCCGCCCGGACGGCGCGGTACGCCCGACCGGGCGTGAGTGATCCGGTTGGCGCGTGGGGCCCTGCGGCGGGCACGATGGGGGCGCCATGACTCTCACTGCCGCGCTGCCTCGAATCGCCGACCCCGACACCCTCTTCGACGCGTTCGCCGGCTGGGCGTCCGAGCGCGGCCTCGATCTCTACCCGCACCAGGAGGAGGCGGTCATCGAGATCGTCTCCGGCGCGAACGTGATCATGAACACCCCGACCGGGTCGGGCAAGAGCCTGGTCGCCATCGCGGCGCACTTCGCGGCCCTGGCCGAGGACCGGACGACCTTCTACACCGCCCCGATCAAGGCCCTGGTGTCGGAGAAGTTCTTCGCCCTCTGCGAGGTCTTCGGCGCGGAGAACGTCGGCATGCTGACCGGCGACGCCAGCGTCAACGCCGACGCCCCGATCATCTGCTGCACCGCGGAGATCCTGGCCAACCTCGCGCTGCGCGAGGGCAAGCGGGCCGACGTCGGTCAGGTGATCATGGACGAGTTCCACTTCTACGCCGAGCCGGACCGGGGCTGGGCCTGGCAGGTGCCGCTGATCGAGCTGCCGCAGGCGCAGTTCGTCCTGATGTCCGCCACGCTCGGCGACACCACCCGGTTCGTCGACGATTTGACCCGGCGCACCGGGCGGCCGACCGCCGTCGTCCGCTCGGCCGAGCGGCCGGTCCCGCTGCTCTTCTCGTACGCGATGACGCCGCTGCACGAGACCCTGGAGGAACTGCTGGCCACGAAGCAGGCCCCGGTGTACGTCGTGCACTTCACCCAGGCCGCCGCGCTGGAACGCGCCCAGGCCCTGATGAGCGTCAACGTCTGCACCCGCGCCGAGAAGGACCTGATCGCCGAGGCGATCGGGAACTTCCGGTTCACCTCCGGCTTCGGCAAGACCCTGTCCCGGCTGGTGCGGCACGGCATCGGCGTGCACCACGCCGGCATGCTGCCGAAGTACCGCCGGCTGGTGGAGACCCTGGCCCAGGCCGGGCTGCTCAAGGTCATCTGCGGCACCGACACCCTCGGCGTCGGCATCAACGTGCCGATCCGCACCGTGCTCTTCACCGGTCTGAGCAAGTACGACGGCGTCCGGACCCGGCTGCTCAAGGCCCGCGAGTTCCACCAGATCGCCGGACGCGCCGGCCGGGCCGGCTTCGACACCCTCGGCCGGGTCGTCGTGCAGGCCCCCGAGCACGTCATCGAGAACGAGAAGGCCCTCGCCAAGGCCGGCGACGATCCGAAGAAGCGCCGCAAGGTGGTCAAGAAGAAGCCGCCGGAGGGCTCGATCGGCTGGGGCGAGCCGACCTTCCAGCGACTGGTCGAGGCCGAGCCGGAGCCGCTGACCTCCAGCTTCCAGGTCAGCCACTCGATGCTGCTCAACGTCATCGGCCGGCCGGGCGACGCGTTCGCCGCCATGCGGCACCTGCTCACCGACAACCACGAGGAACGCGCCGCCCAGCGCCGGCACATCCGCCGGGCCATCGCCATCTACCGGGCGTTGCGGGCCGGCGGCGTGGTCGAGCAGCTCGACGAGCCCGACGAGAACGGCCGGCGGGTCCGGCTCACCGTCGACCTCCAGCTCGACTTCGCGCTCAACCAGCCGCTCTCCCCCCTCGCGCTGGCCACGATCGAGCTGCTGGACACGGCGTCCCCGTCGTACGCCCTGGACGTGCTCTCGGTGATCGAGTCGATCCTGGACGACCCGCGCCAGGTGCTCTCCGCGCAGCAGTTCAAGGCCCGCGGCGAGGCGGTCGCCGCGATGAAGGCCGAGGGCATCGAGTACGAGGCGCGCATCGAACTGCTCGACGAGGTGACCTGGCCCAAGCCGCTCGCGGAGCTGCTGGAGTCGGCGTACGAGATGTACCGGCAGGGGCACCCGTGGGTCGCCGACCACCAGCTCTCCCCCAAGTCCGTCGTCCGGGACATGTACGAGCGGGCGATGACCTTCGGCGAGTACGTGCAGTTCTACGGGCTGACCCGCTCGGAAGGCCTGGTCCTGCGCTACCTGGCCGACGCGTACAAGACGCTGCGGCAGACGGTGCCCGAGGACGCCAAGACCGAGGAACTGATCGACCTCATCGAGTGGCTGGGCGAGCTGGTCCGCCAGGTCGACTCCAGCCTGATCGACGAGTGGGAGCGGCTGCGCAACCCGTCCGACGTGGCGGAGGTCGCCGCCAGCCTGGACGACCGTCCGCCGGCGGTGACCCGCAACGCGCGGGCCTTCCGGGTGCTGGTGCGCAACGCGCTGTTCCGCCGGGTCGAGCTGGCCGCGCTGCGCCGCTGGGATCTGCTCGGCGAACTCGACGCCGCCGACGGCTGGGACGCCGATGCGTGGGCCGACGCGCTGGAGCCGTACTTCGAGTCGTACGACGCGATCGGGGTGGGGCCGGACGCGCGCGGCCCGGCGCTGCTGATGATCGAGCAGGGCCGGGAGCGGTGGACCGTACGGCAGATCCTCGACGATCCCGACGGCGACCACGACTGGGGCATCAGTGCCGAGGTGGACCTGGTCGCCTCCGACGAGACGGGCGCGGCGGTCGTCCGGATCACGGACGTGGGGCAACTGTAGGACCTTCTCGAAAAGGGCCGTCCGGGATGCCCGGTCGGCTGTCCGGTCCGCAATTAGGTGGACAGCGGTCGGCGTGGTGACCAGGCCGGGGACAACTGCCCGCGGAGGGACAGCGCCGATCCGTCCGGATCTAGTTGGCCATTTCCTCGTTTGCTGAGTCAGGCGAAACCGCAGTCATCCGTGGTCGGCGGTGTCGATGATGAGGTCGGCGCGGTCGCGGGTGCCGTCCGAGGCGAAGAAACTTTCTTCCTCGGTCATCCATTTCTGCCAGAGCTGCTCGACGCCGACGAAGGAGCTGTCGCGGGCGAGGCCGCGCGCCAGTCGCAATGGTGCTGGTGCGTCGACCCAGATGGTGTAGGCAAGTCGATCGATCGTATCGCGGCGGGTGCAGGTGACGCCTTCGAAGATCATGATGGGTGCCCAGGGCTGGGTTTTCCACTCGCCGAGGGTGTTGCCGTACCAGTCCGTCCAGTCTCTGGCCTGGTAGTGGGCATCCTCGCCGCGAAGCAGCGGTGTGAGTACCGGGGTGTCGAAGCGTGGCCACCATCCGGCGAAGTCCTCCCATGAGACGAAGTCGTCGATCTCGATGATCGGCGCCTTCAGCGCCTTGGAGAGGCTGCGGGCGAGGTGGCTCTTTCCCGAGCTGCTCGGGCCGTCGATGCCGACAATACGTATTCCGCTGACCGGCTCACGGGCAGCAACGGCGGCGGCGACTTCGTCCACGACGCATCGCCGCGACCTGGCCCTGGCGAGATCACCTCGCCACCGCCTTCGCCCACCTGACCGCACTACCCCAACCCGCCACCTGACCAGGCAGAACCGCCCCGACCACCACAACCCGGAAGACCACGGAGGACACCGACACCATCGCCGGTTACCTAACCACACCCAAACCCGAACCACATCAACACACATCAACATCAACCCGGCGCCCACCACTGCCACAACCCTCGTGAAAGAGCAGGGCTAGTCACGTTCCGCCTGGCCGAAGCATGCTTGCGGCGCCGGTCGTGGTGTCGGCGACCAACGCGGTTACCGGCGTCGGCGGCCGGGGGGAGCCGGAGGATCCGCGCCAAATTCGCATAGGATGAGGCGAGCAAGCGACCGTGCGGCATCGCGGCAGATCGAGTGGGTCAGCCGGTGAGCGAACGAGCTGGGAGTGCGGGTGCGATCCCTCCGGATAGCCAACTATCTGCTCTGGCTGACCCTGGTGATGGGGATCGCGACAAGCGTCATCTCCAACAACATTCCGCGCAGATACCTGCCACTCGCACCGGTTCTCCTTGTCGTCTCTCTCATTCTCTGGGGGTGGTTGAACGCTCGTCAGGCCGCAGCCGAGCGGGTCCTCGACGGATGGGCGGACCAGCTCGCGAAGGCGGTGAAACGCCAGTGGGACAGGGAAGCCAAGCTCCGCCGGCTGACGGCGCAACCCCGGTTGCCGGTGCGATGGCAGTTGACCACCCGGAACGTACCTAAGAAGTTCAAGTCGGCCGTCGACGGGCAGAAAAACTTCTCTCCGTTGGCAGGTGTCCAGCGCGTCACCCAGGAGATTCTGGCCAACGGTGGCGGTCTCGACGAGTTGCACACCCTCTACGGCGGGCTCGGATCGGGTCGGCTCATCCTCACCGGAGAGCCCGCGGCGGGAAAGACCACGGCCGCCGTGCTGCTCCTGCGCGCCGCGCTGGAACATCGGAAGAACGGCGGATCCGAACACGCCGCCCGGGTGCCGGTGCCGGTCCTGTTCGACCTGGTCGGCTGGAATCCAAACGACGAGGATCCGACGCGGTGGCTCGTCGGCCGGCTGGCTCGGCGGTACTCGATGTTCCGGGGCCGCGTCGGGCGCGCGGCGGCCGAGGAGTTACTTGAGGAAGGCCGCATCTCGGTTTTCCTCGACGGCTTCGACCAGGTCCAGAAGTCCCTCCGGCCAGTCATCATGTCGGCGCTGAGCGACGCGAACTACCGGATCGTCCTCATCTCGCGAGCCCATGAGGCGTCCACCACGCTGCAGAAGGTCCCGCAGGGCTCCGGCGTGATGGTGGAACTCAGGGCCGTCGATTCCTCGGACGCGGTGGCGTACCTCCTGCACGACCGGCCAGAGCCGGTCCCGCCGGCCTGGGCAGCGGTGACCGCGAACCTCGCTGGGGAACCGCAGGGAAGGTTGGCGACCGCGCTCGCCAACCCGCTCTTCGTCAGCCTCACCAACGAGGTCTACGACAACGCCGGGAATGACCGCAGCGTCGACGAGTTGCTCGATCGGAATCGCTTTCCCACCCCGCTGGCCGTCCAGCGTCACCTGCTCGACGAGATCGTCTGGTCCGCGTACCGGCCCCGGCCGCGCCAACCCGCACCGCCGTTCTCAATCGACCAGGCCACCCACACGCTGCGGCTGCTGGCCAGGCGCCTCGATCAGCAGGAAAACAAGTCGCTACGGTGGTGGACGATTCCGTCCTGGGTCACGTCCCGGCGTGCGCCCCTGATCGTCGCGACCGCCGCCGCTGTGTTCCAGACCATCGTCGGGTTCATCCTCCTGCCACCCGTGATGGAACTCCGCTACGCCGCGATCACCAGCATCGGACTGGGCGCCAACGTGTTCCAGCGGCTGTCCTCGAAGTCGACGACATCCGGCGACGACGATGCCCTGACCACTGCGGGCTGGCGGGACATCTTTCCGCCCCGGGCCGTGCCCGTGGGGTTCGTGGTGTGGTCCCTGTCCGGCCCGGGGTCGGTGTTACTGACCCAGTCGGGCGTGCTGGGGAATGATCCGCCGCCGCCCTGGGTGCTGTACACCGGCGCGTTGACGCTGACGTTCGGCGCGATCCTCATCACCGGCCGGGGCTATCAGATGGTGTCCGGGACGATCATCGGTGTCGGGGCGGGTCCGTCGTTCGACCCCATCCGGGACGGGAACGGCCCGGCGGAGATGGAGGTCAGAACGCTCGACCCTCGGGAGGTGTGGCGGCACCACCTCGGCCTACGTCTCGGGCTGGGAATTCTGGTGGGTCTCGCGG
The DNA here is from genome assembly GCF_900090245.1 of Micromonospora halophytica. GTDB lineage: Bacteria > Actinomycetota > Actinomycetes > Mycobacteriales > Micromonosporaceae > Micromonospora > Micromonospora halophytica. The sequence continues at coordinate 17,843 of NZ_FMDN01000040.1, forward strand.
TAGGTCTGTTCGTCGGGGGATCGACCGGATCCGTCGACGGCCTGCGGGCCGGCCTCGCGGTGGGCGCAACCTTCGCGCTCATGGCCGCCATCACCGCCGCGCTGGCCCGGAATGTCGGCGTGGCCACCGCGTTCGCGATGGTGGACCTCGCCCGCACCGAGGGAACGCCCCTGCGCCTGATGGCCTTCCTTGAGGACGCGCGCCGCCGGAACATCCTGCGCGCGGTCGGTCCCAGGTACGAGTTCCGGCACGACATGCTGCTCAAGCGCTTCGTCGAAGTTCAGAGCCGGAAAAGCGGCAAGCCTGCTCCGACAGCACAACAAAAGTAACATCGGGTGTGCCGTCCCGGTATCGGGCGATCACACGAATGCGCAGCTCAGGGGCATCAGGTTAGCCTCGCCGAATGCCCGTTGACGAGATCACCGCAACCGCCGCCGGCGCCTGGGCGCTTGGCGACCGTACCGTACGCCGAATGGGTTTCGGATCGATGCGGATCACCACCAACCCCAACTGGGAGTTGGCCATCGCCGTGCTCGCGCAGGCTCGCCCTTGCCATCGTCACGCTCCACTTCGCTCGGTCGGGTTGACGCTAGACGAGTTGTTCCGAAGTCCGGTCCCTGGTCGTAGGCGATCAGTGATCGGGTGACGGGTGCGTTGGTCTTGTTGTTGTGCCAGATCGCGGCGGCCATGGCCAGGAGACGTTGAGCCACCCGCACGGCAACGCCGGCGAAGGTACGGCCGCCGTGTTCCTCCAGGTCAAGCTGGCCCTTGAGGGTGTCGTTGACTGACTCGATGAGCTGGCGGACCTTCTTGAGCGTCGCCTCGCCGTAACGGGTTTTCTCCTTCTTGCGTGACGGCCGTAGCAGTTCGATGCCCTGCTCGGCCAGGTTCCGCTCGAATGCCTTGGACGCGAAGCCCTTGTCCGAGATCAGCAGGATGCCTGGGTGTTCGGCGACCACAGCGGCCTCGGCCTGCAG
>NZ_FMDN01000060.1 GCF_900090245.1 Micromonospora halophytica
CCCGAGTTCCGCAGTTCGTAGGAACACAGGCCTGATCAGTTCTGGATCGCTGCTGGTCACGGGCTTGCGGATGCCTCACACCGGGCCTGCGGGCCCGAAAGTGTAGTAACACGAGCAGGTACTCATATCTTGTGTGGCCAGCGGTGATGTGGTTTCTTCGTAGTCATGTATCTGCGGTTCACGTCGCGGACCAACGCCGACGGCAGCGTGGTGCGCTACGTCGCCCTGGCGCACAACCGCCGCGTGGCCGGCAAGATCAAGCCTGATGTGCTGATGAACCTGGGCCGTGTCGACCAGGTCGACGTCGAAGGAATGCGTCGGCTCGCCGCGTCGATCAACAAGCACTTCGGCGGAGACGGCGACGGCACGGGCGTGGAAGCGGGCCTGGTTGCCGGGGCGGGACCCCTCGAAGTCGTTGACGCCCGCTCGATCGGAGCGACATGGCTGCTCGACGGGCTGTGGCGGCGACTGGACATCGCCGCGGCCGTACGCACCGCGGCGGACGCGCGCAGGTTCACCACGAACATGGAACGAGTGCTGTTCGCGCTGGTCGCCAACCGGGCGGTGGCCCCGATGAGCAAGCTGTCGGCAGCCGAGTGGGCCGGCGAGGACACCGTCATCCCCGGTCTGGCCTCGATGGACGACGATCACGCATACCGTGCGATGGACCTGCTCGTGGACGCCGACACGGCCGGCCGGGTGCAGGAAGCGGTGTTCTTCGCCGTGGCCAACCTGCTCAACCTCGAGGTCGACCTGCTGTTCTTCGACACCACCAGCACCTACTTCGAACGCGACACCGAAGACCACGGCGAGGACGCCTTCCGCCGGTACGGGCACTCCAAGGACCACCGCGGCGACCTACCCCAGATCGTCATCGGCCTGGCCGTGACGAAGGAAGGCATCCCGGTCCGGTGCTGGTGCTGGCCGGGCAACAGCAACGACCAGCAGGTCCTGGCCGAGGTCCGCGACGACATGCGCGACTGGAAACTCGGCCGCGTCATCACCGTGGTCGACCGTGGGTTCTCCTCCGCCGACAACCTGGCCTACCTGCGCCGCGCCGGCGGGCACTACATCGCCGGGATGCGCATGCGCGACGGCAGCCCCCTCGTCGAGCAGGTCCTGGCCCGTCAGGGCCGCTACCAGCAGGTCAAGGACAACCTGCGCGTCAAGGAAGTGCGCATCGACGGCACCGACGTGCGGTTCGTCATCTGCCACAACCCCGATCAGGCCGCCCGGGACAAGCAGCAGCGCGACGACGCGATCGCCCGCATCGAAGCCGAACTTGCGCGTATCCGTGACCAGCGCGAACGCGACGCCAAACGACCCGTCGGCGACAGGACCCGCCAACGCCACGAGGCCGCGCACGTGCGCGCCGAGTGCGCCCTGCGCGACCACCCCAGCCTGGGCCGGTGGCTCGTCCAACAGCCCAACGGACGGCTGAAGGTCAACAAGGCGAAGATCAAGGTCGAGGAGCGCCTGGACGGCAAATACCTCATCGCCACGTCCGACCCGGCGATCAGCGCCGAGGACACGGCCCTGGGCTACAAGAACCTCCTCGAAGCCGAACGCGGCTTCCGCGACCTGAAGTCCCAGCTGCTGCTACGGCCGGTGTTCCACCGCCTCGAACACCGCATCCGCGCCCACGTCCTCATCTGCTGGCTGGCCCTGCTACTGGTCCGCGTCGCCGAACGCGCCACCGGTGAAACGTGGCGAAACATCAACCGGCAACTCGGGCGAATCAGCCAGGTCACCCTCGCCGGACCCGCCGGCACCGTCGTGCAGACCACCCCGCTACGACCCGAACACAAGGCCATCTACCAGGCACTTTCCGTCCAGCCGCCAGCCCGGGTCACCACCTTCGACCCGCGCTAACCAAGACCAGACACCGGCGATAGAGCGTAGACACACGCCCTTCCGGAGACACACGTCAATCTTCGCTGCTCTGCGGCCAGATTCCGATGATCGTTTAACTACAAGCTGCGGAACCCGGGT
>NZ_FMDN01000041.1 GCF_900090245.1 Micromonospora halophytica
GGGGTCGGGCCGGGCGGGGTCGGGCCGGGCGGGGTCGGGCCGGGCGGGGTCGGGCCGGGCGGGGTCGGGGGGCCGGGTGGGGTCGGGTCGGGTGGCGCGGTGCCGGGCGTTGGGTCGGGCCGGATGGGGCCGGGCCCGGCCTCTCCATAGCTGGGACAGCCCCAGTGCCGAGGTGGGTGCCGGGACGCTACAGACCTGATCGCACATCTGGATCGCCGGCCTGCACTTCGGCACTTCCCCCGTCGCGTAGCTGAACAGGCAGCCGGACGGTGCGGTCATCTCGCCGCGCCCGAGCGTCCCGCCCTCGCTCCCGGAGCCCGCCCCGACCCACGGTGCCACTGCCCCGACCCACGGTGCCACTGCCCCGACCCACGGTGGCTCACCGCGATCCGCGGTGGCTCACCGCGATCCATTGATGCGATCAAGTCTGTAGCGCTGCTGAGGTCCCCTGACTGCGGCCGACTTCGGTCACCGTCAGCGGCGCGGCCACCGCCCCTCGCCGTGGCCACCGTCAGCGGCGTGGTCACCCCCCAGCGGCGGCGTCACCCCCAGCGGCGGCGTCACCGTCAGCCTCGCGATCCCCACGAGCCTCGCGATCCCCACGAGCCTCGCCGTGGCCACCAGCCCTCCGTCACCGTCGGCGATGCCCGACCGTCACCGCCTTCGTGCCGGACCCGGACGTGCTCCCGGCGTGCAGGTGGCGGGGCTACTTGAGGATGAGGCGGTTGGTCTGCTCGAAGACCTCCAGGTCGGCGAGGGTCTCCGGGACCGAGGCAGACAGCGGCGACGGGAACTCCCCGCGGTGGAAGAAGCCCGCGTCGGTGGTCTCGTCGGTCATCCGGGCCAGGTCGCCGTCCCAGTCCTCGACCCGGAACGCGGTGGTGAAGATCTGGTACGTGTGGCCGTACATGTTGGTGTGGGTGCGGTCGGGGCCGGTGTAGAGCGCGAAGGCGCTGACTCGCAGCGCGCGCAGGCCGGTTTCCTCCCGGACCTCGCGTACCGCGCAGTCGGCGATCGACTCGCCGAGTTCCATCGCGCCCGCCGGCAACGCCCAGTGTCCGTTGTCGGAGCGTTGGATCAGCAGCACCCGGCCCGCGTTGTCGCGGACCACGGCGCGGGCCCCGACGAACATCAGCGTCCGGTCACCGGCCAGGGCGCGCAGTTGCCCCACGTACGAGTCGGCCCAGGAGATGCTCACCGGGACAATCTACGCAGCTTCGCCGGGCCGGTCCGGCGATCCGGGGGGTTCCCAACCCGTGACCGGCGACACTAGCTTGTTACCCATGCGTAGCACGATGATGGACGCCCCGCTTCAGGTCTCCCGGATCCTCGAACACGGCTCCACCGTGCACGGCACGGCCGAGGTGGTGACGTGGACCGGCGCCGAGTCCCGCCGGATGTCGTACGCCGAGGTGGGCCGCACGGCCGCCCGGCTCGCCCACGCCCTGCGCGACGAGTGCGGGGTGACCGGCGACGAGCGGGTGGCCACCTTCATGTGGAACAACACCGAGCACCTGGTGGCGTACTTCGCGGTGCCCAGCATGGGCGCGGTGCTGCACACCCTGAACATCCGGCTCTTCCCGGACCAGGTCGCCTACATCGCCAACCACGCCACCGACCGGGTGGTGCTGGTCGATTCGACGTTGATCCCGCTGCTGGCCCGGGTGATCGGCGAGATGACCACCGTGCGGCACGTGGTGGTCGCCGGCGGTGGCGACCCGGCTCCGCTGACCGCGGCGGCCGGCGACCGGATCACCGTGCACCACTGGGACGACCTGCTGGCCGGGCGCCCCGAGACCTACGACTGGCCGGAGGTGGACGAGCGGGACGCCGCAGCGCTCTGCTACACCTCCGGCACCACCGGCAACCCCAAGGGTGTGGCCTACTCTCACCGCTCGATCTACCTGCACTCGTTGCAGATCTGCATGCCGGAGGGCTTCGGGCTGGCCCCGACCGACCGGGAGCTGGCCATCGTGCCGATGTTCCACGCGATGTCCTGGGGGCTGCCGTACGCGGCGTTCCTCTCCGGCGCGTCGCTGATCATGCCGGACCGCTTCCTCCAGGCCGCGCCGATCGCCGAGATGATCGCCGCCGAGCGCCCCACCCTGGCCGGCGCGGTGCCGACCATCTGGAACGACCTGCTGGCGTACCTGGACAGCCACGACGTGGACACCTCCTCGCTGAAGGAGGTGATCGTCGGCGGTTCGGCCTGCCCGCCGGCGCTGATGCACGCGTTCGCCGAGCGGCACGGCATCGACGTGATCCACGCCTGGGGGATGACGGAGATGTCCCCGCTCGGCTCGGTGGCCCGTCCGCCGGCCGGGGCCACCGGCGACGACGCCTGGCGCTACCGCTACACCCAGGGTCGGGTGCCGGCCGGGGTCGCCGCCCGGATCGTCGGCCCGCTGGGCGAGCCGCTGCCCGCCGACGGGACGTCCGTGGGTGAGCTGGAGGTCCGTGGGCCGTGGATCACCGCCCGGTACGTCGGCGACGAGGCCCCCGACGAGGAGAAGTTCCGCGACGGTTGGCTGCGTACGGGCGACGTCGGCACGCTCTCCCCGGACGGTTTCATCACCCTCACCGACCGGGCCAAGGACGTGATCAAGTCCGGCGGGGAGTGGATCTCCTCGGTGGAGCTGGAGAACGCCCTGATGGCCCACCCGGACGTCCAGGAGGCGTGCGTGGTGGGGGTGCCCGACCAGCGCTGGGACGAGCGTCCGCTCGCCACGGTGGTGGTCCGCGAGGGCGCCTCGGTGACCGCGGAGGAGCTGCGCGAGTTCCTGGCGAAGTCGGTGGCGCGCTGGCAGCTGCCGGAGCGGTGGGCGTTCATCGACGCCGTCCCGAAGACCAGCGTCGGCAAGTTCGACAAGAAGGTCGTCCGGTCCCGGTACGCCGACGGCGGGCTCGAGGTGCGGGAGCTGGCGGGGCCGTAACGTTTTTCGGCGACCCGTCGCAGTAAGGGGCAGGGACGTTACTCCTGAAGCATCCCTCCCCCAGGGGCGGCCCCGGCGTTCGCACCGCGCCGGGGCCGCCCTTCCTTTGCGGGGCGACCCGCACAGTCATTGTCGCGAAACTCGTTCGGCTCTGTCCGGACGATTGCGAAATACCCTCGCGAACTATTCCTCGGCGGTGCTGACCAGCACCTTTCCGACCACCGATTCTTCCACCGCCTGGTGCGCCGCCGCCGTGTCGGCCAGTGGGTAGCGGTGCAGCGGCAGTCCGGCCTCCGCACCCACCCGTACGCCGCCCTGGGCGACCGCCGCCGCCACGTCGACCAGCGCCTGCGCCTTGGCCGCCTTCGGCTCGGTGTAGACCAGCACGAACTGCCAGCGGACGTTCGACACCATCAGCGGCCGGATCGGCAGGGTCACCTCGTCGCCGCCGTCGTCGGCGTACACGCAGACCGCCCCGCCGGGGCGCAGCAGTTGGACGTCGGTCGCGGCGTTGCGCGCGGCGGACACCTCGACGATGGTGTGCGCGCCGTCGGGCGCGACCTTGCGGACCTCCTCGACCACGTCCTGCCGCCGGTAGTCGACCACGAAGTCCGCGCCGGCCGCCGCCGCGAGCTGTGCCTTCTCCGGGCTGCTCACGGTGGCGACGACGCAGGCGTCCGCCCAGCGGGCGAGCTGGATCGCCGCGTTGCCGACCGCGCCCGCGCCGCCCTGCACCAGCACCACGTGGTCGCTGAGCGCGCCCGGGTGCAGCCGGTCCGGCATGTACTCGCCGGCGGTGAGGCAGCGGTGCGCGGTGAGGAACGGGATGCCGAGGCAGGCGCCCAGGTCGAAGGAGGCGTCGCCGAGCGGCACCGCCTGCCGGACCGGGACCACCGTGTACTCGGCGGCGGTGCCCCAGGGGCGCTGCCAGGCGGCCTCCCAGAGCCACACCCGTTCGCCGATCAGGTCCGCCTCGACGCCCTCGCCGACCCCCTCGACCACTCCGGCGCCGTCCTGGCCGGGCGTCTGCCAGCCCTCCGGCAGCGGCCACTGCCGCCGTGCCTTCCAGTCGGTGGGGTTGACCCCGGAGACGGCCAGCCGGACCAGCACCTCACCGGGACCGGGCTCCGGCACCGGCCGGTCGACCAGCCGCAGCACCGAGGGGTCGCCGCTGTGCTCGTACACGATCGCCTTCATCGCGCTCTCCTCAACCTCGTGCCGCAGCCCTACCCGGACGGGACGTGATCATTCCGATCCGGCCCGCCCCGCGAACCGTATAACCGGGTGGGCGGCGACAGGGGAGTGGTCATGCGGGACATACCGGTGCCGGTGACGCCGACGAATCTGACGGGGGTGGCCACTACGGTGACCACGTGGCGGCCATACCCGCGCGACTGACCTGGGCGGTGGACCGGCTCGCCCCTCGCCCCGGCGACCGGGTGCTGGAGGTCGGCTGCGGCCGGGGCGTCGCCGCCGAGCTGATCTGCCGGGCACTCACCGACGGCACGCTGCTGGCCGTCGACCGCTCGGCCGGCGCGGTCCGGGCCGCCGAGGCCCGCAACGCGGCGGCCGTCGCCGCCGGCCGCGCCGCGTTCCGGGTCGCCGAGTTGGCCGCGTTCGACCCCGCCGACGGCCCGTTCGACCGGATCCTCGCCGTCGACGTCAACCTGTTCTGGGTCCGCGCGCCCGGCGTGGAGTTCGCGCTGCTGCCCCGGCTGCTCGCACCCGGCGGCGAGCTGCACCTGTGCTGGCAGCCCCCCGACGCCGGCCGGCTGACCATGATCGTCGAGCGGGTGGCCGCGCGGCTGCGGGAGACCGGCTGGGCCGTCGACCCGGCCGTCCGCCCCGACGGCCCGTTCTGCGCGGTGACCGCCCGCCGCGCCCGCTGACCACGGGCGGCCCGAGGCGTGGCGTCGGTCAGCCGAACTGCTCCACGACCTCCGGGGTGAGGGCGTCCACCGAGGCCAGCGTCACGGCGGCGAGCGCCGCCGCGTCCGGGTCCAGCGGGTACGACCCGTGCGGCACCGCGACCACCCGCATGCCGGCGGCGGCCGCGGAGCGTACCCCGTTGGAGGAGTCCTCGATCGCGACGCAGCGGGTCGGGTCGACGCCGAGCCGCTCGGCGACGGCGAGCCAGACGTCCGGCGCGGGCTTGCCCCGCGCCGTCTCCTCGGTGGAGAGGGTGACCCGGAACGCGGCGGCCAGGTCGGTCGCGGCCAGCGCCGCCGCGATCAGCCGGGTCGGCGACGAGCTGGCCAACCCCAGCGGCCACCGCGCGGCCATCCGGCGTACGACCGCGTCGGCGCCGTCGATCAGTGGTACGCGCTGCGCGTAGCGCCGGGTCATCTCCTCGACCACCTCGGTGGCGACCTGCCCGGCGGTGCGGTCGACGCCCAGCTCGCCGCTGAGGTATTCGGCCCACTCGCCGGTGCTCATCCCCATCAGTCGGCGCTGGGTGTCCGGCTGCCAGGTGCCACCGTGCGCGGCCACGTACGCCCGCCGGACCTCCTCCCAGACCGGCTCCGAGTCCACGATCACGCCGTCCAGGTCGAAGATCACCGCGTCCACCGTCACCCGCCCATCCTGCCTGCCCGCCAGACGTGCCGCAGTCCCGCCCCGCCCGGTCACCCGCTGCGCCCGGTCACCCGCCCGGTCACCCGCCCGCCACGCCACGCCCGCTGCGCCACGCGCGCTGCGCGTCACCATGCCGCCGAACTGGCGGTGTCAGGGCTGTGGTGACACCGCCACATCGCCGACCTGGTGATGATCTTGCCCGGCCCGGCCAGCTGTCGGGTCGGGTCAGGACCGGAGGGCGGGCAGCCCGATCGGGTTGTTCTCCGGGATCACGGTGTGGCAGGCGCGGGCCATGGGTTCGAGGAGTTCGCGAAGGCGGTCGACGCGGTCCGCACCGAGGCTGACCCAGGGGCGCGCGGCGGCGCGGTCGGTGGCGGCCTCGACGGCCTGGAAGCCGGCCCGGCCGGCATCGGTCGGCTCGCCCTCGGGGTCGAGCCAGCCACGTTCGGCCAGCCGGCCCCGGGCCGCCTGCCACTGCTCCTCCGACCAGCCCCGGCCGAGCAGGTTCTGCAGGGGCATGTCCACCGCGACCCGCCAGGCCAGCGTCTCGACCGGGTCGAGACCGGCGGCGACCAGGGCGGCGACGTGCCCGTCACCGCGCGACTCGCGCAGCGTGGTGGCGGCCTGCCAGAGCCGGGCCAGCGGGTACTCGCCGCGGGGCAGGGCGGCGTTGGCCGCGCCGAGCACCCGACCGGCGGTGTCCAGGGCGGCGGACGCCTCCTCCAGCAGGTCGCCCGCCTCGACCAGGTGCGACTCCGGCAACTCGTACGTCAGCTCGGCCAGCGCCTGCACGGCGCCGGTGAGCCGGGCCCGTAGCGCCTCCTGCGGGGTGGCCAGCCTCCAGACGGCGGGCAGGGCCCGGGACACCATGTGCGGGGCGAAGTTGAAGAACGCCGCGACCACCGGGGCGGCGTCGGTGGGCCCGAGCGGCGCGGCCCGGCCGGCGAAGTATCCCCGCCAGTAGCCGCGCAGCCCGACCGCCTCGTACGCGGCGCGGGCCCGGGGATGGAAGTAGGTGACCGCGTGCAGGGGTTCGACGTGCGTCCACATGAGCCGGGCCGTCCGCCCGGGATCGTCGTCCAGCACCGGCACGTGCACCTCCGCGTGGTGAGGGGTCACCGTGCGGCGGCGGACCGCCCACGGTGACCCCGAACCTACTGCGCGTGTACGACGACCGGGAAGACCCGTGTGGCCTACTGCACCGCGAGGACGTCGACGATGAAGCGCAGCGGGCCGGCCGGCGCACCCGGACGCTGCGGCTTCTCGCCGTACGCCAGGTCGGCCGGGATGTCCAGCTGCACCCGGCTGCCGACGGTCTGGCCCTGCATGCCCTGGTCCCAGCCCGGGATGACGTTGCCCTGGCCGAGCACGAACGAGAACGGCTCCGAGCGCTTCCAGGAGGCGTCGAACTCCTCGCCGGTCCGGTAGGACACGCCGACGTAGTTGACCGTGATCTGCTGGCCGGCCTGTGCCGCCGGGCCGTTGCCGCGGATCAGCGGGGTGGCCTTCAGTCCGGTCAGCTCGCCCTCGCCCTTGCCGGCCGCCGGCTTGGTGCAGAGCGCCTGGTCCGCGCCGTCGGGCAGGGTCGGGAATCCGCCCGGGCAGCCGGCCGGCGAGGCGGCCTGCTTCGGGGCGTCGTCGTCGCCACCGCGGGTCACCACGAAGACCCCGACGATCACCGCGATGACCACCAGTCCGGTGAGTGCGCCCAGCCAGGCCTGGCGGCGCTTCTTCGCCTCGGCGGCCTTCTGCGCGGCCAGCTGGGCGGCCAGCCGCCGTTGCGCCTTCGTCTCCGGGCCCTGGCCCGCCGACCGGTTCTCCGTACGCTCGCTCACGTCCTCGACTCCCTGCTGGTGTGGGTGACCGGCCCGGCGACCCGGTGCCGTGGCCAGCGCACACGGTACCTGGATCGATGCCGTCGGCGCCCCGTCGCCCGCCCGGTCCGCCACCGGGCGTACCCGGACCGCCCTGGCCGTCCGATTCCGTCCCGGCGTGACACCTCTGCGGCGGTAGATTCCGACCATGGCGATCCTCACCGACGACGACCTGGCCCTGCTCTCCGAGCCGCAGCTCGCCCATGTGGCGACCATCGAGGCCGACGGCACCCCACACGTCACCCCGGTCTGGGTGGACACCGACGGCGAGCACATCGTGTTCAACACCGCCAAGGGGCGGCAGAAGTACGTAAACATCCAGCGCAACCCGGTGGTCGCGGTGTCCGTGGTGGACAAGGCGGACGACTTCCGGACCCTGTGGGTGAAGGGCGCCGCCGAGTTCGTCACGGAGGGCGCGGACGAGCACATCGACCGGATGGCGAAGAAGTACCTCGGGCAGGACACCTACCCGTTCCGGCAGCCGGGCGAGGAGCGGGTGATCGTCCGGATCACCCCGACCGAAAGGCTCGGCCGGGGCTGACGGCCCGGTCAGGCGGTCTTGCGGGGGGCGGCCTTCTTCTCGGCAGCCTTCTTCGCCGGGGCCTTGGCCGCCTTCTTCTCCGCGGTCTTCCTGGCGGCCGTCTTCTTCGCCGGTTCCGTCTTCTTCGCGGCCTTCTTCGCCGGGGCCTTCGCGGCCTTCTTCGCGGCCTTCTGCGCCGAGCGCGCCGCGGAGATCGGGGTCGGCTCGCCCGCGCCGCCGGCCGGCTCCTCGCCCCGGGCGGCCCGGGCCCGTTCCACCGAGGCCTTGAGCGCGGCCATCAGGTCCACCGCGGCGGCCGGCGCGGCCTCTTCCTCCTCCGGCTGCACCACCTCGCGCCCCTCGACCTTGGCGTCGATGACCTCCTGCAACGCCGCCCGGTAGTCGTCGGTGAAGGCGTCCGGCTGGAACTCGCCGGCCATCGAGTCGATCAGGGAGGAGGCCATCGCCAGCTCCGGGGGGCGGACCTTGAGGTCCTCGTCGAGGAAGCCGAAGTCGGGGGTACGCACCTCGTCCGGCCAGAGCATCGTGTTGAGCAGCAGCACGCCCTCGCGGACCCGCAGGGTGGCCAACTGCTCCCGCTGGCGGATCGCCACCTTGACGATCGCCACCCGCTCCGAGTCGGCCAGCGCGTCGCGCAGCAGCACGTACGGCTTGGTGGCCGCGCCCTCCGGCTCCAGGAAGTACGCCTTGTTGTAGAGGATCGGGTCGACCTGCTCCGCCGGGACGAACTCCAGCACGTCGATGGCGTGCGAGGTGGTCAGCGGCAGGTCGGCGAAGTCCTCGTCGGTCAGGATCACCATCTCGCCGCCGCCCAGGTCGTACCCCTTGGCGATGTCGTCGTAGGTGACCTCCTCACCGCACACCGAGCAGGTCCGCTTGTAGCGGATCCGACCGCCGTCCTCCCGGTGCACCTGGTGGAAACGGATGTCCTTCTCCTCGGTGGCCGAGTAGAGCTTCACCCCGATCGAGACCAGCCCGAAGGACACCGCCCCCTTCCAGATGGCGCGCATGCCGTACTCCTCTCCCCGATCTGACCAGGATCGCAAACGATCGAAGCGCACGCACGCGCTTCCGTGCGCAACTACAGTCGTAGGCGTGCCCGGCGCGCCGCTGAAGCCGATGCTCGCGATGACCGGGCAGCTCCCGGTCGGTGACGGCTGGGCGTACGAGTTCAAGTGGGACGGGGTCCGGGCGCTCGCCGACATCACCGGCGGCCGGCAGCACCTGTACGCCCGCAGCGGCGTGGAGATCACCGTCGCGTACCCCGAGCTGATCACCCTGGCCGAGCAGGTCGACGACGCGCTGCTCGACGGCGAGGTGGTGCTCTTCAACGCCGCCGGGCAGCCGTCGTTCACCGCCCTCGCCGAGCGGATGCACGTACGGGACCGGGCGAAGGCGGCCCGGTTGGCGGCCGGCGTGCCGGTCACGTACATGATCTTCGACCTGCTCCGGCTGCGCGGGGAGGACCTCACCGGGTGGCCGTACCACCGGCGGCGGTCCGCCCTCGACGGCCTGGGTCTCGGCGCGGCCCGCTGGGCGGTGCCCCCCTCGTTCGCCGACGGCGCCGCCACCTACGAGGCGGCGGGCGAGCACGGCCTGGAGGGGGTGATGGCCAAGCGGGTCGACGCCGCCTACCGGCCCGGGGTGCGCTCGCCGGACTGGGTGAAGGTCAAGCTGGAGGTGACCGGCGACTTCGTGGTCGGCGGCTGGCGGCCCGGTGCGCGGAAGATCGGCGGCCTGCTGGTCGGGGTGCCCCGCCCGGACGGCCGGCTCACCTACCGGGGCCGGGTCGGCGGCGGGATCGGCGCCGCGCTGGAACGGGAACTGCTGCGGGAACTGGATCCGCTGCGTACCGGCGCGTCGCCGTTCGCCGGGGACGTGCCCCGCGAGGATGCCCGGGGCGCGATCTGGGTGACCCCTCAGATCGTGGTCGAGGTCAAGTACGGCCAGCGCACCCCGGACGGGCGGCTGCGGTTCCCCCGGGTGCTGCGGCTGCGGCCGGACAAGCCGCCGGAGGAGGTCGACGATGCCGGGTGAGCGGCTGAAGGTCGAGGTCGAGGGACGTGCGTTGGAGCTGTCCAACCTGGACAAGGTGCTCTATCCCGAGGCCGGGTTCACCAAGGGCGAGGTGATCGACTACTACACCCGGATCGCCCCGGTGCTCCTGCCGCACCTGACCGACCGGGCACTGACCCGCATCCGCTTCCCCAACGGCGTCACCGGCGGGTCGTTCTTCGAGAAGAACGCCCCGGCCGCGACCCCCGGGTGGGTACGCACCGAGACGCTGCCCGCCCCCGGTTCGAGCAAGGGCCGGGAGACCATCGACTACGTGGTCGCCGACGACCTGCCCACCCTGGTCTGGCTGGCCAACCTCGCCGCGCTGGAACTGCACACGCCGCAGTGGAAGGTCGGCGAGCACCCGGACATGATGGTCGTCGACCTGGACCCGGGGGCCCCGGCGGCGTTGAAGCAGTGCTGCCAGGTGGCGCTGCTGATGCGCGACCGGCTGGCTCTTGACGGAGTGGAGTCCTACCCGAAGACGTCCGGCAAGAAGGGCATGCAGCTCTGCTGCCCCATACGCGGCACCCAGTCCTCCGACGACGTGTCGGCGTACGCGAAGCGGATCGCGCAGGAGCTGGAGAAGGCGCACCCGAGGTTGATCGTGTCGAAGATGGCGAAGAACCTGCGGCCCGGGAAGGTCTTCATCGACTGGAGCCAGAACAACGCGGCGAAGACGACCGTCGCGCCGTACTCGTTGCGCGCCCAGTCGGTGCCGTCGGTGTCGACCCCGCTGACCTGGGACGAGGTCGAGGCGGGGGCGGCGGGCAAGCGGCCGTCGACGAAGCCGTACACGGCGACGGAGGTGCTGAAGCGGGTGGCGAAGCAGGGGGACCTGCTGGCCCCCCTGCTCGACGGCGGCCCGGAGCTGCCCGCCCGCTGAGGCCCGTCAGGCGTACGGCCAGGTGGTGTACGAGATGCGTGCGTTCAGGTTGGCCGGCACGCCCAGCCAGGCGTAGCAGTTGACCCGGACGACCGTGTCCGCCCCGGAACGACCCCAGCCCGCCAGCACGCAGTGCCCCCGGATCGGCTGGCTGTCGAAGTGCGGTGCGTGCGCGTTGACGAAGGCGGTGCCGTACGTCGTCGCCGTGTTCCGGAACGTCATCTGGTAGCGGCCGGTGCCGAGCAGCGTCCTGACGGCCCCGCCGTACGCGTCCGACGTCGAGTTGTACGAGTCCCCGGGGAGGACCCCGTCGCGGATGTTCTCCCCGTAGAGGGTGCCGCTGGCGAAACGCGGGCCGGTCGAGTGGCCGAGCAGGTCCACCCGGGTCCCGTAGGTGACCGCGAAGCGGGCGTCGACCGGGATGCCGGCCGCGTTGGCGCAGCGGACCTGCCAGTGGTCGGGCCAGGAGATCTGGCAGTTCACCGCACTGGTGCCGAGCGCGGTCACATGGGTCATCGGGAAGTACGCGGTGCCGGGCGGCTCCGGGTTCGGGTTCATCCGGAACTGGTAGCGGCCGGTCCCCAGGCGCTCGTACCGGATCTCCCCGCCGGTGGAGTCGTACCCGTAGCCGGCCGGCAGGGTACGCAGCCCGGTCGGCGCCGCCTGGTCGGTGGCGAACCACGCCAGCCGGCCCTGGTGGATCTGCCGACGGTTGGTGTAGGTCGCCACGAACCGGCTGTCCACCGGCGCCCCGGTCGCCGCGAAGCAGCGCACCAGGATCAGCAGGTCCTCGCCGCCGAGGAGGGTCCGGTACCAGCCGGCGACCGTGCAGTGCACCGGCCCGCCGCCGTACGCCACGGCGTGCGCGACGCCGCCCCGCGCCGGCGCATTCTCCAGCACCACCGTGTACGCCCCGGTTCCGGTGCGCCGGACAACGACGTCCCCGTCGGCGGAGCTGGCGGTCCAGCCGTTGGTGACCACGTACTCCGTGGTGGTCGGCTGGTCCGCCCAGACCGTGGCGGTGACGACCGGATCGATCACGGGGAGCGGGTCCGCCCCGGCCGGCCCCGGCACGGCCAGCGCCGCCCCGACGAGCAGCGCGCTGATCCCCGCCGCCACCCAGCTTGTACGTCGCATGAAAGTAGCCCTTCTGCCCTGGCCCTGCGTGTCGACATCAGACACCTGACCCCCGCGCCACGAGTCTGACAACCACCGTCAACGCCCGACCGATCGACTCCGGGTCGCCGGCATGGCGACTTCCGGCAAAGCGGGACACCCCGGTGCCGCCGGCATGGAGTCGATCAAGGCGGCCTGGAGTGAGCAGCCGAAGCCGGCGCGCCACGCCGACCGGGCCGGACGAAGTCCGGTGGGGTCCGTAGGCTGGGCACAGTCGGTCGAGGGGAGTGTGCCGATGGCGCGTACGGACGCGATCATGCCCGGGCCGGCCGCCGGACTGACGGCCACGACCGACGAATCCGCGCTGTTCACCTTCCTCGACGACGCGACCGGGGAACGGACCGACCTGACCGCCGGCCAGCTCGGCGGGTGGGCGGCCCGCTGCGCCGGCCTGCTGCGCGACGGCTGCGGACTGGCCCCCGGCAGCCGCGTCGCGGTGCTGCTGCCGCCGCACTGGCGTACCGCCGCGGTGCTGCTCGGGGCCTGGTCGGTCGGGCTGGCGGTGTCGTTCCGGCCGCGGGCCACGGCCGGGCTGCCGGTCCTCGAGCCGGGCGGCGACCGGCCGTACGACGCGGTGTTCGTGACCCCGCAGCGGCTCGACGACTGGCTGGAGGACGTGCCCGAGGGCGTGCACCGTTACCTCGTCGGCACCGGGTCCGCGCCGCTGACCGACGTGCCGGTCGGCTGGCTCGACTGGTCCACCGAGGTGCTCCGGCACACCGACGCCCCGCCCGACGTGACCACCATCCGCCCCTCGGACCCGGCCAGCCCGGACGGCACCAGCTATGACGACTGGGGCCGGCTCGCCCGGGACCTGGCCGACCAGCTCGACCTGCGGGCCGGCGACCGGCTGCTGGTCGACGCCACCGAGCACGAGCAGCCGTTGAAGTGGCTGCTCGCGCCGCTGGCCGTCGGCGCCTCCGTGGTCGTCTGCGCCAACCTGGACCGAAGCCGCCTGGACGACCGCATCGCCACCGACCGGATCACCCGCGTCCTCTGAGCGGTGCGCTCGCCGGGGTGCGGCGAGCACATTAGGGGATCCCCTGAGGACGGAGCCCGACCTCAGGGGCGTACGACGCGGGTTTTCTCCGGTGGCCGGCGCGGCGGCGCGGTGACAGCGTTGCCTGCATGGCATCCCGACCTGTCCGCCGCTGGCGCCAGCTCGCGGTCTGGCTGCACGTCGTCACCTCGGTGGGATGGATGGCGCAGGCCCTGGCGATCTTCGTGTTGCTGGTGACCAGCCTGACCACCCAGAGCCGTGAGGTGGCGGTGAGCGCCACCTCGATGGCGCAGGTGCTCGACGGCCGGCTGCTGGCTCCGCTGGCCAACGCCTCGGCGTTCACCGGGTTCATGCTCGCCGCCGCGACCCCGTGGGGGTTCGTCCGGCACTGGTGGGTGCTGGTGAAGTTCGTGATCACGCTGGTGCAGCTCCACCTGGGCATCTTCGTTCTCAGCGGGGCGCTGGCGGAGAGCGCCTCGGCGGCGGCCACCGGCGCTTCCGGGCCGGCCGTGCCGTTGGCCGTCGGCTCGGCGCTGATGGCCGGTGCGATCGCCTTCCAGGCGTGGGTGTCGGTGGCCAAGCCCTGGTCGACGACCCGCTGGATGCCGGCGGACCGCCGGCGGGTCTCCGCCGAGACGGTGCCACGCTGGGTGTTCGTGGCCACCGTCGCCGGGGTCGTCGCGGACCTCGCCGTCGCCGCGGTGCTCGGCCATCCGGCTCCGCTGGTCTCCCTGACGATCCTGGCCGCCTGGCTGGTGCTGCGCCGCCGCCGGGCGGCGATGGTGGCGGCCGTCGGCTCCGAGCGGCCTGAGGCGCGCGCCTCTCGGTAGCGCTGCTCAACGCCCTTTCGTTACACCCGACGCCCACCATTTCCCCAGGGCTGTCGCCGACGCCTCTGACGTGGTCTTATACCGGGACGGCGACGTCACTGACCCTGGTCATGGCAACCCCGCGTCGCTCCGCACCGCTCTCCATCCCCCGAAAGGTGCATCGATGCACAGAAAATCGGCCTTCCGACTGGCAGTCCTCACCGCCACCGCTGCCACGTTCCTGACCTCCGGTGGCGCGTACGGCGCGGTGGCCGCACCCGCACCCGCCCCCGCCTCCCCGGGTGTCGAGGCGTGTGAGACGGACGCCGACGGGCACAGCATCGCCCGGGTGGCCGAGGGCGCCACCGCCAAGGAGCCGGCGCTCTACTCCAAGAACGAGGCCAACGCCTACGGCGTGATCAAGGATGCCCCGCGCCTGGCCAACGGCAGCGTCACCGTGCCGACGGTCTTCCACATGATCTCCGACCACCCGCTCAGCGAGGCGGAGACGAGCCGGTTCAACACCATGATCGCGGCGCAGATGGAGGTGCTCAACGACTCGTTCGCCGGCCGCACCGCGGCGGACGCCGCCGACACGCCGTTCCGGTTCGACCTGGTCGACACGACGTGGACGGTGAACAGCGACTGGTACACCGTCGTGCCGGGCAAGAACGAGCGGGACATGAAGAAGGCGCTGTACACCGGCGACTCCCGTACCCTGAACGTGTACGCGGCGAACATCGGCGACGGGCTCCTCGGCTGGGCGTACTTCCCGAAGGGCTACAACAACGGCCGCGACTACATCGACGGCGTGGTGCTGCTCGACGAGTCGATGCCGGGCGGCACGGCTGGCAAGTACGCCCTCGGCGACACCCTGACGCACGAGGTCGGGCACTGGCTGATGCTGGAGCACACCTTCGCGCACGGCTGCTCCGCCTCCGGCGACTTCGTGGAGGACACCCCGCGTGAGGCGCACCCGCAGTTCAACTGCCCGGTCGGCGCGGACAGTTGCACCGCGCCCGGGCTGGACCCGATCCACAACTTCATGGACTACACGCAGGACTCCTGCATGAACATGTTCACCGCCGGTCAGGCGGACCGGATGAGCGACGCCTGGGTCGCCTTCCGGGCCGGCGGCGCCGGCTGAACCCACCCCCCCTGGTCCTCCCCGGACCATCAGGTGAGTTGATCAAGAGGTTTGCGTCACCGATGAGCATGTCGGAGACGCAAACCTCTTGATCGTTCCCGGCAGGGCCAGTTCCGGCAGGGCCAGGGGCGTCAGTCGAAGGCGGCGGCGAACATGCCGGGCTCGTACGAGCCGCCCTTCTGGTGCAGGATCACGGCGAGCCGGTTGGCCGCGTTGATCAGGGCGACCAGGGAAACCAGGGCGGCGACCTGGTCGTCGTCGTAGTGCTTGCGCACCTGCGCCCAGGTCTCGTCGGAGACGCCCTGGTGGGCGTCGGCGAGCCGGGTACCCTCCTCGGCGAGCGCCAGCGCGGCCTGCTCGGCCTCGGTGAAGACGGTGGACTCGCGCCACGCGGCGACCAGGTGGAGCCGGACCGCCGTCTCGCCGGCCGCTTCGGCGTCCTTGGTGTGCATGTCGATGCACCAGCCGCAGCCGTTGATCTGGCTGGCCCGCAGCGACACCAGCTCCTGGGTGGCCTTCGGCAACGGCGACTGCTGGATCACCAGGCCGGCGTTCGCGAACCGCTTGAAGAACTTCATGGCGGTCTCGTTGTCGAACATGTTGAATCGGGCGTCCATGGTTTCCGTCCTTCGCTCGTGGGGTGGACGAACACGAGATGCCGGCCGGCGCATTCCTGTGACGCCGCAGCCCGGTGACGGGAGCCACAGGCCGCTGGTGTCACACGACGGCTGGTTCCGGCATCTGGTGGGTGAGGCCAGTCGAGAGCGAACAGGAGTCACCCATGGCAGGCACGCCGCAGACCGCAGCCGACCGCCCGGACCCGGCGACCGACGTGTTTCTCGCCCACCGCAACCTGCTCTTCACCGTCGCGTACGAGATGCTCGGCTCGGCCGCCGACGCGGAGGACGTACTCCAGGAGACGTGGTTGCGGTGGGCGGGCGTCGACCTGGGCGTGGTCCGCGACCAGCGCGCCTACCTGGTCCGGATCACCACCCGTCAGGCGCTCGGCCGGCTGCGCACCCTCGGCCGCCGCAAGGAGTCCTACTTCGGCCCCTGGCTGCCCGAGCCGTTGCTCACCGCGCCGGACGTGGCCGAGGACGTCGCGCTGGCCGACAGCGTCTCGATGGCGATGCTGATGGTGCTGGAGACACTCGCGCCGACCGAACGGGCCGTGTTCGTGCTGCGGGAGGTGTTCGACCTCGGGTACGACGAGATCGCCGAGGCTGTCGACAAGACCCCGGCGGCGGTCCGCCAGATCGCGCACCGGGCACGGGCGCACGTCGCGGCACGCCGGCCACGCCAGGTTGTCTCGGCCGCCGAGACCCGCGGTGCGCTCGACGCGTTCCGGCGGGCGGTCGAGACCGGTGACCTGCAGGGTCTGCTCGACATCCTCGCGCCGGACGTGGTCCTGCTCGGTGACGGCGGCGGTGTCAAGCAGGCCGTGCCGCGGCCCATCCTGGGCGCTGACAAGGTGGCCCGCCTGCTGGCCGCCGGGTGGAGCAAGGTCCCCAGCGTCACGTCGTGGCGGACGACGCAGGTCAACGGTCACCCGGCGCTGATCCTGCACCTCGACGGCGAGCTGGACACCCGGGTTCCGCAGCTTGTAGTTAAACGATCATCGGAATCTGGCCGCAGAGCAGCGAAGATTGACGTGTGTCTCCGGAAGGGCGTGTGTCTACGCTCTATCGCCGGTGTCTGGTCTTGGTTAGCGCGGGTCGAAGGTGGTGACCCGGGCTGGCGGCTGGACGGAAAGTGCCTGGTAGATGGCCTTGTGTTCGGGTCGTAGCGGGGTGGTCTGCACGACGGTGCCGGCGGGTCCGGCGAGGGTGACCTGGCTGATTCGCCCGAGTTGCCGGTTGATGTTTCGCCACGTTTCACCGGTGGCGCGTTCGGCGACG
>NZ_FMDN01000042.1 GCF_900090245.1 Micromonospora halophytica
CGTCGTCGCCGCCTACCACGACCTCTACCAGGTCGAGCGTTCCTTCCGGATGACCAAGTCCGACCTGGCCGCACGACCGGTCTTCCACCGCCTCGAAGACAGCATCCAAGCCCACCTGACCGTCGTGTTCGCCGCCCTCGCCATCTCCCGCGAAGCCCAAGCCCGCTCCGGGCTGAGCATCAACAAGATCCTCAAGACCCTGCGGCCCCTCCGCTCAGCCACCATCACCATCGGCACCCAGCAAGTAACCGCCCACCCGCGCATCCCCACCGAGACCCGAACCCTCCTGACCGCCCTCGGCTGGCGTGGTCACTAAACCGCTACAACTCAGGGCTGATGAGGGTGCCGAAGCCGGCGCAGCCGTGGATCGCCACTTGGTCCGCACAATCTTCGACCAGCCCGACGCCGACGGCGTCCGAGCCCAGCTCCAGCGGGTCGTCGCCAGGGATCGAGGCGAAGTTCCCCGCCCCGGCCGAACACCTCGACCACGCACGCCGCGACGACCTTCTCGCGTTCACCGGTGCTCTACGTAAGACCTGGCGCCAAATCTGGTCGAACAACCCGCAAAAACCACTGAACAAGGTCCTGCACGGGCCGATGAAGCTGGAACACGCCCGTCCGCTGCCGCACCGAGATCTCGTGGTGGTCGTCTCCTACACCGCCAGCGCAGACGTGACCACGTTCGGCGGGGTGCCACGGGCGTGTCGGGGACCCGGAAGACACTGAACTGCACCGTAAGGTGGGACACGCACCTCCACCGATCGGCCGGGAGCGCGATCCGCCAAGGCGGCCAACAAGGCACGGACCGCCTCCCGGTACACCGGCCGTTCGGGGGCACGCCCCTCGTCGAGCGCCGTCAGCGCCGCCGCGACCGCGGCGGACTTAATACGCGGAGAGGACACGACGGGACGATACGACTCGATGCCACCGGCATCGACGCTGGCCCTGGGTCGCGCCGATCCGGTCAGACAAGGCATAGTTGCCGACGGCGTATTCGTACCGTGATGATCCCTGGTTCAAACCCGACCGGGGAAGTCAGACCGGAAGGCGGTGGACGTGTCAACACACCGACGTGCCTGGAGCCAGCGGGCCGGTGTGGTCGTAGCGCTGGTTGCCGGCGCCCTGCTCACCGCCCCCGCCACACCGGCCCTCGCCGCGAACGTCAACGTCTCGCCCAGCTCGGTGAACCTCAACGCCGGCAGCGACACCACCGTCAGCGTGACCGTCGCCCCCAGCCTCGAGGACAAGAGCGGCCAGATCAGCATCACCGGGCTGCCCTCCGGGGTGAGCTGCGCCAACGGCTGCGGCAGCTTCCAGTTCAACGGCCCGCCCGGTACCCCCAAGACGGTGCTGCTGACCCTCAAGGCCAACGACAGCGCGCCGGACGGCAACGGCTCCGCGACGGTCCGGGTGGTGCCCGACCAGTCGGACCCGGCCACCGCGCCACTCTCCGTGACCGTCAAGGCCAAGGCGGCCCCCACCACCAAGCCGCCGGAGACTCAGTCCGTCAAATCGATCTCCGGCAAGGTGGTCGTGGCGGCGAGCGGCGACCCGGTTCCCAACGCCTACGTGTTGCTGCAAGACAGCGCTGGCAAGCGCTTCGAAGCCACCAGTGACGACAGCGGAAACTTCCGGATCACCGGCAGTACGGAAAGACCGATTGCTCCGGGCCGACTCGAACTGGGCGCGAGCAAGAACAATATCGTCGCGACCAAGGTGATCAACGCGAGCGCCGGGCAGAGCCTGACCGGCCAGCGGATCACCCTGCCGATCAAGGTCGAGGTCTCCCCGAGCGCCACCCCGTCGACCTCCGTCGAGCCGGTGCCGACCGAGGAGGTGACCGAGGAGGCCACCGAGGAGAGCGCCGAGGCCACCCCCGGCCAGCCCCAGGCCGCCTCGAACGACGAGGGCGGCGGCATGGGCTCGTTCCTGGTCATCCTGCTCGGCGGCCTGCTCGTGGCAGCTGGCGTCGGCACGATCGTGCTGCTCTGGATGCGCCGCAAGAACGCCGACGACGAGGACGCAGACGCCCCCGCCGGGGCCGCGGCGGGCGCGGTTCCGGCTGCCCGGGGCGCACTGCGCGGCGCCGACGACCGGACCCGCGTGGTCAACCGGGTCGGTGCCGGACCGGACCCGACGATGGTCGGCGGCACCTCGCTGAGCGACGCGCCGACGATGATGCACCGCCCGATCGTCGACGACGTCCCGCCGGACCCGTACGGCGCTCCGCCGCAGCCGTACGGTGCGGGCGCCGCAGCGGGCGGCTGGGCCGGCAGCGGCTACGGCGACGAGCCCGCCCAGGGTGGGTACGGCCAGCAGGGCGGCTACGGCAACGCACCGTCCTCGGGCGCCGGCTACGGCAGCGCGCCCGCCTCCGGAGCCGGTTACGGCAGCGCGCCCGCCTCCGGAGCCGGCTACGGCAACGCCCCCGCCTCGGGTGGCGGCTACGGCAACGAGCCCGGTTACGGCGCCGCCGGCGCCGCTGCCGGCGGTTACGGCAACGCCCCCGCCTCCGGGGCCGGCTACGGCAACGACTACGCCGCCCCGGCCGGTGGTCCCGGCTATGCCGGCGCGGACCAGGGCGGCGGCTACGGCGAGCGGTACGACGAGCCGACCGGCCGCTACACCGGCGAGCCCACCGGCAACTACACCCCGCCGGCCGACCCGTACCCGACCAGCACCTACCAGCCGGAGCAGAGCTACGGCCAGGCCGAGCCGGCCTACGGCCAGGAGCCGACCGGCGGCTACCGCGGCGGTGCCGGGTACGGCCCGCAGGGCGGCGGCTACGACGCCGGCCCGCGGCAGGGCTACGACAACGGGTACGACCAGCGCGGCGGCTACGACCAGCAGGGCGGCTACGGCGCACCTGCCGGGTACGACCAGCCCGGCGGCGGCTACGGCGGCCCGCAGGGCGGATACGACCAGCAGCCCCCGCAGCAGCGCGGCGGCTACGACACTGCCGGCTACGACCAGCAGCAGGGCGGCGGCTACTACGGCGACCAGGCCCCGGCGGGCCGGGCCCGGCCGGACGGGCCCCCGGCGCAGGACCGGGGCGGTCGCCGCCTCGACTGGCTGGACGACTGACCCGAGGACACACCGTCGAAGGGCCGCCCGGATTCCCGGGCGGCCCTTCGACGTGCTGGGGTGAAGCGGGTCAGGCGGCGGCGAAGACGCCCTGGCGGAGCAGCGGGACCACCTCGGAGGCGTCCATCCGCACGGCGACCTCCACGTCGGCGGCGAAGCCGCCCTCGATCAACTCACGGCCGGAGACACAGCCCCGGACTGCCGCGGGGACGTCCGGGGTGCTGGCCAGCGCGGCGAGCGCCATCGCCGCCTCCACCGAGAGACCGCCCGGCACCCCGGAGAGGGCGTCGAGCACGCTGGCCGCGCCGAGCTGGTCCTCCACGGAGGGGCGGAGCGTGCCGTCGGGCCAGCGTTCACCGGAGGCGACCACCCCCACCGGGGCGTCCTTCGAGCCGTACCCGTGGCGGCGCAGCCACCGCCCGACGGCGCGGGCGTTGCGCAGGCAGGCGGCGACCACCGGCAGGCCGGTGGCGCTCGCGGCGGCGCTGATGGCCGACCCGTTCGGGGACGGCAGCACCAGATCGGCGACGACCGGCGCGGTGGCCAGCGCCGCCGGGGAGAGCGACCACGGGTGTTCCGGGGTCATCTGTCGACGGCCCACCGCGGCGACCGCACCGACCCGCCGGGCGTAGTCGGCCGCCTGCTCCCCCCAGGGGAACGGGTGGACCCGCATGCCCCGGCCGACCGCGATCTCCACGGCGGTGGTGAACGAGAGCACGTCCACCACCACCAGCACCGCGCAGACGCGGCCGAGTTCCGCCGCCCCGCTCAGGCCCCAGTCGAACCGGGCGCCTGAGCCGGGCTGGGCGTAGACGGCTGCGGCCAACGCCTCAGCGCTTATCGGGCGCGGAAGGCTGCTCGTCGTCACCGGAGTCGGTCTGCGCCGCCGGAGCGTCGGGAGCCGTGGCATCGGCGCTGGCCTCCGTGGTCGGCTCCGGTTCGGCGGCCGGCTCACCAGCCTCGGCGTCAGCGTCGGCGACCGGCGCGGCCTCCGCCACCGGCACGCCCTCGGCGGCCGGCACGACCGCGACCGCCTCGGCCGCCGGAGCGTCGGCCGCCTCGGCCGGCCCGCCGGTCGGCACGTCCACCGGCTGCACGGCGGTCGCCGGGGCGACGGTGGTGGTGCCGGTACGGGTCGCCTCGACCTCGACCTGCGCCGCCTCCGGGCCACCGAAGAGCTCCGGCAGGGTCGCGGTGTGCGCCTCACGCAACTCGTCCAGGCCGAGCCGGAACTGGCCGTGCACCTCCAGCGCGCCGCCGGCCGGGTCGGTGACACCGATCAGCTCCCACGGCACGCCCCGCTCGGAGCAGAGCGCGGTGAACGCCTTCTCGTGCCCCCGCGGCACCGAGACCAGCACCCGGCCGGCGGACTCGCTGAACAGGAAGACGAACGGCAGGGAGCCGTCGGCGAACCGCTCGGGCACCGCGATCCGGGCGCCGACACCGCGCCGCAGGCAGGACTCGACCAGGCTCTGGGCGAGACCACCGTCGGAGAGGTCGTGCGCGGAGCTGAGGTGACCGACCCGGGCCGCCTCCGCCATCAGCTCGGCGAGCTGCCGCTCGCGGGCCAGGTCGACCTGCGGCGGCATGCCGCCCAGGTGCTCGTGGGTCACCCAGGCCCACTCCGAGCCGGAGAGCTCCACATGCGTGTCGCCGAGCAGGAAGAGCTGGTCGTGGTCGCCGCCGGTGCGCGGGACGAAGCCCATCGGCACCCGGTCGGCCACGTTGTCCAGCACGCCCAGCACACCGACCACCGGGGTCGGGTGGATCGGGGCGGCACCGGTCTGGTTGTAGAAGCTGACGTTGCCGCCGGTCACCGGGATGCCGAGCTCCAGGCAGCCGTCCGCGAGGCCGCGCACGGCCTCGGCGAACTGCCACATCACGCCCGGGTCCTCGGGGGAGCCGAAGTTGAGGCAGTTGGTCACGGCGATCGGCTTCGCGCCGGTCACCGCCACGTTCCGGTACGCCTCGGCCAGCGCCAGCTTCGTCCCGTTGTACGGGTCGAGGCGGGCGTACCGGCCGTTGCCGTCGACGGAGAGGGCGACCCCGAGGCCGGTCCGCTCGTCGATCCGGATAACGCCGGAGTCCTCCGGCTGGGCGAGCACGGTGTTGCCCAGCACGTAGCGGTCGTACTGCTCGGTGACCCAGGTCTTGTCGGCCAGGTTCGGCGACGCGATCATCCGGAGCACGGTGTCCCGCAGCGCGTCCGGGTTGGTCGGCCGAGGCAGCGTCTCGGCCCGGTCGGCCTGGAGCAGGATCAGGTCGGCCGGCTCGCGCATCGGGCGGGCGTAGACCGGACCGTCGTCCACCAGCGAGCCCGGCGGAACGTCGACCACGAGCTGGTCGCGCCAGGTGACCACCAGTCGGCCCGGCTGGCCGTCCGGGGACGGCGCGGTGACCTCGCCGATCGCGGTGGCCCAGACGCCCCACTTCTCGGCGGTCTTGAGCACCGCCTCCAGCTTGTCCGGGGAGACGACCAGCAGCATCCGCTCCTGCGACTCACTGGCCAGGATCTCGTGCGGCTCCATCGAGGGCTCGCGCAGCGGCACCCGCTCCAGCCACACCCGCATGCCGGTGCCGGCCGACGCGGCGGTCTCGGTGAGCGCGCAGGTCAGGCCGGCGCCGCCGAGGTCCTGGATGCCGACGACCAGCTCGGCGTCGTACAGCTCCAGGCATGCCTCGATCAGCAGCTTCTCCATGAACGGGTCGCCGACCTGCACCGACGGGCGGCGCTGCTCGCTGCCCTCGTCGAAGGTGGCGCTGGCCAGCACCGACACGCCACCGATGCCGTCCCGGCCGGTCCGGGCGCCCATCAGCACCACGATGTTGCCGGGGCCGGTGGCGTCCTTCTTCTGCAGCCGGTCCACCGGCAGCACGCCGAGGCAGAGCGCGTTGACCAGCGGGTTGCCCTGGTAGCAGGGGTCGAAGACGACCTCGCCACCGATGTTCGGCAGGCCGAGGCAGTTGCCGTACCCGCCGACGCCGGCGACGACGCCGGGCAGCACCCGGGCGGTGTCCGGGTGGTCGGCCGCGCCGAAGCGCAGCGGGTCCATCACCGCGACCGGCCGGGCGCCCATGGCGAGGATGTCCCGGACGATGCCGCCGACGCCGGTCGCCGCGCCCTGGTACGGCTCGACGAAGCTCGGGTGGTTGTGCGACTCGACCTTGAAGGTCACCGCCAGCTCGTCGGAGACCCGGACCACGCCGGCGTTCTCCCCGATGCCGGCGAGCAGCCGGTCGCTCGGCGGGGCCTTCTCGCCGAACTGACGCAGGTGCACCTTGCTCGACTTGTAGGAGCAGTGCTCGCTCCACATGATCGAGTACATGGCCAGCTCGGCCTGGGTCGGGCGCCGGCCGAGGATGTGCCGGATCCGGTCGTACTCGTCGTCACGGAGGCCCAGCTCGGCGTACGGCTGGAGCTCCTCCGGGGTGCCGGCGGCCCGGGGCACGGTGTCCACGCCGTCGGCCCACTCGGCGCCCGGCGCCGGGGCGACCGGACGGCCCGCGTCGGCCGGGCCGCCGTGCGGTGCCACGGCGGCCGCGCGCGGCTCCGCCGGGAAGGTACCCGGGGTATCCCGCACGACCGGGTCCGGATGGGTGGTCATGACCTCTCCTTGCTGCGCTCGTGGCCGCCCGCCGGGCGGTGGAGCCGACCGATGATCCTGCCGCACACGGTCACCAGGCCGCTTTCCGTTCGCGACTGCGGGGCTCGCAGAACCGGCTCACTCCTCGCGCTCACGGTGTGTCGTCCTTCGTTCGCGACTGCGGGGCTCGCAGAACCGGCTCACTCCTCGCGCTCACGCCGGCGTCCCCACCAGGTGCTTGAGCACCGAGGTGAAGAAGCCGAGGCCGTCCAGGGAGGGGCCGGTGAGTGCTTCCACCGCGTGCTCGGGGTGGGGCATGATGCCGACCACGTTGCCGGCGGGGTTGGTGATCGCGGCGATGTCGCGCTGCGACCCGTTGGGGTTGCCGCCGACGTAGCGGGCGACGACGCGCCCCTCGCCTTCCAACTCGTCCAGGGTCGCGGTGTCCGCGACGTAGCAGCCCTCGCCGTTCTTGACCGGGATGAGGATCTCCTGGTCCGCCTGGAACGCATTCGTCCAGGCGGTGCCGGTCGACTCCACGCGCAGGACCTGGTCCCGGTTGCGGAAGTGCAGGTGCTGGTTGCGGGTGAGCGCGCCCGGGAGCAGGTGGGCCTCGCAGAGGATCTGGAAGCCGTTGCAGACGCCGAGCACCGGCAGGCCGCCTCGGGCGGCGTCCACGATCTTGCCCATCACGGGGGCGAACCGGGCGATGGCGCCGCAGCGCAGGTAGTCGCCGTAGGAGAAGCCGCCGGGGAGGACGACCGCGTCCACTCCGTTCAGCTCCGCGTCACCGTGCCAGAGCCGGACCGGCTCCGCGCCGGCGATCCGTACGGCCCGGGCGGCGTCCCCGTCGTCCAGCGAGCCGGGGAAGGTCACCACACCGACGCGCGCGGTCACGGGTGCGCGTCCACGGTCTCGTCGGCCTCCACCACGCGGACGGTGAAGTCCTCGATGACGGGGTTGGCGAGCAGCTTGTCGGCGATCTCCCGGGCCCGGTCCAGGTCCGGTTCACCGGTGAACTCGATCTCGATCCGCCTGCCGATCCGGACAGAGGCGACGTCACTGACGCCGAGCCGCGGCAGCGCGTTTGCGACGGCCTGGCCCTGAGGATCGAGGATCTCGGGCTTGAGCATGACGTCGACGACGACGCGAGGCACTGGGCACTCCTGACTGTGTACGCAGTTGGGTGCCGGCCCACTACGGGCGAGCGCAGCCAGCGTACCTGGCAGATTCCGCTCCGGACGCACCGGCCGGGCGCAGTCCGGGCAGTGATCGACGTAGCCGGACGTTCGAGCGGCCGGCCGATGCGCGTTCGTTGCGCCGCTGATGCGGATTCGTTGCCTGTCACTGCGGCGACACGCTCATGCCACCCCTCTGAGCAGGGGTTTCTCGTCGCACACCGACATCGCTGACCAGTTCCCGACAAACAGGGACGAGCATGTCGCCGACCAACCTTGTCACATCGACTAATCTCGATCGCACTCTTGTGAACGGGACTCGGGAGCCCTAACCTACATCGACAGACGTCCATGAATGTGCGGCGTCCTCGGCGGACCACCCCTTCGCCCGCCGACGCATCGGCTCTCGCCCGGCGACCCCGGGCCACCCCGACAAGGAGTCCCCGACATGCGTCTCCGCCCCCTGCTCGCGGTGCTGACCACCGCGCTCGCCGGCGTCCTCGCCACCGCCTCCGGCGCCACCGCCGCCCCGGCCGGCCCCCAGCCGATCATCGGCGGCAACACCGTCTCCTCCGCCCCGTGGGCCGCCGCGGTGTTCAGCAACGGCTCGTTCACCTGCTCCGGCACGATCATCGCGCCGCAGTGGGTGCTCACCGCCCGGCACTGCCTGGGCGGCTCGATGTCCGTCCGGGTCGGCAGCGTCTACCGCTCGTCGGGCGGCGCGACCCGCACCGTCAGCGCCACCTACGGCCGCTACGACCTGGCCCTGATGCGCCTGTCCAGCCCGGTGAGCACCTCGTACGTCACGCTGGCCAGCGCCAACCCGCCGATCAACTCCACCAACACGATCTACGGCTGGGGCCAGACCTGCTACAGCGGCTGCTCGGCCTCCAGCCAGCTCAAGACCGCGTCCGTCCGGGTGACCAGCACCAACTACACCGACGCGTACGGCGGCCAGGCGATCCGGAGCACGGAGATCACCGGCAACGCGTGGCGGGGCGACTCGGGCGGCCCGCAGTTCTACAACGGCCGGCAGGTCGGCGTGGCCTCGACCGCTGACGGCTACAGCATCCAGAACTACGGCAGCGTCGCGTACAACCGGGCCTGGATCACCTCGGTGGCCGGTGTCTGACGGTTAGCGCCCTTGGCGGCGCGGACGGCTGGCCTGGTGCCGGACGTCCGCGCCGCCTCGTTTTGCAGCATCCGATCAGGTGAACACGGCTCACGAACCGGCCCGCCCATGACTGACAGCATCGGAACCGTGCTGGTCGTGACGACGGAGCAACTGCCCGGCTACGAGATCCGCCAGATCCTCGGCGAAGTGGTGTCCTCGATGGCCAGGACCCGGAACCCCTACCGCGAGGGGGTGAAGAACCTGCGCGGTGGCGCGTACGACCCGATGGCGCCGGACAACCTCACCCGCTGGCGTACCGACTCGGTGGCCCGGCTCGGCGAGGAGGCCCGCCGGCTCGGCGCGAACGCCGTGGTGGGCATGCGCTTCGACAGCCGGGACTGCGGCGAGATGTGGATGGAGATCTGCGCGTACGGCACGGCGGTGATCGTGGCCCCCAAGGTCCCCGACGTCATGCCGCCCGACCAGCCGCTGGTCGCCGCCGAGACCGCCCACGACCCGGCCATCGCCGAAGCCCCCGGCGGCATCGCCGAACCCGCGAGCGCCCCCAACCTGAGTTCCGCCGCCGAAACCCCCACCCGCGACTGACCCACCCGCCCCGGCCAGCCCGACTGCGGGGTTGATCAAGAGGTTTTGGTCCGGAAACGGCTCGGATCTGACCAAAAACCTCTTGATCAACTAGGTGGGTGGGGCCGGGAGGACGGGGGCGGGGGTCAGAGGATGGGGGGTGGGGTGTAGGTGGCGGCCTGGGGGTGGGCGGCGACGACCTGGGCGATGCGGTTGGTGACCGACTGGACCTGGGACTGAGCGGCGCCGGTGAAGGTGGTGGGGTCGGCGACCAGGGTGTCGATCTCGGCCCGGGACAGGCCGAGGCGGGTGTCGGCGGCGAGACGGTCGAAGAGATCGTTCTCGGCGGCGCCCTTCTCCCGCATGGCCAGCGCCACGGCCACCGCATGCTCCTTGATCACCTCGTGCGCGACCTCGCGCCCCACGCCCCGACGCACCGCCGCGACCAGGATCTTGGTGGTGGCGAGGAACGGCAGGAAGCGCTCCAGCTCCCGGCTGATCACCGCCGGGTACGCCCCGAACTCGTCGAGCACGGTGAGGAAGGTCTGGAAGAGCCCGTCGGCGGCGAAGAACGCGTCCGGCAGGGCCACCCGGCGGACCACCGAGCAGGAGACGTCCCCCTCGTTCCACTGGTCCCCGGCCAGCTCACCGACCATCGACAGGTAACCCCGGATGATCACCGCGAATCCGTTCACCCGCTCCGACGAGCGGGTGTTCATCTTGTGCGGCATCGCGCTGGAACCGACCTGGCCGGGCTTGAAGCCCTCGGTGGCCAACTCCTGGCCGACCATCAGCCGGATCGTGGTGGCCAGCGACGACGGCGCGGCGGCCACCTGGGCCAGCGCGGAGAGCACGTCGAAGTCGATCGAGCGCGGGTAGACCTGGCCGACGCTGTCCAGCACCCGGCGGAACCCGAGGTGCTCGGCGACCCGGCGCTCCAGCTCGGCGACCTTGCCGGCGTCGCCGTCGAAGAGGTCGAGCTGGTCGGCGGCGGTGCCCACCGGACCCTTGATGCCGCGCAGCGGGTACCGGCCGATCAGCTCGTCCAGCCGCTCGTACGCGATCAGCAGCTCCTCGGCGGCCGAGGCGAAGCGCTTGCCCAGCGTGGTGGCCTGCGCGGCGACGTTGTGCGACCGGCCGGTCATCACCAGGCCGGAGTGCTCGGCCGCGAGCCGGGCCAGCCGGGCCAGCGCCGCCACCACCCGGTTCCGGATCAGCTCCAACGAGGCGCGCACCTGGAGCTGCTCGACGTTCTCGGTGAGGTCCCGGGAGGTCATCCCCTTGTGCACGTGCTCGTGCCCGGCGAGCGCGCTGAACTCCTCGATGCGGGCCTTCACGTCGTGCCGGGTGACCCGCTCCCGCTCGGCGATCGAGGCCAGGTCGACGTCGTCGAGCACCCCCTCGTACGCCTCGACCACCCCGTCCGGCACGGCCACGCCGAGGTCCCGCTGGGCCTTCAGTACGGCGAGCCAGAGCCGCCGCTCCATCCGTACCTTCTCCTCCGGCGACCAGAGGGCGACCAGTTCGGGCGAGGCGTACCGGTTGGCGAGCACGTTCGGGATCGTCGTCACGTACCTCAGTCTTTCATGGCCCGGATCCCGTGCCGCCGCTGCGGGCAGGCATGTTTACGGGTCCGTATACTCGCCCGTATGACGACGATGATGCGGGTCAGCCCGGAGACCCGCGAGCAGGTGCTCCGGGTCGCCGCCGAGGACTTCGGCGGGGTGAGCGCCGACGAGGCGGTCAAGCGCCTGCTGGAGGAGCACTGGCGGGTCAAGGCGGTCGCCGCGATGGACCACTACCGCGCGACCGACCCCGAGGGCTGGGCCGAGTACCTCGTCGAGACCGAGGAGTGGCACAGCGTCGACGCCCCCGTCGGCGACCCGTGGGCCGACGAGGCGTGAGTCGTTTCAAGCCGTGGGAGATCTGGTGGCTCGACTTCGACCCGACCGAGGGTCGCGAGCAGGCCGGTCAGCGCCCGGCGCTGGTCGTGTCGTCCCGCTTCCACCTCGACCTGACCGGTGGCGCGCTGGTCAGCGTGCTGCCCCTGACGACCCGGGAGCGGCCGGGATGGCTGCACCGGGTGCCGATCGAGGTGCCCGGCCGGCGCACCGGCTGGGTGATCACCGAGCAGGTGCGCACGGTCTCGGCCAGCCGGTTGACCGGTCGCGGGCCGGTGTACCGACTCCGACCCGAGCAGGTCGCGGAGGTACGCCGGGTGCTCCGCCAGATGCTCGACCTGTGAGCGCACCCGTCGGTCACTCGATCGGCCGGTCATCGAGCAGCATCAGCCGCCGGCGGACTCGGGGCACCGAAGTGCTGACCCACGGCGTCTCAGCCACGCTCAACGGCTCTTGAATCTCAGCCGCGCAGACCGTCCAAGAAGGATTTCCAACCACTCACGTCGAAGAGCAGCACCACGCCGTCACGGTCCTTACTGTCGCGTACGGCGACCCGGCCGGTCCCGTCCAGCACCGGACCGGCCTCGACACAGTTGCCGCCTCCGCTGCCACTTCTCGTGCTGACGCGCCACGCGACCGGCGGCAGGGGGCAAGGCGTCATCTCGCGCAGCCGATCACAGCTCGGGAGGACGGAATCAGCCCTTACGCCCTCGATCATCAGATTGCCCCCGGCTGAGTAGGTGAACACGATAGAGGCGGACGCTGCCGCCCAGCCAGCTGAGCAGGCGCGGACTCCGCCGCATGCTCAATCGGGGGGGCACGCAAACCCTGCAGCGTCAGGACTACCGCCCAGGGACACGGTAGCGAAGTTCGTTCAGATGACTACCCTTGATCAGGATCGACACCTCTACAGGCCGTTCCGTCAGGCTGTAGATCACCCGTAGCTGACGCAACACGGGCACATACGGCGGCAGCGTCAACGCCTCCACCTCCTCCGAGGTCGGCATTCGCGCCGAGACTCGGTCGACCACCTCACCCTGCGGATGACCAAGGTCCGCCAATACGCGAGCAGCCCCGCCGCTGATCTTGTGGTGTTCGGCGATCTCGCTGCCTCGCACCATCGAGGCGGGGTAGTACGACCAGGACAGCTCGGTGGGCTCTCCGTCGTACGCCATGAGCCGCTGTCGCAGCACGGCCTTGTCATCACCGCCCAGCGCCAGCAGGCGTCCGACCTCATCCGGCGGATCAACTTCCTTGACGGCAAGGAGACGGTAAGCGATCTTGCCGGGCTGAGGCGCGAGATAGGCGGACGCCTCCATCACGAGAGGCTGCCGCTCGCGTACGTAGACGCCCCGACCCATCTCGCTGCGGACCGCTCCCTCCGCCTTCAGTGCAGCGAGTGCACGCTGCACGGTCGCCGTGGCGGCGGCATAGCTCGTCACCATCGTGGGGATCGAGGGCAGTTGCGATCCGGCAGGCAGCTCCCCGGACATGATGCGGGCGCGGAGGTCGGCCGCGATCTGCTCATGGCGGGGACGGCCGTCGCCTTCGCTGGCCATTTCCCGCTCCCTAGGCCGTGTTTCAGAAGTGGGCAGGGTTGACTGTCCGGGCTTGATCGATCCGGC
This sequence comes from Micromonospora halophytica, assembly GCF_900090245.1. Classification (GTDB taxonomy): domain Bacteria; phylum Actinomycetota; class Actinomycetes; order Mycobacteriales; family Micromonosporaceae; genus Micromonospora; species Micromonospora halophytica. The sequence goes on from NZ_FMDN01000042.1 coordinate 13,072, forward strand.
GTGTCGGTGATCGATAGTCGGTGAGGTCTCCGGTAGATGGTTCTTCGACCAAGAAGACCTGAACACCGGAGACCTCGTGGCCAGCGTAGCGGCAACGAGGCGGCACGACCTGACCGACGCGCAGTGGGCGGCGCTGGAGCCGTTGCTGCGCACGGGCAAGAGGCCGGGTCGGCCGCCGACATGGAGTAAACGGCTGCTCATTGATGGGATCAGGTGGCGGACCAGGGTCGGATCGCCGTGGCGGGACGTGCCGGAGTGCTACGGACCCTGGCAGACGGT
>NZ_FMDN01000044.1 GCF_900090245.1 Micromonospora halophytica
CGGACCCTCAGCAAGTCCCATTTTCCCTGATCAGAAGGCACTTCATTGCTTTCAGACCACTCCTTGGACAGCCCTTAACGAAGGGCCGAGGCTAGCACTGTGTCAGCGGCAGATGTTCGGGCTCTGCCCAGCGCTCAGCCTCGATCCGGTGCCTGCGTGACGTTCGAAACGTTGCTCGGTCGCCAGCAGTTAACGCCCGTCACCGCTGGCGGCGATGGCGATTGGTCCTTGCCAGACCTGCTCGTTTCAAACAAGTTGCTGTTCACGGATTTTGTCAGCGCAAGCTCGAAACTAACTCCTTGAAGAATTCGTTGTTTTTAATATCTGGATGGGCACCTACTAACGTCGTGGCAACTTTGTCAATAAAGGCACTGACAGCGTCCAACAAGTCGCTCATGCTGCAGCAGCAGACATCCTGCGATACCGTATCACTCACTCTGACCAGCCCAGAGTGTCGCACAAACGAAATAATTGTTGAGCTTTCGGTAAGATCGATTTCCGCTCGCCCGTTTCGACTAATCGAATCGGGGACCCTCTTGATTGATGCTGCGAAATCGAGCAGAGGCATGCCGCCCCATCGACTACCGAGGTCGACCCCGTCTACCGTGAATTCGATTCGGCTCCAAAAATACTCGTACCTCAGGTCCATCTCCGAAACCACGCCCAAGTCGACCTGCCTATCAGCTTGCCAAAGAGGGGATACCGCCCTGTCCAGTGGCAAGACAACAAAACCGATGACCAGCAACTCTACTCCTAGAACGGATGCGCCGTGCGTAACGTGCCATCGGGATTTACGACAACCCGGATTTGCTGCGCCTCTCCACCGCCCGAATTCCTACTCTTCGTGCCGATCGGACGCCCGAAGTCCCATTCGTACACCGTTCCATCGCGACCCTGGGTATTCCTCTGAGGGCGCCCACGCTGAACCGTCTGGCCAATGAGATCCTGAACCTCATCGTCCGTGCCAGTAAACACCCCCTTGGAACGGTCAACGCCAACACCACCCGGCCTATGGAAGTCCTGGACGTGCTTCCACCCCTGAGGAGATATGACACAGCGATTGGCATTGTGCACAAGGACCGGCGTGTTGCCGGCTAGCACATAATACGTGTGGATACCGCTGACGGTGAGGTTGTAAGCCGGCAATACCCTCGTTGTTGCCAACAGGAGCTCACCGACCGGCTGCCGACGCCCGTCTGGGCCAGCCAGGAGGGCGCCGTGGTCGAGCTCATCTGCGCGCTGCCATTCAAGTTCGGTGTGGTTCCAGAATGGATGGTCCTCGGTAGTGGTGAGGAGTTCGTCGCCGATCTTGAGGTCGACCAGTTCGTCCGTGTGAACCCAGACGTGTTCGACGACCCGCGGTCCGTGTTCGCCGGTCTCGGGGTCAGTTGCAAGGACCTCGTCGCCCACCTCGATCTCGTCGAGGCGCTTACTAGTGCCATCGGCCATCAGGACGTAGGTGTCGCCGCTGAAGCTCATCATGCAGCCACGTGCGGGGCTTCCGCCTCGAGGGCCTGCACCCTTGAGCATGGCACCGACATTCGGCGGTAGTAGCTTGTCGTCGGCCGGCAGGTTCTCGGCACCCCAGTTGTAGTGGCCGTCCCACAGCTTGCCGATCCACTCTTGGCATCCGCCAGGTCTGCCCATTTCCGCGCAGATGAGCATGGCCAGCGCGCGGGTGTCGGCTCTCATCCAGTCAGCGTTGTTGCCCTGACTCCTGCCGTTCCCGAAATACTCGGCGCGCTGTTCGTTCCAGCGGCGCAGGAATTCTTCCTTCGGGACGGTGGGCGGCACGACGATGCCCCAGCCCAGGTTGCGTGGGTCTTTGGACTGGTTGGCCTTGGTGCTCTTCTTGCCGTTGTTCTTTCCCCATTCCTTGTTGGCGTCGGTGCCACAGCCACCTGGGCAGCCGCCGGCGCCTCGGCCGTCGCCTTCCTGCAGGGGACGGGGGTCGTATCCGTAGCAGTCGAATTCGAGGCAGTCGGAGGGGATGAGGCCGCTCGGGTCGCTCATCGTCACCGGCGAGTTGTTGGCGTAGGAGTAGCCGTTCCATTGCTGTGGGTCGGCGAGGTCTTGTAGGGGATCAACGGAGACGAACCGGCCGATGGTGGGGTCGTAGTTGCGGGCGCCGATCTGTGTCAGGCCTGTGTTGGGGTTGAGGGGCTTGTTGAGGAAGCCTCGGTTGTCTGGGGTGGAGACGGTGGTGCCGCGTGGTGCGCCGTACGGGGTGTACTGCCGCCAGGTGGGTACCTGCGCGGTGTTGTTCAGGTAGAGGCTTGGTGTGCCCTGGTGGTCGGGGATGGTGAATCCGTAGGCGGTGCCGCTGCCTGTCCGGTGGGCCATGGCACCGATGGGCAGTGCGTAGTAGCGGGTGCCGCTGAGCGTTTGGGTCTGGGTGTCCAGGACGATCTGTTCACCGGGCAGGTACAGGGTGGTCTTGCCGGGGTCCTTCTGAATGAGGAGGTTTCCGTCGGCGTCGTGGAGGAAGGTGCTGTCGCCGTCGCTTCCGCCGGTTACTGAGGCCAGCTCGCCGCTGTCGTCCCAGTTCAGGGTTTGGGTGCCTTGGCCGGCTTGGCGGGTGGTCATGTTGCCCGCCGGGTCGTAGGTGTAGGTGGTGCTGCCGGTGAGGCCGCCGGTGGTGCTGGTGCCCGTCAGGGTGTGTGGCTGGCCAGCGCCGTTGCCGTCGTAGGTGTAGGAGGTGGTGGTGTCCGTGCCTCCGGTCAGGGAGTACTGGGTCTGGCTCTCGCGGTTGCCGAGCGCGTCGATGTTCCACTCGGTCCAGTAGGCGCTGGTGGAGCCGATCCCGCTGCCGACCATGGTGCGGTTCGTGGTGGTCGGGGTGATGGCGCAGCCGTCGGTCGCGGTCCATGCCTTGCGCAGCTGACGGAGCGAGTCGTATCGGTAGCACTGGGTTTCCGCGACGGTCGACGGCTCGTAGCGGGTGTTGACCGTTTTGATGATGTTGCCAAACGGGTCGTACTCGTACTCGTACCTGTTGACGTCGCTGGTGGAGGTCGTCGTCTTGGCCACGTGTTGCTGCTTGCGGCGGCTGTTGTGGTCGTCGTAGACGTTGAGGATGGATGCCATGCTCGTGGTCGATCCCACGATGGCGCGGGTCACCCGGCCCCAGGCGTCGTATTCTGTCGACCGGGTGTAGCTGGCCAGGCCGCCCACGGCGGACGGTAGGTCGAGTACGCCGCTGTAGCTGCGAAGGACCGTTTCCGCGGGGAGGTTGCCTCTTGCGGGGAACGTGTCGCTGGTTGGCAGGCCGGTGGAGGCGTTGTACCGGTGGCTGAAGCCGTACGTGTTGCCAAGAGGGCCCTCTACGGCGGGAATCGTGATGGTTTCGCCCAGGGACGAGCCGAACGCGTCGAAGCCGGCAGACTGGGTGATGTAGGCAGCGTCGTTGCGGAAGGCCGTCGCGGTGGTCAGCTTGCCGATCGGGTAGGTCATCGTGGTCGATGCGGCGTTGTCATTGTCGTACACCCAGGCAGCCAGCTGGCTATCCGAAGCCTGGTCAGCGACTGTGGCGGCGAAGCTTGCGGTCCTGCGGTGGAGCGAGTCGTAGGTGTACGAGAGGGTCTTGCCCCTGCTGTCTGTCGTCTCGATCAGGTTGCCGGCGCCGTCGTACCGCATCGCGCTTTCCCCGGCGTCCGGGTCGTCCTTGGCGACGACCTGCCCGAGTAGGTTGAAGCGGCTGACCCAGGTGTTGCCGGCGGAGTCGGTCAGCGTGGTCTGGTTGCCGTGGCCGTCGTAGCCGTACGTGGTGCTCACCGTCGTGCCGCCCGTGAGGTGGTAGGGGCCGGTGAATGGGTTGGTCGGGCTGTGCAGGGTCGGCTCGGAGGTGTACTGCAGCAGCTTCTCGGCGCGGCCCATGGAATCGGTCACTGTGGCCATGGTGGTCCCACCGGCCGGTGGGATGACGGTGGTGCGGTCGCCGTTGTACACGGTCCTGGTAGTGGTCTTGACGACGCCGTCGCGGGCGTTCTCGGTGACGATGACTCGACCCAGGCCGTCGTAGGTGTTGAAGGTCTGGTGGAAGACCTGCTTGGCCAGGTCGGCGGCGTGCACGGGGGTGGTGCCGGGCGGGCTGCCCGCGTCCCACCATCCGTTGTAGGTGGCGCGTACCCATCCTCGACTGTCGTAGAACGAGTCGGTGATCATCCGTCCGCCCTGGGGAGTGTCACTCTGGGTCTGGCGCACTCGGTGCAGGGCGTCGTAGATCGTCGTGGATGTCCGGTAGCCGTTGCTGTTGCTCAGCTGCTGGGTGGTCGTCGCCGTGGGCCCGGTCTTCGAGACCGTGTACGAGTGCTTGACGTTGGCCGGGCTGGTGGTGGCGCGGGAGGCGAGCCAGACGGCGGTGGTCCTGCCCAGTGCGTCGTAGTGGGTGCGGGTGACGATGCCGTTGGGGTCGGTGGTGCTGGTCGGGAGGTTCCGCGGTGGGGTGAGGGTCATCTGCGTGAGGTGACCGTCAGCGTTCGTGACGCTGAGACCGGTGGTCAGGCCGGCAGCGTTGTCGGTGTACGACGTGGTGGTCTTGTTCCCGTTGCCGTCCCACGAACCGGTCGTGCGACCGTACTGGTCGAACTCGGCGCGGTCGGTGGTTTGGTACTCGTAGGCGCCGGAGACCCAGTCGGATGCCTTACGGACCATGGTGACGGTGCCGCGTGTGGGTGCGGCCTGCGGGAAAGTCGTGGAGAACGTCGGGTCGTCGTAGTGCGTCCGGACGTGGGACTTCACCTGTGACGGCCGGTTGACGGTGGCCGGCGCCGTGAGCGTGTTGATCTTGTCCGGGACGGACGTCGGTGATCCGGGGGTGAATCCGCCGCAGGCGACCGACACGGTTTCCTGCTGGCTGATGAGACCGACCAGGTTCAGTCCGGTGTTCTTCGGGGCGTAGGTGATGCTGGTGCACTCGTCGTGAGCCGGGTCAGCCGGGACCGTGTGGTCGTACTGGTGCTTGATTAGGCCGAAGGTAGGTGATGTGACCGAGGCGTCGTACGACATGTCGGTCTGGCTGTATCGCCAGCTGGTGGTGCCGTCCGTGGTGATGGCCTGTCGCCGCCAGACTTGTACGGGGGCGACGACGGTTGCCGTCAGTGCGGGCAGCCCAGTCCGGGCTCGGGTGGCGGAGGCGTCGGATACCCAGTAGGACGTGATGACGGAACTGTCGATGGGGCCGCCGTCACCGAGGTAGCTCGTGGTTTCCAGGGCCCGGCCGGCGAGTTCGTCGAGGTCCTCGTGCTTGCCGCCCTGGGAGTCGGTGACGTCGACGACGGTGGTGTTGTTGTTGTTCCTGCTCATGCCGCGGTAGTAGGCGGTCTCGGACAGGGTGCGGGGGTTGTTCACGCCATCACCGCTGCGCGTACGAACCTTGGCATAACCGCGGAACTGTCCGTAGGTGCGGTATTTGGCCTTGACTACCTCGTTGTCGTCGAAGTGCCAGGCGGCGCCACCGTCGTACTCGTAGCTGGTAGCGGTAGCGGGAGCCCCGCCGGTTGGGTCGGTGGCCACGACCTTGGTGACCATGTACTTGTTGAACCAGTCGAGCTTCGGGTTGGTGAGGCCGTCCGGCGTCCAGTAGATCGGGAAGCAGGACTTCGTGTTCGAGGCTGGGCTCACCGTCACCGGGGCGACGCAGGGCTGCGGCAGCTCGAAGGTCGGTGAGATGACCGATCCGGTCTCCGTCGTGATGGCGAAGATGCGCTGGCGGTAGAAGCTGGGAAATCCTCCCGTGACGTCCACCCGGTTGGGCAGCTTGATGCCGCTGAATGACACCGACGGCATCGAGATGGCGTCGATGGAGCCGCCAGAGGTGGTGTCGTGCCCGGTGCGGGTGATCGAGTCGAGCCATAGCGTCGGTGAGGTGCCGTCGCCCGTCGGCGGCAGGGTGTGGCTGAGCGCGTAGGTGTCCACCGGCTTGTACGGCGTCGTCGCGGTGTCGTACTGCTGTGTCTGGATCGAGGTCAGCCGCACGGTCGAGAAGAACGAGGGGCTCCATGCGTTGCAGTCGACGTCCTTGTTGCAGATCAGGTCGTACGGCACGTCCGGCCAGTTGGCCTTCGTCGAGGAGTTCAGCGGCTGGCAGGTGCCCGATAGGCAGCGGTCGCCGGTGTTGAACACCACCCGGTTGGGGACCGTGCCGTAGGCGCCGGCATCGCGGAAGCCGTAGTCGATCCGAGTCAGCCAACTGTCGCTGATGTAGGGGACATCGGTGGTCCCCTCGTTACGACCGTAGTGGTTCACGGCCTGGTCGTAGTAGTACGCCATGGCGTTACCGTGGACGTCAGTGACGTAGTCGAGGTTCCACCGGTATGCCATGGTGCAGACCGAGGAGCTGAAACCGGCGGAGTCGTAGCACGGCCCGTCGGAATGGGGCGAGTAGACCGGGGCGTGGTCGACGGACTTGGTCTCCGGCTTGCCGGAGGTCCAGCCGGGTAGCCGGTTACGGCCGAACTCGTATGTCGTGCCGTCGCGTTCGACAACGCGCCAGTAGTCGGTCTGCCGGGTGCCGCTGCCGTTGCTCGAGTTCATCACGCGGGTGATCACGGCCCCGCTGTCGTTCTGCGCCTTCCAGATCTGCTTGGTGGAGTCCCAGACCAGTGAGCTGGTCGAGCCGTTGAGGGCGATGGTCAGTACGGGGCCGGTGTAGCACCAGTCGCTGGTTTCCTTCGGCGATGTCTTGCCGCCGGGTTCGTCCTTGCAGGAGACGAAGGACTGCTCGATGTACGACCGTGGGGTCGACCAGCCGTCGCCGACCCAGGATGCCTGGGCGTTCGTGGAGGCCGTCTTACCATCGACGCTGGCCGAATTGTAGGAGAAGCTGATCTGCGGGGCGAGCTTCGACCGCGTCGCAGGCACCTCCACCGGATACGAGTAGGTGAAGGACCCGGTGCTTCCTCCGGCGCTCCAGGAGCCCGACGGCATCAGGTCAGTCGCGGCGTAGGTGCCGCCCTTGCCGCCGTCTTCACCGGCGGTGGCGATGGCCGCCAGGACAACGGTGTCGGCCGACGTTCGGGCGTCGGCGGCAGGCGATGACAGTGGCACCTGCGCCGACACGGTCTGGGCGTCGAGGTCGTTGTGCGATGGCAGTGGCTTTGGAGTGCGACAGGCATCCACGGCGGGTGTGCTCAACGCACACTCCGGGAGGCTGACCAGACGCAGGCGCGCGCCATAGTTGCCGCCGTAGGCCTCGGCGAACTGTCCGTAATCTATGCCCACGCGAACGGTGCCGGCGGAGACGTCCGGCGTTACGGACAGCAAGATGCCCTCCACGCCGGCCGCCTCGGTGGCCTTGCGATCCGCGACGGACACGACGAGCGTGCCAGGACCGCCGCGTTGTCCGGGTGACAGCACGGGTTGCGCCCACACCGGCGTGCCCACCGCGCGCACCTTCGCCGTAGACACGGATGCGTCAGATGGGTTGCCCTGGGCAGTGGAAGGCAGCACGACGCTGGCCGAGGCAGCCTTCGGCCAGTTTGTCCGGGTCGGACGGAAGGTCGATTTCGCATCGTTGCGTAGCGTGATCACCTTCGTCGGCAGCGGCCGGACACCCTTGACGGAACGCCCTGGCGGCAGCGTCGGCAGCGCGGTCGCCTCATCGCCCAGAGGCTTCGCTACCGCAGGCACGCCCGACAACAAGCTCACTGCCATTGTCGTAGCCACCGCCGTGGCAACCCAGCGACTGGGGCCTGCCAACAGACGTGCTCCCCCGCGCGCGATCATCCGAACCTCACCTCTGCGGCATACAAGGAAGCCACGCAGGGGTGATCCCTCACGCCCCCGTGGCGGACCCAATCTGCCATGCACACCGACACTCAAGGTCACGGCCGGGTAACAATGATCGACTCTTGGCTTTCCATTAGGGACGAATGCAGACAACAAGATCCACAGCCGTGAGGAGCGACGTTCTCAGGACGGTGTGCCGGCTGCTTCACTGGGCCCGCTCATCGGTCGCGGGCAGCGCGCACCGCAAACACGCATACGGGGAGGCAACTCTTCATGGCCGGAATCAGCCCTCCAGGTAGGACGAGCTGGAGGAGGTCCACCGCGCTCGGGGTGGCCAGCAGCCTCGTCCTAGCCGGCGCGGTCACGCCACTGACCGCCTCAGTCTCGCCAGCCGCGGCAAGCCAGGCAGCCGTGACAGAGGTATCCACGCTGACGGTGGAGCAGGCGATGATCGAGGCGAGGCGCAGCGGCGAGCCAGTCGAGGCGACCGGAGCCGGCACGTCGACCACGACGCTCACCGCCCGACCGGACGGCACGGTCGAGCTCACCCAGTTCGCGGTTCCGACCCGCGCAAGGATCGACGGGCAATGGAAGGCACTGGACCCGACCCTCATCCGTAAGCCCGACGGCAGCATCGCCGCCAAGGTCACCACCAACCCGGTGCGCATCTCTCCCGGGGGCACCGCGCCGCTGGTGGAAATGACCAGCGGAGATCGAGCCTTCGGCCTGACCGCACCGCTCCCTCTACCCGTTCCGACCTTGTCCGGGGCCAACGCCACCTACGCCGATGTCCTTCCCGGCGTCGACCTGACAGTCCGCGTCACCGCCGAGGGCGGCTTCTCCCACGTCTTCGTCGTGAAGAATCGATCAGCGGCCTCAGACCCGAAGCTGGCCACCCTGAAGATGGCCTCGCCGGCGGCAAGACGACCCGCATCGACGTCGGAGACGGCTGGACCACCAACACCGCACCCTTCGGCGTAGCGAACGTCACCGGGAACGCCACGCCGGACGTCTACGGTCGGCAAACAAGCACCGGCATCCTGCGACTTTACGACCTGCCCGCCGGTACAGCGGGCATCAAGCAGGTCGGCGATGGTTGGGGGGCGTACACGTCGTTCGGTCTGACCGACTACAACCACGACGGAAAGCCCGACGTCATCGCGAGGGACTCAAGCGGCAACGTCTGGCTCTACCCAGGCACCACCGGCGGCATGCTGGGACCGCGCACGCAACTCACCACCGGCTGGTGAACCAGCGACGGCGGGTCGCGCCCTCGGGCACGACCCGCCGTTGCAGCGATCCATACAAGGCCGTACACCGCACGGCGCGCCTTCACAGGCGCTGCCGAAGCAACACACTCACGTCCGCGATACCGCTCCAATCTGGCCTCACATCGAGGAGCTGCTACCTGTCAACCCCGGCATGCTCGGGGCTTGGCCCCAGATGCGCACCGTCCATCGAAATGTGACACCGCTGCATGCTGCGACTGCACCCGCGCTCGGAAGTCGAGGTGGTGGGAACAGCATTCGACAGAGTCGGGTACGGCGTCTGTCGGCCGCATTCCCCATACCAGGCGTTGGGCGAGCCGTTCGTCTCCGGTAGTCTCCGGCGCCATGCCCTGCATCCCGACGCGGCTGACCGCTGCCCACCTGGCGCTCCTCCTCGCCCTCCCGCTTGCCAGCTGCACCGAGCAGGGTGAACCCTCGGGCATGTACGCGCTGGATGGCGACATCTGTACGTCAGAGATCGTCGCGCTGGCCGGAGTACCGGCCGGCCAACCGCGCAGCATCACGGGTGAAGAGGACGGCCACCCAACTCTGAGCTGCACATTCGGGGTTCGGGTCGGCGGGACACGGGGCCACGACGACGCGGTCACTGTCACCGCCATCCGATACCGCGATAGCAAGGATGCAGCCGACAGCTACCGCCGCTGGCACGACAGCGATACCTCCGTCGCAGCCGGCATCCAGGACCTCGACGGGATCAGCACAGCCGCCGCTGCGTACCGGCTTGTCGGCGACCACCAGGTCACCATGCACGACGACAACCTTCTGGTACGTGCCAACTGGCCCGACCACGAGGCGGGCGGCCCCCCGGACGTGGTTACGCGCCTGCGCAAGACGGCAGAGGCCATCTTCGGCGCGCTACGTCGATTGGGCCTTCCCTCACCGCAGGCGCGGCAGGACGACGGAACCACGTCGGACCCGGTGCTGTCCCCACCGTCGGGAGCTCGGGAGCATGAGTTGGTCAAGGATCTGTGCGCCGTGCTCGATCTGTCGGCGGTCAGCACCGTGAGGCCCACCAGCGTCCGCCCGAGTACTCCGAAGCCCACCCGCATGCGCGGCGCGACGTGCACAGTCATCTACCCAGGGACGGGTGGACGCGAATCGCAACTACTGATCTCCGCCGGCATTCCCGCCGACGGCGACGGCGCGACCAAGATCGCCCGCCTGTACGCGCTCGAACGGCACGGCAGAGCCCGACACGCCCGCGACGTCGCAGGGCTCGCGGCAGCCACCTTCATGGAGACACCATCTCCGGCCATGACACGCCTGGTCGCCTACGACGGGAACCTGCGAGTCGAGCTGCTCTGGCTCGGTACCGGCAGCGGCGGCCACCAGGAGCTGCAGCAGCGGCTCATCGCCGTCGCCGACTCCGCCGTCAGACAGCTTTAAGGTCACGCGTCGCAAGGCATCAGACCGACATGTGCGGCCGAGACTGTCCCGCACCGGGTTTGATGGAGACATCGAAACCTGGGAGGAACACCAGCGATGCCCGCACCGAAGAAGTACAACGATGAGCTGCGTGAGCGTGCGACCCGGTTGGCGGTCGAGGCTCGCCGGGATCCGGCCAGCGCGGTTGGCGCGATCCGTCGGATCGCGGGCCAGCTTGGAGTCCATCCGGAGGCGTTGCGCACGTGGGTGAAGAAGGCCGAGACCGACGCCGGCGAGGTTGCGTCCAGGGAAGTGGTGTACGACTTGCCCGTGATGGGCGTGTTGCGTAGATGAGAGACGGCCACCGCGGATCCTTCGAGACGGCTAAGTCGAACGAAGGAGAGTGATGCGCGATGGCCGCATCTGAGAGTGTGAACCCTGTTGACCTGCTGTGCGAGCAGATCGAGGGTGCGTCGTCGGACGTGTTGCGGGCGATGATCAGGACGTTCGCGCAGGCGTTGATGTCCGCCGAGGCCGATGCGATCTGCGGCGCCGGCTACGGTCAGCGCAGCGACGAGCGGGTCAACTCCCGCAACGGATACCGAGCCCGAGAGTGGGACACCCGTGCCGGGACGATCGACCTGGCGATCCCGAAGCTGCGGCAGGGCAGCTACTTTCCGGACTGGTTGCTGACGCACCGGCGGCGGGCCGAGCAGGCCCTCGTCTCGGTGGTGGCGACCTCCTATCTGCTCGGGGTGTCGACGCGGCGGGTGGAGAAGCTGGTCGAGCAGTTGGGGATCCGGCAGCTGTCGAAGTCACAGGTGTCGGAGATGGCCGCTCACCTGGACGCGCAGGTCGAGGCGTTCCGCAACCGGCCCCTCGATTCCGGGCATTACACGTTCGTGTGGATGGACGCGCTGACGATGAAGGTCCGCGAGCACGGCCGGACCGTCAACGTTCACGCGCTGATCGCGGTGGGCGTTAACGCCGACGGTCAACGCGAAGTGTTGGGCTTGGACGTCGCCTCCGACGAGGATGGGGCCGGCTGGCTGGCGTTCCTGCGGTCGCTCACCGCCCGCGGCCTGTCCGGAGTCCGTCTGGTCATCTCCGATGCCCACGCCGGCCTCGTGGCCGCCATCGGCGCGGCCTTGCCTGGCGCATCGTGGCAGCGGTGCAGGACCCATTACCTGCGCAACCTGCTGACGAAGGTGCCGAAGTCGGCGCAGCCGTGGATCGCGACCCTGGTCCGCACGATCTTCGACCAACCCGACGCCGACGCCGTCCGGGCCCAGTTCCAGCGGGTCGTGGCCACGATCGAGGCGAAGTTCCCCGCCGCCGCCGAGCACCTCGATGCCGCCCGCGACGACCTGCTCGCGTTCACCGGGTTCCCGCGGGAGATCTGGCGCCAGATCTGGTCGAACAACCCGCAGGAGCGGTTGAACAAGGAGATCCGCCGCCGCACCGACGTCGTCGGGATCTTCCCCAACCGGGCAGCGATCATCCGCCTCGTCGGCGCTGTCCTGGCCGAACAGACCGACGAGTGGACCGAAGGACGCCGCTACATGGGCCTGGAACTACTCGCCAAAGCCCGCATGGTCACGATCAACGCCGATCAACACGACACCGACCAGCCCGACCCCACCCCGATCGCCGCATAGCATCAGACCGGATCCCGCGATGGCCGTCTCCTACACCACTCGCGCGGACGCGACCCGCCGGCGACCGGCCGGGCACCACCAGCAGCGACGCCGAACGCCTCGCCGCGTTGGAACGGGAGGTGCGTGAGCTGCGGCGGGCGAACCAGATCC
>NZ_FMDN01000015.1 GCF_900090245.1 Micromonospora halophytica
CGGCGCCGTCGCCTCGGTCGGCTCCAAGGGCGACTCGTACGACAACGCGATGGCCGAGGCGTTCAACTCCCTCTACAAGGCCGAACTCGTCCGCAACAAGGGCCCGTGGCGTGGGCTCGACGACCTGGAGATGGCCACCGTCGAGTACATCGACTGGTACAACAACCGGCGCCTACACGGCGAGCTCGGACACGTCCCACCCGCCGAACACGAAGCACTACACGCGATGACCCACCCAGTCACCGCACCCCTGAAAACCAGCTAACCAACTCTCCATCAAACCCGGGGCTTGACAGCCAGCTTCTCCCACCCACCGACGACCAGCCAAGACGACACCTCACCCGAAGTGATTCTCGGTGTCGATACGCACAAGGACGTCCACGTCGCCGCAGTCGTCAGCATCCACGGCGTCCTACTCGGCAGCCGCAGTTTCCCGACCACGGCAGAGGGTTACCGCACGATGCTGGACTGGGCCGCCGCACTCGGCCGAGTGCGGCAAGCAGGGGTGGAGGGCACCCATTCCTACGGGAGCCGCGCTGACCCGCCACCTGCTGAGCGCCGGAATCGGCGTCATCGAGGTCAACCAGCCGGACAAGGCCCACCGTCGCCGCCGCGGTAAGACCGACGCCATCGACGCCGAAGCAGCGGCTCGAGCTGTCCTGTCCGGCCGAGCCACCGCCGTCGCCAAAACAGGCCCCGCGCGCGCAGGACAGCGAGCACGCGGCTCACCTCGAGGCGCTCTGATCTGACAGGGGACTGCCGCCGACCGCACGCTTCCGACTTGGGCCCCGGTTACGAGACCAAGTCGCTGAGTTCCGCGACGAGACGTCGCATGTCCTCACCGGCGTCAAGGGCCACCATGACAGATGCCTCCCATGCACCCGGCTCGTGTATCGATCTGAAGGTCGTACATCCGCCGCAGCGTGCCGTCATCGGTCCTGTCCTCTACGTCGACGTTCAGCACAGTGCGAATGCAGGCGGCAGCATGCGACTCGCGAGGCTTCGTCAGTTTGGACATCCGAGGCACCTACTGTCGTGCGGGTACTCACCGCGGCGCTCCCGCTGGGGCTGGGTTGCGTCCGTGCGCGGTTACGGAAGGGGAGCCACCCGCCGCCATCAACCCAGCGGCCAGCAGGACGCCGCGGTGCCAGACGTATTCCTCTGGCGGCACGGCCGCGCTCTGGACGTCGGCACCCGACCGGAGACCTCCAGGACACCCCTAGCGGTGACGAGACGGTTCGACCTGACCGACGTGCAGTGGGCGGTGCTGGAGCCGTTGCTGCCGGCGCCGAAGCGGCCAGGTCGACCGTCGTAATGGAGTAGACGGCAGTTGATCGACGGGATCCGGTGGCGGATCCGGGTGGGTGCCCCCTGGCGGGACGTGGTTTGCACCACCGCTTCCAGCCACACCTCACCGATCGCATCAGGCAGCCCTTTGCGCCCGTCGCAGACCACCATGCACGCGTCCGCCGCGCCCCGGTTCTTGAGCTCGGTGAGGACCTGAAGCCAGAACTTGGCGCCCTCGCCGCCATCGCCGGCCCACAGACCGAGGATGTCGCGGGTGCCCTCGACGGTGACGGCCAGGGCCAGGTAGATGGGCCGGTTGGCGACCTTCCCGTCGCGGATCTTCACGTGCACCGCGTCGAGGAAGATCACCGGGTAGACCGGGTCCAGGGGCCGTTCTGCCACTCGGTCATCCCCTCGACGACCTTGTCGGTGATCGTTGAGATCGTCTGCCGTGACACGTCGGCGCCATACACCTCCGCCAGGTGGGCCTGGATCTCCCCGGTCGTCAGGCCTTTGGCCGACAGCGAGATGACCATGTCGTCAACGCCGAACAACCGACGCTGGCGCTTGCGCACAATCTGCGGTGTGAACGACCCGTCGCGGTCACGCGGCACCTCAATCTCGACCGGGCCGACATCCGTCAACACCGTCTTGGCCCGCACACCGTTGCGGGAGTTCCCGCCGTTCTTGCCCGCCGGGTCGCCCTTGTCATAGCCCAGGTGATCGGTGATCTCACCTTCCAGGGCTGACTCCAGGACACGCTTCGTGACGAGGGCCAGCAAGTCGGCCGCTTCGGCGGCCCGGGGATGGCGTCAGTCCCGCAGGGCGGTGAGGGTGGCTTGGAGGAACTCGGCGATCGTGGCTGCCAGTTCTGTGTCGATGAGGGGGGTCGGGTTGTCCGAGTAGCCGGTGATGTCGAGGTAGAGGTAGAGGTTGCTGGCGACGACGCGCAGGGTGTGTATGCCGTCCTGGCCGTTCGCTGGCGGCTGGTAGGTCCAGTCGAGCGCGTCGACGTCGAGCGTCACCGCTCCCGGACCGGTGGGAGTCAGGGACGCGGGTTGGTGGGCTTGGTGGAAGTTGATGGCCTGTTGGGCGGTGTCGTGGCGTCGGATCCAGAGCGCGATAGTGCCACCTCGGCTCTTCTTTCCGGTGCCGGTGGTGCGCAGGCTGCAGTACGCGGTGCCGTGGTAGATCTGTTCGTCCGGGTAGCCGAGTTCCGGGTCACCCAGCCGGTCGTGGAACATGTCCAGCGGTAGCTTCCGGCAGAATCCCTCGCCCGGCGCCGGGTAGTCCGACGATGCCTTCGCCTTCCTGGGGCGAGGCGTGGGGCGGGGTGGGTTGCCTCGCAGCCGGCGGATGCTCTCGGTCACGAACTCGCCGGTGGCGGTGCGGAGGGTGTCCACGGTTGGGGAATTCGCGCCCTTGTCTCCCGCTCTGACCAGGACGGTCATGACGAGGTTCCGGTCGAGGATGTGAGCGGTGAGTTCGGATGCGAAGCCCGAATCGGCACTTTGGTCCTGCCAGACCACCTTGTCGACGTCGATGGTGGTGTCCGCTGACGTCGGGGACGGACCCACCCGCTGGACACGAGTGTGGTGCGCGGTAACGGCTTCGGTCGTGGTCGGGTAGGTGTACAACCACACCGCCAGGCCACCGTACGGTCGGTCGTAGGGGTCGGTGCTCTTGGTGGTGTCCAGGTGGCACTCAGCCATCAGCGTGTCAGTGACGCCTACGACCTCGGCTGTCCCCCAGGCGAACTTCCAGGCGCCGAAGTCGGCGTACGGACGGCCGACAACCTGTTCCAACAGAGGGATGGGAAGAGTCCGGCAGATGCCATGCGACGGATCGGCGTAGAGCACCGCTGTTTCCGCCGACGGCGCGTCCTCGCCGGGAGTGGAGCAGGCGCCGGCGGTCAGGAGCGCGACCATCACCACGGCCAGCAGGCGACGCCGCGCACACACCTTCGTGCTACTCACCCGGAACCTCCGACCCCGTAGAAGGTGACGCGACACCCTACCGAGCGCGCCGCTCCCAGTACGTCCCGGGCAGCGCCTGCTGGAAGTGGCACGGATCCTGAGAGGGCGGTTCGGAGTGTTAGGTCCGTTTCGGGGCGAGGGTGAATACTCCGGGTTCGTCCTCGGTGAGGACGTGGCGGTTGACCATGCGTTTCAGCTTCGCGCGGGTGCCTTCGACGTTCTTCGGTGAGGGCTCGACGTCGAGTGCGAGGCAGATGCCTTTGGCCCGCATGCCGTGGGGCGCGGTGCCGAGGACATGCAGGATCTGCTGGTAGGGCCCACTGGCGATGGTGGGATCGTCGGTGGTGAACTCGGCGGCGGCGAGAGTGCGCAGGGTGGTGCGGGTCGTGGCCAGGTCGGCCAGTTCGCCGTCGATGCGGGCGAGTTCGCCGGTCAGGGCGGTGATCTGCTCGCGGAGCTGGTCGGCGTGCCGACGTGCGGTGGTCTCCCGGTCGGTGATCAGGTCGAGGACGGTAGGGAGGTTCACCGGTGCCGCCAGGAGGGTGTGCTTGTTCCGGTCAGCCGCCGCACGATGTTCGCCGTCGAGGCCCACAGTGTTCGGGACACCGAGGATTCGGGGCGGCTCTCGTACTCGCGCACGAGACGGCGGTGCAGCATCAACGTGCCGTTGACCTGCTCGACGATCCACCGCTTACGGATCGGCACGAACCCGGGCCGGGTGTCGGAGCGTTTGACGACCTCGACGTCGACCCCGAGGACGGCACCGTGCAGGGCGAAGTCCTGTTTGAACCCGGCGTCGACCCAGGCGCGGCCCACCGTCGGGGTGTGTGCGACGACCTTGTCGAGCAGCCGGATACCGATGGCATTGTCGGTGACCGACGCCGCGGTCACCACGACCGCGATGACCAGCACCAACGCGTCCACCGCCAAGCCCCGCTTACGCCCCGACACCTTCTTCCCAGAGTCCTTGCCGGTCGTGGAGGCCGGCACATGGTTCGCTGCGCGGATCGACTGGGTGTCCAACACGACCGCGCTCGGATCCTCCCGACGGCCGACCTTCTCCCTCGCCTGGCAGCGCAGCAGATCGTGGACCACCTGGTCGGTGCCGTCGTCACGCCACAGCGCGAAGTAGTAGTAGGTGGCCGACTTCGGCGGCAGGTCGTGCGGCAAATACGCCCACTGACAGCCCGTCCGGTTCTGGTAGAAGATCGCGTTCACGATCTCCCGCAGGTCGTAGTCACCTGGCTGGCCCGACACCGACACCGCAACGCGCTTGGCCTTCCACGCCTGCAGAAACGGTCCGATCAGCTCCCACTGCTCATCGCTGACATCGCTCGGGTACGGCTTTCGATCACCCATGACCGGGCTAACGCCCGATGCGCCCGGGCGGTCACGACCAGAACTCACATTCAACCCATCGACTGGCCGCTATCCCTAGCGAACCCGCCGGAAGATCACCAATCGGACGCAACGCATAGATCAGATCAAGTTACTGCGGACCGCCCTCTGAGGAACTTCGGTGAGGAACTGGTCGCCGTCGTGGACGCGGAAGGTGGTGTCGGCGTCTTCGACGGTGAGGGTTCGACCGGCGTGGCCGATACCGACGTGGATCTTCTGGCCGGCGATGACGAGAACGCCGCGGCTGCTGACACGTCGTTCGACGCGAAGTGGCTGGGTCGCTGGGGTGGGTGGGGGTCCGGCGGGGCGGGCGTCGCGGATGCGGGCCTGCTCTTGCGGAGTGAGCGGGTTGGGCAGGCTGCGCAGCAGCGTCCGGTCGGCGTCAAGGAGGTGCAGCACGCCCCGGTCGAGGGGACCCACGAACTCGTACGCCGACAGGGGTCAAGGCCGGTGAGGGCCATGAGCCCTCGACGGCAGATCTACGGATGTTCCCTGGGCTTACTCCGACAGTGGGGGAGGGGTGAGCCAGGCGAGGGGTTGTCCGCTGAGGGCGGCGTCGGCGAGGCGGTGGGCGCTGGTGGTCTTGAGTGCCGCTCGTGAGCTGTCAATCCAGCGCTGGACATTATCGATGCCCTGGTGGCGGTATTCCACTGCTTGCACGAGGCATTCGAGCTTGTCAGCGTCGCGAGCGACGACGGCCTCCAGCGTCTCGCCGGCTTCGTACTCGGCGACGGCGGCGGTGATGACTTCGGCGACGGCCCGCGGGCAGGCGGCGACCTGGTCGGCGGTGACGGCGGTGTTGGGTACGGCGGTGAGGTAACGCTTGGCGATGTGTGGGATGTCGGTGATCCGGGTTTCCTGGGTGTCGTGCACGACGCACAGCATCGACACCCGGGCCGGGTCGGCGCCTTCCATTGCGGCGAGCATCATCCCGATGAGCGCCGTGCGGAACGAGTGTTCGGCGATGGACTCGGGGTGCTTTACGCCGGCGAACCACCAGCCGGTCCGGGCGGCACGCTTGAGCACGCCGGCCTCGAAGATGAAGCTCATCGCTCCGGCAGCGTCATGGTCGTCGGTCATCTGCCCGTCCCTGTGCCGGTGAGTCCGTCCGCCCGCAGGCTGTAGACGATTGAGGTTAGTTCCTGCCGCGACTGCGCGGAGATCCGATCACTGTCCAGGAGCGGGACACTGCGGTCGAGGGGTGCCCGAGTCGCGGCGGGGTTGTCGAGAGCAAGGCCGCGTCGTGCGGCCAGCAGAGCCCAGACGTTGTGAATGTTGAGGTCGACGAAGGGGTGCTCTGGGTCGAGGCGCTGGACCAGGTGCCGAAGAAGGATCGAACCATGCCAGTCAGCGAGCGCTTCGGGCATGAAGGAGTCGTCGCGGTGACGGTACGGGATCTCGCCCACCCAGTAGGCCGAGTAGTTGAGGGCTGTTCGCTCGCAGGCGTCGTCGGGGTGTGCGCGAGCGATGAAGTCCCGCAGCGGTTCCGGGTCGCCCTGGTTCGCGAGGGACGTGACGACGGAGCGTGCGTCGGGCCACAGCGGTGACCAGGTGCGGAAGGTGGTTACCCGGCGGGCGCGCGCGGTGGTCTGGGTGAGCCATCCTGCCGCTGCCTTGGTGGGGGTCCATGCCGGAGAGGAAACAGGCTTGCCGGTGCAGCAGCACGTTCCGATGCCGTCCGGCTGCGGCGCGCTCGGCGAGCACGTGAAGGTGAGCGAAGAACGCGCGTTGCTCGTCAACGGGCAGGGTCGGCCCGGACGCGACCGGACCCCGCCGGGGACGGGCGATGGGTAGCCCTCTGGCGAAGGCCGGTGTCTGCCCGAGGACGGCCCAGAGGATCAGGTCGGTCAGACGGTGGGTGAGTACGGACCAGCCCAGCGGTTGCTCGGCGATGTCGCAGCGGTCCATCTGTTCGTCGAGGACGGCGGCGATGATGAGATCCGCCTCGGCGGCGTCGTCGAGTGCGGCGAGCAGGACTGTGTTCGCGCCGAGCCGTCCGAGCCTGCGCCGGACGGCGATCGCTTGTCCGAGCGGCACCGCGGTGAATGGCCGGCGCCCGGATTCCCAGCTCTGCACGGTCACGCGATCGACGTCCAGGTCGACGGCGAGCTGCTCCTGCGTGAGCGGGATGGACTCCCGGATCAGCTTGAACAGGTAGCCGGTCACCTCGCCACGATGTGGTGCTGGTCGTCCGCGACCTGTCATCCGTCATCCCTACGTTGACCGGTGGTCGACGTTCCCGCCGTGGAATCAATGCTGCGGCAGCACATCTGGCCTGCTCACTCGTACTGCGGGTGAGTCCAGCCGCCGCCGTCGTGATCGTAGCGTCGTAGTTACCGAACGTTCCAGATCCGGTCCCGTGGTTCGGGGTCGGCCATGGAGTGCTGCCCGGTGGAGGGAGCCAGCGCCACGGGGACGGGACGTTTCACTACAGCGACGGCTCCCACACGTGGATCCCGCCGGATCCCGACTACGACCAGAAGGTCTGGGATGAGCAGGTTCGCCAGCACAAGCATGGGCACCTGAGAAACGAGCGCCCCAAGGCCCGCATCCAGCGCCTCGTGTGATGCCAGCAGTACAGCAGCGAAGAACAGCAACCGTGCCAGCCGATGGCGCCGCCGAGCGACTTTAATCCATTGTGGACGTACGCTACGCTCTCCGCCGGGCCTGCCGACTCGACCGGTACGTGCGGCGGAGGCAGCCACCGGCAACGGTGGCCGACGTCGAACGCAACCCGGGTGACCTGGGGCGATCCACGGACCCCGGGGCCGCTCCCGAGTGGGTTTCCCTGCCGCCGCTACCTGCGCCGCCGCCGCCACATCTACGAAGGACCGATACAGTTGTACGACGCGATCGTTATCGGTGCCCGCTGTTCGGGTGCGTCCACCGCTCTGTTGCTCGCCCGGCGTGGACACCGGGTGCTGGTGGTGGACCGCTCCTCGTTTCCCAGCGACGTCATCTCGACGCACTTTCTCTGGCCACACGGGATGTCCTACCTGAACCGGTGGGGACTGCTGGATGAGGTCCTGGCGGTCACTCCGGCGCACACCACGGTCGAGGTGGTCAACGACGGGATCTCGCTGACCGGTTCGGTGCCGACTGAACTGCTGCACGAGTACTTCCGGGACCTGCACGGCGACGACTCGGGCGTGGTGCAGAGCTATGCGTCCGTGCGGCGCCGGGTGCTCGACGAGATCCTGGTCGGCGCGGCCGCCAAGGCCGGCGCCGAGGTGCGAACCAACTTCACCGTTCGTGAGCTGATCGTCGAGAACGGGCAGGTCGTCGGCATCCGGGGGCGTGCGGTCGGCGGAGAGCTGGTCGAGGAGCGGGCCCGGATCGTGGTTGGTGCCGACGGCCGGAATTCGTTCGTCGCCCGCGCCCTCGCGCTGCCGAAGTACGACGAGCGGCCCCGCTGCACGTTCGCCTACTGGAGCTACTGGTCCGGCTTCGACCTCGGCCCGGCACAACTGCACCGGCGCGGCCGGCTGGCCTGCGCGGTGGTGCCGACCAACTTCAACCAGAACATGGTCCTGGTCTGGGGGCCGAGTGAGTGGTCGCGGGAGTTTCGCGGTGACGTGCCGGGCAACTACCAGAAAGCGTTGGACTTCGTCAGTCCGGAGCTGGGCGAGGTGGTGCGCACCAAGGGGACCAGGGAGGAACGCATCTACGGCACCCTGGACCAGTCGGCCTTCCTCCGGCCGCTGCACGGGCCCGGGTGGGTGCTCGTCGGTGACGCCGAGTCGGCCAAGGACCAGTGCACCGCGATCGGCATGACCCACGCCTTCCGTGACGCCGAGCTGGTCAGCGTCGCACTCGACCGGTGGCTCCGCGGTGACGCGTCGATCGACGAGGCGATGACCGCCTACGGGGACCGCCGCCGAAGCCAGAACGCTGCCGCCTACCACGACTACGTCTGCACCCTTGCCGAGATGCGTCCGTATCGGCACGACGAGTTGCAACTGTTCGTTGCGTTGCGGGGCAACCAGCAGGAGATCGACCGGTTCATCGCCACGCACGCCGACGTCGCACCGGTGTCGGAGTTCTTCCAGGCCTCCAACCTCTTCCTGCTCAACGACGCCGCGAAGGAGTCCTCCGCCGACCACCCGGTCTTCGAGAACTTCGCGGAGACCTCCCGCAGCTACCAGCAGAACCTCTTCGCCTGATGATCCACCAGGGAGACGACACCGTGACCATCGAGCTGGACCAGCGTGAAGACGGCGAGCTGATCGGGATCATCCTCGAGGCGGCACACCGCCGGGACTTCGAGACCATGACGCGTACCGCGACCGAGGTCTCCGAGATGACCCGCAACTGGGCCACCCACATTCCGTGGGACGACCTCGCGTCGCTCGAAGGCGACGACGACGAACTGGCCCAGGTGGTCGCCGACCTCACCGAGATGTGGGAGCCGGCCCACCTGCGCAACCCCGTCGACCCCGACGAGGAGTACGCCCTGGACAAGAACGCGTACGACTTCTACCGGCCCGCCGGCTGCAACCTGCTGACCCGCACCGAGGACTTCTACGGCTGGGTGCAGGCCCGTCGCCGCACGGAGACGTGGCAGTACTCCCGAGTGTTGGAGGCGGCACCGGACAGTGTCGCCCAGATCACCAACGACCTGGGCCGGCGGGCCCGGGGCATCAACTTCAACTCCCAGGACTACCTGTCGTTCAACACCCACCCGGCAATCCGGGAGGCGGCGGCCAGGGCGATGCGCGACTACGGGCCGCACAGCGCCGGCTCGCCGATGGTGCTCGGCAACACCCGCATCTCCGACGATCTGGAGGCGGCCCTCGGCGACCTGGTCGGGCTCGACCACGTGACGCTCTTTCCGACCGGCTGGGCGGCCGGCTTCGGCGCGGTCGTCGGTCTGGTCCGGCAGTCCGACCATATCCTGATCGACCGGCTGGCCCACTCCTGCCTCCAGCAGGGGGCACGGGCGGCCACCCGGAACGTGGTCCGCTACGAGCACCTCAACGTCGAGGCGGTACGCCGGCACCTGACCGAGATCCGGGCCACGGACACCCGCAACGGCATCCTGGTGGTCACCGACGGGCTCTTCTCGGTGGACGCGGACTGGCCGGACCTCGTCACCCTGCAACGCGTCTGCCGGGAACACGACGCCACGCTGCTGGTCGACGTGGCGCACGACCTGGGCTCGATGGGGCCCGGCGGCACGGGCGTGCTGGGGATGCAGGACCTGCTCGGCAGCGTCGACATCGTGATGGGCGCCTTCTCCAAGACGTTCTGCTCCAACGGTGGCTTCGTGGCTTCCAACTCGCCGGCGTTGAAGCAGTACATCAAGATGTTCGGCGGCTCGCACTTCTTCTCCAACGCGCTGTCGCCGGTGCAGACCGCGGTGGTGCGGGAGGCCACCAGGATCATCCGGTCGGCCGAGGGGGACGTGCTGCGGGCCCGGCTCTTCACCGCGATCCACGCCCTGCGTGACGAGCTGACCGGCCGGGGCCTGACCTGCATGGGTGAGCCGTCACCGATCGTGCCGCTACTGATCGGCAACGAGAAGCTGGCGCGGACGGCCAACCGCCTGCTCTTCGACCGAGGGGTGCTGGCATTCATGGTCGAGTTCCCGGTGACCCCGACCGGCTCGTCCCGGTTCCGGCTTCAGGTGCAGGCCGGGCACCGGCCCGAGGAGGCCCGCGAGGCGGCCCGGATCATCGAGGGCGCCATCGCCGACTCCCGGGCGTACCTGTCCAGCGCCTTCGGCAGCGCTCCCCGCTGAGGGACGTCTCGTGACTCGACGAAGGCGAGCTGCCCGACGCCCGGACTGGACCGTCAGCCGGGTGGTGGCGCATCCGGGGCACGCATGCGCCACGCGTCGGTGACGAGTTCCTCCAGGCGGTCGACGTCCACCTGCGCCAGCCGCAGCATGACCAGGGGCAGCCCGTGGTACGCGGGTGTGGTGAAGAAGACCTCGGGCTCGCCGAGGAGCAGCGCCTGCTTCTCGGCCTCGTCCCCGACGTACAGCACCGCGATGTCGGTCCGGATGCGGCGTGGCGTACCCGGTCTGCGCTCGGGATAGGACCAGACGAATCCTCTGCCGCCGACCCGGAAGTCGAAGCCCTGACTGTCGATCTCGATCACGTCAGGCAGCGCCAGTGCCAGGCGACGGACATCGTCGGCGTCAGCCATCGAGATTGCTCCGGGACACCGCCTCCTGCATACGCACAGGCTAACCGTCGCCTCGGACACCGTCTCCGCCGGCTCGCAGGACCCGGCCGCGAGCCGACCCGCCGTCCACCCGTGGCCGGGCCGCCGTCAAGCCCTCGACGCCGACCTCCTCGCCCGCCCGGCGACCGCTGCTCTGATCACATCTGGTGGCGGGGCGCCACGAACCCGGGAGCCGGCTGTGGGGATTGGCCACTGACCTGCGTGATGATCTCCGAAGCGACGTCGCGCAGCTTGCGGTTACGGTGCTGCGATGCCTGCCGGAGCAGGGCGAAAGCCTCCGTGGCGGTGCACCGTTGTTGGCCCATCAGCACCCCGAGGGCCTGGTCGATGACGCTGCGGGAGGCCATCGCGTCGGTGAGTTGCTGATGCAGGAGCGCCTGGTCGGCCTGGCGGAGGATGATGGTCAGCGCCGCCGTCCCCTGGGCGGCGAACGCCTCGGCGTGCCGACGCGCCGTCCCGGTGAAGGCTGCGGGACGGGTGGCGTAGAGGTTCAACGCCCCGACGGTCTCCCGTTCGACGGTCATCGGCAGCGACAGCGAGCTGACGATGCCGAGGCGGAGCGCGTGTTCCCGGTAGCGGCACCAGCGTCCGTCCTCGCGTAGGTCGTCGACCTCGACGATGCGTCCACGACGCAGGGCTTCGAGGCAGGGTCCCTCGTCGGCGCCGTACTGGATCTCGTCGCCCTGGGCGGCGAGGTCGCCGCTGCTGGCGACGGTGAAGGCGCCGCCGTCGCGGCGTACGGTCAGCCCGCAGGCCACCGCCGGGGTGACGACCTCCGCGGCGACCCGGACGATCTGGTCGAGGAACGGGTCGACGTGGAGTGAATCCGCGAGCAGGGTCAACAGCCGGCCGTACGCCGAGGCCAGGCGCGAGTCTGCGGCATCGGACACCACCGCCACCTCCCGAAGACCATGTGTCCGTGGTTGCACCGAGTGCACTGCCTCGGCTCGCCCCCGGGCGGCCGCCGGCCGGTGCGGTTCATCGCCGCCCTGTCCGCGCCTGCCGGTGGGCATGGTGCGGATCGGGCGGGAGGCGGCTAGGGTCGGTGTGGGTTCGGACATGAGCCCAGGACCAGTGCCGCCCGCCGACGGTGGGCCGAGCGCCGACCCGGTCCCGACATCCTCACCGAGGAGCTGCTCATGTCCGTCCATCAGGCACCGCCCCTGGCGACGCGGGAAACCACCTGCCAGCCGATCCTGTCCCTCGCGGTCGCCCGGGAAGGCCCGGCGACGGTGGTGGTGGTCCGTGGGCCCCTCGACATGGACACCGCCGGCCTGCTCGTCG
Organism: Micromonospora halophytica; assembly: GCF_900090245.1. Taxonomy (GTDB): domain Bacteria; phylum Actinomycetota; class Actinomycetes; order Mycobacteriales; family Micromonosporaceae; genus Micromonospora; species Micromonospora halophytica. The sequence goes on from NZ_FMDN01000015.1 coordinate 12,135, forward strand.
ACCTCGTGGACGACGTGATGTCCGGCCAACCGCCTCCGGTGCTGGTGCTCGACCTGAGCGGGGTGGCCTTCTTCTGCGCCGCCGGGGTCACGGCGCTGCTGGCGGTACGCCGGCGAGTCACCTCGGGCGGATGCGCGCTGGTGGTACGCGAGCCGTCCCGGATCACCGTCGCCGTCCTCGAGATGGTCGGCCTGCGGCACGAGTTCACCACTGACGGACCTGCCTTTCCCTCCACGTCTGTCGGGTCGTAACCGGTGCTGACGCAGGTGGACCTACCCAGCAATTGATCAACTCAAACCCGCCGCGCCTGCGCCGGGAGCAGGAGCGCCAGGCAGCTGCGGGGGCCTCCCGACGGCTGGTGGTTGTTAGACTCCGCCCTCCACGATCATCACGGGGGAGGGATCATGGACGCCGGCGTTGCGGGCGGTGGCGGTGTGCTGGACCCGGACGGCGCGATGGAGCGGCTGTCGGCCTGGAAGGGCCGGATCGACAAGGTGGCGGCCGACACCAGGGCCATGAGCGACCGTCTTCAGCAGCTGCGGGTGACCGCGGCCGACGACAACGGCCTGGTCGAGGTCACGATCGATGCCGCCGGCGCACTGGTGGACCTGCGGTTGGGTCGCCAGATCCAGCGGGTCGCGCCCGAGGTCGTCGCCAGGACGATCATGAGCACCATTGGTGCGGCCAAGGGGCAGTTGGCCGACCGGTCGCAGGAGATCATCGCCGAGACCGTGGGGACCGGGTCGGCGGCGGCGCGAGCGATCGCCGAACGGGTCGGGCAGCAGTTGCGTGGCCCGGATCCGGTCGCCGGGACCGCCGACGACCACCGAGGTTGGCGGTGAGTCCGACGGGTGACGGATTCGCGGTCGACGCGGAGGAGATCCGCACGCACGCGTACCAGATCGAGGCGCTGAAGGCGCGCTTCGAAGCGGTGAAGGCCGCCAGCGCGCACATCACGCAGGACGACGCGGCGTACGGGTTGCTGTGTGGCTGGATCTCCGGGGTCCTGGAGGGTCGGCACGCGCGGCAGGACGAGCTGATCGCCGCCGTCGAGGAGAACCTGTCGTTGGCCGCGAGCGGACTGCGCAGGACCGCCGACAGCTACGACTCCGCCGACTCCGACAACGCCACCCTGATCAGCAGGGTGGGAAGCCGGTTGGGCGGGTGAGGACGGCGCGATGACCGACACGTCGCTGGTCGCCGACGTCCGCTCGACCCGGGAGGTCTGGACCGGCGCCTCGCTCGCCGACAGCCTCGAGGGCCTGGTCGACGCGGTCAGGAGTGAGGGCTGGGTCGACGATCTGCTCGCCGGCGCCGGACTCGGGATCGAGGTAGTGGCGTCCGCGATCGACCCGTTCAGCGCGCTGCTCGCCAACGGGCTCGGTTGGGCGATGGAGTACTTCGAGCCGCTGCGGGAGATCCTCGACGGCCTCACCGGGATGCCCGATGTCGTCGCCGCGCACGCGGCCACCTGGGACAACATGGCCGCCGAGCTGCGCGGCATGGCCGGCGACCTGCGGTCGCGCCTCGACGGGGACCTGCCCGAGTGGCGGGGGCGGGCCGCCGAGGCGTACCACGGGTTGATGGCCCACAACGTCGAGGCCATCGGCGGGCTCGGCGCGGTCTCCGCCGCGATGGCGGCGGCCACCCAGGCTGCCGGGAACCTGGTGGCCTTCACCCGCGACATCGTGCGCGACCTCATCGCCGACCTCGTGGCGCGGGTGGTCGTCTGGGCGGTCGAGGCCATCTTCGTCGTCACGATCCCGGTGATCGCCGCGCAGATCGCGGCGGCCGTCGTCAAGTGGGCCGGGCGCATCCTCACCTACGTCGGCGCCCTGGTCACCAGCCTGACCAACCTCTCCCGGCTCCTCAACGGATAGGGCATCCATGGCGACCCCCAAGAAGCCCGACGGCCCGGACGGTGGTGACGGCACCGCCGGCAAGCCCTCGAAGTACGGCAACATCGACGCCGGCAAGGGCATCTCCAGCGCCCAGGCCGCCATCGCCCAGGCCGCGCAGAAGGGCCACCCCGGGGGCGGCGGCCAGGGACCGACCCCTGCGTCGAAGCCGCCCAAGCTGGACCCGTCGTCCAAGCCGGCCGCGCCGCCCGACATGGACGACATCCACCACAGTGAGACGTCGCGGCAGCACATCGTCGAGGGCGACGGCGGCCGACAGGGCGGTCATCTCGCGGGCACCGGCTTCTCGAAGAAGACGGAGTTCCCGAAGGACTGGGACGAGTCGAAGATCCTCGACGCGGCGCACCGGGTGACGCAGCAGGGGCCGCCGGTGAAGGGGCCGTACCTGACCAAGGACGCCGACGGCAAACCGGCGTGGGCCTACGACTACCAGGGCACGGTCGACGGTGTCGAGGTCAAGACGACCGTGCTCGCCAACGGCGAGATCCGTACCGCCTATCCGCCGAACGGCGCCGATCCGGGCGTCATCACCAACCCGCCCGCCCCGAACCCCGCCCCGAAGGGTGTGCCGGTGAGCAACCCGCCCCGTTACAGTCACCCTGATGTCGGGGGCGACGGCAGTTGGACGTGGGAGGGCCCGAAGGGCGGCAAGATCATCAGAGTCGTCCAGGACGCCCAGGGCAACGTCACCACGACCGAGCTCGGCGACTACAAGAAGAAGTGAACGTCATGGATGCGAAGACCTACGCGGCGGTCGCCGACGTGTGCGCGCGGCTCGCGGGCCGGCTGTCCGACGACACCCTGGGCACCGTGCGCGAGCACTACGCCGCCGGTGAGTGGGACCTGGCCGACGCCACGCTCCTGCTCAACCTGGCCTTCGAGGGCGTTGGCATCACCCGTGCGGAGCAGGAGCTGATCCGCTCCTTCCTCGGCGACCCGGACAGCCCCGAGCTGCACGACGTGCCGGTCGTCGCCGAGGTGCCGTCACCGCCGTACCGGTTCAGCCCGACCGGCCCCGCGGACGCGCCCGACCCGACCCGGGCGGACGGCGTGCTGTCCGCCGACGCCCCGCGCCACGGCGGCCACCGGCTGTACCGGGCGTGGCGGCACCCCCACGACGGCGCGCCCGACGGGGCGGCCTGGGTGTACGTGCTGCTGGTCGCCGAGGGCACCGATCCTCTCTCGGCGTACTCGGGCCTGTCGTCGCGGCTGTGGACGGCACTGAAGGAGAAGTGGCCGCTGGAGGTGGTCGTGGAGGGTGGGGCTCTGCCGCCGTACCAGGCCGCCGCGCTGGCGTCGGCGAGCCTCGTCCGGGCCGACTGACGCCTGGTGTGAGATCACGCCGGCCACGGCACCGCGTACGTCGGCGGCGCCGTCGTCAGGCCGTGGCGGCGCGGTGCGCGGCGGCGAGTCGCTTCGGCGCGCGGGCGTACCAGGCGTCGAGGATCAGCTCCGCCAGCTCCGGCTCGGGGATCCGGTCCAGCCGCACCAGCACCGACCGGTGGCCGTCGAAGTGCGGCGTGGTGAAGTGGACCGTCGGGTCGTCGGCGAGCAGGGCCTCCTTGACACCGAGGTCCGCCACCAGCACGCCGAGGACGGGCCCGTCCGGCGCGGCGTCGCCCAAGGCCTCGCGGTCCGCGCGGCGCAGCGGCCGTTCCCAGACGAACGCCTTGTCGCGGACCCGCCAGGCAGGCAGACCGTCGTACGACGGCCGCTCCGTCGTCTCCGGCAGGGCGAGTGCGAGCCGGCGTACGTCGTCCCAGGTGGCCATGGTCCGACGATACGGCGGCCGGGCCCGGCGCAGGGGGGCGTATCCGCCCACGAGGACGGCATCGCCCTGCTCCCCGCGCGGTAGGGTGCGGCGTGACCGATCATCCGCCGTCGATCGTGACCGTGCGGGCGCTCACCGCCGCCGACTGGCCGGCGCTCTGGCCGATGCTGCGCGACATGGGCGTCAACGACCAGCCGCCCGAGGCGCAGCGGGACCGCTACCTGCTCCTGCTCGCCGATCCGCGCTGGGCGATCCTCGGCGCGGAGGCCGACGGTGAGCTGCTCGGCTACGCCGCCGCCCAGGACCACGGTCCGCACCTGCGGGCCGGCGACGACCATCGCACCGCCCGGCTGCACGACCTGTACGTGAGCCCGCACCGGCGCCGGGGCGGGGTGGGTCGGACGCTGCTGGCGGCGGTCCGGGACTGGGCAACCGGCCGGGTCCGCCACCTGGAGTGGCAGGCCCACCACGAGCGGGCGGCCCCGTTCTACGAGTGCCTCGGCCACCACGGCGACCCCTGCCCCCAGCCCGACTATCCCACCTTCCACCTGGACCTGCGTCCCTGACCGTCCCCGTCCCTCCCGGGAACCTCGGGTCTGCGGGGCGAACGGCCCTTCCCGGTCGAACCGGGGTGCGGTGGGAGTCAGGGGACAGGGTGGGAGATGTCGCGGGCGTGGTCGGCGATGGCGGCGGCGGTGACCGTCGCCTCCAGCGGGAGCATCTCCAGGCAGCGACGGACGGCGGCGGCCATCAGCGTGTTCGGCACCCGCATGGAGAGGGTGCAGTGCGGCACCCAGCGCCCCGGCAGGTACTGCTCCGACAGGGCGATGCCGGCCCGGGCCAGCCGTCGGTGCACCAGGGCGTGGTGGGCGAGCAGGTCGGCGGTGGGGGTGACACCGAGCCACAGCACCCGGCCGACGAACTGGCCGGCGTACTGGAAACTCAGCCGCAGCGGGGCGGCCACCGTCGTTCCGTGCAGTGCCTCGGCGACCCGGTCCGGGTCGAAGCGGGGCGCCACCGCCAGCGACACGTGCGGGCGGTGCCGCTGCTCCAGCAGCGAGCGCATGCTCTGCACCCCCTCGGCCTCCAGCGCGTCCCAGAGCACCCGGATACGCCGGGTGGCGTCGGTGTCCAGATACAGCTCGAGCGCCGCGACCACGTGATCACCCTAGAGGCCGGGGTCTTCCGCCCCGGGCGGCGGTACGGAGCCGGGAGACGTGGCCGAGGACGGCCTCCCGCACGTCGGCCAGGCCGCCGACCTGCCTGGGCCGGTGGCGTCGGGCTGAGCCGTACGGCGCAGGGCGGCGTGGGCCGGCCCGGAGCGACCCGCGGTCCCGGCGTACGTCGGTCAGCGCGCGCCGGCGGGCCGGCCCTCCACGGCGTCGTCGGTGCCGGTGCGTGGCGCGGGCACGGCCGGGTCGACGGCCGGCCGGGGACCAGGCCGCCGGGACAGCCCCCGGTCGACGCCGACGAAGAGAAGCCCGAGCAGCCAGAACGCGAAGGCGAAGAAGGCCGCGCTGAGCGAGACGCCGCCGTAGCCGAGCTGCCCGGCGTCGATGAACGGGTACGGATACCGGTCCACGATCAGCCCACGCACCAGGGCGAAACCGAGGTACGCCAGCGGGAAGGCCAGCCACCAGGCGGCGTACCGGACCCGCAGCCGACCGCGCTGGTCGAACAGCGCCCAGTCGGCGATGGCCAGCAGCGGTACGACGGTGTGCAGGAACTGGTTGCCCAGCGCCTCGCCGAGCGCCCGGTCCGGCTGGGGCATCGCGAACGGGCTGGCCGGGTTGGCCAGGACCAGGTGGTAGACCACGCCGGTGATGGTGATGTAGAGCGTCACCGCGCCCTTGAGCGCCGACGGCGGCTCCGGCAGCTCCTGCCAGGCCCGCCAGGCGGCGTGGCCGGCGAAGAGACCCACCGCCACGTTGCTCTGGATGGTGAAGTACGGCAACAGGCCGGTGACCGTGGCCGGACCGAGCGCGGTGAGCACGATCCCGGCCAGCACACTGATGACGATCGCCAGGCGGAAGACCACCGCCAGACGTCGACGCCGCAGATTCATCGGGGCAAGCTACCAGCTCGGGCGGTCACGGGCGCGCGCCGGTCACCGGAACGGAGCCCGCCCCGGTACGGTGGTCAGGTCGACGTCCACCCATGTCATCCGCTGGTGGCGGCCCGATCACGACGGGAGCCGACCGTGCCGCTCACTGAGGGGTCCTCCGCCGGGGGTGTCCGGCCGTTGCCGCCGGGCCAGCAGGTCGCGCCGCTACGCCGTTTCGGGCTGCCGTGGTTCGCGAGCCGGGTCCCCGCCCCGCCCGTCGCACCGGTGATCACCGTCGGTGGGATGGTCCGTCGGCCCACCCAGGTCCCGGTCGCCGAGCTGATGGCCCTGGGCCCGCGCCGCGACCTCGTCGCCGACCTGCACTGCGTCACCACCTGGACGGCGACCGGGCTGCGCTGGGGCGGGACGCCGTTCGCCACGGTGCACCTGCACCTCGCCGACCTGGTGCACCCGCATCCCCGGGCCCATTGGATCGCGGTGACCGGTCTCGACGGCTACCGGGCCTGCCTGCGGCTCGACGACGCGCTCGCCGACGACGTCCTGCTCGCCGACACCTTCGGCGGCGCGCCGCTGACCGGCCCGGTCGGCGCCCCGGTACGTCTCGTCGCTCCGCGCCAGTACGGCTACAAGAGCGTCCGGCACGTCTGCGCGATCGACTACCTGCTCGACCACGAGGGCGGCTCGGCCGGCTGGCTCGGGCATCCGCGGGCCCGGGTGGGACGGGAGGAACGCAGTCGTTTCCTGCCCGGCCGGGTGTGGCGGCCCGTCTGGCGGTGGGCCCAGCCCCGGGTGCGCCGTGCCTTCCACGCCGTCGACCGCTGACCCGGCCCGCCCTGGGGCGCGTGTCGAGGCCCTCGGTCGAGCCGGGGACCTCGACACACCCGTCAGTCGGGGCGGGGCGGGTCCGTCCGGTCCGGTGCCGGCAGGGTCGGCTTGCCGGCCGGAATGGACGGTTCGGCCGGAACCGGCGGCGTCGCCGGAATGGGTGGGATCGTCGGAACGTCGGTGGAATGCGTGGGACGCCCACTCGACCCGACGGTGGGGGTGGCGTCGCCCCGGTCGGGCGTCGGGGCGCCCGGTCGCTCCGCGTCCTTGACCGCCCGTTCGCAGTAGCCGGCGACCTTGTTGCGGCCTCCGGCCGTCACGACGAGGTCTCGGTAGACCGGGTTGTCCAAGGTCTGCTTGGGCTTGTCGCCGGCCTCGGTCTGGAAGGCGCGACACAGGCCGAGGATCGACGCCGGGGGCGAGGACGGCGGCGTGTCCGTGGTGGCGGGAACGCCCGACGGGCCCGTGTCGGCCGTGGCCGACGGGGTGGTCGCCGGGGCGGCGGACGGCCGCGTGCCGGGATCGTCCCGGTGTGGCTGCCCGGGCAGCGTGCCGGTGACGGCGGCGAGCGCGACGCCGCCGGTCGCGGCCACGGCGAGGGCGGCCAGCGCGAGCTTCAGCCCGGCCAGCCCGGCCAGGACACCCGGTCGGGCGGGCAGGGCGCGGACCGGGAGCGGCGCTCCGGCGCGCGCTCGGTGGAACGCCTGCATCGCGGCAGCCTCCCCCCGCAACTCGGCGGGGTGGGGCGCGGCCCGGACCGCTGCCAGGAGTCGTACCAGCGACGCCGGGCCGTCCTGCGGGTCGACGACGGAACCGACGAGCAGCCGCTCGACGGTCTCCTGGTCCATCCGATGTGCGTTCATCTCGTGTTCCTCAGCGCCGCCGGCCGCCGGGACGTCACATCCATCGGGGTCGGGGTGGCGCCGATCACTCGGAGGACCGGGGACGCGCCGCCGCGGCCACCGGCTCCGGCGGGGACCGTGCCCGCCGGAGCCGCCGGGGTCAGCCCATCGTCTTGGCCCCGTCGATGCTCTCGCGCAGGATGTCGGCGTGCCCGGCGTGCTGCGAGGTCTCGGCGATCAGGTGCAGCAGGACCCGACGCGTCGACCACGTCGCACCCGGCGCGAACCAGGGCGCCTCCGGCAGCGGCCGGGCGGCGTCGAGGTCGAGGGTGGCGATCAGGTCGTCGGTGCGGGCGGCGACCTCGGCGTACCGGTCGAGGAGGCCGGCCAGGGTCTCGCCCTCGGTCATCCGGAACCCGTTCTGCCAGTCGGTCGACTCGGCCAGCATCGCCTCGGCGCCGCCGAGGATGAACCGCACCCACCGCTCCTCCACGATCGTGACGTGTTTGATGAGCCCGCCGAGGCACAGCTCGCTGACCGTGCTGCGCGTGGCGGCCTGCTCGTCGGTCAACCCGCGCACGGTCTGCCGCAGAAAACCGCGGTGCAGGGCCAGGGTCTGCGCCAGGTCCGCCCGCTCGCCGGTGAGAACCCGCTCCGAAGTGGTCATCCGTCCGCCTTCCGTCGATGTCGTCGGCGTCAGCGTAGGCAGGGCCACCGACAGTTTCCGCCCCGTCGCGGGTTGCCCTGGCGGTCGGTGCGGGTAGCACCGGACGACATGGGTGAGATTCGAGTGGGCACCTCCTCCTGGGCGGACCAGACGTTGCTGCGGGCGGGGGCGTTCAGCATCTTCACCGGACACCCGACCCCGGTGAAGATGCTGCCCCGGGATCTGCGGCCGGCCACCGGCCCGACCCGGGTCCGCCGCCGTGATCTGCCCGAGGAGTCGTACGAGGAGTTGTGGCGCCGGTTCCGGGCGGCGCTGGAGCCGCTGGCGGCGGCCGACCGGCTGGGTGTGGTGCTGTTGCAGTTCCCACCGTGGCTGGTGTGCGGCGCGGCCGCCCGACGACGGATCGTCGAGCTGGCCCGGCGGTGCCGCCCGTGGCGGGTGGCGGTGGAGCTGCGGCACGGTTCCTGGTTCGACGGCGTGGCCGCGGCGGAGACGGTGACCTTCCTGGCCGACCACGAGCTGAGCATGGTCTGCCTGGACATGCCGCAGGGGCATCCCTCCTCGGTCCCGCCGATCATGATCGCCACGGCCGAGCCGGGGCTGGTCCGGTTCCACGGGCACAGCGCGCACTGGGCGGGCGGCGGCAAGGAGGACCGCTTCCGGTACGCGTACTCCGACGGCGAGCTGCGTCGCTGGGCGGGGCTGCTGTCCGACCTGGCCGGCACCACCGGCGAGCTGCACGTGCTGTTCAACAACTGCTGCGAGGGGCAGGCCCAGCGCGACGCCGGCCGGCTGGCCGCGCTGCTCGGCGTGACCCCCGCGACGGAGCCCGCCGAGGTCTGATCATGGTCGATTTGTGCCCCGGCGGGGCGGGTACCGCCAGGGACGACAGGGAGGTGCGGTGATGACGCACGAGCAGCAGCGACCGGGCGTACCGGACGACGCGGCGGCCCGACGGGTCCGCGAGGCCGAGGAGGCGCACGGCGGCAGCATGGCCCCGGGCGTGGTGGACGAGACCGGCCGGCCGGTGGCCGAGCCGCCGCCGGCCCCGGCCGGCGACGAGGACGGCACCGGCTCCTGACCGGTCCGGGTACGGGCGACGCCCGGGACCGCCGCGTGGTGACGGCGGTCCCGGGCGTCGACGTGCGCGCGTCCGGTGTGGACCCCGGGTGCGGGGACGCGGCGCATGCGTGCCGGCGACGGGGAGCGTCACCGGCCGTCGTGCCGCCGGTCAGCCGGTGGTGGCGCTCAACGCCGGCAGGTAGCCGGCGGAGTGGCCGCTGGCGTTCGGGTGGTACGACTCGACGATCGGCCAGGTGGTCCCGTTGATCCACGGGCTGGACGCGCACACCCCGTGCCCGGCGAACCGGCCTCGGACGTCGACGTAGCTGAAGCCGGCCGCCCCGGCGCGCGCGGAGATCACGCTGGACATCGTGTCCGAGCCGCCGTTGAGCAGCTTGCGCTTGTACTCGCTGATGCTGCCGAAGCCGCAGTAGCCCAGCTCGAACAGGCGCGGGTAACCGAGCACCACCACCCGGGCCCCCGGCGCGCGGCTGCGGATCGCCCGGTACGTCTCGTCGAGGCGTCCCGGCAGGGTGTTGGTGATGTACGACTTCGCGGTGTTCACCGCGCTGGCGCAACTGCTGTCGCTGCCGAGCCGGCAGGTGGTGACCACGTCGGCGAAGCCGGCGTCGTTGCCGCCGATGGAGACGGTCACCAGGTCGGTGCCGGAGTTCAGCGCGCCGAGCTGGCTGCTCAGCACTTCGCGGGTGGTGGCGCCGGAGCAGGCGACGAAGCGGAAGGTGGCCACGGTGTGGCTGTTGGCCCACAGCTGCGGGTACGCCTTGGGGCTGCGCCGGCAGGAGCCGCTGGTGCCGTCGTAGCTGTTGATGCCGACGCCGGAGGAGTACGAGTCGCCGAGCGCGGCGTAGTCGGTGCCGGCGGCGGCCGCCGGGGTGGCGAGTCCGAGGGTGAGGAGCAGGCCGGCGACGAGGGAGCCGACCGCGGGGGTGGTGCGGAGACGCATTCAGGGACCTCCGTGGTGATGGAGGCCACTTCGTAGCATGACGTCTACTGGTTGGTAACATTTCGATGGGCCGATCCCGCGCTTGGCGAAAAGGTGGGCGGTTCGGGGTTGCCGATCGACGTTTTATCGAACACTATGGATGCTTTTGTGCCCGCCGCGCCAGCGCTCCGGGCACCATGACGCGGCCCGGCCGCACGAGGCGGCGGGTGGGCGCACGACGCGGCGGCCCGGACGAGATCCGGACCGCCGCGTACCGAAGCGGATCAGGTCGATGCAGCACGACGAGCTTCCGCCGACCGGGGGTGACCAGGCCGTGGATCTCGCCGTTCGTCGCGTCGGCCCGGTCAAGAGCGCCGTGCGGACCCGGTGCCCGTCACGTCGAGGGTGTGCACCGCGCGGTGCCGGAACGGGGGTCGGCGCACCGGATCCTGGATCGCGGGTGACCGGGTGGCCTGGCCCTGGGCGAGAGCGAGCGGGGACGTCCGGAGGCGAGCGGGCCGTGCCCGGGGGCAGGAGCCCCCGGGCACGGCCCGCTCGCATCGTCGCGTCAGTCCCGGCTGACCCCTTCCGGGTGCATCCCGGTGGCCTCCTCCAGGGCGTTGTCCGGCAGGTCGCCACCCGCCGTGTCGTCCGGGAAGGTGCGGCGGGCCGGCGCCGGGTCGGGCGGGGCGCCGGGGCCCGCCTCGGGGGCCCGGGTCGGCTCGACCGGGCCGAAGCCGTGTCGTCCGGCCGGGCCGGAGGGCCCTGCCGGCTCTCCGGCCCGGCGGTCGCCCCGCCGCCCCGGCGGCACGGCGGTCTCCTCGCTGCCCTCGCCCATCGGGTCGTCCTCGCCCGCGCCCCAGGGCGGGCCCACGTCGAAGCCGCCGGTGGTGCCCCAGGGGGCGGCGGACTCCGGCCCGCGTTCGGCGCCGCCCGTCGGTCCCTCGTTCGCCGTCATGGTCACCTCGCTGCTCGTCGTGGCGTCCCGCCCGACCCCGGCGCGGCGGCCGCCGTCGGCGCAGCGACGCGCGGCCGCGCACCGGCCTGATCGGGTACGACCTCAGTCCGCCATCGCCATCCGGCGCTTCGCCGCACCCATCGCGGCGATCTTCCCCATCGTCTTCGGCGCGCTCATCATTCCGCCGGCGCGACCGAGCATGCCCCGGAACACCTGACCGGGCTTCTGCTGCTCGCCCATGTACGAGGTGACCACCACCAACGCCCCGGTCAACGCCGGGATCGTCCACTGCAGCACCTTCATCTTCCGCTGGCAGGACGCCACGTCGCCCGGCGTCTGGTAGTTCGGCTCGGTGGTCCCCTCGACCGGCTGGTTGCCGGCCTTCTCCAGCCGCATCCCGAGCAGCCGGCTGTACCCGGTCACCGCGAGCGCGCCGACGGTGAGCGCCGTCTTGACCGCGCTCATCCGGCCCACGCCCCGCTGGGTCATGACCCGCGGGCTCTCGGTGATCAGTTCACCGGCCGCGCCGGCCAGGTGGGCCCCGATCGCCGCCGCGTTCACCGGCGTCCATCGGGACCACCCTGCCGAGGCGACCGGCAGCCGCTGGGTCGAGTCGCTGATCTGTGCCGCCGCCCCGTTCACGCCGAGCGCTCCCATCAGGGAGCCGCCGAACCAGGCCGCCAGGCCCAGGTCGTGCATGGAGCGTAGTGCGGTGTGCCGTTCGGACATCTGATCCCCCTCCACCGTGTTCGGGCGCAGCGCTTACCCATCGTCGGCGCGGCTACGCACCCGGGCCCGGTACGTGCCCGGTCACGCCCTTCGTCCGGTCCGCCGGTGCGAGGAGGATCAGCCGGCCGGTGGACCGCGACGACGGCGTGGGTGGGTCAGCGGGGCGGCAGGCCGGCGGCGAAGTCGGCCACCCGCCGGGCCAGCGGCGCGCCGGCCCGGACCCAGGTGAAGTGGTCCAGCGCGGCGCCGGCCTCGGCGACGGTGTACCGGTCCCGGGTCACCGGTGCGGCGGTGAGCTTCGCGCAGAGGTGGTCCAGCGTGGGGTGCGGGGTGTACTGGTCGTCGTCCATGCTCACCGCGAGCACCGGGGTGGCCAGTCGCCGCACGGCCGCCTCGGCGTCCACCCCGTCGAGCACGGGGAACCGTCCGGTCCGCGCGGTGTACGCCCAGTCCCGGATCACCCCGCGCGCCTGGCGTCCGCCGAAACCCCACCCCGGCCAGACCCCGAGCGTGCGCGCCACCGCCGAGATCCCCTGGGTGTACGGCAGCACGCCGTACCCGCGCAAACCCGGGTAGCTGCGCCAGTACGGCACGCCGACGGCGAGCAGGGCCAGCCCGTCGACCGCGTCCGCGCCGTGCAGGGCGAGGTGCAGCAGGGCCGCCTGCCCGCCGAGGGAGTGCCCGAGCAGCAACCGGGTGCGCCCGTCCAGCCGGGGCTTGAGCGCGTCGAGGACCGCGCCGACGTCGGTGGCCAGCTCGGCGTAGCCGTACCGGCAGGCGCGCCCGGGTGGGGGAGTGCTGGCCCCGGTCCCCCGCAGGTCGGCCACGGCCACCGCGAGGCCCGCGTCGCGCAGGGTGGCCGCGAAGGGGCGGTAGTAGCGGGCCCGGACCCCCATCGCCGGCCAGATCACCACCATCGGCGCGCCGGGCGGGCCGTCCGGCTCCGGGTACACCTGGACGCCGATGCGTGCCCCGTCGACGTCGACGTGTTCCTGCGTGTACTCCGGCTCCCCGCTCATCCGTCCAGCGTACGACGAAAGCTACCGGCGGGTAACCAAGGGGTGCCGCGGGTCGCCGCGCCCGTCAGGCCACCGCCGGGGCGACGCGGCCGACCTGGGCGACCGTGGCGTAGACCGCGCCGAGCTGCTCGGCGCAACGCTTCCAGGAGTACCGGCTGCGGATCCGGTCCACCGCCGCCGTGGCGTACGCGAAGCGGCGTACCTTGTCGGTGAGCAGCCGGCGCAGCGCGGTGCCCAGCGCACGGGGGTCGCGCGGCGGGACCAGGTCGCCGGTGAGCCCGTCCACGACGGTGTCGGCGATCCCGCCGACGTTCGTGCCGATCACCGGGACGCCGCAGGCCATCCCCTCCAACGGGGTGAGCCCGAACGGCTCGTACCAGGGGGCGGCGACCAGCACGTCGGCGGAGCGGTACCAGGAGCCCATCTCCTTGCGCGGCACCGCCCCGAGCAGCTTGACCCGGTCGGCGACCCCGCAGGACTCGGCGAGCGCGGAGAGCCGGCGGGCGAATCCGTCGGCCGGCAGCAGCTCGGCGGGCGGTCCGCCGACCACCACGCACTCGGCGTCCGGCACGGTGGGCAGCGCGCGGATGACGTCCTGGAAGCCCTTGCGCTCGACCATCCGGCCGACGGTGAGGATCCGGTGGCGGGCCGGGTCGCGCGGAGCGGCCGGCCCCTGCGGGTGGAACATCTGCTCGTCGACCCCGGACGGGACCAGCGCCATCTTCGACCGGGGCACGCCGAGGCGGACCAGCTCGCCGACCTCGTCCTGGCACTGGACGACCACCCGGTCGGCGGCGCGTCCCAGCGCCCGCTCGTAGCCGATCCGGCCCGGTGGGCTGGTGTCCCTCGCGCCCCGGTGCCGGCGCTTCACCGTGCCGAGCCCGTGGTACGTCAGCACCACCGGCGTGTTGGTGCGCCGACCCGCGTGCAGGGTGGCCAGGCCGCTCATCCAGAAGTGGGCGTGCGCCACGTCGGGCCGCCAGTCGCCGTGCCGCCACTGGTCGGCCAGCCAGCGGCCGAACTCGCCCACGTATGCCAGCAGCTCGTCCTTCGGCACCCGCTGCGCCGGCCCGGCCGGCACGTGCCGCACCTGGTAACCGGCGGAGGCGTCCACCACCTCGGGCAGCCCCGACGAGTCGCGGCGGGTGTAGACCCGCACCTCGTGGCCCTCGCCGACCAGCGCCGCCGCCAGCTCGGCGACGTGTGTGTGCTGACCGCCGGCGTCCTCCTCGCCGAGGACGGCGAGCGGGCTGGCGTGCTCCGAGATCATCGCGATGCGCATGTGTCCTCCTCCAAGATCCCGTCCCGGGCGGCGAGGAACCGGTCGCTCCGCCTCGGCGGCGGCCACCACCTGTCCGCCGACCACCAGGGCGGTGGCCGGATCGTGGAAGATCGCATTGGTTCCCAGGACGCGCATGCGTCGTCCCTACCCCGGCCGTCGCCTCCTAACCGGTAGGTCGTCAACTTCACGACGGGGCCGCGAATCTCCACCGTGGAGATTCGCGGCCCCGGGCCGGTCTCAGACGCCGCCGCGCAGCATTCCCGGACCGAACACCTCGTAGGCGATCCGCTCCACCGGCACTCCCCGGCGCAGCAGCCCGCCGCGGATCTGGTTCATGAACGGCAGCGGCCCGCACAGGTGCACGTGCGCGTCGGGGGAGATCGGGATCAGCTCCGGGTCGACCCGGCCGCTGGACACCTCGGCGGTGAGCGCGTCCAGTTCGTCACCGTCGCTGGTCTGCTCGTACCAGAGCTTGAGGCGCAGGTTGGGCAGCCGGTCGTACAGCCGGGGCAGCGCGTCGCGGTGCGCGTGCGCGGCCCCGTCCCGGTCGGCGTGCACCAGCACCACCGGCCGCTCCGGCGCGGTCTCCGCCAGGTGCTCCAGCGCGGACATCGCCGGGGTGAGCCCGATGCCGGCGCTGACCAGCAGCAACGGCCCATCGCCGGCGACGGCGCTGACCTCGCCGAAGGGCGGGCTGAGCCGCAGCGTGTCCCCGACCGCGACCCGCTCGTGCAGGAAGGTGGAGACCGTCCCGTCGGGTGCGCCGTCCTCACCGCGGACCCGCTTCACGGTGATCCGCCACTGCGGGGCGCCCGGGCGGCCGGAGAGGCTGTACTGCCGGATCTGCTGGCCGAGGCCGCCGTCGAGGTCCACGGCCACCGAGACGTACTGGCCGGGGACGAAGTCGGGCACCGCACCGCCGTCGACCGGGGCGAGGGTGAACGACCGCACGTCGGTGGCCTCCGTGGTCACCTCGGTGACCCGCCAGTCGCGCCAGACCGACTCGCCGTCGGCGAGCCCGGCCTCGGTGTAGAGCCGGGCCTCCCGGGCGATCAGCTCGCAGGCCAGCAGCCAGTACACCTCGTCCCAGGCGGCGGCCACCTCGGGCGTCACGGCATCGCCGAGCACCTCGCCGATCGCGCCCATCAGGTGCCGGCCGACGATCGTGTACGAGGTGGCGGTGATGCCGAGCGAGGCGTGCTTGTGGGCGATGCGGTCGAGGATCGGCCCCCAGGGTGCGTCGCCGGTGCCGGTCAGGTGCTCCGCGTACGAGACCACGGCGGCGGCGAGGGCGGCCTTCTGCTGCCCGGTGGCCTGGTTGCCCCGGTTGAACAGGTTGAGCAGCTCCGGGTGGGCGGCGAACATCCGCGGATAGAACCGGCCGGTGATCTCCTCCCCGTGCGCCCGTACCACGGGCAGGGTCGCGGTGACGACGGCGGCTGACGATTCCGAGAGCACAGCTCCTCCTTGTGTGTTGCCTACGCCGCCCACCTAAACAGGAATCCGCGATTCCTATTTAGGGTCGAAGGTCCCGGGTCCGCTGTTGCCGCCGTCACGGACCTCGGACCCCTGTCCGGCCCCGGCCGCGCTGGCTAGGGTCGGTACGTGAAGCTCAACCGGTCCACCGACATGGCGCTGCGGATCGCCATGCTGACCGCCACGGCGTCGACCCGGAGCACGGTCGAGGAACTGGCCGAGCAGCTGGACCTGCCCCGCAGCCACGTCGCCAAGGTGGTGCAGCGGCTGCAACGCATCGGCGTGCTGGTCACCATCCGGGGACGCTCCGGGGGCGTCGCCTTCGCCGAGGGCGCCGATGAGCTGACCGTCGGCCAGGTGGTGCGCGCGTTCGAGGGCGAGGAGGAGGTCGTCGCCTGCGAGGAGTCCGGCTGCACGCTGCGTGCCGGGTGCCGGCTGCGGGGTCACCTCCGCCGCGCGCAGGCCGCCTTCCTCGCCGTCCTCGACGACGTACGCCTCGGCGACCTCGTCGACACCCCCGGCGCGCCCCTCCTGCTCACCCTCACCCGCCGTCCCTGACCCCCCACCTGTCTCTCCCGGCGCCCGGCAGCGGCGGCGGTGATCGGCGGGCGCGCGGTGACCCGGCCGGAAACGCAGGTGGGGGCGTCCGGCAGATGCCGGACGCCCCCACCTGCGGGTCGTCGTCCGCTCAGCTCACCGTGATCGTGCCGTCCGGCGCCCGGACGCAGGCCACCGCGCGGGTCGCCGTGCTGGCCGCCCCGCTCAGGCAGCGGCCGAGCACGCGGTGTCCGGCCGCGTTCGGGTGCCAGGACTCCTGGCAGGTCTGGAAGTACGTCCCGCAGGTGTTCGCGATCCGCTGGATGTCCAGCTTGTCGTAGCCCGAGAGGCTGGTGACGAAGACGCCCGAGGGGCCGTCCTGGAGCCGGATCGGGGTGGCCAGCGCGCCGGTGGGGCTGGCGGACTGCTCGCAGAGCCGGGCGCCGTCGAAGGCCCGCTGCACGTTGAGCCCGACCAGGTCGGCGTTGGGGAACTCGGCGGCGAGGGTGGTGCGTACGGAGTTCACCAGCGTGCCCAGGCCCTGGGAGAAGCGGTGACCGGGGGCGAGACTGGCCCGGTGGATGGGGCAGCCGCCCGCGTACCGCTCGGCGCCCAGCGCGCGGAACTTGTCCCGGGTGTCGCTGCGGCTGTCCTCGGTCCAGAACTTCGACGCCAGCTCCGGCGGCAACGGGTTGGTGTAGTCCTGCAGCACGATCCGGTGCTGGCCGTCGGCGTCGATCTGGGCGAGCGTGGTGAGGATCTGCCGTACCGCCGCCGTGGTCTCCGCGGTGGCGGCGTTGAACTGCGCGGCCGTGGCCAGGTCGGCGTCCGAGCAGGGCTCCTGCGGCACCGGTCCGCCGAGGTACGCCCAGAACTCCCACCAGCCGGTCCAGGCATCGGCGATGAACCGGTTGGCGCACTTCTCGGCCACGCTGCCGAAGGTGAAGGAGCTGTTGTTCGAGCCGAGGCCGACCAGCACCAGGTCGATGTCGTGGGTCTGCCCGACCGCCCGGAGCTGGTCGAGCTGCGCGGCCACCTGCCGTCCCTTGGCCCGGCTGGCGGAGGCGTTGGCGATGTCGTACGGCTGGCCACCCGAGCAGGCGAGGTTGAACCGGGCCTGGATGCCCGGCAGGTCCGCCTGGAACAGCGAGGCGTTCGCCGAGCGGTGGCAGAAGTAGGCGTTGCTGTTCGGGGCGGACCAGCCCGGGAAGGGCCGCGCGACGCCGTTGAGGTCGACCACCGGGGAGTACGCCCCGGCGCCCTCCCCGCTGATGAAGCTGTCGCCGAGCGCGACGGCGGCGGTGGGCGGCGCCGCTGTCGCCGGAGCCGCCGATCCGACGGCGGCTGACAGGGCGGCGGTGGCGACGGTCAGCGCCGCCGCGAGCGCGGTACGACGGAACCTTGACATGACGTCCCCCATCTGTCCATGCAAATGCGAAAGATCCTCTGGAGGCGCGATCAGATCATCTCGTGCAATGAACGTCAATGGCTCGTAACGTGATCGTTCGAGGGGTGAAACATCCGCCCGCTAGGGGTCGCCAGGACCCCCGGTGGCCCCGTACGGCCCGGCGCGGTCGGTTCCCGGCGACCCGCTGCGGCCGTCCGGGGCGGGGCGTCGTGGCGGCCCTCCCGGCCCGGGCAGGGAAGATGGCGACGGCCTGCCGCGTTGCGCTCCACGACGCCCGGCCGGCCGTTCGCCGCGCGGCGGGTCGCGCGGGGGTTCATGGTCGTGTCGGGCCGTGCGGCTAGGCTCGCTGCGGCACGCCGCGCGTGGAGATCGAGACGGTGAGCGGCACCACACCGCCGAGACCGGGGAGTACGACCAGTTGACCGCACAGCCTGAGACCCTCTACGGGGCCGACGACCTCACCCACCTCGAGGGCCTGGACGCCGTCCGCAAGCGTCCCGGCATGTACATCGGCTCCACCGACAGTCGTGGCGTGGGTCACCTCGTCAACGAGATCCTCGACAACTCGACCGACGAGGGTGTCGCCGGTCACGCCACGAAGATCGCGGTCATCCTGCACGCCGACGGCTCGGTGCAGGTCGACGACGACGGGCGGGGCATCCCCACCGACGTGCACGCCAAGTCCGGCATCTCCGGCGTCGAACTGGTGCTGACCCGGCTGCACGCCGGCGGCAAGTTCGGCGGCTCGGGCTACAAGACCTCCGGCGGCCTGCACGGCGTCGGCGCGTCGGCGGTCAACGCGCTCTCCCGGCGGTTCGACGTCACCGTCCGGCGCGGCGGCAAGATCCACACGATGTCGTTCCGGCACGGCGTGCCCGGCGTCTTCGACGGCGACGGCCCGGACGCCGGCTTCACCCCCGGCCCCGGCCTGCAGATCGTCGGGGCGATGAAGCGCGGCCAGCGCACCGGCACCTCGATCCGCTACTGGCACGACGCCCGCTACTTCGAGACCGGCGCGACCCTCGACGCCGAGGCCGTCCGGATGAAGCTGCGCAACACGGCCTTCCTGGTGCCCGGGGTCGACTACCGGCTGCGCGACGAGACCGGTGAGCAGCCCGCCGAGGAGCGCTTCCACTTCCCGAACGGCCTCACCGACATGGTGGAGTTCCTGGCCCCGGCCGGTGACCGCCCCGTCTCCGGCACCCTGCTGGTCACCGGCGAGGGGACCTACCGGGAGAACGCCGCCGACGCCAACGGCGTGATGCAGTCCAACGTGCAGCGCCGCGCCGAGGTCGAGGTGGCCTTCCGTTGGGGCACCGGCTACGAGCGCACCGTCGAGTGCTTCACCAACACCATCCGCAACGCCCACGGCGGCACCCACCGTAAGGGCTTCGAGCGGGCGCTGGCCCGTACCCTCGCCGACGCCGTCCGCAACACCCGCGGCCTGCTCAAGGCGAAGGAGGAGCCGCCCACCCTGGACGACGTGCTGGAGGGTATGACGGCGGTGGTGCACGTGCGGATCCCCGAGCCGCAGTTCACCTCGCAGACCAAGGACGAGCTCTCCACCGCCGGCATCACCAAGGTGATCCAGTCGCTGACCGAGCAGCACGTCAAGGCGTGGCTGGAGGACCGGCGGACGAAGACCGAGGCGCGCACCGTCCTACAGAAGATCGTCGACGCGGCCCGGGTGCGGCTGACCCAGAAGCAGCAGAAGGACGCGGCCCGGCGCAAGACCGCGCTGGAGGGCGCGGCGATGCCGGCCAAGCTGGTCGACTGCCGCGCGGCGGGGATCGAGCGCAGCGAGCTGTTCATCGTGGAGGGCGACAGCGCCCTCGGGACGGGGCGACTTGCCCGATCCGCCGAATATCAGGCGCTGCTGCCGATTCGCGGCAAGATCCTCAACGTGCAGAAGGCCAACCTCCAGCAGGTGCTGGACAACGCCGAGTGCGCAGCGATCGTGCAGGTGCTCGGCGCGGGTTCGGGGCGGACGTTCGACCTGTCGGGGATGCGGTACGGCCGGGTGCTGATCATGGCGGACGCCGACGTGGACGGCGCGCACATCCGTACCCTGCTGATCACGCTCTTCGCCCGGTACATGCGGCCGCTGATCGAGGCCGGCCGGCTCTACGCCGCGATGCCGCCCCTGCACAAGATCACCACCAAGGGGCGCAACCCGCAGACGGTCTACACCTACACCCAGGCCGAGATGGAGGCGACGGTCCGCAAGCTGGAGAAGGCCGGCAGGCAGATCGTCACCCCGATCCCGCGCTTCAAGGGCCTCGGTGAGATGGACGCCGACGAGCTGTGGGAGACCACCATGAACCCGGCCACCCGCGCGGTGCGCCGGATCACCCTCGACGACGTCGACGCCGCCGAACGAATCCTCGAACTGCTGATGGGGGAGAAGGTCGAGCCGCGCCGCAACTGGCTGATCGAGTCCTCCGACCGGGTCGACCGGGAAGCGATCGACGCATGAGCCCGCTGACCGCCGCGCACGCAGAAGGAAGCTGAACGATGGCACGCCGCAAGGACGACCGCGCCAAGGTGGACCTGTCCGCCTTCGACCAGGCCGGCGCGCGGGTCTTCGACAACCCGCTGGTCACCGAGGTCTCCGACTCCTACCTGGAGTACGCCTTCTCGGTCATCCACTCCCGAGCCCTGCCCGACGCCCGCGACGGCCTCAAGCCGGTGCACCGGCGCATCCTGTACTCGATGCACGAGAACGGGTTCCGGCCGGACCGCGCGCACGTGAAGTCGGCTCGCGTCGTCGGTGACGTGATGGGGCGCTACCACCCGCACGGTGACACCGCGATCTACGACGCCATGGTACGGATGGCCCAGGACTTCTCGCTCAACGTGCCACTCATCGACGGGCACGGAAACTTTGGAAGCCCGGACGACGGTCCGGCCGCGGCGCGTTACTGCGTCACCGGTGACACTCGTATTCGTCTCGCCGACGGCACCAGCCCTCGGATTGCTGATCTGGTGAACCTCCCGCCGGACAGCGAGGCTGATGCCGACTTTGAGGTCCTTGACAAGGACGGCAAGGCCATCCGCGTCGACAAAGTCTTCAACTCCGGTGTGCATCCGACGATCCGAATCGCCACGCAAGCGGGATTCTCGCTCCGGGGTAGTGAGAACCACCTGCTGCTCTGCCTCGAGTCACCCATGGGCGTCCCGGTCTTGCAGTGGCGACGACTCGACGAGATCACTGCTGGCACGATCGTTTGTATCGCGCGTAACGCGTGGTCTCAGGTCATCCCCACCGCTCGCGAGTACATGCTGGGCGTGCTCGGCGGAGCGTGGGCTTCTGAGGGGTTCGCGAGTGAGTCCCGGGCGGGGTTCAACAACACCGACCAGCACTTCTTTAGCGAAGTCCTGCACGCGTACGACCAGATCGTGGGCGGTCGGCGCTACGTCAGTGAGCGGCAGACTCGCCGTGATCGTAAGCGCATCCAGGAGTTGGATGTACAGGATTTCGCCGGTGGTATGGATGCCTTTCGTGCGAGTCCGTTGAGTGAGTTTATTGGTCACCAGGCGCGGGACAAGTCCGTTCCGGAGTTCGTGTGGAACGGCGGCCCGGGGGTGAAACGGGCTTTCCTGATGGCCCTCTTTGAGGGTGACGGTGGGGTCCGCGTTGCGAACGGCAGCTTTACCGTCCAGTACACGAGCTACAGCGAACGACTGACCAGAGATGTTCAGGAGTTGCTCGCCGAGTTCGGCATCATCGCATGCTGGCGTCAGTACAGGCGTCCTAGCGGGTCACTCGAACATCGCCTCGTCGTCTCCGGTCTCCGGAACATCAAGGCTTTCGCCGGCCGGGTCGGTTTTCTCCGCACCAAGCAGAGAGAGCTGAGCCAGGTACTGCGGCACTCGCCCTTGCGCCTACATCGGTTGAGCAAGGATCACGTTCCGTTTGTCGCTGAATACGTGCGCAGCGCTCTTGACTTTGACCGACGGGGCAGTGGACGTAAGTGGCTGACGCGGCACAACTTCGACCGTGTAGAGCGGTGGGAGACTGAGCGCCTCCGCATCATCGATCGGATCAAGGACACGGAGGTCCTTGCGACCATCCTTCCCATCATGGACTCTGGATACCGATTCGAGCAGGTGACGGAGGTGACCCGCGGCGAACGGGCAGAGGTCTACTCCGTCCGGGTCGTGTCTGAGGATCACTCCTTCCTTGCCGGTGGTTTCGTCAACCACAACACCGAGGCACGCATGTCCCGTGAGGCGATGCTGCTCGTCGGTGAGCTGGGCGAGGACACCGTCGACGTCGAGCCGAACTACGACGGCTCGCTGACCCAGCCCACCGTGCTGCCCGCCGCCTTCCCGAACCTGCTGGTCAACGGCGCGTCCGGGATCGCGGTCGGGATGGCGACCAACATGATCCCGCACAACCTCGGCGAGGTGGTCTCCGCCGCCCGCTGGCTGATCAACCACCCGGACGCCACCCTCGACAGGCTGATGGAGTTCGTCCCCGGCCCGGACCTGCCCACCGGTGGCCTGCTGCTCGGCCTGGACGAGGTGCGCCGGGCGTACGAGACCGGGCGCGGCGTGGTCCGGATGCGGGGCCGGGTGGAGATCGGCCCGCTGGAAGGCAGCCGTGGCCGCCAGGCGATCACCGTGGTCGAACTGCCGTACGGGGTCGGTGCGGAGAAGGTCATCGCGGCGATCACCAACGAGGTCACCAGGACCAAGCGGCTGACCGGCATCGCCGACGTCAAGGACCTCACCGACCGGGAGAGCGGCACCCGCCTGGTCATCGAGTGCAAGGTCGGGGTGAACCCGCAGGCCCTGCTGGCCGACCTCTACCGGCTCACCCCGCTGGAGCAGTCCTTCGGCGTCAACAACCTCGTCCTGGTCGACGGCCAGCCGCGGACCCTCGGGCTGAAGGCGCTGCTGGAGGTCTTCCTGGCCCACCGGTATGAGGTGGTCACCCGGCGCAGCTCGTACCGGCGGCGCAGGCGTGAGGAGCGGCTGCACCTGGTCGACGGTCTGCTGATCGCCCTGCTCGACATCGACAAGGTGGTCAAGCTGATCCGGGCCAGCGAGGACGCGCAGGCTGCGAAGGACGGCCTGATGCAGAAGTTCAGGCTCTCCGAGATCCAGGCGACCTACATCCTGGACACCCCGCTGCGCCGGCTGACGAAGTACGACCGGATCGAGCTGGAGGCCGAGCAGGAGAAGCTGCGCGGGGAGATCGTTGAGCTGTCGAAGATCCTCGACGACGACAAGGTGCTCAAGAAGGTCGTCTCCGACG
This sequence comes from Micromonospora halophytica, assembly GCF_900090245.1. Lineage (GTDB taxonomy): Bacteria > Actinomycetota > Actinomycetes > Mycobacteriales > Micromonosporaceae > Micromonospora > Micromonospora halophytica. The sequence goes on from NZ_FMDN01000015.1 coordinate 34,901, forward strand.
AGTTGTCGGCGGTGGTGAAGCAGTTCGGTGCGCCGCGCCGCACCACCCTGGTCGACGGTGACCTCAAGGAGGTGCTGGCCGCGTCGGTGCCGGCCGGCCCGCTGGAGGTCGCCGACGACCCCTGCCAGGTGATCCTCTCCGCGACGGGGCTGGTCGCCCGGACCGCGGCCGAGTCGGAGGAGGCCGCCGAGGGGCGCCGGCGCAACGGCCGGGTCAAGCACGACACGGTACGCGCGGTCGTGCACACCACGGCCCGGGGCCGGGTGCTCCTGGTGACCAGCGCCGGCCGGGCTTTCAAGATCGATGTGCTGCCGCTGCCGGTGCTGCCCGAGCAGGCCGGCACGGTGTCGCTGCGCGGTGGCATGTCCGCCGCCGAGCTGGTGCCGTTGGAGCCGGGGGAGACGGTGGTCGGCCTGGCCCCGCTCGGCCCGGCCGCGCAGGGCTCACCCGGTCTGGCGCTCGGGACCCGGCAGGGTGTGGTCAAGGTCTGCTCCCCGGAGTGGCCGGTGCGCTCGGACGAGTTCGAGGTGATCTCGCTGCGCGAGGGGGACGAGGTGGTCGGGGCGACCTGGCTGACCGACGGCGCCGAGACGCTGGCCTTCATCACCAGCGAGGCGTCTCTGCTGCGCTTCGCCGCCTCGCTGGTCCGTCCGCAGGGGCTCAAGGGCGGCGGCATGGCCGGCGTCAACCTGCCGGGGGAGGCCCGGGTGGTCTTCTTCGGCGCGGTGCGCACCGACGATCCGGGGCACGGCGAGCCGATGGTGGTCACCTCCACCGGCGCGACGGTCAAGGTGACGCCGTTCGGGGCGTACCCGGCGAAGGGGCGGGCGACCGGCGGCGTGCGCGCGCAGCGGTTCCTCAAGGGCGAGGAGGACCTGGTGGTGGCCTGGGTCGGGCCGCGACCGGTCGGCGCGACGGCGACCGGCGACCCGGTCGAGCTGCCGCCGGCGGATCCGCGCCGCGACGGCAGCGGCTTCGCCGTGATGCTCGGCCCGACGGTCGTCGGCCACCTCATCGAACGCGACTGACCCTTCGACGGCGCAGGGCCCGGGAGCGTGCTCCCGGGCCCTGCGCCGTCCCCCATCCCCTTGCGCAGCGATCGCAGCCGTCGATCATGAAGTTATCGCCCTTCCCATCGGGGCGTGTCGCGGCAATAACTTCATGATCACCGGGCCGGGGAGCCGGGCCGGGTCGGGCTGGGGGGTGGGGTCAGAGTTCGGGTTCGGGGCCTCGGCGGGACTCCGCGGTGGTGCCGCGGAGGCGGGCGACCAGGCGCATGCCGTGGTAGATGACCAGGGCGGCGGCGGTGCCGAGGGCGATGCCGTTGAAGGACAGGTCGCCGGCGGTGAGGGTGTAGTTGGCCGCGCCGACGATCACCGCGACGGCGGCGGTCATCAGGTTGACCGGGTCGTGGAAGTCCACCCGGGCCTCGATCCAGATCCGCGCGCCGAGGATGGCGATCAGGCCGTAGAGCGCGGTGGTCGCGCCGCCCAGCACCCCCGCCGGCACGGTGAGGATCAGCGCGCCGAACTTCGGGCTGAGCCCGAGCAGCACCGCCGCCAAACCGGCCACCCAGTACGCGGCGGTCGAGTAGACCCGGGTCGCCGCCATCACGCCGATGTTCTCCGCGTACGTGGTGGTGCCGGAACCGCCGCCCGAGCCGGCGAGCACGGTGGCCAGGCCGTCGCCCAGGAAAGCCCGGCCCATGTCCTTGTCCAGGTTGCGCCCGGTCATCGCGGCGACCGCCTTGACGTGCCCGGCGTTCTCCGCCACCAGCACCAGGATCACCGGGATGACCAGCACCACCGCACGCAGGCTGAAGCTCGGCGCGTGGAACTCGGGCAGCCCCACCCAGGCCGCGTCGCGCAGCCCGTCGACCGCCTTCGGGTCGAGGTCGCCGAGGATCGCGGCGAGCACCCAGCCGACCACTACACCGAGCAGGATGGACAGCCGGGCCAGGAAGCCACGGAACGCGACCGTGGCCAGCAGGATCGCGGCCAGGGTGACCATGGCGATCAGCGGCTGCGCCTTCACCCCGGTGCCGCTGCCCCCACCGTCCCAGGCCACCGGGGCGAGGTTGAGCCCGATCAGCGCGACGATCGCGCCGGTGACCACCGGTGGCATCAGCGCGTCGATCCAGCGCGCCCCGGCGCGCTGCACCACCAGGCCGACCAGGGCGAGCGCCACGCCGGCCACGACGATCCCGCCGAGCGCCGGACCGATGTCACCGCCGGCCTTCGCCGCCAGCACCGGCGCGATGAAGGCGAACGACGAGCCGAGGTACGACGGCAGCCGGTTGCCCGTGATGACCAGGAACAGCAGGGTGCCGAGGCCGGAGAAGAAGAGCGTGGTGGCCGGCGGGAACCCGGTGATCAGCGGGACGGTGAACGTGGCGCCGAACATCGCCACCACGTGCTGCACGCCGACGCCGACCGTACGCGGCCAGGAGAGCCGCTCGCCCGGGTGCACCACGTCGCCCGGGGTGACCGAGCGGCCGTCGCCGTGCACCGTCCACGGGGACCAGCGGGAGGAGGGGGACTGGGTCATGGGGCGCCCTTCGCGTCGTCAGGTGACGGGGGCGTGATCGACCCTGAGAGTTGTTTCTAGCACGAGACGGGTGGGATCAGGCGACGCCGGTGGGGCGGAACTGGACGCTGACCCGGGGGCCGACCGGGCGGGTCGTCTTCGGAATGGCGTGCTCCCAGGTGCGCTGGCAGGAACCGCCCATCACCACCAGGTCGCCGTGGCCGAGGTGGAAGCGCAGGCTGTCGCCGCCCCCGCGCGGGCGCAGCAGCAGCGCCCGGGGTGAGCCGAACGAGACGATGGCGACCATGGTGTCGGTGTGCGCGGAGCGGCCGAGGGTGTCACCGTGCCAGGCGACGCTGTCCCGGCCGTCCCGGTAGAGGCACATCCCGGCGGTCACGAACGGCTCGCCCAGCTCGGGGGCGTAGTGCCGGGTCAGCGCCGCCCGCGCCACGGTCAGCACCGGGTGCGGCAGCGGCCGGCCCTCGGCGTACCAGCAGAGCAGGCGGGGGACGTCGACCTCCGTGTCGTACATGGTGCGGCGTTCGGCCCGCCAGGGCACCTCGGCCAGCAGGGTGTCGAGCACGGCGTCGGAGCCGCGCACCCAGCCGGGGAAGTGGTCGACCCAGGCACCTCGGGTGAGCACGTGCCGGCGCAGCGAGCCCGGCAGTGCGGCCGGCGCCGGCCCGGCGTCGGCGAGGTCGAGCATCGACGGCTGGTAGGCGGCCTGCGTCATGCCGCCACCCTATCAGCGGTTTAGCACACCCGTACGAGACAGGACGGCGTCGGCGACGCGGGCCCGACCCTGCCCGTCGACGGTGGCCCAGCCGCGTGCGGAGAGCACGGCCCGCCGCCGGGGTGAGGTGAGCAACCCGCGCAGGGTCCGCGCCGCTGCCGCGCGGGCGGTCCGCCCGGTCACCCCGGCCGCCGCCAGTTCCGGCAGCTCGCCGAGGCCGGCGGCGAGCCCGTGGGCCACCACCCGGCGGTACGACTCGCGCTGGTTGTCCACCACGCAGACCAGTGCGGACGGCGCCCCGAGGCAGCAGAGTTCCCAGGTGGAGGTGCCGGCGGCGCTGACCACCAGATCGGCCGCGCCGATCAGCGCGGGCAGCCCGTCGGTGGGCGGCACCGGGTGCAGTGTCTGCCCGCGTCCCGGGGTGACCTCCTCCAGTTCCGCCTCGATCTCCGGCCGCCCGACCACCACGGTCAGCTCCATCGGGTGTCCGGTGCCGAGCAGCACCCGGGTCAGCACCGGGGCCGCGCCGACGGCGTCGGTGCCGCCGAAGAAGGCGAGCACCCGGGGCCGCCCCACCGACGTCGCCGCGCGGGGCGCCGGGGGCCGGGCCGCGATCACGGAGTCGCGCAGCAGCGCGTACCCGGTGCCGGCCAGCAGCCGGCCGTCGCCCGTGCCGAGCATCCCGGTCACCGTGCCCGGGACGGCGTGGGCGGTGTCGGCGCCGAAGTTCTGGTCGAGGTAGAGGTCGGCGTCCTGGCCCCGGGTGTCCCCGTCGACGATGGTCAGGGTGGTCACGCCGGCCGCGCGCAGCGCCCCCGACCCGGCCGGGTCCAGGTCGTACGAGTCGAGCACCATCGCGTCCAGCCGGTGCGTCCGGGCCGCCTCGACCAGCTCTTCCGGGGTGTCCGGCCCGGGGTGCACGGGGATGCCCCGGGCGGTGAGCTGTGCCGCCGCCCAACCGACCCGCTCGATCGTGCCGAACAGCTCGACGGTGGCTCCCCGGGCCAGGAACTCCTCGCCGAGGGCCAGGCAGCGCACCAGGTGTCCGACGCCGCGCCGGGGCCCGGCGTCGCAGCGCAGTCCGATCCGGGGCGTGTTCAGGACTCCTCCAGGCGCTTCTGTCGTACGGCGGCGTTGAGGGCGCGCAGCGCGGGCTGGCCGTCCAGCCAGTCGGCGAGCTCGGCCAGCGGCACGCTGACGTCGCCGAAGTGGTCGGTCACCGCGCGGACCAGCGCCCAGTCCTGTTCGGTGTCCAGGGTCAGCCGCAGGTCCGAGCGGTCCGGGGTGAGGGTCACCCCGAGCACCCGGAACAGTTCCGGGTGGGTGTACGCGTACGAGGTCACGTGCACCCGGTGGTGACCGGTGGCGAGCCGGTCGAGGGTACGCAGCACGTCCGCCCGGACGATCTCCACGTCCAGCCCTCGGGGCAGCGTACGGGCGATCGAGGTGCTGGCGTAGTCGAGTCCGGGCACCGCCCGGTACACCGCCGCCACCAGCGCGACGATCTCCGGGTCGAGCAGCGGGCAGTCGGCGGTGAAGCGCAGGACCGCGTCGCCGGGGTGGGCGTCGAGCGCGCCGACGAACCGGGCCAGCACGTCGTCGACGGGCCCCCGGTGCCACGGCACGTCCAGCCGGCGGCACTCGGCCACCACCGCGTCGTCCACCGGGTCGGTGCTGGTCGCCACGACCAGGTCGGCCAGCGCTCCGCTGTCCCGGGCGGCCTGGACCACCCGGCCGAGGACGCTGCGTCCGGCCAGCGGACGCAGCACCTTGCCGGGCAGCCGGGAGGAGCCCATCCGGGCCTGGACGATCCCCACGGTCCGTGGGCCGTCCGTGCCGCCGCCACCGCCCGCCCGGGCCGGCCCGCGCTCCGGCCCGGAAAGCCCGGGCCACGCTGCTGCGGGCCCGTGCTCCGGCCCGCCCGCCCCTGCCCGCCCGGGCAGCGCGGGACTCGGTCCTGTGGACCCGCGCTCCGGTCCGGCAGACCCGGGTTCCGGTCCGGCAGACCCGGGTCCCGGTCCGGCAGACCCGGGTCCCGGTCCGGCGGGCCCGCGTTCCGACCCGCCGGACCCGATGGCAGTTGAGGCGCCGGTCGTGTCCCCGTTCACTGCTGTTCCTCCGGCGGCCGGCGCTGGCTCAGCGCGGCGGTGGCCCGGCGCTTGGCGGCCCGGGCGCCCCGCTTCGCCAGCCGGGCCGGGGTGATCGCGAGCCGGCCCACCCGGTAGCTCAGCGAGCCGCTGAGCAGGTTGATGGTGGCGTCGGCCCGGCGCAGCGCCCGCTCCCGGGAGGTCAGCAGGTCCTCGGTCCACTTCAGCAGCGCGGCGAGTCGGGTCATCTCCTCGCGCTGGCGTACCCACGCCTCGCGCAGCTGCTGGTAGCTGCGCGGTCCGGCCGGCGGGTCGGTGGGGGTGACCCCCCGCAGCTCGTCGGCGAGGCGGACCCGCCCGTCGGCGTCGAGGCCGCGCAGCGCGGCGGTGATCGCCGCCTCGGCCTCCACCGCCTCGGCGACGGTCGCCCGGGACAGGTCCCGCCCGGCCAGACCACCGAGCACCACGGTCAGCCCGGCCACGTCCAGGGTGGACGTCCAGGGATGGGCGTACCCGCCGGTCAGCAGCGCGGCGGCGAAGCGCCACAGGCTGCGGGCCAGCGCAACGTCGAGGTCCAGCGGCGTGCTGGCCCGCCAGCTCGGGTCGAGCACGGCGAACGCGGGTGCGGCGTCCGCCGTGGCCGGCCGCGCCCCGCCGTCGGCCACCACCACGTTGTCGGTGCCGGCGAGCGCGGCCGAGCCGGCCAGCCGGCCGTCGGCGTCGGCCCGGTCGGCGAGCCAGTCCGCGTACCCGCGCAGCAGGTGACGCAGGGTGTCCAGGTCGCGGCGCAGGCAGGCGTCGAGCAGCAGGGTGCGCAGCAGCCGCCCCTCGGGCACCGGCCCGTCCAGCGCGTCGGCGTCGCGGCGGGCGGCCTCCCGGGTGGCGAAGGGCGCCGGGGCGGGCCGTGCGCTGCCGCCGGTGGCTTGCCATCGCCAACCGTCCGGCCCGTCCACCACCTCGACCACGCCGACTCCCGCGGACCCGGACTGCACCAGCACCACCGGCAGCGCGTCGGCGTCGGCGAGGGTGGACCGCTGCGGGTCGGGGCGGTGGGCGAGCAGCAGCCAACCCGGGGCCAGTGCCGAGCCGAGCCCTGCGTACAGCGCGTCGACGGCCAGCCGGGCCGGATCCTGGAGCACCGTCGTGCCGGTGAAGCCGCCCGCGCAGGCGCCGTGCAGCACCGCGTCGAACAGCCCCGAGGTGGGGCGCCGGTCCAGTTCGTCGGCGGCCACCAGCACGCTCGGCGCACTCGGGTCGGGGTACGCGGCGAAGCACGCCCCTGCCCGCAGCCCGGCGGCGGTGAGCCGGGCCCGCGCCTGCTCCGGGTTGGCGGGGCGGCCGGTGTCCAGCACCCCGCCGACGGACCACGCCGAGTCGGCCCGGTCGGCGTACCAGGGGGTGGTGGCGACCAGCCGGTGCACGCCGAGCGGGTTGCCCACCTGCAGCAGCAGCGTCCCGCCCGGGGCCACCGCGTCGGCGAGTCGGGCCAGCACCCCGTCCCAGCCCAGCCGGGGTCCCTCCACCGACTCGACGGCGTCCGGGCCGGCGGCGGCGACCACCACGTCCCAGCGCCCGCCGACGGGCAGGCCGGTCGGGCCGCCCACCACCACCCGGGCCCCCCGGTCGGCCAGCGCCACCCCGTCCGGGTGGCTGCGCAGCAGGCAGGTCACCTCGGCGTGCGCCAGCCGGTCCAGCAGCGCCGGGTCGTGCGGGCCGGCGAGCAGCACCCGGGCCCCGGCCGGTACGACCCGGGCCAGCAGCGCGCCCAGCGGACCGCCCTCGACCAGCCGCTGCTCCGGCAGGTCGGACCAGGCGAGCATCTCCCCGCCGGGCAGCGCGATCCGGGGCGCGGTCTCAGTCGTCAACGTCGTCCTCCTGGAGGTTCGCCCACCCGAGCAGCTCGCGCAGCTCGGCCGGCGTACAGCGGTGGTCGGTGCCCAGTTCGGCGCGGGCGATCTCGACGGCGGTGGCCAGGTCGACCTGTTCGCCGTGCAGTTCCGGCCACTGGCGGCGGATACGCGCGGTGCCGCCGAAGGTGGGGTCCTCGTCGGCGAGGATCATCGGGTCGCCGTAGACGGCCGGTTCGCAGCCGGCGGCGATGCCGTAGAAGATGGCGCTGGTCAGCCGGTTGGAGGCGACCCGGGCGTGCCGGCGCAGCTCGGTGAGCTGCTTGTCGAGGAAGAGCGGGTCGGTGTCCTTCCACCAGTGCCCCCGGTAGCCGTGGCAGATCACCCGGAAGCCGGCGTTCTCGTAGAGCCGGCGCACCCGGCGCATGCCGTACTCGTGCCAGTAGAGGCAGACCGTGACCGGGCCGGGCTCGGCGGCCCGGATCCGGGCGATCAGCTCCTTGTGGTCGCCCTTGACGTGCTGACCCTCCCAGCCGTGGAACGGGTACCAGATGGTGCCCTGCCGCTGCGGCTCCGGCGGGTCGTCGGCGCGCAGGTCCAGCAGGTACGCGAACGGCGCGCCGATGGTGACGACGTTGCGCCGCCCCACCGACCAGGCCCGCCGGCGGGTCTGCTCCGACCAGAGCAGGCTGGGGGTGAACTCGGCGTACGGGTGGCCGGGCGCGAGTCCGTCGCCGATGTTCCAGCCGTGCTGGATGTACCCGTTGATCCGCGGCGGGTGCCCGTCGCCCAGCCCGCAGTAGCGGGCCAGCACGTGGGCGTGGCCGTAGAAGTGGTTCGCGTGGTGCATCGGTACCCCGTCAGGCGGCGGGACGCACGGGTGCGCCGCGCAGGGCGGCGCGGAGCGCGTCGATCACGCGGTCCTGGTCGGCGTCGGTCAGGGTGGGGAAGAGCGGCAGGGAGAGCTGCTCGGCGTAGAACGACTCGGCGACCGGGCAGGATCCGCGCCGGTAGCCGAGGTCGGCGAAGGCCGGGTGCCAGTGCGCCGGCAGGTAGTTGACCTGTACGCCGATGCCGGCGGCGCGCATCCGGTCGTACACCTCGCGGCGGCGGCCGTCGCGCACCCGGATCGGGTAGAGGTGCCAGGCCGGGGCGGCCCAGGGGCGGCGGCCGGGGATCGCCACGCCGTCGAGGTCGGCCAGGGCCTCGTCGTAGCGGGCGACCAGCCGGGCCCGGGCGGCGAGGAAGTCGCCGAGGCGGCGCAGCTGGCTGCGGCCGAGCGCGCAGAGCACGTCGGGCAGCCGGTAGTTCAGCCCGAACTCGTGCACCTCCTGGTGCCAGCCGCCCTCGTCGGGCCGGCGCAGCTCGTCGCGTTCCCGGACCAGCCCGATGTTGCGGAACCGGCGGGCCCGCTTCAGCAGCTCCGGGTCGGTGGTGGCGACGGCGCCGCCCTCGGCGGTGGTCAGGTTCTTGGTGGGGAAGAACGAGAAGGTGGTCAGGTCGGCCAGCGATCCGACCGGCCGCCCCCGGTAGGTCGCGCCGATCGAGTGCGCGGCGTCGGCGAGCAGCAGCGTGTCGCGGCCGGCCAGCCCCGCGCGCAGGGCGTCGTAGTCGGCCGGGTGGCCGGCGTAGTCGACGGCGGCCACCACCTTCGTCCGGGAGGTAGTCGCGGCGGCCGCCGCTGCCGGGTCGAGGGTGTAGGTCTCCTCCTCGACGTCGGCGAAGACGACCGTCGCGCCGAGGGCGACCGCGCTGCTCGCGGTCGCCACGAAGGTCATCGGGGGGACGACCACCTCGTCGCCGGGGCCGACGCCGGCCGCCGCGTACGCCACGTGCAGCGCGGCGGTGCCGTTGGAGACCGCCGCGCAGCCGGCCCCGCCGGTCCACCGGGACAGGTCGGCCTCGAAGCCGTCCACCTGCGGGCCGGTGGTGAGCCAGTCGCTGCGCAGCGCCGCGACCACGGCGGCGACGTCCTCGTCGGTGACCGACTGCCGCCCGTACGGGAGCATCGCCATCACGCGGTGATGCCGAGCATGTCGCGCAACTGCTCGACGCTCAGCCACTCGTCGTTGGTGTCCGACTGGTACGCGAACCCGTCCGGCACCGGCTCGCAGCCGACCGGCGGCTGGTAGCCCCAGGTGGCGATGGTGGGCTGGACGATGAAGCGGTCCTTGGCGCGCAGCGTCCGCCGGCTGTCGTCCGGCGCGATCATCTCCTCGTGCAGCTTCTCGCCGGGGCGGATGCCGATCTCGTGGGTGGTGGCGTCCGGGGCGACCGCCTCGACCAGGTCGAGGATGCGCATGCTGGGGATGCGCGGCACGAACAGCTCACCGCCCTGCATCTGGTCGAACGAGTCCATGACGAACTGGACGGCCTGGTCGAGGGTGATCCAGAAGCGGGTCATCCGCTTGTCGGTGATCGGCAGGCTCCTGCCCTCGGCGGCGAGCCGGCGGAACAGCGGGACCACCGAGCCCCGGCTGCCCACCACGTTGCCGTAGCGCACCACGGCGAAGCGGGTGGGGTGCTGGGCGGCGTAGTGGTTGGCGGAGACGAAGAGCTTGTCGCCGACGAGCTTGGTCGCGCCGTACAGGTTGATCGGGCTGGACGCCTTGTCGGTGGAGAGGGCGATGACCTTCCTGACCCCGGCCTCGATCGCGGCGTCCACCACGTGCTGCGAGCCGGTGATGTTGGTGGCGATGAACTCCGACGGGTTGTACTCGGCGGTGTCCACCTGCTTGAGCGCGGCGGCGTGCACGACGTGGTCGACGCCGTGCATCGCCCGGGTGAGCCGGTGCCGGTCCCGGATGTCGCCGATGAACCAGCGCAGCCGGGGGTCGTCGCCCAGCTGCTGGCGCAGCTCGTACTGCTTCAGCTCGTCGCGGGAGAACACCACCACCCGGGCCGGGTCGGCCTCGGCGAGGATGTGCCGGAGGAAGGTCCTCCCGAAGGAACCGGTGCCGCCGGTGACCAGGATGGAGGATCCCGTCAGCTCACTCAATGTGGTGCTCCCATGATCGCAGGTTCTGCGCCGGCGGCCCGGGGCCACGCGACCGGACGGACGCTAGCCACGGCGGGTTAACACCCCGACGCCTGCGGGTGAACCGCCCGCGCTGGTCGCGTGAATGCCGCACGCCCGGCAGGCGAACACTTCCGTCGGGCCCGTCGGGCGGCTGACCAGCGCGGATCTGTCCGACTACAGTGGCCCCGCGCGGTGCTCGGCGCGGTCGGGCGGCCGTACGCCGTGCCCGTGCGGCGTGTCGCCGAGAGTCTCGCGGTGGGCGGCGCGTCCGTCCGACGCCCGCCGGACAGGTGCCACCGGGTGCCCGGAGCACCTGCCCCCGGTCGATCTGGTGACCTGTCCACCCGACGACCTGTCCACCCGCCGGTCCGGGCCCGCTGCCCGACCCTCCGGCATGTCCACGCGGCCACCTCGCGGCGCGACCTGGAGATCTTGGCGAGTTGTCGTTCGGACGGCACGGAAACTCGCCAAGATCTCGCGAGGGTCGGCGCGGCGTCGGGCTCAGGCCGGCGGGATCCACCGCTACGGCGGCAACCACACCACCCGCCCATCCGCCCCGGGCGACGGCCGGGGTCCAGCGAGCAGGAGGCGACGATGGCGTCGGGCACCGACGTGAGAGCACGGCCCGCCGAACCGGCGCGGACGCCGGCCACCCCGAGGCGGCGCTGGCTGGTGCCGGCGCTGCTGGTGGCGGGCTGGCTGGCCGGGGTGGCCTGGCGGATGTGGCTGGCCCGGCACGTCACGCTGCCGATCGCGCACACCGACGAGGACAGCTACCTCAACACCGCCCGCGCGCTCGCCGGCGGCCCGGGCGGCTTCAGCAGCGAGAACGGCCCGCTGCGCCGGGTCGGCTACCCGATGTTGATCTCGCCGGCCTTTCTCGGCGACCGGGGCTTCACCGACAGCTACCGCCTGGTGCAGCTGATCAACGCGCTGGTCAACGCCGCCGCGCTGCCGCTGGCGTACCTGCTCGGCCGTCGGCTGCTCGGGCTGCGCCGCTCGTACGCCCTGGTCGTCGCCGCCGTCGCGGCGACCCTGCCGGCCACCGCCTTCTACGCCCAGGTCGCGATGATCGACGCGGTGCTGGCCCCGTTGGTGCTGGCCTGGCTGCTCGCCGTGCACCGTTGGGTGTCCCGCCCCGGCCCGCTGGCCGCCGCGGCGGTCGGGACGCTGGTCGGCGTGTTCCACCTGCTGCACTCGCGCGGCCTGGTCATCGTGGCGGTGCACGCCGGGCTGGTCCTGCTGCTGTTCGCCCGCCGCCGGGCCACCGCAGCACAGGTGCTCGCCGCGGTGCTGCCGGTGCTGGCCCTGGCACTGGTGAACGAGGCCGGCATCCGGTGGCTCGGCGACCGGGTCTACCTGCTCGGGAACCCACCGGATGGCGGGACCGTCCGGGCGGTCGCCTCCGGGCAGGGCCTGCTGCGGCTCGGCGCGGCGGTCGCCACCCAGCTCTGGTACCTGGTGGTGATCACGTTCGGGCTGGTCGGGATCGCCTGGGCGGCCGCCGTCCGCGAGCTGCGCCGCCCGCAGCACGACGCGGCCGTCCGCTGGACGCTCGGCGTCGCGCTGCTCACCAGCGTCGGGGTGGCCGGCGGGGCGTCGGTGATCCTGGCCGGCATCACCTCGAAGCCGTTGGACGCCATCTACGGCCGGTACGTGCAGATGCTCGCCCCGTTCTGGCTGCTGGTGGGGGCGGGGGCGCTGCTCACCGTGACCGGGCGGGCGCTGCTGCGCCGGGCCGCCGTCGCGGTGGGGCTGCTGGCGGCGGGCGCGGCGCTGATCGCGGCCCGGCTGGCGTACGTGGCGAGCCGCGGCCACGAGCTGCGCTACGGCGGGTTCGGCGCACCCGACCTGATGGCGCTGACCGGCGGCTGGCGGGAGTTCCGCCCGTTCACCGGCGCGGCGGTGGGCGTCGCCGGCTGTCTGCTGCTGGTCGCCGCGACCCGCCGGCCCCGGCTGCGCACGCCGGTGCTCGCCGCGCTGGTCGCGGTGAACGTCGCCACCATGGCGGTGATCACCGACCGGCTGATCCGGCCGGTGGCGGCGGCCACCGTCCCCACGCCGCGCGTCGCCGACCTCGGCGTCCGCCCCGGCGAGCGGGTGTACGCCGCCCTCGGTGTGCACTACACCCTGCGCTTCAACCTCAGCCACCAGGTGACCTGGACCGACGTGCGGTGGTTCACCGACCGGCCGCCGGCCGCCGCCGACGTGGTCTTCACCCGGTGGGCGCCCGGCGAGTCGGACGACTGGGACGGCGCCCGGTACGGCTTCGTCCGCCTCGGCGGCAACCCGGAGCAGCACTGGGCCGCCTGGCGGCGCGACTGAGCCGATCGCGTCGCCGCGCCGGTCGTCCGGCCCCGGCGCACCGGACCTGGCGGGTGAACGGCGGATGACATATCGGTTGCCATCCGGCGGACAATTGTCGAATCACCGCCTACGGCGATCGTCCCGATCCAGGGAAATGGGGATGATCTCAATTTCCTGCCCGTCGACCTCCGCCCGTCGAGGTGTTCCCTCGACGAATCGGAACCGCCGGTTCATCCGCCGTACGACCGTGTTGTGCGCCAGCACCTCCCCGTCGAGCCGGTCGAGGGCGAGCACGTCGAAGGCGTGGTCGACCGCCTCGCGCATCACCTCCAGCCAGGCGGGCAGCGTCTCGCCCCGCGCGGCCAGCCCCTCGGCGTCGAGGTAGAACCCCCAGCCGGCGGTACGCGGGCCGTCCAGCCGCAGGTCGAAGAAGGTCACCACGCCGCAGGGCACCTGCTCGCGGACGTACACCAGGACCTGCCGGGCCGGGTCGGCGCGGACCTGTGACCACCAGGTGGCGTGCTCGGCGGGGGTGATCTCGTGCCTGGTCGTGCTGACCTGCCGGTTGATGTCCTGATTACGCCAGGACAACATCAGGTGAACGTCGTCGTCGGTCGCTTGGCGGAGCATGCCGGCTCCCTTTCCGTTCGATTCCGGGTGGCTCCGGAACCCTACCGGGGAAATGTCGTGGACAATTTCCGGGCGCTACACTCCGCCGCATGGACGAATTGAGTCGCGCGCAGATCCGCGACCTCATGGCGCAGGTGCTGGCCAACCAGGGCAAGGCCCTGCCCGACGACGACGGCACCGACCTTCGCGAGATCGGCTTCCGGTCGCTGGACTTCTCCGAGCTGGCCCTGCGGGTGGAGGACGAGACGGGTGAGGAGCTCAACTTCGACGCCCCGGGACTGCGCCGCATCGCCACGGTCGGGGACGTCCTCGACTTCCTCGTGACCCTCCAGCGCCAGTGACCGTCGCGACCAACGGCCCGGCGACGCCCGGCGCGGAGGTCGCCGGCCTGGGCAACCGGCTCGTCGTCGCCGGGGCCGCGCTGACCTGGCGGGAGCTGGCCGAGCCGGCGTTGCCGTCGCCGGGCGCGGTGCTCGCGTACGGCTCCGCCGACGCCCTGGCCGCTGCCCGGCACCACGCCACGTACGGCACCGAGCTGCTGCTCACCTCCGCCGGCCGGGTGGACCGGGCGATGCGCGACGAGCTGCGCGGGGCCGGCTTCACGGTGACCGAGCTGGCGGCGGGCGAGGCACGGGCCGTCGCGCCGGAGCGGGAGCGGCCCGCCGAGCCGGGCCGGCTCTGGTTGCTCACCTCCGGCTCCACCGGGCGCCCCAAGCGGGTCGGGCACACCCTCGACTCGCTGACCACGGTGCGGGGCGGGCAGCCGGAACGCACCTGGCTCTGCCCGTACGCCCCCGGCACGTACGCCTGGTGGCAGGTGGTGACCCTGTCGCTGACCCAGCCGGGCCAGCACCTGGTGGTCGTAGACCCCGACGAGCTGGACGACTGGCCGGCGCTCGCCGCCGCGCACGGGGTGGACGCCGTCTCCGGCACACCGACGTTCTGGCGCCGTACCCTGCACCGCGACGGCGCGGCGTTGGCCCGGGTGCCGCTGCGTCAGCTCACCCTCGGCGGCGAGCCGGTCGACCAGGCCGTCCTCGACCGGCTCCGGGAGGTCTTCCCGGCGGCCCGGATCTCCTGGATCTACGCCTCCTCGGAGGTCGGGGCGTCCATCGTGGTGCACGACGGCCGGGCCGGCTTCCCGGTCGAGTGGCTCGACCGGGCCACGCCCGGCCGGCCGACGCTCTCCGTCGACGGCGAGGAGCTGGTGGTCACCTCGCCGCACCACGGTGCCGGCCTCGACGGCCCGGTACGCACCGGCGACCGGGTGCAGGTCGTCGACGGCCGGGTGCTGATCACCGGCCGGCTCGACTCCGACGAGATCAACGTCGGCGGCAGCAAGGTCTCCGCCGGCCTGGTCCGCGACGTGCTGTCCGCCCACCCGCAGGTGGCCTGGGCGCGGGTCACCGGCCGCCGCGCCCCGCTGCTCGGCCGGATGGTGGTCGCCGAGGTGGTGCCGGCCGCCGGCCCGGCGCCCGAGGAGGCGGCCCTGGTCCGCTGGTGCGCCGACCGGCTCCCCGACCACGCGGTGCCCCGCCGGGTCCGCCTGCTGCCCGAGATCCCCGTCAAGGAGACGTTGAAGAGCGATGTCTGACACCCCTGTCGTTCCACCCAGCACCGTCGTCCTCGTCTCCGGCGGGTCCCGGGGGCTGGGGCTGGCCATCGTCACCGACCTGCTCGCCGCAGGGACGAAGGTGGCGGCGTTCGCCCGTACCGTCACGCCGGAGTTGGCGCAGCTGGCCGCCGAGCATCCCGACCGGGTGCACGTCGGCGCGGTGGACGTCACCGACCTGCCCGCCGTCCAGGCGTTCGTGCGGGAGGTGGAGCAGCGGCTCGGCCCGGTCGACGGGCTGGTCAACAACGCCGCCGTCGGGCAGGACTCGATGCACACGCACACCTCCACGGCGGACCTCGCCCGGATCGTCGAGACCAACCTGACCGCGCCGTTGCAGCTGACCCGCCTGGTCGTGCGCCGGATGCTCGGCCAGGGGCGGCGCGGTCGCATCGTCAACGTCACCTCGATCTGCGCGCAGCGCGGCTTCCCGGGGCTGGTCGCGTACTCGGCCACCAAGGGCGGCATGGACGCGGCCACCCGCTCGCTGGCCCGCGAGCTGGGCGGCCGGCTGCTGGTCAACGCGGTCGCGCCGGGCTTCTTCGCCTCGGAGATGTCGGCCGTGCTGGGCAGCACCCAGCTCGACCAGATCGTCCGCCGCACCCCGACCGGTCACCTCACCGAGCCGGCGGAGGTGGTGCCGGTGGTGCGGATGCTGCTGCGCGAACAGACCAACATCAACGGCCAGGTGATCGTGGTGGACGGTGCGGCCTCCGTCTGAGCCGGCGCTCGCCGCGCGCCGGCCGGGCTCCGTCGCCGGTCCGCGACCGGTGCCGGCCCTGCTGGGCGCCGCCGAACGGCACCTGCGGGTCGGCACGCCGGCCGAGTTGGCGTACGCGGTGACCCGCAGCCACCTCGGCGACGGACGCTGCGTCGGCTGGTACGGCCCGGCCACGCCCGGCTGGCGGGTGGCGATCGACGCCGAGCGGGCGGACGCCGAGATCCCGCCGGCACTGGCCCGGCGCTTCGGGCGGGCCGACTTCTGGGCCCGGTGGACCCGGGCGGAGAGCCTGTGCAAGCTGGCCGCCGTGCCGGTGGCCGCCTGGTGGCGGCGGCACGGGCTGGCCGTACCCCCGGACACCCCGGCGGTGTGGCGCACCCTGCGGATCGACGACCTGGTGGTGACGGTGGCCTTCGCCCCCTGACCGCCGCCGGGCCCGCGGTGCGAGCGGGCCCGACGGCGTCGGCGTCAGATCAGGTCCCAGCTGAGCGGGGTGCCGCGCGGGACGTCGACGGTGAAGGTGCGACCGAGCACGGTGTCGATCTGCACCGGTGGCAGGCCGCCGGCCGGGCGGATCGAGCGGACGTTGCGCGCGGTCACCGGGTCGCCGGCCCGGACGTCCTCGACGACCCAGAGCGACCGGCGGAAGCGCAACCCCTCCCGCTCGGCCGGGGTCGGGCCGACCCGGGTGCCGCCGAGCGCCGCGTACGCCCGCTGCGACTCCACGACCAGGGCGGCCAGCTCCGCCGGGTCCAGCGAGAAGTCCGAGTCCACCCCGCCGTCGGCGCGGTCCAGCGTCACGTGCTTCTCGATGAAGCAGGCGCCCAGCGCCACCGAGGCGACCGGCACCCCGATCCCGGGGGTGTGGTCGGACAGGCCCACCGGCACGCCGAACAGGTCGGCCAGCACCGGGATCCGGCGCAGGTTGCTGTCCGCCGGCGGCGCCGGGTAGGAGGCGGTGCAGGCCAGCAGGACGATGCCGCCCGCGCCGGCCTCCCGCGCGGTGCGCACCGCCGCGTCGATCTCGGCGACCGTCGCCATCCCGGTGGAGATCACCAGCGGCTTGCCGGTGCCGGCCACCAGCCGGATCAGCGGCAGGTCGACCAGCTCCGACGAGGCGATCTTGTACGCCGGCGCGTCCAGCTCCTCCAGCAGCTCCACCGCGGTCGGGTCGAACGGCGACGAGAAGACGGTCAGCCCGCGCTCCCGGGCCCGCGCGAAGATCGGCCCGTGCCACTCGTACGGGGTGTGCGCCTGCTCGTAGAGGCGGTACAGGTTCTGCCCGCCCCACAGCTCGTGCCCGCCGGAGATACGGAAGGCGGGGGTGTCGACGTCGATGGTGATCGTGTCCGGCCGGTACGTCTGGAGCTTCAGCGCGTGGGCGCCGCTGGCGGCAACGGCGTCCACGATCGCCAGCGCCCGCGCCAGGTCCCCGTTGTGGTTGCCGGACATCTCGGCGACCACGAAGGGCCGCTCCCCGCCCCCGACCAGGTGCGGTCCGATCTTCACTGTCGACGTCATGCCCGACCTCTGTTCGCTGTGCGTCCGCGCTCAGGCGCGGTCCTACCGGTGCCGTCCGTGGACGACGGGAAAACCAGGGCGCCGGGAGCCGGACCGGCTCCCGGCGTCAGGGTGTGCCGACGGAGGTCCCTCACCGGGTGCGGCGGGCGGCCAGCACGTCCGGCCGCGTCACGGGGTCGGCGTCCGGAGCGGGCGCCTCCACGGCGGTCCCGGGGGCGGCGCCCGCCCGTCGTGCCGCGCCGGCCAGCCGGTGGGCCCGCCGCAGCGCCGCGTACGCGAGGTAGCTGTCCCGGCCGACCAGCCGGTGCTTCAGTCCGGCCACCCCGCCCGGACGCGGGTAGCCGCCCTCCGGCAGGTGCTTACGGTACTGCTCGGCCACCCGGCGGAAGAAGGCCCGGCGCAGGTGCGGGTGCAGCCGGTCGTCGTTGCCCACCACCACCAGCATGTGGTTGACCATCAGCCCGAACAGCTCGGCGTGCAGCCGCGGGTCCGGGTGCCGCCGCCGGACCCAGTCCAGCAGCCGGTCGTACTGGTCGAAGGCGTCGAAGTGCCGGCCGCTGCGGGTGGAGGTGATCGCGCCCTGCCGGCCCTGCCGGTAGAGGTAGCAGACCCGGTCCAGCACGGTGATCTTCTCCGCGCCGATCAGCAGTGGGTGGCTGAACGGGATGTCCTCGTACCAGCCGGGGTGGAAGCGCAGTTCCAGCTCGTCCAGGAACGCCCGGCGGACCACCTTGTTCCAGGCGGTGTGCTGTACCCGCAGCAGCTGCGGCCGTTCGGCCAGCCGCACCACGTCCGGCGTCCCGCGCAGCAGCGGGCTGCTCGCGTCGACCTCCCGCCGGCCGTCCTCGTGCACCCGCAGGTGGTCCACGAGCAGCACGTCGGGGTGGTGCGCGCGCAGTCGGTCCAGCACCGCGGGCAGTGTGCCGGCGGGCAGCCAGTCGTCGCTGTCGACGAACCAGACGTACGTTCCGGCGGCCACCTCCAGGCCGGCGTTGCGGGCCGGGCCGAGGCCGACGTTGCGCGTCAGGTGCACCGTGCGCACCCGCGGGTGGGCCGCGGCGTACGCGCGCAGCAGCTCACCGCACCGGTCCGGCGAGGCGTCGTCGACGGCGACGATCTCGACCGCGTCCCGCTCACCGGCCGGGACGTCCGTGCGGATCGAGTCGAGGCACTGGTGCAGGTACGCCTCGACCCCGTGGACGGGCACGACGATGCTGAGCAGCGGGACGGGTGCGGACTGGTTGGCCACGCCGCCACCCTGGTGCACCCGGGTGGACGGGCACGGAACCTGACGTATCCGGCGGAGATGGAGTTACTGAACAGCGCCCGGACGGCGGGTTAACGGCTCAGGATGCGGCGTACCGGCGCGCCGACCACCCGCTTCACCCGGGCCCGCAGCCGCTGCTCCTCCAGCTCCCGCATCCGCCCGTTCAGCTCGGCGTTGCGGTCGCGCAGCCACTGGACCCGTGTCAGCAGGTCGTCGGTGGAGGTGGCGGCGGCCGGCCGGACGGCCGGCGGGAAGGCGGTGGCACGGACCTGTTCGTCGAAGCGGGCGGTGGCGTCGCCGTCGTCGAAGGCGTTGCCGAGCCGGTGCTTGGCGAGGAAGGCCGCCATCGTCGCGTACCGGGCCCGGTGCCCGGCGTGCAGCGCGGTGTAGTCGGCCTCGGCGTAGAGCTGGGCCGCGTCGACGTCGGCGGGCACGTCCTTCATCGCCCGGTGCGGGATGTCGAAGTAGCGGGCCAGTTCCAGGGTGCGGGAGTCGTGCGCGAAGAGGTAGCCGGGGGTGCCGGCGACCAGTGCCGTGATCGTGCCGTGGATGCGGGTGCCGAAGGCGAAGTCGAAGCCGGCGAGGTAGTCCATCCAGGTCCACGGGTCGCAGAACATCCGCACCTTGTCCTCGACGAAGAGCGGGTGCGAGGTGTGGATCGGGATCGGGCTGGTCTTCCCCCGGTGCTCCGGGGCGTCGCCGTAGAGCAGGGTGCCGAGGGTCTTCAGGTCCTGGGGCAGGTAACGCAGGTTCGGGTAGCGCCGGTGGTGCGAGGCCACGATCTTCGCCATCGACTTGACGTACGGGGAGATGGTCAACGCGACCCGGTCGTCGGTCGTGAGCGCCGGCTTGGTCTTCTCGACCGCGATCCGGTCGCCGTGCAGGAACATCGACGGACAGCCGATCACGTCGACGGCCGAGAATCCGAGCGTCCGCAGGTAGCGTTCGGTGATCTCGCCGCGGACACCGACGCTGGGGGAGCGATCGAGGACCGCGCGCATGAACCGGCCGACCACGTCGTCGATCGGGCGCAGGTACTCCCGGTCGCCGGCGAGGTCGGTCTGCACCCCCACGCCGAGCACCACCACGGGGATCTTGAGCTTCTCGATCAGCCGGGTCATCAGCTCGACGCGGTGGGCGTAGCTGCGCCGGAATGCGTTCGCCAGCGGTACGACGTAGACGTCGTACCGCTCGTTGATCATGTCGGCCTCGCGGAGGTCGATTCGGAACGCGGTGGGCGTGATCTCCGCGGTGGTCGTGCTGAGCAGCTTGTGGGCGGCGTGGCTGAACACCAGGTTGCCGTTGTTCTCGCCGATCCAGTCGCCCTCGTACGCCTCCTCCGGCGAACGGACGTCGAAGGGGCCCTTCCTGGCGCGCATCAGGATCCGCTGGTGCATCTCGCTCCGTCCCTCGTCCGCCGGGTGGGGCCGCCGATCGCCTCGCGGCCGGGCGGGGACGTCAGCGGTGGGTTCCGGAATATTAGGACAACGGCCGGCTTCCGCACACCCGACACTGCTCGGCGCGGCCCCCCCCGGCCGGGACGGATCGACCGCCCGAGCCGGTAAGGTGCCCGGGCGGTGCACGTCAGGGCGCCGGGTCGCGTCGCCCGATGGCGGCCGGAGAGGGAGTTGGTGCGGGTGAGCGTGGCGACGGTCGGGTGGCCGGCATGACGAGCGCGGTGAGCGTGGCGGTCCCGGGCGCGGCCAGCCGGCTGCCCTCGCTGACCGGGCTGCGCTGGGTGGCCGCGATGCTGGTCTTCGGCTACCACGCCGGCACCATGCGGATCGTCGGCGACCCCGATGCCAAGGCGGTGGTCGACGGGGTGTTCACCCTCGGCCTGTCCGGGGTGCAGTTCTTCTTCATCCTCAGCGGCTTCGTGCTGGTCTGGTCGGCGCGCGACGGCGAGCGGCGGCGCGACTTCTGGCGCCGGCGGCTCGCCAAGATCTACCCGAACCACGTACTGACCTGGGCGGCGGCCCTGCTGGTGATGTGGTGGTTCGCCGACCCGGTGGTGCCCCGCGCGGCCCTGGAGAACCTCTTCCTCGTGCAGGCGTGGGACCCGACCCCGGGCTACTTCTACAGCATCAACACGGTGAGCTGGTCGCTCTCCTGCGAGCTGTTCTTCTACCTCTGCCTGCCACTGGTGCTGCCGGCGCTGCGCCGGGCCCCCGCCGGTCTGCTCTGGGCGGTGGTGGTGGCGGTGCCGCTGCTGATCGTGGCGCTCTGGCCGGGGCAGCTCCTGGTGCCGAAGGAGAGCACCTGGTGGTTCACCCAGATCTTCCCGCTGGTCCGCTCGACCGAGTTCTGGCTGGGCGTGGCTGCCGCCGAGCTGCTGCGGCGCGGCCGGTGGCGCGGGCCGGCCCTGCCGCTGGCCAGCGCCATCTTCGTGGCCACCTGGGTGGTCGCGGCACAGTGGATCCGGGCCGAACTGTGGGCAGCCATCCTCTCCGCCGCGTACGTCCTGGTGATCGCCGCCGCGGCGGACGCCGACGTGCGCGGGCGGCGCTCGCCGTGGCGGCATCCCCGGCTGGTCTGGCTCGGTGAGGTGTCGTTCGCCTTCTACCTGGTGCACGTGCTGGTGATGGTCACCGTGCTGCGGGCCACCGGGCATCTCGGGGTCGGGCTGCCCGGCTGGTGGGGCCCGCTGGTCGTGCTCGGCTTCCTGGCGGTCAACCTGCTACTCGCCGCACTGATGCACCGCTGGGTCGAGATGCCGATGATGCGCCGCCTCGCGCCCCGCCGCCGCCCGGCGCCCGCCGGTCCACCGACCGCCGTCGCCGGTCCGGGCGACACCGCGCCCCCGGTCGCTCGTGCCGGCGCCACCCCCCGGCCCCGGTCCGTGGCCACTTCGCCGCCGCGGCCGGCCGTCGGCGAGGCGCCCGCCGGCCGACCCGTCGAGTACGCACACCGGCACGACCCGGCCTAGCGGTCTCCACGGTGGCCGGTGGCGGACGCGACGTGCCGGCCAGGGTCCACTCGCGGCGGATGCCGCGACACGCCCGGCGCCGCTGCGCCCGGGTGGCATCGGCGGTAGCGTGGAACCGTGCTCCCGGTCGCGCTCACCAGTCCTCTGTGGTGGGTGGCGCGCTGGAGTTCCCGACTGCTGACCGGCCTCGCCGTGGCGCTCGCGCTCTCCCTCGGTGGCTCCGCCGTGCCGGACGGGGTGGCCCTGCCGGCCGGTGCGGTCCCGCCCGCCGCCGCGTTCCTCGCCGGTCCCTCGGCGCCCGCCGCCGTGGCGCCACCGGTCCGGCACGCAGGCGTGGAGCCTCTGGTCCGGCCCGTGGCCGTGCCCGCCGGCCCGGCGTACCTGGCGCCTGCCGCCGCGAGGGCCCCGGGCTGCGGGTCCCCCGCCGCGGCGCCAGGCCGGGACGTCCGTGGCGCGGTTCCGGCCCTCCCCGACGCCCCGCTGGTCGCGCCCTGCGCCGCCGAAGGGCCCGGTGTCGACGCGCCGGGCGGCCCGGCCGCCCCGCAGCCGCACGCGCCGCCCGCCCTGAG
The DNA here is from genome assembly GCF_900090245.1 of Micromonospora halophytica. Lineage (GTDB taxonomy): Bacteria > Actinomycetota > Actinomycetes > Mycobacteriales > Micromonosporaceae > Micromonospora > Micromonospora halophytica. The sequence goes on from NZ_FMDN01000015.1 coordinate 56,666, forward strand.
CGGGTCGTCGCCGGCCGGCTCCGGCCCGCGCGCGCCGCCCGCCGGCTGACCGCCGCGCGGCGACGACCCGCGACCACACGCCCTCCGACCTCACCCCCGCATGCGCCCCTGGGCCCAGTCGCCCGTCGCGTGGTGCGGGCTCCTCTTCCGCGTCCCGCTCCCGGGAGGTGCCCACCGTGAACACCGTCCTCTACCAGTTCCTGATCGAGGTCCCGACCGCTGCCGCCATCTGGTCGGCGCTGCTCGTGCTCGCCCTGACCGTGCTCACCGTGCTGGTGGCCCGCCCCGAGCGGGACCGCCGGTCCGACGAGGCGGCGGCCGAACCGGCCCCGGCCGACGTCGCCGTCGAGGCGGCCGACCTGCGCCGGTACGCCGAGGAGGTCGCCGTCGCCGCGTCCGGCGCGGCGCAGACCGCCCGCCGCTGGCGCGAGATGTGGCTGGCCGCCCAGGAAGAGGTGGACCGGGCCTGGTCGGCGTACGACGAGGCGGAGTCGGCCGCCCGCCGGTTCGCCGGGGCCGGTGCGCTGCCCGTCCCGCGCACCCCGCGTACCCCGGCCGAGTACGCCGCCCGGGAGCGCTGGCTGCACCAGGCGGCGGTGGTCGCCCACTGGCGGGGTGAGCTGCCGGTGGAGCGGCTGCGGGACGTCTTCGCCCACCGCGACGGCTGGGATCCCCGGCGGCACCCGGTCGAGCAGGAGGTGCTGCTCGCCCGGGCGGTACGTGACAGCCGGCGGGACGACTACCGGCGGGCGGTCGCCCGGGAACGGTCGGCGTGGCGGGACGCCGATCTGGCGGCCGACGCGGCCCGTGCGCTCGCCGCCGAGGCGTACGCGGCGGCGCAGCGGCTGCGCCCCGGTCGGGTGCCCGCCGTGCCCCGGACCGCGCCCTCGGTGGCGCCCGCGTCCTCGGCGGCGCGGTTACGGCCGGCCCGGGTCGGTTGAGCGGCGGAGAGCGCCGAAATCGTTACCCGGAATTCGGTGAGCCCGGTCACGGCCGGCGGGAACCGGACTCTGGTGACAGAGCGTGACAGTGGCGTCGGTGCGTCGGGGAAGTGTGGTCGCGGCTGTCCGGTTGTCCCCCGCCGGTGCCCGGACAACCGCTTGTCCCATTGAGTGACGTCAGTGCAGAACTGCACGGAAATTGCTCGTCTTGATCAGGTTTACGCAGCTCGGAGCGCTTGGCGAGGCGCATACCGACCAGTACTGTCACTTCGGTCCGGCGCGGTTCCCGATCGCACAAGGCGACGCCGCGTCGACCCGCTCAATCGTGGATTCCACGAACCGGGGACCCATGCACCACTGGGGTGAATCCGCGGGCCACGGCCCGTGGTAGGGCGATCTTCCCGCCCGAATCCGTCAGCTAACCCGGTAGGCGGCGTCGGAAGGAGTTCCATCCTCGTGCAGCACCACACCATCCCTGCCTCGGTACCGGGGTGCATCCGCCGGTAGGTCGCGCCGTCGCGTCCTGAACTCCGGCATCCGCCCCCGACGCCCGGTCGCCCGGGCGCTCCCCCCGCCGAGCGGCCTGAGATCCCCGATCCGCGTGTGACGCCCCGTCACGCGCCGGTCCGGCGTGCCGCTCCCGCCCTCGTACCGTGGAGGACACGTTGAAGCACCACCTGAAGCGGCAGTTGCGGCGCCTGGCCACCGAGCGCCCGTACCAGGTCGTCGCCGGCTCCGCCGCAGCCCTCCTGCTGGCCTCCGGCACCGGCGCCCTGCTCGCCGGCACCGACGAGTCGCCGGCCCGCCAACAGGCCCCGGCCGCCGTCGCCGAGGCGGCTCCGCGCCTGGCCGACGTGGCCACCCGCTCCCAGGCCCGGGTCGCCGCCACCACCCCGGCGGCCAGCCCTTCGCCTTCGGCGAGTGCCACCAGGTCGGCCAGCCCCCCGAAGGCCAAGGCCGACCCCGACGTGACCCGCAAGGCGGCCCCGAAGCCCCCGTCGTCGAAGGTCCTCGACTACGACTACCAGGCCCAGTTCACCTACTACACCTGCGGTCCGGCGGCGGTGCGCAACGCGCTCAGCGCGGCCGGCATCGAGCGGACGCAGGACGAGCTGGCCGGGCCGCTCGGCACCACCGAGATGGGCACCAACTCGGCGCAGGACACCACCCGGGTGCTGAACCAGGTCGTCAAGGGCGACCCGTACCGGACCCGGATGTTCGCCGGCACCCCGAGCTCCGCCCAGATCGACCAGCTCCAGGCCGACATCGTCGCCGCGGTCACCGCCAAGCGTGGCGTGGTGGCCAACGTGGCCGGCACGGCCACCGACACCAACGGCGGATGGCACTCCTTCCCGGGTGGCCACTACGTCGCCGTGGTCGGCTACCGCGACGGTGGCGAACTGGTGCGGGTCGCCGACTCGGCGGACCCGAACCTGCCGGAGTACTGGATGACCACGATCGACCTCGCGAACTGGATCGCCACCCGCGGTTACTCCGCCTGATCCCGCGCGTACGCCACGGGCGCCGATCCCCTCCGGGGGACCGGCGCCCGTGCGCGTCCGACCGCGCTTGCCTGGCCGTCGTGGTGGGCATCCTGGCACTCGCGCCGACTGTGCCGGCGATGGCACACTGCGGCGCATGGACGACGACTCGGGCCGCGGACCGGTCCTGGTGCTGCTGCACGGCATGGGGGCGACCGGCGAGGTGTGGCTGCCCTGGGCGCCGCTGCTGGAGGAGCGCTGGGCGGGCCGCTGGCTGGCGCCCGACCTCGCCGGCCACGGGCACGCCCCACCGCTGGCGCGGTACTCCTTCGCCGGTCTGGCCGACCGGGTCGCCGACGGGCTCGCCCGGCTGGGCGACCGGCCGCCCCGGCGGCTGGTGCTGCTCGGTCACTCCCTCGGCGGTGTGGTCGCGCTGGCACTGGCCGCCCGCGCCGGTGGGCTGCCGGTCGACGCCGTGGTCGGGCTCGGCATCAAGGCGGTGTGGTCCCCGACCGAGCTGGCCAAGGCCGGTGAGCTGGCCCGACGCCCGGTGACCTGGTTCGCCACCCGGGACGAGGCGGCTCGCCGCTACCTGCGGGTGGCCGGCCTGACCGGCCTGTTCGCGCCAGAGGACCCGGTGGTCGACGCGGGACTGCGGCGGGTGGACGGGCGGTGGCGTCTGGCCATGGACCCGGCGGCCTTCGCGGTCGGCCCACCCGACCTGGCGGCGCTGCTGTCGGCCACCGACGTGCCGGTGGTGCTGGCCCGGGGCGAGCACGATCCGATGGTCACCGACGCCCAGCTCGAGGAGGTCGGCGTGCCGGTGGTGACCCTGCCCGGCCTGGGCCACAACGCGCACGTCGAGGACCCGGCGGCGGTGCTCGCGCTGCTCGACGCGTACCGCTGAGACGACGGCCCGACCGGGGCGGTCAGCCGGCGGGGGAGAAGGTGCCGCCCCGCTCGACCGGCACCGACGTGCGCGGCGACGGGGGCTCCCAGGCGCCGTCCAGCTCGCGCCGGGCCGCCTCCAGGAAGCCCTCGGCGTACGAGGCGGCCGGGAAGTCGCCGAGGTAGCGGCGGCGGGTCTCCCACCGGGCCTCGGCCAGCGGGTCGGTGTCCAGCAGCCGGGTCAGCACGTCGTCCACGTTGGACATGTCCCGACGCAGCACGTAGCCCGAGCCGGCCAGCGGGAACCGGGCGACGAAGTCGTCGCCGTCCACCCCCATGTCGGTCACCGCGTACGGCTTGCCGGAGTAGAGGAAGTCGGAGATCACCCCGGACACGTCGGAGACCAGCGCGTCGGCCCGGTTGACGCAGTCGGTCAGGGTCAGCTCTCGGCTGGCCGCCGCACCCCACAGGTGTGCCCGGCCGGTGCGGGACCGGTCGGCGGCGAGCAGCTCGGTCAGCCGGGCGAGCTGCCGCGCCGACGCCGGGTTCTGCGTGGTGTACGGGTGGGCCCGCAGGATCACCGTGGCACCCCGGTCGAGCAGGCGGCGCAGCAGCGTCTCGGCAACCGGTAGTGAGCAGTAGTTGGCGTCGGCGTGGTGCCCCGTCCAGGTCGGGGTGTACAGCACGGTCGGGCCGGTCAGGCCGCCGGCCGGCGTGGCGCGTACCTCGATCGCCTCGACCTGGGGCCGGCCCACCACGACGAACTTCTCCGCGGGGATCTCCACGCCGGCCCGGGCGTACCGCTCGATGGCGGCCGGGCCGGCCACGAAGATCCGGTCGAAGATCGCCGAGACCGGGTTGGCGCTGGGCGCCTTGTCGCTGTCGCCGTGGTGCAACTGCACGTGGGTGAGCTGGTGGAACCGGATGCAGTGGCTGTTCTTCGCGCCGTGGTTGACGTAGAACGCCACCCGCAGGCTCGGCACCAGCGCCTCGTCCATCGCCTTGAGGGTGGGGCAGTGGACCACCGGGGCGGAGGTGGCCGCGGCGATGGTCGGCAGGAACTCCGGCTCGCGCAGCATCACCAGGAACGGCCGGCCGAGCCGCTCCAGGTACGGCAGCCACATGGTCACCTGGTACTCCGACCCGGGCGGGGCGGAGAAGTAGAGCAGGAACTCCGGCTGGTGCGCCCGCAGCGCCCGGGTCACCGGCCCGCCCCCGGCGCCCGGTCGGAACCGTCGCCGGGCCAGGTCGAGGCCGACCGCCCCGCACCCGGCGGTCACCAGCAGCGCGGCGGCCAGCGCGACGACGGCGGGCAGCGCGAGGGCGGCGGCGACCGCGACCGCCCCGAGCAGCGCCAGCAGCACCCCGCCGAGCCGCGCGGCCACCACCGGCGTCCAGGTGCGCACCGGCAGGTTGGCCGCCCGGATCTCCAGGTTGCCGGCGTCGCGCAGCGGACCGACGAGCAGCACCAGCCCGAGCAGCACCAGCGCGGTCGCCGTCAGCGTCGGGTCGAAGCCGTTGTCGAGCCGGCGGGCGTACCCGATGAGGATGCCGGCCGCGAGCAGCACCGTCTCGGCGGTGATGTCGGCGTTGGCCCGGACCCGGCGCTCCACGGCCGCCGCGGCCAGCGCGGCCACCGCCAGCGCCAGGCCCGCGCCGGTCGCGCCGGTGAGCGCCACCACCAGGAACGCGACCACGGCCAGGCCGGTGGTCAGGCCCCGCGCGATCAGCTTCCTGACCAGGTCACCACGCATGTCGCTCGCCCGTTTCGCCTGATGGGTCGGGGTCAGCCGGCGGCGACGCCGCCGGCCAGCCGGTCGGCGTCGGCGGCGGCGGGCTGGGCCGGGACCTCGCCCGGCGCCCGGCGTACGTCGATCACCTGGCCGGTGAGGTCGGAGATCAGTACGTCCAGCGAGGACTGGGCCACCGTCTCGGCCGCCAGCAGGGTGTGCTCCGGTTCCTCCCCGAACGCCTTGGTGCGCATCGGGGTGGCGGTGCGCTCCGGGTTGATGCAGTTGACCCGTACGCCGAACTCGGCCCACTCGTCGGCGAGCGCCTGGGTGAGGTTGACCAGGGCGGCCTTGGTGGAGGAGTAGAGGGCGTACCGGGCCCGGCCCCGGGTGTAGGAGCTGGAGGTGTAGAGCAGCAGCTGGCCCTTGGTCTGCTGCAGGTACGGCAGCGACTGCCGGGCGGCGATGACCGGCCCGACGAAGTTGACCTGGAGCACCCGGTCCATGGTCTCCTGGTCCATGTCGGTCAGCGCGCCCTTCTCCAGGATGCCGGCGGTGACCACCACGTGGTCGATCCGGCCGGTGGCCTCGAAGGCGGTCTTCAGCGCGGCCTCGACGTCCTCGGCGCGCTCGACGTGGGTGCCGGTGCTGGAGCGGCTGAACGGGAAGACCTGGGCACCGTAGCGGCGGGCCAGCTCGGCCAGGTCGTGGCCGATGCCGTAGCTGCCGCCGAAGATGACGACCGTCCGGCCGGTCAGCTCCTCGGTGTAGCCGCGGTCGCTCAGGCGCGGGGCCTGGGCGGCGGCGAGTTGGAAGAGCTTGTCCGCCAGGTGCACGTCGACCGGGTGGGTGACCTTGATGTTCTCGTCCGAGCCGTCGATCACCTTGATCGGCGTGCCGGGCAGGTAGCGCAGCACCACACCACAGTCGTCGGTGGCGGCGAAGTTCGGGTCGCCCTCGGCGCGTCGGTACGCCTCGCGGATGGTGCCGGAGCGGAACGCCTGCGGGGTCTGGCCGCGGCGCAGGGTGGCGCGGACCGGGATGTCGGTGATGCAGTCGTTCTCGTCGACCTGGATGATCGTGTCGGCCGAGGGGATCGCCACGTCCACGGCGCAGTAGGTCCAGAGCGCGTTCACGCACTCACGCACGATCCGGGCGCTGACCAGCGGCCGTACGGCGTCGTGGAAGAGGATGTTGACGTCGCCCTCGCCCACCGCGTCCAGTGCGATCCGGGTGGTGGCGTTACGGGTGTCGCCGCCCTCGATCACCTTGCTGACCTTGCGGAAGCCGGCCTTGTCGACGATCTGCTGGGCCTGGTCGACGTGGCCGGTGGCCATCAGCACGATGATCTCGTCGATCTCCGGCGCGGCCTCGAAGACGGCCAGGGTGTGCTCGATGATCGGCTTGCCGGCGATCTTCAGCAGCTGCTTCGGGATGCCCAGGCCGAGCCGGGTCCCGGTGCCGCCGGCCAGTACCACCGCCACCGTCCGCGAGGGCCGCCACGGCGCCGGGTTCTCCGGTGCGGCGTCCGGGCCAGTGGTGTGGTCCTGCGTCATTGCCGATCCTCACTCTCAGGGATACCTGAACGAAAGATTGCGCCAGCCTGGCGACGGGATGAACCTTAACGCGCGGACCGCGTCGCCCCAACGGGGCGACGCGGTCTCCGGCACCGTGTCGGCACTGCGGCGTTCACGGTGATTTTACTTGCTGTTCGAGAATGCCTCGTATGCCCGGATGACCTCGTCGGTCGGCCCGTCCATCCGCAGGACGCCCGATTCCAGCCAGATCGTCCGTTCGCAGGTGTCCCGGATCGAGGAGAGCTGGTGGCTCACCAGGAACACCGTGCCGGCGCCTTCACGCAGTTCGCGCACGCGCTTCTCGCTGCGCTTGCGGAAGCCCTTGTCGCCGGTGGCGAGGGCCTCGTCGATCAGCAGCACGTCGTGCTTCTTGGCCGCGGCGATGGAGAACCGCAGCCGGGCCGCCATGCCGGAGGAGTACGTGCGCATCGGCAGGCTGGCGAAGTCGCCCCGCTCGTTGATCCCGGAGAACTCGATGATCTCCGGGGCGATCCGGGCCACGTGGTCCGGGTGCATGCCCATGGCCAGACAGCCCAGGGTGACGTTCCGCTCGCCGGACAGGTCGTTGAGCAGGGCCGCGTTCACGCCGAGCAGCGAGGGCTGGCCCTGGGTGTAGACCGCGCCCCGGTTCACCGGCAGCAGCCCGGCGATGGCCCGCAGGATGGTCGACTTGCCGGAGCCGTTGCTGCCGATCAGCCCGATCGCCTCGCCCCGGTACGCGGTGAAGGTGACCCCCTTCACCGCGTGCACCTCCCGGACGTTCGGCGCGGAGGTGCGCTTGATCAGCCGCCGCAGCGCGGCCACCGGGGTGGTGCCGCCGCCGGCGCCCTTGTGCACCCGGTAGATCACGTGTGCGTCGTCCACCACCACGGTCGGGATCCGCTCTTCGGTGGGGATCTGCTCCTCGACCCGGGGCAGGGTGATCGTCGCGTCGTTGGACGCCTCGTAGTGCTCAACCACGGCCGTACTCCTGTTCGCCGCGCCAGAAGTAGATGAAGCCACCGATCCCGGTCGCCAGGGCCCAGGCCAGGGCGACCAGCCAGAGCTGGACCAGGGACCCGTTGAGCACCGGCGCCTGCTCCAGCAGCGCGTGCCGGGCCAGCTCGATGTAGACCAGCATGGGGTTGTACTGGATGACCGTCGCCGCCCATTCCGGCAGCCGGGTGAACAGCGTCACGCTGTACAGCACGCCGGAGCCGTACATCCAGGTGCGCAGGATGAAGGGCATGACCTGCTTGAGGTCGCCGGCCTTCGCGCCGAGCCGGGCGACCGTCATCACCACCCCGGCGTTGAACACCGCGTGGAGCAGCAACGCCGGCACCAGCATCAGCCAGTCCAGGGTGATCGGCTCGCCGGTCACCAGCACGATGGCGATCAGCACCACCATCGACGCCAGCAGCTGCTGGAACTGGGTCAGCGTGGCGGCCAGCGGCAGGCTGGCCCGGGGGAAGTGCAGGGCCCGGATCAGCCCCAGGTTGCCGCTGATCGACTGGATGCCGGCCAGCACCGCGGTCTGCGTGAAGTTGAAGATGAACAGCCCGGTGCTCAGGTACGCGATGAAGTTCGGGATCTCTCTCTGCTCCAGCACCACGCCGAAGATCAGGTAGTAGACCGCGACGTTGGTGAGCGGGGTCAGCACCTGCCAGATCTGACCCAGCTTCGCGTTGCTGTACGAGGCGACGAGCTTGGCGTTGGCGTACGCGGCGATGAAGTGCCGGTAGGCCCACAGCCGGCGGCTGTATTCGGCCAGGGAGGGGCGCTCGCCCGCGACCCGTAGTCCGTGCCGGGCGGCCAGCTGCGCCTGGGTCAGGCCCGTTGCGGGGTCGACCAGCGCGGTGTCGGCCATGGAAGGGCGCTCCGATCTTTCGTGCCAAAGGGATGCGCGCGACGATGGAATCTTAGAGGGAGCTGTGCGCGGGAGGGCCGCCTCGTCGCTGCGTGGACGGTAGTGCAAAACACGTCGGGACGCAACCGTACCGTCGTTGCGCTACCCTGGCCTGCGTGACAGGTGCGGAGATACCCCGATGACCAGCGAGAAGAGGCGTACGCCAGCCGGCGCCGCGGTGCTCCGGGGCGACATCACCAGGGCCATCCGGCGGGCGCTGATGCAGGAACTCGCCGCGGTCGGCTACGGCCGGCTGTCGATCGAGGCGGTCGCCCGCCGGGCCGGGGTCAGCAAGACGGCCATCTACCGGCGGTGGAGCTCGAAGCTGGACCTGGTCCTGGAGACGGTGGTGGCCGCCGCCGGCAGCAAGCTGCCCGCACTGGACACCGGCACCCTCCGCGGTGACCTGGCGCTGCTGTTCCAGGTCGTGGCGCACGCGCTGAGCCACCCGCTGGCCTCGCAGATCATCCCGGACCTGCTCGCCGAGGCGGCCCGGAACCCGACCATCGACCAGACCCTGCAGCAGGTGCTGCGCGCCAAACAGCAGGAGATCGGCGGCCGGCTGATCGCCCGGGCGGTGGAGCGGGGCGAACTGCCGGTCGGCACCGACCCGGACGCCGCGGTCGACCTGATCGTCGGTCCCCTCTACTGGCGACTCGCCATCGCCCGCACCCCGCTGACCGGGACGTACCTGGAGACGCTGGTGGAGTCGGTCGCAGCCGGGCTGGCCGCCGAGACGGCGCTGCCCCGGCAGCGGGATGCGTCGGTCGGCGGGTGACCATGACCACGAAGCGACACCCCGAGGCCACCGCCCGGAGCTCACGAACCGACCGCTGCGGCTAGTCTCGGTCCGGACCGGAGCAGAGCGGACCGCCTGGTGCCGCCGCCCGCCCCCGCGCTCTTCGCGCACCTCGCCCGTACGACGACAAGGACGATTCGTGTCTGACGCCGATCCCGTTGCCGTCGCGCCGCGCCCCGCGGCGGACGCCGCCGACCGACCGCAACCGCCGCGCGGTGGCCGCCTGCGGTCCCTGCTCGCCGCGGCGCCCGCCGTCGTCGTCGACGCCGCGGTGCTCGGCTTCGCCCTCTGGACGGTGCTCTACCACGCGGCCCTCGTCGTCGACCTGCGCCCGTCGGTGACCTTCCTGACCTGGGTGGCGGGCTGCGTCGTGCTCGCCGGCGTGGTCGCGGTCCGGGCCTGGCGTCGTGGCGACGCCGGGACCGCGTCGCAGGTGCCGGTCGCCGAGGCGCCCGCCGACGCCGTTCCGCCGCGCCGCTGGCTGCTTGCGGTGGTGGCGGCCGGTGTGGTCGCCGCGGTCACCGCCGGCCTCGCCGGCACCCAGGCCGGCGATCCGATCTCCTGGTGGATCCCGGCCGCCGCCGGCGCCGTCGCCGCCGTCGGTGTCATGCTGCTGACCCGCCGCGCCTGGCGGGCCGGTCCCGCGCCCACCGCGCCCGCCCCGACCGCCCTCCAGTCGGCGTACGCGCTGCTCGTCTCCGTCGGCGTGGCGATCTCCTCGCTCTACATCGTCCGGAACACCCCGGACGACGTCTACTACGTCGGCAAGTCGACCTGGGTCGCCGAGCGCGACACCGTGCCGATGAACGACTTCCTGTTCAGCGAGAACGTGCTGCCGGCGATGGGCTCGCAGCCGCCGACGCCGTCGATCGAGGTCTTCACCGGCGCGCTCGGGCACGTGCTCGGCATCCACGGCGCCTCGGCCACCTGGTACCTGGCGCTGCCGGCGATGGCGGTGCTGGCCGTCCTGGCGCTGTGGCGGCTGACCCACCGGTGGGCGCCGCGCCGGCCGGTGCTCGCCTTCAGCGTCGCCGTCACCTACCTCTACCTGGTGGCCGGGGCCGACGCCGCGCTCGGCACCTTCCACCTGCCCCGGCTCTACGAGGGCAAGGGCATGTTCGTCTCGGCGGTCATCCCACTGATGTGGCTGTACCTCACCGAGTGGTTCGACACCCGGTCCCGCCGGTCGCTGCTGATGATCTTCGCGCTCTCGGTCACCGCGACCGGTCTCACCACCACCTCGGCCATCATCCTGCCGATGCTGGTGGGCGCCGCCGGGCTGGCCATGCTGCTGGTCGGCCGCTGGAAGGACGCCGTCATCGGCGGGATCGCCGCGGTCGCGTACCCGGTCGGGGCGATCGTGGTGTCCCGGCTGCTGCTGGGCGGGACGGAGGCGGCCGGCGCGGACGACGCCTTCTTCGACGCCGAGTACACCTACCGGCGGACCCTGATGGTCGGGATCGTCGGCGTGATCAGCGGGCTCGCCCTGTGGTGCGGGCCGCTGCTGGCCCGCCGCCGCACCCCGGCGCTGCTCGCCGCCGGCGCGGCGCTGACGATGAGCGTGCTGCTGGTTCCCGGGGTGCTGGAGGTGCTCGGCGAGCTGAGCGGCATCTCGGTGGTGCTCTGGCGGGTGCCGTGGCTGCTGGCCCTGCCGACGCTGATCGGTCTGCTCTGCACGGTCGACGTGCCGTCGCCGTCCCGGCTGCTGCGCGGCGCCGTCGGCGCCGTCGTCGCCGCGGCGATGGTCGTCTCGTTCGCGGTCTGGGCCACCCCGATGTGGTCGCCGGACAGTTGGGTCGAGATGCAGGACCGGCCGACCTGGAAGCTGCCCCAGCAGCGGCAGAAGATCGCCTTCTGGATCGCCGGGCAGGACCGGCCGGACGGGCTCCTGCTCGCCCCGTCGGTGATCATGCGCACCTCGCTGATCGTCACCAGCGAGGTGCGGGTGGTGCTGCCCCGTGACTTCTACCTGGTGGAGTACGACCTCGAATCGGAGTTCGCCAAGGACCGGACGCTGCTGGCAGGCTTCGCCGACGGCACGGAGAAGCCGTCCCGGGCCGAGGTCGAGGCCGCGGTCCAGCGGGTCGGCGTGGGCACCATCTGCGTCTACAACGGCAACCGTCACGCCCGGGACATGGCCGTCGACATGGGCTTCCAACAGCTCGCCCAGCGCAAGAAGCCGGGCGCCATGACCTGTTTCGGCCGGTCGGGCTGAGCCGCCGGCAGGTCGCCGGGGCCCTGACGTCGTACGGAAGATCGCATGCGGTGTGACCGTCATGGGCCCGCTACCCGAAGAATGCCGGAACGTCCCTTCGCGTTAAGGTCGCAGTCACCGTCCGACCGGTCGGCCGGTCACGGTGCAGTGGCGGCCACCGGGTCGCACTGTGCCGTCGACCGCCGTCGGGCCCGGCCCGTCATCGATCTCGTAGGGAGCGAACTCGTTGTTCGGCACGTTGACAGGACGCATCGGCACGGCCGCCCGCAGCGCGCTGCTGGTGCTGTCCTACCTGGTCATGCTCGTCGCGGGCACCTTTGGCTGGGTGCCCGTCTTCGCCGTCGCCGGGCTGGCCGCCGTCGTCGGCGAGTACGCCCTCACCCGGTGGTCGCCACCGTCGGACGTGCTGCTGGAGAAGGTCGGCCTCAACAGCGGCTACCGGCAGCTCAGCCGGGACCTCGCCACCGTGCTGCTGGTCGCCGCCACGGTGCCGCTCACCCCGGTCGAGCTGACCTGGCTGCTGCTCCTGCCCGCGGTGGTCTGGGTGGCCGCGGTCTTCGGCGGTGCGCTGAACACGATGATCGACCGGCGTAACCCGCTCTCCGCGCTGGTGCGCAACATCGAGCTGGGGGCCATCCGGTCCGCGCCGCGCCCCCCGCGGTGGGCGTCGGAGAACGCCGGCGTGCGGATGGCCGTGATCAACGTGCTGCTCATCCCGGCCGCCGTGGTGGCGGCCGTCCAGGAGGACGTCGCCCCCGTCCTTCTCGTCGGTGGGGTCGCGGTCGCCGTCGCGGCGGTGGTCGGCGCGATCATCGTGCTGACCTGGCTGCGCGGCCGGGGCACCGGCACCGGCAAGGACCAGCTGCTGGCGCAGGTGCAGCGCTGGCTCGACAGCTACCGCCCCGAGGTGGCGCTCTACTTCGCCGGCCCCGCCAAGGACGTCTACCAGGCCAACATGTGGCTGGCCCCGACCGAGGCGCTCCAGCAGCGGGGCGTCGTGCTGATGCGCAGCAGGGAGGCGTTCCAGGAGCTGGCGGACACCCGGCTGCCGGTCATCTGCGTACCGGCGGGCGTGGACTTCATGAACCTGGAACTGGGCAGCGTGCGCACCGCCCTCTACGCCGCCAACGTCGGCGCGAACATCCACATGCTGCGCGAGCCGGGCATGAAGCACGTCTTCGTCGGCCACGGCGACAGCGACAAGCAGGCCAGCGTCAACCCGTACAGCAAGGTGTACGACGAGGTCTGGGTCGCCGGCCTGGCCGGTCGTGAGCGCTACGCCCGCGCCGGGGTGGGCGTACGCGACGAGGACATCGTCGAGATCGGACGCCCGCAGCTCGCCGGTGTGCACACCTTCGGCTCGGAGGCCGTGCAGCGGCCGTTCACCGTCCTCTACGCCCCGACCTGGGAGGGCTGGCTGGACGACGACCCGTACCACACCTCGCTGGTGCTGATGGGGGAGCGGATCGTCAAGGGCCTGCTCGCCACCTCGCCGGCGGTGCGGCTGATCTACAAGCCGCACCCGCTGACCGGCTCCCGGTCCAAGGAGGCCAAGGCCGTGCACGAGCGGTTGGTGGCGCTGATCCGGGCGGCCGGCGGCGACACCGAGGCGACCTCGCTGGACGGGCCCGCCCACCGGGTGGTGACCGGCCGCGTCCCGGCGCTGTTCGACTGCTTCAACCAGACCGACCTGCTGATCAGCGACGTCTCCAGTGTCGTCTCCGACTTCGTGCAGAGCCAGCGGCCGTACGTGGTGGCCAACCCGAGCGGCCTTCCGGAGGACCAGTTCCGCCGGGACTTCCCCACCTCGCGGGCGGCGTACCTGCTCTCGGTGGACTGCGGTGAGCTGGAGAAGATCCTCGCGCTGACCCGGGCCGGCGACGACCCGATGACCGACGCCCGACGTGAGCTGAAGACGTACCTGCTCGGGCCGGCCGAGGCGAACCCGATGGACCGGTTCCAGGAGGAGATCGCGCGGCTCTGCCGCTGACCCCACCGGCACCGTACGGGCCCGGGACGACACCGCGTCGTCCCGGGCCCGCGTGCGTCGGCCCGTCAGCCCAGCAGGTCGGCGACCGCGTCCGCGACCGGCACGTCCGCCGGCAGCTCGTGCACCCCGACGACCGCCTCGACCGGCAGCGACCCGTACAGGTGGGGGAAGAGCGCGCCGCCACGGGACGGCTCCCAGCGCAGGTCGCCGCCGAGGCGCTCGGCGTCGACGGCGAGCAGGACCAGCCCGGTGGCCCCCGCGTAGTGCCGCCGAGCGGTCTCCACGATCTGGTCCTGCGCCGACAGGTGGATGAACCCGTCCTGGCGGTCCAGGGCCGACGGCGGCACCTCCTGCTCGGCCGCCACCCGCGCCCAGTCTGCGATCGGCACCAGCTTGTAGATCATTCCGGCAGCCTACGGCCCGCCCCCGACGCCCGGGCCTCCTCGCCCGATCCGGCCCGCCGGACGTCCGCGCCGGAGGCGGGCCTCCCGCCGCTCGCGCGCTTCTGCCACCATTCGCACGTCATCCGTACGACGGAAGGGAGTCACCGGTGCGCATCCTGCTGGTCGAGGACGACCGACGGGTGGCCGCCGCCCTCTCCTCGGCGCTGACCCGGCGCGGGTACGAGGTCGAGCACGCCGCCACCGTCGCCGCCGCGCTCTCCGCCGCCCCGTGCGACCTGGTGCTGCTGGACCTGACCCTGCCCGACGGCGACGGCACCGACGTCTGCCGGGAGCTGCGCCGACGCAGTCCGCAGCTCGGCATCATCGCGGTGACCGCCCGGGGTGAGGAACGGGACCGGGTCCTCGGACTGCGCATCGGGGCCGACGACTACGTGGTGAAGCCGTTCTCCATGGTCGAACTCCAGGCCCGGATCGAGGCGGTGCTGCGCCGGGCGGCGCACACCGTGCCGACGCGGAACCTGATCGAGGCGGGGCCGGTCCGCATCGACGTCGCCGCCCGTACGGTCACCGTCGACGGGCGTGCGGTGGCGCTGACCCGCAAGGAGTTCGACATCCTGCTCTCGCTGGCCCGCCAGCCCGGGGTTGCGGTGCCCCGCGACCGGATCCTGCTCGACGTCTGGGGGACGACCTGGGCCGACCGGCACACCGTCGAGGTGCACGTCGGCTCGCTGCGCGGCAAGCTGGGCGACCCCCGCCTGGTGGAGACGGTACGCGGGGTCGGCTACCGGCTCCGCGCCGAGTGAGAGGCCCGCGGTGCGTCGTCGACTGGTCATCAGCTACCTGCTGCTGATGGTGCTGGTGCTCATGGCGTTGGAGACGCCGCTCGCGGCGACCCTCGCCTCCCGGGAGACCGACCGGGTCCGTGCCGACCGGCTCGCCGACGCGACCCGGTTCGCCTCGTTGGCCGGGCCGGCGCTGCGCGGCAACGTGCCCGGGCCACTCGGCGGCGAACTCGCCGCCTACGACGAGCTGTACGGCATCGGCGCGGCCGTCGTCGACCGGGACGGGCGCACGGTCGTGGTGTCGCCGGCCTGGCGGACCGGCCCGGGCACCGAGGCGGCGTTGGCGACCGCCCTGGCCGGCCAGCAGTTCAGCGCCCCCGAGGCCGTCTGGCCGTGGGTGGACGGCCCGCTGGTGGTGGCGGTGCCGATCAACGACGGCGGCGAGGTGCTCGGTGCGGTGGTCACCGCAACCCCGGCGGACCGGGTCCGGAGCACCGTCACCGCCTGGTGGCTGCTGCTGGCCTTCATCGGGCTGATCGCCGTGCTGGCCTGCGTCTCCACCGCGTTCGGGCTGGCCGGCTGGGTGCTGCGCCCGGTGACCGAGCTGGACGCGGTCACCCACGAGATCGCCGAGGGGGACCGGGGCGCGCGGGTGCAGCACCAGCTCGGCCCGCCCGAGCTGCGCCGGCTCGCGGCCAGCTTCAACCACATGGCCGACGTGGTCTCCGACGTGATGGACCGACAGCGCGCCTTCGTGGCGCACGCCAGCCACCAGCTGCGCAACCCGCTGACCGCGCTGCGGCTGCGGGTCGAGGAGCTGGGGTTGAGCCTGACCGATCCGGAGGGCCGGGCCGAGCACCGGCTGGCGCTGGAGGAGACCGACCGGCTGGCCCTGGTGCTCGACGCGCTGCTCACCCTGGCCCGCGCCGAGCGGGAGGAGAACGAGCGGGTCACTGTCGACGCGGCGGCGCTCGCCGCCTCCCGGGTCGCTGCGTGGCAGCCACTGGCCCGGCACCGCGCGGTGACGCTGCGGCTGTGCGCCGACGGACCGGCGTACGCCCGGACCGTGCCCACCGCCGTCGACCAGGCCCTCGACGCGCTGATCGACAACGCGGTCAAGTTCAGCGGTGTCCAGGGCGAGGTGACCGTGACCGTCCGGCCCGTCGACGGCGGCACCGCCCTTCAGGTGCGCGACACCGGCCCCGGCATGACGCCGGCCCAGCTCGACCAGGCCACCGAGCGGTTCTGGCGGGCGCCGGACGCGCAGAACGTCGAGGGGGCCGGGCTGGGGCTGACCATCGTCGCGGTGCTGGTCGACGCCTCGGACGGGCGGCTCACCATGCGCGCGGGCGACCCGCGCGGCCTGGTCGCCGAGGTGTGGTTCCCGGCCCCGGGAGACGGTTCCGTCAGGGCTTGACCGAGCGGTACCACTGCGCTGCGCCCGGGTGCAGCGGCAACGGCGCGGTGGCGATCGCCGAGCGGGGGCTCATCCGACCGGCGGCGGGGTGCGCCGCCGCCAGTTCGGCCCGGCGCTCCATCAACAGTCGGGTCACCTCGCGTACCAGGGGTTCCGGCAGGTCGGCGCGGACGGTCAGGTAGTTCGGGTTCGCCACGGTGGTCACCGGGGCCGCGCCGTACACCGAGCGGGGGATGTCCCGCGCCACGTACACCTCGCGGTAGCTGCGACGCAGCGGCTCGGTCCACTCGCCGAGGTCGACGATCCGGGTGGCCGAGGCGTCGGCCAGCTCGTCCACCGCCCGCACCGGCAGCCCGCCGGAGAAGAAGAACGCGTCGATCCGGCCGTCGCGCAGCGCCGCGACCGAGTCGTCGAGGCCGAGGCGCTGCCGGCGTACCCGGTCGCCGCCGAGCCGGGCCACCTCCAGCAGCCGGGTCGCGGTGATCTCGGTGCCGGAGCCGGGGGCGCCCACCGAGACCCGACGGCCGCGCAGGTCGGCGACCGTCTGCACGGGTCCACCGGCGGTGGTGACCAGGTGCAGCAGGTCGTCGTAGACCCGGGCCACCGCGAGGATCGACGGCTGCGACGCGGGGCCGGTGGGCAGCACGTCGGCCTGGGTGAAGCCCAGCTCGGCCCGACCGGCGCCGACCAGCCGCATGTTCTCCGCCGAGGCCGCGGTGACCACCACGCTGGCCCGCACGCCGGGCAGCTCACGGTTGAGGATGGCGGCCAGCGACTGCCCGAAGGCGTGGTACACCGCGGTGGGGCTGCCGGTGGCGATCCGGATCGCCACCGGCTCGGCGGGGGACTCGCGGCAGCCGGCGAGCCCGGCCGCCGCCAGGACCAGCAGCATCAGCAGCGCGGACGGGGCGGCGACGCGCCGCCGGCCGGCGGCGGACCAGCAACGGCTCACGGGCATGCACTCTGCGCCGTGGGCCGCCCCCGGCGCAAGCTCAGGCCGGTGGCGGGTCGTGGGCGAGCCCTCAGGCGGGCGGCCTGGCGGGGGCCAGGGCGGCGCGTTCCATGATCCTCCGGCGGTCCGGGCCGTCGGCCACGCTCACCACGAAGCAGCCGGCACCCGGGCGGAGCAGGGCGGGCACCTCCAGCAGGGCGGCGCCGCGCACCAGCACGGCAGCCAGCTCCCGGTCGGTGAGCCGGACGCCGAGGATGTGCCGGCGCACGTGCCGCCCGCCGGCGAGCAGCGCGGAGCGCCAGGCCGCCGCGGCGAGCCGGCCCCGCCAGGCCGCCCGGGCCGTCGACGCGCCGGGCGCCGGCCCGCCCAGCAGTTCGCGGCGGCCCCGCCGCCACCCCGACTCGTACAGTTCGGCGTACGTCGCCCGGTGCTCGCCGGGCACGTGCAGCCGGTGCAGCTCGTAGCGGCGGCGCAGGCCGCCACTGACCACCTCGTGCTCCACCGGCACGTCGAGCCGGGTCAGCAGTTGCCGCAACCGCAGCGCGGCCTCCGGCCGGTTGAACTCCGCCACCGGCCGGTACGGCTCGGCCGGGCCGCGAACGGCGGCGGGCGGGGGCGTGCAGCGGACCAGACAGGCCACCTCGAACGCGTCGCCCAGGGTCAGCCAGTCCATCGGCGGTGGGGGCGACGACGGGCGGGGCCGGTCGAGCAGGGTGGTGTGCGGGGCCATCGACCGCTCCTTCGTCGGCTCGGGATCTCCATACCGTGGCCCGTCGGCCGGCCCGGTTCCACTGATCCGGCCGAGCCTTGAGGAAATCTTGCGGCTGGCCTAGAGGGCGGTCACCACCACGTCGAGCTGCCGGGGCCGGCCGGTCGTCACCGGCTGCTCCTCCACCGTGTACTTGAGGTCACGCAGCGCGGTGACCAGTCCGGCCGCGCTGCGCGGCCGGGCGCCGGCGAGCAGCAGGTCGCGCACCAGCCGCCCCTTGGTGGCCTTGTTGAAGTGGCTGACCACCGTCCGGGTCACCCGACCGTCGGTCTCCCGCTCGTGCAGCACCCGCACGGTCACCGTCCGCCCGGCCCGCTCGCCGCGGGGCGTCCAGGTGGCGGCGTACGCGCCGGAGCGCAGATCCAGCACCGGCCCGTCGCCGGCCGCCGACTCCAGCGCCGGGGCCAGCGCCCGCCGCCAGTACGCCGACAGCGCGCCCACCTGCGGCAGTCGCGCCCCGATCGGGCAGCGGTACGGCGGGATGCGGTCGGTGAGGCGTACCGCGCCCCACAGGCCGGAGCTGATCAGCACCGACCGGCGGGCCGCCCGCAGCGCCGGGGCGGGCAGCGTGGCCAGGTCCAGCGCCTCGTAGAGCACCCCGGTGTAGACCTGCCCGGCCGACGCGGTGGCGGCCCGGTCCAGCCGCGCGTTGCGGGCCAGCTCGCCCCGCTGGCCGGCGCTGAGCCCGAGCGCGGCCAGCGCCGCCGCCTCGTCACCGGAGCCGCTGAGCGCCATGAGCGCGGCCAGCACCTCCTCCCGGGCCGGGTTCAGCTCGGGCAGGGAGAGCCGGGCGAGGTCGAGCCGGCGGCCGGCGCCGGCGTCGGCCTTGCCCTCGGAGGGCGGCAGCAGGATGAGCACGCGGCCAGCGTACGGGCCGGTATCAGCGCCACGGCCGTACGGCGCTCGGCGGGTGGTACACGCGATACCCGGCCACCTCGACCAGGCGGGCGGCGTCCGCGCCGTCGCCGAGCAGCCGGCGTAGCCGGCGTTCCGCCGGGGAGTCGACCGGCAGCACGTACCCGGGGCGCTCCGCCCGCCCCACCTGCCGCCAGTACGGCCGGTAGCGGTTCTGCCCGGGGGTGAGGGCGTCGTCGAGCACCGCGCAGACCACCCGTTCACCGGTGTCGAAGGTGAGCCGGTTGCAGGTCCAGTAGTCCCCGTACACCTCGCGCAGGCCGGTGGCGCGCACGGCGGCGGCCAGCTCGACGGCCCGGCGCTGGTCGGCGCGGGGCGCGTCGAGGTCGGTGACGAAGAGGCCGGTGGCCACCGCGGCGGTGGCGGTGAGCCCGGCCAGCGCGGCGGTGGTGGCCGCCCCGACCAGCCGTCCGAGGACCCCGACCGTGCCCTGCCAGCAGGCCACCGCCGCCGCCCAGAGCGGCCAGAGCACCGCCGGCAGCGAGATCTGCAGCACCGACAGGTAACGCGCGTTTCCCAGCGGGTCGGTCGCGGCGAGCGGGCTGCGCACGTACGCGATCAGGGTCAACGCCGCGCCGGCGACCAGGGTGAGTTGCGCGACCGGCCGGACCCGTTCGGCGGTCGGCCGGCCCGCGGCGCGACGGTACGCGAGCAGCGCGAGCAGCGCGGCGGCCACCAGCAGCACCGGGTACAGCGCGCCGAACCACTGCTGCCAGCGGGCGCAGCCGGTCACCGGGCAGAGCCCGGAGGCCAGCGGCACCCCCTCCAGCAGCCCGCCGCCGATCCGCTGCGACCACGGCGGCGCCGGCCCGGCCCCGGCGCTGATCTCCCGCAGCACCGACAGCGAGTCCTTCCCCGGCGGCGCGCGCAGGTTGTCCCAGATCATCGGCGCCACCCCCACCACGAACCCGGCCACCAGCAGCACGCCGGCCCGGCCGAGCAGCTCCCGCCGGGCCGCGTAGACCAGCAGCAGCCCCGCCACCGCCAGGTACGGCACGATCAGCCAGTCCGACCAGAGAGCGAACCCGGCGAGCAGCCCGGCCAGGCCGAGCGCGGCCGGACGGTGGGCCACCCGACGCTCGGCCAGCCCCACCGCGATCAGCAGCATCGCCAGCACCGCCGGTTTCACCTCGGGCCGCCCGCCGACCACGGTGAGCTGGTCGCGCACCACCCGCTCCGTGCCGAGCGCGAGCAGGCCCACCACGAAGGTGGCGAGCCACGGCGACCAGAGCCGGCGGGTCAGCCGGTACGACAGCCAGAGGAAGACGGCGTAGAGCGCCAGCAGGGGCAGCCGCAGCACCGGCCAGCTCGGCCCGGCCAGCGCCACCAGCGGCGCGGCCAGGTAGGACTCCGCCATCCCCATGTAGTGCTGCCCGTACAGGAAGACCGGTCGTTCCCGGCCGTCGGCGATGTGCAGCGCGGCCAGGCCGAAGGTGGCCTCGTCGCTGTTGCCGTTGGGGACGGTGAGCAGGGTCAGGACCAGCCGGTAGCCCACCCCGGCCAGTCCGAGCAGCAGCGCTACCAGCGCGGGCGGGTCGAGCCGCGCGCGGTGCTGCGGTGCAGGTGTCGACACGACCAACGCCCCCGTCGCCGTCCCGATCCGGAGTGTTTCATGCCGCACCGGGCACCCGTGGTCGATCCCACGACTCCTCGCGTGGCCGGTTCCGCCGGGGTGTGGCAGGGTTGCCGTGTGCCACCCACTCCCGCAGGCCAGCTGGCCGTACCGAACCTGCACCGGGCAGCGCGGATCGAGGACGCCGTGCACCAGCTGGTGGAGCGCCGGCTGCGGCGCACCGGGTGGCAGATCAACATCGTCGCGTACGCCGGCTACGGCGCGCCCGGTTGGGCGCGGGTGCTGTGCCGGGTGCTCCTCGGCCGGCCGGACACCCGGCAGCGCGGCCGGCTGGAGAAGGTACGCGGCTGGCGCAGCTTCACCACGCTGCCGGCCAAGCACGTCAGGGTGACGATCGAAGCGGGCGGGGTCGTCCACGAGGCCCAGGCCGACCGCAGCGGCTTCGTCGACACCGTCATCGAGGGCGATTTCACCCCCGGCTGGTCCTCGGTACGCCTCAGCGTCGCCGACGCCGAACCGGCGGAGGCCCTGGTCCGCGTCCTCGACCCGGACGTCCGGTTCGGCATCCTCTCCGACATCGACGACACGGTCATGGTGACCGCGCTGCCCCGGCCCCTGCTGGCCGCGTGGAACACGTTCGTCCTCGACGAGCACGCCCGTGCCGCGGTGCCCGGCATGGCGGTGCTCTACGAGCGGCTGGTCACCGCCCACCCGGGCGCCCCGGTCTTCTACCTGTCCACCGGCGCGTGGAACGTCGCGCCGACGCTGACCCGCTTCCTGTCGCGGCACCTCTACCCGGCCGGTCCGCTGCTGCTCACCGACTGGGGGCCGACGGCGGACCGGTGGTTCCGCAGCGGCCGGGAGCACAAGCGGGCCACCCTGGCCCGGTTGGCGAAGGAGTTCCCGGAGGTCCGCTGGCTGCTGATCGGCGACGACGGGCAGCACGACCAGGAGATCTACCGCGAGTTCGCCGCCGCCCACCCGGAGAACGTCGCCGGGGTGGCGATCCGCCGCCTCTCGCCCACCCAGTCGGTGCTCGCGGGCGGCCTGCCCGCGCCGGCCGGTCAGTCCTCGACCGGGCCGGTGGGGCAGAAGTGGCTCTCCGCGCCGGACGGCGCCGGACTGTGGAAGCTGATGCGGGACGCGGGCCTGGTCTGAGGTACGACCGGCCCGCGCTCCACGTCCGTCGGGTCAGCCGCTCTTCGAACCGGTCAGCGCGCCATCGTCCGCGCCCGCGCCGTCCGCCTCGTTCGCGCTGTCGCCGGTACCGGCGTTCGCGTCCGCGCCGGGGCCGGGCAGGGTTCACGCCGTTGGATGGTGCCGTCCCGTCCGCCATCCACGTGACGCACGGTGTAGATGGTGATGCGTCACTGTGTGTCACAACCGTGGCGGGGGTCGGTGGGACGTGCTGGTCCCTTTGCTGTGCAGCCACGGGCGCACCACCCCGGCATCCTGCGGTTTCGTTCTTCCTGTGCCGCCATGGGCCGGACCATCCGGCTACCATCCGTGACCGGTGCGTCGGTGGCAGCAGAGCAAAGGATGCGAACAGCAGAGGTGGGGTGTCCCACGGACAGCACTGCCGGTGACGGACCTTCCGGGGTGCCCGGACCACCGCCCGCCAGGCAATGACGAAGGCGGGGCGGGGACCGGCGGACGGCGTCAGCCGCGGCGGAGCCAGAGCACGCCCAGCGGCGGCACCCGCAACGCCACCGACGCCGGCAGCCCGTGCCACGGCACGTCCTGCGCGTGCACCGCGCCGAGGTTGCCCACCCCAGACCCGCCGTAGTGGTGCGCGTCGGTGTTGATCACCTCGGTCCACGTCCCGCCCGCCGGCAGTCCGACCCGGTAGTCCTCCAGTGGCGTGGCCGAGAAGTTGGCCACGCAGACCAGGGTCGCGCCGTCGGGGGCGATCCGCACGAACGAGACGCTGTTGTTGGCGACGTCGTCCCCGGCGATCCACCGGAACCCGGCCGGCTCGGTGTCCTGCGCCCAGAGCGCGGGCGTGGCCCGGTAGGCGGCGTTGAGGTCGGCCACCAGCCGTTGCACCCCGGCCCGGGCCGGGTCGTGCAGCAGGTACCAGTCCAGGCCCCGCTCCTCGCTCCACTCGCGGTCGTCGGCCAGCTCGCAACCCATGAAGAGCAACTGCTTGCCCGGGTGCGCCCACATGTACGCCAGCAGCGCCCGGACATTGGCCAGCCGCTGCCAGGTGTCTCCGGGCATCTTGCCCACCAGGGAGCCCTTGCCGTGCACCACCTCGTCGTGGCTGATCGGCAGCACGTAGTTCTCGCTCCAGGCGTACGCCAGGGAGAAGGTCAGCTGGTGGTGATGGTGCTGGCGGTGGATCGGGTCCTTCGAGGTGTAGAGCAGGGTGTCGTGCATCCAGCCCATGTTCCACTTGAACCCGAAGCCGAGCCCGCCGTCGGCGGTGGAGCGGGTCACCCCGGGCCAGGCGGTGGACTCCTCGGCGATCATCACCACCCCGGCGTGGTGCTTGTAGACGGTGGCGTTGACCTCCTGCATGAAGGCGATCGCCTCCAGGTTCTCCCGGCCGCCGTGCACGTTGGGCAGCCACTGCCCCTCCGAGCGGGAGTAGTCCAGGTAGAGCATCGAGGCCACCGCGTCCACCCGCAGGCCGTCGACGTGGAACTCCTCGCACCAGTAGAGCGCGTTGGCGACCAGGAAGTTGCGCACCTCGTGGCGGCCGAAGTCGAAGACGTACGTGCCCCAGTCGGGGTGCTCGCCCCGGCGCGGGTCGGGGTGCTCGTAGAGCGGGGTGCCGTCGAAGCGGGCCAAGGCCCACTCGTCCTTGGGGAAGTGCGCCGGCACCCAGTCGAGGATCACCCCGATCCCGGCGGCGTGCAGCCGGTCGACCAGGTGGCGGAACTCGTCCGGGTCGCCGAACCGGGCGGTGGGCGCGTAGTAACCGGTGACCTGGTAGCCCCAGGATCCGCCGAACGGGTGCTCCATCACCGGCAGGAACTCCACATGGGTGAAGCCCAGCTCGGTGACGTAGGCGGTGAGCTGCTCGGCGAGCTCGCGGTAGCCGAGGCCGGGCCGCCAGGAGCCCAGGTGCACCTCGTAGACGCTCATCGGCTCCTGGTGCGGCTGCCGTTTCGCCCGCCGCGCCAGCCACTCGGCGTCGTGCCACTCGTACGTCGAATGGTGCACCACCGACGCGGTGGCCGGCGGCACCTCCGCGTACGTGGCCAGCGGATCGGCCTTGTCCCGCCACTGCCCGTCGGCGCCGAGGACCCGGTACTTGTACCGGGCTCCGACCGGCACGTCCGGCACGAAGATCTCCCAGACGCCGGTGGAGCCCAGGCAGCGCATCGGCCAGCCGTCGTCCGGGCCCCAGCCGGTGAAGTCGCCCACCACGCGCACCCCGCGCGCGTTGGGCGCCCACACCGAGAAGGCCACGCCCTCGTCGAAGACCCGCGCGCCGAGCGCCTCCCAGAGCCGTTCGTGCCGCCCCTCGCCGATCAGGTGCAGGTCGAGGTCACCGAGGGTCGGCGGGTACCGGTACGGATCGTCGGCGAGCCGGCCGTCGGCCTCGATCCGGTAGTCGAGGACCTCGCCCGGCACCACGGCCTCGAAGACGCCGACGTCGTGCACCTGCTCCATCGGGTGCCGCTCGCCGTCGACGACCACGGCCACGTCCCCGGCGCCCCGGCGCATCGCCCGGATCGTCGTACGCCCGTCGGTGGGATGCGCGCCGAGCAGAGCGTGCGGATCGTGCGTCTCGCCGGCGATCAGCTGGTCCATCGGTCCTCGTCCTTCGGGGCGGGAGCGGTCGGGGCGGTGCCGCCGGAGAGGTCTGCCGGCACGTCGGTCACGGTCAGTTCGGCCGGGGCGTTCCCGGCCGGCGTCGGCTCGCCCGCCGTCGGCCGACGCAGCGTGAACACGTGCGCGGGCTGCAGGTACGGGTCGAGGCGGACCGCATTGCGCTGGCCCCACTCGTAGTTCGCGCCGGTCAGCTCGTCGTGCACGGTGAACCGGTCGTGCCAGTCGAGGCCCAGCGCCGGCATGTCCAGGGTGGTGTTGCCCCACTGCACCGACCGGGAGTCGAACGAGCAGACCACCAGGACGGTGTTGCCGGTGTCCGGGTCGTGCTTGGACCAGCACAGCAGAGCCGGGTTGTCGATGTCGTGGAAGCGCAGGTTGCGCAGCCGGTGCAGGGCGGGGTTGTCGCGGCGTACCCGGTTGAGGGTGGCGATGAACGGGGCCAGCGAACGGCCCTGCTGCTGCGCGCCGGCCCAGTCGCGGGGGCGCAGCTCGTACTTCTCGTTGTCCAGGTACTCCTCCGCGCCGGGGCGGGCGACGTGCTCGAAGAGCTCGTAACCGGCGTACATGCCCCAGGAGGGGGAGAGCAGCGCGGCCAGCACCGCCCGGATCTTGAACATCGGCGGGCCGCCGTGCTGCAGCGAGGAGTGCAGGATGTCCGGCGTGTTGGGCCAGAAGTTGGGCCGCATGTAGTCGGCCGCGGCGACCAGTTCCTCGCAGTACTCGCGCATCTCGGTCGCGCTGGTACGCCAGGTGAAGTACGTGTACGACTGGGTGAAGCCGATCTTGCCGAGCCCGTGCATGATCGCCGGACGGGTGAACGCCTCGGCGAGGAAGAGCACGTCCGGGTCGACCTTCTTGACCTCGGCGATCAGCCAGTGCCAGAAATCGAACGGCTTGGTGTGCGGGTTGTCCACCCGGAAGATCCGGATGCCCTCGCCCACCCAGTGCAGCACCACCCGCAGCACCTCGGCCCGGATGCCCTCGGGGTCGTTGTCGAAGTTCAGCGGGTAGATGTCCTGGTACTTCTTCGGCGGGTTCTCCGCGTACGCGATGCTGCCGTCGGCGCGGGTGGTGAACCACTCCGGGTGCTCGGTCACCCAGGGGTGGTCCGGCGCGCACTGCAACGCCAGGTCCATCGCCACCTCCAGGCCCTGCTCGGCGGCGGCGGCGACGAAGTCGCGGAAGTCCTCCGGCGTACCCAGGTCGGGGTGGATGGCGTCGTGGCCGCCCTCGGCGGCGCCGATCGCCCACGGCGAGCCCACGTCGTCCGGGCCGGCGGTGAGCGAGTTGTTGCGGCCCTTGCGGTTGACCCGGCCGATCGGGTGGATCGGCGGCAGGTAGAGCACGTCGAAGCCCATCGCCGCCACGCCGGGCAGCCGGTCCATGGCGGTGACGAAGGTGCCCGACTGCGCCGGGGCGTCGACCGTGGCCGGGATCGCTCCCTCCGAGCGGGGGAAGAACTCGTACCAGGCGGAGAAGAGCGCGCGGGGGCGGTCCACCCAGAGCCGGTGCTCCTCGCCGGTGGTGACCAGTTCCCGCACCGGGTACGCCCAGAGCAGCCCGGCCAGCTCCAGCGCCGGGGCGACCCGCGCGGGCAGCGCCCGCCCGGTGTCGCGCAGCGCGGCCACCGCCGCCCGCACCCGCGCCACGTCGGCCGCCGGCACCAGCTCCAGGGCCTCGGTGAGCACCCGTACGCCCTCGGCCAGGTCGTTGGCGAGATCCTCCACGCCCTGCCCGGCGGCGAGCTTCTTGGTCACCGCGTTCTGCCAGGTCAGGTACGGGTCTCCGAACGCCTCGACGGTGAAGACCCACTCGCCGACGGCGTCCGGGCGGATGGTGGCGTGCCAGCGGTCCTGGCCCGGCTCGCCGGGGCGCATCCGGATGAACGGGCGCGCCACGCCGTCCGGGCCCAGCCAGACCACGTTGCAGCCCAGCGCGTCGTGCCCCTCCCGGTACGCGCGGGCCGACACCGGGACCATCTCGCCGACCACCGCCTTGGCCGGGTAGCGACCGCAGGCGACGACGGGGGAGACGTCTTCGATCGGGAACCGTCCGCTCACGTCTGTCAACCTACTGCCAGAGATCGGCACGCGCTCGGCCAAGTACCCCGTTTGGGGCGGCACCGGGCATGGTCTCGCCGAGGTGCGCCGGTGTCGGGCGGCGAGCGCCGACACCCGGGGCCTTCACAAACAGGTGCTTGCGCAAACCAACGTTTTAATTATGCTGGGGCAATGTCCTCGACTCTTGTGGCGCCCGGCCCGGACCTCGACTCGGCCTTCGCCGCGCTCGGCGATCCCGTCCGTCGGGCCCTGGTGGCTCGTCTCGCCCGGGGTGACGCCACGGTCGGCGAACTCGCCGAGCCGTTCGATCTGACCCCCCAGGCGATCTCCCACCACGTCGGCGTGCTGCGCCGGTGCGGCCTGGTCGAGCAGCGACGCGAGGGCACCAGACGTCCCTGTCGGCTGAGCGTCGACCGACTGTCGCTGCTGGGCACCTGGATCGATGCGCAGCGCCGCACCTGGAACGACCGGCTCGACGCCCTGGAGCGGCACCTCGCCGACGACGGAGTGGTCCGTTGACCGCCGGAGCGGAGTTGCGCGGTGACGAACTGATCGCCAGGCGCCAACTCCCGGTGGCACCCGAACGCGTCTGGGCCGCCTTCACCTCACCGGCGAGCATCGCGGCGTTCTGGGGCGGCTCGCACGCCACCGTGCCCGCCGGGTCCGTCACCGTCGACCTGCGACCCGGCGGAGAGTTCGCGCTCGACACCCGCGCGCCGAACGGCGCGACCCGCCGGCTCCGCTTCGTGTACGTGCGCGTCACCGCACCGCACGAACTCGTGTTCGACGAGCCCGTCACCGGCCTGCGCACGACCGTCACCGTCCTCCCGGCCGGCGACGGCACGGAACTCACCGTCCACCAGCGCCGGCTCCCGCCGGAGCTCCGGACGGCCCAGGCGGCCGGCGGACTCGCCTCGATCCTCGACGCCCTCGCCGCGCACCTGCGGCATCAACCCACACCGGCACGGAGGACGCCATGACCCAGCCGACCCAGCGTGACCTCGTCGCGGAGTACTTCGACGGATTCCGGACCAGCGACCACCCACGCATCCTCGCGACCCTCACCGACGACGTGGAGTGGGTCATCCACGGCCACCGGACCACCCGGGGCAAGGCGCAGTTCGACGACGAGATCGAGAACCCGGCGTTCACCGGCAGCCCCGAACTCGACGTCCAGCGGGTCTACGAGGACGGCCCGGTCGTCATCACCGTCGGCGAGGGCCGGGGCGTCAGCCTCGTCCACGGCCCGTTCCGGTTCGCCTTCAACGACCTGTTCACCTTCCGCGACGGGCGCGTCGCCCGCGTCGACTCCTACCTGGTCCCGCTGTCGGCGACCGCAGGGGACCCCACCGGCGGGGACTCCGCGCACTGAGCGGACTCCGCCCGTCAGGGCCCGTCGCCCCCCCGGGGGGGGCGACGGATCAGCCCGCCGCGCCCACCGACCGGTACACCTCGACGGTGCGGGCCGCGATCGCGTCCCAGGAGAAGTGCTCCACCGCCCGCCGACGGCCGGCGAGACCGAACGCCTCGGTCCGCTTCTCATCGGCCAGCAGCTCGTTGATCGTCGCGGCCAGGTCGGCCACGAAACGCCCCGGGTCCAGCGGCCGGCCGCTGCCGTCGGCGGCCTGCTCGATCCCGACCAGCAGCCCGGTGTCGCCGTCGGCCACCACCTCGGGGATGCCGCCGGTCGCGGTCGCCACCACCGCCGTCTCGCAGGCCATCGCCTCCAGGTTCACGATGCCCATCGGCTCGTACACCGACGGGCAGACGAAGATCGTCGCGTGGGTGAGCACCTGGATCACCTCGTGCTTGGGCAGCATCTCGGCCACCCAGACCACCCCGGAGCGGTTGGCCCGCAGCTCGGCCACCAGCCCTTCCACCTCGGCGGCGATCTCCGGGGTGTCCGGTGCGCCGGCCAGCAGCACGAGCTGGGTGTCGGCGGGCAGCTCCCGGGCCGCGCGCAGCAGGTACGGCAGGCCCTTCTGCCGGGTGATCCGCCCGACGTACACCACGCTGGGGCGGGACGGGTCGATGCCGAGCCGGTCCACCACGTCGGTGCCGGTGTCGGGGGCGTACTGCGCGGTGTCGATGCCGTTGTAGACCACCCGCACCCGGTCCGGGTCGACCGCCGGGTAGGCGGTCAGCACGTCGCGCCGCATCCCCTCGCTGACCGCGATCACCGCGTCGGCCGCCTCCACCGCCGTGCGCTCGCACCAGGAGGAGAGCGCGTACCCGCCGCCGAGCTGCTCGGCCTTCCACGGACGCAGCGGCTCCAGGCTGTGCGCGGTCACCACGTGCGGCACCCCGTGCAGCAGCTTCGCGGTGTGCCCGGCGAGGTTGGCGTACCAGGTGTGGCTGTGCACCACGTCGGTGCCGGCGCAGCCCGCCGCCATCTCCAGGTCCACCCCCATGGTCCGCAGCGCGGCGTTCGCGCCGGCCAGGCCGGCCGGCTCGGTGTACGCGGTGACGCCCGGCTCCGCGCGCGACGCGCCGAAGCAGTGCACCCGTACGTCGGCGAGTCGGCGCAGCTCCCGGGCCAGGTACTCGACGTGCACGCCGGCCCCGCCGTACACCTCCGGCGGGTACTCCCGGGTCAACAGGTCGACGCGCAGCGACGCAGAGTCCGTCATGTCCGGCACCCTAGTGCAGAAACACGCCCCGCACCGGATGCGTGACTCGGCCCGTACGAGTGGTGAAGTGGCGGCGGGATGGATAGCGTCGGGACATGGCTGCCAAGGTGCTCGCGATCGTCCTGGCCGGCGGAGAGGGCAAGCGCCTCATGCCGCTCACCACGGACCGGGCCAAGCCGGCCGTCCCGTTCGGCGGGATGTACCGCATGGTCGACTTCGTCCTGTCCAACCTGGCGAACGCCGGCTTTCTGAAGATCGTCGTGCTGACCCAGTACAAGTCCCACTCGCTGGACCGGCACATCACCAAGACGTGGCGGATGTCGACGCTGCTCGGCAACTACGTCACGCCCGTGCCGGCGCAGCAGCGCCGCGGCCCGTGGTGGTTCGCCGGCTCCGCCGACGCGATCTACCAGAGCTTCAACCTGATCAACGACGAGCAGCCGGACCATGTGATCGTCTTCGGCGCCGACCACATCTACCGGATGGACCCGCGGCAGATGGTGGAGGACCACATCGCCTCCGGCGCGGCGGTGACCGTCGCCGGCATCCGGCAGCCGCTGGCGATGGCCGACCAGTTCGGGGTGATCGAGGTCGGCGAGGACGGTCGGCGGATCCGGGCCTTCCGCGAGAAGCCCACCGACGCGGTGGGCCTGCCCGACGCCCCGGACCAGATCTACGCCTCGATGGGCAACTACGTGTTCAGCACCCGGGCGCTCTGCGAGGCCGTCGAGCGCGACGCGGAGGACAAGACCAGCAAGCACGACATGGGTGGCAGCATCATCCCGATGCTGGTCGAGCGGGGCGAGGCCAACGTCTACGACTTCAAGGACAACGAGGTGCCCGGCAGCACCGACCGGGACCGCGGCTACTGGCGGGACGTGGGGACGCTCGACTCCTTCTACGACGCGCACATGGACCTGATCAACGTCCATCCGGTGTTCAACCTCTACAACTTCGACTGGCCGATCTACACCGAGCAGCCGCCGTGGCCGCCGGCCAAGTTCGTGCACCAGTGGGGCGAGCGGGTCGGCCGGGCGGTCGGCTCGATGGTCTCGCCCGGCGCGGTGATCTCCGGCTCGCTGGTGGAGAGCTCGGTCGTCTCGCCGAAGGTGAAGGTCCACTCCTGGGCGCACGTGGACGGCGCGGTGCTGATGGAGGGTGTCGAGATCGGCCGGCACGCCGTGGTCCGCCGGGCCATCCTCGACAAGAACGTCTTCGTCCCGGAGGGGGCGGAGATCGGCGTCGACCTGGAGAAGGACCGGCAGCGCTACACCGTCTCCGACAACGGCATCGTGGTGATCGGCAAGGGGCAGCGCGTCGAGCCGTGAGTCACGTGTGACCCCGGTGCCCGCCGGGTAAGAGTGAGCCCACCCGTACCGAGGAGGATCCCGCAGTGGCCCACCCCCGTGCCGGACAGCCCGCCGAGCCCGCCGACCTGGTGGACGTGCCCCGGCTGGTCACCGCCTACTACGCCGAGCACCCGGACCCGGACGACCCGGCGCAGCAGGTCTCCTTCGGCACCTCCGGCCACCGCGGGTCCTCGTTGCGCAACGCCTTCAACTCCGACCACATCCTCGCGGTGACCCAGGCGCTCTGCGACCACCGGCGGGAGCAGGGGATCGACGGGCCGCTCTTCCTCGCCCGGGACACCCACGCGCTCTCCGCCCCGGCCGCCGTGGACGCCCTGGAGGTGCTCGCCGCCAACGAGGTCGCCGTGCTCGTGGACAGCCGCGACGGCTACACCCCGACCCCGGCGTTGTCGCACGCCGTACTCACCCACAACCGGGGTCGCACCAGCGGCCTCGCCGACGGCATCGTGATCACCCCGTCGCACAACCCGCCCGACGACGGCGGCTTCAAGTACAACCCCACCCACGGCGGCCCCGCCGACTCCGACGTCACGAGGTGGATCCAGGACCGGGCCAACGCGATCCTCGCCGCCGGGCTCAAGGAGGTGCGGCGGATCCCGTACGCGCGGGCCCGCGCCGCCGACACCACCGGGACGTACGACTTCCTCGCCGGCTACGTCGACGACCTGCCCGCCGCGATCGACATCGACGCGATCCGCGACGCCGGGGTGCGGATCGGCGCCGACCCGCTCGGCGGGGCCAGCGTGGCGTACTGGGGCGAGATCGCCGAGCGGCACCGCCTCGACCTCACCGTGATCAACCCGACGGTCGACCCGACCTGGCGGTTCATGACCCTCGACGGCGACGGCAAGATCCGGATGGACTGCTCCTCGCCGAACGCGATGGCCTCGCTGATCGCCGCCCGCGCCGACTACCAGGTCTCCACCGGCAACGACGCGGACGCCGACCGGCACGGCATCGTCACCCCCGACGGGGGGCTGATGAACCCCAACCACTACCTGGCGGTGGCGATCGGCCACCTGTTCCGTACCCGCCCGCAGTGGGGTCCGGCCGCGGCGGTCGGCAAGACGCTGGTCTCCTCCTCAATGATCGACCGGATCGCGGCCGACCTGGAACGGCCGCTGCTGGAGGTGCCCGTCGGGTTCAAGTGGTTCGTGCCCGGCCTGCTCGACGGCGCGGTCGGCTTCGGCGGTGAGGAGAGCGCCGGCGCATCCTTCCTGCGCCGCGACGGGAGCACCTGGACCACCGACAAGGACGGCATCCTGCTCTGTCTGCTCGCCTCGGAGATCGTCGCCACCACCGGGCGCACCCCCAGCCAGCACTACACCGAGCTGACCGAGCGCTTCGGCGCCCCCGCGTACGCCCGGATCGACGCCCCGGCCGACCGGCAGCAGAAGGCGGTGCTCGGCAAGCTCTCCCCGGAACAGGTCGGCGCCACGGAGCTGGCCGGTGAGCCGATCACCGCCACGCTCACCGCCGCCCCGGGCAACGGCGCGGCGATCGGTGGACTGAAGGTGACCACCGCCTCCGGCTGGTTCGCCGCCCGGCCCTCGGGCACCGAGGACGTCTACAAGATCTACGCCGAGTCGTTCCAGGGCCCGGAGCATCTCGCCCGGATCCAGGAGGAGGCGAAGGCGCTGGTCGACGGGGTGCTGGCGAAGGCCTGACGCGGTCCGGCGAAATCGGCGCCCAGGACCGGAAGGCGGCAGTGGCGAGCGGGCCGCTGCCGTGCCCCTGGTCAGCGCGGTGGGGGCAGCTCCTTGCGGTGCAGCTGCTCGCGTAGCCCGTCCGGCAGCAGCTCCCGCAGCTGCTCGGGCAGCAGCGGCAGGTCCAGCAGGCTCAGCTTGAGCTGGTTGCGCTCCTGGTAGCGGCGGGGGTCGAGGCGGACCACCAGCCCGGCGTCCCGCTGGTACCGCACGTGCACCGTCCCCTCGGTCGCGGCGTCCCGGATCACCAGGCCGTCCATCTCCACGGTCACCGGCGCGGAGTCGGGGCGCAGCTCCAGGTGGATGGTCTCGCCCGGGGAGAGCACCACCGAGCGGGAGATACCGGCCATCGGCGCCGACGGGGTCACCACCACCGCCTGCGTCGCCGGGGAGACCAGCGGCCCGCCCGCCGCGTAGCTGTACGCCGTCGAGCCGGTCGGCGTGCTCACGATCAACGCGTCACAGCGGTAGTAGCCGTACCGTTGCCCGTCCACGGCGAGGGTGGCGGTGACGAAACCGGAGCCGGGTTGGCGCACCAGGGCCACGTCGTTGAACGCCACCACGTCGTCGCCGCAGACGTCACAGGCCAGGCAGGCGTGCGATTCCACGGTGAAGTCGTGCGCCACCAGCCGGTCCAGTGCGCGCGGCAGGTCCGGCGGCTCCACCTCGACCAGGAAACCGACCCGGCCCAGGTGCACCCCGAGCACCGGCTTCGGGGTGCGTACCGCCGAGCGCAGGGCGCCCAGCATGGTGCCGTCCCCGCCGATGCTGATCAGCGCGTCCGACCGGGTGGCCAGTTCCGCCGCCGGGACCGCCTCCACGGAGGCGGGCACCCGGTGCCGGTCCTCGGCCCGGACGGCGAGGGCCTTACCGTGTCGGGCCGCCCATCGCTCGATGATCCCGACCACCTCGGTGACGTCCCGAGTGGGATGCAGCACCAGACCGAAGACGTAGCCCGCCACCGGTACAGCTCACCACAGGGTCCACGCCCCGCGGAGTAACTCGGGCCGAGGATCTCTCGTTGAGGCGACAGCGGCGGTGGTCGTCGGTGCGACCTGCGGGACGGGGGACGGATGACTCGCGTGATGACGGTGGTGGGCACCCGGCCGGAGATCATCCGACTGTCCCGGGTGCTGGACCGGCTGGACCGGACCGTGGACCACATCCTGGTGCACACCGGGCAGAACTGGGACCGCAGCCTATCGGAAATATTCTTCACCGAGTTGCGGCTGCGCCAGCCGGACCGGTACCTCAACGTGGACACTTCCTCGCTGGGGCGCGTCCTCGCGGGCGTGCTGACCGGTGCCGAGGAGGCCATCGGGGAGCTCCGCCCGGACGCCCTGCTGGTGCTCGGTGACACCAACAGCTGCATCACCGCCCTGATGGCCCGGCGGATGCGGGTGCCCGTCTACCACATGGAGGCGGGCAACCGGTGCTTCGACCTCAATGTTCCTGAGGAGACCAACCGCCGGGTGGTCGACCACGTCGCCGACTTCAACCTGGTCTACACCGAACACGCCCGGCGGAACCTGCTCGCCGAAGGACTGCACCCCCGCCGGATCCTGCACACCGGCTCGCCCATGCGCGAGGTGCTGGAGCACTACCTGCCGGACGTCGAGCGGTCCACCATCCTCGACCAGTTGGCACTCGCCCCGGGTGGGTACTTCCTGGTCAGTGCCCATCGCGAGGAGAACGTCGACCGACCCGACCGGCTCCGCCGGCTGCTCGACTGCCTGCGGGCGGTCCACGACCGGTGGCGGTTGCCCGTCCTGGTCTCCACCCACCCCCGGACCCGTAAGCGGCTGGAGGCCCTCGCCCCCGACCCGACCGTCCTGGACGGCATCACCTTCCACGAGCCCTTCGGCCTCATCGACTACGTCCGTCTGCAACGCCACGCGCGCTGCACCCTCTCCGACAGCGGCACCATCAGCGAGGAGGCGGCCATTCTCGGATTCCCGGCGGTGACGCTGCGCGAGTCCATCGAACGGCCCGAGGCGCTGGACACCGGGGGCATCGTCATGACCGGGCTCGACCCGGCGGGGGTGGTGGAGGCGGTCGGTGTGGTGGTCGACCAGGTGGCCGCCGACGGTGTGCCCTGCCCGGCGGACTACCGGGTCACGGACACCTCGCGGCGGGTGGTCGACTTCATCCTCTCCACGGTCCGCCGGCACCACGACTGGGCCGGCATCCGTCGCTGAGCCCGGACGTGCGGCGAAGGCCCGAAGCCGCCCCGCCGTGCGACCGTCGGCCCGGCGGTGCGGCGGGAGGCACTGCCTCCCGCCGCACCGTGCTCACCGTCGGGCGAACAGGTGCCTCAGCGACCGGGCGACCAGGTCGTCCCGGGCCGCCGGGGCCAGCCCTTCCAGGCCGAAGCCGAGGTAGACGGTGTCGTCGGTGACCACCACCGCCCCTTCCTCGAACGCCTGCTGGCTGCGGGCCCAGTCGTTGGCGCCCGTCGTGGAGCCGGCCGGCGGCCCGCTCACCGTCCAGCCACCCAGGTCGGCGGACTCGAAGGAGGTTTCCGAGACCACCGTGCCGTCGACGAACACCCGGGCGTCGTCCAGGAAGACACCCAGGCCCTGGGTGCCCCAGTCGGAGACGTACGAGATGGAGATCTCGACCTGCCTGCCGGCGTACGCCGACAGGTCGACCGAGAACTCCTGCCAGCCGCCGGACGCGCCGGTGGCCGCGTTCCAGGTGCCCGTGCTGCCGGTGGGGGAGCAGTCCGCGCCCTGGTAGTGGGCGAGGAACGGGTGCACCGTCACCCAGCCCGAGGCGCAGCTCTCCCCGGTCACCGTGCCGGTGCGGCCGTTGCGGTCCGGCAGCGTCGTCCAGTCGTCGCTGCCCACCTCGTGCGCCTCGACGATCAGGAAGTCCCAGTCCTGCTCGATGTCGTACGAGGTGAAGAAGCGCAGCTCACCGCTGGTGGCCGAGGTCAGGTCGACGGTCCGGGTGAGCCGCTTGTACGACTCGTCGGCCCGCCCGCTGTACAGGTACCAGTCACCGGTGCGCGGATCGAACGGGGCGGCGCCCGGCCGGCCCCAGTCCACCGTCGCCGAGCTGGCGAACTGCGGGAACTGCTCCGGCGACAGGAAGCTCGACGTGGACAGGAACGACGCCGTGTGGTCCTGGTTGCCGGCGGAGCCCGCCGCGTTGAGCTGACCGGAGAACCCGGCGAACGCCCCGTCCGCGCCCCGCACCGGGTACGGGTCACCGTCCGGGCCGCTGCCGCCGTCGCTGACGTAGTTGTACGCCCCCAGGTAGTACTGCTGGAAGTCGTTGAACAGCGCCAGGCAGGTGACGTCGTCGGGATCGGTGCACTCCGCCGGCCCGTTCGGCTGGTACGCGTACGTGCCGTTCGCGGCCTGCGCGAAGAGCGCGTACTTGCCGCTGACCAGGAGCTTGCCGCCCTCGTTCAGGTAGTCGCGGACGGCCAGCTCGGTCTCCAGCGCGGCCCGGGCGGCGGTACCGGCGACCTGGCCCGGGGAGCGGAGGATGATGTCGTCGCCGGTCTCCCAGACCACCGCCCGGTAGTGCGACAGCACGCCCAGGTGGTGCGGCGCCCGGCGCCCCATGACGTCGAAGTCGTACACGTCGCTGCTGCGGCCGGCCCTGGTCAGGGAGGCGGCGATCTCGTCGGCGTACTTCGCCGTGGTGTCGGTCTGCGCCGGGCTCAGCCCGGTCACGTCCTCCATCGCCAGCACCAGCACGTCGCCGCCGATGTCGTCGTGCACCCGGTAGGTGAAGCGTTCGCTGGCCACCGGGCCCTTGCGTGGCTTGACCCCGGTGAACCAGACCTCGACCCGGTCACCCGGTTTCGTGCCGGTCACCGTGCCGCGCAGCTCGGCGTAGTAGTCGGAGTGCGTGTCGCCGTACCGTTCACCGCCGCGCCACTCGCGGACCTTGGCCGTCTTCGGCCGGCCGCCGTTGACCACGTAGTGCATCCGGACGTCCTTCAGCGCCCGCCGGGTGATCGAGGCGACCTGCTGGGTGCGCCCGTACGAGGTGTCGAAGGCGTCCACCACGAAGTCGGGGGTGCTGCGGCCGACCACCGACACCGGGTCGTCCGGGTCGGCCGCCGACTTCGCCACCGCCAGGGCGAAGGGCAGGTTCTTCGCCACCTCCGCCGAGATCAGCTTCTCGTCGTCGGGGAAGACGAAGCCGCTGACGCAGTCCTCCGGTCGCCACTGGTCGTCCGGGTCGGACGCCGCCGCCGACTGGCAGGTGGACATCTCCGGGGTGAAACCGAGGGTGCCGTAGCGGACCGTGGCGTGCGAGTCGGTGTCGCCGTTGGTGGTGTACAGCTCGGCGGAGATGTCCGGGTCGTAGCCGGGCACCGCCGGGTGGGCGTCGTCACCGACCATCGCCTCGTAGATGACGTCGTCCGGGGTCGGCGTGCTCACCTGCCAGCCGACGCCGTAGAGCAGCAGCTGGGCGGCCGAGTGGTAGTTGACGAAGAACTCGAAGCCCACCCGCTTGAACAGCCGGTCCAGCGCCTTCGTCTCCGGCTCCGAGTTCGGGCCGGCGCCCCGGTAGGTGTCGCTGCTCGGCTCCGGCGACGAGCCCTCGTCGTCGTACCCCCACTTGTAGCTGAAGTTGCGGTTGAGGTCGACGCCGTCGGCGGCGGTGATCTGCCCGTCGCCGTCGTTGTCCCGCAGGTTCTTGCGCCACAGCCGGTTGCCCGGGGTGAAGGTGTGGTCGTAGCCGTCCGGGTTGGCCACCGGCAGGAACCACAGCTCGGTGCTGTCCACCAGCCGGGTGATCTCCGGGTCGGTGCCGTAGTTGTCCAGGACGTGGTGCATCAGCCGGCGGGTCATCTCCGGGGTGATCCACTCACGAGCGTGCTGGGCGCTGCCGTAGAGCACCGCCGGGCGCCGCCCGTCCGGCACGGTCCGGGCGTTCTTCGTGACCTTCACCGCGAGGATCGGCTTGCCCTGCACGGTCCGGCCGATGGTCTCCAGCTTCGCCAGCCTCGGGTGCCGTGCCACGGTCGCGGTGATCTCGTCCCGCAGGCCGCCCGGCTCGCTGTACGACCGGAACGCCGTCCAGCCCGCCGCGGCCTGCTCGCGCAACGCGTGGGAGGCCGTCTTGCCGCGTACCTTCTTGACGTCGAGCTTCACGCCCTGGCCGGCGAGGCGGCGTGCCTGGCGCTCGCTGAGCACGGTCTCCACACGGGTCGACCCGTCGTGCTCCGTGCCACGGTGGTCGTGGCCGAGGTCGACACCGGACGCCCGCAGCTTCTCCAGCTGCCCCGCGTCGAGCGTGCCGACGTACACCTCCAAGCTGTCGCGGCCGTCCGGGTCGGACGGTGGTCGCGCGGTCGCCGGGGCGGTCAGCGCCAGCGCGCCGACCAGGGTGAACACGCCGGCGATCGCCAGCCGTGTGGGTCTCATTCGCATCCCCCTCGGTGGAAGGACCGGTGGGACGAGCCTTCCGCCTGGCGGAGATCGATGTCAATGGGTGGTCAGGGCCGTTGCCGAGGTCGGTTCGGACGGGACGGCTTGGTGAACGTCTCCGTTTTGGACAGTTTCGCGACTTCCGTCGGTTATGTTACTCAAGGTGTGTCGTCTCCTGCGGAAGCAGAGGTTCCATGAACAAGATCACCGTCCGTGAGGTCATCCGGCACGGCCTGCACGCCACCGCGTTCGACCGGCTGCTCCTGCGGCGTCGGGCTGCTCGCGGCGTGGACGTCGGATACCTGTTCGCCGGCTCCCGCCGGCAGGTGTTCGAACAGATCTACCGGCAGGGGGCCTGGCTCAAGGGCGAACAGCAGTGGTCGCGCTCGGGTGCCGGATCGGAGATCGAGGCCACCGGTGAGCTGCGGGCGGCCCTGCCCGGCGTGCTCGCCCGGCTCGGCGCGCGCTCCCTGCTGGATGTCGGGTGCGGCGACTTCAACTGGATGCGCGAGGTCGAACTCGGCGTCGAGTACACCGGCGTCGACATCGTCGAGTCGGTCATCCGCGCCAACACCGAGAGCCACGCCTCGCCCCACCGGTCGTTCCGGTGCCTGGACGCGGTGCAGGGGCCCTTGCCGCGGGCGGACGCCGTCCTGTGCCGGGAGGTGCTGTTCCACCTCTCCTTCGCCGACGCCGAGCGCGTCCTGGCCAACATCCGCTCCTGCGGTGCCCGCCACCTCATTGCCACCTCGGACGACGCCACCGGGTTCAACGCCGACATCAGGACCGGTGACTTCCGACTGCTCAACCTCCGTCGTCGCCCCTTCACGTTCCCCGCACCCCTGCACCGGATCGCGGACGACGCCGTGCAACCCGGTCGGGGAATCGGGGTCTGGCGGATCGAGGACATCTGAGCGGCCGGCGCACGGCGCTCGACGACCGGGCGGGGGTCCGCCGCGCGCCCGCCCGGCTCGACGCGGGTGCTGGACCCCTCCCGCCGGGGCGTCGACCTCTTCCTCTCCACGGTTCGCCGACACCACTGCTGGGCGGTATCCGAGTCTGACCGGTTGTCACCCGCCCGGCGCCCCGGCGTGAAGGTCGGCGCCGTCCACGACCGCGAAGAGATCCTCGCCGTAGCCCGACGGATCCGTCGGGACGAGCCGGCCATCGGCATCGGGCCTGGTGAGGTGGTAGCCGTGCCGGCGGAGGGTCGCGGCGACCGGCTCTCGGTCCTCCCCCAGCGTCGACCGGCTCTGCTCGTTCCACTCGAGTTGCAGCACACGGATGCGCCGTTCGGCCAGGGCTCGCTCAGCCCCGTCGAGCACCAGGCGCTCGGCGCCTTCGACATCGATCTTGACGCCCGTGACGTACCGGTCTCCGATGATGTCGTCCAGGGTGCGGGTGGTCACCGCGCGACCCTGCTCGCTGCCGTTCATGACGAGATGGTTGGTGCAGTCCCGGCCGACGGTGAGACTCATGGTGCCGGGCTCGGCGGCCAGAGCGCAGTTGAGCACCTCGATGGGGAACCCGTTCAGCGCGATGTTGCGGCGCAGTCGGGCGGCCGCGTCGGCATCCGGCTCCACGGCGATCACCTCCGCACCGGACTCCGCGGCCCACAGCGCGTAGGCGCCGATGTTGCTGCCCACGTCGATGAAGAGGGAGTCGGGCCGCAGGATGCTGCGCCAGACGCGCATCTCGGCCCAGTCCGGTGGGTTGGCGTACACGACCTTCGACGCCCCGCTCTGGTGGATTTCGGCCCACAGCCTCGCCCCGGTGCCGATCGGGGTGACGGTCGGCAGGCCGAGGCGTCCTCGCACCTGGAACCGGACGGCACGCCCGACGGCGTGCAACCGTCGCTCCCGGTTGGCGGGATGGCGCCACACGAACCTGAGCACCTGGTGCGCATCCTTCAGCACCCCCATGCCTGACCTCCTGACAAGGAATAAATCGGACAATCGGTGTCTTAACGAGCGATGGGGTCCGAGAGACCCGGGACCACGGCGGCCATCTGCGGATCTCGTCTGCGCCGCCTGGACACCCTCCGCACCATGAGGATCACCAGCGTCAGGATCTCCGCGAACGCGGCCGTTCCCGCAGCCCCCGTGGCGTCGAGACCGGGTAGCTGCCCGAGCAGCGCGACGGCGGTGAGGCCGGCGATGAGTACCGCGACGGCAGTCGCGCCACGGTAGTCGCCGTCACCGATACGGTTCATCGAGATGGCCCGGTTCATCGTCAGGAAAGGCAGCGCCAGGGCGAGCAGTTGCAGCCAGAGCGCAGCACCCGGAAGAGGCAGCAGGAGCAGGCGGGTGGTGATCCAGGGCGCCGCGACGATCAACCCGGCGGCGAGCAACGTGGCCGCCGCCACAGAGATCGTCTCGCTCTCCCGGCCGGGGTGTCCCGAGTGGCCGGACAAGCCGTGCCGCCGCCGTGTCCGGATCACCATGGGCACCCGGAGACCGCTGTACAGCACCGCGACGATCGCCTGGTAGACGCTGTACAGGGCGCCGAAGCAGCCCACCACGGCGGCCGGCGCGACCAGCGACAACGCGAGACCGGCAGCTCGTCCGGTGAACACCTCGGCGGTGTTGTAGACGAAGAGCTGACGGTTCATCCGGAACGTGGCGACGGCGGCTCGCAGCGACAGGGCGGCCCAGAGCGGGCGCCGAGCCCCGGCTCCGCGGCAGAGCAGCATCTCCAGGACGACGAACTGCACCACCGACACGACCGCCAGCGCCGTGGTGAACCGGGTACCCGCGACGACGAAGGCCAGCGCGACCAGCCTCGAGGCGCTGACCGCCACCGCGCCGGCCAGGAAGCGCATCTGGCGGACGAGGTCTCCCGACTGGAGTTCGAAGAAGCTGTTGGCGATGGCGACCACGGCGACCATGACCAGCGCGCCGGCGTCGTAACCACGGGTGGTGTAGGTGATGGCGACGCCGCCGGTGGCGAGAACCATCGCCGGTACGGCTATCAGGATCCGCTGGCTGCGGACCGCGTCGCGCTCCGCCTCCGTACCACTGACATAGAGCAGCGAGGACCCGCCCACCACGATGACGCAGACCCAGGCCAACGCGGCTGTCATGACGGTGTAGGCAGCGATCTCCCCGGTCTGGCCGGACCGGGCGCTGACCGCGAGGATGGCCGCGTTCAACGCCCCGCTGACGAGTCCCGTCATCGAGGCGACCAGGGTGTCGCGCCGCACGTTCCCGGTCCGGCCGGTCGCGGCGCCGGTGGGCGGCGCCGGTGGGCCTTCTCTCGGCATCGATCCTGTTGCCCTGCTCTGCCCGCTCGTCATCCGTGCCGGCTCCGGCCACCCGCCTCGCACTTCGTCGCCGTGCGGCACGTCGGCGCGCGCGCAGCCCTCCGGCCCTTGTCGACCAGCGCGCGCATCGGACCTCCTCAAGCCCTCGTTCCCACTCCCGTGCCCAACGAGCGGTCGCCGGCGAAGTCGTTACAGCCGGGCGTTTCCGATCGTTGACGGTCTGTCGGAACGACGGCGGACCGCAGACCCGCCCACACCCGGGCACCGAGATCGACAGGATGGGCACGTCATGGCGGAAGTCCTGATCCTCCTGGAGCAGCCGACGCCCTACCGGAATCCGGTGCTGAACCACCTGCACGACGGTGGGCTGGACGTGCTCGTCCTCTACCACGATGCGGCTCTGGCCCTGCACGGGTGGGGGCCGGTGCGGCCGGCCCATCCCTCCGGCACGGTCCCCGAGGGCACCCTGGCCGCCTGTGCCTTCGTCGCGCGGCAGATGCTGGCCGAGGATCTGCGCGTGCTGTGCTGCTTCGGCTACCACCGACCGGCCAACCTGCTGGCGGTCCTGCTGGCGCGGTTGCGCGGCGTGCGGGTGGTGACCCGGTCGGACAGCAACTGGCTGGACGAACGGCGGCGTCCCCGGCTCCGGCGGCTGCTCAAGAAGGCCGTACTGCGCCTGGTCTTCGGCAGCCGGACGCGGGTGTGGACGGTGGGCCGCCAGAACGACCTCTACTGGTCGCACTTCGGATTCGTCGACCGGCACCTGATCCCGTTGGACGTGCCCACGCCCCCGGTCGGCACCGGGGCCGAGGGTGCCGCCTTCCGCCGTGCCCTCGGTTCCGGCGTCGGCCTGGTCGTGCTGTATGTGGGCAGGCTGGTCGCGAACAAGGGCCTCGACACGTTGATCGAGGCCTTCCGGGCTTTCGAGGACCCCTCCGCGCGGTTGCTGGTCGTGGGGAAGGGGCCGTTGCGGCCGGCGGTCGACGAAGCGGCCCGGAGGGACCCTCGGATCGTCGCGGTGGGGCCACTGACCCAGGACGAGCTCGGGTCCGCGTACGCCGCCGCCGATCTCTTCGTCCTGCCGTCGCACTACGAACCCTGGGGGCTGGTGGTGGCCGAAGCCCAGGCCAACGGTCTGCGGGTCGCGGTGAGCGACGTCGTGGGCTGCCACTGTGACCGGGTCGGACCGGAGAACGGCTGGGTGTTTCCCGTCGGGGACAGTCGGCGGCTGGCGGAGGTGTTCCGGGAGGCGGCGACCCTGCGGGACAGCGCAGGGGGCCTCCGGATCCCGCCCACACCGTCGTTCCACGCCGGCCCCGCCATGCTCGCCGACCTGGCCCGGCTCGGGGCGACGCCACGGCTCCGGGAGCCGGCCCGCGCGACGGGGCATGGCGAGCACCCGATGGACGCCACACCGGTTCCCGCGCCGGTGGCCTCCGAGCAGTTGCCCGCCGGTCGCTTCGACCGCGGCTCGCGCCCGGCGTGAGGGCGGCAGCTGGGCGGCCGCTCCGACCCGTGCCGCCTCGCCGGGCCGCCGACCACGCGGCGGCCCGGCAGCACTTTCAGGCGCGGGCCCGCACCTGGTCGAGGATGTTCGACCTGTCGAGCGCGGCCCACCACGCCCGGTACGCGTCGCCGGCCGCCTGCCGGGCCCGCAGCCGCTCCTCCGGTGGCGCCCCGGCGAGCCGGTCGAGAACCCGGGCCAGGTCCGTCACCGTGAGATCCCGCAGCACGACACCGCCACCGTTGTCGAGGACCTCGTTCCACGGCGTCTGGTCCGAGCAGATCACGGGGCACGAGGCGGAGAGACTTTCCGCGATGACGTAGCCGAAGTTCTCCCCGAGCGTCGGGAACACGAAGGCGTCGTAGCCGGCGAAGGTGTCGCGCACCTGATCCGGTGGCACCTCGCCGCGATATTCGAAGGTCACCGACGGCGGCAGCCGGTCGGCCAGCTGCTGACAGTGCCGCCAGTGGTCCAGGTCCTCGACCGGTCCGTAGGCGTGCAGGACGACCGGCGTGGTCAGGTCCGCCAGTGCCGCCAGGACCAGCGCGAGGTTCTTCTTGGGAGAGATCCGTCCGATGAAGACGAGTCGTGCCGTCGGGCCGGTGGAGGCCACCGCGAGTGGTTCGCCCGGGAGGCGGACCTGGTTGGCGCTCACCTCCACCCGGGCCCAGGGCAGGGCGTTGCGGATCAGATCGGCCTCCTCGGCGCACGTCGCGTGCCAGAGCGTGTCGCCCCACCTGAGAAAGCGTTGCCAGAACCAGAGGAAGGCGCGCTTCTTGCGCGCCTTCAGGGTGAGCGCCCCGGGCGAGAATTCGCCGTGCGGCGCGACGAGGATCCGCCCGGCGTGGATCAGACCGGATCGCGCGACGATGATCGACGCGATGGAGAAGGTGGACCACAGGCTGTTGACGTACATCAGGTCGAAGCGTTCGGTCCGCAGCGTCCGCCACAGCTCCCACCACTGTCGCGGGCGAGTGACGTCGAGGTAGAAGACACGGGACCGGCCCCGCTGCGCCCAGCGGCCGCTCAGGCCTGGGTAGGGGGCGGAGTCACCCAGGTCCCGGTCGCTCGTCACCATCGTCACGGTGACGTCCTCCGGGCAGGTGTCGAGCAGTCCGGCGATGGCTCGTACCGGACCGCCGGCGCGGAAACCCGGTTCGAAGTACCGGTAGGTCAACAGGACCCGGAACGGGCCGGCCCGATCGTCGCGCCGACGAGGGTCGGCGGGGATCGCCCGGTCCCCGGGGCGAGGGGAGCGGACCGGGTGGTGCGTGCCGCGCTCTGAGATCGCCACACCGATACAACGATGTGGACGGAGAAAAGTGGTGAAAATATGTTTTCGGGGTTAAAAGTCCGATTCTTGGTAGAGTCACCCCAGTCGTCGGTGACGATGTCTTCAG
Organism: Micromonospora halophytica; assembly: GCF_900090245.1. Lineage (GTDB taxonomy): Bacteria > Actinomycetota > Actinomycetes > Mycobacteriales > Micromonosporaceae > Micromonospora > Micromonospora halophytica. The sequence continues at coordinate 100,095 of NZ_FMDN01000015.1, forward strand.
GGCGTCGCGGTCGGCAGGGCCGGCCGGCGTAACCCGGTCGGCGGAAGCCGCGTTGAGCGGGATGCCGGGCACGCACCCCCGCTCACGTCGGGACGTCGGACGACAAGTGTCGCCAAGGGCGCCCGTGATCCGAGCCTGCGGCACGAGCCGGCACCGACCGTCGGGGCGTCGAAGTGCAGGGGGACTGTTGCCGTGCTTGATCAGCGTGTGGAATCCCGGTCCGGGGTGGCGCCGGCTCCGGCGGCGCCCGCGGTGGCCGGTCCACGGCCGGCGCAGTTGGGCGTGCCCGCGGGACTGGCCTGGCTCTGCCTGGGACTGGTGGCGCTCGCCCTGGACGCCCTGACGGACTACGGCGACCGTCGCTACCTGGCCACGCTCGCCCTCGGCGTGCTGTCCGTCGTCTTCGGACTCTGGGTCTTCTGGTGGGACGGTGGCGGACGGATCACCGCGATCGGCGCCTACAACTTCGGCTTCGCCCTCCTCGTCGGCTTCGCGGCGGTCTACCAGACGGTCAAGACGGCTGTCGAGGCTCCGCAGGTCCCACTGTTGCGCGCGATCGCACTCTGCTACTTCATCCAGGTCACCACCTGGCTTGTCTTCTGGACCAGGCGGCCGGTCCGGCCCGTGCCCCGCTACGTCCACTCGGATCCGGCGCTGACCGGCCGGATGGCGGTGTGGGGCGGCGTGCTGCTGGCGGTCGCGGTGCTGCTCGGGTTCACCGCGCAGAGTCGGCATCCGTTGGTGCAACCCGCGGGTTTCGTCGGCGTGGTGCTGTTGGGCGTCGGTCTGCTCAGCGGCAGACGCCGGAGCCGTCGCCTCTGGTACGGCCTGGTGCCGGCGGCCGGCTTCGCCGTGTACGTGATCTACCTGTTCTCCGGCTTCGGGCGCATCATTCTCGGGTCCCTGGGCCTGGCGCTCGCGATCATCCTGGCCGACCGGGCTCGTGGCCGACGGTACGTCAAGAGCGCGGTCCTGGCTGTCCTGGCGCCGACGATCTTTCTGCTCGGACGCGCCCGGGCCACCGCAGGGGACGCCACCGCGTTCGACGTGGATCCGGACGGTATGGGTTCGGCCGTGGGGCCCTTCCATCAGTTCGCGAGGTTGCTGGGGTTCGACGACTTCGGGATGCTCCCCAGGGGTTGGGGCGACACCTTCCTCACCGCCGCCGTGGCCCTGGTGCCCCGGTCGGTGTGGCCCGACAAGCCCGTCGGGTTCGGCGCGGAACTTGTGCCGTACCTGACCCCCGAACTCGCCGGCACCGGGCACTCGGACGCGGCGCTCTTCTTCGGGGAGTGGCTGTTCAACTTCGGACCCGTCGGTCTGTTGCTGATGATCCCGGTGACCGGACTGGCGGTCCGAGGGCTCGACGGCCTGATGAACCGGATGGCGTCGAGGTCGACGCCGGCGGGACTGATCGGCTACGTCGCCGTCGTCCTCGGCGTCGCCGGTCTCATCGATCTGCTCTGGGTGGGCACCTTCACCTACGTCGCCCGGACGGGTTCGCGTCTCCTGGTGGTCCTGGTGCTGCTCGTGATCGTCGTCCTCTGGCGGAAGGGCCTGCCGCAGGTCCCGGGCGCGATCGGCGGCGTGCCGGACGTGAATCGGCGTCGGCGCGCGCAGGGCCCGTCCTGGTCGGTCTCGAGCGGGGGCGGGGAGCGGCCGGTGCAGGTGTCGTCGCGGACGCTCACCAACCGTTCCTAGCCGGCTGTGTCCGAAATGTGCATATAAGCCAGCGTCTGACGTTATCCAACGTCGTTATCCAGGTCAGTTCCCCTTTCTGCCGTCCGGGGCGCGCCGCCGCACAGAGATTCCGCCCGACAGAACGAACAGGAGCGTCCGTGAGTACACCACTTGCCGGCCGTCGAGTGTTGATCACCGGCGGCACGGGTTCCTTCGGCCGCACGATGGCCCGCCGGCTGCTCGACCGTGGCGTCGAGGAGATCCGCGTGCTCAGCCGGGACGAGGCCAAGCAGGACGCGATGCGTCGGCTGCTCGGTGACGATCGGGTGCGCTACTACGTCGGCGACGTGCGTGACCTGGACTCGGTGTACCGGGCCACCCGGGAGATGGACCTCGTCTTCCACGCGGCCGCCCTGAAGCAGGTGCCCTCGTGCGAGTTCTTCCCGCTGGAGGCCGTCCGCACCAACGTGCTGGGCAGTGCGAACGTCATCGAGGCGGCGGAACGCAGCGGGGTCGGCTCGGTGGTGATGCTGAGCACCGACAAGGCGGTCCACCCGGTCAACGCGATGGGGATCAGCAAGGCGCTGATGGAGAAGGTCGCCCAGGCGTACGCCCGCAACAACCCACGCGGCCGGACCGTGGTCTCCTGCGTCCGGTACGGCAACGTCATGTACTCGCGCGGCTCGGTCATCCCGCTCTTCGTCGAGCAGATCAGGGCGGGGGTGGCCCTGACGGTCACCAACCCTGGCATGACCCGCTTCCTGATGTCGTTGGACGACTCGGTCGAACTGGTCGAGCACGCGTTCGAGCGGGCCCGCCCCGGGGACGTCTTCGTCCGCAAGGCCGCCGCCTGCACCATCGGTGATCTCGCCGAGGCGATCTGCCGGCTGTTCGACGTGCCGGCCAAGCTCGACGTGATCGGGGTCCGGCACGGCGAGAAGCAGGACGAGACGCTGGCCAGCCGGGAGGAACTCGCCCGCGCCGACGACTTCGGTGACTTCTTCCGGGTACCGGTGGACGCCCGCGACCTGAACTACGCGCTCTACGTGTCCGAGGGGGAGTTCGCCGGGTCGGTCGGCGAGGACTTCAACTCCGCCAACGCGCCGCGACTCGACGTCCGGCAGATCATGGACCTGCTGCGGACGCTGCCCGAGATCCGGGCGGAGCTGGCGGTGCGGGAGCCGGTGTCGTGCTGAGGCTGGCCGTCACCGGCGCCGGTGGCTTCCTCGGCTGGCACGTCCGGGTGCTCATCCGGGCGCTCGGCTGGCCGGAGCCGATCGTGATCAGCCGGGCCGACCTGGCCGACGCGGACACCGTGGCGGCCCGGATCGACGGGCTCGACCGGGTGCTGCACCTGGCCGGCGTCAACCGTGGCGAGCCGGCGGACGTCGCCGCCGGCAACGTGGAACTGGCCGCCGCGCTCGCCCGCGGGCTGCGCCGCTGCGCCGCCCCGCCCGCGGCGGTGGTCTTCGCCAACTCCGTGCAGGCCGGCAACGGAACCCCGTACGGCGACTCGAAGGCCGTGGCCGCGGCCACCCTGGCCAACGTCGGCCTCGACCTCGTCGACCTGCGGCTGCCCAATCTGTACGGGGAACACGGCCGGCCCTACTACAACTCGGTGGTGGCGACCTTCTGCCGCCAGCTCGCCGAGGGCGTACGGCCGGAGGTCCACGAGGATCGGGAGCTGACCCTCGTACACGCGACCGACGCCGCCGCGGCGCTGGTCGCCGCGCCGGCCGCCGGCCCGTGGGACGCGACCATGCCGGGACTGCGGACCGGGGTACGGGAGCTGGCCGCCCGCCTGTCCGGGTACGCCGCCGTCTACGACGCCGGTGAGATCCCACCGCTGACCGACCGGCACGCGGTCCGGCTGTTCAACACCTACCGTTCGCACCGTTTCCCGACGCGGCGCCCGTCGTCGCTGCCCCGACACGCCGACCGGCGGGGTGAGCTGGTGGAGGCGGTCAGGGCGCACGGTGGGCAGGGGCAGACCTTCTGTTCGCGCACCCGCCCCGGCGTCACCCGCGGCGAGCACTTCCACCTGGCGAAGGTCGAGCGCTTCGTGGTGCTGAAGGGCAGCGCCGAGATCAGCCTGCGACGGATCGGGCACGGCGACGTGGTGCGGTTCACGGTCACCGGTGACCGACCGGTGGCGGTGGACATGCCGACGATGTGGGCCCACAACATCACCAACACCGGGTCGGACGACCTGCTCACCCTCTTCTGGACCAACGAACTGTTCGATCCGACCCGGGCGGACACCTGGCCCGAGCCGGTCGAGCGCAGGGCCGGGACACCGGCGGTGACGGTGTGAAGATCGGACTGCTCACCCAGTGGTTTCCACCCGAGCCGGCGTACATTCCCGGCGGCCTCGCCACGGAACTCGCCGGTCGTGGTCACGAGGTCCGGGTGCTCACCGCGTTCCCGAACTACCCGGGCGGACGGATCTACCCGGGTTACCGGCAGCGGTGGGGGACACGGGAGACGTACGCAGGAGCGGTCGTGCGGCGCGTGCCGGTGTACCCGAGCCACGACGCGTCGGCCGTCGGACGGGTGGGCAACTACCTCTCCTTCGGCGTCACCAGCTCGCTCGCGGCGCTCCGTCACCTGCGCGACGTGGACGCGGTCTACGTCTACCACCCACCGGCCACCACGGTGGCCGCCACCGTCCTGCCCCGACTGATCCGGCGGACCCCCGTGCTGCTGCACGTACAGGACATCTGGCCGGAGTCGGTCACCGCCTCCGCGATGGCTCCCGACGGCACGGTGGGACGGCTCCTGGAGCGGACGCTCGCGGCGACCATGCGTCGGATCTACCGGACAGCCGACGCGATCGCCGTGCTCTCCCCGTCGATGGGCGAGCTCGTCGTCGAACGTGGCGCCGATCCGGCCCGGGTGCGGGTGGTCTTCAACTGGACCCAGGAGGAGCTGTTCCGTCCGCTGCCGCCGACCCCTGCCGCGCGGACGGCCGTCGGGCACCGGGGCCGGTGCACCGTGATGTTCGCCGGCAACATGGGTCCCTTCCAGCGGATCGAGACGGCCGTACGCGCGGCCGCGGCGCTGACCGACCGCGTCGACCTGGTGCTGGTGGGGTCCGGCACCGAGGAGGACCAGGCGCGGCGACTGGCCACCGACCTCGGGGCGACGAACGTCCGGTTCCTCGGTCGACGACCGCCGCACGAGATGCCCGATCTGTACGGGGCGGCGGACTTCCAACTGGTGATCCTGCGCGACCTGCCGGCACTGCGGGGCACCGTCCCGTCCAAGCTGCAGGCGGCGCTGGCCTGCGCCCGGCCGGTGGTCGTCGCCGCACACGGCGACGCGGCCGGCCTGGTGCGGGCGCACCGCGTCGGGTTGACCTGCCCGCCGGAGGACTGGCGGGCCCTGGCCGACCGGTTCGCGGCCGCAGCGGCGATGCCCGAGGCGGAGCGGGCCGAGATGGGCCGCCGGGCCCGGCAGGTCTACCTCGAGCGGATGTCATTGCGTACGGGTGTCGACCAGATCGAGGACATGCTCGTCAAGATCGCAGCCGGCGGGCGCGGGGTGTGACGGTGACCGCACCGGCCTGACCGGTGTCGTCAAGGGCACGGCGTCGCGGGCACCCGCGCCCATCGTGGCCGCTCAGTGCCCGTTCGGGGCGTACGCCACCGGTTCCGACCCCACCCGTTCGACGCCGGACACGGGCACCGGCCGGGGCCCGCAGACGCGCTCGACGTACTCGTCGGCATCCGGCAGGGCGTCGAAGTCGGACCGCAGCGCCGCCACCCGGATCAGGTCCCGCCACTCGCCCCGCCGGAAGACCGAGGCGCGTTCCCGGCCCTCCACCCGGAAGCCGCAGCGACGGACGTACGCGCCGAGGCTCGCGCCGTTGAAGTCGAGGATCGTGCTGTGCAGCCGGCGCAACCCCACCTCGTAGAAGGCCCACGCCATGAGCAGCTTGATGGCGTCACTGCCCGCACCCTTGGGTGCCAGCCCCGGCATGAGCTTCGCGGCGGTCAGGGCGGACTGGTTGTGCCAGTCGAGCTCCCAGAGGCCGGTGAGCCCGATGGGCTCGCCGGTCGCCTGGTCCGTCACGGTCAACCGATGGAGGTGCGGGTCGCCGATCGACCTCTGCAACCACTCCCGTTGTCCTTCGGCGCTGATCGGCCAGCCCCACCCGACGACGTGCGTCCGCACGGGGGTGCAGTTGGCCAACGCCGCCAGGAAGTCCAGGTCGTCGGCGCGCACGGGGCGCAGCTCGACGAGTCGTCCGGTCAGCATGGTGCCTCCTTCGTGGCCGCCGAGGCGGCCCGGGTCGGTGCCGACCCCCGCATCGGCGGCACCTCGGTCCGGTCGGAACCGGTGTCCCGACCGGCCGGGACGAGCCGTCGGACGGCCGCGGCCACCCGCGTCATGTCCTCGGGCCCCCACCGGAAGTCGGTGTGCAGGTGGAGCATCCGGCGGGAGTACGCGACGAACCGCTCCGGTGCGTCCGCGTCGTCCATCGGCCAGAGCACCGCCGGGTAGATGCGGGCGGAGAGCAGTCCGCGTCGTACCGCCTCGCGTCGCTGCGCGGAGTCGAACAGCAGGATGACGCCGTACGGGTCCGCCGACACCGTCACGCCCGCGATCCCGGTCAGTCCCCGTGCCAGCACCTCGGTGTTCCTGAGCCGCTTCCGGCGCATGTCGTGCACGGGAAGCCGGTCCAGCAGGTACCGGGTGTGCGGGGACGCCGCGCACGGCCGCGACCGGCCCAGCTCCTTCTCGCCGGCGGCGTAGCGGGCGAGATACCGCTCCTTCTCCGCCGCGCCACCCGCGTGGGCCAGGTACGCCGACTTCATCGCCATCGCCGAGACGATCGTCGCGACGGCGGCGAGGTGCCGGTCGTCCTCGAGCGGCTGCGGCGGCAGGCCCCGTCCACGCGGCGACCAGAGGGCGCCACCGTCGGGCACCGGCAGGGTCTTGCGCAGGGCGGCGACGACGAAGTCCGGGCACAGGTCCGGCAGCCACGGCGCCAGCGGGTCGTGGGTGGCGTCCACGATCAGCCCCGCGCCCGGCCCGACCGGCAGCACCGGTGGCCGGCCGAAGAACGAGACGGCGAGCACCACCTCGCCCGGCCCGGGGTCGGGTCTCACCACCGGGCCGTGCGGCCCGGCCTCGTACCGGGACACCGGCACGACCGTCGACAGTGCCCGCACGACCGGCGGGCAGTAGTAGGCGGGCACATGGACCCGGTCCCACCCGTGAACCTCGTGGCCGAACCGCAGCAGCGCGGCGAGTGCCTGTCGACCGTTGCCGTAGAGCCGCATCGGCCGGGGATCGTCCGTCCAGCCGGCACCGGCACCCGTCCACAGCGGAAACGACGATCCGACCTCCCAGCGGGTGCCGGGGGTCACTCCACCCGCTCCAGCATGGGCACCAGCAGGCCGACGTCGTCGATCTCCTCCAGTGACTGTCCGCGGATCTCGCCGCGGCGGAACGGCTCGGCCAGGGTCCGCACCAGGATCGCCAGGTCCAGTGGGAGCGACCAGTTCTCCACGTACTCGACGTCGAGGTCCAGCCGCTGGCCGAGGGTGAGCGAACGTCGGCCGCTCACCTGGGCCAGGCCGGTGATGCCGGGCCTGACCTCGTGTCGCCGCGCGTGTCGCGCGCTGTAGCGGGGCAGGTAGTCCATCACCAGCGGCCGGGGTCCGACCAGACTCATCCGGCCGGTGACCACCTGGAACAGCTCCGGCAGCTCGTCGAGGCTGGTCCGACGCAGGAAGCGGCCCACCCGGGTGGAGCGGATCTCGTCGGTGGTCCACAGCTGCTCGCCGGGGGCCGGCGGGCGCATGGTGCGGAACTTGCACAGCAGGAACGGTTCGCCGTGCAGGCCGGGGCGGAGCTGGCGGAACAGCACGGGCCGTCCGGAGGTGAGCACGATGGCGAGGGCGATCACCGCCATCAGCGGGCTCAACAGCACCAGCAGGACACCCGCCACGGTGACGTCCATGAGCCGTTTGGTGATTCGGCGCCGGGCCATGTCAGCCGGCCTCCCATCGGTACGCGGGAAAGAAACCCGAGGCGGCCAGGTCGGTGACGGGTCGCCCGAGGCGTTGCGCCCGACGGCGTACGAGTGCGTCGTAGCGCGCCTGGTCGAGTACGAGTGATCCGGTCCAGAAGGGCGTACGCACCCCGCCGAAGGAGGTCTTGAACCGGAAGAGGCTGTCGGCTGCGCGTACCCCGCCGCCGAGGTGGACCCGGGCACAGCCGGCGTCCGCGGCCCACTCCAGCGTCGTCCAGAGCAGCAGGTTGTTCGCCCCGTCGCGGGCGGCGGCCGGTTCCGAGCCGGCGAGGTGGTAGTGCATCCGCTCGCCGTGCCACATGAGCAGCGCGGCGGCGACCACCTCGCCCCCGGGCCCGTGCACCTGGCAGATCAGCAGCGACTTGCCGAGGCCCTGCAGGAGCAGCTGGTAGTACCGGTCGGGGAAGAGGTAGGCCGGTGAGCTGCCGACCCGGGCCATCGTCCGGGCGTACAACCGGCGGAACGGTGAGCCCGGGGCCAGGTCGTCCGCGCCGGCGGGGCGGACGGTGGCCTCCAGGCCGACGCGTCGCGCCTTCCGTACGGCGGTGCGCGACCTGCCGGCCATGCCGTCCCAGACGACCGCGGCGCCCTGGTCGACCGGGACCGTAACGGTGTCGGCCCGCCGGGTCGTCGTCACCGCGCCGATCGCCCGCACCGCCGCCACCGACCCGGGATCCAGCGGGGAGAAGCGCAGGAAGAGGCTGACCAGCCCGCTGTCCCGCCACCGGGCGACCGCCTCGGACCAGCAGCGGGCGAGTTCATCGGCCGGGCAACCCGGCTCGACGTGCACCCCGGAGTAGCCGTACGGGGTCTGCGCGTCGTACCCGTCGTCGGAGATCGATCGTACGAGGTACGGCGCCATCATCCGGCCCGGCGCGTACGCGAGGTGCCAGGTGCCGCCGTCGGCCGCGGCGACGGCCGCGCCGTAGCCCGCGGTGAAGTAGACGTCCGGGTGGGACGAGGGGCCGTCGTCGCCGATGTCGAGGATCCGCACCGTCATCGGCGGTCCAGGAACTGCTTGACGCGGCCGGTCAGCCGGTCGATCTGGTCCTCGGTCAGCGACGACCCGCTGGGCAGTGCCAACCCGTGGGCGAAGAGTCGCTCGGCGGCTCCGGTGAGCAGGCCGCGGCTGCCGGCGAAGGCGGGTTGCAGGTGCATCGGTTTCCACACCGGCCGGGTCTCGATGTCCGCCCCGCCCAGGTGCCGGGCCAGGTCCTGCGCCGTCCAGCCGGCCTGTACCGGATCGACCACGATCACGGAGAGCCAGCAGTTGGCGCCGGCGTCGCCCTCGGCGAGCAGCCGTACGCCCGGTGCCGCGGCGAACAGCTTGGCGTACCGTTCCCGCAGCCGGCGCCGGCGTGCGATCATGCCGTCCAGCCGGCGCAGCTGGGCGCGCCCGAGGGCGGCCAGCAGGTTGCTCAGCCGGTAGTTGTAGCCCGTCTCGCTGTGCTCGTAGTGCACCGCCGGCTGCCGTGCCTGGGTCGAGAGGTACCGGCAGCGCCGGATCAGGTCCACGTCGTCGGAGACCAGCATGCCGCCGCCCGACGTGGTGATGATCTTGTTGCCGTTGAACGACAGGGCGGCGGCGCGGCCGAACGATCCGGCCGGCCGGCCGTGGTGACTCGCCCCCAGCGCCTCTGCGGCGTCCGCGACGACCGGCACGCCGGCGGCCGCGCAGAGCGGCAGCAGCGAGGTGTAGTCGGCGCAGCAGCCGAACATGTCGACCGGCACCACGGCGGCGATCCGGCGGCGCTGCGCCCGCATGCTGTCGAGCAGGTCGCCGACGAGTGCCACGTCGATGTTGCCGGTCTCGGGGTCACAGTCCACGAAGACCGGTTCCGCGCCGGTGTAGCGCACGGCGTTGGCGGTGGCGACGAAGGTCAGGCTGGGCACCACGACCACGGTGCCCGGGCCGGCACCCGTGCTCAGCAGTGCCAGGTGCAGCGCTGCCGTACCCGAACTGACCGCCACGGCGGCCCGCGTGCCGGTACGTTCGGCCACCTCCCGCTCGAATTCGTCGAGTTCGGGGCCGGCCGGCGCGGCCCAGCCGGAGCGGAGCGCCCGCGTCAGGTACGACTCCTCCAGCGGTCCGACGTCCGGTGCGGACAGGTGGATGCGTGTGCTCACCGCAGGCGCTTCGCCGACGGTCGGCGGCGGTCGGGTCGGTGGTCGCCGGCCCGGACTGCTCGGCGTACCCGGTCGGGGACCCACAGTGACGTCCTAGAATTCACTCCTGGGTTATATCAGGACAACGGGCCATAAACCTCCATTTCGGAACTCCCGGGGCGACCGGGCGCGGCGGGCCGCCGGCCGGTCAGGGCCAGTCGTCACCGGCGGCCAGTCGGCGGGTGAGCAGTTCGCGCAGCGGGACGGACTCACCGTCGCGCCCGCCTTCCCCCACGATCAACGGCGCCGGCTGCGGCCGGGGGGTGGCGCCGAACAGTCGCGCCCGGAGGCCGGATGGGACGCTCAACAGGTAGAAGTTGCCGTGCGCGTCGACGGCACGGCTCCGGGCCCGGTCGACGTACCAGCCGGTGAGCCGGCTGCGGTACCGTCCGCCGCCGTCGTACGGCTGGACCGAGAGCCGCCGGCGGCGCAGGCCGCGCTGGTTCGCCTCGGCCGCGAACCAGGCCACCAGTCGGGCGGCTTCCGCCGCCTCGTCGGCCCGGCGCTGCTCGTGCGCCGCCGCGTGTGCCCGTACCGCCCGCTCCCGTTGCTCGCGCCAGGCGTGTGCGCCATCGTCCATGGACCAGGACGGTACGCGACCGGCCGACAGTGAACTCCGGCCTGTTCAGCCGCTTTATGGCGCTCTGTGTCGTAATCTCCATTTCCATGGTGGAACAGGCTCATCTGGACGAGGCGTCCCCGGCCCGACGGCCGTGGGACCCGAACGGCCATCGGACCGACCCGGGCGGACACCGCCGGCGGTGGTGGCCCCGGCGCCGATGGGCGCAGGTGGCCGTCGTGCTCACGATCCTGGCGGCCCTGCTGACCGGCGGCGCCGGCCTCGCCGGCTGGCTGTACGTGCGGTCGCTGGAGAACGGGGTCGACCGGGTCGACGCGTTCCAGGGCCTGCAGGAGGAGCAGCGGCCGGTGCGGGCGGCGGACTCGGCGCTCAACTTCCTGGTGCTCGGCAAGGACCTGTCCGCGCCGGGTGACAGCGTCTCGCGTACCGACACGATCATGCTGGTCCATGTGCCGCACAGCCGGGACCGGGCCCAGCTGATCTCGATTCCCCGGGACACCTGGACCACGATCCCGCGGTCCTCGCCGGAGGACGGCGGCCGACCGGCGAAGGCGAAGATCAACGCGGCGTACGCCTGGGGCGGGACACCGCTGCTGGTCCGCACGATCGAGCAGTTCACCGGGGTACGCGTCGACCACGTCGTCGTGGTCGACTTCGCGGGCTTCGGCAAGGTGATCGACGTCCTTGGCGGCGTGGACGTCGTCGTCGACAAACCGTTCAGGCCACAGTTCGTCCGTGGCCCGGTCCTGCAACCGGGTGTGCACCACATGGACAGCGCCCTGGCGCTGGACTACGCCCGGCAGCGCAAGCAGTTCGCCGACGGCGATTTCAGCCGGATGCGGCACCAGCAGGCGATCGTCGCCGCGGTGATGCGGGAGGCCGGCCGCAAGGGCGTGCTGACCAATCCCGGCCAGCTCGACGACTTCCTGCGGGCCACCGCCGGCGCGGTGCAGGTGGACCAGGGCATGTCGGTGTTCGACACCGTGTGGGGCCTGCGCCAGATCCGGCCCGACGACATCACCATGCTGACGAGCCCCACCACCGGGGTGGGCACGGTCGGCGACCAGAGCGTGATCTTCCCCGACCTGCCCGCCTCGGCGAAGCTCTTCGCGGCGGTGCGGAACGACAAGATGGACGACTGGCTGCGCGAGAATCCGGCCGCGGTCAACGGGAACTGAGCCGGCGGCCCGGGACCCGGAGTCCCGGGCCGCCTACCGTCACGCCAGACCGGCCCGGCGTAGCGCGTCGGCCATCGCGCTGTTGGCGGCGGCGGCACCGCCCCCGCCACGCCCCTGCCGCTGCTGCGGGCCGCCGCGGGAGCCCGCCCGGTCCCCGCGCCCGCCGCCCTGCCCGTCCCGCGGACCGCCGCCCTGGCCACCGCGAGCAGCACGCTCCCGCCGGCCGCCGTCGCTCGCCGGCCGCCCGCCACCGGCCGGCGCCTCGTCGTCCAGCCGCAGGGTCAGCGAGATCCGCTTGCGCGGTACGTCCACGTCGAGCACCCGGACCTTGACCACGTCGCCGGACTTGACCACGTCGCGCGGGTCCTTGACGAAGGTGTGCGACATCGCCGAGACGTGGACCAGGCCGTCCTGGTGCACGCCCACGTCGACGAACGCGCCGAAGGCGGCCACGTTGGTGACCACGCCCTCCAGCACCATGCCCGGGGTCAGGTCGCTGATCTTCTCCACGCCCTCGACGAAGGTGGCGGTCCGGAACTCCGGCCGGGGGTCGCGGCCCGGCTTCTCCAACTCGGCGAGGATGTCGGTGACGGTGGGCAGGCCGAACGTGTCGTCGACGAAGTCGGTGGCCCGCAGCCCACGCAGGATCGCCGACTTCCCGATCAGGGAGCGCAGGTCCTGCCCGGTGGTGGTGAGGATCCGCCGCACCACCGGGTACGCCTCGGGGTGCACGCTGGAGGAGTCGAGCGGGTCGTCGCCGCCGGGGATGCGCAGGAAGCCGGCGCACTGCTCGAAGGCCTTCGGGCCGAGCCGCGCCACCTTCCTCAGCTCCGCCCGGGTACGGAACGGCCCGTTGGCGTCCCGGTGCAGGACGATGTTCTCCGCGAGCCCCGCGCCGATGCCGGAGACCCGGGTGAGCAGCGGCGCGGAGGCGGTGTTGACGTCCACGCCGACGGCGTTGACGCAGTCCTCGACGACCGCGTCGAGCGAGCGGGAGAGCTTCACCTCGGACAGGTCGTGCTGGTACTGCCCGACGCCGATCGAGCGGGGGTCGATCTTGACCAGTTCGGCGAGCGGGTCCTGCAGGCGGCGGGCGATGGAGACCGCCCCACGCAGCGACACGTCCAGCCCGGGCAGCTCCTGCGAGGCGTACGCGGAGGCGGAGTAGACCGACGCGCCGGCCTCGGAGACCACCACCTTGGTCAGCTTTAGCTCCGGGTGCCGCTTGATCAGGTCACCGGCGAGCTTGTCGGTCTCCCGGCTGGCCGTGCCGTTGCCGATCGCGACCAGCTCGACGCCGTGCGCCCCGGCCAGCCTCGCCAGGGTGTCGATCGAGGCGTCCCACTGCCGGCGCGGCTCGTGCGGGTAGATCGTGTCGGTGGCCACCACCTTGCCGGTCGCGTCGACCACCGCCACCTTGACGCCGGTGCGCAGCCCCGGGTCCAGCCCCATCGTCGGCCGGGCCCCGGCGGGCGCGGCGAGCAGCAGGTCGCGCAGATTGGTGGCGAAGACCCGCACGGCCTCCTCCTCGGCCGCCTGCCACAGCCGCATCCGCAGGTCCGCGCCGAGGTGGATGAGGATGCGGGTACGCCAGGCCCAGCGCACCGTGTCGGTCAGCCACCGGTCCGCCGGGCGGCCGGCGTCGCGGACACCGAACCGGCCGGCGATCGCCGCCTCGTACCGGGTCGGGCCGGTGACCGGGGCGTCGGAGTCGCCGTCGGACTCCGGGTCCATGGTCAGGTCGAGCACGCCCTCCTTCTCGCCCCGGAACATCGCCAGGATCCGGTGCGAGGGCAGCCGGGTGTACGGCTCGGCGAAGTCGAAGTAGTCGGCGAACTTCGCGCCGGTGGTCTCCTGGCCGTCGCGTACCCGGGAGACCAGCCGGCCCCGCGACCACATCTGCTCGCGCAGGGTGCCGATCAGGTCGGCGTCCTCGGCGAAGCGCTCGATGAGGACGGCCCGCGCCCCCTCCAGCGCGGCGGTGGCGTCCGCGACCCCCTTGTCGGCGTCGACGAAGCCGGCGGCGGTCGCCTTCGGGTCCTGCGTCGGGTCGGCCAGCAGCGTGTCGGCCAGCGGCTCCAGCCCGGCCTCGCGGGCGATCTGCGCCCGGGTCCGCCGCTTCGGCTTGTACGGCAGGTAGATGTCCTCCAGCCGGGACTTCGAGTCGGCGGCCATGATCTGCGCTTCCAGGGCCTCGTCGAGCTTGCCCTGGCCGCGGATGGACTCCAGCACGGCGGCCCGCCGCTCGTCCAGCTCCCGCAGGTAGCGCAGCCGCTCCTCCAGGGTGCGCAGCTGCGCGTCGTCGAGCAGGCCGGTGGCCTCCTTGCGGTAACGCGCGATGAACGGCACGGTGGCGCCGCCGTCGAGCAGTTCCACGGCCGCCCGCACCTGACGTTCGGCGACGCCGAGCTCGTCGGCGATCCGCTGATGAACAGACTGGGTCACGATCTTGATCCGCCTTCGCTGTGGGTTCCGTGCTGCATTCTGCCGTCCGCCCCCGACGTCGCCCACCACCCCCGCCGCTCCGCGCGGCGGGTCCGGCACCGCGCTGCGCGCCGTGCCGGACCGGGCACCGCAGGTCCGGTGCGCGAACCCGGCGGGCGGGACGGACCCGTCGCTGGCCGGGGGCCCGCTGCGCTAGCGTGGCGATCATGGAACAACCTGCGGATCCGCGGGCCCGTCGGCTCTTCGGCGGCAGCGCCCGTGCGCTCGGGGACCTGGCCGCCAGCCCCTTCCGGGCCGACCGGGACCGGATCGTCGCCTCGCCCTTCTTCTCCCGGCTGAACGGCGTCACCCAGGTGATCAGCCCGGGCGGATCCGGCCTGCTGGTGCACAACCGGCTCACCCACAGCCTCAAGGTCGCCCAGGTGGCCCGGGCCGTCGCCGAGCGGCTCACCGCCGACGAGCACCATCGCGACCTGCTGGAGAAGCTCGGCGGCTGCGACCCGGACGTGGTGGAGGCCGCCGCGCTCGCCCACGACCTGGGCCACCCGCCCTTCGGGCACCTGGGGGAGCGGGTGCTGGACCGGCTGGCCCGGCAGCGGCTCGGGCTGGCCGACGGCTTCGAGGGCAACGCCCAGTCGTACCGGATCGTCACCAGCACCGAGATCCGCGGAGCGGCCACCACCGGCCTCGACCTGACCGCGGCGGTCCGCGCCGCGATGCTGAAGTACCCGTGGACCCGGCTGGACCACCCCGACCCGCACCCCCGGCACCTCACCCCCGCGCCCCGGGGCGCCGCCGCCCCACCGGACGACCCGGAGAGCGGCTCGGTGAAGTTCGGGGCGTACCGCACCGAGCTGGCCGACCTGCGGCAGGCCCGGGAGCCGTTCGTCGGGCGCATCCCGGACTGGCAGCAGACCGTCGAGGCGTCGGTGATGGACACCGCCGACGACATCGCGTACGCCATCCACGACGTGGAGGACTTCTACCGGGTCGGGGTGCTCCAGCAGGGGGCGGTGGCCGCCGAGCTGATGGCCTGGCAGCGCGAGGGCGGGCACCTGCGGGCGGTCACCGACGCGGCGCTGACCGGCGCGGCCCGCCGCCCCGGCTCGGCGATCGAGCGGCTGCGCCGCCAGCTGCACCGCAAGGACTCGTGGATCGCCGACGACGAGGCGTTCGCCGCCGCCGTCGAACACGTCCGCCAGGAACTGGTCGAGGGGCTGCTCGCGCTGCCCTTCGACGGCTCCATCGAGGCCGAGCAGTACGTGGCCCGCTTCTCCGCCCGCTGGACCACCCGCTTCGTCGACGCGATCGGGGTGACCGCCGAGCCGGACGTCCGCTCCGGCCACGTGCTGCTGGCGAAGGCGCAGTGGCACGAGGTGCAGGTGCTCAAGTTCGTCCACCACCGGTTCGTGCTGGCCCGCCCCGACCTGGCCCTGCACCAGCGCGGCCAGGCCCGGCTGCTGGGCACCCTGGTCGAGGCGCTCTGGGAGTGGCTGCTCGACCCGGAGGAGGAGTCCCGGTTGCCCCGCCGGCTGCACGATCTGGTCGAGCTGGCCGAGGCGGAGCTGCATCCGCGTACCCCGGACCGGATCGGCCGGGCCCGCGGCCGGGCCATCGTCGACTTCGTCGCCCAGCTCACCGACGGGCAGGCGGTGGCGATGCTGGACTCGCTCTCCGGCCGGTCCGGCGCCCTCTGGACGGACGCCTTCGTGCTCTGACCGCCGCGCCCCTCCCGGTCGTCCGCCGCGCCCGTCCCGACGGTGGCCGTCCTCCCGCCGGGGGTACGTCAGGCGACCGCCTGCCACCAGCCGTCCACCGGTGGCGGGTCGTCGACCACCACCCGCTCGCCGGGCCGGGGCACCGCGATGCGCACGTCGCGGGCCTTCGCCTCGGCCCAGAGCCGGTCCACCGGTTCGGCCCAGTCGTGCAGGGCCAGGTTGAACGTCGCCCAGTGCACCGGGAGGAACAGCCCTCCGCGCAGGTCGAGGTGGGCGGCGACCGCCTCCTCCGGGAACATGTGGATCGCCGGCCACGCCTTGTCGTACGCGCCGATCTGCATCAGCGTGGCGTCGAACGGCCCGTGCGCGGCGCCGATCTCGGCGTACCCGTCGAAGTAGCCGGAGTCCCCGGTGTAGAAGACCTTCCGGTGCGCCCCGGCGACCACCCACGAGCTCCAGAGCGTGCCGTCGCGGCGCAGCCCCCGGCCGGAGAAGTGCTGGGCGGCGGTGGCGGTGATCTCCAGCCCGCCCACCCGGTGGCTCTCCGACCAGTCCAGCTCGACGATCCGCTCCGCCGGTACGCCCCACCGGTCGAGATGGGCGCCGACGCCGAGCGGCACCAGGAACGGCGCGGACTGCCGGCGGGTCAGCTCCTGCACGGTGGGCATGTCGAGGTGGTCGTAGTGGTCGTGCGAGATCAGGATCGCGTCGAGCGGGGGCAGTTCGTCGAGGCGGAGCGGGGGTTCGTGCAGCCGCTTCGGCCCGACGGTCGCCGACGGCGAGCAGCGGTCGCTCCACACCGGGTCGAGGAGCACCCGGTGCCCCTCGATCTCGATCAGGGTCGAGGCGTGGCCGTACCAGACGATGTCGAGTTGACGTTCTGTGCTGGGCGCCGCCGCAGGGGTGGGGCGCAGCAGCGGCACCGGGGCCGTCGGGCGGCGGCGCTGCTTGCCGAAGATCAGCTCCCGGACCAGGTTGCGGCCCGGCTCGCCGGTGGTCATCGTCCGGATCGGCTCCCGGTTGTGGAAGGTGCCGTCCCGGAACTGCGGGGAGCGGGCGGCACGTTGCGCCCGGGCTCCGGTGAGCCGACCGCCCAGCGCCGCCGGCACGTCCCGGGCCGCCCACGCCAGTCCGGCCACCGCGGCCAGCCCCGCCATCCGCCACAGCCGCCCGCCGATCGCCCGGTCCGGTGCCCGGTCCGCTGGTGCCCCCATCGTCCTCGTCCCCTCCGCAGTACACGGTATCCACCGCGTCGGCCCCCGTGCCGGAGATGCGGTGCCGGCACCACCCACGCCCCGCCGGCCGGCCCGCGCACCCCGCCCATGATCGTGCCGGATCCAGGAAGGTGTGGCCTCCCGAGCTGTGGAGGCCACTACATCCTGGATCCGGCACGATCTTCCCCCGCTGTGCCGGGCCGGGCTGCTGCGTTCCAGCGGGCCCACCGCGCTCTTGTCCGTCAGGAAGCGAGCCGGGCCGCCCGTGTCGGGAGGGCGGGGCTGCGTCACCCCGCGTCGGGCGGCGTAGCGGTGCACCAGGTACGGCGCGAGCACCCGGCTGCCCCGGGCGGGCCGGGCCCGCGTCTTCCGCGTCGGCCGGGCCCGGGCCGGCAGGGCGTGGCGGTGCGATGTGGCAGGGGCAGGGAAGGCCCGGGGCGGTCAGCGGAGACGGCGGAGCACGGCCGCGCCGGCCGACGCGGCCGTGCCGCCGACCGTGCGGACCAGCCCCGGCAGGGCGGGCAGCCAGCCACCCCGGACCGCCGCGCCGGCCGGGTTCGGTCGGAAGACCACCCCCTCGGTCGGCGGGACCGGCCGGTTCGTCAGACCGCCGAGGCGCATCAGCGGCCCGACCAGCATGTCGTAGACCGCCGGCAGCGCGGTGAAGCCGACCCGCATGAGGACGTTGACCCGTCCCACCGAGATCTCCCGGCGGGGCCGGTCGGCGCATCCGACGATGGCGCGGGCCACCCGCTCGGGGGTGGTGATCGGCAGCGGTGGGCGGCCCACCCGGCCGACGTAGTTCGCCGCCTGCTGGTAGACCGGGGTGTCCACGCTGCCCGGGGTGACCAGGCAGACGTGTACGCCGGGCAGGTCCCGGGACTCCTGCTGCAACGCCCGGGCCAGCCCGTGCAGCCCCCACTTGCTGGTGACGTAGCCGCTCATGTAGGGCGCGGTGATGTGCCCGAGCACCGACCCGGTGAGGATCAGCGTGCCGCCCCCGGCCGCCCGGAAGTGTCGCAGCGCCACCCGGGCGGCCCCGGCGGCGGCCAGCAGGTCGGTCCGGACCACCTGCTCGAAGACCTCCGCCGGGATCTCCTCGAAGCGCCCGTACGCCATCACCGCCGCGGTGTGCACCCAGACGTCGAGCCGGCCGAACTGCCCGACCGCGGCGGCGGCCAGCGCGTCGAGCGCGCCGGGCGCGGTGACGTCGGTGGGCACGTCGTGCGCCTCGGCGCCGGCCTCCTCGCACTCCCGGCGCACCTGCGCCAGGGTCCCGGGGGAGCGGGCCGCGAGGACCAGCCGGTCCCCGCGCCCGGCGAACTCCCGGGCGGCGGCACGGCCGATACCGCTGGTCGCTCCGGTGACCACCACCACCCGACTCACGGGGCGAGCACGACCTTCACGCAGCCGTCCTCCTTCTTCTGGAACATCTCGTACGCCTTCGGCGCGTCGCCCAACGGCACCCGGTGCGTCCGCAGGTCCTCCACGCCCAGCGGGTCGTCGTCGCCGGAGAGCAACGGCATGATCTGGTCGGTCCAGCGGCGGACGTGGCACTGTCCCATCCGCAGCTGGATGCCCCGGTCGAACATCTCCATCAGCGGCATCGGGTCCACCTCGCCGCCGTACACCCCGGAGATGGAGACGGTGCCGCCCCGGCGGACCGCCTTGAGCGCGGCCTTGAGCACGACGAGGCGGTCCACGCCGACCTTGTCGGTCAGCGCCTGGGCCAGCTTGTCGGGCAGCAGGCCGGCGGCGGTCTGCGCGATCCTGCCCAGCGGGGCGCCGTGCGCCTCCATGCCCACCGCGTCGATCACCGCGTCCGGGCCGCGCCCGTCGACCAGGTCGATCAGCGTGCCCGGTACGTCGTCGAGCTGGCTGACGTCGAGCGTCTCGATGCCGTGCCGGCGGGCCATCTCGAGCCGCTCCGGCACCAGGTCCAGCCCGATCACCCGGTCGGCGCCGAGGTGGCGGCCGATCCGGGCGCAGAACTGCCCGACCGGGCCGAGACCGAAGACGGCCAGGGTGCCACCGGGCGGGGTGTCGGCGTACTTCACCGCCTGCCAGGCGGTGGGCAGGATGTCGCTGAGGTAGAGGTAACGCTCGTCGGATCCGGTCTCCGGGACCTTGATCGGGCCGAACTGCGCCTGCGGGACCCGCAGGTACTCGGCCTGGCCGCCGGGCACCGAGCCGTAGAGCGAGGTGTAGCCGAACAGGGCCGCGCCCTTGCCCTCTGCGGTGACCTGGGTGGTCTCGCACTGGGCGTAGAGCTGCCGCCGGCACATCCAGCAGTCGCCGCAGGAGATGTTGAACGGGACGACCACCCGGTCGCCGGGCTTGAGCCGGGTCACCCCGGAGCCGACCTCCTCGACGACGCCCATCGGCTCGTGCCCGAGGATGTCGCCCGGCCTGAGGTACGGACCGAGCACCTCGTACAGGTGCAGGTCGGAGCCGCAGATCGCGGTCGAGGTGATCCGGACGATCGCATCCGACGGCTCCTCGATGCGGGGGTCCGGTACGTCGTCCACCCGGACGTCACGCTTGCCGTGCCAGGTCAGTGCCCTCATGCCTGTCTTCCCCTCTGGGTGCCGTCCAGGGGACTGCTACCCGCAGCGGGCAGGTTGAACCGGCGAGGCCGGCACGCCCCGGGTCGGCCCGGGTGGGCCGTTGCGTTCCCGGCGTACCCCGGCCGAAACGCCGACCGCCGCACCCCGGAAGGGATGCGGCGGTCGGTGTGGAGACGGCGGCGTCAGGAGCCCGGGGTGTTGCCCCGCTTCGTCGTCGCCAGCAGGTAGTCCCGGTTGAGCCGGCCGATGGTGTCCAGCGGGATGCCCTTCGGGCACACCACCGTGCACTCACCGGCGTTGGTGCAGCCACCGAAGCCGGCCTCGTCGTGCGCGTCCACCATGCCGATCACCCGGGTGTAGCGCTCGGGCTGGCCCTGCGGCAGCAGCGAGAGCTGGGTGATCTTGGCGGCGGTGAAGAGCATGCCGGAGCCGTTCGGGCAGGCCGCCACGCAGGCGCCGCAGCCGATGCAGGCGGCCGACTCGAAGGCGGCGTCCGCGTCGACCTTGGGCACCGGGGTGGAGTGCGCCTCGGGGGCGCTGCCGGTCGGGGCGGTGATGTAGCCACCGGCGGCGATGATCCGGTCGAAGGCGTTCCGGTTGACCACCAGGTCCTTGATGACCGGGAAGGCCCGGGCACGCCACGGCTCGATGTCGATCGTCTCGCCGTCGGAGAACTGCCGCATGTGCAGCTGGCAGGCGGTGGTGCCGCGCTGCGGCCCGTGCGCGTCGCCGTTGATCATGAGGCCGCACATGCCGCAGATGCCCTCGCGGCAGTCGTGGTCGAACGCGATCGGCTCCTCACCCTGAAGGATGAGCCGCTCGTTGAGCACGTCGAGCATCTCCAGGAACGACATGTCCGGGGAAACGTCGTCGACCTGGTAGGTCACCATCCGACCCTTGTCCTCAGGGCCCTTCTGGCGCCAGATGCGCAGGGTCAGATTCACTTGTAGCTCCGCTGCGTGGGGTGGACGTATTCGAACTTCAGGTCTTCCTTGTGCAGCACGGCCGGCTCATCGGTGCCGGTGTACTCCCAGGCCGCCACGTAGGCGAACCGGTCGTCGTCGCGCTGCGCCTCGCCGTCGGGGGTCTGGTGCTCGGCCCGGAAGTGGCCGCCGCAGGACTCCTCGCGGTGCAGGGCGTCGATGCACATGAGCTCGGCCAGCTCGAAGAAGTCGGCCACCCGGCCGGCCTTCTCCAGCGACTGGTTGAGCCCTTCGCCGTCGCCCGGGACGCGGACCCGCTGCCAGAACTCCTCGCGCAGGGTGCGGATCTCGTCGATCGCTTTGCGCAGGCCGGCCTCGCTGCGCTCCATGCCGCAGTGCTCCCACATGATCTGGCCCAGCTCGCGGTGGAACGAGTCCACCGTCCGGTCGCCGTCGACCGCGAGCAGCCGGGAGATCCGGTCCTCGACGTCGCGGCGGGCCGCGACCGCCTCCGGGTGCCCGGCGTCGACCTTCTCCAGCGGTCCGGCGGCCAGGTAGTTGGCGATGGTGCTGGGCAGCACGAAGTAGCCGTCGGCCAGGCCCTGCATCAGCGCCGAGGCGCCGAGCCGGTTCGCGCCGTGGTCGGAGAAGTTCGCCTCACCGATCACGAACAGGCCGGGGATGGTCGACTGCAGGTCGTAGTCGACCCAGAGGCCGCCCATCGTGTAGTGCACGGCGGGGTAGATCCGCATCGGGACCTCGTACGGGTCCTCGCCGGTGATCCGCTCGTACATCTCGAAGAGGTTGCCGTACTTGGCCTCGATGGCCTTGCGGCCGAGCCGGTCGATCGCGTCGGCGAAGTCGAGGTAGACGCCGAGCTTGGTCGGCCCGACGCCCCGTCCCTCGTCGCACACGTTCTTCGCGGCCCGGGAGGCGATGTCCCGGGGGACCAGGTTGCCGAAGGACGGGTAGATCCGCTCGAGGTAGTAGTCCCGCTCGTCCTCGGGGATGTCCCGGGGGCTGCGGTCGTCGCCCTTGGCCTTCGGCACCCACACCCGGCCGTCGTTGCGCAGCGACTCGCTCATCAGGGTCAGCTTCGACTGGTGGTCGCCGGAGACCGGGATGCAGGTCGGGTGGATCTGCGTGTAGCAGGGGTTGGCGAAGTACGCGCCCTTGCGGTGCGCCCGCCAGGTCGCCGTGACGTTGCAGCCCTTGGCGTTGGTGGAGAGGTAGAAGACGTTGCCGTAGCCACCGGAGGCGAGCACGACCGCGTCCGCCATCTCGGTGCTGATCTCGCCGGTGACCAGGTCCCGCACGACGATGCCCCGGGCCCGGCCGTCGACGACGACCAGCTCCAGCATCTCGTGCCGGGAGTTCATCTCCACGTTGCCCAGGCCGATCTGCCGCTCCAGCGCCTGGTACGCCCCGAGCAGCAGCTGCTGGCCCGTCTGGCCCCGGGCGTAGAAGGTCCGCTGCACCTGCGCGCCGCCGAAGGAGCGGGTGTCCAGCAGGCCGCCGTACTCGCGGGCGAACGGCACGCCCTGCGCCACGCACTGGTCGATGATGTTGACCGACACCTCGGCCAGCCGGTGCACGTTCGACTCCCGCGAGCGGAAGTCGCCGCCCTTGACGGTGTCGTAGAAGAGCCGGTGGATCGAGTCGCCGTCGTTGCGGTAGTTCTTGGCCGCGTTGATGCCACCCTGCGCGGCGATCGAGTGGGCCCGGCGCGGGCTGTCCTGGTAGCAGTAGGACCTGACCCGGTAGCCCTGCTCGGCCAGGGTCGCCGCGGCGGAGCCGCCGGCCAGGCCGGTGCCGACGACGATCACGGTCATCTTGCGGCGGTTCGCCGGGTTGACCAGCTTGGCCTCGAAGCGGCGGCGTTCCCAGCGGGTCTCGATCGGGCCCTCGGGAGCCTTGGCGTCGGCGATCGGGTCGCCCTCGGTGAAGAGATCCATGGTCAGCGCACCAATCCGATGAGTACGGCGAACGGGACCACCAGGTAGCCGGCGGTCAGCGCGACGGCGAAGACCAGCGCGAGGCTGCGCGCCCGGCGCTCGCCCTTCGGCGTCTGCTGCCCCAGGCTGCGGAACGCGCTGAAGGCGCCGTGCCGCAGGTGGAAGCCGAGAGTGACCACCGCGAGGGTGTAGAAGAGGGTCACGTACCAGCGTTCCGGCGCGAAGTCCGCCACCACGTTGGCCTGCGGCCGGGTCGGGTCGCCGACCGGGTTCAGGTGACCCGTGGTCAGGTCGAGGATGTGGTAGATCACGAAGAGCCCGATGATCACACCACCCCAGCGCATGGTGCGGGCGGCGTAGCTGCCCTGCACCTTCTTGCGGTGGGCGTACCTGACCGGGCGGGCGGCCCGGGCGCGCATCGCCAGCACGGTGGCGGCGGCGATGTGGCCGAGCAGGGCGACCAGGAGCACACCGCGCTGCAGCCACAGGTACCAACCCGGGGCCAGCAGCGGCGTGCCCAGGTCGCGCAGCCAGTGCGCGTAGTGGTTGAACGCCTCGGCGCCCGTGAAGATCTTCAGGTTGCCGAGCATGTGCGCGATGAGGAACAGCACCAGGAGAATGCCCGTCACCGCCATGACGGCCTTGAGGCCGACGTTCGAGCGAATGGGCGACCGAGTTTTCGTGATTACCACCCGACCGACGCTAGGAGGACTTTGATCAGTCGTCCAATGCATCGACCTCGCAGTCTTGATAGCCGTAGGCTATGTAGATGCAACTCCATCAGCTGAAGTACTTCGTCGCGGTCGCTGAAGTGCGACATTTCACCCAGGCCGCCGACATCGTCGGCATAACCCAGCCGTCGCTGAGTAAGCAAATTCACGCCCTGGAGACCGACCTCGGGGCCCCGCTCTTCGAACGGGTAAGGGGCAACATCACCCTCACCGCGGCGGGTGACGTGCTGCTGCCGCTGGCCAAGCGGATCCTCGCCGACGTGGACACCGCCACCCGGGAGGTGCAGGAGCTGGTCGGCCTGCGCCGGGGACGGGTCCGCCTCGGCGCCACCCCCAGCCTGGCCACCTCGCTGGCCCCGCCGGTGCTGCGCCGGTTCCGCGACGCCCACCCCACCGTCGACCTGCGGGTGGAGGAAGGCGGCTCGCAGGACCTGGTCCGCGACCTGCTCCGCGGTGACCTCGACCTCGCGCTGGTCATCATGCCGGGCCAGGGCGCCGACCCGGGGCTGCGCCTCGACCCGATCCTGCGGGAGAGCCTGGTGGTCGCCTCGGTCGACCCGCTGCCCGTCGCCGTCGAGAGCGGCCAGCTGCGCATCACCGACCTGCGCGAGCAGCCGCTGGTCATGTTCCGCGAGGGCTACGACCTGCGCGACGCCACCCTCCAGGCCTGCCGGGACGCCGGCTTCGAACCGACCGTCTCGGTCGACGGCGGCGAGATGGACGCCGTGCTCAGCTTCGTCGAGGCGGGACTGGGCATCGCCCTGGTGCCCGGCATCGTGGTCGCCCGCCGGCCCGGCGTCCGGGTCACCCGGCTCGCCCCGCCGGGCGTACGGCGCACCATCGCGGTGGCCCGGCGACGCGACGTGGTGCCCACCCACGCCGGTCGGGAGCTGCGCCGGATACTGCTCGAATACGTCCACGACGCCACCGCCAACGAGGACCTGCCTCCGGGCGTGGAGCCGCTCTGAGCCCGCCGGTCGCGCACTCTGGAAGACGCGCCGCCGCCCGCGTCCCGCCTACGCTGCCCACATGGCAGCCAGCGGACGCGCCGTCGTGGTCGGCGCCAGTATGGGCGGCCTGCTCGCCGCCCGCGCCCTCAGCGACGCGTACGACGAGGTGCTGCTGCTCGACCGGGACGCCCTGCCGGCGACCCCGACCAGCCGCCGCGGCGTGCCCCAGGGGCGCCAGCTGCACGTACTGCTGGACCGGGGACGGCAGGTGCTCGTCGAACTGTTCCCCGGCATCGGCGAGGAGCTGACCGCCCGGGGCGCCTGCCCGGTCGACCTGCACGGCGAGGTGCACTGGTACAACGACGGGCACCGGATGCGCCGCGCCCCCTCCGACCTGGTCGCCTACGGCATGAGCCGGCCGTTGCTGGAGCAGGTGGTGCGGGCGCGGGTCGCCGCCCTGCCCGGCGTACGGGTGCTGTCCGGGCACGAGGTCACCGGTCTGCTCACCACCGGCGACGGGACCCGCGTCACCGGCGTGCGGGTGGTCCCCGGCGGACCGGACCGGACCGAGATCGCCATCCACGCCGACCTGGTGGTCGACGCCGGCGGCCGGGGCAGCCGCAGCCCGGTCTGGCTCGCCGAACTCGGCTACCCGGGCGCGCCCGAGGAGCGGGTCGAGATCAACGTCACCTACGTCACCCGCACCTACCGCCGGGAGCCGGGTCAGCTGGAGGGACTGCTGGGGGCGCTGGCCAACGCGGTGCCGGGCCGGCCGCGCGCCGGCATCGTCGCCCCGCACGAGGACGACCGGTTCGCGGTGGTGCTCAGCGGCGTGCTCGGGGAGCAGCCGCCCACCGACGACGAGGGCATGGCCGCGTTCGCCGGGTCGTTGTTCGCCCCGCAGATCGGCGAGCTGCTGCGTACCGCGCCACCGCTGAGCGAACCGGTCCGGATGCGCTACCCGGCCAGCGTCCGCCGCCGCTACGAGCGGCTGCGCCGGCCGCCCGAGGGCCACCTGGTCTTCGCCGACGCGCTGTGCAGCTTCAACCCGATCTACGGACAGGGCATCACGGTGGCCTCGCTGGAGGCGCTGCTGCTGCGCCGGCTGCTCGCCGAGGGCGGCGCCGGGCTGGCCCGTCGCTTCTACCGGGGCGCGGCCCGGCTGATCGACGTGCCCTGGCAGATCTCGGTCGGCACCGACCTGCGCTTCCCCGAGGTCGCCGGCCGGCGCACCCTCAAGGTGCGGCTGGTCAACGCCTACATCGCCCGGCTGCACGCGGCGGCCACCACCGACGCGGACCTCGGTGCGGCCTTCCTGCGGGTGATCAACCTGGTCGACCCGCCGACCCGGCTGCTCACCCCGGGCCGGATGCTGCGCGTGCTGCGCGGCCCGCGTCCGGCCCCGGCGCCGGTCCGGCAGGTGCAACGCCACCCGGCCTGACCGGTCAGCGCCCCTCGGCGTCGTCCATGGCCCGGTAGATCCGCTGCTCCGACACCGGGTACGGGGTGCCCAGCGCCTGGGCGAAGACGTTCACCCGCAGCTCCTCGATCATCCAGCGGATCTGCCGTACCGCCGCCGACTGCCGCTTCGACGGCGGCAGGGCGGCGAGCAGGTCGGCGTACTCCTTCCGCACCACCGCGATCCGGTCCTGCTGGGACTTGTCGCGCTGCGGGTTGCCGGGGAGCCGGTCCAGCCGCCGGTCGATCGCGGTGAGGTAGCGCAGCAGGTCGGGCAGGCGGGCGTACCCGGTCTCGGTGATGAAGCCGGGGTGCACCAGGCCGGTGAGCTGGGCCCGGATGTCGGCCAGGGCGGCCACCACGGCCAGGTTCCGGGTCGCGCCGAGGCGCTGCTCGACGGCGTACGCGGCGGCGAGCACCCTGCGGACCCGGTCCATCACCTCGACGACCGTGTCGACCAGGTCGGCGCGGACCCGGTCACGCAGCGCGGCGAAGCCCTCGGCGTCCCAGGCGGTGCCGCCCGCGTCGCCGATGAGCTTGTCGATCGCCGCGCCGGCCGCGTCCTCGATCAGCTGCTGCACCCCGCCGTGCGGATTGCGGCTGAGCGCCAGCTTCGCCTCGTTGCTCAGCCGGCCCTGGAGGAACTTCGCCGGGGACGGCACGGTCAGCCGCAGCAGCCGCCGGGTGCCCGCCCAGTGCGCGGCGGCCTGCTCGGCCTCGGAGTCGAAGACCTTCACCCCGACGGTCGTGCCCTCGTCCACCAGCGCCGGGTACGCGGTCACCGCGTACCCGGCCCGGACCTGCTCGATGGTGCGCGGCAGGGTGCCGAGGGCCCACTGGGTCAGCCCGGTGCGGGCCACGTCCGGCGCGGCGGCGGCGACGACCTGGCGTACCTCCTGGCGGAGCTGGCGTTGCAGGGCCGAGAGGTCCTTGCCCTCGGCGACCGGCTTGTTCTCCTCGTCGAGCACCCGGAAGCCGACCCGCAGGTGCGCCGGGAGCTTGCCCGGGTCCCACGCCTCGCGCGGCACGGTGACCCCGGTCATCCGGCGCAGCTGCCGGGTCAGCGCGTCGAGCAGCGGCTCCTCGCCCGGGGTGATCGCGGCGAGCGCGGCGCGGGCGTAGTCCGGGACCGGGACGAAGTTGCGCCGGACCGCCTTGGGCAGCGACCGGATCAGCGCGACGACCAGTTCCTCGCGCAGCCCCGGCACCTGCCAGTCGAAGCTCTCCGCCGGCACCTGGTTGAGCAGCGGCAGCGGGATGTCCACGGTGACGCCGTCGGTGGGCGCGGTCGGGTCGAAGGTGTACGTCAGCGGCAGGGTGACCCCCTCGGCCCGCCACTGGTCCGGGTAGTCGGCCTCGTCGACGCCGCCCCGGCCCGCGTTGACCAGCAGCTCGCGGGTGAAGGTGAGCAGGTCGGGCCGCTCCCGGCGGGCCGTCTTCCACCAGGCGTCGAAGTGCCGCCCGGAGACCACGTCGGCGGGGATCCGCTCGTCGTAGAACTGGAAGATCGTCTCGTCGTCGACCAGGATGTCCCGCCGCCGGGCCCGGTTCTCCAACTCCTCGATCTCGGCCAGCAGCCGCTGGTTGTCCGTCCAGAACCGGTGGTGGGTGGACCAGTCGCCCTCGACCAGGGCGTGCCGGATGAACAGCTCCCGGCTCAGCGCCGGGTCGATCCGGCCGAAGTTGACCTTGCGGGAGGTGACGATCGGGATGCCGTAGAGGGTGACCTTCTCGTAGGCCAGCACCGCGGCCTGCTTCTTCTCCCAGTGCGGCTCGCTGTGGCTGCGCTTGACCAGGTGCTGGGCCAGCGGCTCGACCCACTCCGGCTCGACCCGGCCGGCCACCCGGCCCCACAGTCGGGAGGTCTCCACCAACTCGGCGGCCATCACCCAGCGCGGCGGCTTCCTGAACAGCGCCGAGCCGGGGAAGATCGCGAACTTCGCGCCGCGCGCCCCCAGGTACTCGTGCTTCTGCGCGTCCTTGAGCCCGATGTGCGACAGCAGGCCGGGCAGGAGCGACTGGTGCACCTTCGGGGTGTCGATCTCCTCCGGCAGGTCCGCGCCGGCCCCGCGCCGGCCGCCGTCGGGCGCGGCCTGCCCCGCCGGCCGCCGGCCCCGTCGCCCGTCACCCGGCTCCGGGGTACGCAGCACCTGGCGCAACTGGCTGACGATGTCCTGCCACTCGCGTACCCGCAGGTAGTTCAGGTACTCCGCCTTGCACATCCGGCGGAACGCGCTGGACGACAGGCTCCGCTGCTGCTCGCGCAGGTACCGCCAGAGGTTCAGGTAAGCGACGAAGTCGGACTCCTTGTCGGCGAACCGGGCGTGCGCCTGGTCGGCCTGGGCCTGCTTCTCCGCCGGCCGCTCCCGCGGGTCCTGGATGGAGAGCGCGGCGGCGATCACCACCACCTCGGTGGCGCAGCCGTTGCGCTCGCCCTCGAGGACCATCCGGGCCAGCCGGGGGTCGACGGGGAGCTGGGCCAGCCGCCGCCCGAGCGGGGTGAGCCGCTTCGCCGGGTCGGTCTGCGTCGGGTCCAGCGCCCCCAGTTCGTGCAGCAGGTTGACGCCGTCGGTGACGTTGCGCCGGTCCGGCGGGTCGATGAACGGGAACGCGGCGATGTCACCGAGCCCGATCGAGGTCATCTGGAGGATGACCGAGGCCAGGTTGGTGCGCAGGATCTCCGGGTCGGTGAACTCGGGACGGGAGGCGAAGTCCTGCTCGTCGTAGAGGCGGATGCAGATGCCGTCCGAGGTGCGACCGCAGCGCCCCTTGCGCTGGTTGGCCGACGCCTGCGAGACCGGCTCGATGGGCAACCGCTGCACCTTGAGCCGGCTGGAGTACCGGGAGATGCGGGCGGTACCCGGGTCCACCACGTACTTGATGCCGGGAACGGTCAGTGAGGTCTCCGCGACGTTGGTGGCCAGCACCACCCGGCGGCCGGAGTGCGGGGCGAAGACCCGGTGCTGCTCGGCGGTGGAGAGCCGGGCGTACAGCGGCAGGATCTCGGTGCCGAGCAGGGACCGTCGCTTCTCCACCAGCCTGCCCAACGCCTCGGCGGTGTCCCGGATCTCCCGTTCGCCGCTGAGGAAGACCAGGATGTCGCCGGGCCCCTCGGCGGCCAGTTCCTCGACCGCGTCGCCGATGGCCTGGATCTGGTCCCGGACGTTCTCCTCGTCGGCCTCGTCCTCCTCGTCGGCCTCGCTGACCTCGACCAGCGGCCGGTACCGCACCTCCACCGGGTACGTCCGGCCGGACACCTCGACGATCGGCGCCGGCTCACCCTCGGGCGCGTCCTCGGTCGGGGGGCCGGCGAAGTGCCGGGCGAACCGGTCGGTCTCGATGGTCGCCGAGGTGATGATCACCTTCAGGTCGGGGCGGCGGGGCAGGAGCTGCTTGAGGTAACCGAGGATGAAATCGATGTTGAGGCTGCGCTCGTGCGCCTCGTCGATGATCAACGTGTCGTACTGGCGCAGCATCCGGTCGGTCTGCAACTCCGCCAGCAGGATGCCGTCGGTCATCAGCTTGACCAGGCTGTTCTCGCCCACCTGGTCGGTGAAGCGCACCTTGTAGCCGACCACGTCGCCCAACTCGGTGCCGAGTTCCTCGGCGATCCGGTCGGCGACCGTCCGGGCGGCCAGCCGGCGGGGCTGGGTGTGCCCGATCAGACCGGTGATCCCGCGCCCCAGCTCCAGGCAGATCTTCGGCAACTGGGTGGTCTTGCCGGAGCCGGTCTCGCCGGCCACGATCACCACCTGATGGTCGCGGATGGCGGCGGCGATGTCGTCGCGGCGCTCGCTGACCGGCAGCTGCGCCGGGTAGGTGATCGTCGGCACGGCGGCCCGCCGGCTCTCCAGCCGCGCCTCGGCCCGCGCCACCTCGGTGGCGATCTCGGCCA
Source organism: Micromonospora halophytica (assembly GCF_900090245.1). GTDB lineage: Bacteria > Actinomycetota > Actinomycetes > Mycobacteriales > Micromonosporaceae > Micromonospora > Micromonospora halophytica. Next base: position 129,598 of record NZ_FMDN01000015.1, read on the forward strand.
GCGCGCCGTCGCGGCGCTGCGGGTCCCTGAGCTTGCGGACGCCGTCCAGCCGTCGTTGCAGGCGGCGCTGGTCGCGGAACATCAGGGGGGTCAGGCGGCGGTGCAGCTCGCGGACGGTCACGGCCTCGGCGGGTGCGGCTGGATTCTGCATGTCGTCGCCAAGGATAGGCAGCCCGGCGACGGACCGCCGCCGGGTTACCGCCGCCCCCGGCCGCCGGGCCGCCGACTGCGCAGGTGAACTCCGCCGCCGGCCGCCGGCCCGCCGTCCTGCCGGCCACGCCACACCCGGTGACCGGGCTGCCGAGGGTGGCGTGCCGGTCGGGCTAGAGTTTCGCCCACCGACACGACCGGGGGGCCGACATGACGATGCTGGACACCGACCGCGCGCTGGTGCAGGCCGCCACCGCGGTCGCCAAGCTGCGCTGCCGCAGTGACAACCACACTGTCGCCGCCGCCGCCCGCACGGCCGACGGCCGGGTCTTCACCGGAGTCAACGTCTACCACTTCACCGGCGGCCCGTGCGCCGAGGTGGTGGCGATCGGCGCCGCCGCGACCCAGGGGGTCGGGGACCTGGAGGCCATCGTCGCGGTGGGGGACCGGGGACGGGGGGTCATCCCGCCCTGTGGCCGGTGCCGCCAGGTGCTGCTCGACTACTTCCCGTCGATCAAGGTGATCGTGGGGCCGATGGACGCCCTGCGGCCGGTGCCGGTGACCGAGCTGCTGCCCGAGACGTACGTCTGGGCGGACCAGCAGCTCGACCCGTCGGCGATCGTGCGGACCGGGCAGTGGCCGATGCCGACCGTGCCGAGCAGCCGCCCGGCCTCGGAGGACTGAGCCGCTCAGTCCCCGGCCGCCGCCTCCAGCATCGAGCGGGGCACCGCGACCTCGCCGTAGCGCACGTTGCCCTCGGGCACCAACCAGCTCGCCACGTGGGCGACCAGTTGCCCGGAGCGCACCGCCGGGTCGTTCGCGTACAGTTCCCGGGCCTCCGCCGGGCTGATCGGCAGCACGGCGAGGCCGCGCAGCGTCTCGTCGTCCGGGTCCAGGAACGGCCCGGCGGCGAGCACGAGCCCCTGCTCCACCAGCCCCTTCTGGTGCGCCAGATGGGCGTCGCGCAGCAGGTCGGCGGCGTCGCGCGGCAGCTCCGGCGCGTCCGCCGGGCGGACCAGGAGGACGAGGGTGTGCTGGTCGAATCGCATACCTGGAGCCTAGGCACTCCAGCGCGTGCTTCGTCCCGCTCTCGCCGGATACCAGCCACTGCCCGCTGCCCCGCCGCCCGCCGCCTGCTGCCCGCTGCCCGCCGCCTGCTGCCCGCTGCCCGCCGCCTGCTGCCCGCTGCCCGCCGCCTGCTGCCCGCTGCCCGCCGCCTGCTGCCCGCTGCCTGCTGCCTGCCGCCCCGCCGCCCCGCCGCAAGATCGTGCTCGATCCAGGAAACAGTGGCCTCATCCTTGTGGGAGGCCACTGTTTCCGTGTTCGAGCACGATCTTGCGGGTGGTGGTGGTCGCGCGGCGGAGGCGGGGGCGGGTCAGAGCCGCCGGCGGTGGCCACGGGAGCGCAGCGCGGCGCGCACCTCGGCGAGGAAGCCGTCGAAGTCCTCGCGGAGGCGGCGCGCCGTCACATGCAGGACGATCCAGTCCTCGCCGAGCAGCCGGTTGAGTCGGCGGCGGTCCCGGTGGAACTGTTCCGGGTCGTCGTGCCACAGGCCGTCGTACTCGACGGCGACCCTGAACTCCGGCCAGGCCAGGTCGAGCCGGGCGACGAAACGACCACCGGTCGAGACGACCCACTGCGTCTCGGGCCGGGGCAGCCCGGCCAGCACCAACCGGACCCGGGTCCGCGACTCCTGCGGCGACTCGGCCCCCGCGTCGGCGAGATCGACGGCCCGAAGCAGCGTCCGCCAGCCCCGCCGGCCGGCCCGGGCCAGGGCGTACTCACGCAGCTTCGGCACGTCGGTCAGCCGGCGGGCCAGCAGAGCGTCGATGAGGACCACTGCCTCCACCACGTCCAGCCAGCGGGCGAGGTCCCAACAGGTACGCGCCGGCGTGGTGACCGGCAGCCCGCCGTGCCGCCCGACGTCACCCGGATCCATGCGGCCCCGGTGGATGCGCAGTCCCGCCATCGGGCCCCGTCGTCGGCCGGCACGCCGGCCGCCCGTTCTCGTGCCTGCCGCCCCGCCGGCCACCGCCGCCCCGCCGGCCACCGCCGCCCCGCCGGCCACCGCCGCCCCGCCGGCCACCGCCGAAGTCGTCTCCGTCCTGGTCGCTGCGTCTGCCGGGGTCGACCCGTCGGTCCTGGTCGCCGCGTCTGCCGTGGTCGTCGCGGCCGTGGTCATCCCTGCCGTGGTCGAGAGCAGTGGCGACGGTGATCGGGCAGCGTCAGCGGGGCGCTCCGCTGCGGCCGTGATCGCTGCAGCCGTGGTCGTCGCCTCCGCCGGGGTCGCCTCCGCCGGGGTCGTCCCTGTCGTGGTCGTCCCGTCCGTCGTCGGTGGGTCCGACGTGGGTGAGTCCGCCGATCTGGCCGCGGCGGCGTCCACGGTGCTCGGCACGAGCACGTCGACCGGGTCGTCGGCGCAGAGCCGTCCGACGCCGTACAGCGCGGCGGCCGACCGGCCGGCGATCGCGGAGCCGGGCGGGACCAGCCAGCGGGCCACCGCCGCGCACCGGTGGCGATGGGTGATGGTGAGTCGGGCGTCGGCGTACACGTCGCGGAACAGCGGACGCCAGGCGGAGCTGCGCAGGTCGTTGCGGGTCACCAGGCCGCGGGACACGGCCGACGAACCACGGAAGATCCTCCCGCGCAGCTGGGGAGGTCGACGGGGTGCTTTCGGCATGCGTACACCCTCGCGGCTCGGGCCGTCGGCCGCCGTCCCCTGTGGATAACCCCGATCGCGGGCGAAGGTCGTGCTCGAACATGGATGTGGTGGCCATCCTGAGCCACGAGACCACTACATCCCGGATCGAGCGCGATCATGACGAGCCGCCAGCCCCGGCGGGGCAGGGGTGGGGTGGGACGGGATCCTGGCGGGACTCGAAACGGGCGCGGGTGAGGAAGGCCAGTTGGGCGCGCTTGTCGGGCATGTCGATCTCCTCGTCGAAGGTGAAACCCTCCCGTTCCAGCCGGCGCAGGGCGAGCTGGTTGCGGACGTCCGGTTCGACCACGATCCGCTGCCGGGTCGGGTCGGTGAACAGGAAACGGGCCAGGGCGGGGCCGACGGCGGTGGTGAGTCCGCGCGGTGGACGCCGCCCCGGCGCGAGCAGCAGGTGCATCCCGATGTCGCCGGGGCGTACCCGGTAGCGTTCGCCGACCGGGTCGGCCTCGGGCCGGTACGTCTGGAACAGCCCGATCGGCGTGCCGTCCAGCGTGATCAGGTACGCGTGGTGGGTGGCGAGACCGTCGAGGTACGCGTAGACGTCGCGCACCTCGTCCACGGTGTACGACCCCATGCCCCAGAACGTGGCCCGGGGCTGGGTCACCCAGCCGTGCAGCAGTTCGGCGTGGACGGCCGGGTCGATCACGACGAGCCGCAGCTCGCCGAAGCCGGGGATCTTCTCCTGGTGGGTCACGGGTGCCTCGTCTCGTGCGGGTCGGGGGTGAGGTGCTTCCAGTCGGTGGTCACCGGGTTCAGTTCGCCGGCGGCCCAGCGGGGCAGCTGGTCGTCGAAGTGCGGGTCGCCGGGGCGTCCGGACGCGCCGAACGGGACGATCCAGCGGCTGCGGTCGGCGTCGCCGAGGTCGAAGACGTAGCGGGCGACCGGCCCCCGCCAGCAGGCGTCGGAGGTCCCGGGGACGCTGGCGGTGGCGAGCACGCAGTCGGTGTCCCCGGCGAGGGCGATGCGGCGGCGCATGGCGGCGACCGCGTCGTCGACGGCCGGCGCCACGCCGAGGTGCACCGGGTGCAGCACGTGCCGCTGTCCCCACGTCTGTGCCGGTGCGGTCGCGGCGTCCTCCAGCGCCGCCGCCACCACCGGTGCGACGTCCGCGCCGAGCCGGTGCAGCCCGGCGACGACGCCGTCGAGGGCGTGGCCGATGCGGGCCAGCGGGTCCGTCCACGGTCGGAACAACCTGTCGTACGCGCCGGGGGCGCGCAGCGGGCGCAGGCGCGGGTGCTCGTGCAGCCGGCGGGCCAGGGCGGTACGCCATGCGGCGAAGGCGCCGGCGTCGAGGCTGTCGGCCCGCATCCGCCCGTCCCAGGTGGTGAGTCGTTCCCGTAGCGCCCGGGCGGGCGGGGTGAGGGTGTCCGGGGCGAGCCGGTGCAGGGCGTCGCGCAGTGGCGTGGTGGCGAGCCGGGTGTCCGTGTGGATGGTCTCCGGTGCGACGCCCTCGGCCAGCAGGGCGCGGATCCGCGCGGCACGGTGCGGCGGGGCGAAGTCGCCGCCGAGGTCGGCCACGTCGTCGCGGCGGTCGTTGGCGCAGACGGCGAATCCGTCGACCACGACGGGTTTCGACTCCGCGTAGCCGCCCTGCCACCGGTACCGGGGGTCCCAGCCGGGTACCGGTCCGCGCCGGCACCGGTCGTCGCGGGTGGGGACGAGTCCGGCGACCAGTTGGTGCACGGCGCCGCTGCGGTCGGCCACCAGGACGCTGTTCACCGGCTCCACCCAGACCCGCAGCGCGTCGGCGACGTCGTCGACGGTACGGGCGCGCAGCAACGGCAGCAGCGCGTCGAAGCCGAGGCTCTCCTCGACCCGGGCGGGGGTGCGCAGGCTGATCGCCTCACCGGTGTGCCGGTCGTGGTCGACGACGGGTCCCCGGGGGGTCTCGATCACCTCCACGGTCTCGGTGTCGCCGCCGCGTACCGTGATCTCCTCGGCGTGGCGGCGGGCCGGCACCCAGCCGTCGGCGTCGCGGACCAGCACCCGGTCGCCGTCGCGGCGCAGCTGCTCCCGGTAGAGGTCCTGGTAGTCCGCCATGGCGTTGGTGACCGCCCAGGCGACCTCGCCGGCGTGGCCGAAGTGGGGCAGCCCCGGCACGCCGGGGAAGGCGAGACCGAACACGTCGAACTCGTCGCAGGCGAGGCGGACCTGCTGGTAGATGCCGGGCAGTTCGAGCAGGCGATGCGGGTCCCCGGCGATGACCGGCGCGCGCCCGGTGGCCGGGTCGCCGGGCACCGCCCAGGCGTTGCTGCCGGAGCCGCCCGGTCCCTCGACGGCGAACAGGTCGACCGCGTCGGGGCCGAGGGTGGCCGTGACGTGTGCGCGCCACAGCTTGTTCGGGAAGGTGGCGAAGAGGATGTGCTGCACGAGGAACACGCCCAGTGGCGTCCACGGCCGCCACCGGCCGGGCGTGCAGCCGGTGGCCGTGAACTCGGGCGCGCCGGCCGCGCCCTCGGCGAGGGCGTCGTTGACGCCGTCGGTGTACGCGGTGACCCACCGTCGGGTGGCGGGGGAGAGCCGGTGGAAGCACCGTTCGGCGGTGTCGTCGAGGCGGGCGCGGCGGGCGAACCGGTCCCAGTCGAGGGCGTCGGGGCCGACGTGTTCGGCGAGCCGGCCCTCGCAGCGCCGGCGCTCGGTCTCGATCTGCCAGGCCCGGTCGAGGGCGGCCACCCGGCCCTGCAGCCGGGCCAGTTCGTCGACGTTGCCGGCGCGCAGGTGGGGCACGCCCCAGGCGTCGCGATGGATGCCGGTCACGGTGCGGTTCCGCGGGGACACGCCCGAGCCGGGCACAGTACGAATATCAACTTAGGCTACCCTTCCCTAACTAAGGTGAACCTTACTGGAGGGGGTCGCGTGAAGCGCAACTGGGAAGCCCTGGTGCTCAAGGCGATGGGTGGCCGGGACTTCCGGCTCACCGTGCTCGACGCCGAGTCGGTGGGCGGGGCGTACCGGCGGCTGCTGGTGAACGGCGGTGGCCTGCTGGAGTCCTGCGGGGTGCACCCCACCATGTGGATCCGGTTGTGGTTCGACGACGGCGGTCGCCCGCACCAGCGCGCGTACACCCTCGTCGACCCGGACCCCGCGACCGGGCGGTTCCACCTGGAGTTCGCCCTGCACGACGGGTGCGCCGCCCGGTGGGCCGTCGCCGCCCGGGCCGGCGACACCATCGACGCCACCGTGCAGGGCACTGCGTTCCAGTTGCCGGACCCCGCGCCGCGTCACCTCTACCTGGTCGGCGACGCCGCCTCGCTGCCGGCGGTCAACAGCCTGCTCGACGCGGCCGCCGACATCCCGGCGACGCTCTGGCTGGAGTACGCCGACGAGGGCGAGCAGGCGCTGCCGGTGCGCGCCCGGAAGCACCACGAGGTCACCTGGGTGCCGCGCAAGGACGAGGGGCGGTACCTGGTCGAGACCGTGTGCGCGGCCCTGCCCGCCGCCGACGACGCGCACTACTGGTTCGCCTGCGAGGCGGCCAGCACCCGCGCCGTCACCCGGCACGCCCGCCGTACGCTGGGTGTCGGCAAGCACCAGGTGACCTCGCTCGGCTACTGGAGCGCCCGGTGAAGGGCCGTCTCGGCGCGCTCGGCGCGCTCTACGTCACCCAGTACCTCGGCATCGGCTTCATCACCGTCGGCCTCACCGCCATCCTGCGCGACGGCGGCACCTCGCTGGACACCCTGGCGCTGTTGCAGGTCGTCGGCCTGATCTGGCCGGTCAAGTTCCTCTGGGCGCCGGTCCTCGACCGGTACGGCTCCCGCCGCCGCGGCCACTACCGCTCCTGGCTGCTGGTGCTCCAGGGCGGTCTGGTGCTGGCCCTGCTGGCCCTCGTCCCGTTCGAGGACCCGGGCGGCCGGCTCGGTCCGGTCGTCGCGATCTGCGCCGGGTACGTGTTCCTCTCCGCCACCCAGGACATCGCCGTCGACGCCGTCGCCGTCCGGCTGCTCGCCGAGCGCGCCCGGGGCGCCGGCAACGGCATCCAGGTCGCCGCCAGCTACCTCGGCAACCTGCTCGGCGGCGGCGCGTGCGTGGTGGTCTACGACCGGTACGGCTGGCGGGCGGCGATCCTGCTGCTGGCCGCGTTGACCTCGCTCGGGCTGCTGGTGGTCTGGCGTTTCCGCGAACCGGTCCGCACCGACCGGGTGGAGTCCACGCGGGCGGCGTACCGGGCGCTGTTGTCGGTGTTCGGCCAGCCCGGGTGCCGGTGGTGGACCTTCGTGGTGGTGCCGCTGGTCTACGTCGGCGCCGGTGCGGCGTACGCGCTGGTGACCCCGGCGCTGGTGGACGCGGGCTGGTCGCTGGCCCGGGTCGGCGTGGTGACCGGGGTGGTGACCAGCGTCCCGGCGATCGTGGCCGGTCTGCTCGCCGGGGTGGCGGTCGGGCGGTTCGGGCGCAGCGTGGTGCTCGTGGCGGCGGGCGTCGCCCTCGCGGTCTCCACGGCGATGCTGCTGCCGTTGCTGACCGGACGGGCCCCGCTGGGTGGGACGGTGACCGCGCTGTGCTGCTTCATGGCCGCCTACACGGTCGCCAACGTGGTGCTCTACACGGTCAACATGGACTACTCGCGGCCCGGCACCGGCGGCACCGACTTCACGATGCTGTCCTCGGTCGGGCTGGTCTGCTCCTTCGTGGCGGCCTCGGCCGGGCTGGCCGCCGCCGAGCGGGTGGGCTATCCCACGGTCGCGATGGCCGCCGTTGCCCTGGTCGTGGCCGGTGTCGCGGCGGGCGTCGCCCACCAGCGGCGGTTCCGGCGGGCCCCTCGGGTCGAGCGGGTCCGCACCACCGAGCCGGCGGCGGCGTCGCACTGATCGCAGGGCACACCGGGGGCCGGCGACTCCAAAGTTAGGTTAGGCTAACCTAACTTCACGATCGTCGCCGGAGCGCCGGTGGGCGGCGCGCGCTCCGGCGTCCCCTCGTCTCCACTCTCGACCTCTGAGGACCAACATGAGTCTGTCCGGACCAACTGCCGCGGCCCTTCCGCCCGCGGCGGTCCGCGCCCCGGCGGCCACCGGCCGGGCCCACCTGTTCCACACCGGCTCGGTGGAGCACTACCGCCGGGTGCTGGCCGACGGGATCGACCGGGTCGCCGGCCGGGTGGCCACCGCCGAGACGCCGTTCACCGGCGTCACCCCCGAGCAGCTCGCACCCCGGATCAACGGCATCGACCTGGACCGGCCGCTGGGCGACACCGGGGCGGCCCTGGACGAGCTCCAGGACGTCTACCTGCGCGACGCGGTGTACTTCCACCACCCGCGCTACCTGGCCCACCTGAACTGCCCGGTGGTCATCCCCGCCCTGCTCGGCGAGGCGGTGCTCAGCGCCGTCAACTCCTCGATGGACACCTGGGACCAGAGCGCCGGTGGCACCCTGATCGAGCGCCGGCTCATCGACTGGACGGCGCAGCGGATCGGGCTCGGCCCCGCCGCCGACGGTGTGTTCACCAGCGGTGGGACCCAGTCCAACCTGCAGGCGATGCTGCTGGCTCGCGAGGAGGCCTGCGCCCGGGCGGCCGGCCGGCCCGGCGTACGACCGTCCCGGCCGGAAGCGTTGTCGCGGTTGCGGATCATCACCTCGGTGGCCGGGCACTTCAGCGTGCAGAAGGCGGCGAAGCTGCTCGGCCTCGGCGCGGACGCGGTGGTCACCGTGGCCACCGACGCCGACCGCCGGATGCGTACCGACGAACTGGCCGCCACGATCGAGCGTTGCCGGCGCGACGGGCTCACCGTGATGGCCGTGGTGGCGACCGCCGGCACCACCGACTTCGGCAGCATCGACCCGCTGCCCGCGATCGCCGACGTCTGCGCGGCGGCCGGCGTGTGGCTGCACGTCGACGCCGCGTACGGCTGCGGCCTGCTGGTCTCGCCCACCCGGCGGTACCTGCTCGACGGTGTCGAGCGGGCCGACTCGGTGACCGTCGACTACCACAAGTCGTTCTTCCAGCCGGTCAGCTCCAGCGCCCTGCTGGTGCGCGAGGCCCGGGTGCTGCGGCACGCCACCTGGCACGCCGACTACCTCAACCCGGCCCGGGCCGTCGAGCAGCGCATCCCGAACCAGGTCGACAAGAGCATCCAGACCACCCGCCGGTTCGACGCCCTGAAGCTCTGGCTGACCCTGCGCATCATGGGCCCCGAGGCGATCGGCGCGCTCTTCGACGAGGTCGTCGACCGCGCGGACGCCGCCTGGCGGCTGCTCACCGAGGACCCCCGCTTCGAGGTGGTGACCCGTTCGCAGTTGAGCACCGTCGTCTTCCGCTACCTGCCGACCGGCGCCGGCCGGCGACTCGTCGACGACGCCAACCTGTACGCCCGCGAGGCCCTCGCGGCGTCCGGGGCCGCCCTCGTCGCCGGCACCAGGGTGGACGGCGCGCACCACCTGAAGTTCACCCTGCTCAACCCCGAGACCACCGTGGACGACGTCGCCCACGTGCTCGATCTCATCGCCGAGCACGCTGGCTGGTACGTGCGTACCCGCACGGCCGGCGAACTGTCCTGTCCCGTCGGCTGACCGCACCTGGAGAAACTCCGTGTCGACCCACGACTTCATCGCCGTCGGGCTGGGCCCGTACAACCTCGGCCTGGCCTGCCTCACCGAGCCGATCGGCGACCTCGACGGCCTGTTCCTGGAGGCGCGCGACGCCTTCGACTGGCACCCCGGCATGCTGCTGGAGTCCACCCACCTGCAGACGCCGTTCATCGCCGACCTGGTCACACTGGCCGACCCGACCTCCCCGTACTCCTTCCTGAACTACCTCAAGGAGGCCGGCCGGCTCTACCCGTTCTACATCCGGGAGAACTTCTTCCCGCTGCGCGCCGAGTACAACGACTACTGCCGCTGGGCCGCCGCGAAGCTGCCCGGCGTCCGGTTCGGCCACGAGGTCACCGCCATCGAGTACGACCCCGCCGACGAGCGGTACGTCGTGCACGCCACGGTGGCCGGCGACCGGGTGACCCACCGCGCCCGGCACCTGGTGCTCGGCACCGGCACCCCGCCGCACCTGCCCGAGGCGTGCCGGGGGCTGGGCGGCGACCTGATCCACAACTCGCGGTACCGGGAGCACCGGGCGGCGCTGCGGGCCAGGCGCAGCATCACCGTCATCGGCAGCGGGCAGAGCGCGGCCGAGATCTACCACGACCTGCTCACCGACATCGACAGGTACGGCTACCAGCTCAACTGGGTGACCCGCTCGCCGCGGTTCTTCCCCCTGGAGTACACCAAGCTCACCCTGGAGATGACCTCCCCGGACTACGTGGACTACTTCCACGCCCTGCCCGAGCCGACCCGCTACCGGCTGGAGTCGGAGCAGAAGGGCCTGTTCAAGGGGATCAACGCCGACCTGATCAACGAGATCTACGACCTGCTGTACGCCAAGAACGTGCACGGCCCGGTGCCGACCCGGCTGATGACCAACACCACGCTGAGCACCGCCGCGTACGACGAGCCGTCCGGCACGTACACGCTGGGGCTGCGCAACGTCGAGCAGGGACGCGACCTCACCCTCACCACCGAGGGGCTGGTGCTGGCGACCGGCTACCACTACCAGGTCCCCGAGTTCCTGGACCCGATCCGCGACCGGCTCCGCTGGGACTCCCACGGCCGGTTCGACGTCGCCCGCAACTACAGCGTCGACCACACCGGCCGGGGCGTCTTCCTGCAGAACGCCGCCACCCACGCGCACAGCGTCACCTCGCCCGACCTGGGCATGGGCCCGTACCGCAACTCGTGGATCATCCGGGAGCTGACCGGGCGGGAGCACTACCCGATCGAGGCGCGCATCGCCTTCCAGGAGTTCGGCGTGCCGGCCGGAGCGGCGTCGTGACCGCGCCGACCTTCCGCCGGGTCGACGACCGGCTGGGGGAGTTCACCCTGCGCCCCCTCGACCCGGACGGTGACGCGGCGCTGCTGCACCGCTGGGTCACCCACCCCAAGGCCGCGTTCTGGATGATGCAGGACGCCGACCTGGCCCGGGTGGCGGAGGAGTACCGGCGCATCGCCGTGCACCCGCACCACGAGGCGTTCCTCGGGTCCTGGCGCGGCCGGCCGGCGTTCCTCGCCGAGCGGTACGACCCCGCCCACGTCGAACTCGCCGGCCGGTACGACCACGCCGACGGCGACGTCGGCATGCACTTCCTGTGCGCGCCCACCGACACCCCCGTGTCCGGCTTCACCCGCGCGGTCATCACCACCGTGCTGGCCTGGCTCTTCGCCGACCCCGCCACCCGCCGGGTCGTGGTGGAGCCGGACGTGCGCAACACCGCCGTGCACGCGCTCAACGCGGCCGTCGGCTTCACCGTCGTCGGCCCGATCCGCAAGCCGGAGAAGGACGCCCTGCTCAGCGTCTGCACCCGCGACCAGTTCCGGACCGCCACCCGAGGAGACGTGCCCGCGTGAACGCGACCGCATCCGTGGACCATCTGACGCCGGCACGCTGGGACGCGGCCAACCGGCTGCTGGTCCGCAAGGCCCTCGCGGAGTTCGCCCACGAGCGCCTGATCGTCCCCGAGCCGCTGGGCGCGGACCGCTACCGGGTGCGCAGCGACGACGGCGCGGTCGAGTACCGGTTCACGGCCCGCCGGTTCGCCCTGGACCACTGGCAGGTCGACGCCGCCGGCATCACCCGGCACGCCGGGGGACGGGAGCTGCCCCTCGACGCCGTCGACCTCTGCCTGGAACTGCGTGGCGCGCTCGGCCTCTCCGACGAGGTCCTGCCGGTCTACCTGGAGGAGATCAGCTCGACCCTGGCCGGGACCGCGTACAAGCTCGGCAAGCCGGAGGTGAGCGCCGCCGACCTGGTCAAGGCGGACTTCCAGGAGATCGAGACGCAGATGACCGAGGGGCACCCCTGCTTCGTGGCCAACAACGGCCGGATCGGCTTCGGGGTGCACGAGTACCACCGGTACGCCCCGGAGGCCGCCCGGCCGGTCCGGCTGCTCTGGCTGGCCGCGCACCGCGACCACGCCACCTTCAGCAGCGCCGCCGACCTGGACCACGACACGCTGGTCCGGGCCGAACTGGGCGAGGACACCCTCGCCGGCTTCGCGCGCACCCTCACCGATCTCGGCCTGGACCCGGCCGACTACCTGCTCATCCCGGTGCATCCCTGGCAGTGGTGGAACAAGCTCTCCGTCAGCTTCGCCGGCGAGGTCGCCCGGCGTCGGCTGGTGTGCCTCGGCGAGGGGCCGGACGAGCACCTCGCCCAGCAGTCGATCCGCACCTTCTTCAACGTCACCGACCCGACCCGGCACTACGTCAAGACCGCCCTGTCGGTGCTGAACATGGGCTTCATGCGGGGCCTGTCCGCCGCGTACATGGAGAACACCCCGGCCATCAACGACTGGCTCGCCGACCTCGTCGCCGCCGATCCGGTGTTCCGGCGTACCCGGTTGTCGATCATCCGGGAGCGGGCCGCCGTGGGGTACCGGCACCGCCAGTACGAGGCGGCGACCGACCGGTACTCCCCGTACCGCAAGATGCTGGCGGCGTTGTGGCGGGAGAGCCCGGTCCCCGGCCTGGAACCGGGGCGGCGGCTGGCGACCATGGCGTCCCTGCTGCACGTCGACCGGGCGGGCCGCTCGTTCGCCGGCGCGCTGGTCGCCCGGTCCGGGCTGGCCCCGCAGGTGTGGCTGCGCCGCTACCTCGACACCTACCTGGTCCCGTTGCTGCACAGCCTCTACGCCCACGACCTCGCGTTCATGCCGCACGGGGAGAACGTCATCCTCGTCCTGCACGACGGCGTGGTGGAGCGGGTGATCTTCAAGGACATCGCCGAGGAGATCGTGGTGATGGACCCGGAGGCCGACCTGCCGGAGCCGGTACGCCGGATCCGGGTCGCCGTTCCCGAGGAGGAGAAGATCCTGTCGATCTTCACCGACGTCGTCGACTGCTTCCTGCGCCACCTCAGCGCCATCCTGGTCACCGAGGGCGTCCTCGACGAGGACACCTTCTGGCGCACGGTCGCCGCCACCGCCGTGGACTACGCCGACAGCGTCCCGCACCTGGCCGACCGGCTGCGCCGGTACGACCTGTTCGCCGCGGAGTTCCCGCTGTCGTGTCTCAACCGGCTGCAACTGCGCGACAACCGGCAGATGGTCGACCTCGCCGACCCGTCGGCCGCGCTCCAGTTCGTCGGCGCCCTGGCCAACCCGCTCGCCCGCTTCGCCCCGCAGCGGTGAGCGCCGCCGCCCCGCCGGCCGGGCGGGAGATCGGCGCCGCGGCCCCGGTCCGCCACCGGTGGCTGATCCTGGCGGTGCTCTGCCTCGCCCAGGTGATCGTGGTGCTGGACAACACCGTGCTGACCGTGGCGATCCCGGTGCTCACCACCGAACTCGACGCCACCACCGGCGACGTCCAGTGGATGATCAACGCGTACGCCCTGGTGCTCTGCGGCCTGCTGCTCAGCGCCGGCAGCGCCGCCGACCGGTACGGCCGCCGCCGGATGCTGCTGGCCGGGCTGGTCCTGTTCGGGGCCGGCTCGCTCGCTGCCGGGCTGGCCCGCTCCGGCGGCCAGTTGATCGCGGCCCGGGCCGGCATGGGCATCGGCGGGGCGCTGCTGGTCACCGCCACCCTCGCGGTGGCCATGCAGGTCTTCCACGGGGCCGAGCGGCAGCGGGCGATCGGCCTCTGGGCGGCGACCAGCGCGCTGGGGTTCGCCGCCGGGCCGCCGGTCGGCGGGGCCATCCTGGCCCACCTGCCGTGGCAGGCCGTCTTCCTGGTCAACCTGCCGGTGGTGCTGGTCTGTCTGCTGGCGGTCCGGGCGCTGGTCCCGGAGTCACGCGACCCGCGTGGTGGCCGTCCCGACCTCGGTGGCGTGCTGCTCTCCACGGCCGGGTTGACCGGGATCGTCTGGGCGGTCATCGCCGGCCCGGACGTGGGGTGGCGCGCTCCGGCGGTGCTCGGCGCGGCCGGTGGCGGGATCGTGCTGCTGGCGGGCTTCGTGCTGTGGGAGCGGCGGATCCCCGACCCCATGCTGGACATGGACCTGTTCCGGCACCGGCGGTTCGTCGGCGCGGTCTGCGGGGTCGTGCTGATCACTTTCGGGGCCACCGGGGCGTTGTTCCTGCTCACCCAGCATCTGCAGTTCATCCGCGGCCACACCGCCTGGGAGGCCGGCCTGCGGATGGTGCCGTTCGCGCTCTCCATCGTGGTGCTCAACGTCGCGGGCGTCGCCGCCGCGCTGATCCGTCGGCTGGGGGTGCCGGCGGCGATCGCGGTCGGCATGGTGCTGCTGGCCGCCGGGCTCGCGCTGGTCACCCACGCCCCGGGGGACGGCTATCCGGTGCTGCTCGCCGGGCTGCTGGTGATGGGCACCGGCTGCGCGCTGGCCAACCCGGCCATCGTGGAGGCGGTGATGAGCGCGATCCCGGCGGAGAAGGCCGGCGCCGGGGCCGGGGTGGACGGCACCATGACCGAACTCGGCGGCAGCCTCGGCATCGCCGTGCTGGGCGCGGTGCTCAACGCCCGGTTCAGCGCGTTGCTGCCGGCCGCCCTGGCCGGCGCCGGGTCGTTCCCGGCGGCGCTGGCCGCCGCCCGCACCGAGGATGAGCGCGGGCTCGTCTCGGACGCCTTCCGGGTGGCGCTGGAGACCGGGCAGACGGTCGGCGCCATCGCCGTCCTGGTCGGTGGGCTCGTGGCGGCCGGACTGATCCGCCGGGCCGAGCGCGCCGGTTGATCCGCCGGCCGTCCGTGCGCGCCCCGACGGCTCACCCGGGCGGCCGGTGCGCACCGGGGCGGCGTCCCGCCCCTGTCCGCGAGCAGGCCGACGCCCGCCCTCGCGGCTGCGGTGACGGAGCCGAAAGGACGGGCGGCGGAGTCAGGCTGCGAAGGTCAGGGCGGCGGGATCAGGGTTGGGCAGGTCAGGGGGGCGGATGTCGGAAGGCGCAGGTCAGGCGGCGGTGGACCAGATGGCGCGGAAGGCGGCGGCCTCACCGGCCAGCCAGCGCTCCACCTGGTCGGGCTTGGTGTCGGCGGGCATCCGGTGAGCCGTGCCGCGCCGCACGTCGACCAGGACCGGCTCGGCGTGCGGCAGCACCGCGTCCATGTGGCGGGCCATCAGGTGCAGGGTCGCCAGCGTCGCCTCCTCGCTCGGCGGCGTCTCGTCGAAGTGCAGGCGGACCGCCTCGGCGTGGCCGTCGGCGTACCGGACGCCGAAGTGCGGGTTGATCTTGACGGGCAGGTCGCCCAGCATGGCGAGCGCGTCGCGGGTCTGGGCCAGCTCGACCGACCTCGGGTCGCCGAGGGACTCCAGCCAGGCGGTCGCCCCGGGGACCAGCGCCTGGTAGAGCGGGCGCCAGCGGGGCTTGACCAGATCGGCCACCTGCGCGAGGTGGGTGCCGCCGGTGTGGAAGGCGACGTCGGCCTTGAGCGCCTTGACGAACTGACCGTGCGGGTTGAAGCCGGAGCGGCTGGCCCGCTGCTTGCGCAGCCCGCCGACGAAGGTGGCCTTGGTGGGGCCGGTGCGGTCGACGTACCGGGTGAAACCGAGGAGGGTGGCGTAGGGGGTGAGCGGGGTCGCGGAAGTGGGCGCGGTCACGAGCATCCTCCCAGGTCAGGAACTCGATTAGTACATACATTCTAATCGACGGGCCTGACATCGCCCAGGGCACGAAAGGGTCGATGTCCGGTCCAGCCGAAGATGGCCAGTCCACGGGAAGTTGGCCAACGGCGTGGCCACGTCCGGCTGAAGGTGGCCAGCGGTACGGTGCCGGGATGCTTCGCGCGGTGCCTGGCTCTGGTGTTCCGGTTACGGCTGAGTTCGAGATCGGCTACGTGGTCGCCGACGGAGCCGAGCCTCGTGCCAGCTTGATCAACTCGGCTGAGGTGCGGTTCGAGCTGGGTAAGCCGGTGCGGGCCTTCTCGTCGCGTAAGCGGCAGCGGCACTTCCCGGGCCTGTGGTGGTCGTCAACGACCGGTGGGCATGTCGGCTATGAGTCCTGGCTGGAGCGGGACCACCTGATGTTGTTGGATTTCGATCCTGCGGTGGTCGGCATCGCTTCGCAGCCGTTCTGGCTGTTCTGGGACGAAGAAGGCCGCCGTCGTTCGCACGCGCCGGACTACTTCGCGCGTCTTGTCGATGGCTGTGCGGTGGTTGTCGACTGCCGTCCGGTGGAGCGGATCAAGCCGCGCGACGCCGCAGCGTTCGATGCGATGCGGCGGGCATGTGAGCTGGTCGGATGGGACTATCGCCTCGTTGGAGTGCCTGACCCTGTGCTCAGTACCAACGTGCGCTGGCTAGCCGGTTACCGGCATCCGCGTTACCGCGTGCCCGGCGTCGTGGCGGCGCTGCGCGAGGTGTTCGTCGATACCGCACCGCTGATCGCCGGGGCGGAAGAGGCCGGTGATCCGATCGTGGTCCTGCCGGTGCTGTTTCACCTGCTGTGGTGTGGTGACCTCACCGCCGGCCTGGGCACGGTGCTGCACGACGCCACGCCGGTGACACTGTTGGAGCGTGGTGATGGCGGTCGGACGGATGCCGATGCTACGCATCGGTGAGTGGGTGCGCTTCGACGGCGATGAGCACCAGGTGGTTGCGTTGGCGGGCACCTCGGTGCGGCTGCAGTCCAGCTCCGAAGCGGCGCAAGTCGTACTCTTGCCGTTCCTGCTTGCCGCGCCGGACTTTGAGCTTGTCGATGGACCTGCAGCACCGGTGGTGGAGCCGTTCGGGCTGCTGGACAGCTTGCCGGATGACGTGGCGGAACGGGCCCGCTGGTGGCAGCGGCAGGTGGTCGAGGTGATGACCGGGCTACCGTCCGCCGCGGAGCCAGGCAGTCTCCCGCAGCCCGGATTCGACCCAGCGAGTTCGACCTTGGCGCAGCGCGAGCAGGCCAAGGCGGAGGAGTTGACCGTCGCCGGCAGGCCGGTTTCGGCATGTACGGTGCGCCGGATGCGGGTTCGCTATGCCGAGCAGGGACTCTGGGGCCTGGTCGACCAGCGCGCCACTAGACGAGTAGTTCCGAAGTCAGGGGTCGATGTGTGGGCATGAAGAGAGGGCATCCAAGATCATGTTGTGACGCAAGACCTGGATACCCTCTTGACCACACTGTACGTGAAGATCGACGACTGCATCCGCACGCCCCGGTGGCGCGGCAGGCCGCCGCTGCTCACTGACTCCGAACTGGTCTGCCTGGCCGTGGCGCAGGTCCTGCTCGGTGCCCGTTCGGAGGCGCACTGGATCCGTTACGCCCGTATTCATCTGGCCGGCATGTTCCCGTACCTGCCCCAGCGCCCCGGATACAACAAGCGGCTCCGCGCCGCGCTGCCGTTGAT
>NZ_FMDN01000045.1 GCF_900090245.1 Micromonospora halophytica
TGCGGGTCAGTCATGCGTTTCATTCGGCGTTGATGGAGCCGATGCTCGATGATTTCGCTGCGGCGATCGGTGGGTTTGATTTCCGGGCGCCGGTGATTCCGTTCGCGGGTGATCCGGCGGTGGATTCGGCTGCGTATTGGGTGCGGCATGTGCGGGAGACTGTCCGCTTCGCCGATGCGGTGCGGGCGGCTGCCGCTGACATCTATCTGGAGATCGGCCCGGACGGGTCGCTGACCGCCCTCGGGCTGGGCGGGTTCGTGCCGGCGCTCCGGAAGGATCAGCCGGAGACCGACGCACTGCTGGACGCGATCGGCCGGCTGCATGTCCGAGGCGTGCGGGTCGACTGGCCGGCCGTCTTCACCGGGTGGGCGGCGAGCCGGGTCACCCTGCCGACGTACCCGTTCGCCCGTGTCCGGCACTGGATCGGCGAGAGCACCGCGGCGCCCGCGCCGGCCGCCGCCGAACAACCCGCGCTGCTGCGCCGGTGGGAGGGCACCGACGAGCCGGGCCGTCGACGGATCGCCCTGGACCTGGTGCGGACCTCGGTCGCCCAGGTCGCCGGTCACGCCGCGGCCGGCGACGTCGCCGCCGACGCCACCTTCCACGACCTCGGCCTCTCCTCGCTGGCCGGCGTCGACCTGCTGGACCGGGTGAACCGGCTGACCGGACTCGCGCTCCCGCCGGCCGACCTGTTCGACCACCCCACCCCGGAGCGGCTCGCCGCGCACGTGCTCGCCGCGCTGGAGGGAACCACCGCCGGACCGGCCGCCGGCGACCCGGTGGAGCGGGACGCGGACGACCCGATCGCGATCGTCGCGATGAGCTGCCGCCTTCCCGGCGGCGTCGCTACTCCGGACGAACTGTGGCGGCTGCTCGCCGACGGCGCCGACGCGATCGGCCCGTTCCCGGCCGACCGCGGCTGGGACCTCGACGGCCTCTACCACCCCGACCCGGACCACGAGGGCACCAGCTACGTGCGCAGCGGCGGCTTCCTCGACGAGCCCGGCGCGTTCGACGTCGACTTCTTCGGCATCTCGCCGCGCGAGGCGCTCGGCATGGACCCGCAGCAGCGGCTCCTGCTCACCCTGTCGTGGGAGGCATTCGAGAGCGCCGGCATCGACGTGACGGCCTGCCGCGGCGACGCGGTCGGGGTTTTCGTCGGCGCGACCGCCACCGACTACGGCCCCCGTCTCCACGAGGCGCCGGACGGTCTCGCCGGGCGGGTCCTGACCGGGACCACCTCGAGCGTGGCGTCCGGCCGGATCGCCTACACCTTCGGCTTCCACGGCCCGGCGCTGACGGTCGACACCGCGTGTTCGTCGTCGTTGGTGGCCCTGCACCTGGCCGCGCAGTCGCTGGAACGGGGCGAGTGCACTCTCGCGCTGGCCGGCGCCGCCACCGTGCTCGCGACACCCGGCATGTTCGTCGAGTTCAGCCGGCAGCGCGGGCTCGCACCGGACGGCCGGTGCAAACCGTTCGCCGCGGCCGCCGACGGCACGGGCTGGTCCGAGGGCGGCGTGATGCTGCTGTTGGAGCGGCTCTCGGACGCGCGCCGCCACGGCCATCCGGTGCTGGCCACGATCCGCGGCTCGGCGGTCAACTCGGACGGCGCCTCCAACGGGCTCACCGCACCGAGTGGCGCCGCGCAGCAACGGGTGATCCGCTCGGCGCTGGCCGCGGCCGGCCTGCGGCCCTCGGACGTGGACGCGGTCGAGGCGCACGGCACCGGCACCGCGCTCGGCGACCCGATCGAGGCGCAGGCCCTGCTCGCTGCCTACGGCCGCGACCGCACCCGCCCGCTTCTGCTCGGCTCGGTGAAGTCCAACATCGGGCACACCCAGGCGGCGGCCGGCGCGGCCGGACTGCTCAAGATGGTGCTGGCCATGCGGTACGGCCGGGTCCCGGCCACGCTGCACGTGGACGCGCCGACGCCCAAGGTGGACTGGCCGGCGGGCGTCATCGAGCTGGCGACGGCCGCCACCGACTGGCCCGCCACCGGCCGGCCACGGCGCGCGGGCATCTCCTCCTTCGGCATCAGCGGCACGAATGCGCACGTCATCATCGAGGAGGCCGAGCCGCCGGCCCGACGCACGGTGCGGGACGAACGGATCGCGCCCTGGGTGCTGTCGGCGCGCACGCCGGACGCGCTGCGCGCCTACGCGGACCGGCTCGCCGCCGTCGACGCCGACGTCACCGACGCTGCCTTCACCCTGGCCACCGGCCGGCCCCGTTTCGCGCACCGGATGGTCGCCGTCGGTGCGGACCTCGGAGAGCTGCGGGACCAGCTGACCGGCGACGCGGTGACCGGCCGGCCGGCCGGCGATCCGCGCGCGGTGTTCGTCTTCCCCGGGCAGGGCGCGCAGTGGGCCGGCATGGCGGCCGAGCTGCTGCGCCACTCCGAGGTGTTCGCGGCGGCGATGGCCGAGTGCGCGAGCGCGCTGCGGCCGTTCGCGGACTGGTCCCTGCTCGACGTGCTCGGCGACGCCGAGATGCTGGAGCGCGTCGACGTGGTCCAGCCGGCCCTGTGGGCGGTGATGGTCTCGCTGGCCGAGCTGTGGCGGTCGTACGGGATCGAGCCGGCCGGCGTCGTCGGCCACAGCCAGGGAGAGATCGCCGCGGCCTGCGTGGCCGGGGTGCTCAGCCTGGCCGACGGCGCCCGCGTGGTGGCGTTGCGCAGCAGGGCGCTGTCGGCCCTCGCCGGCGCCGGCGGGATGGTCTCGGTTCCCCGGCCGCCCGAGGAGATCGACCTCGGCGGGTTGTCGGTCGCGGCGATCAACGGGCCCCGCTCGACCGTCGTCTCGGGCCCTCCCGAGGCGCTGGCGGCGTTGCTGGCCCGCGAGGACCGCGCCCGGCGCGTGCCCGTCGACTACGCGTCGCACTCGCCGCAGGTCGAACGGCTGCGCGAACAACTGCTGGCCGACCTCGCCCCGGTCACGCCGCAGCCGGCCGTCGTGCCGTTCCACTCGACGGTCACCGGCGAGCCGGCCGGCACCACCGCGCTCGACGCCGGGTACTGGTACCGCAACCTGCGCGAGTCGGTCCGGTTCCGGTCGGTCGTGGGGGAGCTGCTGGACGCCGGCGCCACCTGCTTCATCGAGGTGAGCCCGCACCCGGTCGTGTCGATGGGTGTGGCCGAGACGGTCGACGAGCACGGCGCCGACGCGGTCACGGTCGAGACCCTGCGGCGCGGGGACGGCGGGATGCGGCGGATGCTCACCGCGTTGGGCGAGGCGTTCGTGCACGGGCTGCCCGTACGGTGGGAACGGTTCTTCGACGGGCTCGGCGCCCGCCGCATCGGCCTGCCGGGCCACCCGCTTCGCTCGGACCGGTACTGGCTGTCGCCGGCCCGATCCGGCACGGGCGGGCGGTCGGCGGTCGGCCACCCGCTGCTGGACACGGCCGTCGACCTGGCCGACGGCGGCGCACTGTTCACCGCGCGGCTGTCGGTCTCCCTGCACCCGTGGTTGGACGAGCACCGGGTCGGCGACGTGCCGGTCCTTCCCGGCGCCGCCTACGCCGACCTGGCGCTCTGGACCGGCGCGCGGGCCGGCTTCCCGCGGGTGGGCGAGCTGACCATCGAGCGGCCGCTGCGACTGCCGGCCGGCCGCACGCTGTCGGTGCAGATCGCGGTCGGCGCGCCGGACGGTGACCACCGGTCGTGGACCCTGTCGGCGCGTGACGGCGACCAGCCGTGGATCCGGTACGCGACCGGCACGCTGCGGCCCGCCGGGTCCGGGCGCGACGGCGTGCCGGCCTGGCCGACCGCGCCCGCGGAGATCGACCTGGCCGGCGGCTACCAGCGCCTGGCCGACGCGGGATTCGGCTACGGGCCGTCGTTCCGGGGGCTTCGACGGCTCGCCGGGCTCGGCGACGAGCTGTTCGCCGAGGTGGCCGTGCCGGCCGTGGACGGGTTCGCGATCGCGCCGGCGCTGCTGGACTCCGCGCTGCACGCGCTGGAGCTGCGGTCGCTGGCCGCCGGCGGGCCGGGACTGCTGCCGTTCTCCTTCGGCGACGTCGAGCTGCACCGCACCGGCGCCACCGAGCTGCGCGTCCGGCTCACCCCGGCCGGCCCGGACACCGTGACCCTGACCGCTACGGACCCGGCCGGCGCCCTGGTGCTGACGGCCGGCGCGCTCGTCATGCGGCCGTTGTCGGCGGCCGGGCAGGCGCTGCACCGGATCCGGTGGGCCCCGCTGCCTGCCGTGGCGGGGAACGCGGACCCGGACGCGACGGCCACGCTGGTCGCCTGCGGGACCGTCCACGAGGCGCTGAAGCTGGTCCGCGACCGGCTGGCCGACGACGATCCCGGCCGGCCACCGCTCGCCGTCGTGACCACCGGCGCGGTCGCCGCCGCGCCCGGTGACGAGGTGCCCGGCCTCGCCTCGGCGCCGGTCTGGGGACTGCTCCGCTCGGCCCAGTCCGAGCACCCCGGCCGGTTCGTCCTGGTCGACACCGACACGCCGGAGCTACCCGTCGCGGCCCTCGCGGCCGTGCTCGAAGCCGGCGAGGACCAGGTGGCCGTCCGCGACGGCGTGGTGCTGGTGCCGCGGCTCGTCCGGGCCACGCCGCCGGCACCGGCGGAGTCGCCGATCCCGGCCGGCAGCACCGTGCTGATCACCGGGGCTCCCGGCGCGCTCGGTTCGGCGGTCGCCCGCCATCTGGTGACCCGGCACGGCGTACGGGACCTGCTGCTGGCGAGCCGTCGTGGTCCCGCGGCGCCCGGTGCCGAGACTCTCGTCGTGGAACTGGAGGCGCTCGGCGCGCGGGTCACCCTCGCCGCCTGCGATGTCGCCGACCGGACGGCGCTGGCCACGCTGCTGGCCACCGTGCCGGACGACCGCCCGCTCAAGGCGGTCGTGCACGCCGCCGGGGTTCTCGACGACGGCGTGCTCACCGCGCTCACCCCCGAACGACTCGACGCGGTGCTGCGCCCCAAGGCCGAGGCCGCGTGGCACCTGCACGAGCTGACCCACGACCTGGCGGCGTTCGTCCTGTTCTCCTCCGCCATGGGCGTCCTCGGCAACGCGGGCCAGGGCAACTACGCGGCCGCCAACGCGTACCTCGACGCGCTCGCCGCGCACCGGCGCGCGCGTCGGCTGCCGGCCGTGTCGCTCGCCTGGGGACTCTGGGAGACCGGCGGCGGCCTGACCGGGCACCTCGACCGGGACCGGATCTCCGCCGCCGGTGTCCTGCCCCTCGCGACCACCGCGGCGCTGGAGCTCCTCGACGCCGGGCTGAACGCCACCGAGCCGGTGCTGGTGCCGGCCCGGATCGACGTCGCGGCGCTGCGCGCCGGCCCGGTGCCGCCGATCCTGCGCGAGCTGGTTCCGCGGCCGCTGCGTGAACGAGCCGCGGGCGCGCCGCCGGTCGCCGCGGAGTCCACTGCCGAGCTGGTCGGCCGGCACGTCGCCGCGGTCGCCGGACTCGCCGCGGCCGACGTCGACCCCACCCGCACGTTCAGGGAGTTCGGCTTCGACTCGCTGGCCTCGGTCGGCCTGCGCAACCGGCTCGCCGCCGCGACCGGCCTGCGCCTGCCGGTCTCGCTCGTCTTCGACCACCCGACCCCGGCCGCGGTGGCGGCCTACCTGCGGACGCGGTTGTCCGGCGACGCGGCGGCCACCGCGGCGGCGACGGGCCGTCAGGCGCGGCCGGACGACGACCTCGTCGCGATCGTCGGCATGGCCTGCCGCTTCCCGGGCGGCGCCGCCTCGCCCGAACAGCTGTGGGATCTGCTCGCCGACGGACGCGACGCCATCACCGGGCTGCCCACCGGGCGCGGCTGGCCGGTCGACCTCTACGATCCCGACCCCGACCGCGCCGGTCACAGCTATGCGCAGGCCGGCGGCTTCCTGCACGACGCGGCCGACTTCGACGCCGAGTTCTTCGGCATCAGCCCGCGCGAGGCCCTGTCGATCGATCCGCAGCAGCGCATCCTGCTCGAGACGTCCTGGGAGGCTATCGAGCGGGCCGGCATCGACCCGCACTCGCTGCGCGACAGCCGTACGGGCGTGTTCGCCGGCATCATGTACAACGACTACGCGACCCGGTTCGGCCGCGACGGTGGCGACTACGAGGCGTACCTGGGCAACGGCAGCGCGGCCAGTGTCGCCTCCGGCCGGGTGGCCTACCAGCTCGGCCTGCACGGCCCGGCGGTCAGCGTCGACACCGCGTGCTCGTCCTCGCTGGTCGCCGTGCACCTGGCCGCTCAGGCCCTGCGGCACGGCGAGTGCTCGCTGGCGCTGGCCGGCGGGGTGACCGTGATGGCCACCCCGAAGCTGTTCCTCGAATTCAGCCGCCAGCGCGGCCTGTCCCGCGACGGCCGCAGCAAGGCGTTCGGGGCCGGCGCCGACGGGATGGGCGCGGCCGAGGGCGCCGGCATGCTGCTGCTGGAACGGTTGTCCGACGCACGCCGGCACGGGCATCCGGTGCTGGCCGTGATCCGTGGCTCGGCGGTCAACTCCGACGGCGCCTCCAACGGGCTCACCGCGCCGAACGGGCCGGCCCAGCAGCGGGTGATCGCCGACGCGCTGG
Source organism: Micromonospora halophytica (assembly GCF_900090245.1). Taxonomy (GTDB): domain Bacteria; phylum Actinomycetota; class Actinomycetes; order Mycobacteriales; family Micromonosporaceae; genus Micromonospora; species Micromonospora halophytica. Next base: position 6,532 of record NZ_FMDN01000045.1, read on the forward strand.
CCGCGGCCGGGCTGCGGCCGTCCGACGTGGACGCCGTCGAGGCGCACGGCACCGGCACCGCGCTCGGTGACCCGATCGAGGCGGAGGCCCTGATCGGCGCGTACGGAACCGGGCGGGACCGGCCGCTGTGGCTGGGCTCGGTCAAGTCGAACATCGGGCACACCCAGGCCGCGGCCGGTGTCGCCGGAATCATCAAGATGGTCCTCGCTCTCGGCGCCGGCGAGCTGCCGCGTACGCTGCACGCCGACGAGCCGACCCCGCACGTCGACTGGTCCGCCGGGACGCTCCGTCTGCTCCGGCAGCCGGTGCCATGGCCGGCCGGCGACCGTCCGCGCCGGGCCGCCGTTTCCTCGTTCGGTATCAGCGGCACCAACGCGCATCTCGTGCTCGAGGAGGCGCCGGTGCCGGCCGCGGACGCCGGTCCGGTCCCGGACACGGCGCCGGCGCCGGTGCCGTGGCTGCTGTCCGGCCGCGTCGAGGCGGCGCTGCGGGCTCAGGCCGCACGGCTGCGCCCGGCAGCCGGGTCGCCCGCCGCCGGCGTCGGTATCGCGCTGGCGACCCAGCGGTCACGCTTCGAGCACCGGGCCGTTGTCGTGGCGTCCACCCCGGCGGAGCGCGACCGCGCCCTGGCCGCGCTGGCCGCAGGCGACGTGGCCGCGGGCCTGGTCCGCGGGGTGGCGGCCGAGGTGCGCGAGTTGGTCTTCGTCTTCCCCGGCCAGGGCGCGCAGTGGCCGGGGATGGGCGCGGCTCTGCTCGACGCGTCGGCCGAGTTCCGGGCCGAGATCGAGGCGTGCGAGGCCGCGCTCGCCCCGTACGTGGACTGGTCCCTCACCGCCGTCCTGCGCGGTCTGCCCGGCGGGCCGCCGGACCGGGTCGACGTGGTCCAGCCGGCCCTGTTCGCCATGATGGCCGGCCTGGCCCGGGTGTGGCAGGCGCATGGGGTGCGGCCCACCGCGGTCGTGGGGCACTCGCAGGGTGAGATCGCCGCGGCGTACGTGGCCGGGGCGCTGTCGCTGCCGGACGCCGCTCGCGTGGTCGCCTTGCGCAGCCAGGCGATCGCCGCGCTGGCCGGTTCCGGCGGCATGGCCTCGATCGCGCTGCCGGTCGAGGAGGTGCGGCGCCGCGCCGGCGACCGGGTCGGCATCGCGGCGGTCAACGGGCCCCGGGCGGTGGTCGTGTCGGGTGACGCTGCCGCCGTCCAGACACTGGTCGAGGAATGCACCGCCGAGGGCATCCGGGCGCGGCTCGTCCCGGTGGACTACGCGTCGCACTCGCCGCAGGTGGACGCGATCCGCGACGAACTGCTGAGCGCCCTCGCGCCGATCACTCCCCGGACCGCCCGGATCCCGTTCCACTCCACGGTCGAGGGCCGGGCCATCGACACGACCGGGCTCGGCGCCGACTACTGGTTCCGGAACCTGCGCCGGACCGTCCAGCTGGCCGGCACCGTGGCCGGCCTGCCTGCCGCCGCGTTCATCGAGGTGAGCCCGCACCCGGTGCTGACCGCGCCGATCCAGGAAACCGTTGGTGCGGAGGCCGTCGTGCTCGGCTCCCTGCGCCGCGGCGACGGCACCCCGGCGCGGATGCTGACCTCGCTGGCCGAGGCGTACGTCCGCGGCGTGGCGGTGGACTGGAGCGCGGCGATCCCGCCGGCGACACCGGTTCCGCTGCCCACGTACCCCTTCCAGCGCAGCCGGTACTGGCTGGACGCGCCGGACGCCGGCGACCGGCGGTGGGCCGGTCTCGAGGGTGCCGACGACCTGGCCGCCCTGCTTCCCGGGCACGATCCGGCCGAGCTGCGCGCCGCCGCGTCGGTGCTGTCCGCGCTGCGCGAGCGCCGGGCCGTCGGCGATCCGATCGACGACTGGCGGTACCGCGTCGAGTGGCGCCACCACACCACGCCGGCTGCGGCGATCACCGGCCGGTGGGCCGTTCTCGCACACTCCGGCCGGTCCGAGGCCGGGGACGTGCTCGCCGCCCTGCGCCGGGCCGGTGCCCAGCCGGACCTGATCGAGGTCGGCCCCGGCGCCGGACGGCGCACGCTGGCGACCGGGCTCGCCGGCTGCGACGGCGTGCTCTCCCTGCTCGGGCTCGACGACCGGCCGCACCCGGAGTGCCCGTCGGTGCCGGTCGGCTTCGCGCAGACCGTGGCGCTGGTGCAGGCGCTCGGCGACGCGGGCGTCCGCGCGCCGCTGTGGTGCGTCACCCGGCGCGCCGTCGGCACCGCACCGGACGAGCCGGTCGACCCGAACCAGGCGCTGCTCTGGGGCCTGGGCCGGGTCGTCGGCCTGGAGCACCCGGACCGCTGGGGTGGCCTCGTCGACCTGGACGGCCCGGCCGGCCGCCTCGCCGAGGTGCTGGGCGGCGAGGAGGACCAGGTGGCGATCCGGAAGCGCGGCGTGCTGGCGCGCCGGCTCACCCGGCAGCGGCCGCGTGGCGCCCCGGCGGCGGACTGGACGACCGGCGGGACCGCTCTGGTCACCGGCGGCACCGGCGCGCTCGGCGCCCACGTGGCCCGATGGCTGGCCGGCCGCGGCGCCCAACACCTGCTGCTGGTCAGCCGGCGTGGACCCGATTCGCCGGGCGCGGCCGATCTGGCCGACAGCCTGCGCGGGCTGGGCGCCGAAGTGACCGTGGCGGCCTGTGACGTGGCTGACCGGGAGGCGCTCGCCGCGCTCGTCGGCGCCATCCCGGCCGACCGTCCGCTGCGGACCGTCGTGCACACGGCTGCGGCGCTCGACGACGGCACCGTGGACACCCTCACCCCGGCGCAGCTGGAGCGGGCGCTACGGGTCAAGGCCAGCGGCGCCCGGAACCTGCACGAGCTGACCCGCCACATGGAGCTCGACGCGTTCGTGCTCTACTCCTCGCTCGGCGGCACGGTCGGGTTGCCTGGGCAGGGCAACTACGCGCCGGCCAACGCATACCTCGACGCGCTCGCCGAGCAGCGCCGCGCGCAGGGGCTCGTGGCCACCTCCGTGGTGTGGGGCGCGTGGGCGGGCGGCGGCCTGGCCGCCGGCACGGTCGCCGACGTGCTGCGCCGGCACGGCCTGCCGGAGATGGACCCGGCACTCGCGCTGGAGGCGCTGGGCCGGGCCCTGAGCGGCGGTGAGCCGGTCGCGATCCTCGCCGCCGTCGACTGGAGCCGGTTCTGGACGGCCTTCACGGCGCTGCGGCCGAGCCCGATGCTGACGGAGATCCCCGACGTCGCGCGCTTCCGCACCGGCGGCGGCCCGGAGCCGGCTGTCCGCCTCGCCACGGCGACCGAGCAGGCCCTCACCGATCTGGTCTGCGCACACGTCGCGGCTGTGCTGGGCCACGACGGCGCGACCTCCGTGCGGCCGGACCGCGCGTTCCGGCTCATCGGCTTCGACTCGGTGACCGGCGTCGAGCTGCGCAATCGGATCGCCGCCGCCACCGGGCTCAGCCTGCCGACCAGCACTGTCTTCGACTTCCCGACCCCGGCCGCGCTGGCCGGCTATCTCCGCGAACGCCTCGCGCCGGCCGAACCCGGCGCATCGGTGGTGCCGGAGCCGTCGGATGTCGATCCGCTCACCGCGACCGACGACGAACTGTTCGAGCTGATCGACCGTGATCTGGGGGTGTCCTGACAGTGACCGGCACCGAGGCGAAGCTTCGCGAGTACCTGCGGCGTGTCACGGCCGACCTCCAGCGCACCCGCCAGCGGGTGGCCGAGCTCGAGCAGCGGCCCGGCGAGCCGATCGCGATCGTCGGCATGGCGTGCCGATACCCGGGCGGTGTGCGCTCGCCGGAAGACCTGTGGGAGCTGGTGTCCGCCGGCCGGGACGCGGTCTCCGCGCTGCCCACCGACCGGGGCTGGGATCTCGGTGGCCGGTTCCACGAGGACCCGGCGGTGGCCGGCTCGTTCTACGCCCGCGGCGGCGGGTTCCTGCACGACGCGGCGGGCTTCGACCCGGCGGCGTTCGACATCTCGCCGCGCGAGGCGCTCGCCATGGACCCGCAGCACCGCCTGCTGCTGGAGACGACCTGGGAGGTGTTCGAGCGGGCCGGTGTGCCGGTGACGTCGTTGCGCGGTAGTGACACCGGCGTCTTCGTCGGCGTCACCTACCAGGACTACGCCTCGCGCCTGCACCGGACGCCGGCCGATCTGGAGGGCTACATCGTCACTGGCAACACGGCCAGCGTCGCGTCCGGCCGGGTGGCGTTCACCTTCGGGCTGGAGGGTCCGGCGGTCACGCTCGACACGGCCTGCTCGTCGTCGCTGGTGGCGTTGCATCTGGCGGCGCAGTCGCTGCGGTCGGGGGAGTGCGACCTGGCGGTGGCCGGCGGTGTCGTGGTGATGTCGTCGCTCGACATGTTCGTCGAGTTCAGCCGGCAGCGCGCCCTGTCGCCGGACGGGCGGTGCAAGGCGTACGCCGAGGGCGCGGACGGGTTCGGCGCGGCCGAGGGCGTGGGTGTGCTGTTGGTGGAGCGGCTGTCGGACGCGGAGCGCAACGGTCATCGGGTGTTGGCGGTGGTGCGTGGTTCGGCGGTGAATCAGGACGGTGCGTCGAATGGGCTGACGGCGCCGAATGGTCCGTCGCAGCAGCGGGTGATTCGTCGGGCGTTGGCGAATGCGGGCTTGGACGCCGCGGAGGTCGACGTGGTGGAGGGGCACGGCACGGGTACGCGGTTGGGTGATCCGATCGAGGTGCAGGCGTTGCTGGCGACGTATGGGCAGGGCCGGGAGACGCCGCTGTTGTTGGGGTCGGTGAAGTCGAATCTGGGTCATACGCAGGCG
>NZ_FMDN01000046.1:0-2066 GCF_900090245.1 Micromonospora halophytica
TCGGCGAGGTCGCCGGGGTGGTGTCGTTGCTGTCGTTGTCCGGCGCGGGCGTCGGTGAGGCGTTGGCGGCGGTGCAGGGGTTGGGTGACTGTGCGGTGGGTGGCCGGGTGTGGTGGGTGACCCGGGGTGCGGTGTCGGTGGGGCGTTCGGACGCGTCGGTGGATCCGGTCGCGGCGGCTGTCTGGGGCCTTGGCCGGGTGGTGGCGTTGGAGGATCCGCGTCGGTGGGGTGGTCTGGTCGATCTGCCGGAGGCGGTGGATACGCGGACCGTCCGGCGGTTGTGCGGGGTGTTGGCGTCCGGGGTTGAGGATCAGGTGGCGGTGCGGTCGTCGGGGGTGTTCGTCCGGCGTCTGGTGCGGGCCGCTGATGATGTGGTGCGGCGTGGGTTCCGGTTGTCGGGCACGGTGCTGGTCACCGGTGGTACGGGCGCGTTGGGTTCCCGGGTGGCGGAGTGGGCGGTGCAGTCCGGTGCGGGGCATGTGGTGCTGACCAGCCGGCAGGGGGAGCGGGCACCCGGTGCGGTGGAGTTGGCGGAGCGGCTACGTGCGGCCGGGGCCAGGGTGACCGTGGCTGCGTGTGACGTGGCCGACCGGGCCGCGCTCGCCGCGCTGCTGGACGACCTCACCCCCCAGGGCGACCCCGCCCGCGCCGTCGTCCACGCCGCCGGAGCGCCCCACTCCACCCCGCTGCCCGACATCACCCCCGACGAACTGCCCCACGTCCTGCGCGCGAAGGTCGACGGTGCCGCGCACCTCGACGAGCTGCTGCCCGACGGGCTGGACGCGTTCGTGGTGTTCTCGTCCATCGCCGGGGTGTGGGGCTCGGCCGGGCAGGCCGGCTACGCCGCCGCCAACGCGTACCTCGACGGGCTGGTCGCCCGGCGGCGGGCCCGCGGCCACGCCGGCACCGCCGTCGCCTGGGGACCCTGGGCCGGCGCCGGCATGGCGCACGGCGAGCAGCAGGAACAGCTCGCCCGTCGGGGCCTGCCCGCGATGGCGCCGGACCTGGCGGTCACCGCTCTGCAGGGTGCGCTCGACCGGGACGACACCGCCGTGGTCGTCGCCGACGTCACCTGGGACCGCTTCGCCGCCTCCTTCACCGCGATGCGCCCCAGCCCACTGCTCGACGAGATCCCCGAGGCGCGACCCGAACCGGCCGGGGCCGTCAACGAAGCCACCGACGGTGGGCAGACGGGCCGCCGGCTCGCCGGCATGACCCCCGCCGAACAGGACGGATACCTGCTCGACCTCGTCCGCGCCCAGGCCGCTGCCGTGCTCGGACACGCCACACCCGACGCCGTGCCGGCCGACCGGGCGTTCCAGCAGCAGGGCTTCGACTCGCTCACCGCCGTCGAACTGCGCAACCGGCTCACCGCCGAGACCGGGCTCACCCTGCCCACCACCCTCGTCTTCGACCATCCCACGCCGCTGGCCCTGGCCGCCCACCTGCGCGCCGAACTGACCGGCACACCGGTCGGACCACAGGCGCGGGAGCGGGTCGCCACGGTCGACGACGACCCGATCGTCATCGTCGGCATGGCCTGCCGGCTGCCCGGCGGCGTCGACACCACCGATCAGCTGTGGGACCTGCTCGCCACCGGCCGGGACGGCATCTCCGACTTCCCGCTCGACCGGGGCTGGGACAGCTTCCTCGACGGCCGGCTCTCCGACACGTCGTTCCCCCGCCAGGGCGGCTTCGTCTACGACGCGGGCGCGTTCGACGCCGAGTTCTTCGGGATCTCTCCCCGCGAGGCCCTGGCCATGGACCCGCAGCAACGTCTCCTGCTCGAGGTGTCCTGGGAGGCGGTCGAGTCGGCCGGGGTCGACCCGTCGCGGCTGAAGGGCGAGCGGGTCGGCGTCTTCGCGGGCGCCAGCTTCCAGGGGTACGCCTCGACGGCCATGGGCCGGGACCAGGAGGTCGGCGGTCACCTGCTCACCGGCAACGCCACCAGCGTGCTGTCGGGGCGGGTGGCGTACTCGTTCGGGTTCGAGGGGCCGGCGGTCACCGTGGACACGGCGTGTTCGTCGTCGCTGGTGGCGTTGCACCTGGCGGCGCAGTCGCTGCGC
>NZ_FMDN01000046.1:2511-3292 GCF_900090245.1 Micromonospora halophytica
TGACCGCGCCGAACGGGCCGGCGCAGCAGCGGGTGATCCGGCAGGCCCTGGCCAACGCCGGGCTGAGCACGGCGGACGTGGACGCCGTCGAGGCGCACGGCACCGGCACCACGCTGGGCGACCCCATCGAGGCGCAGGCGCTGCTGGCCACCTACGGGCAGGGCCGGGAGGACCGTGAACCGCTCCTGCTGGGCTCGATCAAGTCGAACATCGGGCACACCCAGGCCGCCGCAGGCGTCGCCGGTGTGATCAAGATGGTGCTCGCCATGCGACACGGCCTCGTGCCGGCCACCCTGCACGTGGACGCGCCCTCGTCGAAGGTGGACTGGACCTCCGGCGCGGTCACGCTGGTCACCGAGGCCCGGCCGTGGCCGGAACTCGACCGGCCCCGCCGGGGCGCGGTCTCCTCCTTCGGGATCTCCGGCACCAACGCCCATGTGATCATCGAACAGCCGGAACCGGAGCCGGTCGAGGCGCTGGCGGGCGATCCCCTGCCCGTCGTGCCGTGGCTCCTGTCGGGGCGGTCCACGGAGGCCCTGGCCGGGCAGGCCACCCGACTCGCCGCGCACCTGAGCGGCGACCAGGAGCAGCCCCCGGTCGACCTGGCCTGGTCCCTGGCCACGTCTCGGGCCGCTCTCGATCATCGGGCGGTGGTGTTGGGTTCCACGGCCGGTGATTTGTGTGCGGGGTTGGCGGCGTTGGCTGAGGGGCTGGTTGCTCCGGGCGTGGTGGCTGGTCAGGTGTCGTCGGGTCGTCGGGCGGTGTTGTTCACGGGTCAGGG
>NZ_FMDN01000046.1:3302-9880 GCF_900090245.1 Micromonospora halophytica
GGTGTTCTCGTCCATCGCCGGGGTGTGGGGCTCGGCCGGGCAGGCCGGCTACGCCGCCGCCAACGCGTACCTCGACGGGCTGGTCGCCCGGCGGCGGGCCCGCGGCCACGCCGGCACCGCCGTCGCCTGGGGACCCTGGGCCGGCGCCGGCATGGCGCACGGCGAGCAGCAGGAACAGCTCGCCCGTCGGGGCCTGCCCGCGATGGCGCCGGACCTGGCGGTCACCGCTCTGCAGGGTGCGCTCGACCGGGACGACACCGCCGTGGTCGTCGCCGACGTCACCTGGGACCGCTTCGCCGCCTCCTTCACCGCGATGCGCCCCAGCCCACTGCTCGACGAGATCCCCGAGGCCGGCACGGCCGACCGTCCGGAGCCACCGGCACCGGACGGGGGCGCGGCGCAGGCGCTGCGGGACCGGCTCGCCACCGCCGGCGAGGCCGAACGGGACCGCATCCTCCTCGACCTGGTACGCGGCACCGCCGCCACCGTGCTCGGCCACCGCACCCCGACCGCGATCCGGGCCGGTCGGGGCTTCCTGGAACTCGGCTTCGACTCGCTCACCGCCGTCGAACTGCGCAACCGGCTCACCGCCGAGACCGGGCTCACCCTGCCCACCACCCTCGTCTTCGACCACCCCACGCCCACGGCGCTCGCCGCGTACCTGCGCACCGAACTGGCGCCCCACGGATCGGCCACCCCGGTCGTCGCCGAGATCGACCGGCTCGACCAGCTCCTGCGCGACGTCCCCGACGAGCGACGCGGCGACGCGGAGATCACCCGACGGCTGGAGGAGCTGCTCACCCGGTGGCGGGGCGGCGACGTCGTGACCGCAACGGCCACCCCCGACGGTGAGCCGGCCGCCGACCTGGCCGCCGCCACCACCGACGACATCTTCGACATCATCCAGCGGGAGTTCGGCAAGTCGTGACCACGTCCGCCCACAGGCGTGTGTCGCGTCCTCGGCCGAGGACCCGACACACGTCCTAGGGGTGTGCCGCGTCCATCTAGGGGTGTGCCGCCACCTGACGGCCTCCATAGGGTCGGAGCCCGTCAGGTGGTCGTACCCGGCCCGAGCGTCGACGCGCCGGCCGGGCGGTGGGGGTGCGCGCGGGTGCCCGGAGACACGGGAGGTGCCGGGTGACCCGGATCCGCCAGCTCGTCGCGATCAGCGACCTGCACGTGGTGTACGCGGAGAACCGCGCCGTCGTCGAGGCACTGCGCCCCGACGGCGACGAGGACTGGCTGCTCGTCGCCGGTGACGTCGGCGAGTTCGCCGCCGACGTCGAGTGGGCGCTCACCCTGCTCCGTGACCGGTTCGCCAAGGTCATCTGGGCGCCGGGCAACCACGAACTGTGGACACCCCGCGACGACACCGTCCAACTGCGGGGCGAGGCGCGCTACCGGCACCTGGTCAAGCTGTGCCGCCGCCTCGGCGTGGTCACGCCGGAGGACCCGTACCCGGTGTGGGACCCGGATGGCGATCCCGTCCTCATCGCCCCGCTCTTCGTCGGGTACGACCACTCGTGGCGGCCCCCGGGGACGTACACCCGGGAGCAGGCACTGGCCCGGGCACACGAGACCGGGGTCGTCTGCACCGACGAGATCCTGCTGCACCCCGACCCGTACCCGAGCCGGGACGCCTGGTGCCGGGCCCGGGTGATCCAGACCGAGCGGCGGCTCGACGCGGAGCGCGGCGGGCTGCCCACCGTGCTGGTCAACCACTATCCGCTGGTCCGCGAACCGACCCGGATCCTGCGCTTCCCCGAGTTCGCCCAGTGGTGCGGCACCGACCTCACCGCCGACTGGCACCTGCGCTACGACGCCCGCGTCGCCGTCTACGGCCACCTGCACATCCCCCGCACCACCTGGTACGACGGCGTCCGGTTCGAGGAGGTGTCAGTCGGCTACCCCCGCGAGTGGCGGCGTCGGGCCACCCCGCCGGGGCGCCTGCGGACGATCCTGCCGGCCCCCGCGCGGCACCTCGGCTGACCGGCGACTCCCGGCCGCCCGACCCACCGCACGCTGCGGATATCCGGCCCGCCGGGCGGGTGCGAATGAGGGGTCCGTAGGGGTTGGGCCGCCCCGCACCGCTCAGTACCGTCCAGTCACGGTGGCGGTCGGATGCCGGCATTCCCTCCGGTCGTGCGGTGGCGTGCGGGTGATCAGCGGTGAGGACAACACGTTGAAGCGGTGAGTTCGTTCGCCATCGGTCGCGCCGGTCAGTGACGCCGAGCCGGATCGATGGCATCCAGTCGGTGGAATCGATCGGCAGCAAGCTCCGGGCGGGTGGGTCATGGCGGACGAAGAGAAGCTCCTCGAACACCTCAAGTGGGTGACCACCGAGCTCCGCCAGGCGCACCGGCGCCTGCGGGAGCTGGAGGACGCCGAACCGGAGCCGATCGCTGTCGTCGGCATGGCCTGCCGGTTCCCCGGCGGCGTCAGCTCCCCCGAGGAACTGTGGGACCTCGTCGCCGCCGGCACCGACGCGACCGGCACCTTCCCCACCGACCGCGGCTGGGACCTGGCCCAGCTGTACGACCCGGACCCGGACCACCCCGGCACCTCGTACAGCGACCGGGGCGGGTTCCTGCGCGACGCCGGGCACTTCGACCCGACCCTGTTCGGCATCTCGCCCCGCGAGGCCCTCGCCATGGACCCGCAGCAGCGGCTGCTGCTGGAGACCACCTGGGAGGTGTTCGAACGCTCCGGCCTCGACGTGGGCGCGCTGCGCGGCAGCCGCACCGGCGTCTTCGTCGGCACCGCCGGCCAGGACTACGCCTCCGTCCTGCGCCGCCTCCCCGAAGGCGTCGAGGGGTACGTGCTGACCGGCACCGCCGCCAGCGTCATCTCCGGCCGGCTCGCGTACACCTTCGGGCTGGAGGGCCCGGCCGTCACCATCGACACCGCCTGCTCCTCCTCCCTGGTCGCCCTGCACCTGGCCAGCCAGGCCCTGCGCGACGGCGAGTGCACCCTCGCCGTGGCCGGCGGGGTCAGCGTGATGGCCACCCCCGGCGGCTTCGTCGAGTTCTCCCGCCAGCGCGGCCTCGCCTCCGACGGGCGCTGCAAGGCGTTCTCCGCCGACGCGGACGGCACCGGCTGGGCCGAGGGCGTCGGCATGGTGCTCGTCGAGCGACTGTCGGACGCCCGCCGCAACGGTCACCCCGTGCTCGCCGTGATCCGGGGCAGCGCCGTCAACCAGGACGGTGCCAGCAGCGGCCTCACCGCCCCGAACGGCCCCGCCCAGCAGCGGGTCATCCGGCAGGCCCTGGACAACGCCCGGCTCACCCCCGCCGACGTGGACGTCGTCGAGGCGCACGGCACCGGCACCACCCTCGGCGACCCGATCGAGGCGCAGGCCCTGCTGGCGACGTACGGCACGGACCGCCCGGCGGACCGGCCGCTCTGGCTCGGCTCGCTGAAGTCGAACATCGGTCACACCCAGGCGGCGGCCGGGGTCGCCGGGGTGATCAAGATGGTGCTGGCGATGCGGCACGCGACCATGCCGCGCACCCTGCACGTCACGCAGCCGTCCCCGCACATCGACTGGACGGCCGGCGCCGTCACCCTGCTCACCGACGCCCGCCCGTGGCCCGAGACGGACCGGCCACGCCGGGCCGCCGTCTCCTCGTTCGGCATGAGCGGTACCAACGCCCACCTCATCCTGGAGCAGGCCCCCGCGTCCGACCCCGCCACCGAGGACGCGTCGCCCGCGCGTGCGCTGCCGACCGCCCCGGTGCTGCTCTCCGCCGCCCACCCCGCCGCGCTCGCCGCGCAGGCCGGCCGCTGGGCTGCCTGGCTGGACGGCGACGCCGACCCGGGCCCGCTCGACGTGGCGTTCTCGTCGGTCACCACCCGCTCGATGCTGGACAGCCGCGCGGTCGTGGCCGCCACCGGCCGTGACGACCTGCTGGCCGGGCTGCGGGCGCTGGCGGCGGGGGAGCCGTCCGGCGCGGTGGTCACGGGTCAGGCCGGCGACCGGGGTCCGCTCGCGGTGCTCTTTTCCGGTCAGGGTGCGCAGCGTGTCGGCATGGGTCGGGAGTTGTACGGCGTCTTCCCGGTGTTCGCTGTCGCGTTGGACGAGGTGTGTGCGCATCTGGACCGGCTGTTGCCGCAGCCGTTGAAGTCGGTGCTGTTCGCTGACGAGGCGGGGCTGTTGGATCAGACGGTGTTCACCCAGGCTGGGCTGTTCGCGGTCGAGGTGGCGTTGTTCCGTCTGGTGGAGTCGTTCGGTGTGGTGCCGGACTTCGTCGGTGGGCACTCGGTCGGTGAGATCACGGCGGCGTATGTGGCCGGGGTGTTGTCGCTGGAGCACGCGTGTGCCCTGGTGGCGGCGCGTGGTCGGTTGATGCAGGCGTTGCCGGCCGGTGGTGGGATGCTGGCCGTGGCCGCGTCGGAGTCGGATGTGCTGCCGACGCTGGACGGGCTCGCCGACGTGGGCATCGCGGCCGTGAACGGGCCGACCTCCGTGGTCGTCTCCGGTGCGCTCGACGACTTGGACGAGGTGGAGCGGGTCTGGCGGGAGCGGGGGGCGCGCACCCGTCGGCTGACGGTCAGTCACGCGTTCCACAGCCCGTTGATGGAGCCGATGCTGGCGAAGTTCCGGGCGGTGGTGGAGAAGCTCACCTTCGCCGCGCCGGTGCTGCCGGTGGTGTCGAACCTGTCCGGGGCGCTCGCCGACCCTGATGAGATCCGTACCGCCGACTACTGGGTGCGGCACGTCCGCGAGGCGGTGCGCTACGCCGACGGGGTCACCGCGCTGCGCGCCGCCGGGGTGGACACGTTCCTGGAGATCGGTCCGCAGAGCGTGCTGACCGCGATGACCGCCGACGCGCTGCCCGACAACGAGGGTGTGCTGGCCGTGGCCGCCCAGCGCAAGGACCGGCCCGAGGTGGCGGCGCTGCTCGCCGGTCTGGCCGAGCTGCACGTCGCCGGTGTGCCGGTGACCTGGCAGACCTGGTTCACCGACACCGGCGCGACCCGCATCGAGCTGCCGACGTACGCGTTCCAGCGGGAGCGGTTCTGGCCCGAGGTGGGGTCGTGGCAGGTCGGTGACGTGTCGGGGGCGGGGCTCGGGGTGGCCGGGCATCCGTTGCTGGGTGCGGCGGTGCGGCTCGCCGGTGACGACGAGGTGGTGTTGACGGGCCGGCTGTCGGTGTCGACGCATCCGTGGCTGGCCGAGCATGTGGTGGCCGGCGCGGTGGTGGTGCCGGGCACGGCGCTGGTCGAGTTGGTGGTGCGCGCGGGCGACGAGGTCGGCGCGTCCCGGGTGCGGGAGCTGACGATCGCCGCGCCGCTGGCCCTGCCCGCCTCCGACGCCGTCCGGGTGCAGGTACGTGTCGGCGCGACCGACGCCTCCGGCGCCCGCCAGGTGACCGTGCACTCCCAGCCCGAGGACGACCCGGAGGCCGAGTGGACCCGGCACGCCGAGGGCGTCCTGGAACCCGCGTCGGCCGACGAGCCGACCCTGGGCGCCTGGCCCCCGGCCGAGGCGTCCGAGGTGGACCTGTCCGGCTGGTACCCGGCCTTCGCGGAGCACGGCCTGTCGTACGGGCCGGTGTTCCAGGGGCTGCGGCGGGTGTGGTCCGGTGCGGGTGAGGTGTTCGCGGAGGTCGTGCTGCCCGATGAGGTGGTGGCCGATGCGGGTGGGTTCGGGGTGCATCCGGCGCTGCTGGATGCGGCGTTGCATCCGATCGGGTTGCTCGATGGTGGGTCCGGGTCGGGTGCGCGGGTGCCGTTCGCGTTCGAGGGTGTGCAGGTGCATGCCTCGGGTGCGCGGACGCTGCGGGTGCGGTTGACCGGTTCCGGCACGTCGGTCCGCCTCGTCGCGGTGGACGAGTCGGGTGCGCCGGTGGTGTCGGTGGACTCGCTGGTGCTCCGCGAGATGGGTGCGGTCTCCGCCCCGAGCGCGGCCGACCGGTCGCTGTTCGAGGTGTCCTGGCCGGTCGAGGAGGTCGCCCCGGCCGCCACGCCGGTGGACTGGGCGGTGCTGGACCTGCACGGGCGTCCCGGCGCGGGAGCGGAGCAGGCCGGTCCGGTGCCCGTCCCGCCCGGCACGGCTGTCTTCGCGGACGTGGCGGCGCTGGTGGCGGCGGTGCAGGCGGGTGGCAGCGCGCCGCAGGCCGTCCTACTCACGGTGCCCGCCGCCGGCACCATGGCTGCCGACCTGGCCGACGCATCGACCGACGCCCCCACTGCCGGCGATGACCCGGCCCTCGCCACCACCGACCCGGTCACCGCCACCGAGGCGACCACCGCCACCGACGAGGTCATCGGTGCCGACGCGGCCGGGCTTCCGGACGTGGTGCGGCAGGTGACGGCGGATGTTCTCGCTGTGGTGCAGGGGTGGTTGGCGGCGGAGGTGCTCGCCGGTTCGCGGTTGGTGGTGGTGACTCGGGGTGCGGTGGCGGTCCGGGGCGAGGACCGGGTGACGGATCTGGCCGGTGCGGCGGTGTGGGGGCTGTTGCGGTCGGCGCAGTCCGAGCATCCGGACCGGATCGTGCTGGTCGACCTTGACCGTGCGCCGGACGCCGACGTGTTGGCGCTGCTCGCGGCGGTGGCCACCGACCCGACCCCCACCG